>NZ_JAKZGR010000009.1 GCF_022549675.1 Belliella kenyensis | reverse complement strand
TTAAAATACAAAAAAGAAAACCCCGAAAAAAGCTGGGAACAGCCAAATTCGGGGTTTTTGTGTTATGTTTTTGTTAATTATTTTACTGATTATCAGTTAGTTAATAATTAAGCAAGAAGCCCTAAGTATCAAAAGTTAACCACCTCATTAACAAAAATCTCCGTCTCTCCCAGTTCTCAATGAGAACTGGGAGAGACGGAGATTTTTAAGTGGAGCTGGCGAGATTCGAACTCGCGTCCAGATAGGGAAACACCGTACCGTCTACATGTTTAGTCACCTGTTAGGTTTTCGACCGCTTTTTGCTGGGTGACACACCTGAGAGCAGCTTATCTACTGATCTTAGCCTTGCTTAGTAGCATCACAAGGCGCAGCGCTGTCAAGTCGACACCTCAAATCTAACCGGACAGTGCAACGGTCAGTGAGATGTGGCCGGGGAGTATCTATCGAAACTCAACCCTTTAAGCATTATCTAAGTCCCCTAAGGGATAGATTAGGCAGCCATGGCGTAATTAGATTCGCCAAATATAGTTCGTATGAATTATTCACAGGCGTACATACTCCACCTGACATGCGAGCCCGATCCTTACACCTCCTGTCAAAACCGGTCAGCCCCATTGTTTCCAAAAGGATGACAAATATAGTGCAAATAAAGTTCTACTCCTGATTTCGTGAAAATAAATTGATACTTTTATGTCGAACTGTGAATTCCTGTATGAAGCTAAAAGATGGCGTAAATTTAATCGCTGCTGGGGTAACTAAAAACGCCAACCCTCAAAAATGGGCTGACCTAGGCTGCGGATCAGGTTTTTTCTCTAATGTCTTAGCTCAATTATTACCATCAGAAAGTTCTATTACAGGTGTTGACACTTCTTATCAAACCTTCCAAATTCTAACTGAAAGAAGCATTGATTTTTCATTCCGACAAGCGGACTTTACCCAAGATGGTTTTGAACTAGAAATTCTAGATGGTATTCTTATAGCCAATGCCCTTCACTATGTAAGAGATAAAAGGCAATTTATTGCAAATAGTCTTGATTGGTTTAGAGAAGGTGCTAGGTTCATTATCGTCGAATATGACACAAGGGATGCTAATCAGTGGGTGCCTTTTCCCTTACCTTTCGATGAATTACCCATGTACTTTGACCCAAGCCAATTCAATATAGAGAAAATCGGTGAGCGTTCATCAATTTTTGACCAGTCGAAAATTTATGCTGCAACTATAGCGAGTAAGCCCTAGAATGATCATCTTAAGCATAAAAACACTTGATCAGCATCTCTTGTTTAGGGCTATTTTTTATTTTAAGTCAATCGCTTTTGCTATCTCTTCCTTAAACCATTCGTACTCGGGAACAATAGAAACTAAAGATCCTGTATGTTTTGCAATCAAAACTCCATTCTTGATAATGAAGTGGCTCGGGGATAAAATGATATCAAAATTCTCTTCCATCTCTTTACGAGAAACACTTACTTGCAAATAGCCATAATCGCCTCTTTTACTTAGATAATTTCTTATCCTATTAGGACTGCTCATAGCTAAACCAACAAATACCACTTGATTTGAGTCCATAAACTGCTTTGTAATTTCCTTGAGATATGGCTCTTCCTCCTTGCATCCAGTACACCCAACGAACCAACCATTCAAAACAACTACCTTTTCTTTCATTTGAGCTAAAGATATTTCATCACCATCTATCGTCACAAAGTTAAAATCAGGAAACTTCTCTCCAACTTCTGGACCTTGATACCTCAAATCTCTTTTTTGTGCACAGCACTCATTTGTATTTGTGGCTAAAAAAGCCACAACTAAAAACCAACTAACTCCTAACAAACCAAAACTCTTCATTCTTATTTTTTCCAAAGAAGTTTAACAATACGTTCTCGCCTGATTAAAAAGACAACTCTTAAATTTGTTTTATCGATATTTTTCTATCTAACGATAATGCTGCGTATACTTATACAGCACATTCTCTGAATACACATTTAAAGCACCTCATATCAACTCCTATACAAGAACCATTTTAATATTTAATTTCATTCAGTCTCCTTCCAAACTGCTCAAGCTGCTCCTCATCAAAATCTAAATGTGTTACAAACCTGACCTGATCTTTTCCAAATCTTACTGCTTTGATTCCAACATTTGACAATTTCTCTAGCATAAGAGCGGGAGCTATATCTTTTAACTTCACAATTACGATATTGGTAACTACTGGGAATACTTCCCTGATCATTTCATGTCGTTCTAGCATTTTCCCTAGCTGCTTTGCTCTTCGATGATCTTCTTTGAGGCGATCTATGTGATGATCCAAAGCATATATCCCTGCAGAGGCCAAGAAACCCGCTTGCCTCATACCTCCACCAAATGCCTTCCTTACTTTTCTTGCCTTTTTGATATCCCGTTGTGAACCGATCAGTACTGAACCCACAGGACAGCCCAATCCCTTACTCAAGCAAATCGATATGGTATCAAACATCCGACCCCAGTCTTTTGGATCTTCTCCCGTTTCGACCAAGGCATTGAAAAGTCTCGCTCCATCTAGGTGGAGCTTGAGCCCGTGTTGCTTACACAAATTGTAAACTGGCTCAATCTCACTTAAGGTGTAAATACTCCCACCGCCCTTATTCATGGTATTTTCTAAGGAAACCAGTGTAGTCTCAGGAGCATGAACATCATCAGGATTGATAGCATCTAAAACATCTTCAGGCCTTAACTTCCCAAATTCCCCTCCTAGCAACTTGACAGATGCATTGGAATTGGACATAATCCCGCCGCCTTCATAGAGATAAATATGAGAATGCTCATGGCAGATTACTTCTGTCTGCAAACCCGTATGCAACCTGATCGCTATCTGATTGGTCATGGTGCCTGACGGGCAAAACAAACCCGCCTCCATACCAAACATAGCCGCTAGTTTTTCTTCTAGCGCGTTGACAGTAGGGTCTTCCCCAAAAACATCATCCCCCACCCGAGCTGACCACATCGCCTCAAGCATGCCTGAAGTGGGTTTGGTCAATGTGTCACTTCTAAGGTCTATTATCATTTGTTCTATTTAAAGGATATGCAGTAGAAATATGGGAAAAACTGAAATATACTGCGGGAAATATAGTAGAAATACACTTTGTGAAATATGCCCTTGCCTGTAGCAAGCAGGTTCGGCGAAATATAAAAGACCACATATTTTCATTCTCACATCATGAAAGTCCTTTGCTTTATTTCAATTGTATTTCTACCATATCTCTGCCATATTTCCATCGTATTTCAATTATATTTTATCTCACATCAAAATACTTGAATTTTGTACTCTCCTCCGGAATCAGCCCCTTAATCGCTTCCGAAGCTTCGATTGGTCTATCAGTGGCTAAGATATCAACTCCATTTTTCACAAATTCTGCGTAGATATGATCTCCTCTTGAGATAGCACTTCGATCCAAATTACCCAAAACCCCAAGAATGGTAAAAACACCTCGCTCATGCAAAGTCTCGTTAAATGCTTTTGGCCTTTCTGATGTACCCGTAAAGGCAATCCAACGGTCTACAGGAATCCCTGAATTCTCAAATCGTTCTAACTCTTCCTTGTTTCGGATCGTGACCGAAAGCATCAAGTCTGCATGAAGTGCATGAACCTTTTTGGCTGCCTCCACGCTGTAAGTAATCACCGCAGCATATGGCTCAGCTTGGTGGCTCTTTATGGCATTCACAACAAATTCAAAAGGGACCTCACGCTTGATATCAACAGTGAAAAGCACCTTCCCTTTTCCCCAAGCCAAAACTTCATCAAGTGTTGGAATAATGAAATCAGTAAGATTACCATCATTGTCCTTCAGCCTAAGATTTCTGATTTCTTCAAAAGTCATATCAATCACCTTTCCTGATCCATTTGTCGTCCTGTCCACGGTATTGTCATGCATCAAGACCATCACAGAGTCTTTGGTTAATGCAACATCAAACTCAATGATAGCAGGGGTGTGACTGATTACATTTTCAAAAGTCTCGATGGCATTCTCTGGAAAACCTGGATAAGGACCTCCCCTGTGAGCAGATACCATAGGAATCCTATCTGCTGTCCAGGAGTAAAAGAGCTTCGCTTCCTCAAAATTTCCGAGCTCAATATAAAACCTACTCTGCGTTTCTGCATGATTTTCACTTGTACCAGATTGTCCTGTACAAGCACTTAGTAAAAAGCCTATTACAGCCGCCTTTATCAGATTCATTCTAAACCTATTCTTCATTTTTATCTTTCTTGAACCAAAAACTACTGGCTCTTGCTTGAAATAACGCTTCCATATCCTTCAACTCAAGATTCAATGCTTGGGTAGATATAAGGATTTCCACCAAAGAAATCCCTAAGGAAATCAAAAGTGCTAACATGCTACCAATAAACACATAATTGGCTGCGGGTTGAGCTGCTATAAAGATCAGGTACATACATATCACACATAGCAAAAAACTCAACACCCCACAAAGCTGCATGTACTTGATCATACTCAAGCGCCTTTTGAGGTTGTGAATTTGCTCAATGATGATCTTTTCATCAGGGTTTTCGAGGTATTTTTTGTGAAGCCCCCGAATCAGACTAGCAACGGCCAAAAATCGATTTGTAAATGCCAACATCATCAACGTAATGGCTGAAAACAATAGAGCAGGTGTAGAAAGTTGAAGTTCCATCTGGATTAGATATTTGAATGTACAAGTTGGGGAATTTGAAGTAAAAAAGAAAACCGAAGGGGAGGCCTTCGGTTTTACTTTTCAAATGAGATTGTATTTTTTTACTCAATTGTTGCCAAGTTGATGAATTTTTCATCTTTGATCACTACAGCAGCATCTAAAAACACTAATTTTTCGCCTGAGACACCTGCAAATGAACCTATCTCGTAATAATCTATTGGTTCATTTTGTGCATACCATTTCATTTCTTTCAAATCAAACTTAAACACTGTTGAATACTCTCTAAAACGGTCATTATTTTCATTATCGTTTATTGCAAATGCTAAATATAAATAACTTTCATCAACAACTATTTCACTAACCTTAGCTGATATTTGACGGACTTCCACAGGTATTTCATTTGGTAAAAATTTATTTGGTATATAGATCAAATCCATTTCCATATAATCAAGACTTGGAATTGGAATAGACTGAAAGTTATTCCAATCTGATTCCAGATCATAAACCCTAACTATTTTTTCAAATGGAAAACATATATACATTTTATCACCATAAAAATTGAATGAATAGTAATTGTCGGGGACAAAATACCCTTCGGGATTTGTCAATTGCTTTGGATAATCTATTATCCTCTTCTCTAAAGTACCTGCAGAATCAAACACACCAATAAACTTCCCCGAATTCTTGTAATAATTTGGATCTAACATGGGAGTGCCTGCAGGGCTAAGTTCTACGTAAAACTTACCTTTGTACACTTTAAACTTCCCACCTAAAACACGAATTGATGTCTCTGAATCAAGACTTAGAGGTATTTCTTTTACAAGCTTTTTTTCAAAATAGTTATATACATAAATTTTGTTTTGCCTTGCCTCGAGCATGTAGATACTTGATAAATCCTCTGCATCAATTGAAGAAATCCAAAGAGATCTCTTTGGATTTCTTTTTGGATCAAGATAATCAAGCTGTTGTCCAGTAAATATATTATATATAGATAAACCGGAAAACCCACTATACGCAACAATTACTGAATCAGAGACTAGACTGATTTTATCTGGCTTTTGAAAGAAGCCTAATTCTTCTTTCAATTCGGCAGAATTTTGAATAATTAAATTAAAATCTAAATAATCTACATTAACTTGGTTACCATGATTACAAGCCCAAGTAAGTATAGAAGTTAAAACTAAATAGAAAATACAGCGCTGTACCATTTTTAATTATTTTTTACTTATACATCACAAATCTGCATCCCCCCGCTAGATCCGCACCCCCACATAATACAATTCCCACAATCATAAACATCACAACCATGACTGTTTCCAACCCAGGGGGCAATCAGTTGTGGTTTGAGCATTAATCCGAACTGGAGATAATAGGGAAAAACCTAATAGAAAAAGGGTTAACCCAAGACTATAAAACAAATTTTTCATAATTAAATAAATTTAGACCCATTGCAAAACGCGGGTAGGATCGTGAAACCCAATCAAAATAATACCGGTAAAAATGATCTGAACAATTATAGAAAAAAACAATAGTTGTCAAGCTTTTCCTTAGTTTAATTTCAACCTATTTAAAATCAATTTCTTAACAATAAAAAAACCTGACTTTTCAGTCAGGTTTTTTTTTAGAATAAGTATAAGTAATTAAGCAACTGGGCCTAAAACTACGAGCTTTTCCAAGGTTGGGCTTTCGCTTCCTCCTTTAGGCTCTATAGTGATAGCAAAGGCTCCTGCTGCTGCTACGGCTTGCATCTGTTGCAGGCTAAATTTCTGTCCTGCATTCACCAGACCTATTCCTACCGGCCCATCGTCTCCGATCGCCCACAGCTGATAGTCTGAGTTCTCATCCAGTTCATTCAATGTATTGACAGAGATGAAAACACTTTCTGCATTTTGATCCCACCATACATCTACCTGCGCGTCCTTTTGCATCTCAAACCCATCGCCTTTCATAGGCACACGCTGGAAGTTTCCAGCTAACAAAGTTTCCAATTGCCCATCCACTTGTTCGTAATTCACTTTGTACTGATCCAGTTCTTGTGCTAGCACTGCTCTTTCTTCTACCAATGCCATAAGACGCTGATCTGTATCAAAATACCTATTTGCAAAATAAATAGCTATAATACTAGCCATTACTGCTACGATAGACGCTGCCGCTGCGTAAGTTTTCCAAGGAGCTATTTTCACTGATTTGGCCTCAGTGATTTCTTCTTTTCGCTCTAAAACTAATGACTTCGGAAGTATTGAATCAGAATTCACTTCTTCTTCCCAAGACTGCATGACGCGATCTTTCATGCCTGCTGATAAGGCAGGACCAGAAATGCTATCGAAGGCAAAAAGCGCATCTTCCAACTGCTCCAGTTCCTGTTTGATTTCAGGGTATGTCGCTGCCAGCTTGACCACTTCTTCCTGCTCCCGCTCACTCAACTCTCCCAAAAGGTAGAGTTCGAGTTTTCCTGACGATATGTACGCTCTAATATCCACTAAATTTTCTCTAAGTTCTTTTTTAACACATTTACAGCTGCTCGAATACGTGACTTCACTGTTCCTAAGGGTATTTCAAACTCTTCCGAGATCTCAGAATGAGAATATCCTTTGAAATAAATACATTCAATCACAAACCTTTGCTCCTCGTTGAGTGCTGTCAAGAGCTCTTTGACACCAATCCCATCCACAAGTTCTAAGGTACCCGATTCGCTTTCAATACCATATACGTAGTCTTCTATGGTATTGGTCTTACTGCTGTTAGAGAATTCTTTAGACCTGGTTTTGTCTATGGCAGAGTTTCTACAAATATTTGCCATCCAAGTATAAAGCCTTCCCTTTGTCTCATCATAGCCGTCGATTTTTCTAGTGATCTTGATAAAAGCATCATGGAAAACTTCCTCTGCTATATCCCGATCTACAATAATCCTAGAAATCACGGCGAAAAGGGCTCTGGAATACTTTTCATATAAGTACTCCACGGTCTTTCGATCCTGCGCCCTCAGTCCTGCTACTAACTGTTCTTCTTCCAAAAGGTGATTTTTAAGGGGTTTGACATTCTTTAAAAAAGAAAGCACAAGACATACATGATGCCTTGCGCCTATAATATTAAGATTAATTATGCTGAATTACAAATGTATAACCTCATCGTATGCAGCTGCCGCTGCCTCCATGACTGCCTCTGACATAGTTGGGTGAGGGTGTACGGTTTTGATTAGATCCATTCCCGTAGTTTCCAATTTCCTCACTGCAACGATTTCAGCAATCATTTCTGTGACATTGGCACCTATCATGTGTGCTCCCAAAAGCTCTCCATATTTGGCATCAAAAATTAATTTCACAAAGCCATCTTTTGCACCAGCAGCTGACGCTTTACCTGATGCCGAAAACGGAAATTTACCCACCTTCAATTCATAACCAGCCTCCTTGGCTTGTGCTTCTGTATAACCAACTGAAGAAATCTCTGGAATACAGTAAGTACAACCTGGAATGTTATTATAATCCAAAGGCTCTGGGTGATGACCCGCAAATTTCTCTACACATATAATCCCCTCAGCAGAAGCTACGTGTGCCAATGCTGGACCAGGCACCACATCCCCTATGGCATAATAACCTGGCATATTGGTCTTGTAGTACTCATCTACTTTGATTTTGCCTTTTTCTACTAGAATCCCAACATCTTCCAATCCTATGTTCTCTACATTGGATACCACCCCTACAGCAGAGAGTACTACATCACACTCGATAGTTGATTCTGCACCCTTTTTATCCTTCACAGTTACTTTACAGCCATCACCTTTGGTATCTACTGAAGTCACTTCCGTGCTAGTCATGATTTTCAGACCCGCCTTTTTGTATATTTTCTCCAAAGTCTTAGATACTTCTTCATCTTCATTTGGCACGATTCTATCCATGAACTCAACGATGGTCACATCTACACCAATCGCACTATACACATATGCGAATTCTACCCCTATAGCTCCAGATCCCACTACTACCATTTTTGCTGGCTTCTTTTCCAAAGTCATTGCTTTTCTGTAACCAATGATTTTCTCATTATCAATCTTCAACGCTGGCAATTCCCTCGCTCTACCTCCAGTAGCTATGATGATATGATCTGCAGCATAGACAGTTTTCTTACCATCTTTATCTTCCACTTCCACTTTTTTACCAGGCTGTACCTTGCCCCATCCTAGCAATTGGTCAATCTTGTTTTTCTTAAGCAAAAACTGGATACCTTTCGACATCCCGCCAGCTACATCTCTACTTCTTTTTACCATAGCTTCGAAATCCATCTCTGCATCAGAAACTTTGATTCCGTAATCTTTGGCATGATTGATATATTCAAAAACTTGTGCACTTTTGATCAATGCTTTGGTAGGTATACAACCCCAGTTCAAACAAATACCACCCAATTCTGCAGCTTCTACCACTGCTGTTTTCAAACCCAATTGAGACGCACGGATTGCCGCCACATACCCCCCTGGGCCAGAACCCACTACTATTACATCATATTTCGTTGAAGACATATTTCTTTGATTTAATTTTCATTTAAGCTACGCAAAAATAAGGCTTTTGGGGAGAGAAAAAAATTATGCAACAAGCAATTAGATCGGATCTCGCTAAGGATCGCTAAGGTGCAAAGGAGGCTAAGAATAATTTTTAAAAACCGAAAACTTTTTTTTAACCAATTACCTTTCAAAATCATCCTTCAGTCCATTAACAACTCTGTGCAACCCATTTTTCAGCAAAACAGTCTTGAAGTTTATAATTAGACCTAACTTAAGTTCAGAAAACTTCAAATATGTCAATAACTGAGAAAAATGGACATTGGACACTTCTTCAACACACTTCAACTCAACGATCACTTTGTTTTCCACCAAAATATCAACCCTGTACGCTTTTTCAATAGGCATTCCTTCCCATTCAATCGGTAATAAAACCTGACACTTCACATCAAAACCTTCTTTTTGAAGCTCATAAGCCAAAATCTTCTCGTAAGCACTTTCAAGCAATCCAGGACCAAGCTTCCTATGGATAAAAATGGCTTTACCAATCACAACTCTTGAAATTTGATTCTCTGTCATAAAAATTTAGTCTTAAAAATCAATTTACTTTTAAGGTAATGAAAATAGTCATACTAAGTAATTATCACAAAAAAATCTTTCCCAAATTTGAAAATTCCTTTTGCGTCTCTTAGCTTCTTTGCAATCTTTGCGAGCTAACTTCCATACCCAATATATTTTTTCTTAATTTTAAGCCTTCATTTTAACATTAAATTTCAAACCATGGGATTACTAAGTGGGAAAACGGCTCTGATCACGGGAGCATCTAAAGGAATAGGAAGAGCAATCGCAATCAAATATGCACAAGAAGGTGCAAACGTAGCATTCACCTACCTTTCTAGCGTAGAGAAAGGCCAAGCATTGGAAAATGAACTGGCAGCATATGGAATCAAGGCAAAAGGATATCGTTCTGACGCATCACAATTTGCTGCCGCAGAAGAATTGGTAAACGCTGTAGTTTCTGAATTTGGAGGACTTGATATCTTAATAAACAATGCTGGAATCACCCGTGACAACTTACTCATGAGAATGACTGAAGAAGCTTGGGATGAGGTCATCAATGTAAACCTTAAATCTTGCTTCAACACTGTAAAAGCAGCCACTCGAACCATGATGAAAGCTAAGGCTGGAGCCATCATCAACATCACCTCTGTAGTAGGTATCAAAGGTAATGCTGGTCAAGCAAACTATGCTGCTTCCAAATCGGGGATAGTAGGTTTTACTAAATCAGTTGCTTTAGAATTAGGTTCTAGAAATATCAGATGCAATGCCGTAGCTCCTGGGTTTATTGAAACAGAAATGACTGCTGTCCTGGATGAAAAAACTGTTCAAGGCTGGAGAGATGCAATCCCCATGAAGCGAGGTGGACAGCCTGATGAGGTAGCCAATGCTTGTGTATTCTTAGGCTCAGATATGAGTTCATACATTTCGGGTCAGGTGCTTCAAGTAGACGGCGCCATGTTGACTTAATTATTGTACTAAGTACAATGTAAAATAGACAGCCTCATCAAAATATTTTGATGAGGCTTTTTTTTTGTGAAATGTAACTTACCCTTACCTCATATCCCACTCTATCAACAAGCATTTTTTTCTTTAAATATAATGCTTACTCATTACTACAAATATCCCGCATGGTTCTTGTTCTTTTTTTATGTATGAAAACCAGACCATTGACAATACTATTTGTTTGCTGCACATTACTCTTCTCATGTAATGGCATCAAAATCGATAAGCTTCTAGGAACTTCTAGCCCTTACAAAGACTATGAATCTAGCCTTAGAAATGCTGGAATGGAAAACTATGCCATAGCAAAAGATTGGCTGGAAGCAGGGGAATCAGCGTTGCGTGCACCTTATAGCATAACCTTACCCTATCAAGAAGTTACCAGATTTGATCAATCCAAACCTCAAGCTGTCTTCTTATCTTATGAGGTAAATGAAGGTCAAGAAATTGAAATCCTTTTGGATCACATTTCTCAAGATAGCAGTAAGATTTTCATTGATGTTTTTGAGAAAAACAGTGAATCCTGGAAAAACATACATTTTGCAAAAGAAGATCATTCACTTACCTATCAGGTTTCAAAAACAAGCACACATGCAATAAGGGTACAGCCAGAACTCTTCCGAGGTGGAATTGTCCAAATTCGAATTCGCTACAACGCTTCACTAGCTTTTCCAATAGAAGGAAAAACTCATAAATCAATTGGTAGCTTCTTTGGAGTAGATAGAGATGGCGGTTCAAGAAGGCATGAAGGTATAGATGTATTTGCCCCCAAAGGAACTCCAGTGCTTGCTGTCACCGAAGGCCGTGTCTCCCGTGTGGGCACGAATAGATTAGGAGGCAAAACTGTAAGTTTGAGTTCTGGCCCCTATTCCTTTTACTATGCACATCTTGATAGTCAGCTTGTTAATGTAGGAAAAAAAGTCATCGCAGGGGACACTTTGGGATTGGTGGGAAACACAGGAAACGCCATCACCACTCCACCACATCTTCACTTTGGCATCTACAGGTCTGGAAGAGGAGCTGTAGATCCCTTTCATTTTTTGGCTACTGCTGCTGACTTCAATTCAGCAAACTTTGCTGATAGTAGCAAGCTGGGTGCGATTAACAAAATCATTGTCGAAAAAGCCAATCTCAGACAAGAGCCAAGCACCCAATCCAATAGAATTAGGCAACTGCCCCGCAACACCATAATTAATATTCAAGCAGCTGTAGCTGGATGGTATAGGATCATGCTCCCAAACGGTGAAACTGGTTTCATTTATCAAAATCTTGTTTCCAACAACCTAACTCCTATTTCTAAGATTGACCTCAATGAAGATGTTTTGATACAAGCCGTTTATGAGGATTCACGCCCCTTCAAGGCTAATTTATTGAATGATGATGCAAGTATCATCGGTGAATTTGATAATCGAAAAATGATACAAACTGGTTCGGGGGATATGTTTTGGATCGTAAACTGATAAGGTATTTCTCATTTCTTTAATGCAAATAATGAATAATTATTTTGGAATTCACAACCAAACACCGACTAAATAAGTATATTGTTATGATATCAATTTAATATCATAACAATATGGAAAAAATAACAAAACCTCTTTCAGGCTATCTTATGATTTTGGTAGCTTTAGCGTTGATTGCTATCGGTGTATTTGCTGTAGTTAGTAAAATAGTAATCCTTGCGATTGTATCAATCATTTTATTCATTGGTATTGTACCTGGTTTTTTTACACTCCAACCAAATAAGGCCATGGTATTGGTGCTATTTGGAGCTTACAAAGGAACAGTGAAAGCCAATGGATTCTTCTGGGTAAATCCTTTTATGACGAAAGAAAAAATCTCATTACGTGTCAGAAATTTTGAAAACAAGCCACTCAAGGTTAATGACAAAATAGGCAATCCAGTTATGGTAGGGACGATTGTAGTTTGGCAAGTGGAAAATACTTTCAAAGCAACTTTTGATGTAAACGACTATGAAAACTTTGTACACTTACAGACTGATGCAGCAGTAAGAAAAATGGCTGGAAAGTACCCTTATGATGATTTTGAAGCAGAAAATGCTGAAATCACACTTCGCTCTGGGGTAGAAGAAGTCAATCATTCTTTGGAAGAAGAAATAGCAGAAAGACTAAATCACGCTGGCATCAGAGTGATCGAAGCAAGGATTTCTCACTTGGCATATGCTTCCGAAATAGCTTCTGCAATGCTTCAACGTCAGCAAGCCACTGCAATCGTAGCAGCAAGGAGAAAAATCGTAGACGGTGCAGTGGGTATGGTGGAGATGGCTCTAGAAGATTTGAAAATCAAAGGTATCATAGAGTTCGAAGAAGATAGAAAAGCAGCAATGGTCAGCAATTTGATGGTGGTATTGTGCTCAGACCGCTCTGCAAGTCCAGTGCTGAACGTCGGAACCCTAAATCAGTAAAGCTTTGGCAATCAAAAAAGGCTATGAAATATCGGATAGCTTCACCATATGGTTAATCATTTTGAAAAAGTAACCAATTAAGGCTCAAGTGAAAATAAATACCTTGAAGGAAAATAACTGTAATGGCTAAAAAACCCTTTGCCCTAAGATTAGATGAAAAGATGATGCAGGCTGTGGAAAAATGGGCAGAAGACGAATTCCGCAGTACCAATGGCCAAATAGAATGGATCATTTATGAGGCTTTAAAAAAAGCTAGAAGGATTGAAAAAAACAAAGGTCAAGACTTGAGGTCTTGACCTTTTGATCAGTCTATATTTTCTGGATTGTATAATAATCTTTTGTTTTCAAAATCATACAATGTAATGGCTCTCATCTCATAATATGCATACCAATAATCTCTCAATGATTGGATGTAAGCTCTTCTGTTACTATCCTTTTCTTGCTGAGCAATATTCAGGTCTGTGATTGTTACACCTCCAGTTTGATATCTTCCAAGAGATATTTCATACCTTTTCTCTGCCACTAAATCCGATACTTTGGTAACTTCCATCCTGTCTTTCAACATTTCGAAGTTTTTCACCTTAGTATAAATTAGCTGCTCGAAATCAATCATTTCTTGATCTACTTCATATTCAATCAGCTTCTTAGCTGCTTTGGCTTGCCCCATTCTAGCTTTATTTCTTCCCCAATCTAGTACTGGAATATAAAACCCAAGATTGACCAAAGTTTGCCTGTTTGGATCAGTGTAAAGATCTCTCCAATCAAGGCCTGCATTGTTAAGTCCATATGAAGCATTGATAGTCATATCAAATCTTTGGCCTCTGGCACGAGCAATTTCTGCATCTCCTTCGATTCTTTTTCTTTCAAACCCCAAAGCTGCGGCCCTATTTTGATAGGCTCTTTGTAAAGCCTCATCTACAGGCACTGTAAAATCTGGAATATCTTGAGGTACTACCAAAATAAGGTCAGTGGCTTCATTCAGACCCACAAAAGATTTCAAGCGAAGAGACCTCTCCTCCATATCAAGCCTAGCTTGTGCCAACTGTTGCTTGGCCTGCAGTACTTGCAGCTCTACCTGAAGCAACTTATCCTCATAAGTCATCCCAATATTATACCTTCCTTGCTCTATCTTGAAGATATCTTCTGTGTTTTTTAGGTTCAAAGTAGATATTTCTAAGTTCACTTGTGCCTCTAGGTAGTCGAAAAACAGATTCGTCACAGTCCTGCTTATCCCTTCCATAGCCTCGACAAATTCCCTTTTACTTTCTTCATACCTCAATGGCTCAATTTTTTTATCCCATTTTAAGCGATTGAAATTAAAGATCGGCTGACTTACCCTCACATTGACGGGCACTCCCGTCCATTGAGTCCTCGGAAGACCTGCGGGAGCCAAAAAATTATCAAACCTATTGGTGGATGAATTGACGGATATCACTCCACCAGTAGCAGCAATTTCCTGCTGAACGCCAAGTTCTACATCCATCAAGTTTTGCCTGATCTGACGGGGAACGAAAGTCCCATCAGGTTGCTCCACATTATTGAATGCTTGTGTGAATCCTGGGATAGTTCCGCCTAGTCTCAACTGGGGATTGTAATTAGACCTGAAAAGTCTATACTGCCAGTACCTATTTTCACGCTGAGTCTCCACTCGAAGTGCTGCTGGAGATTGTGCTTTGGCTCTATCCACAACTTGTACTAGTGAGTACTCTACGCGCTGCTGAGCCATGCTCATGTGATCAGTAAGACAAAATCCTACTATAAAAAGACAAAGTGATAATTTTCTATTCATATCGTAAAGATGTTATTGGATCCTGACTGGCAGCTTTTTGTGCTGGTGCAATTCCGAAAATCAAACCTACCGTAGCAGCGACTCCAAAAGATAAAATGATAGATGAAAAGGATACTACAGTGGGAAAATCTCCAAACACTGACACCAAATAAGCCAACACTACTCCCAAAATCACACCTATCAATCCCCCAGACACACTGATCATGACTGATTCGAAAAGGAACTGATTGACAATATCGGATTTTTTCGCACCTAACGAAAGTCTTAGGCCAATTTCTTTTATTCTTTCCATTACAGAAGCTAGCATGATATTCATGATACCTATACCCCCGACTAATAAAGAGATGCCAGCTATGGCTCCTAACACGATGTTAAATATATTTTGGGTTCGCTGCTGCTGCTTTAATAGTAGTTCTGGAATGGTAATCTCAAAATCCACAACACCATTATGACTTCTTGCCAAAAGTTTTGCAACAACCTCAGCAGTTGGTTTGAGAGACTCGCTTTCTTTCACCTGAATGACAAGCTTATCTATTTGATGATAGTTGGGATTTTTTTGATTTCCTGTCCCCCCTTCTAAATCAAAACTAGTTATCAAGTCTCTGTTTTTGAATCGGATCAGCATGCTTTGTATTGGAACATATACATCCATATTAAAATCCCTAATTCCGAGTTTAGAAATGCTTTGCTCAGAGACCAACCGCTCTTCCATAATACCAATGATTTCTAGCCATTGATTCCCACTTTTGATCCGTTTACCTATGGGATTTTCTTTGGGAAAAAATTTCCTTTGCACAGCTTTTCCAATGATGCAGACAGGGTCTCCATTTATTTGATTGGAGTTCGTAAAATGCTTCCCTTCCTCTAGTTTAAAATCTAGAACTTCAAAATAGGAAGGTTTTATTCCTACCAACTTGGCAGACCTTCGCACTCCCCCATATACCATGTGCGTTTCGAGAACAATCTCTGGACTTAGCTGCTGGATGCCCTGAATGGTCTCTGCTATAGATTCCACATCTAAGAGCCTTAGACCAGGAGAAAATCGCTTACGCTCACTATCTAGGTCACTTTGCTCGTCCACACTTTCTTCTACTTGCTCTATTATTGGAGTTACCACGATATTATTCACTCCTACAAGTTTGATCTGCTCCATAATCTCTTGCTGAGCACCATTACCGATTGCAAGCATTGCGATCACAGCTGCGACTCCAAAAATAATCCCCAAAGCTGTAAGAAATGACCTCAATCTATTGGCAATGACAGCTTCCATTGCTATAGAAAAATTGGCCAGTAATCTTTCATTTAACAGAGGCTTCTTCACGGTCTTTCCCTCCTTCGCTCACCTCTAGGCCTGCTAGACCTATCATTTCTAACTTCCTCCTTCACAACTTCTGGCTCATTTTTTTGCCTGCGCTTTCCTTCAAGTTCTGGAAGCAACTTGACGGGAGAATCCTTTGCCCAAGAAGGTGTAGAGAGGTATACCTTGTCTCCAGCCTTTATTCCTGCTGCTATGACAATGTCATTTAGATTTGAAGTCCCGAGCAAAACCTCTTGCTTACTGCCATTTTTCAAATATACAAAGTTGATACTGTCATTTTGTACATTGATCGCTTCCAATGGCACATAATTAACATCCTCTAATCGATCTACGACAATGTTATTGCTCGTAGTCATAGCTGGTCTTAAAGTATTATCACTCTCATTGACTTCTATCACCACTTCGAATACTTTAGCATCAGAATTTGGTCTTTGCTGACCAATGTTAGCAACTCTAGTTACTTTCCCCGTCAATTTCTTATCAGGAAATGCATCCAAGCCTATCTCTACCTCCTGACCCGTTTTTATTTTCCGAATATCTACTTCATTGATATAAGTCACACTCCTCATTCTGGAAAGATCTGGTAAAGTGGCTACCACGGGATTCCAAGCACTGACTTGCGAACCTGCCTTGACTTTGCCTCCACGCATTGACTGGTAGATGACCATCCCATTTTGAGGTGCTGTCACCGTGAATTTTTCCAAAACCTCCTTCATCTGCTCTAACTCTTTTTCATTTTCTCTCACTCGAGCCGATACTTCCACCATCCTAGCCCTTTCCTGTAGTCTTTTGACCCTATAGCGATCTTTGGCTTGATCCAAATCTCTTTCAGCCTTTTCCAAATTGTATTCATTCTGCTTGATGATAGCAGGCGGCTCAAATTGTGACTGCTCTACCACTAGCTTTCGCTCTTGAACACCATATTCCAAATTCGTAATATTATCACGCTCCTGTCTCAAAACAAGAGAGGTGTCAAGTTGTATTTGCTCATATTGCGCCCTACTTTGTTCAAGATCTAGACGCTTGTCTTCAATTCGCCCAAAGAGCTCAGATTTATCAAGCTCTGCAATAAAATCACCTTGTTTTACAACTGTCCCCTCATCAACCATACTTTCTATCGTCATGTTGTTTACTCTAAACCTTCTTGCCTCCACTGGCCCCAATACTTCCACGGAATTCAATGCTTCCAATTCCCCTGAGCTAGTGATTTCAACTTTGAAACTCCCCTGTTTTACCTCGGCCATGATCTCGAAAGATTCTCCAACTGAGCTTGACAAAAAACGCCAAAGAAAAACCAAAACAATCAAAGCAATACCAATACTTATATATATTTTTTTATTTTTCATTCTAAAATTTTTAGTAATTGACTATTACAAAACTAATATTTCGAAAAAACAAACATTCCCCAACGAGCATTTTATACTACCATTGACATAAAACTTAAGAATGCAACTAGAGTGATTCAATTTTTCAAATATTACTGCAAAAAAGGGTCAACCTCTATCAGATCAAAACTAAAACTCAATTCTTTGACCTTCCTCCACTCAAAACAGTTGATTATCAATAACTAATCACACAAAACAACATTAAATTTCGCAACTCAAAAAATGTGGATAGTCTCGAAATTCCCAATATCCACAAATTCTTTTCAACCATTGACACATCTTTGACTATCTTGCGAAAAATAAAAGTGAACAATATCAAAAATGTATAAATGAAGTCAATCATCAGCTTCGTCATCCGCTACATTCCTAGGAAGTACCTACAATTGGTATCCCACTTTTTTTTAAGAGTGCTAGCCATTTTTTATAAAGGCAATGCAGTCACCTGCAACGTGTGTGGAAGTCATTTTAGGAAATTCCTACCTTATGGAAGAAAAGTTAGAGAAAATGCCCTTTGTCCAAATTGCCTTGCTCTTGAGAGACACAGGTTAATGTGGCATTTTCTACAAAAAGAAACTCCATTTTTCAACAAGCCTCTCAAAGTGCTTCATATCGCGCCTGAGCTCTGCTTTATCGATAGGATGAACAAGTTACCGAATCTGGATTACATTACTGGAGACATCGAGTCGCCACTTGCAAAAGTAAAAATGGACGTTCATCAGATTCCTTTTGAAGCAAATACCTTTGATGTGGTATTCTGTAATCATGTCATGGAGCATGTAGAAGACGATATCTTAGCCTGTCAAGAAATCAATCGTGTACTCAAAGACACAGGCTGGGGAATCATCCAATCACCAGTGTATGATATCCCTTCAACGCAAGAAGACAAATTAATCACTGATCCAGCTATGCGCGAAAAACTTTTTGGGCAGAGAGATCATGTTCGCAAATATGGCAAAGATTACGCAAGCAGATTGAGCTTATCTGGACTAAAAGTGAGTGAGAATCACTTCGTAAAATCTCTAAGCAAGGAAGTTGTTTCCAAATATGCCTTACCAAAAGATGAGATAATCTTCTACTGCGAAAAAGGATAAATCAACCTTTCGTTTTTTTCACAAACCATTCGTATAGCAAACCTAATCCATAGGCACTTAGCTGACCGAAAGAGGTAATAACAGCCAAAAAACCAACGAATAAAGATTGATTAGCCACAGTAGCACTGATCAAAACCCCAATCAGCCAAAGTACCAAAATAAAGTTGGCGATATTCACTATCGAACCTGTAGGAAGCAGAATATTAAAAAGCAATGTAACACTCCAAAAAAGCAAAAATAACATTGGCAAAAGATGAACTAGCTTTACTGCGTCAGAGTGATATCGACTGATATTGATTCTATTCCTCCCAAATGAAAAACTTTGTCTGAAAAATGAAGTAAAGGTACTCTTTCTGTTGTGATATACATAAGCCTCTTCAACCAATTCAAGCCTATATCCCATTTTTTTAAGCCGTATACTCAATTCTATATCTTCCCCACTATTGGGGTCTACAAATCCGCCTGATGCTGTGAAGGCATTTTTGGACAAGCCCATATTGTATCCTCTTGCTTGGTATTTGCCAGGATTTTTTAATTTCCCTCTAATACCTCCAGTGGTCAAAAATGACGTCATACTGTAGTTCATAGCTTTTTGAAGTATCGAAAACTCACTCGAGGCTGCATCAGGACCACCAAATGCATCAAGTCCTCTACTTTCAATAGCAAGCGCTATAATATTGAAATAGCCCTTTGGTATAACACAATCTGAATCGAACATCACAAAAAAATCCCCTGTTGACTTTTCCATGCCAAAGTTTCTTGCAAAGCCCTGGCCACTATTCTCTATAAAAAAGTATTTTACGTTCAACCTATTCAAATAGGAATTCACGATTTGCTCACACCTTACCGAAGAACCATCTTCTACGACAATGACCTCATAAGGCAATGGATCTTGAGTCACCAAACTCCTTAGTAGAGCATCAATTTCTTCAGGTCTATTGTATACTGGTATGATTACAGTGAATTGCATCAATCTTCTAAGTTCACTTGATCACTGATATTGTAATCTGCTTTGCGTGAATTGTTGGAAGTCATCATCTCCGATATGAATCCAGTCAAAAACAACTGAACTCCTACGATCAATGCTACTAAGGCTAAGAAAAACAGCGGCTGATCTGTGATCTCCCTTACTTTACTTCCTTGATAGAGCCCATATACTTTTTGAAAAATAAGCCAAATAGTGATCAAAAAGCCGGTTAAAAATGATACTGTCCCAAGTGTCCCGAAGAAATGCATAGGTTTCTTCTTATAGCGATTTACAAATGATACAGAGATCAAATCTAAAAACCCGTTGAGAAACCTTTCAAGTCCAAACTTGGTCACCCCGTATTTGCGTGCTCTGTGTTCGACCACTTTCTCACCGATCTTAGTATATCCATTCCACTTGGCTATAAGTGGAATATAGCGATGCATTTCTCCATAGATATGGATGTTTTTGACCACTTTGAGCTTATAGGCTTTCAAACCACAGTTAAAGTCGTGCAATTTGATTCCAGATATCCACCTAGTCACTCCATTGAAAAACTTGGAAGGTATTGTTTTGGAGATTGGATCATAGCGCTTTTTCTTCCATCCTGACACCACATCATATCCTTCCTCCATGATCATGTGATATAGCCCAGGGATTTCATCTGGACTATCTTGGAGATCTGCATCCATAGTGATCACAACTTCACCTGAGGATTTGCTGAATGCCATATCCAGTGCTGCTGATTTACCATAATTCCGAGTGAAATTCACTCCTTTTATAGCTGGATTCAAAGAAGCTAGCCGCTGAATCTCCGCCCAAGAACCATCCGTACTTCCATCATTGACAAAGATTATTTCATAAGAAAAGCCGTGGTCATTGACGACCCGGCTGATCCAATTACTCAATTCTGGCAAAGACTCCTGTTCATTGAAAACAGGTACAACAATGGAAATTTGAGTCATTTTTTTTGGTTAATAATCTAATGATTTATCTCTTCTCTTTAAAATAGCTCCAATAATCAAAGCTATTATTGCATAGCCTATGAGCATAAATAGCTGACCTTTCAGCATACCCAAAGGCGTGAAGCCATCCGCAACAGACTTTCTCATTTCATCAATTTGATCACTAGTCATGGAATCTGCCACACCAAAACTTTCCATCATGCCCATAGTTTTCTCTAATGTAGCATCAGCCATCACTCCTGGCAAAGCTGGATCCACCACATAGTACAAAACCATCAAACCAGCTACGCTTATCAAAGCTCCCACCACCAAAGTGATAAAGGAAAAGTTAAACGCCGCACCGAATTCCATATATCCTCCAATGGACTTACGGTATTGAATCCCGAAATAAATTACCAAACCTAAAGTAACTACAAGGGAAACAACTTGAAACAAAGTACTTACCAATTGCTCGGCTCCTAGAAAATAAAATACAAAAGTTAAGATAATAGATACAATACCAAGGATCAACCCTGCATTGATTCCTGCTTTAAAAGGTGTTTGTTTTGGTTCCATATGATTTGTCAGTTTAAATTTCTTCTCAAAATAATGGAAATAATGATTGTAAAAAATAGTCCAAAGACAATTTTCCAAATAAAATCGTTCAAAGCTATATTCACAACAGTAAGTTCACTTATACTTTGATAAGTTCTATCGAATACTTCTTGACCATATTGCTGTATGGTGAAGTCCTTTTTATCTGCCGTAATCAGTAATTTATTCTCCTTGATGATCTCAAATAATGAAGGTGCCAAATACAAGCCTATAGTAATACCTACAAAAGACACCAGGGCATTTGTAAAATAAACCACGAAACCTACTGTCATTCCCTCTGCAAAGCTCAGATGATTGTCATTGAGCTTCCACCTGATAAAGTAAAGTGCTGCACCTACAAATAAGGGCACTGTCACAAAACTAAACAACTGACTCGACAAAGTAGGGTCTTGACCAAGAATAAGACCAATACCAAAAAAGGCTATTATCGAAAATGCTGCACCTAGTAGTCCTATTTGTATGGCGTAAGAGAAATATTTAGACATTATAGTTTGATAAGTTCACCTTGACTGATTACATACTTTACTTTCCCTGCCAAAGCAGTGTTCATCCATGGATGATTTGAGGACAATGAAAAGTTAGAATTCACATCATATTCCCAAGATGCTTTAGGGTCAAAAATAGTAAACTTGGTAGATTTACTTCCATGAGATCTCAAAACTGCATCAGCACTTTTTGTAACCTTGGAAATAAGTAAAGGCCAAGACATTTCTTCTGAAAGCTTAACCAAAGCAGGTAAGAAAGTCTGTAAACCAATCATTCCCGATGAAGCTAAATCAAACTCCATATGCTTTGCATCAAAATCCTGAGGCTGATGATTGGACACCAAGGCATCAATCGTGCCATCTTTCAGACCAGCTATAAGTGCCTCCCTATCTTCCTTACTTCTAAATGGGGGATTTACTTTCAGATGAGTATCAAAACTTTGAAGATCATCATCAGTAAAGATCAATTGATATACAGAGACATCACATGTTACATTCAATCCCTCTTGTTTAGCTTTCCTTATCTCCGTCACAGCACCAGCTGTACTGATCGTCTGGAAATGCAAGTTGCCACCAGCATATCTTAGGATATCTATATTTCTTTTGACGGCGACTTCCTCCGCAAGATTTGGAATCCCTTTCATTCCTATTCGAGTAGACACCACTCCCTCGTGCATCTGACCAAATAAAGCCAATAAGGGTTCATAACTGTGGTCAAAAAGCACTCCATCAAACTTCTGAAGGTATTGCAGTACTTTCATGAACCTATCTGGATTACTCAAAGGTTGCAAACCATCTCCAAAAATATACCCTCCATGAGCATTCAAGTCCAATATATCTGTAAAATCCTCCCCTTTGTTGTCTTTGGTAACCGAAACTTGAAATAACGCTTCCGTAAACCACTCACTAGTCCTTTGCTTCAAGGATAAAAGATCACTTTTGAATTGTAAAGCAGGCTTAGTGTTAGGCATCAGCACTGCCTTGGCAAATCCAGATTGCTTAAGCAATTCCCCAAGACTTTCTAGTGTCTCTTTATACTCCTCTCCCGGTTCTCCTGCAAGACACCTCAAATCCACCCACCCCTCTGAACAAAATAATCCTTGGCAGTCAATAGTTTCAGTAATATTCACAGAAGAGTCAGCATCATACTCCCTTAAGCCATCACTATCAACGACATAATCATTCAATTCATGAACAGTATCACAATCAATAAACCTAAGCGATTTTAGCAGAATAGACATAGAAAATTGAGTTTGTGCAAAACTGCAATTTTATTCCCTAATTATGAAATAACAGCTAAACTAGGTTGAAAAAAATATACTAATGTATTTTGGCAATATGGATATACGGAACTTTGCCAATAACATTACAAAATTCCGATTTATCTAACTTCCGATAAAAATTGATATTAGATATTTATGGATATTGACCATTAACAATCTGTTGAGCCAATGAATTGAAGTTACTGGCAAAAAAGCGTATTATCAGATTTGGCAAATTAATATTTGAAAATGTTTTCATCTTCTATTCTAAAAATCCAATAGGTGAATAAGTGATAAAGCTAATGCTGATATTTTAAATACCGCATTGAGGAAATTAATTATTGTGTGTTTACGCAAAGACACCAGTAACCAAGTCATATTTGGGATTTTCAAGATCCAGCTATTCCTTGAAGCTCATCGAAACTAACCCCGAAGTAATCTATTGTTTGGATAAAATACTTGTTATTGCAAAAAAACGGATATACATATTAAGTAATACTTTGCCACTCTATTTTCAATTGTTAGCTTAAAGCAAAAACTTCTAACGAGCTACTGATGACCTAAAGCGCTTCTACCTTCCATGATTTTAAAAAATAAGATATGTGCCATTTTGTGCGCATGTGCTCTAGCAAATTCAGCTACTTCTCCTTCGAAATGTTCCTGCAAAGTGACCTCCCATAGAGAAAGCCAATGCTCAAAATGGTTTTGATCAATCTCACTCCCTGTATGCCTATCTACCTCCTTGTGCACTGGCACTGGATTGAACTTTCCTGCACCTGGCCCAGAGTGCAATAAAACCATCTCCCAAAAATCTGTCAATCTCTCCAGATGCATTTCCCAATCCTCCACAATCCCATTAAATATTGGCCCTAACAGCTCATCTCGTCTTACTTTTTCATAAAAAGACCTAACCAATATTGACACTTCTTTTCTACCCTCTATTTCCTTCATTATTCTTCACTTTTCAATATCTTTTTCAACACCTTCAAATCCCCATCTATACCTTCTGGAATCGGTAAACCTAAGAGATGTGCAATCAAGGGATAGACATGAATATTTTGAAAAGAATCTATGGTCAATCCCTCCTTGATGCTTTCTCCCGCTGCATAAAATATGGCATGCATCTCTTTATACGCTGGACTGAAGCCGTGCTCGCCAAAGACTTCTGTTTTCAACGTCCCTGACTTCTGCTGATACTTGACCATGTCAGGAGTGGTGGCCAAATAAAACCCCAAATCAGGCATGATAAGTAAATCTCCAAGTCGATCTGCATAAGATGTTATATTCTTGTAATATCGCTTATCCTTTACTTTCACCACTTGAAAAGGTTCTGAAGAATCAGACAGCTTAAGAAAAACATCCTCTAATTCAAGTGGATTATTTAAGTAAAGATGTGCCAGAGCACCATTATTAACTACCCTTGCGTCTATATCTTTGGTGAGGTGATCAAGGTTGATCAAATTCTCTTTAGGCACATCGACCATCCCATGATCAGACACTACAAATAGATTTACCTCGAGGTCGAGACTTTTCACTCCTTCAAATAACACCCCTAGTTCATGATCTAGCTTTTCAATTCTTCTTTTTAGCTGCTCATCATTATTAGGTCCATAAGCGTGTCCTACATCATCTATATCTGAAAAATACAAGGTGATCAACCTGGGCCTTTCCTCTTCAGGTAGCTCAAGCCATGTCAAAGCTTGCGTGACCCGAGTCAGATTAGAGACAGAAGCATCATAGTTTCTATAGTAGGAAGGCCTTACCCCTTGAACATCTGCTTCAGAGCCGACAAAGAAAAAACTCGCAGCCTTGAGGCCATGCTCCTCTGCCAACACCCAAAGTGGCTTCCCTCCATACCAATAGCCATCTTCTACAATATTTCTATTGCGAATACTATAGACTTCATCCTTTCTCGAATCATAAAATGCATTATTGACTAGGCCATGATTCTCAGGCTTCATCCCAGTTGCAATGCTGTAGTGATTCGGGAAGGTTTTGGTCGGAAATGAGGGGATCATAGACTTGGCAGCTGTGCCTTCAGCTATCATCCCTAATAGATTCTTTGGCTGAAATCGCGCTGTATAATCATACCTATATCCATCCAAAGAAATCAAAATCACATATGAATCACCTGACTGTGCAAGACTTTGCTGTAGCATGCCAAAAATACAACTCACAACTATCAACCCCTTTATAATGCTCATTTTCTAATTTTTCCATTTGATCACGGCAAAGGTAAGTCAAGCCAGCATAGTACCCAATACCACAGAAAAAATAATATCAACAGCTGATTTGAGTGACATTTTCAACAACTTGATAATATAGCTATATTTGTACCACCAACCCAAATATGAATTGGATATGAAAAAAACAATTTTAGCCCTGGCCACCACAGCTACTATGCTGTATGCATGTGAGCCAAGTGAACAAAAAACAGACGCTATGAACCCTTTCTTTGAGGCTTATGATACGCCTTTTGAAGTCCCTCCATTTGACAAAATCAAAAATGAGCATTTTGCTCCTGCCATCCGAGAAGGCATCAAGCAGCATCAGGCAGAAATCGATCAAATCGTCAACAACTCGGAAGAACCGACGTTTGAAAACACAATAGAGGCAATGGAGTATGCTGGAGAACTATTGAGCAAAGCCTCCACTGTATTTTATAACTTGAACTCCGCTAATACCAATGATGAGATTCAAGCAATAGCTAAGGAATTAGCTCCAGAAATCTCTGCGCATAGCGACAACATTTCTTTGAATGCTGAACTTTTCAAAAGAGTAAAAGCAGTATGGGACAGCAAAGAATCTCTTAACCTTAACCCTGAGCAAGAAAAGCTTTTGGAAAAAACTTACAAGTCTTTTGTAAGAAATGGAGCTAACCTAAGTGAGGCTGACAAAGAAAAGTTGAGAGAAATCAATACCAAGCTATCATCGCTTACGCTTCAATTTGGTCAAAACCTACTTGCTGAAACCAATGCATTCAAGCTTGTGGTAGACAAAGAAGAAGACCTTGCAGGATTACCTAAAGGGCTAATAGAAAGCGCAGCGGATGATGCAAAAGCTGCTGGTGAAGAAGGCAAATGGGTTTTTACACTTCAGAATCCTAGCATCATGCCATTTCTTCAATATGCAGAAAACAGAGAATTGCGAAAAAAAATCTGGGAAGCCTACAAAAACAGAGCCGACCAAGGCAATGAATACGACAACAAAGCAGGCTTGATCGAGACTGCTAACCTGAGAAGACAGAAGGCTCAGCTACTTGGCTACAAGACCCATGCAGACTATGTCTTGGAAGAGTCCATGGCAAAAAATGCTGACAATGTGTATACGCTATTGAATCAGCTTTGGGCTCCTGCCCTAGCAAAAGCAAAAGTAGAAAGGGATGAAATGCAAGCTTTGGTGAAAGCTGAGGGTAAAGATTTCCAAATTGAACCATGGGACTGGAGATTCTATGAAGAAAAATTGCGCCAGCAAAAATTTGATCTTGACGAACAGGAGATCAAGCCTTATTTTTCATTGGCAAAAGTTCAAGACGGTGTTTTCATGGTAGTCAAGAACCTATGGGGACTTACATTTGAAGAAATCGAAAACATACCTACTTACCATCCTGACGCTAAAGCTTATGAAGTCAAAGAAGCCGACGGAAGCCATGTAGGAGTATTATACATGGATTTTCACCCAAGAGCATCCAAAAGAGGAGGAGCATGGATGACTTCATACAGAGCACAAAAGACAGAAGACGGAGAAAGAAAAGCCCCTATAATCTCTATTGTGTGTAACTTCTCTAGACCTACTGCAAATGCGCCAGCTTTATTAACTTTTGACGAAGTGACTACCTTCTTCCATGAGTTTGGACATGCCCTTCATGGCTTGCTTTCAAATGTACAATACAGAAGCTTGGCAGGAACTTCAGTTCCTAGAGACTTTGTAGAGCTACCATCACAAGTAATGGAAAATTGGGCTACAGAGCCAAGCGTGATGAAAGAATATGCTTTTCATTATGAAACTGGCGAAGTGATTCCTGATGAATTGATCGCTAAGCTTACTAAAAGCGGTACTTTCGGACAGGGCTTTGGAACTACAGAATACCTTGCAGCTTCACTCATGGACTTGGATTACCACACCCAGTCAGAGGACATCACTATGGATGCTGAGAAATTTGAGAAAGCCTCTATGGAGAAAATTGGTTTGATAGATGAAATCATCCCAAGGTACAGAAGTCCATACTTCCAGCATATTTTCGCAGGTGGCTACTCTTCTGGGTACTATAGCTACATATGGTCAGGGGTACTCGACACAGATGCTTTCCAAGCTTTCAAAGAAACCGAGCTTTTCAACCAAGAAAAAGCACAAGCCTTCAGAAAAGAAATCCTAGAAAAAGGAGGCACTGACGAGCCAATGAAAATGTATGTGAATTTCAGAGGTGCAGAACCAAAAATTGATGCACTTCTGAAGAAGAGAGGCTTGGATCAAGTTTCTGTGAACAGAAGTAAATAAGAAGTACTCACATAACTCATTCAATAAACTTCGGGGTCTTGTGGCTTTAACTGTTTAAGGTCACAATTCCTCGAAGTTTTTTAGACTAACTTTTATCCGCTTCAATATTTTTGGCTAAAAATTCAGCTCACTTTGGGGTAGAGCCATTCTATCCTCCACTTTTTTCTCAAAAAATCAACAAACGCTTCACTTTATATTTCTTCAAAGAAGTGAATCAAAACAATTTCCAATTCACGCTATTGAAAATCCACTTTACGACCTTTGGATAAAAACTTGGCTCACTTCGCGGCAAAATCAAACCGCGTCATCAAACACATCCATTCGGATACTTGTCAATAAAGTAATCCCAAGTCCCGCAACGGCGATTAGCACAAATGAAGCTTTTAGACTCGAAACCTCTGCGATAAACCCAATCAAAGGAGGGCCTACCAAAAACCCGAAAAATGAAATGGTAGAGACCATCGCCAAAGCTACACCTGCCGAATACTGCTTTGACCGACCTGCAATACTATAAGAAACAGGAATAATCGCCGCTACACCTAACCCAACCAGCAAAAAACCAAGAACTGCTGGTACTGCACTAGGAAAAACGACAGACAAGATCAATCCCGAAAAAATCAACACACCGCTTCCTCTCAGAATCATTAATCTTCCAAATCGATTGTTCAACCTGTCAGCAACGAACCTTCCTGAAGCCATTGCCCCCATAAAGGCTACATATCCCAAAGAAGCTAGGTTGGCATCGATAGTAACTACTTTTTTGAAATAAACACCACTCCAATCAAACATACACCCTTCTGATAACATACCCAAAAATGCAATACCTCCAATCCTTAAAAGTAAATTGTCAGGCTTCTTCAGTACTAAACCTCCACTTCCTTTTGCCCCTTGCTCCTTGACCAGAAACCGTGGGGAAACAATTAAAATCAACAATACAATACCTGCTATAAAGAGATAGTGAATCCTAGGCAATACATCTAAGTAAATCATGATCCCGCCCACTCCAGCTCCTGCAAATCCAGCGAGACTCCACAGTCCATGAAAAGATGCCAAAATACTCCTTCCATACATATCCTCAATGGCCAATGCCTGGGTATTCAATGATATATTCATCAAATTGCCAATCATCCCAAATGTCACTATCACAGGAACAAGCATCCAAAGGCTAAAGCTAAAACCAATCAAAGGTAAAAACATCATGTACCCCAAGCCGCTAATCATAATCACTAGCTTACTTCCAAACTTATGAACTAGCCATCCAGCTAGGGGCAGGGCGATGAGTGAGCCTATGGGTAAACCCAAAAGTAAAGTACCCAATTGAGATTCAGAAAGCTCAAACTTTGCCTGAATATCGGGAATTCTGGATGCCCAAGAAGCGAAGCAAATACCTGCCAAAAAAAATAAACTTCCGAGAGCCGCTCTCCTTTTTTGCAATAGTGTCATAGGTATCAATAGGTGAAATCAGACTGCAAGTTACACCTATTTCCACCCAGCCAAAAGCCAAAAATCACAATTTGAAAGCTGAAAAAATTTCAATCGATTGAACTCCAAAAATACGCAGTTATTTTTTTTACCATAAACAATTCCTCAGCTACAGCAGTTTCGAACATATGGAATTTGTAATCGCTGGCAGTGTGGTTCTTGCTGCCATATTGATGATCAGGCTTGTGATCAAAAAGGTATTTAACGAATAATGGCCATCTCTATTGAGACAGCCATTGATTTCTTAGTTTGGAAGCTTATCAGAAAACTTGCCATATACCCAGGTCCCCGCTATGGCACTAAGTAATGTCACCAAGACTACGGTAAACCCACTTCCTATCTGAGCAAAAAGTGGTCCTGGACAAGCTCCAGTCACCGCCCATCCTAAGCCAAATATCAATCCACCGATAACTTGGCCTTTTCTGAATTCTTTTTTGGGGATTTTGATTTCGTCACCCTTTAGAGATTTTATTTTGAATCGCTTGATCAACTGAATCGACAATGCCCCTACAGCTATAGCAGAACCTATCACCCCATACATGAAAAAGGACTGTAGTCTGAACATCTCCTGAATCCTAAACCAAGAGATGATTTCTGCTTTGACAAATACTGTCCCAAACAATATCCCTATAATTAAATATTTCAATAAGCCTTCTTTGCTTTCTTGCATGTTTGGCGCTTCACACGCTTCAGGCTGTAAATTTTTCACTTGTTCTTTCACTTTCATAATTTACCTTTTCTTAAAAACCAACCAATTTCATCAATGGACCTAGAAGCACATGGGTCATCAAAAATCCACCAATCATAAAAAATATCGTAGCCACTAGCGAAGGCCATTGCAAAGAGGATATTCCCATGATCGCATGCCCAGAGGTACAGCCTCCTGCATACCTAGTCCCAAAACCAACCATAAACCCTCCGATCACGAAGAAAAGTAGACCTTTAGCCGTAAATAGATTTTCCCAATTGAAAATCTCTGCTGGCATCAGTTTAGAATAATCAGTGATACCTAAGGCTGCCAAATCCGCTTGAGTAGATTCAGCTACTACTATGGTGTCTGGATTGGAAAGAAAGGTTGTGGCTAAAAAGCCCCCTACCAATACCCCCAATACAAATATTATATTCCACATCTCTTTTTTCCAATTATATGTGAAAAAGGGGATATTCGCAGGTACGCACATTGCGCACACGTGCCTCAAAGAAGATGATATCCCGAAAGATTTGTTCCCTACCAAAAGCAATACAGGTACAGTCAAACCTATCAGCGGACCGGCGACATACCATGGCCAAGGTTGAGAGATCCATGCAATTAATTGTTCCATTTTACTATAATTTATGTTTGTTGTTTTATTCCAAATCAAGAAGTTCATCTACTACTTTCTGAATTTACTTCTTCCATGCTAATAAGCTAAAATCTATAATCAATAATAAAGTTCAAATTCCACATACCTACCCTATTGATACGCATTTCGTCTGTTAGATTCTCCCCATTTTTAGGAGCTTTATTCACAGCGAGAAGTTGTAGGTTTAAGCCCTCATAGTAGTCCTTGAACTTATACTCCAATTGACCTACAAAATGATAATATGAAGGGATTCCATATTTATTGGTTGTGTATGCATTCATCCCCGAGTGATTGACCAAACCTGCACCAAGTTCTACAATGAGACCATCTATCCCTGTTATCGTGTCGTATTTGAAGGTATAAGCCTGCATATCACCAGCTCCTTCAAAACGCTCTCTTGGCAGGCTTGCAAAGAATCGTTCCCTGCCCCATTCTCTTGGAAATAGAAATCTACCCTTATCATCTATTGCTAGGTAATTGAATGAGAAATTATGATTGCCTTTGAACACCCCCACTTTTGCCCCAACACCTGAAGTTCGCTCACTTGGAAGCATATAGGCCAGTTGTGGATCAGCATTTCCCCCATCTCGAATAGGTAATTGATGAAAACCTTGAAGTCCAAAATATAGCCTTGTGCTTTTAGTCAAACTGCTTATATATTCGACTTGCCCAAAGCTCATATTGAATACATTATCAGCTGTATAATTCCACAATTGTCCTGTCAAGCCCTCATCATGGAATTGGACACCGATAATCCCAAGTCCTTTTGATTTTATATTGTCGCGGTAGTTTGAAGGCTCCCCGAAAGGGTTCCTTCCAAAACTATATACACCAAAGGAATCATCAATCTTATACCAATCCACAGTACCTCTTATGTTCACTTGGTTGACCCACATCATAGTAGTCTTGATTTTCAATCCAGAATATGTTGCAGATAAGCCCTGAAAGATATTTGGCCTCATCCTATTGTCTTGATCATTGACCAGAGGGCTATTCACTTTCTGTCTACCTATAACAAACTTCAGCCTATTCCTTCTATACGCAATATACAACTCCTCTAGCCTATCCAGTCTATTGGTATTTTCGATATCATTCATATCGTAGAGCAAAATTTCATACCTATTCCCTGCATTAGTAATGGGATCTGCTATTCGGACATTTTGCTCATAAACCTGATAAGTGAAAAAGCCATTGAACCTAAAATGAAATCCACCCCACTCTGGGCTGGTATATCCAATTCCAGCACCAGCGGCTAAAGTTGCATAATCTATTATAGGGCCAGTATTAATCGTAGACATGAAATACGATCTGAAGTGAAAATCAAATTCTCCACGCTTAAGATCACTTTTCAGAGAAGGCCCCTTCACTACTGCTGTGTCTAGACTTTGAGATGAAAACACAAAGCCGGGAATCAAGAGAAGCATCCATAAGACTAAAATCCGAATCATTCCCAAAAGTCTAAAAAACAAAACCCGTAAAAAGTGACAAAAATCACTTAATAGCCAAATGCTTGACCAAAACCTTTTAAAAACGAATTTGAAAAAGAAAAAAGCGACTTGGTTAATTCATTCCCAAGTCGCTTTTTCAATTCATTTAACCTTTATTAAGTGCTTAAAGTAATGTAGAAGGGCACACATAATCACTCACTGGAAATTTCTCCGAAGCTTTGATTGCCCCAAAACCTCCTTTGACATCGATTAGGTTATCATACCCCCTAGCTTTTAGGATAGATACAAAAATCATAGACCTATACCCTCCAGCACAATGAACATATTGCGTCTTGTTTTTATCTACCTTGAGCATACTTTCGTTGATATAATCCAAAGGAGCATTTTCAGCACCTAGGACATGCTCACTTTGAAACTCACTTTGCTTTCTTACATCTACGATTTGTCCATCTATTCCTTGCTTTAGTATATCTGCCAATTCCTCTGGCGTAATTGAAGTCACTGAATCAACTTCCCTGCCTTCAGCTTGCCAAGCTTGGAATCCTCCTTCGAGATAGCCTATAGCATAATCATACCCTACCCTAGCTAGCCGAGTAATCACTTCCTCCTCTCTTCCTTGTTCTGCAACTATCAGAATCTCTTGCTTCAAATCAGGTATCAGTGCTCCCACCCAAACAGCGAAACTTCCATCTATTCCGATATTTATGGAATTTGGGACAAAGCCCTTTGCAAATTCCTGAGGTGCTCTGGTATCGAGGATCACCGCGCCAGTCTCATTGGCAGCGGCTTCGAATGCTTGAGGTGAAAGTGGATTTACACCACGCTGGAGTACTTCATCTATACTATCATATCCTTGGATATTCATCATGACATTCTGTGGGAAGTATGCTGGTGGAGGTGTGAGTCCAGTGGTGACCTCTTTGACAAACTCCTCCTTGGTCATCTCCTGCAGTGCATAGTTCGTTTTCTTCTGATTGCCCAATGAATCGGACGTCTCTTTGCTCATGTTTTTACCACAAGCCGAACCCGCACCGTGCGCAGGATAGACGATCAAATCGTCAGGCAAAGGCATAATCTTGTTTCTCAATGATTCATACAAATGCCCTGCAAGCTTGTCTTGTGTCAAGTCTGCAATCACTTTCTGAGCCAAATCTGGTCTTCCTACATCTCCAATGAACAACGTATCACCTGTGAAAATTGCCTCCTCTTTTCCTTCTTCATTATATAGCAAATAGCAAGAACTCTCCATCGTATGCCCAGGAGTGTGGATCAATTTGATTCTCAAATCTCCCACCTTAAATTCCTGATTATCTTCTGCTATAATAGCATCAAATCCAAGCTTCATACTTGTAGGCCCGTAAACGATCTGAGCTCCAGTCTTTGTTGCTAAGTCTTTGTGACCTGACACAAAGTCCGCATGAAAATGCGTTTCAAAGACATATTTGATCTTGGCATTATTTTTCTCCGCCTTATCCAAGTATGGCTGGACTTCCCTCAATGGGTCAATGATCGCTGCCTCACCAGCTGATTCAATATAATATGCCCCTTGAGCCAGGCAACCTGTATATATTTGTTCTATTTTCATAGTATGCTTGTTTATTTTTTATTCTTAACCTTTGACAAACTTAAACAATCTCGTAATAATACTTTGTGACATTTGTCATAATCAGACCTTTGTACTGATGTTATTTTTGATAGATTGAATCAATTGGTGCTGAGGCACTACACCAGATTGTCTCCAGCGGATTTCGCCTTGTTGAAACAAAATTAATGTAGGCACACCTCTTACTTGGTACTTGCTAGCAGCCAAAGGATTCTTGTCCACATCTACCTTGATGATCTTCACTTGATCTCCAATCTGACTTGCAACCTCTTGGAGAATAGAGCTTAGCTGCTGACATGGTCCGCACCATGTGGCATAAAAATCAACCAAAACTGGGATCTCTCCAGAGATTAAATCGTTGAAACTCTTTGCTTGTCCACTCATGTTTACCATTGTTTATTAATATGTCAAAATTAACCTCGAAGCATATATAGATCAGTAATTTTTATCACAAAGGCTTAAAACCTGTTAAAATCCCAAAATTTACTGAATTATTCATTATTTTCGCCCGATACATCTATTTCAATAACCATGCTTGATTACAAAAAGGTCAATAACCTGACAGGTTGGCTTGTTGCAGCAGTAGCAACTTTGGTATACATACTCACTGTGGAACAAACAGCCAGCTTTTGGGATCCAGGAGAATTTATTGCTGTTTCTTACAAACTACAAGTACCCCACCCTCCAGGAGCCCCATTTTTCCTACTCGTATACAGGATGTTTGGATTCTTGGCTTTGGGTGATGGACTACAGGTAGCTTATTGGATGAATGTAGGTAGTGCCATATTTTCTGGTCTCACTATCCTGTTTTTATTCTGGTCGATCACACTACTAGGTAGAAAACTATACCGTATCAAAGCTGGTCAAGAAAGTGTCGGACAGACTATTTCATTGATGGGTGCAGGAATAGTAGGTGCTTTAGTATACACATTTTCCGATAGCTTTTGGTTCTCAGCCGTAGAAGCAGAAGTGTATGCCATGTCTTCATTTTTCACCGCGATCGTTATTTGGGCATTTTTGAAATGGGATGTGATTGAAGACCCAGTTTTAGAAAATAAGTGGATGATCTTTATCGCCTACCTGGTAGGCCTTTCCATCGGAGTCCATTTGCTGAATTTGGTTACTTTACCAGCTTTGGCACTAATCTATTACTTCAAGAAATACCCAAATCCCAACATCAAGGGTGGCGCTATTGCATTACTTTGCGGAGGTGTTGCTTTGATAGTTATCAATAACTTGATCATCCCAGGTCTCCCAAGCATGGCGGGGTCTATTGAAATCTTCTTTGTCAATAGCCTTGGTCTACCTTTCGGATCTGGTATCGTTTTCTTTACAGCAGTTTTCTTAGGATCCTTGATATATGCTATTCTTTATAGCATCAAAAAAGAAAAGGTAATCCTCAACACGATCTTACTTTCATTGACATTTGTACTGATAGGATACAGCTCTTATGCACTTATCGTAATCCGGGCCAACCAAGATCCTATCATCAATGAAAATAATCCTAAAGATATCATCAGCTATGTATCTTATCTAAAAAGGGAGCAATATGGGTACAGACCATTACTTCATGGGCAATACTTTGACGCTAAAGTAGTCTCCCAAGAGGATGGATCTGCTGTCTATGCAAAGGGCAAGGACAAGTACGAAATCGTTGACTACAATACCGTAACAAAATACGACCCAAGCAGGACTACAATTCTTCCAAGGGTCTACTCCACCCAGGAAAGACACAAGCAGATTTACAGATCCAAGTTAGGACTGAGTCAAGGGCAGGAGCCAAGCTTTGGAGACAACTTATACTTCATGTTCACCCATCAGCTTGGCCACATGTACTGGAGGTACTTTATGTGGAACTTCTCCGGAAGAGAAAGTGACTATTCAGATGCCCCTTGGCTAGGGATCACTGATGCTTTTAGTGACAAGTTTCCAGATTATATCAAAGAAAACAAAGCGCACAACAATTACCTGATGCTTCCCTTGATACTTGGATTGATTGGTATTTTCTTTCAGGCAAAAAAAGATCCCAATTCATTCTATGTGACATTAGGGCTCTTCTTGATGATGGGAGTGGTACTTGTGCTTTACCTGAACTCACCACCTGTAGAGCCTAGAGAGCGAGATTACATTTATGTTGGTTCATTCTATGCATTTGCCATATGGGCAGGTTTTGGAGTATTGGCACTTTCTCATTGGATTGGGAAAATCAATAAGAACCTAGCCATAGCTGGTGTGGTAGCTACTTTGATAACCTTCCCTGTGCCTGTGATCATGGCTATCCAAAACTGGGACGATCATAACAGGCAAGGTAGATACTTCTCTGTGGATTCTGCGAGAAACTTCCTAGCATCATGTGAACCAAATGCCATCTTGTTTACTGGTGGAGACAATGACACTTTCCCACTTTGGTATGTACAAGCTGTAGAAAACTTCCGTACGGACGTCAGGGTGGTCGTTTTGAGCTACTTCGATACGGATTGGTATGTAGATCAAATGACTCGCAAAGCTTATGAGTCAGAACCACTTCCTTTTAGCCTGAGCTATGAAAACTACAAAAAAGGAACCAATGATTACTTATACCTCATGGAGCGTGAGGGACTTGATGCGATTTCTGCCAAAGAGTATCTGAAGCTTATCAAGAACAATTCGGATCTTCTCAAGCTAAGCGCTGGATCGAGCAAAATGACCATCAACATGGTGCCAGCCAGAAACATCATCTTGGATGTCGATATAGAAAAAGTTTATAACAATGGCTTGATCCCTGAAGGTATGGAGGCATTGATGGTAGACCAAATGAACCTAAGGATAAAGGGAGAGTATGTATCTAGAGGCAACTTGATGCTGATAGACCTAATCACCAGCAACAACTGGGAAAGACCTATCTACTTCAACAACACTTCACTGGCGACGATAGGAATCGACATCGAGGATTATGTAGTCATGGAAGGCATGACTTACAGATTGCTTCCAGTAAGAAAACCTCAAAACTTCAGGGCCGAATTGGTGAATACTGAAAAATCTTACAAACACATCATGGAAGACTTTGCTTTTAGAGGAATGGATAATCCTGACAATTATTTCGATGATGAGTTTAGAAGATTCACTTCAAATCATAGAAGCGCAATCAATAGCATCGCCATAGCACTTCTAGATGAAGATGAAATGGATAAAGCTGCCGATATCTTGAAACACAGCATAGAAAAAATGCCACATGAAGCTATACCATACGATTTGGCAAGTGGGCAATCCGTCCCTCTCCTTTTCGAAGTAGGAGAAGATGATATGGCGCTAGATATTGTCGACAAAATGTCTGTCAAATCCATACAATTACTTGACTTCTATGCTCAAAACAATAGAGAATATGATAGGGAGGCTATGATTTCTCTAGAAATGCTGAGGTATTTTGTACCATTGCTAGAAGAAAGAGGGTATGAAGAGCTAGCCGCAGAACTTAAGAAAAACCTGGAAAGATACATCGGTAATACTGGTGTCGGAAGAAGTCTGGACAGGAGGTAGAATATTTTACCATTTCGAACTAACACAAACTAAAAGCACCTTACAGCTAGGGTGCTTTTATTTTTTTAGGTCACCTAATTATTTTCTCAATTAAAGAGTTATATTCAAGGAGTTTTTAAACATTTTAAACTCTTTTAATTATGAAAATATTTTTTGACAATAGTGAAACTATCTGGAATGGCTTGACCCGAACAAGTAGACTTGAAGAACAGACATATTATCAACAAATATGGATTCCATGTGTAAGAAGTCAAGGAAGACTTCTTGAGCTTGAACATAGCTATAGTCCAAACGACAGGGATGGTGCATGTGGCGAATGGGGATTTATACAGAGAACTAGGAATGTAATGGTGAATTACCCCTCCGATGGTTTTATCCCTTCATACAGTCAAGATCTTTCTTTTATCCCAAGCTCAAATCGGTACTATATCAATGGCGCAAATCATATAGAATTGCTAAACATGTCCAACAGCAGACTCAATGGATCTCCTAATGATGCCACCAAAGCTGAGTTTGAAAGAGCTTTTGGACTAAGAGATGATTTATTCTTTATACCAAGAAGATAAAAAAAAGTGAAAATTTATTTTATCTTCATCCTAATAATCCTCTTTGGAGCTTCATGCTCCAAAGAGGATACTCCCACGCTTAAGCGTAATGATAAAGGGGAGCTGATATCCATTCCTTACTTATGGAAAAAACGTCTGCACAAATCCAATCCTCAAGTCAATGGAAGAATGGATACTCCGATTTATTTGGAGAAAAACATAGTGATTCCTATGACAGATGGCCCTTTGGGAAGATTGCTATCTATGATAAATACTGAAAGTGGTAATACAATTTGGGAATGGGATGAAAGGTTTGTTCCTGAAACAGAAGAGATAGTTATATACATGTTTCATTTGTATCAAAACATCCTTTTTTACAATATAGGAAGCCGGCTATATGCAGTTAATATTAAAACTGGAGAAACCCATTGGAGAAAGCGAGAAGATAGATCTTTTTGGTCTCATACTTATGGTAAAGGTGCTGAATTTTACATTTTTGGTCGATCCGATGCCTTTCCTGACTCTATTGATCAGTCTATAGTATTTAAGGGAGATATGTATACTGGGAAGATTGAAGAATATTTAATTCCAAATTTTACTGGCAATCATCTTTATGGAGGAAATCGTATAGGCTCGGTACCCGCCGCAGTCCCTATTGATTTTGATGGGAAAGAACACTTGATTGTGGTTTGGCAGGAGGGTATCTCAGGATATAACTTACAGTCATATCTTGGACTATGGGACAAAACAAACGGCGAATGGATTTACGAGAAGTCGGTCATAGTCGAGCCTAGTCTAAATGGAACACTACTAAACCCTCCTGTAATATACAATGACCGGGTCTATTTGGCTGTAGGCTTTGAACTTGCCTGCCATGACATCCGATCTGGAAAACAGCTCTGGAAGCGAAGGTTTGATGGGGAAACATTCTTTTCCAATTTCCTGATCGAGGAAGGAAAGCTGGTGGTCAATAATGAAGATCAATTTGTCTATTGTCTTGACCCAATATCAGGAACTCAACTTTGGAAAACAAGAGGATCTGGCACCAGTAGCTACATGAGTTACCTCAATGGAGTAGTTTACTTTGTAGGAGGTGCTACAGGTAATCTTCATGCCATAGACATTGGAAGTGGAAAAACAGTGTGGAAAATTGACATCAACTATTTAGGAGAAAGTGGGGATAGGTTCAGGACATCCGCAGTCTATGTTATCCCAGGAGAAAACAACAAAAAAGGTAAAGTCATTGCTTTAGGAGGACTTAACGCTTATTGCTTTGAAGCTTATAGATGATTTAAATGTTTAATCTTATAAATTTTATGAAAAAAGGACTTTTGGTATTCGTTTTATTATGCTGTGGATTTACAATCAAAGCCCAAACAGAAAAGGGAAGGTTTTTATTGGGGGCAGGAACTACCGTTGGACTTGGTGAAGTCAGCGGTCCAATGACGATAGGGTTTAGCTCTTCCAAATTTGAACTTGCTGACGGAAGCACTGGCGAAATAAAGAGTTCAAACATTTATCTATCTCCAAAAGTCGGGTATTTTGTTCTAGACAATCTAGCTCTTGGATTAGATTTGGCACTCTCTTTTGGTAATGGTAAAACTACCCAAGCTGCCATTGAAACAGAAAGCAAATCTAACTTATTTGCCGCAGGTCCCTTCGCCAGATACTATTTTCCTGGTGAAAAAATCAGGCCTTATGCAGAAGCAAATTCTCTTTTTGGAGCAAGAAATCAAGAAAACAAAATTGGCTCCGTGAATATCGAGAACAAATACTCCCTATCAAACATCGCAGGAGGACTGGGTATAGCCATACTCTTAGGGGCAAAAAGTTCGATTGATCTAATGGCCAGCTACAATTCTATGAAACTAAGTGAAAATGAAAGTTCATTTTCAAACAAGCTAAACACCATTGGGTTTAAATTCGGATTTACAGTTTTCATTTGATAAGCGAATGGTTACCCTGCGTTTTTGAAAAGCACAAAAACAGGAATAAAGTCAACCAAGGCGTTTGGAAAAAGTACTTGCTTAAGCATTTCATAGACAAAAAAGCACCCATAGTTTCGGGTGTTTTTTTTATGTAATACTAACAAGTGCAACCCTCTTCCAGGTTGATCTGTAATTCATTTCAGCTTTTTTTCCCCAACACATAAAACAAATCCAAGCCCTGATCAGGATTATCAACCAATAGATAATCATCATGCTTGATGTCCGTGACTGTGCTACCTTGCTTTTTGTGAAGTTTATTTCTATTCATACGATTAAGAATCTCATAGGGTAACCTTAAAACTGCTGCAGGAAGCCTATGTTGCAGGTCAAAGATATCAAAGCGCATGATTTTATTTACTGACTTTCTGTTTTCCTCATGATAGCTCCATACTTTATCATTTCCACCAATCCCCATTGCTTCTACCTTGTCAAAAATCTTGTCACAAAGCCCTTCTAGCTCCTTAGCGGTATATTCTCTGATATGCCAAGGGTTTCTAGAAAGTGTGTGTCTAATGTTTGGGGTGGAAATAATTGCTTTTCCTCCAGGCTTCAATACCCGATAGATCTCTTCCAAAAAAAGTCGATCATCTTGAATGTGTTCGATCACCTGAAAACTGACTACAGTATCAAAACTATTGGACACTAAACCTTCAAATGGTGGAATAACTGCTTGCTGAAAATCAACTTCCGGGAACCTCTTTTTCAAATCAACAATGACTGACTCAATCTTATCAATACCAAGATAACTATCTACTTGATCAAGCAATTCCTCAACCCCCCTTCCTTCACCGCAGCCAACTTCAAGCAGATTCCCAGAGACCAGAGATTTGGCCGCAATATAGGCTTTGAGTAATCGTTGATGAATTGGGTTGTCACTGACCAACTTATCTGATGCAATTTCCGTTGTATAGGTAGCCATTTAAAATTTTATTAATTTGAGCAAAATTAAGGTTAATTTTTGAACCAAATGATAAGAAACAAGATCTCTTCGAAATTCACTGCAATAATCCTGGCTTTATTACTAGGATTAACTTCTACCACGGCATCTTTCGGCCAACAAAGTCTGGAAAACACCAACCAATCCCTAAGGTACTCACGGTACTCAAGGCTTTCACCCAAAATCATCCCTATCCAATCAAGTGAAAGAAATTTCATCTTGCAAATCCCCATAGAGAAACTTGAGGATGATGCCAGATTTGATGATTATGAATTTTATTACACCATTTTGAATTCCTATCAACAGACTTTCACACAGGAAAATCTCACTAGGTTACAAGAGAGTGATTTGAAAAAAGATACACCAAGCCATTTTTATTTTGAAGAGCGAATCGTAATTCCAGAAGAACAATCAGAAGCTATTGCTTTGGTCAAAATTGTCGATTCTCGGCAGGGGGATGAATACTATTACCACATGGATTTGGTTGGTCCGTTTATTCTAGGGCATCCGAATTTTGGTGCTTATTTCGGGAATAGTATTCCATTTGATCAGACTTTCTTGACCAAAGAGCAAGCACTTCTGTTTCAGGGAACAGCTATGAATTTACACAGGTTTCATTACCCCGCAGCATTTGGCGCTCCATTCCCTCCTATGGAAACAAAACCAGCCCCTGTGCCTAGAGAAGTAAAAGTGGAATATCAAGGTGATTTTTTGATCAATACTCCCAGAAGTTTTGATGATGACGGCTATTACTTTATACAATCTGACACCAACTCTACGGCTGGATTAATGATAAAAACAGCCCCTGAAGCATTTCCAAGAGTAAACACATGGGAAGACATGATTGACATGGTAGTTTATATTTCTACCAGAAAAGAACATGAGCAGTTATTGGAAGCTACCGATAAAAAGAAGGCTCTGGATCAGTATTGGATTGGAATCACCAAAGATGAAGAAGCAGCCAAAACATTGATCAGAGAATATTTCAGACAAATCGAATTTGCTAACATTCTTTTTACAGACTTCAAAGAAGGCTGGAAAACAGATCGAGGCATGGTCTACACGGTGATGGGGCCACCGAATGGTGTGGTGTTCCGCCAGAATGCAGAGATATGGACTTATGGAGATCTTAACTCAAATTCAAAAATAAACTTTACCTTTGCACGCGTCAAAAATATTTTGACTCCAAATTATTACACACTCAATCGCTCCAGAGCACTACAGCCGGAGTGGTTTCAAAGCATTACACTATGGAGAAGCGGAAGGATGGATTTCTAATCAACAAAGGAGAGCAAGATAAAGATTTCTTATTCGGTACCAGAGCAGTCATGGAAGCTATCCATGCTGAAAAAGACATTGATAAAATTCTGATCAATAAAGAGCTGAACAACGACTTGATCAAGGAATTGCTCAAGCTTGCCAAGGAAGAAAGAATACCAGTCGTAAGAGTGCCTGATGCCAAGCTGAACAGAATCACTCGAAAAAATCACCAAGGTGTAATTGCCCATATTTCATCCATTCAGTATGCATCTTTGGACAATGTGATAGATGAATGCTTCTCTAAAGGTATTGCACCTATGGTGCTTGTGCTTGACAGAATCACCGACGTCAGGAACTTCGGAGCTATCGCAAGGACAGCCGATTGTGCAGGTGTACATGCTATAGTGATCCCAGAAAAAGGAAGCGCACAGATCAATTCAGATGCTGTAAAGACGTCTGCAGGTGCACTAAACTTCATCCCCGTGTGTAGGGTAAAAAACCTCTACTACACTGTAAAAGATCTGAAGAAAATGGGGCTTAATGTAGTCAGTGTGACAGAGAAAACTGAAAGAGCCATGTACGACGCAGATTTCAAAGCTCCCACAGCCTTGATCATGGGATCAGAAGAAGATGGGATTTCTCAAGAACTCATGGGTATCAGCGATGAGTTTGTCAAAATCCCATTGTCAGGCAATATCGAAAGCTTAAACGTATCAGTAGCAGCAGGCGTAGTGATCTACGAAGCTATCAGGCAGCGAAATTAATCAAGCTTCATTTCCTTGAATATCCGAATTATCTTGAGGCTCTGATTCCTCTCTCACTTCTGGAATTGACTTGATGGACTCTCCTTTCAGCCAAGGAAAGTTTTTGATATTCAAATCTCGTTGTGGGAAAGGTATCTCGACACCATTGGTATTGAAGTCACTGAATATACCTCTCATGACTTCATCTCTCAAGATAACCCATATATCAAAGTTTTCTACCCAAAACAGCACCCTGAATTCTATAGCGCTATCTGCAAAGTTTTGCAAATAGACTCTAGGTTCAGGAGCTTTCATAATATCATCCCTTTCCAGTCTCTTTTTGATCAAGCTTGTCACCAAATCTACATCTGACCTATAGCTGACCCCAATAAGAAGCTCTACCCTTCTACGCTTATCAGAAAGTGTCCAATTGATCAGGTGTTGAGATAGCAAATCACCATTGGGGATGATGATTTCTGAACCGTCATAGGATTGTATTTTACTTGATCTGATCCCAACATCTTTTACCGTACCCGATCTCCCTCCTACTTCTATAGCATCTCCTATTTGGATTGGCTTTTCGAAAGCTAGAATCACACCAGACACCAAGTTGTTCACAATGGTCTGCAAACCAAAGCTTATCCCCAGTGTCAAGGCTCCTAACACTATAGCGATTTTGTCAAAACCTATCCCTGAAGCCCCAATAGCAAGTATAAAACCAGCTGCCAATACACCAAGTCTTATCAATAATATAGAGGACCCGAGCCGTTTCTCTCGAAGGCTACCCTGTTGCTGATCCTTGATAGTCGCAAAGTAAGCTATGTTATTGGCCAAAATACTTGCCACATATACAATCACAAAGAAAACCAAGATGTTACCATAGGTAAACTTGGTATTGAAAAGATTCCTTTCTGTAGCTAAAAAACTAAAACCCTCATCCATAAATAAGTCCAGCAAGGACAAATTATCCAAAAAGTAGTAAATCCAAATTAAGCTTACAAAACCATAAAGGGTTCGCTTCACCCTCGTCTGAATCCCGTGAAAATCTATGTATGAGGTAAAATCATTCTCATTGGTTTTCCGAACTTCAATTTGCAAATAGATGATTTCCATTACAATTTGTACAAACAAGTATAATCCAATTGCTTGTGAAAAACTAAGCGCTGCTGCTACTCCCAAAAGCTTGGACAAATTAAACCTTCCAAAAATATTCGCCAAAATTGAAAATGATTGAAGACCTATAAAAAGCTTGACCAAGATGGTGATGAGATATGGAAGCATCTCCGGATTATTCCTTTTAAATTTTAGTATTCTAAATGCTAAAAAAATACCAGCTACACTTAAAACCAATAGATACCATCTCTCTGAATAATTCACATCTCGATACAAGTTGCTCACTGTATACACAAAAAATATAAAAACGAACCCCAACCAAGTTTGGAAAAGTCCCTTCGGGAAACCTGACCAAAGCAACAAAGTGACTACCACTACATCGATCCATAACAATAAAGTAGTAAAAGAAATAGTGGGATTGGTGAAAAAGAAAGGTACAAAAGGAAGAATCATCACCACAACACTTAGCACAGGATACTTTGGTATATAATGAGCTCTGTCGATAATGATTTTTGCAAACTCCTTCTCCGCTTTAATTTTCAAAACCATGTTTCTAACCCAAATTGCAACCACAACAAAAACAATAAAAATCAACACGATAACACCTAAATGGCTTTTTAAATACCGCTTTAAAATAACCTCATTGAGACGTAAAGAATCCATAAATACTTCTGACAAATTCGAGGCAGACTCATAACTCTTAGGTTGCCACAAAAAATTAATATCCCTAGACAAGAGAGCTCTCTCCGCTCTTCGCCTTTCATTATCCAATGCTGATGAAATCTCCGTTACCCTAATCATCATATTAGAGACTCGTGTTTGATACCCAGCTGTCAGCACCCTTTGGGCATTTAAAATACTGTCCGCTCGACTGATTCTATTTCGCAATTGCGCTAAGGCTGTTTGGTATTCAGGAAGTATATCAGGGTCTTTGAGATTGAGTTTCATCAATCCGTCTTGCCTCATAGAATCTAGCCCAGTTCTCACGCTTATAAGTTCTTCTGTACGGGCAGTAATCCTACGCTCTGACACCGCAACTTGAGACCTGATATTATTCAAAAGATTATCTAGTTCACTCAAATACCGAATATTGATCCCTTGATCTCTGTTTTCCAAACGGCCTTCCACTACTTCAATAAGTCTTTCAGCAATGGGTAGATCCTCTAAAATAGTTAAAGTATCTAATTCATTACCAAGCTTAACACTAAGCTTTCCCAATAAAATGGTGTAATCTTGAGCTCGCTTAATGCTTCCTTCCAAAGTAGGTTTTGAAACCTTTTCTTCTACATTCTCGCTATTATTCAAAAGTGTATCAATGGCCTCCAGATTAGTTTGAAACCCCATACTTTCGGAAGAAAAAACCACTAATAAACATATCAATAAGATGTATCTCATCATGTCAGATAAATTAATTGGAGAATAAAGATACTTCATAAAATTGAACTATATCAATCAAAACATAACTTCAATTTATTAAACCACCAATATGAACCATAGAGGATAAAATCTGTTATATTAGTTGTGAACAGAATGAATTTTGTAAGCAGAATAAATCACTTTAAAAAAGTTTAAAATAAACATGGGCCATGTTAAACCATGTTAAAAACAGCTTGTTTTAGCATGAAAAGACTTGATTTGAAATAACAGATGGCACTAAATTTCGTGTATCTTATGTTAATGAACAAAACCAAATAAAATATGAATAAAAAGCAATTTTTCTTGAGCATTGTATTAGCTTCTCTAATTGGAGGGATAGTTGCTTTGGCTGGAGCCAGCTACTTATCAAAGCAAAATACGGCCAGCAATTTCGCTGAAAAACAAGATACAAGTTTCGTCAATTGGCTATCAGATGACAAGTTCACGGTCCCTGATGGGATCAATTTCGTAGCATCTGCACAGCAAGTCACGCCCGCTGTGGTTCACGTGAAAAGTACGCTTTCCATTACACAGAGACAAAGAGGTGGTGGTGACCCATTCGAAGAGTTCTTCGGATTTCGATCTCCTAATAGGGATCAAATGCCACAGGAAGCTAGGAGCTCTGGCTCTGGGGTGATTATTTCAGAGGATGGTTATATTGTTACCAATAACCATGTGATTGAAAATGCTACTAAAGTAGATATCTCCTTAGAAAATAATGCGAGGTATACCGCTAGAGTAATAGGTACTGATCCTACTACAGATTTAGCATTATTAAAAATAGAGGAAAAAGGGTTGCCTTTTGTTAAATTTGGTGATTCTGATATGACTAAAATAGGTGAATGGGTTCTTGCTGTAGGTAATCCATTTGATCTAACCTCAACTGTTACGGCAGGAATCATCAGCGCAAAAGCTAGAAATATCGGGATTTTAAGATCTGCCGAAAACAACCTATCTATTGAATCATTCCTTCAGACTGACGCCGTGGTGAATCAAGGAAACTCAGGAGGAGCCTTGGTCAACTTAGCTGGAGAACTCATTGGAATCAATACTGCTATCGCTTCTCGTACAGGTACTTTCAATGGTTATGCTTTTGCAATCCCAAGCTCAATCGTTAAGAAAGTGATGGATGATTTACTTGAATTCGGCACAGTTCAGAGAGGACTACTTGGAGTCACCATCAGAGATGTCACCCCTGATTTAGAAGAAGAGCTTGATAAAAAACTTGGAGTATCTCAAGGTGTGTATGTTTTTGGAGTCAATGAAGGCAGTGGAGGAAAAGAAGCTGGCCTACAAGAGGGTGATATTATCATTGGAGTAGATGGAAGCAGAACAAACTCAGTGGCTAAACTTCAAGAGATGGTAGCCCGAAAAAGACCAGGAGATAAAGTTGATATTAAATATTTGAGAAATGGCAAAGAGATCACTGCTTCCGCCACGCTAAAAAATATATCAGGAGATACAAAAGTAGTTAGGAAAGAAGTTCCTGTAGTAGCATCATTTGGTGGTGTCAAGTTCGAAGATATCAAACCTAATATCAAGGATAGGTTAAAGATTAGAGGCGGTGCATCGATTATCAGTATAGAAAATGATACTTGGAAAAAATCTGGTGCAAAAGTAGGATTTATTATTACCTCTGTAATTGGCCCTGAGGGAAGGTATAGAATTTCTGGAGCAAACGATCTAATTGCACTTTTAGAAGATAGCAAAGGAGAAGAAATCGTTATCCTAGGAGTATATCCTAATGGTCAAGAATACTACTTTGAAATTCAAGTGGAATAAAAATAATTAGTGTTTGAGTTGTTTGGAGTACGAAAAGGCCGATCAATAGATCGGCCTTTTCTTTTCCCTAAAATGTAACTGTTAAATAGGACCATTCAACAATACAATACAAAGGTAAACAATTGTCATCCAAATCTATAGACATATTTCGAAACAAAAAAGGGTAGCTTTTGAGCTACCCCTTTGTCGAATTCAATAAATAAGATTTCTTACTTCTTAGGAAAGATAGCTGAGTCACCTAATTGCTCCTCAATTCTTAGCAACTGATTATACTTAGCCATTCTATCAGATCTGGATGCAGATCCAGTCTTTATTTGACCACAATTCACAGCCACTGCAAGATCCGCAATCGTAGAATCTTCAGTCTCTCCAGATCTATGAGACATTACTGCTGTAAATCCAGCCTTATGCGCCATAGAAATAGCATTCAATGTTTCAGTCAGCGTGCCTATTTGATTTACTTTAATCAAAATGGAGTTAGCTGATTTTTCTTTGATTCCTCTTGCCAAGAAGTTAACATTTGTCACAAATAGGTCATCACCCACCAATTGAACCTTATCACCGATCTTTTCAGTCAACATAGCCCAACCTGCCCAATCTTCTTCAGCAAAACCATCTTCAATAGAATCGATAGGATACTTCTCAACCAATTCCGCAAGGTAAGCAACTTGCTCTTCTCTTGTACGTGTCTGACCACCTTCACCTTCAAACTTCTTGTAATCATATTTTCCTTCTACATAGAACTCAGATGCTGCACAATCAAGTGCAATGGTGATGTCAGATCCGGCTTTGTAGCCAGCTTTTTCTATAGCTTCCAAAATACAAGCTAAAGCCTCTTCTGTACCTCCGGAGAAATTAGGAGCAAAACCTCCCTCGTCACCTACTGCTGTACTAAGGTTTTTATCATGTAAAATTTTCTTCAAATGATGGAATATCTCAGCTCCCATACGTATGGCTTCAGAAAAATTCTCAGCACCCACTGGTCTGATCATAAATTCTTGAAAAGCAATAGGTGCATCTGAGTGAGAGCCTCCATTGATAATGTTCATCATCGGAACAGGCAATGTGTTAGCATTAACACCACCAATGTATCTGTACAAAGGCTGACCAGCTTCCATAGCGGCTGCTTTTGCTACTGCCAAAGACACTCCCAAGATCGCATTGGCACCCAGCTTGCTTTTATTTGCAGTACCATCAAGATCTATCATAATCTGATCAATCAGATTTTGCTCAAAGACATCTAGGCCTAAAAGTTCAGGAGCGATGACATCATTAACATTCGATACTGCTTTCAAAACACCTTTCCCAAGATATTTAGATTTGTCTCCATCTCTTAATTCCACAGCTTCATTGACTCCTGTAGAAGCACCACTAGGAACAGCAGCACGACCAAAAGCTCCATTTTCAGTAACTACATCTACCTCGATTGTAGGATTTCCTCTAGAGTCCAAAATTTGTCTAGCGTGAATTGATTGAATTAACGTCATAATTTTAAATGGTTTAATTAGGTATTATTTTTATTGCATTAAAGATACAAATTCGTCGAATAAATATCGAGAGTCATGAGGACCTGGAGCTGATTCTGGGTGATATTGTACTGAAAAAGCGGGCTTACTCTTTAGCTTTATACCCGCCACAGTACCATCATTCAAGTGCACGTGAGTTATCTCAAGGTCAGAGTTACTTTCTACATCTTCTTTTTTTACAACAAACCCATGATTTTGAGAAGTAATTTCACTTTTACCAGTGGTCAAATTCTTGATTGGATGATTAATACCTCTGTGACCATGATGCATCTTGTATGTAGAGACACCACAAGCCTCTGCCAAAAGTTGATGTCCTAGACAAATCCCAAAAACGGGTTTACCAGTATCTAAAATAGCCTTTGTAGTCTCAACAGCATAATCCATCACTGCGGGATCACCTGGGCCATTAGATAAAAAATATCCTGATGGATTCCAATCTTGCATTTCTTCCAACTTGGTTTTCGCTGGAAAAACTTTGCAATAAACTCCTCTATCAGCTAGATTTCGAAGAATATTCATCTTGATACCAAAATCAAGACAAGCTACTTTAATAGCTGCATTTTCGTCTCCATAGAAAAATGGCTCTTTGGTGCAAACTTTGGAAGAAAGCTCTAAACCATTCATGTCAGGGACTAAGTTAAGTTCTGCTTTTAGACCTGCAAGGTCATTTTCAAATTCAGAACTAATGATAGCATTCATAGCACCTTTAGATCTGATATGACGCACGAGTTTTCGCGTATCTATATCAGCTATACCTGTGATTCCATGCTTCACCAAGTAATCCTGCAAAGAACTATCTGCATCTAGTCTACTGAAGACCTCTGAAAATGAATTGACAACAATACCTGCGATGGTAGGTGCACCAGATTCGGATTCAGCCTCAATTACGCCATAGTTTCCAATATGAGAAGTTGTAGTGACGATAATTTGTCCCGTATATGAAGGATCAGTATAGATCTCCTGATAACCAGTCATACCAGTGTTGAAGCATATTTCACCACCATTAGTTCCAGGATTACCGATGAGTGTTCCGCGGAAAATCGTTCCGTCAGCTAAGAGAAGGGTTGCTTTTTGTTTGTTCATTTTATTCTAAGACTGGTCAAATTTAAGAAATTTCTAAAGATTAAGCCTTGTAAATTTGAAAGGATATAAAAAAAGGGATTGAACCAAAGTTCAATCCCTTTATATGAAGAGTTCTACAACATATTATTCTGCTGAATTATCTTCTTTTTTGTCAGCTTCTGGAGCATCTGCTTCTGGAGCATCTGCAACAGCTGTATTAGTTTCTGCATTAGATGCAGCAGCAGAACCTCTTCTACTTCTTCTAGTAGTTTTCTTGGCTGGTTTCGCTTCTTTCAACATCAATTCGTTGAAATCAACCAATTCAATAATACACATTTCAGCATTATCACCGAGTCTAAAGCCAGTTTTGATAATTCTAGTGTATCCTCCTGGTCTGGAAGCTACCTTCTCGACTACTTCACCGAAAAGTTCTTTGATGGCTTCTTTACTTTGAAGGTAAGAGAATGCAATTCTCCTATTGTGTGTAGTATCTTCTTTAGCCCTTGTGATCAAAGGCTCTACAAATTTTCTCAATTCCTTGGCCTTAGCAAGCGTAGTAGATATACGCTTGTGAAGGATCAAAGAAGCTGCCATGTTTGAAAGCATAGCCTTTCTATGGCTGGCAGTTCTTCCAAGATGGTTAAATTTCTTACCGTGTCTCATTTTTATTACTCTTCATCAAGTTTATACTTAGACAAATCCATACCGAAGGTCAACCCCTTCTCTTGGATAAGTTGTTCTAATTCAGCAAGAGATTTCTTTCCAAAGTTTCTAAATTTCATCATATCTGAAATTTCTAACCTGGCCAAATCACCTAATGTTTTCACATCTGCTGCTTTCAAACAGTTGAAGGCTCTTACAGACAAATCTAGATCACCAAGATTGGTTTTCAATAGTTTTCTCATATGCAAGAATTCTTCATCAATCGGCTCTGGTTCAGAAACTCCAGTAGAGTCCAAGACCATAGTCTGATCAGAAAACAACATAAAATGCTGAATAAGAATCTTTGCTGATTCTTGAAGTGCCTTCTCAGGATGGATAGAGCCATCTGTAGTTACCTCTAGGATCAATTTTTCGAAGTCAGTCTTTTGTTCTACCCTAGTATTTTCAACACTGTATTTCACATTCTTAATCGGAGTGAAAATAGCGTCAATAGGAATAACTCCAAAAACTTGCTCCTTTGGTTTAGACTCTTCAGCTGGAAGGTATCCTCTTCCTTTTTCTACTGTAAGTTCTACTTCAAGACTTTTTGATTCATCCAAGTGGCATATAACCAATTCAGGATTCAAAACCTCAAATGAAGAGGTATACTTCGCAATGTCACCAGCAGTAAAAACCGATTGGTTCTTAACTTCAACGGTAATTTTACCGTCAATAGCTTCATGAGATTTTTTAAACCTTACCTGCTTCAGGTTTAGGATGATGTCTGTAACATCTTCCACAACACCTTCGATGGTAGAAAATTCATGAACAACACCTGGTAGTTTTACGGAAGTGATGGCATAACCTTCTAGAGATGAAAGTAGTATTCTTCTCAAGGCATTACCAATTGTAACCCCATAGCCTTTTTCGAGTGGCTTGAATGTGAATAGACCGTGAAAATCATCAGCCTTCTCCATCACCACTTTCTCAGGCATTTGAAATGCTAGTATGGACATATCAATAGTTCTTTTTAAGTCTGAATTAATATTACTTAGAGTAAAGTTCGACGATCAATTGTTCCTTGATGTTTTCAGGAATATCTTCCCTTACTGGAACACTCACGAACTTACCTGCATATGAGGCGTTATCCCACTCTAACCAAGAATAACGAGAAGCACCTTTTCCAGCCAAACTTGATGTGATCGCTTCAAGAGACTTTGAACGTTCTCTTACGGATACTACATCACCTGCTTTCAAAGAGTATGAAGGAATATTAACCAATTCTCCGTTTACTAAGATGTGCTTGTGAGATACAAGCTGTCTTGCACCTCTTCTTGTAGGTGAAATACCTAATCTATAAACCACATTGTCTAATCTTGACTCAAGAGACTGAAGGAGATTTTCACCTGTAATACCTTGCTTTCTTGATGCAATATCAAACATTTTGGAGAACTGTCTTTCCAATACACCATAGATATATTTAGCTTTTTGCTTTTCAGCAAGCTGTATAGCGTATTCTGACTGTTTTTTTCTTCTACCTCTACCATGTTGTCCTGGAGGGTAGTTCTTTTTTTGAAGTGCCTTGCTTTGTCCTTCTATCGGTTCACCGAATTTTCTAGCAATTTTCGCCTTTGGACCTCTATATCTAGCCATTTTCTATTCTTCTTAAATGATTAAACTCTTCTACGTTTTGGCGGACGACATCCATTGTGCGGAAGTGGAGTCACGTCTATAATCGTAGTCACATCAAGACCTACATTTTGTAAAGTTCTGATAGCAGATTCTCTACCTGCACCTGGACCTTTTACAAAAACCTCAATTTTTCTCAATCCTAAATCATATGCAACCTGACCACAGTTCTGTGCTGCCATTTGTGCTGCATAAGGAGTGTTTTTCTTAGAACCTCTGAATCCCATCTTACCGGCAGAAGCCCAAGAGATCACCTGTCCAGAATTATTGGTAATAGAGATGATAATATTGTTAAAAGAAGCTTTAATATGCGCTTGGCCTACTGCTTCTACTTTAACTACTCTTTTTTTACCTTTAGCTTTATCGTTTCTTTTCTGAGCCATAATCTAAATCAAGATTTATTTAGTTGCTTTCTTTTTGTTAGCAACAGTCTTTCTCTTTCCTTTTCTTGTTCTGGCGTTATTTTTAGTTTTTTGACCTCTCAAAGGAAGACCTTTTCTATGTCTCAAACCTCTATAACAACCAATATCCATTAATCGCTTGATATTAAGCTGGATTTCAGATTTAAGAACACCTTCAGTTCTATATTCTTCAGCTATAATATTTCTAATAGCGGTAGATTCTTCATCATTCCACTCACCAGCTTTCTTATCATAAGAAATGCCTGCTTTCTCTAAGATCGCTCTGGCTGAGCTTCTTCCTATACCGAAAATATAGGTTAAGCCGATTTCACCTCGTTTGTTGTCTGGGATGTCAACACCTGCAATTCTTGCCATAATTATTAACCTTGTCTTTGTTTAAACTTCGGATTTTTTTTGTTGATCACATAAAGTTTTCCTTTTCTTCTGATCACTTTACAATCAACACTTCTCTTCTTGATTGATGCCTTTACTTTCATGACAGTTTATTTGTATCTATAAACAATTCTACCTTTGGAAAGATCATATGGAGAAAGCTCTAATTTAACCTTGTCTCCAGGTAAGATCTTAATATAATTCATTCTCATTTTACCAGAGATATGAGCAATCAGTTGATGTCCATTCTCCAATTCCACTTTAAACATTGCGTTTGACAATGCTTCTATTATCGTACCATCCTGTTCAATAGATGTCTGCTTAGCCATATTTAGAAATTAAAATTTTCCTCTATATATTGATGTGTGGTCAGTATCTCTGTTCTATCCTTAAATATCGCCACAGTGTGCTCATAATGCGCGGAGGCTTTCCTATCTGCAGTGCGAATAGTCCATCCATCCCGCTCTTGTACAATATTACGTGTACCTAGATTCACCATGGGTTCTATCGCAATGACCAGACCTTCATTCAACAAAGGACCACTTCCTCTTTTTCCATAGTTTGGAACTTCAGGACCCTCATGAAGGCTTTTACCTAAACCATGTCCCACAAGCTCTCTAACTATAGTATAACCTTTGGATTCTACAAATTTTTGAATCGCATGACCAATATCACCTACACGATTTCCAAAAACAGCCTTCTCGATTCCAAGGTATAAGGATTCCTTTGTAGTCTTGAGTAAAGACAATATATGTGGGGGAACTTCACCGACAGGGTAAGTATAAGCGCTATCGCTATGAAAACCTTGGTGAAAGACTCCACAATCTATTGAGATTATATCGCCATCTTTCAAAACATAATCACTCGGAAACCCGTGCACTACGACTTCATTCACTGAAATACATAATGAAGCAGGAAATCCACCGTAACCTTTGAAGGAGGGAACACCACCATGATCCCTTATAAACTCCTCCGCAATTTTATCTAAGTAAGATGTCTTAACACCTTCTTTTACATTCTTGGCAACCTCTCCGTGAGCCTTACCTAATATTTGAGCACTTTCTTTGATTAACTGAACCTCATCAGAGGTCTTGTAATGGATCATATAGCAGGAGCGTAATTAGAAGGATTATTCTTGATATTCCCACTTTTCATCATTCCTTCATAATGTCTCATTAACAAGTAGCTTTCTATTTGTCTCAAGGTATCCATGATAACGCCCACCATGATCAATAATGAGGTACCACCATAGAACTGAGCAAATTCTCCACCAACACCAGCAATGATTGCAAAGGCTGGCAATATAGCAACAAGTGCCAACAAGAAAGAACCTGGTAAAGTAATTCGTGAAATGATATTGTCAATAAACTCAGCAGTTGGTGCCCCAGGTTTAATACCAGGTACAAAACCACCGTTCCTTTTCAGATCTTCTGCAATTTGTTCAGGATTGACAGTGATGGCAGTGTAGAAGAAAGTAAATAGTATAATCATAATACCAAATACTAAGTTATATTGCCATGAAGTAAAATCTGAGAATGTAGAACCAATATAATTTGCTATGTCATTGTCACTCGACCAAATTTGAGCAATCAAAGCTGGTAAAAACATCAATGACTGAGCAAAGATAATTGGCATAACACCAGAAGCGTTGACTTTGATCGGGATGTATTGTCTCTGTCCACCATAGACTTTACCTCCCACAACTTGCTTTGCATATTGAACAGGAATTCTTCTTGTTGCCTCAGTAAGAGCTACTACTCCTACTACTACAAAGAACAACACAGCTGCTTCAATTAATAACAAAAGCATACCAGATGTACCTTTAGACAATCCCTCAGCTATTATGGCTCCTGGAAATCTAGAGATAATACCAATCATGATAAGCATGGAAATACCGTTACCAATACCCTTCTCGGTGATTTTTTCACCTAACCACATACAGAACATGGTTCCCGCAGATAACAATACCAATGAGCTAAACATAAACAAAGAAGTACTTACCATAACCGCTCCTGTAGGAAGAATAGTGGCAGTAATATAGCCAATACCTTGAGCAACTGTAATAGCAATCGTCAAAACACGCGTGATTTGATTAATCCTTTTGCGTCCTGATTCTCCTTCTTTTTGTAACTTTTGAAAATAAGGTACTCCAACAGTCAACAACTGCAACACAATAGATGCAGAGATATATGGCATGATTCCCAATCCGAAAATAGAAGCATTACTAAAAGCTCCTCCTAAGAATGTATCGATCAAGCCGAAAATACCTTCAGGTGCATCGCCTAATTTGGAGGGATCCACACCTGGTAAAACGATAAAAGAACCCAATCTGAATACAATCAGGAAACCAATTGTATTCAAAATTCGGACTCTTAAATCTTCAATAGCAAAGATATTCTTAACTGTTGAGATAAACTTTTTCATTGATTAAATCTTGTTAACTGTTCCGCCTACCTTTTCAATAGCTTCAACAGCGGAAGCAGAGAAATAGTGAGCACTTACATTCAATTTCGCTGTAAGTTCGCCTCTACCTAGGACTTTTACAACATCTTTTTGAGAAACTAGTCCATTCTCTACCAAAACATCAAATGTTATTGCATCAGAATTAATTTTTGAAGCTAATTCTTGCAAAGCATCCAAATTGATAGGCTTGCACTCAATTCTATTAAGACTTTTGAAACCGAATTTAGGAACTCTTCTTTGAAGAGGCATTTGACCACCTTCAAATCCTAGTTTACTTTTATATCCAGATCTAGATTTGGCACCTTTATGTCCTCTCGTAGAAGTACCACCTCTACCAGAACCAGTACCACGACCTATTCTTTTCCTGTTTTTTACAGAACCTTCAGCAGGTTTTAATGTATGTAATTTCATAATTAAGCTTCCTCCACTTTTACAAGGTGACTTACTTTTCTTACCATACCAGCAATCTGTGGAGTATTTTCTACTTCAACAGATTTGTTGATCTTGCCAAGACCTAAAGCTACGATAGTAGCCTTTTGATCTTTCGGTCTTTTGATTGTGCTTCTTACTTGCGTTACTTTAACTTTTGCCATCTTCTTAACCGTTAAAAACTTTAGACATTTTAACACTTCTTTGCTGGGATACAGCGATAGCATCTCTCAATTGAACCAAGGCATCAATTGTAGCCTTTACAACGTTGTGAGGATTAGAAGATCCTTTAGATTTAGCAAGTACATCAGTAACACCAGCACTCTCAAGGACAGCACGCATTGCACCACCTGCAATTACACCAGTACCAGCAGCAGCAGGCTTGATCAAAACAAATCCGCCACCAAATTTACCTAACTGCTCATGAGGGATAGTTCCTTTTAGAACAGGTACCCTTACTAGGTTTTTCTTAGCATCCTCAATTCCCTTAGTAATAGCATCAGTCACCTCGTTGGCTTTACCAAGACCATAACCTACTACACCATTACCATCTCCAACCACTACGATTGCAGAGAAAGAAAATCTTCTACCACCTTTAACTACTTTAGCAACACGGTTGATAGCAACAACTTTTTCTTTCAGTTCCGTATCTGTTGCCCTTATGGGTTTTCTTTTAACTTGAGACATAATATCTATTAAAATTTAAGGCCGCCTTCCCTTGCACCGTCAGCAAGAGCTTTAACATTACCATGATAAATGTAACCGCTTCTGTCAAAAACAACAGCAGATACACCTTTAGCAACAGCTCTTTCCGCTAACTTCATACCTACCTCTTTAGAAACAGAGATTGTTGAATTTTTGGCACCAAGTTCTTTAGAAGAGGCTTGAGCAAGTGTATGACCCTTAAGGTCATCTACCAATTGAGCGTATATACCAGTATTGCTTTTAAATACTGACAAACGAGGTCTAGAATCAGTTCCGGAGATCTTTCTACGGATACTTTTCTTGATTCTAAGTCTTCTTGAATTCTTATTAAAAGCCATCTTAATTATTTTTTACCAGCAGTTTTACCAGCTTTACGTCTTACAATTTCACCTACGAAACGAACACCTTTTCCTTTGTAAGGTTCCACTTTACGTAGAGACTTAATCTTTGCAGCTATTTGTCCTATAAGTTCTTTATCAATTCCTTCTAAAGAAACTATTGGGTTTTTACCCTTAGGAGTCTCCGTCTTCAATGCAATTGAATCTGGAAGTGCAAAAAAGATGCTGTGCGAATACCCTAAAGATAACTCAAGTACTTGACCTTGATTGGAGGCTTTGTAACCTACACCGACCAATTCCAAGTCTTTCTTGTATCCTTCAGAGACACCGATAACCATATTATTCAACAAAGATCTATAAAGGCCGTGAAGAGACTTGTGTCTCTTAGACTCTGTAGGTCTTGCAACAACAATTTGATTATCTTCAACCGCAACGGTAATATCGGGATTCACATCCTGAGTTAGCGTACCTTTGGGACCTTTAACAGTGACAGTATTGTGTGCTGACACGTCTACAGTAACACCCGCTGGTAGATTTATTGGTTTTTTACCTATTCTAGACATAACGGTTAATTAATAAACGTAACAAAGTACTTCTCCACCTATTCCTTCAGTACGTGCCTCTTTATCAGACATTACTCCTTTGGAAGTAGATAGAATGGCGATTCCTAGACCGTTTATAACTCTAGGCAATTCGTCATGTTTAACATATTTTCTTAGACCTGGCTTACTCACTCGAGCAAGGCTTACGATTGCATTCTGCTTAGTTGCAGGATTATATTTCAAAGCAATTTTGATAGTCCCTTGAGGACCATTCTCTTCAAACTTGTAATTTTGTATATATCCTTTATCAAAAAGAACTTTTGTCAATTCTTTTTTGATATTAGAAGCAGGAATCTCTACGATTCTATGAGATGCCTTGATGGCATTTCTCAATCTGGTCAAATAATCAGCTATTGGATCAGTCATATTTATATAAGTCTAACTGCACACCCTTAACGGGCGTGCAAAGTTACACAATGATTTTAAGAATAAAAACTTTTGTCCGATTTTTACCAGCTTGACTTAGTCACACCAGGAATCTTTCCAGCAGAAGCCATTTCTCTGAAAGTTACCCTGTTGATACCAAATTTTCTCATGTAACCTTTTGGACGTCCTGTCAACTTACATCTGTTGTGAAGTCTTACAGGAGAGGCGTTTCTAGGCAGTTTGTCCAAGGCTTCGTAATCACCGGCAGCTTTCAATTCTGCTCTTTTCTTAGCATACTTGGCTACAAGACGTTCTCTTTTTCTCTCACGAGCTTTTAATGATTCTCTTGCCATAATTATTCTTGATTATTTTTATTGATAAAAGGCATTCCGAAGGCTTTCAACAAAGCAAAGCTTTCTTCATCTGTCTGTGCAGTAGTCACGAAGGTGATATCCATTCCAGAGATTCTGTTTACTTTTTCGATACTGATTTCAGGAAAGATGATTTGTTCAGTTACACCTAAAGTATAATTCCCTCTTCCATCGAAGCCTTTATCACTAATACCTTTGAAGTCTCTTACACGAGGAAGAGCTACAGTTGTCAATCTATCCAAGAATTCATACATCTTGTCACCTCTCAAAGTTACTTTAGCTCCGATTGGCATTTCTTCTCTCAACTTAAAGTTAGAGATAGAATTTTTAGCCTTTGTCGCTACAGCTTTCTGACCAGTGATAAGAGATAGTTCTTCAACACCTTGATCTACCAATTTCTTGTCAGCTACTGCTGCACCAATACCTTTGTTAAGAACAATCTTAGTAAGTTTTGGTACTTGCATTACTGATTTATACTGAAATTTTTCCTTCAATTCAGGAGCTACCTCAGATAGGTACTTATCTTTCATTCTAGGATTAGCCATTGATCACCTCCCCAGTTTTCTTAGAATATCTAACTAATTTTCCATTTTCACCTTTTTTCCTTCCGATCCTAGTGGCATCGCCAGTTTTTGGATCTACAAGCTTAAGGTTACTTACATGTAAAGATGCTTCTTTCTTTTCAATTCCACCTTGAGGATTAGTAGCGGTAGGTTTCACGTGTTTGGTTACGATATTAATTCCTTCTACTATTGCTCTTCTTTTTTCAAGGTTTACAGAAAGCACTTTGCCTGTTTTACCCTTATCATCACCTGTCAATACCTTTACAGTATCACCAGTTTTGATGTGTAGTTTGGGTTGTTTATTGAATTTTCTTTCCATGATTACAATACTTCTGGGGCTAAAGATACAATCTTCATAAACTGCTTCTCTCTCAACTCTCTAGCAACAGGACCGAATATACGGCTACCTCTTGGTTCGTCATTGTTGTTGAGAAGGACTGCTGCATTATCTTCAAATCGGATATATGAACCGTCTTTTCTTCTAATTTCTTTCTTCGTTCTCACGATAACCGCTTTAGAAACGGTACCTTTTTTCATGTTGCTGGAAGAAAGTGCGGACTTAACAGTTACTACAACTTTATCCCCAATAGAAGCATATCTTTTCTTGGTTCCTCCCAATACACGGATTACAAGCACTTCTTTAGCACCTGAATTATCCGCTACGCTTAGTCTGGATTCTTGTTGTATCATGTTATTTAGCCTTTTCTATAATTTCTACTAATCTCCAACGCTTGTTCTTACTCAGCGGACGAGTTTCGCTTATCTTAACAAGATCGCCTTGCTGGCACTCATTTTTCTCGTCATGAACCATAAACTTTGTAGTCTTGGCAACAAACTTACCATAGATTGGGTGCTTTACCCTTCTCTCTACGGCAACTGTAATGGACTTATCCATTTTGTTGCTGACTACCTTTCCTATTCTTTCTTTACGTAGATTTCTCTCAGTAGTAGCCATCTCTGTTCTTATTTAGCTAATTGTAATGCGGTCAAAGCTGTCTTCAATCTCGCGATTGTACGCTTCACCTCTTTAATTTGATTAGGATTTTCGATCGGAGAAATAGCATGGGCAAAACGTAATTTTGTTAAATTTGTCTGCTCAGCGGCGATTTTCTCGATAATTTCACTTTTAGAAAGTGATTTGATTTCTGAATTTTTCATAGCTTTTCTTATCCTACGTAATCTCTACGTACCACGAAATTTGTACTTACAGGTAGTTTTTGCTGTGCAAGTCTCAAAGCTTCTCTAGCTACTTCAACACTCACTCCTGTTGCTTCAAAAAGGATTGTTCCTGGCTTGATTACTGCAACCCAGTATTCAGGCGCACCTTTACCTTTACCCATACGAACCTCTGCAGGTTTCTTAGTGATAGGTTTGTCAGGGAATATCCTAATCCAAACCTGACCTTCTCTTTTCATTGCTCTTGTCATTGCGATACGAGCCGCTTCAATCTGACGAGAGGTTATCCATCCAGCTTCAAGGGATTTGATGCCAAAGTTGCCAAAAGAAAGCGTGTGCCCTCTTTGTGCAATGCCTTTGACTCTGCCCTTGTGCATTTTTCTATATTTAGTTCTTTTTGGCTGTAACATGATTTCTCACTTAGGGGTGAAAATTAGTTATTTCTCTTTCTTCTTTTTGGGCCGCCTTCTCTTCTCTTACCTCTAGTGTTTCCACCTTTTGGCTCGTTTGCAGCTCCTACGTTTGGAGAAAGATCTCTCTTTCCATAAACTTCTCCTTTGAATATCCAAACTTTGATACCTATGATACCATAGACGGTATTGGCTTCAGAGATTGCATAGTCAATATCAGCTCTCAATGTATGCAAAGGAATTCTTCCTTCTTTATACATTTCAGATCTTGCCATTTCAGCACCACCCAAACGACCAGAAAGCTTTACTTTGATACCTTCAGCACCTACTCTGATTGCTGCTGCGATAGATTGCTTCATAGCTCTTCTGAATGAGATACGAGCTTGTAGCTGTTGAGCTATTGATTCACCGACCAATTTAGCATCCAATTCTGGACGTTTGATTTCAAAAATGTTTATCTGAACATCTTTGCTGGTCAATTTTTTCAACTCCTCTTTAAGTTTATCAACTTCAGCACCACCTTTTCCTATCACTACACCTGGTCTAGCAGTATGGATAGTAAGGGTGATTCTTTTCAAAGTTCTTTCAATGATAACTTTAGAGATACCACCTTTTGGAATTCTTGCATTGACGTACTTACGGATTTGCTGATCTTCGTATAATTTGTCAGCAAAGTCCTTTCCACCATACCAGTTAGAATCCCAACCTTTGACTACACCAAGTCTAAAACCAATAGGGTTTATTTTTTGTCCCATAGTCTAATCTTAATTAGAGTTTTCTTTTGTTTCTACTTCATCAGCGGTAACAGTTGAGTTGAAAGCATCAACTACTAAAGTCACATGATTTGATCTTTTACGAATTCTGTGTGCCCTTCCTTGAGGTGCAGGTCTTAGTCTTTTCAACATACGACCACCATCTACCTGAATAGTTTTGATATAAAGATCAGCTTCTTCAAGTTTTTCATCTGGATTCTTTGCCTGCCAGTTAGCCACTGCAGAAAGAAGAAGTTTTTCTAATTTAATAGAACCATGATTTGGTGTAAACTTCAATATACTTAGTGCGTGTCCTACCCTTTTACCTCTCACGAGGTCAGCTACCAATCTCATTTTGCGAGTAGAAGTAGGAACGTTATTTAATCTTGCTATTGCTTCCATGATTATCTCTTCCCTTTGTCTTTTTTGGCAATGTGACCTCTAAAGTTTCTTGTTGGAGCAAATTCTCCCAACTTATGGCCTACCATATTGTCTGTTACAAATACAGGAATAAATTTATTTCCATTATGCACAGCAAAGGTATGACCTACGAAATCCGGGGAAATCATTGACCTTCTTGACCAGGTCTTGATTACTGACTTTTTTCCGGACTCGTTCATAGCATCCACTTTTTTGGCCAAGTGATGTTCTATATAAGGACCTTTCTTTAATGAACGTGCCATAGTTATTTAGATCTTTTACTGATAATGAATTTATTTGAATACTTTTTAGGAGACCTAGTTTTCTTACCTTTCGCAAGCAAACCTGTTCTAGATCTTGGATGTCCACCTGATGAACGTCCTTCACCACCACCCATAGGGTGATCTACAGGGTTCATAGCTACACCTCTTGTTCTAGGTCTTCTTCCTAACCAGCGCTTTCTACCAGCCTTACCTAATACCACGTTCATGTGATCCCCGTTGGAAACTACACCGATAGTCGCCATACAAACACCAAGAACTAGTCTCATTTCTCCTGAAGGAAGCTTTACGGTAACGTATTTACCATCTCTAGCTACTACTTGAGCATATCCACCAGCACTTCTTGCCATAGCACCACCTTTACCAGGCTTCAACTCTATGTTGTGTACTACAGTACCCAAAGGGATATTTACCAATTGCATAGCGTTGCCCACTTCTGGAGCTACACTCTCACCGGAAATCACTGTTTGTCCTACTTGCAAACCTTCCGGGGCAATAATGTAAGCTTTTGCTCCATCTACATAATAAAGTAATGCAAGACGAGCAGTTCTATTTGGATCATACTCGATAGATTTCACTACCGCTGGTACTCCAAATTTAGTCCTCTTAAAATCTACGATTCTAAGTCTTCTTTTATGGCCACCTCCGATATATCGAGAGGTCATTTTACCTACATTATTTCTACCACCTGATTTCTTCAACGGAGCCAATAGAGACTTTTCTGGCTTTGATGCTGTAATCTCATCAAATGCCGGTGCTACTCTAAATCTGGTTCCTGGAGTTACAGGCTTTAATTTTTTAACTGCCATGATTTTGATTCAATTAAATTTCTCCGTAAAAATCGATTACCTCTCCTTCAGCCACCTTTACGATTGCTTTTTTGAAGGCATTGGTGAATCCACTTACAACTTTTGACTTCGTGTATCTTGTCTTAGACTTACCTGCATAGCGCATAGTTCTTACGTCTACTACTTTTACACCGTACATTTTTTCAACAGCTCTCTTGATCTCTGGCTTCTTTGCAGTTTTTTCAACTACAAATCCATATACACCACTTTCATTCATGGCTGAGATCTTTTCTGTGATCAAAGGTTTTTTTAGTATCTCCATTGTCTTACTTCGATAATAAGTTTTCCAAAATACTTACTGAACCTTCGCACAACATCAAGTTGTCTGCATTAAGCAATTCGTAAGTGTTTACATCGTTCACTGAAACAACCTTAGCTTTTGGTAGATTTCTGCTTGATAAGAATACATTCTTCTCATTTGCAGGTACTACAAGAAGTGTTTTCTTGTCTACCAAAGAAAGTCCACTTAAAAAAGCTAAATAATCCTTGGTCTTTGGTGCATCAAAAGATACATTTTCAACTACCATTAGGCTATTCTCTTTAACTTTATAAGAAAGTGCTGATTTTCTCGCTACTTGCTTCAATTTTTTGTTCAATTTGAAAGAGTAATTTCTTGGTCTTGGACCGAATACTCTACCCCCACCTCTGAACACAGGAGATTTTATAGAACCAGCTCTAGCTCCGCCAGTGCCTTTTTGCTTTTTGATCTTCTTAGTAGATCCAGCAATTTCATTTCTCTCTTTTGACTTATGTGTTCCTTGTCTTTGGTTCGCCAAAAACTGTTTAACATCAAGGTAGATTGCGTGATCATTTGGTTCGATACCAAAAATATCATCGGAAAGCGTTACGTTTCTACCTGTCTCTTCGCCGTTATGTTTTAATACTGCTAATTCCATTGTCTTACTTCTCTAGAATAACGAAAGAATTTTTTGGTCCAGGGACAGATCCACTTACTAAAAGCAAGTTCTTTTCTGGATAGATTTTCAACACTTTCAAGTTGATCACCTTTACTCTATCTCCTCCCATTCTACCTGCCATTCTCATGCCTTTGAATACTCTTGAAGGCCAAGAACAAGCACCAATGGAACCAGGGTGTCTCTGTCTGTTGTGCTGACCGTGAGTTTGACCACCCACACCACCAAAACCATGACGCTTAACTACACCTTGGAAACCTTTTCCTTTGGAAGTACCAATAGCATCGACGAAGTCACCTTCTACGAATACTTGACCGGCTTCTACAGTTTTTCCAAGATCAACCTGACCTTCGAATTCGACCCTAAAGTCCCTGAATTCAACAACTTTCTGCTTTGGCGTAGTACCGGCTTTTTTGAAATGCCCGATAAGTGGCTTTGGAGTGTTTTTCTCCTTACGCTCACCATATGCCAATTGAACAGCGTTGTACCCGTCTGTTTCAACATTTTTTACTTGCGTCACTACGCAAGGACCAGCTTCTATTAGCGTGCATGCGACATTACGTCCATCGGCACTAAAAATGCTAGTCATTCCTACTTTTTTACCTATTATTCCAGACATCTTCTGATATATAATATAATTATACACAAGGTCTTACGCACTTGTGCCCTTTTTAAGGACTGCAAAGTTAGAAATTAAATTCCACCTTACAAACTCCAACTTTAATATTTTCAATTATTTACGAAAAAAAATTTGGTAAATTCCAGAAACTTATTCAATAATATCAACTATGTATATAGCTATACTGCTTTAAATACATAAAAAACCCTCCCAAAACATTGAGAGGGTTCCAAAACTTTGATCTCTTATCCGTCAGACTTTGATTTCAACATCAACTCCACTAGGAAGTTCGATTTTCATCAAAGCATCAACAGTCTTTGAGCTGTTGCTGTAGATATCTACCAATCTTTTGTATGTACAAAGTTGATATTGATCTCTAGCTTTCTTATTCACGTGTGGTGATTTCAATACAGTAAACTTTTCCTTCTTAGTAGGCAAAGGAATCGGTCCAACTACGATTGCACCTGTAGCTTTTACAGCTTTAACGATTTTCTCTGATGACTTATCCACCAGGCTATGATCGTATGATTTTAATTTTATTCTGATTTTCTGATTCATTTTCAATTAGAATTTAGGCTTTTTCACCTTTTACTTTCGCAATAACCGCCTCAGCGATATTGTTTGGTACAGGCTCATAATGTGAGAAGGTAAGTGAAGCGGTTGCTCTACCGGAAGTGATTGTTCTCAAATCCGTAACGTAACCGAACAATTCTGATAGAGGAACGCTAGCTTTAACTACAGTGGAGGATCCTTTTGTATCCATACCTTTCATCAAACCTCTCCTTCTATTCAAATCACCCGTAATTGGACCAGTATACTCATCAGGAGTAACTACGTCTACAGCCATGATTGGCTCAAGTAACTGAGGCTTAGCCTTTCTTGCAGCTTCTTTGAAACCAATTCGTGCTGCCAATTCAAATGACAATGCATCAGAATCGACATCGTGGAATGAACCATGGAATAATCTTACTTTCATAGCCTCAACAGGGTAACCTGCCAATGGACCATTTTTCATCGCCTCTGCGAATCCTTTCTGGATAGCAGGGATGAATTCTTTAGGAATAACACCACCTACGATACCATTCACAAAGTCAAGTCCTGGCTTGATTTCATTTGTCTCTGGATCTGGATCCTTTGGACCTAATTCAAATACAATGTCAGCGAATTTACCTTTACCACCAGACTGCTTTTTATATACTTCTTTATGCTCCACATTAGAGAACAAAGCTTCTTTGTAAGCAACTTGAGGAGCTCCTTGGTTGATCTCAACCTTGAATTCTCTCTTTAATCTATCAATGATAATATCGAGGTGAAGCTCACCCATACCTCTAAGAATCGTCTGACCAGTTTCATGATCAGTATTTACTACTAGAGTAGGATCTTCTTCTACCAATTTAGCAATCGCCATACCTAGTTTATCCGCATCCGCTTGAGTTTTAGGCTCAATAGCATATCCGATAACTGGTTCTGGGAAAATCATTGACTCAAGAACAACCTTACGCTTTTCATCACAAAGCGTATCACCTGTTTTGATGTCTTTGAAACCTACAACAGCTCCAATATCACCAGCTACCAATCTAGGAATTTGATTTTGCTTATTAGCATGCATTTGGAAGACCCTAGATATACGTTCTTTGTTACCAGAACGGCTATTGAATACGTAAGATCCAGATTCTAGAACACCTGAGTATGCTCTTACAAAGCACAACCTACCCACGAATGGATCAGTTGCGATTTTGAAAGCAAGTCCAGTAAACGGCTCGTTTTCATCTGGAGCAATTTTGATTTCTTTTTCTTCATCTTCTAACGAATGACCAATGATATCATCCTTATCTAGAGGAGAAGGTAATAATTCCATTACTAAATCAAGCATTGTTTGAACACCTTTGTTTTTGAAAGATGATCCACAAACCATAGGAACCACTTTCATAGCAATGGTAGCTTGTCTAAGCGCACTAAGAATTTCTGCTTCAGTAATTGAATTGGAATCTTCGAAGAATTTTTCCATCAAAGATTCGTCAAATTCAGCAACAGATTCCAGTAAATATTCTCTGTATTCTGCCACTTCATCAAGCATATCTTCAGGAATTGGAACTTCTTCGAAAGTCATTCCGAAATCATCCTCATTCCACACGATTGCTCTATTGTTGATCAAATCAACAACCCCTCTAAATTTATCTTCAGCACCGATAGGAAGCTGCAAAGGAACCGCATGGCTTCCAAGCATCTCTTTCACTTGCTTACAAACATCGAGGAAGTTAGCTCCTGAACGATCCATCTTGTTGACGAATCCGATACGAGCAACTTTATAATTATCAGCTAATCTCCAGTTGGTTTCAGACTGCGGCTCTACACCATCTACAGCACTGAAAAGGAACACCAACCCATCCAAAATTCTAAGGGAACGGTTTACTTCAACTGTAAAGTCAACGTGACCTGGAGTGTCGATGATATTGATTTGGTACTTATTGTCTCTGTAATTCCAAAAAACAGTGGTAGCAGCAGAAGTAATAGTAATACCTCTCTCCTGCTCTTGAGCCATCCAGTCCATGGTAGCTGCACCGTCGTGAACTTCACCGATTTTGTGGCTGACACCAGAATAAAAAAGGATACGTTCCGTTGTGGTAGTCTTACCAGCATCAATGTGCGCAGCAATACCGATGTTTCTTGTATATTTTAAGTCTCTTGTTGCCATTTCAATTAAAATCTAAAGTGTGAGAATGCTTTATTAGCTTCAGCCATTCTATGTGTATCGTCTTTCTTCTTGACAGCCGCACCTTCTCCTTTTGACGCGGAGATGATTTCACCTGCAAGTCTATCCATCATAGTTTTCTCACCCCTTCTTCTGGCATAAGTGATCATCCACTTGATTCCTAGGGACAACTTTCTTTCAGGTCTAACTTCCATTGGGACCTGGAAAGTAGCACCACCAACTCTACGACTCTTCACTTCTACAGCTGGAGTTATATTGTTAAGCGCTTTTTTCCAAACCTCAAGACCGTTCTCACCTACTTTTTCTTCAACTTTCTCGACTGCATCGTAGAAAATCTTGTAAGCAATACTCTTCTTACCATCCACCATTAGACAGTTTACAAACTTTGTCACCAAAGTATCATTAAACTTCGGATCAGGAAGAATATATCTCTTTTTTGGTTTCGCTTTTCTCATTTTTTCTAAATGTTATAATGTCTTATTTTTTAGCATCCTTTGGACGCTTAGCACCATACTTGGAACGACCTTGCTTACGGTCTTTTACTCCTGCTGTATCTAGTGCACCTCGGATGATGTGATATCTTACACCTGGTAGATCTTTCACACGACCTCCTCTGATCAATACGATAGAGTGCTCTTGCAAATTGTGACCTTCACCTGGAATGTAGGCATTCACCTCTTTTCCGTTCGTCAATCTTACCCTAGCCACTTTTCTCATCGCTGAGTTTGGCTTCTTAGGCGTGGTAGTGTACACCCTGGTACAAACCCCTCTTCTTTGAGGACAAGCATCCAAAGCTCTAGACTTGGACTTAGTCTCAAGGGTAACTCTACCTTTTCTTACTAACTGTTGTATAGTAGGCATTAATTGATAAAATTTATTTTGTTCCTTTAAACTTATGAATTTTGGACTGCAAAGGTAAACAAATAGGTAAAACAAACAAAATTAAGATGTTATATTTTTGTCAAGCCTCACCAGCTGTACCTCCAAAATTCAAGGGGAATGATACGCCCTCGCCTCCTCCTTGAATTTTTCCAAACGTACTTTCGTACTTGTTAATATTATCTTTCAAAGCTGCAAGTAGTCTCTTTGCATGATCTGGTGTCATAATAATTCGAGATTTCACTTTGGCTTTTGGTACTCCTGGCATCATTCTGATGAAATCAATTACAAACTCAGAATGTGAATGTGCAATCATGGCCAAATTGGCATATGTCCCTTCTGCTATATCTTCAGAAAGTTCTACATTGATTTGCTGTTCCTGTGGGTTGTTGTTATTTTGATCCATAATTTTTTGATTAAAAAAGGCCTGTATCAAACAGGCCTTTTAGTAAAATGATTTTCTAATACATTATCTAGCTAGTTCTCTAGACTTTGAACTCACTTTTTCTTTTTCTCCAGATAGCCTTTCGTATTCATCAAGTGAACCTACTATGATATCATTGAATGCTCTCTGACCAGTACCAGCTGGAATAAGATGTCCAACGATAACATTTTCTTTCAGCCCAAGTAGCTCATCACGTTTACCTCTGATTGCTGCCTCACTCAAGACTTTTGTAGTCTCTTGGAATGATGCTGCTGAGATAAAGCTTTCAGTCCCTAGGGATGCAGCTGTGATTCCTTGAAGGGTTGGTCGTGATACAGCAGTCTCTGCATCTCTCACTTGTACTAATTTCAAGTCTTTACGCTTCAAGCTTGAGTTCTCATCTCTTAGTCTTCTTGCTGTAATGATCATACCAGCTTTCAAAGTACTAGACTCGCCTGCATCCATGACTACTTTCTTGTCAAGAATATTGTCATTTTCTTCTCTGAAAGCCCATTTGTCTACAATCTGTCCTTGTAAGAATCCAGTATCTCCTGCATCTAGTATTTCTACTTTCTGCATCATTTGACTCACGATTACTTCAATGTGTTTGTCATTGATCTTCACACCCTGAAGTCTGTAAACCTCTTGAATTTCATTTACCAGATATTCTTGTACTGCCGTTGGGCCTTTGATTGACAATATGTCATTTGGCGTGATAGCACCATCTGATAATGGTTCACCTGCTCTAATAAAGTCATTTTCTTGAACAAGAATGTGCTTAGAAAGGGATACCATGTATCTCTTTTTTACCCCATCTTTAGATTCAATGAAGATTTCTCTGTTACCTCTCTTAATACCACCATAAGTTACTACTCCATCAATTTCAGATACAACTGCTGGATTTGAAGGGTTTCTTGCTTCAAACAATTCCGTAACTCTTGGTAGACCTCCGGTAATATCTCTAGTCTTACCTACAGATCTTGGGATTTTTACAAGGATTTGACCTGCACGAACTTTGTCGCCCGCTTCTACTGCCAAGTGAGCTCCTACTGGAATGTTGTATGCTTTGCTTTCCTCTCCGTAGTTTACAACTACAGCAGGGTTTTTAGTCTTATCTTTAGTATCGATGATAACCTTCTCTCTGTATCCTGTCTGATCATCAGCTACTTCTTTGAAAGTAATACCTTCAATGATTGCTTCAAATTCGATTTCACCATCAAATTCAGATAAAATTACAGCATTGTATGGATCCCAAGTACAAAGAGAATCACCTTTTGCAATCTTTTGACCATCCTTCACATTCAAAACAGCTCCATAAGGCACGTGATTGGAAACCAACAACTTACCTTTTGAATCATTGATCTTGATTTCTCCAGATCTTCCCATCACAATTGATACTGGCTCACCATCTTTATTGGTAGTCTCAATCCATCTTAATTCTTCCTCAAACTCAACAACACCATCAAATTTGGCATTGATGCTTGCTTCAACGGAAATGTTTGATGCAGTACCCCCAACGTGGAAAGTTCTTAGCGTAAGCTGTGTACCAGGCTCACCGATTGACTGAGCAGCGATAACACCTACTGACTCACCATTCTGAACCAAATTACCAGTGGTCAAGTTTCTACCATAACATTTGGCACATACACCACGACGCGTTTCACATGTCAATACTGACCTGATTTCAACTTCGTCAATAGCAGACTCATCTATTCTTCTAGCAATATCATCAGAAATTGTTTCACCAGAGCTTACTAATAGTTCTTCAGTAATAGGATCCACTACATCATGAACAGAAACTCTACCCACAATTCTTTCAGAAAGAGGTTCCACAATCTCATCGTTATCTCTTAATGGCTGAACGATTAGACCTCTAAGCGTTCCACAGTCCTCTTCCGATATAATCATATCTTGGGCTACATCTACGAGTCTTCTAGTCAAGTAACCCGCATCGGCAGTTTTCAAGGCAGTATCTGCAAGACCTTTTCGAGCACCGTGAGTAGAGATAAAGTACTCCAATACATCCAAGCCTTCTTTAAAGTTGGACAAGATTGGATTTTCGATAATCTCACCTACAGAACCTTGAAGGTTTTTCTGTGGCTTGGCCATCAATCCTCTCATACCACCCAGCTGACGTATCTGCTCTCTAGAACCTCTAGCTCCTGAGTGCATCATCATGTAGATTGCATTGAACCCTTGCTTATCTTCCTCCATTTGACGCATCAAAATGTTGGTCAAATTTGAGTTGGTTCTAGTCCAGATATCAATTACTTGGTTGTACCTTTCATTGTCTGTTATAAGACCCATCAAGTAATTATTCCAAACTTGATCTACTTCTTCTTTAGCTTTATTGATCAAAGGATCTTTTTCATCAGGGATGATGACATCATTAAGGCCCATTGACAATCCACCTGAGTAGGCCATTTGGAATCCTAAGTGCTTGATATCATCTAAGAATTGAGCTGTTCTGGCTATACCACAGATTTTAACAACTTCTGCAATGATCTGCTGAAGTTTTTTCTTGGTAAGCAACTCATTCACATAACCAACCTCTTCAGGAACATATTGATTGAAAATCAATCTACCTGCTACTGTATCGATAACTTTCTCAACAAGATCATTGCCTTCTCTTACTGTGACTTTACATTTGATAAGCGCATGTTGTGAAATTCTACCTTCATTCAATGCAATGATAACTTCTTCCTCGCCGTAGAAGGTCAGACCCTCACCAAGAACTGGCTCTTCAGGGGTTGATTTTTTACCTTTGGTCACATAGTAAAGTCCCAAAACCATATCTTGAGATGGAACAGTGATAGGTGCCCCATTTGCAGGGTTTAGGATATTGTGTGAAGAAAGCATCAAAGTAGAAGCTTCCAAGATCGCTTCATGACCAAGTGGAACGTGAACCGCCATCTGGTCACCATCAAAGTCAGCGTTGAATGCTGTACAAACCAATGGATGCAACTGAATGGCTTTTCCTTCAATCAATTTTGGCTGAAACGCTTGAATACCCAATCTGTGAAGTGTAGGAGCACGGTTAAGCAACACTGGGTGTCCTTTAAGCACATTTTCCAAAATATCCCAAACAACTGGATCTTTTCTATCTACAATTTTTTTAGCAGATTTTACAGTTTTAACAATACCTCTTTCAATCAGCTTTCTGATAATAAAAGGCTTGAAAAGTTCTGCTGCCATATTCTTTGGCAATCCGCATTCATGAAGCTTCAACTCAGGTCCAACGACAATAACCGAACGTCCAGAGTAATCTACCCTCTTACCTAGTAGGTTTTGACGGAATCTACCCTGCTTACCTTTCAGCATGTCGGAAAGAGACTTAAGTGCTCTGTTACCATCAGATCTTACAGCATTCACTTTTCTTGAGTTGTCAAAAAGGGAATCTACAGCTTCCTGTAACATTCGCTTCTCATTTCTCAAGATTACTTCTGGTGCTTTTATATCAATTAATCTCTTCAGACGGTTGTTTCTGATGATCACCCTTCTATAAAGATCATTCAAATCTGAGGTAGCAAATCTACCACCATCCAAAGGAACCAAAGGTCTCAATTCAGGTGGAATTACAGGAACCATTCTTACTACCATCCATTCAGGACGATTTTCGATTCTTGTTCTTGCATCTCTAAATGCTTCTACTACTTTTAGCCTTTTAAGTGCCTCAGCTTTTCTCTGCTGAGAAGTATCTGTGGCAGCTTGGTGTCTTAAGCTGTAAGAAAGGTCATCAAGATCAAGTCTTGCTAATAACATTTCAATTGCCTCAGCACCCATTTTTGCTATGAATTTGCTAGGATCGTCATCATCAAGCATTTGGTTTTCTTTTGGAAGCTTGTCCATGATATCCAAATACTCATCTTCTGTCAAAAAGTCTAGGTACTGAATACCTTCTTCGGCCTTCACACCAGCTTGAACGACAGCGTATCGCTCATAATAAACAATTTGATCCAGCTTCTTCGTTGGTAAACCCAACAAGTATCCTATTTTGTTTGGAAGGGATTTGAAGTACCAAATGTGTGCTACAGGAACGACCAATTCAATGTGGCCCATTCTTTCTCTTCGCACTTTTTTCTCAGTCACTTCAACACCACATCTGTCACAAATGATACCTTTATATCTTATGCGCTTGTATTTACCACAATGACACTCCCAGTCTTTGACAGGCCCGAAGATTCTCTCACAGAATAATCCACCCATTTCAGGCTTATAGGTTCTGTAGTTGATTGTTTCAGGTTGCGTCACTTCACCATGAGAGCTATCCAGGATTGACTCTGGAGAAGCCAAACTAATAGTGACTCTGGAAAAGTCGTTGTTTAGTTTTTTGTTTTTTCTGAACGCCATAATATTTGAAGAGTATGTTAAGGGCCTTGCGGCCCGTATTTTTTCTATTAGTCTAAGGTAATTTCTAAAGCCAAACCTCTAAGCTCATGCACCAAAACATTGAATGATTCTGGAATGTTTGGCTTAGGAAGATTTTCCCCTTTTACGATAGCTTCGTAAGCTTTTGCTCTACCTACTACATCATCAGACTTCACTGTTAGGATTTCTTGAAGAACGTGAGAAGCACCGAATGCCTCTAACGCCCAAACTTCCATCTCACCGAATCTCTGACCACCAAATTGAGCTTTACCTCCAAGTGGCTGCTGCGTAATCAAGGAGTATGGACCAATAGATCTTGCGTGCATCTTATCATCTACTAAGTGACCTAACTTCAACATGTAAGCTATACCCACAGTAACAGGCTGATCAAATTTCTTACCTGTAAGACCATCGTAAAGGTAAGTTCTACCATATGCTGGTAACCCTGCCTTTTCAAGTTCTTCAGCCACTTCTTCCATGGTAGCACCATCAAAGATTGGTGTAGCATATTTCTTACCCATTTTGTGACCTGCCCAAGCCAGTACAGTTTCGAAGATCTGTCCGATGTTCATCCTAGAAGGTACACCAAGTGGGTTCAATACGATATCCATTGGGGTTCCATCCTCTAAGAAAGGCATGTCTTCCTCTCTTACGATCCTTGCCACGATACCTTTGTTACCGTGTCTACCTGCCATTTTATCCCCAACTTTAAGCTTACGCTTTTTGGCTACATATACTTTAGCAAGTTGAACTATACCTGCTGGAAGCTCATCTCCTACCTCAAGAGTGAACTTATCGCGCTTGAAGATACCAGAGATTTCATTTCTTGCATTGATATAGTTTTTAACCAAATACTGTATCAACTTATTGGTATGAGCATCATCTGTCCAATCATCTAATATAATGTCAGAGATAAGGTTTGCTTCTTCTTGAACATTATAGTTGGATTCGTCCCTGTAAGGGTTTTTGCTAGGGAATAAATTCTGCTCAATATTCTTAGCATTGAATTTCACTCCTTTGCTGATAATTTCATCACCAAATTTATGCTTGACACCTTGAGAAGTCTTACCATCCAAAAGTGTAATCAACTTGTTGATCATTTTAGCTCTGATTCCAAGGAGATCCTTAGAATATTTAGCTTTCAATTTTTCAACTTCTGATTTTGCTTTTGCTCTTAGATCCTTATCCTTTTTCGGTCTTGAGAAGAGTTTGGTTTCGATAACTACTCCATTCAATGAAGGTGAAGCTTTCAATGAAGCATCTTTTACATCACCTGCCTTGTCACCAAAGATTGCTCTAAGAAGCTTTTCTTCTGGTGTTGGATCAGTTTCACCTTTTGGTGTGATTTTACCTATAATAATATCACCTTCCTTAAGTTCAGCTCCAACCCTGATGATACCATTTTCATCCAGATTTTTTACAGCCTCTTCAGAAACGTTAGGGATCTCAGATGTCAATTCTTCCTCACCTCTCTTGGTATCACGAACTTCAAGCTGGAATTCTTCAATGTGAATTGAAGTAAAGATATCTTCTCGTGCCACTCTCTCAGAGATAACAATAGCATCCTCAAAGTTATATCCTTGCCAAGGCATGTAAGCAACTCTAAGGTTTTTACCCAAAGCTAACTCACCATTATTAGTAGCATAACCTTCTACTAAAACTTGGCCCTTCTTCACTTTTTGTCCTTTAAGAACCAAAGGTGTGAGGTTGATTGTAGTGTCTTGGTTAGTTCTTCTGAACTTCACCAGGTTATATGTCTTATACTCATCGCTAAAGTTAACCAACAAGTCATCTTCAGTCAAATCGTACTTAATTGTAATCTTGGTAGCATCTACATAGTCTACTACACCATCTGTCTCAGCTATAATCAAAGCTCTAGAATCAATGGCAGCTTTTGCTTCCAAACCAGTCCCAACTATTGGAGACTCCGCTTTCAACAATGGAACTGCTTGACGCTGCATGTTAGATCCCATCAAGGCTCTGTTAGCATCATCATGCTCAAGGAAAGGAATCAAGGATGCAGCTACAGATACGATTTGGTTAGGTGCTACATCCATATAACTAATCTCTTTTGGATCAAGTACAGGGAAATCACCTTCAAATCTTGCTTTCACTCTATCATTAATAAAGTTTCCTTCTTCATCTAATGGGGCATTTGCTTGTGCAATATTGTTATCGTCCTCTTCTTCTGCAGTCAAGAAAACAATATCCTCTGTATCCATGGCTACTTTACCCTCTTTTACTTTTCTGTAAGGAGTTTCAAGGAATCCCATAGAATTCACTTTTGCGTGAACACAAAGTGATGAGATCAATCCAATGTTTGGACCTTCTGGAGTTTCAATAGTACAAAGACGACCATAATGCGTATAGTGAACATCACGTACCTCGAAACCAGCTCTCTCTCTAGATAGACCGCCTGGACCGAGGGCAGAAAGTCTTCTCTTGTGAGTAAGTTCAGCAAGTGGATTGGTTTGATCCATAAACTGAGACAACTGATTGGTTCCAAAGAAAGAGTTGATTACTGAAGATAAGGTTCTAGCGTTGATTAGATCAACTGGTTTGAAATCTTCATTGTCTCTTACGTTCATTCTTTCACGGATGGTTCTTGCCATTCTAGCAAGACCAACTCCAAATTGACTATAAAGCTGCTCACCAACAGTTCTTACCCTTCTATTAGAAAGGTGATCTATATCATCTACTACAGCTTTAGAGTTGATCAAACCGATTAAATACTTCACAATATTGATAATATCTTCAGTAGTCAACACGATTTTGTCAGCATCGATATTCAACCCAAGTTTTTTGTTGATTCGGTATCTACCAACTTCACCTAGGTCATATCTTTTATCAGAGAAGAAAAGTCCATGAATAACTTCCCTAGCCGTAGCCTCATCAGGAGCTTCAGTATTTCTCAATTGACGGTAAATAACTTCTACAGCCTCTTTCTCTGAATTGGAATTGTCTTTCTGAAGCGTATTATATATAATAGAATAATCTGCTACGTTGACATCTTCTCTATGGAGAATGATTGATTTTGCACCAGAATCAAGAATCATTTCAATATCTTCATCAGTAAGAATAGAATCTCTTTCAAGCAAAACTTCATTTCTATCAATAGATACAACTTCACCTGTATCCTCATCCACAAAATCCTCTACCCAAGTTCTCAATACCCGAGCGGCAAGTTTTCGTCCCGAAACCTTTTTCAAGGCTACTTTTGTAGCTGCTACTTCCTCAGAAAGTCCAAAAAGATCTAAGATTTCTTTATCAGAACCAAAGCCTATTGCTCTAAGAAGTGTAGTAACGGGAAACTTCTTTTTTCTATCAATATAAGCGTACATCACATTATTGATGTCAGTAGCAAATTCTATCCAGCTACCTTTGAAAGGAATAATTCTGGCAGAATACAATTTGGTACCATTAGTATGCTTACTTTGAGCAAAGAAAACACCAGGAGACCTGTGGAGTTGAGATACTATAACTCTCTCTGCTCCATTGATCACAAATGAGCCCTTTTCAGTCATATAAGGAAGATTTCCAAGGAATACTTCCTGCTCTATTGTTTCAAAATCTTCATTGTCTTCATCAGAGCACAAAAGTCTTAATTTGGCTTTGAGTGGGACAGAATAAGTAAGACCTCTATCAATACACTCTTCAATGTTGTATTTAGGAGGATCTACAGCATAGTCAATAAATTCAAGAGTGAAGTTTTCTCTTGAGTCACTTATCGGGAAGTTCTCAGAGAACACTTTGAAAAGACCATCCTGTCTCCTTCTTTCAGCTGGAGTATCAAGCTGGAAAAAGTCTTTGAAGGATTGTAATTGGATATCTAAGAAATCCGGATAGTCTTTGACTACCTTAATAGATGAGAAACTTTTCCTTTCGGGTTGATTCTGGATAGCCAAGGCAGTATATATTTATAGTGATAATTAATAACCGAATGCGACAATTTTCGCTTGAAATAGTGCAATTGTTTACCTGTGCACAAACAGGAAAAGACCTGACTATTAAGTCAGGTCTAAATCTGTTTTCTTCACCTATTTGGCAAAGAAAGTCAAATTACTTGATCTCAACTTCAGCTCCAGCCTCTTCAAGAGACTTTTTCAAAGCTTCAGCTTCGTCTTTAGCGATTCCTTCTTTTACAGCTTTAGGAGCACTATCAACTAGTTCCTTAGCTTCTTTCAAGCCAAGACCAGTCAATTCTTTTACAAGCTTAACTACAGCTAATTTTTGACCACCAGCGGCCTTAAGGATTACATCGAAAGAAGTTTTTTCTTCTTCAGCAGCTCCACCGTCTCCAGCAGCACCACCAGCTACCATTACAGCACCAGCAGCAGCAGGCTCGATACCATAATCCTCTTTCAAAATATCAGCCAATTCTTTTACTTCTTTTACAGTCAAGTTTACCAACTGATCAGCAAGTTGTTTAAGATCTGCCATTGTATTAATATTTAAATTGTTGTGTTTACTAATTGATTTGATAAATTAAGATTATTCTTTTTCAGAAAGGGTTTTAACCACACCAGCGATAGTATTCTGACCATACTGAAGGGCAGAAATAAGATTTTTTGCTGGAGATTGAAGAAGACCGATAACATCTCCCAAAAGTTCATTTTTAGACTTCAATGTGGACAACATCTCGAGATTTTTCTCACCGATGAAGACATCTGAATCTATATAAGCACCTTTGAAAACTGGTCTAGTTTCCTTCTTACCTAATTTTTTTCTGAAATCAAGGATTAATTTCGCAGGAAGGTTTCCAACTTCTTTGGAGAAAACAATACCTGAGAATCCTTTTAGAGCTTCTTCCGAAAACTTTGTATAATCACCCTCAAGATTCTCGAGAGCTTTAGCAATAAGAGTATTCTTATATACTTTATATTCAACACCTTTTTCGAAACATACTCTTCTGAAAGCATTTACTTGAGCTACATCGAAGCCACCTGCATCAGTAATGTAGAAATACGGGGTTTCTTTGAATTTCTCGGTAAGACCTTCGATTATTACTTTTTTCTCGTCTCTAGTCATGATTAAATTCCTTGAATACTACCTTTATCTACAATAATTCCAGGAGACATTGTGCTAGACAAATGTATACTTCTGAAATAAGTTCCTTTAGAAGAAGCTGGCTTCAATTTAGAGATAGTAGCAATAAGCTCTTTTGCATTCTCCTGAATTTGTTCTGGGGTAAAAGATGCTTTACCTATACCCGCATGAATGATTCCAAACTTATCTACTTTGAAATCAATTTTACCTGCTTTCACTTCTTTTACAGCTTTTCCTACTTCTAGGGTAACTGTACCAGATTTTGGGTTAGGCATCAAGCCTCTTGGTCCCAAAACCCTACCTAATCTACCTACTTTAGCCATAACGTTAGGCATGGTGATGATCACATCGACATCAGTCCATCCACCTTCAATTTTAGCTATATAGTCGTCTAATCCAACATAATCAGCACCTGCTTCTTTGGCTTCAGCTTCTTTGTCAGGAGTACATAGTACTAATACCTTAACATCTTTACCTGTGCCGTGAGGAAGTGCGACTACTCCTCTTACCATTTGATCTGCTTTTCTAGGATCTACGCCCAAACGAACGTCGATATCTACAGAAGCATCAAATTTGGTGTTGGTGATTTGCTTCACAATTGAAGAAGCCTCCTCCAGAGAGTACTGTTGGCTTGGGTCGTACTTAGAAAGAGCTTCTTTTTGCTTTTTTGTTAACTTAGCCATAGTTTTTATTTTATTCCTCCCAAGGGGCTTTTCCAGATACTGTGATACCCATACTTCTTGCTGTACCTGCAATCATTTTCATAGCAGATTCAACTTTAAAAGCATTTAAGTCAGGCATTTTAACCTCAGCGATTTCTTTTACTTGATCCCAAGTAACAGAACCTACTTTTTTCCTGTTTGGCTCTGAAGAACCGCCTTTGATTTTTGCTGCCTCGATAAGCATATTAGCCGCAGGAGGAGTTTTTACAACAAAGTCAAAAGACTTATCAGAATAAACAGTAATCAAAACAGGCAATACTGCACCCATTTTATCTTGGGTTCTAGCATTGAATTGCTTACAGAACTCCATAATGTTCAGACCCTTTGATCCAAGGGCTGGACCTACTGGAGGCGATGGATTTGCCTGGCCACCTTTCACCTGTAATTTCACATAACCAGTGATTTCCTTAGCCATTTCCTAGTCTTGTTTTTCTACTTGTATAAAGTTTAATTCAACAGGAGTATTTCGTCCGAAGATTTTGACCATAACATTCAATTTCTTCTTATCTTCAAATACTTCCTCTATTGTTCCCGAGAATCCACTGAAAGGACCATCCATTACCTTTATGGTCTCTCCCACTATAAATGGAGTATCAAGCTTCTCTGCAAACTCATCAATCTCCTCAACACGACCTAAGATCCTGTTAACTTCTGATTGTCGTAATGGCTCAGGGGTTTTGGAAGCCCCCCCTTGGTTTGATCCTAAGAAACCGATAACACCCGGAATGCTTGTGATTACGTGATTAGCTTCACCGTGGGTCAGATCTGCATGCACCAAAACGTAGCCAGGGAAGAAATTTCTTTCCCTTACTCTTTTCTTGCCATTACGCATCTCGTAAACTTTCTCAGAAGGTATCAAAACCTCAGGAATAAATTCCTCAAGCTTTTGACGGAGAATCTCATTATCCAAATATGATTTGGTTTTCTTCTCCTGTCCTGCTACCACTCTAAGCACATACCACTTATGTTCAGCCATCAGTAATTTCTATTCAATTAAAATAAATCGTAAAACCAGGTCATCAAATTTTCGAAACCTAAATCTATAGCTCCTATTAATAAAGCGAAGATTAATGAGGCTACAATGACCAAAACTGCACTGTTTTGCAAAAATGAATAAGCAGGCCAAGTGACCTTATTTTTCATTTCATCAATGGATTCAATGACAAAGCTTTTGATATTCATGGTTTTACTTTAATGTTGCACGGGCAGAGAGATTCGAACTCCCATCAACGGTTTTGGAGACCGCTATTCTGCCATTGAACTATGCCCGTATATTATTTGCCTTTAAAAGGGAACGCAAAAGTAGCAAATTGCGCATTAAGAAACAAATGCGACCCCGAAAAATTTCAAGATCGCATTTGAAAATATTTTAATTACGATGTAATTAGTCTAGAATTTCAGTTACCTGACCAGCTCCTACAGTCCTACCACCCTCACGGATAGCGAATCTTAGACCTTTTTCAAGAGCAACAGCATTCAATAAATTAACTTCAATCGTAACGTTATCACCTGGCATAACCATCTCAACATTTTCAGGAAGTTTGATCTCACCTGTCACGTCTGTAGTTCTTAAGTAGAACTGAGGACGGTATTTGTTAAAGAATGGAGTATGACGACCACCTTCTTCTTTAGAAAGAACGTAAACCTCAGCTTTGAAGTGAGCGTGTGGCTTCACTGAACCTGGCTTACAGATGATCATACCTCTCTTGATTTGAGATTTTTCAATACCTCTTAGCAATAGACCTACGTTATCACCAGCTTCACCTCTGTCAAGGATCTTACGGAACATCTCAACACCAGTCACAGTAGACTTGAGGCCTTGAGCACCCATACCAATGATATCAACTGGATCACCAGAGTTGATTACACCTCTTTCAATTCTACCAGTAGCTACAGTACCACGACCAGTGATCGAGAATACATCTTCTACAGGCATCAAGAAATCTTTGTCAATAAGACGCTCAGGAAGTGGGATATGGTTATCCACAGCATCCATCAATTCCATGATTTTATCTTCCCACTTAGCTTCACCGTTAAGTCCACCAAGTGCAGATCCTGAAATTACAGGAATATTGTCGCCATCGAATTCATAGAAAGAAAGCAATTCTCTTACTTCCATTTCTACTAGCTCAAGAAGTTCAGGGTCATCTACCATGTCCACTTTGTTCAAGAATACTACAAGAGCCGGAACACCTACCTGACGAGCAAGAAGGATGTGCTCTCTAGTTTGAGGCATTGGACCATCTGTTGCAGCTACTACAAGAATAGCTCCATCCATTTGAGCAGCACCAGTAACCATGTTTTTCACATAGTCAGCGTGACCTGGACAGTCAACGTGAGCATAGTGTCTAGCTTCTGTTTGATACTCAACGTGAGATGTGTTGATAGTGATACCTCTTTCTTTTTCTTCTGGAGCGTTGTCGATAGAAGAGAAATCTCTTAATTCAGAAAGACCTTTTTTGGCCAATACTGTAGTAATGGCAGCAGTCAAAGTTGTCTTTCCATGGTCTACGTGACCAATCGTACCGATGTTAACGTGCGGTTTGGAACGGTCAAAGGTTGCTTTTGCCATGCGTGAAAATCCTCTGTTTTAGTTAAAGATATAATTTTAATTAAATTCTTCAATGTTTCTGAGCCAACGACGGGATTTGAACCCGTGACCCCTTCCTTACCAAGGAAGTACTCTACCCCTGAGCTACGTCGGCTGTTGACATTAATTACGTTTGCCTATAAAAGCATAGAGCGGGAGACGAGGCTCGAACCCGCGACCTGCAGCTTGGAAGGCTGCCGCTCTACCAACTGAGCTACTCCCGCTTTTAATACTATTCTCAAATACGTGATTGCAAAAGTAATATTTTTTTTTGACAAAAACGCAATGTGGGGGAAACAGGATTCGAACCTGTGAAGACATAAGTCAACGGATTTACAGTCCGTCCCAGTTGGCCGCTTTGGTATTCCCCCAACTGATATATTCCAATAAGATCTAAGTCTTTTCGACTTTTTCGTTCTCTTAACGGATGGCAAAATTATACCCTTTTCTGAAACATTCAAAATTCTGTCAAAAAAAATATCTGCTTTTTTTGACAGAATTAAATAAACATAAAGAAATCAAGGATTTAATTTTCGTTCAGGTAAGGTTCGAGATAGTAATTCATGTACATTTTTAGCTTTTCGTCTTCTTCTTTTTGATATAATTCTTTGATTTTGTCCAATACTCCTTCATCGTCCACAAATCCAAACATGGATTGGAAAGCTACTGCTCTTATGTAATTGGCCTGCTGATTCAATCCTATTTTGTAAAGATTATCTACAGCTCGCTTACTTTCTGATTCCTGCTGTAGCTTTGAAAAATAGTCTCCATAATAGCCTAGAAAGTAATATAACGACTGACCTGACAGCTTTTCTAACTTGCCATGAAACCACTCTGAATTATCATAAGACTCTTCTGATATCAGAAAATCTGCAATTGCTACAATTATTCTAACATTGTCTTCATCCATGTAGCGTTTAGCTATTGCCATTCTATTGGAATTTTCTTCATGGCTAAGGTAAGCTGATAGTGCTGCCGAAGCCACCAAATATGATGGATGATTCATCCACCTCAAAAGTGAAGGTGAATATTTATCTGGATCTAAGATCGCCAGCAACTCAATGGCTCCAGTTTGAACAGCATGGCCTGAACCATTTTCAGCAAGATCATACAAAACTTCCTCCAAACCTTTGATTTGCATAATCCATTCTGGATTTCTAGCTATTGCAAACATTGCCATTTCTTGAATTGCTCCAAATGGATCCTTTAATGCAAGTCCTACGGTGGACATGGTAATTGGCTCATCAGAGTAATTAGAAATCAAACTATCTAGTGCCTCATACCTGGCTACTCCATACCTTGATTGATTGTATTGCTTTACAAAGTGATCTAGACCTCTAATTGATTTCTTGACAGCTAGTAGTTCCGATTGCTCATCGAAATACAACTGATTCACATGAGCTTTATTTTGAATCGCAAATTGCTGATATGCTTTGTCTAAAATAAATTCTTTTTCGAAACGCTCTCCATCTAGATACCAGCTTACCTTGAACGGAATTTTATATAAAGGTGTGGTGGTCAGGTCTTGATTTTGAGTGATTGTTAAAAGTAAATTCTCTTTTTGAGTATAATCTACCTGGTAAGACAGCACTGGATGTCCTGAGTCTAAAAACCATTGGTTGAAAAACCAATTCAAGTCTTGACCAGTAATGTGCTCAAAGGCTAACCTCAAATCATGGATTTCCACGCTTGACCAAGCGTGTTTTGTTAAATAATAACTAAGTGAAGTGAAAAACGCATCATCGCCAAGATGTCTTCTCAGCATATGTAAGATTCTACCACCTTTCGCATAAGAATGACTGTCAAACATATCTTCTGAGTCTTCATGATAAAACCTAATCAAATCCACTTGCTTTTCCCTAGACTCATCAAAGTACTGCTCCATCTCTGAAATATGATGCAAATCAGCCACATCTCTTCCTTCTTTGTAATCATACCAGAGGTATTCAGAGTAATTCGCAAATGCTTCATTTAAAGTCAAGTTGGCCCATGACTCAGTAGTAACATAGTTGCCAAACCATTGATGAAACAATTCATGCGCTATGATCCCGTCCCATTCACTATCCAGGGCTTCACGCTCATTGAGGTTCAATGCTTCCATAAAAACCGAAATTGTCGTATTCTCCATAGCTCCTGACACGAAATCTCTTACAACTACTTGATCATATTTTTGCCAAGGGTATCTTACTCCAAGCAACTCTGAAAAAAAGCCAATCATTTCAGGGGTATTCTTGAAAACGGTCTTTGCTCCCTCTGCAAACTTTTCCTCTACATAGTAATTCACCTGTATGTCTTCCCATGAATCTTTGATTTCTACAAATTCACCAATCACCACAGCCGCTAGGTATGGCGCATGTGGCAGATCCATCTCCCAATGATCTGTGCGCATATTATTTGGCTGATCTATGGTAGAAATAAGCTTCCCATTGCTGATAGTTCTATATTTGGAAGGAATGGTGATTTTAATATCTTGTGTAGTCCTTTCGTTCGGTGTATCGAATGTAGGAAACCATTTTGAATTATGTTCCGTTTCTCCTTGGGTCCAAATCTGGATAGGTTTATCATCATTTCCTTCAGGATTGATAAAGTAAAGTCCCTTGGTGTCAGTAATGGCCTTACTCCCCTTTTCAGGGTTTTCATTAGGCATAGCAGTGTATTTAATGTAAAGCTGGAGTGTATCATTTCGAGAATAAGTTTTTGGAAGAAATACAGTCAACTTCTTACCATCATACATATAATTCAACTCATCCCTCTGCTCCTGACCAAGTCTGAGGGCATAGATATCAAAGTCTTTAGCATCAAGGATTATTTGATTCTGATCAAAAAAGTATGGCTTCATAGTCAAATTTGCCTCACCAAGCACATGCTGATGATCAAAATCAAAACTAAGGCTCAAAGATGTATGTAGTAAATCAAACGCTCTAGTTTTGGATCCTTTATAACCTTCAATTTGTGCCTCCTTGATATTTACTAAAGACTCACTTTCAAATTGCTTGCCTGTAGAAGCTATTTCTTCATCAGTTTCTAGCTGTTCTCGATTTGCAATGTTTTTATTACTTTTACACGCTAGAGCCAAAAATGGCAACACTAACAAAAGAAGCTTAAATCTCTGGATCTTCATATTCAGACTTTTTATAATTAAATTGTATCTTGGCGCAAAATAATAGAAATGTATTCAGTAAACATCGATAAGTCTGGACTAAATGTGGAAAAATCAGGCAGTGACTTGATTGTAAACGAAAATTTACTGACTTGGGACTTCCAAAAAGTAAGTGAAAAGAAATACCACATCATTCACAAAAATCAATCACACAATTTAGAATTGGTCGAAATTAACCCTCAAGGCAAAACACTTAAACTGAAGTTGAATAACAAATTAGCAGAAGTAAAAATCCAAGATAAGTTTGACGTTTTGTTAGAAAAGCTTGGTATGAATACAGCTTTGGGTAATCAAGCAAAAGACATCAAAGCCCCTATGCCTGGGTTAATTTTTGATATTAAAGTAAAAGACGGGGATGAAGTAAAAAAAGGGGATCCAGTACTGATACTTGAAGCTATGAAAATGGAAAATATAATCAAATCTCCTGGAGATGGAATAGTGAAATCCATAAAAATCAAAAAAGGAGATAGTGTAGAAAAAAATCAAGTGCTCATCCAATTTTAAAGAATCATTTTAGATTTCTGGCTTGAAACTTTATATTTGTAAAATTTATCAATCACACGAACGCTAATATCTAGCATAATTTTCCAAATCAACACCAACAATGAAGTACAAAAGAATCTTACTCAAACTAAGCGGAGAGTCTCTAATGGGGAAAAACAGTTACGGAATAGACCCAAATAGGCTTCAGCAATACGCAGAAGAAATTAAGAAAGTAAAAGAAAAAGGTGTTGAGATAGCAATCGTAATCGGGGGAGGAAATATTTTTAGAGGAGTACAAGCAGAAAAAACAGGCATAGACAGGGTTCAGGGAGACTACATGGGCATGTTGGCTACTTTGATCAATGCTATGGCACTTCAAAGTGCACTTGAACAAAACGGCATGTTCACAAGACTTATGTCTGGTATAAAAGTAGAAAGTGTATGTGAACCGTTCATTAGAAGGAGAGCAATCAGACATTTAGAAAAGGGCAGAATCGTGATTTTTGGAGCAGGTATAGGCAATCCGTATTTCACCACTGATTCTACTGCAAGTCTTAGAGCCATAGAAATCGAAGCAGAAGTGGTACTTAAAGGTACTAGAGTAGATGGTGTGTATACAGCTGATCCAGAGAAAGATCCATCTGCAACAAAATACAACACCTTATCATTCCAAGAGGCTTATGAGAAAAACTTGAACATCATGGATATGACTGCGTTTACATTATGCCAAGAAAACAATTTACCTATTGTTGTATTTGACATGAACAAGTCAGAAAACCTTATCAAGCTTGCTCAAGGTGAAGACATCGGAACATTAATAACTACTATTCAATAAATATAAGCCAGAATACATTTACTATGGAAGAGATACAAATGCACCTGGATGAAGCAAAAGAAATGATGCAAAAAGCGGTAGATCATACTGCCCAAGAACTAGTTAAAATCAGGGCTGGAAAGGCTATGCCTAACCTACTTGATGGCATCATGGTGTCTTACTATGGAGCACCTACTCCACTTCAACAGGTAGCTTCTGTCACTACACCCGACGCAAGAACTCTAGCTATAAAGCCATGGGAAAGAAACCTAATCAGTGAAATCGAAAGATCTATTATCAACTCAGATCTTGGGCTAGCTCCTCAAAATAATGGTGAAATAATCATTCTTACAATCCCTCCTTTGACCGAAGAGAGGAGAAAAGGGCTAGTGAAAATGGCTAAAGCTGAAACTGAATCAGGAAAAGTAAGTATCAGAACCATCCGAAAGGATACAAATGATAACTTGAAAAAACTTCAAAAAGATGGAGCTTCCGAAGATGACATCAAAAGGGCTGAAGATGTTGTTCAAAAGCTAACCGACCAATATTCAACAAAGGTGGATGAACTTCTTGCAAAAAAAGAGGTAGAGATCATGACTATATAAGTCAACACTCACACACACAAAAAAAGTCTGTACAGTCCACTGTTCAGACTTTTTTGTTATACCACAATTTCACATCAATCTTCCAATCATTAATTGAGATACTATTTTTCCATAAGAAAAATGTAACTTTGCGCCTTGCAATTCCAGAAATCATAAGCATGAACCTGTCAAAAGAAATATCAAAAAGAAGAACCTTCGCCATTATAGCTCACCCAGATGCAGGAAAAACGACACTTACAGAAAAGCTTTTACTCTTTGGAGGTGCTATACAAACAGCAGGTGCTGTCAAGTCAAACAAAATAGATACTGCCACCAAGTCTGACTGGATGGAGATCGAAAAACAGAGAGGTATCTCTGTGGCTACTTCAGTGATGGGCTTCGAATATAAAGATATTAAAATCAATCTTCTCGATACTCCTGGTCACCAAGACTTCGCAGAGGACACCTATAGAACACTTACTGCGGTAGATTCTGTTATCATGGTCATAGACTGTGTAAAAGGTGTGGAGATACAGACAGAAAAATTGATGGAAGTCTGTAGAATGCGAAACACACCTGTGATCTGTTTTATCAATAAACTTGACCGTGAAGGAAGAGATCCTTACGAGCTTTTGGATGAGGTAGAAAACAAACTTAACATCAAGGTACGTCCTCTCTCCTGGCCGATTGGTATGGGGAAAGGATTCAAAGGTGTATATAATCTTTATGAGAAAAAACTTAATCTCTTCACACCTAGTCAGAGGAAGCTAAATGATGACAGGGTCATCATCGAAAACCTTGACGATAGCCAATTGGACGATCTCATCGGAACTAATAATGCTAATCAATTGAGAGAAGATGTGGAGCTAATAGAGGGTGTATATCCAGACTTTGATACTACTGATTACTTAGAAGGAAAGGTAGCGCCGGTGTTCTTCGGTTCTGCTGTCAATAATTTCGGGGTAAATGAAATGCTTGACACATTTATACGTATAGCTCCAACCCCCAAAAGCAGAAATACAGAGGAAAGAGAAGTAATCCCAACAGAATCAAACTTTTCTGGCTTCGTATTTAAAATCCATGCTAACATGGATCCAAATCACAGGAATAGAATAGCATTTTTGAGGATTTGCTCTGGCCAATTCGAAAGAAACAAACCATACAAACATGTGCGTGGAACAAAGCCGCTGAGGTTTTCCAACGTTACACAGTTCATGGCTCAAGACAGAGAAATGGTCGATGTAGCTTACCCTGGAGACATCGTGGGGCTTTATGATACTGGGAACTTGAAAATTGGCGACACCCTGACAGATGGTGAGGATATGACCTTCAAAGGTATTCCAAGCTTTTCTCCCGAAATCTTCAAAGAAGTCATCAACAAAGATGCCATGAAAACTAAGCAACTTGAAAAGGGACTGAAGCAATTGATGGAAGAAGGGGTGGCGCAATTGTTCACCTTCGACATGGGGTCTAGGAAAGTAATTGGGACAGTAGGGCAGTTACAGTTTGAAGTAATACAGTTTAGACTAAAACAAGAATATAATGCCTCTGTGGAATTTGCGCCTATGCAATTGTATAAAGCATGCTGGATCAATAGCAGCGATAAGAAAAAGCTGGACGAATTCGTCAAGTCTAAGAATCGACACATCGCACATGATAAGGATGGAAAACTTGTTTTCATGGCAGAATCAAGATCATGGCTTCAAATGGTTCAGGACAATTATCCAGAAATTGAATTCCACTTTACTTCAGAGTTTTAATTTTGGGTGAGTTTATTTATAAAAACATCTATAAATTAAACTTTATACACAAGAATTTATGTTATTGATTGGCAATCGATAGCTGATCATTTAAATTGAAAAATCTGTCGGACTTCGGCAAGGTATATATTAGGATTATGAAAAAAAAGCCATTTACAGTCGTCTATGAAGACAACCACCTTTTGGTAGTCAACAAGGCTGCAGGTATACTTGTCCAAGGAGACAAAACAAAAGATAAAACCTTAACTGATTACTGTAAGGAATACATTGCAGAAAAGTATGATAAACCTGGAGCTGTTTTTCTTCATCCCGTTCACCGACTTGATAGACCAGTCAGTGGTCTGGTTGTATTCGCAAGGACATCCAAAGGACTCGAACGCATGATGGAACTCTTTCGAAAAAGGGATATTCACAAAGTCTATTGGGCGGTAGTTAAGAAAAAACCAGCAGAGGAGATGGGTAAATTGACTCACTATCTTGTCAAAGACGAAAATCGCAACTATGTATCCGCCTTTGACAAAGAAGTGCCAGGATCACAAAAAGCTGAGCTGAGTTACAAGCGACTTGGAAAACTCAATGACCACTGGCTCGTCGAAGTGCGTCCCGTTTCTGGCAGACCACATCAGATCAGAGTACAACTCGCAAGTATGGGGTGTGTGATCAGAGGAGATGTCAAGTATGGCTTTGTGAAAGGCAACCCAGATAAAAGCATTAATCTTCATGCATTTCATTTGGTCTTTGTACATCCAATCAAAAAAGAAAAATTATACCTCCGAGCTGCCTTACCTGAAGAGCCATTTTGGGAACAGTATCTGGAATTGGAGCCTATCAAAGCTAAAGATCAACATATCGACAATACTTATAGCGGATAGAAATCAGCACCACCCACACCACTATGAAAAACCTATTCTATCTATTTCTCATTCTATTTGCTCTCGGTGCTTGTGGTACAAAACAAGAGCCGAAGACCATCTATGTGGTCAGACATGCAGAGAAAATGCTCGATGGCAAAGACCCAATGCTCAGTGTAGCAGGAACTGCTCGCGCTAAAAAATTGGATCAAATCCTAGCCGAAAAAGAAATAAAGCATGCATTCAGTACAAATACGGTAAGAACCTTAGCTACCATACAGCCTATTGCCAATAGATCTGGAATAGCCAAAGAAATCTATGATCCAGAATATCATGAGGACCTGGCGCAAGAACTTCGTAAGAGAAAAGGTAATATTATCGTGGTAGGTCACAGCAACACCATCCACCATTTGATCAATCACTTCGTAGGAACAGGTCAAAAATATGATGAACTGAAAGAAGAAGAATACGATTACATCTTCGAAATCACCCTCGCTGAAGACGGTAGCTCATCAGTAGAAAGGAAAGTTTACAAGGAATATTAAAACAATTGAGAAAGCTTGCCCAATTGTTTTCTATTGGTCAGAATTAATACTCATTTAAAAAATTTATGATTTTAGGCATCTGATCAGCGATATTTTGAAAGGTAATCCCTTCCGATCTCATGAGGCTATTTGATTTTATCAAGTAAAATCTAGGATTATTATCCACCAGACCCATTTTCCAAGATTCATATTTTAAATCCTTTTCAATTTGAAATGAATTTAAGTTTAAATCACTCAAAGTCTCTTGGATCAACTTTTCAGATCGAGCTGTAAAAACCAACAATACATCTTTTCTAAATTTTTCTTCCATGCCAACCAGTTCATTGAGCGTCATTTGAGAGCAGGAAGAACATGAGTTCTCTAATGGGATGATTATGACCACCTTCTTCTCACTCAAATATTAAATTCCAACAACGCTTCCAAATTGGTATATTCCTCTTCTAAAGCATTGTGGCTACATGCCAGACAACTAACTATAAGTAGTCCTATTGTTAATAAATTCTTTATCATCTCTTCATCGGCTTTAGACCAACAAAAATCAATTCATCCTCAGAGGGATTATTATCAGGATGATTGATGGATACATATAGTTTTCCTTGGTGAGTGAAGTACATCCTTGTGTAGAACCTGTTCTGGGGCAGTTCATATTCTCCTACCTTTTTCATGTTACTATCCAGAATGATTATGGATGGCTTTTTGTTATCCCATGTCCTTCTTCTGCCATCCAAATCTTTGTAATCCAAACCTTCATAGGCAAACCTATATAAGTAACCGGTCTCTTGATCATAAACGATTTCTCTGTATGAATCGCTCTCTACATATTCTTGCTCATCGTGATTCGGGCTTGGATTATCCAAGGGCAATATATCACCATGTCCACTATGCCCAGCGGCTGCATAAGTAAGCTCTTCTGAGTCTATATTATAGATCAGCAGATCATTTAAGAATGGTAAACTAACGATTAACTGATCATCCCCCTTAAGCAAGTGTGAGCTATGTGAAAAAAAAGCGCTATATACTAGCGGTGACAAATGAGAAGGTAAATTCAAAACATGCTCCATCTGTAACCGATCATCAAGTGTAAATTTCAAAAAATAAGTTCCAGACCATAGACCTGGTGAATTATAATCCTGATCTCCCGCTGCAAAAGTAAAAGTTGCATTTTTAGTTCGACTATAGATTAACGGTTGATTAGTGTAATATAGCTGTACAAAAGGTTTATTATCTTCTCTGTCAACTTCTATAGAATTTATTCTTTGGAAAACATTACCACTAAAATCTGTAATGTAAAGTTCACGACGCCAAGAAGTCCCAATCAATAGCGTACTATCAGACAAAACTTCGAATGCCTTGATTGTCCTTACACCGTTAGGTCCTTCTTGCTGAAACTTAATACTGAAACTTTCCGCATCATCTGACAATGCATAGAACTCCAGGTGGTTTGTTGCTTCATTCACAAGGCCTAAAAAATCTTTGCCCTTTATCCTTGTTTTTGATATATAACTAGAAAACACATTGGTTCTTTGTCCAATCGGTATAGACACCGTATCATTAGGCGCCAATGTGACTAAATTATCAAATTTTCTTGGTGAAGGATCAAGCGATTGATTCAATGAAGTCTTCTTCTCACAACTTAATAAGCTAAGAATGCTAAATAAGGAAAGAGCTATATATATTTTTCCCATATTTCTTGATTTTAAAAAAACATCCCTCTTGCCCATTGAGCATGAGGGATGCAAATTAATAAATAGATAAACTTTAACAATTACCTGCCTCTGTAACTAAACAATCTCCACTTCCTAAACAACAATGCTTCCCATAATCTTTTCTCCAACCTACCTCCCCCTACCTCTGAGCAGACAACTCCAGATAAATACCTCCTGAAAACAATACCAGCATGGCTCCAGCGACTAACAATCTTACTTTCTTTTTCATCGTATTCCGATTTAACAAATTTAAAATACCCCTTACAGAGCAGCTTCAACCTAAAAGCTTTCTCTATATTATTATTATTATGAGCAAGGGATTGTTAATATTTTTTTTTGAAAATTGTTTCAAAAACAAGATATCACATATGTAAATCAATATTTTGAGAATGAGTATAACCAGAATTGAACATTCTAGAGAACAAAACCTGTGCAACCATCGAAATGAATTAGAATCTAAACTTAGCTTATTTAGACTATTTAAGTATTTTTATTATCAAATATTTTATGCAAATCAGGAATTCAATTCCAAAATTGCATAAAATGATAAAAACAGATTAACAAGAAAAAACAGCAAACTGATCGCTTATGAAATCAAATCTTCCGAGACTTATCACTCTGATTTTCTGAAAGGGCTGAAAAATTTCAAAAAATTGGCTCCAGAAACTGAATTGAAACTGGTCTATGCAGGCGATCTCCACCAGGAAAGAGAAGGTGTTCAAATCAGAAACTGTAAAGCAATAGAATAAAAAAACTCTTCCAAAGTTTTAAACTTTGGAAGAGTTAGACTCTTGATACAACTACGTGATTATCTATCAAATCAACTAAATGAAAGCGACGGATAACCAACATAAGTTAGAAGGGCATTTGAACTCCGTTGTCTATTGACCGTCGACACTTGTGCCGTGGCGTAGTTGACTACCTCAATATCTCCCTTGAAATCACCAATTTTTGAATCTCAGATGTACCTTCACCAATAGTGCAAAGTTTTGAATCTCTATAATACTTTTCAACTGGATAATCCTTTGTAAAGCCATATCCACCAAAAATCTGCACTGCTTCATTTGAAACAGACACGCAGACTTCAGAAGCATAAAGTTTAGCTTTGGCACCAGCCAGAGTCACTTTCTCACCCCTATTCTTCAAGTCTGCCGCTTTGAATGTCAAAAGCTTCGCTGCCTCAATTTGGGTAGCCATATCTGCCAATTTGAATGAAATCCCCTGGAACTTACTGATTGACTGATTGAATTGCTGTCTCTCTTTGGAATATTGAATTGAGGCCTCTAGCGCTCCTTCAGCTATCCCAAGTGAAAGTGCCGCAATAGAAATTCTACCACCGTCCAGAATCTTCATAGACTGAATGAAGCCCTCTCCCACCTTTCCAAGAATCTGATCCTTGTGAACCTTGCAGTCCTCAAAAATCAACTCAGCAGTCTCCGAAGCACGCATTCCTAGCTTATCTTCCTTTCTGCCACCTTTGAAGCCTGGAGTACCCTTTTCCACGATAAAAGCCGTCATTCCATGAGAATCTCCGACTTCTCCTGTTCTAGCTATCACCACTGCCACATCCCCTGATACACCATGTGTGATAAAGTTTTTGGCTCCGTTGATGATATAGTGATCACCATCTTCAGTAGCTACTGTTCTCATATTTCCCGCATCAGAACCAGTATTTGGCTCTGTCAACCCCCAAGCACCTAGTAGTTCACATGTGGCAAGCTTAGGCAAGTACTTCTTTTTCTGCGCGTCATTTCCAAACATCATGATATGTCCAGTGCATAATGAATTGTGCGCAGCCATAGATAGGCCAATGGATGGATCTAACTTTGCCAGCTCGGCTATCGCTGTCACATATTCAAAGTAGCCAAAACCAGCCCCCCCAAATTCAGTAGGCACCAATACGCCCATCAAACCAAGTTCTCCTAACTTTTTAAAAACTTCAATTGGAAAATACTGCTGATCATCCCATTCTTTTCTAAATGGAGTGATTTCTTTAGCACCAAAATCTCTAATCATTTGAGCAATCATCACCTGATTCTCATTCATCTCAAAATTCATCATAATTGTTATACTTGGGTTTAATTTTCACTAAGATAATAACTTCTAGTCAGAAGAGAAGTTTCATATTAAATGCAAAACGTTTCATCTTTATTGAATAAAAAATAAAATAATTCAGACGAATCTCATTATTACTTTAAATATCGTATTCATCAAAACATCAAAACAATTCTCTGCTTTTACTTCGGAATAGAGAGCTCACATGATTTCAATAACTCCTCAGAACCGATCCAAAAAGTGAGAAATTGCTAGTATTGGCCAAGCATCAACTAATCCCCTATTCTTAAAAACACAGTCTAACTTCGAATATTGGCAGCTCGCTTTACCTACCAAATATCAAACAATCACATCAACGAATTCGAATTTCTGTCCATTAAAAAGCCCTTTGTCACTGAGCTTCAAATCTGGAATCACTAAAAGTGCCATAAAACTTAAAGTCATAAAAGGTGACTGTAGTGTTGAACCCATAGCTTTGGCCATAGCGTCTATTTTAGTGTAAGCCGCTGCTACTTGATAACCATCATTAGAAGACATGATGCCACCTACGGGAAGAGGAAGCACAATTTTTTCTGCTCCATTGACTGCCGAAACCCCACCTTTCACTTCAATAATCGAATTGACCGCCTCACATATTGACTCATCGTCCACTCCCACAGCAATGATATTGTGTGAATCATGACCTACAGAAGATGCTATAGCACCAGATTTCAGTCCAAAATTTTTGATAAACGCCAAGGCGGGAGATGCTTCATGGTAGCGATTGACCACCGTCATTTTTAGAATATCTTTGGATACATTAGACACTCCACAACCATCAGAAAGCTCAATGTCTCCAGTAATCTCTGGAGTGATTAGCTGACCATCTAGTGCTTCTATCACACGAACTTTTGACTTCTCAGCTTTAAAATGAAAATCTTCTGTTTTCTTGGATTGAATGTTAAAATTATTAATAACGGTACTTTCTACACTTTTGATTTTCGTAACACCATTTTCTGCTACCAGTTGCCCATTGATGTATGTAGCTCTGACCTTAAAAGACACTACATCATCCAAAATTATAAAATCCGCTGGATCCCCCACTCTCAATTTTCCAACATGTAATTTGTAATGATCTATAGGATTCAAACAAGCTACCCTTAAGACATCAAATAAATCCTTACCTTTTGCTATCGACCTAGCTGCCAATTCATTGATATGAGATACAGTAAGATTATCTGGATGTTTATCATCAGAGCAAAACATCACCTCATTCGGATATTCATCAATCAGGTCTACCAAGGCTTCAAAATTCTTTGCAGCACTCCCCTCTCTAATAGCAATTTTCATCCCCAATTTCAATTTATCCAAAGCCTCATCTATGGTGAAGCATTCATGGTCAGAGGTGATTCCAGCCGAAGCGTATTGTGCAGCCAAGTCTCCCCTCAAGCCAGGAGCATGACCATCTATAGGCTTACCATATCTTTTAGCAATATTAATTTTCTCCATAACTACAGGATCCCTATGAACTGTTCCCGGCCAATTCATCATCTCAGCAAGGTATACTATTTCTTTTCTTTCTAGGAGATCATGTATATCCTTAGCAGATATCTCTGCACCAGCAGTTTCAAAGGGAGTAGCAGGCACGCAAGAGGGCGCTCCAAAATAAAACTTAAAAGGGACTTGGTTTCCGTTTTCTATCATGAAATTCACTCCATCCATACCACACACATTTGCAATTTCATGCGGATCTGAAACTGTAGCGACTGTACCATGAACTACTGCAAGCCTAGCAAACTCCGATGGAATCAACATCGATGACTCCACGTGTACATGAGCATCAATAAACCCTGGGGATAAATAAGGTAGTTCAGCATTAAACTTGATCTTTCTAATGGCTACAATTTTCCCATTCCCTACCTTCAATTCGGCTGAAAAAATCTCACGATTTTCGATGTCTATAACTTGACCTTCAATACAAAAGCAATTCATAATGGATGATTTTTATTATATTTTTGACCAAAACATATCAGAAAGAAGTAGATACTGTACAGTAACTTGGAATACATCTATCCACCTACCAGAATTAGATTTAAATCTACTATATTTGTACTTGAAAAAAAAGAAGAGATATACTTAGTCAATGAATAGAATTGTAATTGCGATCGATGGATACTCGGGTTGTGGCAAAAGCTCTACAGCTAAAGCGGTGGCAAAAGCTCTGGAATACACCTACATAGATTCAGGTGCCATGTATAGAGCAGCTACTTTGCATTTTTTGAATAATCACACTGTCTTGACCAATCCCAAAGAGGTATCGAAAGCGATAGAGACTATGCACATATCATTTCAAATCAATCCAGACAATGAAAAGCAAGAAACATATTTAAATGGACTCAATGTAGAAAAGGAAATTCGGAAGATGAGGGTCTCAGAATATGTCAGCGAAGTAAGCAAAATCAAAGAAGTAAGAAAAAATCTCGTAGCGCAGCAACAAAAACTAGGGAAGAAGAAAGGCGTCGTGATGGATGGTAGAGACATAGGAACAGTTGTATTTCCAGATGCAGAGTTGAAAGTATTCATGACTGCTGATATTCGAATACGTGCAGAAAGAAGGCAAAAAGAGATTTTGGAAAAAGGTGATTTAATAGGGTTAGAAAAAATAATTCACAACCTTGGAGAAAGAGATCGAATCGATTCATCGAGAGAAGAGAGCCCTCTCAAAAAAGCAGAGGATGCCATCGAAATAGACACAAGCTATTTAGATTTTGAATCCCAAGTCAATCAGATTGTCTCGCTAGCTAAGGAAGTTTTAGCAGAAAAGGTGTAATCATATGAATGTCACAATAGATAAAAACTCAGGGTACTGCTTTGGAGTAGAGTTTGCCATAAAAATGGCAGAGGATGAAATGGAAGGTGCAGAAAAACTGTATTGCTTGGGAGACATCGTCCATAACGATATGGAAGTAAAAAGGCTGAGCGAAAAAGGACTCGTCGTCATCAACAGGGATGAGTTGAAAGAATTGCAAGATTGTAAAGTATTGATTAGGGCACATGGTGAGCCACCTGAAACCTATAAAATAGCTATAGAAAATAATATAGAACTGATTGATGCTTCTTGTCCAGTGGTGCTGAAACTTCAGCACAGAGTCAAAACTGCCTTTGACAAAATGGAGAAAGAAAGGGGTCAAATAGTCATATACGGCAAAAAAGGGCATGCTGAGGTCATAGGACTCACGGGACAAACACTTGAAAAAGCTATAGTGGTAATGGAAGATAGAGACTTAGAAAAAATTGATTTCAATAAGCCTGTGACACTTTTCAGCCAAACGACCAAAAGCACCAAAGGATTTTATGAGCTAAAAGAAAAAATTGAACAACGAATAAAAAACACTAAGGGAACACTCAGCGAAGTGGATTTCAATGCTAACGATTCCATCTGCAGACAAGTGTCAAATAGAGAGCCTCAGCTCAAACATTTTTCAAAAGCTAATGATGTAATCATCTTTGTATCAGGCAAAAAAAGCTCCAATGGCAAAGCCCTTTATCAAGTATGTAAATCAGAAAATAACCGCAGTTATTTTGTAGAAAACGAAACAGAAATAGACCCTAGCTGGTTCAATACAGAAGACAGTATAGGAATATGTGGAGCGACCTCTACACCAATGTGGCTAATGGAACAAGTCATGAATCACATCAACACTTTAGAGTCTGGAATAGCGATTAATAGTAATTAAATAAAAGAAAGGTAAATCAAACTAGATATGTCAAGTTAGCAAGATGCTGTCAAATAATAACAGAATTATCTTCTAATAACTGATCTATTTTATTAGATTTGAGGCGTTTTTCAAAAGACCATACAGTTCAAAATAATATGTCAAAACTAATTAAGCTTAAGAAGGGATTCGACATTAAGCTTGTTGGAAAAGCTGAAAAGCAGCTTGTAGACTTCCAACCAGCCAGTACCTTTGCCATAAAACCCACAGACTTCATTGGTCTTCAAAGACCAAAAGTGATTGTATCTGAGGGAGATACAGTAAAGGCAGGAACTCCGATTCTATTCGACAAAGCATTGGATAAAGTCCAATATGTCGCTCCAGTATCTGGTGAAATCGTAGAGATCAAAAGAGGTGAAAAAAGAAAGTTGTTGGAAATCAAAATCCTTGCTGACAAAGAGATCAGCTATGAAACTTTCGAAAAACACACCGAATCCAGTATAAAATCTATCAGCCGTGACGCTGCAATCTCGCAAATGCTGGCAGGTGGTGTTTGGCCTCAACTTGTCCAAAGACCATATGGTATAGTTGCAAACCCGGATGATAGTCCAAAAGCTATCTTTATATCCGGATTTGATACGCATCCACTTGCCCCTGACTACGCTGTATCTCTCAAGGGTGAAGAAAAGAACTTTCAGGCAGGAATTGACATTTTGAAAAAACTTACAGAGGGAATAGTACATCTAAATCTAAACGGAGATGCAGAAGTACCTTCAGTATTTGCGAATGTACAAAATGCACAAGTAAATAAGTTTTCAGGTCCTCATCCAGCAGGAAATGTTGGTGTTCAAATCCATCATTTGAATCCTATCAATAAAGGTGAGGTCGCTTGGACAATTAGTCCATTTGGAGTAACTCAAATAGGAAAACTTTTCTTAGAGGGCAAGTTTGATGCATCAAGAGTGATTGCAATCACAGGATCAAGAGCAAAAAAAGCAGTTTATACCAAAACTATTGTAGGTGCTTGTGTAGACACATTAGTTAATGGAAATCTAAAAGAAGACGAAAAGTCAGATGTAGCTCCAATTACCAGAGTCATCTCAGGCAACGTACTTACAGGAGAAAAAATCAATCAGGATGGCTATTTAGGCTACTACCACAGCCAAATCACTTTAATACCTGAAGGAGAATACCATGAATTTTTAGGCTGGATGAAGCCTACAGCAGATAAATTGAGCTATCATAGAGCGCTTGGTTTACTTTCTTTCTTGAAGCCAAACAAAGAATTTGTTTTAGATTCTAATGTCAGAGGTGAAGAAAGAGCCTTTGTTCAGACGGGGGTATTCGAAAGTGTTACACCAATGGACATTCTTCCAGTATATCTTTTAAAAGCCATCATGGCAGAAGACTTTGATGAAATGGAAGAGCTAGGAATTTACGAAGTCATAGAAGAAGATTTAGCACTTTGTGAATTTGTAGATGTATCAAAGCATCCTGTTCAAGAAATAGTAAGAAAAGGAATAGACTTAATTCAATACAGTTAAACAATATGAAGTTTCTAAGAGATCTGTTGGATAAGCAGAAACCCTTATTTCAAAAGGGAGGAAAATTGGAGAACTTTTATTACGCATTTGAGGCGGGTGAGACATTTTTGTTTACACCTAATCATACCAATGCGATAAAAGGTGCTCAAGTGAAAGATGCAGTCGACTTAAAAAGGATGATGATCACAGTAGTAGTGGCCATGATTCCTTGTTTATTGTTCGGTATATACAATACAGGACATCAGCACTTTTTAGCAACTGGTCAGACTGCCGGATTATGGGAGGACTTTGGTCCCAAAGCTTTATTGGGGTTACAGCTTGTATTGCCGATCGTAATTGTTGCTTATGCAGCAGGTGGTATGGTAGAAGCTGCTTTTGCAGTAATAAGAAAACACCCAATCAATGAAGGATTCTTGGTAACGGGTATGCTAATTCCATTGGTAGTACCTGCGACTTTACCTTTGTGGCAAGTGGCACTAGCGACGGTCTTTGCAGTAGTAATTGCCAAAGAGGTTTTTGGAGGTACAGGTATGAATATCCTGAATGTAGCAATGACAGCAAGAGCATTCTTGTACTTTGCTTATCCAGCACAAATTTCTGGAGATCAAGTTTGGACGTATTTGGGAGGCAAAGAAGCTGTCGATGGATTTTCTGGGGCCACTGCACTTGCAGTTGCATACAATGCAGGTGTAGAGGGAGAGACAGTTTCATCAGCTTTGGCATCTCACAATACTGAAATGGGAGCAGGCTTATTTGAATTTGCCAATCTATTCATAGGCTGGATTCCAGGGTCAATTGGAGAGACATCTACATTGATGGCCTTAGTAGGAGCTATCATCCTAGTGGCTACAGGTGTGGCTAGTTGGAAAATTATTGTATCTGGATTCGCTGGAGCTTATCTGATGGGCCTAGTGATGAACGCATTTGCCGTAAATGAATATATGGCAATGGGTCCAGAGTATCATTTAGTAATGGGAGGACTTGCATTCGGTGTTGTCTTTATGGCTACCGATCCAGTGTCAGCTTCTCAAACAGAAATTGGAAAATGGATTTATGGACTTTTGATTGGTGTACTTACAGTAATCATACGTGTAACAAACCCAGCATATCCAGAGGGAATCATGCTTGCTGTATTGTTTATGAACGTATTCGCTCCATTGATCGATTATTATGTAGTAAAAGCAAACAAGAAAAGGAGGTTACAACGTGCAACAGTCTAACGGATATATCATCACTTTCTCAGTAATCCTGACCGTAGTCTTAGGATTATTGTTATCAGGTACTTCACAGCTTTTGGGCCCTATCCAAAAGAAAGCTGTAGAATTAGATACTAAAAAGCAAATTTTAGGAGCAGTACTTGAATCCTCAAAGCTTAACGCAATGAAATCTGAGGAAATCCTTGAATTTTACGATAATAGAATTTCTTCAAAAGTGGTAGACTACGAAGGAAATGAAATCGAAAAAGACGACGATGGCAATGAAATCGTTGCTGAAAATGTAGATGTAGCTAAAAACTATAAGTTAGCACCAGAAAAAAGAAAATATCCAGTATTTATTTTTCACCAAGAAGGCAACGAGGATGATGCAGAAGCGATTATTGTGCAGCTATATGGAGCGGGTCTTTGGGATGAAATCTGGGGTTTCTTAGCATTAGATACGGACCTAAACACCATTGAAGGGGTTACATTTGGACATAAAGGAGAAACTCCAGGTCTAGGTGCTAGAATCACTGAAGGAAGTGTTCAAAACAGATATCAAGGAAAGAAAATCTTTGATGATTCTGGTGAGTTTCAATCAGTAGAGATGCAAAAAGGTGAAGGTAAGGATTACAGTGGTGATGATCATAAAGTAGATGGCCTTTCAGGTGCTACAATTACTGCTAATGGTGTAAATGCCATGCTTGAAAATTACTTAAAAGCATACAAGTCTTACTTCGAAAAAAGACAAAAGTCTTAATCTGGTATAGCAGCTATAATTTTAAATTTTAGACATTATAAATAATATATAATGAGCACAGAAACTGCAGAAGTGAAAGAGACCAAAGCATCAGAAGCTTTGTTCTCTAAAAGAAGAAAAAAACTGATCAGTGATCCTCTAATAGATGACAACCCAATTACTATACAAGTTTTAGGTATTTGTTCGGCATTAGCCGTTACTACACAGATGCAGCCTACTCTAGTAATGGCAATCTCTGTGATTTTCGTAATGGTAATGGCGAATCTGACCATTTCATTGTTGAGAAACACTATACCATCAAGGGTACGTATCATCGTTCAGTTAGCTGTAGTTGCCTCTTTGGTGACTTTAGTAAATGAAATATTGAAGGCCTTCGCTTATGATATGTACAAAGAACTTTCTGTATTCGTAGGCTTGATCATCACCAATTGTATCGTAATGGGTAGATTGGAGGCTTTTGCTTTAGGTAACAAGCCTTATGACTCAGTACTAGATGGTTTTGGTAGCGCATTAGGTTACTCTTGGATTATTTTGGCAGTTGCCTTCTTCAGAGAGTTATTAGGTTCAGGTTCCGTATTTGGGGTTGAAATCTATGATGGAATTAGTAGCTTATTCGGTGGAGAATTTAGCTTAGCTACCAACGGACTTATGGTTTCTCCAGTTGGAGCATTTATCATCCTGGGTTTGATCATTTGGGTACAGCGTACAAAAACTGGCTATGTTGAACATTAATAAAGAATAGAGAAATGGAATTATTTAGCTTAGCAATTAGGTCAATCTTTATTGACAACATGGTATTCGCTTATTTCTTAGGAATGTGTTCTTTTCTAGCCGTTTCTAAAAAGGTAAGTACAGCACTGGGACTTGGTGCAGCAGTTATTTTCGTATTGACCGTGACTGTACCTGTCAATTGGCTTTTGAATGAATTCGTATTGAAAGAAGGTGCTCTTACTTGGGCTAGTGCATCACTAGCAGGTGTAGACCTTACTTTCTTAAGATTCATCATGTTCATAGCAATCATTGCAGCAATGGTTCAGTTAGTTGAAATGGTAGTCGAAAAATTTGCTCCTGCGCTTTACGGTGCGTTGGGTATTTTCCTTCCATTGATTGCTGTAAACTGTGCAATTCTTGGTGGATCCCTTTTTATGGCTCAGAGAGATTATACTTTAGCTGAATCGGCGGTTTATGGATTTGGTTCTGGTACTGGATTCTTTTTAGCTATAGTTGCGCTTGCTGCCATCAGAGAAAAATTAAAATATTCTAATGTACCTAACGGTCTGAAAGGTCTTGGTATCACTATGCTTCTTACAGGCTTGATGGGTATTGCTTTCATGTCTTTCATGGGCATCGATCTATAATACGAATCATACTCTTTGTATCAATCAAAAAAGCCTTGAGGATCTGATCCTCAAGGCTTTTTTGATTGTAACTTTTGGTTAATTTGAAAAACAAGAAATTCTAATCAAAAAAAAAATCTTAATTCTTCTGAGATATAAAGGCTGAATTCCTATTCTATACCATCAAGTTCACTCAATTCAAGCCACCGGAGTTCCATTTCTTCTAGTTGACTATCAATGCTCTGAATTTCACTTGACCACTTGATCAGCTCCTCATGATCATCTGAACCGTGAGTGATTTTGCTGATCAACTCAGCCTTTGAACCTTGAAGTTTTTCCATTTTGATACCTAATTCTTCATATTCCTTTTTCTCCTTAAAACTTGCTTTTACCTTAGTTAAATCAGGTTTTGATACAGTAGAATCACTTATTGGTTTTGCAGATTGAGTATCTTTGGACTCCTTAGCTAAGCTAGCAGACTCCTTTTCCCATTCCCTGAAATCAGTATAGTTACCTGGGAAATCCATAATCTCACCTTCACCTTCAAAAACAAACAAGTGCTCCACAAGCCTATCCATAAAGTATCTGTCGTGAGAAACTATCACCAAACATCCCGGAAATGTGTCCAAAAACTCTTCTAAGGTATTGAGAGTCATGATATCTAAATCATTCGTAGGCTCATCAAGAATTAGGAAATTTGGACTCTTGATCAAAATCATCAAAAGCTGAAGTCTTCTTCTTTCACCCCCACTCAATTTAGCAATAGGAGTATGTTGCTGCTTTGGAGGAAACCCAAATTTAGTAAGAAACTGGGACACAGTGATCGTTGCACCACCGCTCACAGTGACTACTTCTGCTACTTCTTTGACGATATCAATAAGTCTCTTTTCTTCATCGAATGAGTCCTCCTCTTGCTTATAATAGCCTATGGCTGTAGTCTGACCGATACTGACTTTTCCTGCATCTGGCTCAAGCGCACCAGTGATCATGTTTAGAAAAGTGGTTTTTCCTGCACCATTTGGCCCTACTATACCAATTTTATCCCCTTTTTTGAAAATATAATCGAAATTGTTGACAATCTTCTTGTCGCCATAAGACTTATTCATCTTCTCGATTTCGATTATTTTATTCCCTAATCTTTGGGTAGTGACGCTGAGTTCTATTTCCCTCTCCTCTCTTTTGGAGAAGGCCTTTTCTTTAGTCTCTTCAAAAGCATCCACCCTATATTTAGCTTTGGTACCTCTTGCTTTGGGCTGTCTTCTAATCCAATCTAGCTCTTTCTTATATAAGCTTTTCGCTTTGTCTATTTCTGTGGCTTCGATTTCTCTTCTCTCAGCCTTTTTTTCTAAGAAATAACCATAATTCCCTAAATACCTATGTACTTTGCCATTGTCAAGTTCTAAGATCTGATTGGTAACTTTCTCAAGAAAATACCTATCGTGAGTCACCATGAAAAGTGCTAGATTAGCTTTAGACAGATAATCCTCCAGCCATTCTATCGTCTCCAAGTCTAAATGGTTGGTCGGTTCATCTAAGAGCAAAAGATCAGGTTTTTCAAGTATAGCTTTTGCAAGAGCTACTCGCTTCCTTTGACCACCACTCAGCTTCCCTACTGCCAGCCCTGTATCATGCAGCCCAAGCTTTCCCAAAATCTCATTGACTTGATATTCAAAATCCCAAGCTTGTAGCCTATCCATTTTTTCAAAAATCCCCTGAAGTAAATCAGCATTGTCTTTGCCACTTTCTGAATCAGTCATGGCTTTGTGATAAGCTTCGATGGTCTTCAAAGTCTCATTATTGCTATCATCAAATATCGTCTGATAGATGCTCAACTCTCCTGAGAAGACTGGGTTTTGATGGACATAAGCCACTTTCACTTGTTGATTGATGGCTACGTTTCCTTCGTCGGCTACTTCTAGTTCCATGATGATTTTCATCAAAGTGGACTTACCTGCCCCATTGACTCCTACCAAAGCAACTTTCTGACCTTGATCTAGTCCGAAAGAGATATTCTTAAAAAGTACGCGCTCACCAAAAGACTTACTAAGATTTTCTACTGATAAATAATTCATGGAGCAAAGATAGTAGAAAAACCGCCGATATTCTTGGAATCAGAGAAGTCTATTTCTTTTTAAAAATCGATTCTAAAGCCAAACCCAACTGTTCAAGAGCATTTTTCAAATGAATTTTTGATTCCTGAAACCTAGGCTCTAGCGCTTCTCTTTGCTCTTGATATATTTTCTCCGCTTTTTCTTTGCCTTTTGCTAATTCTTCCTCAAGGTTTGTCTGTTTACCTCTTAATTCAGAAATCTTTTTCTCTAACTCAATCTTGACCTCACCCCCTGCTTCCGCTGCCTTTTCCATAAGAAGCTCTATCTTCTTACCTACATCTTGCAACAATGATTCTACTTCATCAAATCCAGACTTTTTCATATTGAGATTGTGATATTGATTTTTCTATTTAGTCTTCAATTTTTTCGTTAACTTGAGTTTGCTTTTCATACAATTCAGCATATACACCTCTCAGGGATAGCAGGTTATCATGAGTCCCTTGCTCTACTACTTTGCCATCATTTAGTACTATGATCTTATCAGCAAGCTTAGCAGAAGAGACTCTATGAGAAATTATTATAGAAGTCCTACCCACCATGATTTTGCTCAAAGCATTGAGAATAGCATGCTCCGTTTTGGTATCAACAGCAGAAAGACAATCATCCAACAGTAAAATACTTGGTTCTTTTGCGATTGCCCTAGCAATCGAAACCCTTTGTTTTTGACCTCCAGACAATGTAATCCCTCGTTCTCCTAACCTTGTATCAAAGCCTTTGGGAAAGTCGATAATATTATCATAGACATCAGCATCCTTAGCTGCTTTGTGAATAAGCTCATCAGTATAATCATCCAGTCCAAAACCAATATTGTTGGCGATACTATCACTAAATAAAAACACATCCTGAGGCACAAAACCAATTTGACGTCTAAGTGTAGCAGTATCATAGGCAGAAATATGCCTTCCATCTATCAAAATCTCTCCCGAGGTCACATCATACATACGCATTAGTAAATTAGCAATCGTCGATTTTCCTGAACCAGTGGTCCCTATAATCGCCATTGATTGCCCTGCCTCTATTTCAAAACTAACTTGATCTAGAGCTCTAATGCCAGACTCTGGATAAACAAATGAGACGTTATTTACTTCAATCTTTCCATCTATAGCTAGGTCTAGATTTTCTGAGCTCAGAATATCATTTTTCTCATCCAAAAACTCATTAATCCTAGTCTGTGAGGCAGCGGCACGTTGAATGATACTTGTCACCCAACCTAAAGAAGTCACAGGCCAAGTCAGGATATTCACATATAAGATAAATTCAGCAATCACACCATACCCAATCGTCCCTTCTATCACTTGCACTCCTCCTATATAAACTGTAAGAATTGTGCTAATTCCAATAAGTGCCAAAATCAACGGATAGAATAATGCCTGCACCACAGTCAAGCTGATAGATTTTTCTTTGTAATCCTCACTAGCAACTTTAAAATCATGAGCACTATCATCCTCTCTTACGAAGGCTTTCAAAACCCTGATTCCCGAAAATGCTTCTTGCACATAGGTACTCAAACTTGAGAGACTTCGCTGTATTCTTTCTGATCTTTCGTTGATCATATTGTTGACAAAATAAATACTCAACGAAAGTATTGGGAGAGGAAGCAAAGAGTATATCGTCAACTCTACATTCTCACTTAGCATATACCCAATCACAAGTGGAAACAAGACAATCAAATTAAGGCCATACATTATAGCTGGCCCTAAGTACATTCGGACCCTACTCACGTCCTCTGTGATTCTAGCCATCAGGTCTCCAGTACTATTCTCTCTATAAAAACTTAAGGGAAGGTTTTGATAATGAGCAAAAATCTCATTTTTCATATCATATTCGATTAGCCTCGACATGATGATGATTGTCTGCCTAATAAGAAACAAGAAAAAACCTCTCAACAAGGCCATTGCTAGGATCAAGACTCCAAAAATAAAAATGAATTTCATGAAAGAATTTCTTGCAAAAACCCCCAAATCACCTTCATTGAAAAGGTTATAGTAAGAAAAACTCTCCACCACATAATCTATGGCAATTCTCACCAACTGGGCAGGAATAATTACAAATATGTTAGAAATTACAGTGAATAAGATCCCCAATAAGAGGTATCCCTTATACTTGAACAAATACTTATTTAATCTCCAGAGCGGCTTCACGAAATAAAAACTTTTAAATCACTTGATTAGTTTATTTTAACTCCACTAATTGCATTGGTAAAGCCCGATAAAAATATATAATTTTGCATCGGAGATTTCACCACACAGCAGTCCCAAATATAACACATTAAAAAATTCCAAGTTCAAATGCTAGAAATTAATACTGGGGAAAAAGTAAAAGAAGGATCAGTCTATGGACAGATCACATCTTTAGGACACGAGCAATTGGTCATCTGTTATGATGAGCCAACTGGACTCAAAGCAATCATAGGAATACACAATACGGTGCTTGGTCCCGCATTAGGAGGCACCAGGATGTGGCACTATAATTCCGAAGAAGAAGCAATCACGGATGTACTAAGGCTTTCCAGAGGAATGACTTTCAAGGCATCAATAGCTGGTCTGAATCTTGGAGGTGGCAAAGCCGTTATCATTGGTGATCCAAAACTTAAAAATGAAGCTTTCTTAAGAAGATTTGGGAGATTTGTTGATTCTTTGGGTGGTAGATACATCACAGCAGAAGATGTCAACATGAAGACTAGTGACATGGAGTACATCGCCATGGAAACTAAATATGTCACAGGACTACCAGAAGTCAGAGGTGGTGGTGGTGACCCTTCTCCTGTGACAGCTTACGGAACTTACCTTGGAATGAAAGCCGCTGCCAAAAAGGCTTACGGCAGTGATTCATTAGAAGGCAAGAGAATTGTCGTACAAGGTGTAGGGCAAGTCGGTAAATATTTAGTAGAAAGATTGGTAAAAGAAAAAGCTGATGTTTTCGTGACAGATATCTTTGAAGATAAACTTGCTGAAGTGGCTAGGCAGACAGGTGCTTCAGTAATCACTCCAGATATGGTCTATGATTTCGATATGGACATCTATTCTCCATGTGCGCTAGGAGCTACTATCAACGATGACACTATTGACAAGCTGAAATGCAAAGTAGTGGCTGGAGGTGCAAATAATCAACTGAAAGATGAAGAAAAGCATGGGAAGATTCTTTTAGAAAAAGGAATAATATATGCACCAGATTTCTTGATAAATTCGGGCGGATTAATGAATGTTTGTGCTGAATTTGTAGGTGGTTATAATAGAGAGGCTACATACAGACAAGCAGAGAAAATTTACGACATCACTACTTCAATTCTTGACAAGTCAGCTATTGAAAATATCCCATCTCAGCAAGCTGCTATTGAAATGGCTTGGAGCAGGATCGAAGCCATAGGAAAGGTTAAACTTCCATATTAATAAATAATCTCAACTTAAATTGACCACTAGAAACCTAATTCTCAAAATTTGGTTTCTAGTGGTCAATTGTTCAAAAATGACAGATTCACTTGGCTGTCTTCATTTACTCAAGTGAAAACACTATATTTACGTTCTTTAAAATCAGGTATGTTAAACAGAAGAATTCTTAGGGTAAAGGCATTTCAAAGCCTATATGCTTACGAGCAGTGCAAATCGTCAAATTTCAATATAGCCAAAGATTCCATAAGAGAGTCTTTTCTTCCAGACTTGAACAGCATGGAAGTTCAAGACAAGGCACAATTGAAAGCTGATGCCGCTACGACAATCCAGCTTTTTAGTGACAACCTGAACAACAAGTCGCTTATTTCTCAGCAAGATGTAAGCACGAAAATCAAATCAGAAGCGATCAAAGCGATCAATGCTTTCCATAAAGCTAACGAAAAAGATTATGATTTTCTACTCAAAAACATGATCATCTCCGCAGAGCGTATACCACAACTTTACCTGAATGCCATTCAGATGCTTATTGAGTTTGGCAACCATGTAGCCAAAGAAGCAGAAAGAAAAAGAAAGATCAATAATGATCAAATTTCTACTTCTGCTAGAGAACTAAACCTGAGTAGGAACGTTATTTTAAACAAGATTAAAAGCAGTCCTGCATTTGAAACTGCCCTAGTTAGGCACGATGCACACTTAGACGATATTGAGCTTGAGATCAAAGAATGGTTTAGAGATTACATAAAACCATCTGAAAGCTATCAGGAGTATATTAAAATCAACGACCCAAAAGAGGAAGATGATTTCAATATTTTAGAAACCATCTTGAAGAAAATAATCTTCAAAAATGAGGTCATTCTAAACTTCTTCTCAGAGAAGGACATGAATTGGTCTGAAAATAAACAAGTAGTAAGAAGCCTAGCATCCAAATTCATCAAAAATGTATTTGAACAAGGTTCTTTAGAGGATGAACTTCTACCAGACTTGGCGATGAACTGGGAAGACGATAAGGAATTCTTCCAAAATATCTTTAACTTCACAATCGAAAATGAAGAAATCAATAAGAGCCTAATCGCCAAAAAGACGCAAAACTGGGATATTGATAGGATAGCATTTACGGATAAGATCATCATATCAATGGCTTTGACTGAGATGAAATTCTTCCCAAGTATCCCCGTGAAGGTTTCTATTAATGAGTATATCGATATCTCCAAAAACTATAGTACTCCAAAGAGTAAACAATTTGTAAACGGACTACTTGATGTAATCTCAAAAGAACTCATAGACAAAGGAGAAATCAAGAAAAGTGGACGAGGACTATTAGATAACAAATAAAACATCTTTAAAATGAGCAAAAATAGCACTTCATGGATCACATTTTTAGCCGGTGCCGGAATTGGCGCAGCTTTGGGAGTTTTGTTTGCCCCAGATTCAGGAAAAAACACTAGAGATAAACTAACCTTCCAGCTTTCAAAGTACAGGGAAGAGCTTGAGGATATCATCAAGGATCTTCGCGAAGGTAAAAATTTACCTCTCAATGAAGCTAAATCAGAAGGAAATAAAGTAATCTCTGAAGCAAAGAATAAAGCCGAAAATTTATTAAATGATGTCAATAAACTTATTGACCAAATCAATCAAGAGGCTAATTAAAGTTAAATTAATCATGAAAAAGTTAAGCATGTCTGCTTTGCTACTCGCTGGAATTATCGCATTGAACTCCTGTAGCAACAATGACCAATCTGAAAAAATCTCTGAATTAGAGCAAAAAATAGCTCAAATGGAGGCTAGTTCTTCCAACGCAGCTGCTCCACAGCCTTCAAATGTGCAAACGGTAAACAGCATAGATGATAGTGCGATGGCAAAATTTAATTTCTCTTCAGAAGAGTTTGAATTTGGCACCATCGCTGAAGGTAAAATTGTAGAGCACGTTTTCAATTTTGTCAATGATGGTGAAGTACCATTAGTAATTTCTAATGTGACAGCTTCATGTGGATGCACAACGCCAGAGTACACCAAAACACCAGTAAAGCCAGGTGATTCGGGTTTTGTAAAAGTTGTTTTCAACTCTGCTGGTAAGCCAGGAACTCAAGCCCCTACGGTCTCCATACAGGCTAATACCAATCCAAACGTCAATAGGCTTAGACTTAAAGGAAATGTAACACCAAAAAATTCATCAAATAACCAAGGAGCTTTAGGGCCAGTTAAACAATAGACATGCTTAATTTCATATTACTTCAAGCAGAAGGTGCAGGAGGAGGAATCTTAGGTCAAGTATTCCTATTCGGATCCATTATTTTGATCATGTATTTTTTCATGATCAGACCACAGCAAAAAAAACAAAAAGAAACTAAAAATTTCCTTGAAGAGGTCAAAAAAGGAGACAATATCGTAACCATAGGTGGAATTCATGGCAAGATTTATGCCGTAGAAGGTGATACGATTACCTTAGAGCTTGATAAAGGCTTCAAAATCAAAATAGAGAAATCTGCTGTCTCACTAGAATTTACCAAAAGAGCCAGTGGAACAAAATAATCAACACTTTGACTAGGCTAAAAAAATTCTTTAAATCAGCAAGCCCCCGAACGGCTGCAAATATGAAAGTGGTTGCGCTATGTTTTTTAGCCGCTTCCACTTTCTGGTTTTTAAACGCTCTCAATAAAGACAATTACAATACTGTCGTAGATTACCCTATCGAAATAATTTTTGACAAAGAGGAATTTATGGCGGTAGAAAAACTACCGTCAAAAGTTAAAATTGAGATCAATGGAAATGGTTGGGACTTACTTAGAAAATACTTTAATGTTAATGAAAGTCCTTTCGTAATAGAAATCAACAACCCTGCAAATAAAAATCATATCTTGGCATCTGAAATCAGAAGAAGTTTGGCAGAAAATATAAGTCCAACTACTTTGGTTTCTATGGTTACTGATTCTATTAAATTTAACATTGACAAAATCGTCACCAGAAAAGTCAAAGTAGAAGCGGATACTACAGGTAATGTAATAGCCAAAAATCATAGGATACAAGGAGAAATAGAAATTCAGCCTGCCACAGTTACTGTAAAGGGGCCCACTTCTATTTTAGACAAGCTTGAAGGATCATTACATATAAAACTTGGTGAAGACAAAATCAACAAGAGCATCGATAAGTTTATTCCAATCACAATCCCTAGTGAATGGGAAGAATTCTTAAGCATGGAAGAAGAAAGCGTTCAAGTGAAATTCAATATCGTGCAGCTCTTAGAAGGAAATAAAAGGCTCAAAATCAACAAAATAAACTTCCCCGAAAACGTAACTTTGGTTCAAGAGCCCAATAATGTCATGATGTATTATCTGATCGAAGAACCGAAAATCGAACAGCTGAAGCAAATGGAGTTTGAAGCGATATTGAATTATAGCAATAGAGATAAAGAAGATAGTACGATATCAATCACACTCAGTCCAAGAACGTCAATATTAGAGAACATTAGGTTTGAACCATCCATTTTTAGACTTAAGTATGAGTAATACAGCGCCACTTCTAATTGGTATTACTGGAGGTATAGGTTCTGGAAAGTCCACTGTCGCAAAAATATTTGAGATATTGGGCATTCCTGTATACTATGCTGATGATAGAGCGAAGTGGCTTATGGCAAATGATCCCACACTTATAGAAGACATCAAAAATTCCTTTGGAAATCAAGCTTATTTGCCAGATGGAAGTTTAAATAGAGCATTTCTTGCAGATGAGATTTTTAGTAATGACACGAAGACCGAGTTGGTCAATAGCCTAGTACATCCAGCGGTGAAGTTGAATTTCGAAACCTGGGTAGCTTCACAAAACGCCCCTTATGTCCTAAAAGAAGCTGCCCTGCTCTTCGAGTCAGGTTCTAACAAGGATTTAGATAAAATCATAACTGTAAGCTCACCTTTGCTTGTGAGAGTAAATAGGGTATTGATGAGAGACCCTCATAGAAGCGAAGCACAACTACATGCTATCATTGACAAACAATTACCTGATGAAGAAAAAATTTCTAAGAGTGATTTTAGCATCAAAAATACAGACAACAAATTGCTCATTCCTCAAGTACTTGATATTCATCAAAAACTTCTAAAATATACTAAAGACCACAATTGATTGATTTAGCTATAAATCAAAACTGATCTGATCTAGGTAGAATTTCATTCGGGTATGCTGACGATTCAAATATTCTATTTTATCAATTCTGTCATGCTTGTGATTATAAAAAACTTCAACATAATCATCGCCTAAAAGATACAAATTTACCTTGTGCGAGTAGTACCTAATCGCCACAACAAAAGTTCCTTCCATATAGAGCTTTTGAATCTTTTTTGAAATGGGCAATTTTTTGAAATCCTCTCTACTCATAGGTGATTTATAAAGCAAATATGATGCAATATAGCTAAAAACAGGCCATTGTCAGATCATTGGTTGTTGATTTTTAAATCAAAGTAGAACAAAATTAATACAAAAATACCACGTTAATCAATAGATATAAACTATATCAACTAATTCTCAAAGTAACACACCACTCTCTGCAAACCAAAAACTGTAAAATAGCATAAATTAAAAAACACTTTGAATCCATATTGAAGCTATGTATAATTGAAAATCATTTACAACCCAGATGAGCAATAGGATAAAAAGAAGTAAATCTAAGCTAGTAAACCACTTTAAAAAGAAGTATGAGCATTAAGAAAAGAAAATTTGCCAACTCCAAAATAGTTTATACTTTTTTTCTCTTGGTTTCCGTCATTCAATTTAGCTCCTGCTCTTCCTCCAAAAAAGTCAGAAGAAAAAATATAAATCAAGTAGTCGAAACTGCAAAATCTTATCGTGGTACACCTTATCGCTATGGTGGAACAACAAGGTCAGGGATTGATTGCTCTGCGCTAATCTTTCATTCATTCGCAAGTGTAGGAGTTACTATGCCACGCACTTCAAGTGAACAAAGCAAAATAGGAAAGAAAGTTCCTGAGAGAAAATTGGAAAAAGGTGATGTGGTCTTTTTTGCAACTGGAAAAAATAAAAGACAGGTCTCCCATGCTGGAATAGTCACAGAAATCAGCAAAGGGCAAGTTTGGTTTATTCATTCTTCCACGTCGTTAGGGGTGACAGAGGACAAGCTAAGCCATAATTATTGGAACAAAGCATATCTATTTGGTAGAAGAGTTTTTTGACAGTTATCACCCAAAAGAACACATTGTATATTACGTGTAAGCAATAAGTTTATGAAAATTGACAATTATTCATGATTTAATTTCCGAACATCCTTTGGTATTAAGCTTTTATAATTAATTTTGCATGCAAATTGAAAAAAGCGTAATTCCCTTTTTACATCAATACATAAAAATGGCAAATCTTGGTAAAATAACACAGGTAATTGGTCCAGTAGTGGATATCTCTTTCGAAGGAGGCAAATTACCTAATATCCTTGACGCACTAGAAATAACCAAAGAAAACGGTCAAAAAGTAATCTTGGAAGTTCAGCAGCACTTGGGTGAGGACAGAGTAAGAACTATTGCAATGGATTCCTCAGAAGGAATGGTAAGAGGCATGGTAGCCACCGATCTGGGTGCACCGATCTCTGTTCCAACTGGAGAAGGCATCAAAGGTCGTCTATTCAACGTAGTTGGAGAGGCAATCGATGGTCTTCCACAGGTACCAGCAGGAAAGAGACTCCCTATTCACAGATCAGCTCCGAAATTCGAAGATCTTTCTACTGCGACAGAAGTACTTTTCACAGGGATCAAAGTTATTGACTTGATCGAGCCATACGCAAAAGGTGGTAAGATTGGTCTTTTTGGTGGTGCTGGTGTTGGTAAGACAGTATTGATTCAGGAATTGATCAACAACATCGCCAAGGCATATTCAGGTCTATCTGTATTTGCTGGTGTTGGTGAGAGAACTCGTGAAGGTAATGACCTTCTTAGAGAAATGATCGAATCAGGTATTGTAACTTATGGAGATGACTTCGTACATACTTTGGAAAATGAAGGTGGATGGGATCTTTCAAAAGTAGACTTGAAAAAACTAGAAGAATCTAAAGCAACCTTCGTGTTTGGTCAGATGAATGAGCCTCCTGGGGCGCGTGCAAGAGTGGCCTTGACTGGTTTGACTTTGGCAGAATATTACAGAGATGGTGAAGGTGATGGAGCAGGAAAAGACATCCTATTCTTTATTGACAACATCTTCAGATTTACTCAAGCAGGATCTGAGGTATCGGCACTTCTTGGTCGTATGCCATCTGCGGTAGGTTACCAACCTACTTTGGCAACTGAAATGGGTACCATGCAAGAGCGAATCACCTCTACTAAGAATGGCTCCATTACTTCTGTACAGGCAGTATATGTACCAGCGGATGATTTGACTGACCCTGCTCCAGCGACGACATTTGCTCACTTGGATGCTACTACAGTACTTTCAAGAAAAATCTCTGAGCTAGGTATCTACCCTGCTGTGGATCCATTGGATTCTACTTCAAGAATTCTATCTCCAGAGATCCTAGGTGATGACCACTACAACTGTGCGCAGAGAGTAAAAGAGATCCTACAGAGATACAAAGAACTACAAGATATCATTGCCATTTTGGGTATGGAGGAGCTTTCTGAAGAAGATAAGCTAGTCGTACACAGAGCTAGAAGGGTACAGAGATTCTTATCTCAGCCATTCCACGTAGCTGAGCAGTTCACTGGCCTCAAAGGCGTCCTAGTAGATATCAAAGAAACTATCAAAGGTTTCAACATGATCATGGATGGTGAATTAGATCATTTGCCAGAAGCAGCATTCAACTTGGTAGGTAGCATCGAAGATGCCATTGCCAAAGGAGAGAAAATGCTTGCAGAGGTAAAGTAAAATAGTTACTAGTTAGTGGTGATCAGTTTATCTATAATAAAGCTGGTCATCATTAACTCAATAACCTTATAATAAGAAAAAATGCAACTAGAGATCGTAACACCAGACAAAAAAGTGTTTCAAGGAGAAGTTTCAGAAGCAAGCTTTCCAGGAGCAAATGGTGCATTTCAGGTATTGAAAAATCACGCACCGCTAGTCTCTGCATTGGCGAAAGGGACTGTATCCTTTACGACCAATGAAGGCAAGCAGAGCCTAATTGTAGATGGTGGTGTTGTAGAAATAAAAGACAACAAAATCGTTTTGCTTGCAGAAAAAGTAGTTTAATATTACAAAAAATTTATTTCAATAACCAAAAAGCCCAACTATCGTTGGGCTTTTTGCATGCTTAATCCAAAGACTTTTAAATAACTTCCAAGTATTTAGTTGTTTTTTTAAGATCTGATTATCTTTCAAATACCAATAACCTAAGTATAACTTTTTATACCTGAAAAATAAATTATAAAAATCACTAGTCTTAACCCAAATACTAAGTGTTGGGGTTAACATATCAATCTTTAATAGAAAAAATTCAACATACTTTCAATAAAAACGTGATAAGATACTTATTCATTCTGATCTTAATACTCTTCCAATGCACCCAAAAATCAGACAATCAAAATAGACCTGGTGAGCATTGGGTAAGGATAACCGAAAGTGATCTCCCACAGAAAACCATATTGAAAGGAGAACCATTCGGAATCACAAATTTTCAAATGACGAGAAAACCATTTTTCGTAGATGGGTACATTGTCGTCTCTGATAAAGCTATGGATCCCCCACTCCACATCATAGGCACCAAAGAAAAGAAGTGGCTCTATGGTCTAGGCATAGAAGGTAGTGGGCCAGGCGAGGTAGCATATACATGGACGCTAGACTATAGTTTTACGCCAGGCAATTTTTGGGCATACAGCTTTGAAAAAGTATTCTCTGAATTCAGCCTAAGTGACAGTACACAAAAGCTCTCTCAAAACCAACTTAAGCAGCGTAATCCAGAGTTCTACGCAGCAACTGAAATCACTTGGCTAACCGATAGCACCCTTCTGGCACTTAGGGTATCAGGAGAAGAAAAATTTGTAGAATACAGCAAAAGTGGAAAAGTATTGGCAGGGTATGGAAGTTGGAAAGGAATGTTACCAGATGATAATCCCTTGAATGTAACTAGACAAGCTTTTGCAAATCATTTCACCTCCAATAGAAGCAAAACAAAATTCGGTTTCTTTTCTATGGATAGGGATCACTTTGAAATACTAGACTACTCCAGTAAAGAAATACTCGTCGTAGAAGGGCCATATTTCGAAAACCCAAGCTATGAAATCATACAACAATCTGAAGACTACTCATACTACCACATGAATGACCCTGAGGCAGTCAGAACCTATCAGGACTTTTTCCTTGGAGAACACCAAATCTTCATGCTATACAGTGGGGAGAAAGTCAAGAAAATCCAAACCACTGGAATGTCTCCATGCCATGTAATATTCCTATTTGATTATACAGGGAAAGTCACCAGGCATTTCGAACTTGATATCCCAATCAAATACTTTACTGTCGATGAAAAAAATAAAGTAATCTATGGATTATCATCAAGTGAGGATGAAGATATTATTGAGTTCAGGTATTGATGATCTAATCTAGCAAAGCAAGCTTTTACTATGATTTTAGTAAATAGAAAAATCATCTTCAACAATAAAAACTATGTAATTATCATCAACAAACACCAAAAAGAAAAAGCTATTTCTTGAAATAAACACGCAATTGTTTTAAAACCAAAATATTCTCCTTACCTTTGCAACCCTGAAAGGAGGTGTAAACATATGATCATAGTCAACGTAAAAGAAAACGAATCTATCGAGAAAGCGCTTAAGCGTTTCAAAAAGAAGTTTGATAGAACTGGAGCTGTAAGAGAACTTAGAGCGAGACAACACTTTGTAAAACCTTCTGTAAAAAACAGAGAGCAGAGAATCAAAGCTGCTTATAAGCAAAGACTCCAAACTGAAGAAGCAAAATAATATCATTTTATTGTTTGCTATCTTTTTGAGATACACTCAATTGGCGCATCTACCGAAAGTGGATGCGCTTTTTTTATGCCTTTAACATTTCTTAGGCTTTTTACTTAGTAGTCCAAGGCGTTATACCCTAAATTAGTAAAAGCTTAAAAATTAGATATGAAAATTTTCATCATTATTTCCATAACATTTGCTATTACTTCATGCTCCCAAAAATCAAATGAAAATTCAGAAAAGCCTGATTATAGTGCATATTCAGTTTCCCTAGACTCTATAATGGAACTTGACCAAGGCGTTAGAAAGCAAATAAATGAAGCGATGCAATCAAACAGTCCGCTTCCTAGTGACATTTTTACAGAGATGGACAAAATAGATTCATCAAATCAAGCTTGGGTAATAGCCAAACTTGATAAATATGGCTGGCCAAAAAAAAGTGAAATAGGTGAAAAAGGGTCTCGATCAATTTTTTTAGTAATACAACATGCTGATTTGAATGAAATAGAAAAATATTATCCTCAATTGCAAGCATTGGCCAATGAGAATGAAGCAAGTAAAATTCATGCTGCTATGATGCAGGACAGAATGTTGATGTATCAAGGAAAAAAGCAGATTTTTGGCACACAAGCAAGTAGCGAATTGCGTAATGATGGCTCTTGGGTAATATGGCCAGTTGAAAACGCCGAGTCAATCAACGTCAGGAGAAAAGAAGTAGGGTTTACGAATACAGTTGAAGAAAGTGCAGCATCCATGAATGCAATATACAATCCAGAAGAACCACTCATTAAAGAACAAAAATTTTAAATTTATATCCACTTCGACTAAGCGTAGATTGCTTTACCACTTCGTCTAAGCATAGATGCATCCCCACCTCGTCTAAGCGTAGATTGTATACCCACCTCGTCTAAGCATAGATTATATACATACCTCGTCTAAGCGTAGATTGAATCTACGCTTCAATATCCTTAGAATTTTCAATTCCTTTAAAAATATTAGAACCAATGTATTTAAGATACCCTAGGTGTAGTTGCAAACTACACCTAGACAGGTGGGGCTCTCCTCAATAATAGACTCAGCACCTAAGCGTAGATTGCGTCTACACTTAAGTATCCTAGGAATTTATAATTCCATTTAGAAACAATACAACTCACATATTTAAGATATCTCCATAATATTTCTATAATTTTCCATCAAAAATGATTAACTTCATAAACCAGATTCTTTGCAAATGATCGCTTCTTTTATCAATTATATAGCATTCGAAAAAAGAGCCAGTAAGCACACCATTTTGGCTTACGAAAAAGACTTGGAGCAATTTCAGGAGTTTTGCAATCTATCATTTGATAGGGAAGATATAAGCTTCTCCGAGCATCCTGAGATCCGAGCATGGATTATCGATCTCGTAGAACAAGGGCTAAACCCCAGCTCAATCAATCGAAAAATTGCTACGCTGAGATCTTTTTACAAGTTTTTGCTTAGATCAGGTGAAATCACCAAAGATCCAACCTACAAAGTCAAAGCACTCAAAACAGGCAAAAGACTCCCAGAATTTGTCCAAGAGGAGTCTATCGAAAAAATTCTCGAAGCCGAAGTATACACTACTGACTTTGAAGGACAGAGAGATAAAATGGTGATGGAGTTTCTCTACCTCACAGGTGTCAGACTTAGCGAACTACTAGCCATTCAATGGAAGGATCTTGACCTCTCAGAAGGAACAGTTAAGGTATTGGGTAAGCGCAAAAAACAAAGAATAATCCCCCTAACAAAGGTTATTATAAAAAATATTATTTCGTATAAAAAAGTATTTGAAGAAACATTTTCATTTGTAGACGAGAGTGACTACTTTATCGTTAGAAAAGATAGAAGCCCCGCCTACCCTATGAAGATATACCGAATCGTAAGACACTATTTGGATCTTTTTGCTCAGACTTCCAAACGAAGTCCACACTTGTTGAGACACACGTTTGCTACTCATCTACTCAACAAGGGTGCTGACTTGAATGCGGTCAAAGACTTACTAGGGCACGCTAGCCTAGCAGCTACACAAGTGTATACGCACAATTCCATGGAAAAACTCAAGGCTGTGTTTGAACAAGCACATCCTAAAGCTTAATATAAGTTTAACTAAAACAAATACCATTATGAAACTTCAAATGCATTCCATCCATTTCGATGCTGATCGTAAACTTACAGATTTCATCCAAAGAAAAGCTGACAAGTTAGACACCTTCTATGATCGAATTATCGACGGTGAAGTTTTTATGAGATTAGATAAAAACGAGAAGAATGAAAATAAAATCATAGAGATCAAATTGAATGTACCTGGAAAGCAACTTTTTGCAAAACACCAAAGCGACTCCTTCGAAGCTGCAGCTGATGAAGCTATAGAGGCACTCAGACGACAGATCAAAAAATTCAAAGAAAAGGTAGTATTAGCTCACCAATAACCTCAACCACAACAAATCAATCAGACCCTCTTGCTGGAGGGTCTTTTTTTTGCCCCATGCCTTGGAGAATGTGTTCATTGAAAGATTGCTGTCAGAATAATTGATAACTTTGCATCAAAATTAAAGTGAATGGAAACCTTTTTCAATAAAACAAAAAATCCAAAACAGGAAGAAAATCAAGCCATCAAGTATTTCACTGTATGTTTGATTATTTTGGCCTATATCTTCGGATCATTTGTCCCATTGTTCGAAACAGACCCTGCACATCATGCCAATATTGCCTTGAGAATGTATCTTACAGGTGATTTTTGGTCTCTGTATGATATAGGCAAACCATATATGGACAAGCCTCATTTACTTTTTTGGACAGCAGCCATTTCATTTAAATTATTCGGTGTAAACACCTTCGCATACAAGCTACCCACACTCCTCACTTCAATCCTGGGAACCTACGCTACTTACAAACTTGGATCACAGCTTTACAATAAAAAAGTAGGAGAAACAGCAGCGCTACTTCTAGCTTCATCATTTGCTTTCACTTTAGCCAATAGCGATGTAAGAATGGATGGCATGTTAGCATCATTTATGATCTTTGCGTTTTGGCAAATGGTAAAGTTTCAAGAATCAAAGTCGTGGAGATATCTGACCCTCACCGCACTAGGATTGGCATTGGCATTTATGACCAAAGGGATGATAGGCCCTGCAGTACCTACAATTATATTCTTTTTTTATATTTTGGAGAAAAAAGATTGGAAAATCCTCGCATCTTACAAGCTTTGGTTGATCATACCCGTATTTTTCATATTCATTTCGCCATCACTTTATGGTTACTATACACAGTTTGATTTACATCCAGAGCTAGAAATACGAGGCACTACTGGAAACTCAGGAGTATACTTCATCCTTTGGGGACAAAACTTTGAACGATTTGGAGGTGGCGAGTTTGGCTCAGACGGTGGTCAAGACCCATTATTTTTCTTACATACTTCACTGTGGAGCCTTATTCCATGGTCTATTTTATTCTTCACTGCATTTATATACGTGATGAAAAGAGTAGGTTCGAGAGAAAAAGGCCTCATCTGGTCAATATGGGCTGGGATCACTCTATTGATCACCATATACTCCATGTCAAACTTCAAGCTACCTCATTATATCATCACTTTGATTCCTTTCATGGCTTTGATGACTGCTGATTTTCTTGAAAGCATTAGGTTAAGTAATGTATGGAAGCGAGTAAATCTGGGACTGATTCTCTTGGTAGCTGTATTGGTTCTTATCCTTAACATATATTTCTTCCCAATGTCGATTCTATTTGGAATACTGGTGACATTAATTGGGGTACTTAGCATTTGGTTGATCAAAAATGTGAGTAATCAAGAAACCCGCTTTTTATTTAGCCTTGTTATACTGGGAGCATTTATCAACGTACTGATGCAGGGCAATTTCTATCCAAAAGTACTCCAATACCAAGCTGGAGACAACTTGGCAGAAACGGCTAATGAAGCACAGATTACAAATGAAGACATATACTTCTATGGCGTGCATAGTTTTGCATTTGATTTTTATTCAGCCTACTTGCACGAGCATATTAATGAGGGTGAATTAGAACAAAAACTTAGCGAAAACAAAGTACTTTATTTGTATACCATAGATTCCAAATTAGATGAACTAGTACAGCCAGATAAGTGGAACAATGAAATAGTGGCAAAATCCGAAAATTTCCACGTATCAAGACTCAAGGGAGAATTTATAAACCCTAAAACGAGAGAAAATGCTACTGATAATAGGTATATTGTAAAAATCTATAAATAAAATAACACCCTGATTACTTAAATAGCTAAGTCCGTAGCAGTTTTTTAGTTTGTCTCAAAAAAGATAAAACCGTAATTTTGACGAAACATAAAGTACATGACCAGACCATTGATCTCCGTAGTCATCACTGTCTACAACGAAGAGGAAAACATAAAACCATTGCTGGATGCAACTTATGAAGCACTTCAGCACATCAATTATGAGGTGATCCTCATCGAAGATGGTGCTACCGACGGCACAGTGACTGAAGTTAAAAAGTACGCAAACAACAGGACCAAGCTCATCATATTCAATAAAAACTACGGTCAGACCACTGCACTTGCCGCAGGAATTGATCTGGCTCAAGGAGAATACATAGCTACTATGGATGGAGATCTACAGAACGACCCATCAGACATCCCTGGAATGCTTCAAAAAGCAATAGATGAAGATTGGGATGTAGTAGCTGGTAGAAGAGCAAACCGAAAAGATGGCTTTGTTCTGAGAAAATTCCCTAGCAAAATAGCTAACTATATCATAAGACATAGTACTAAAGTATACTTGAATGATTACGGCTGTAGTCTCAGAGTCTACAAAGCACATATTGCACAGAATATGGGGCTGTATGGTGAGCTTCACAGGTTCATCCCTGTCCTTGCCAAACAAGAAGGTGCTACCATGACTGAGGTAGATGTCAAGCACCACCCTAGAATTCATGGCACATCCAAATATGGATTAAGCAGAACATTCAAAGTGATGGCTGATTTGATCTTAATGCTTTTTTTCCAGAAGTACTTCCAGAGACCCATACATATCTTCGGAACATTAGGATTGTTCTCATTCCTGATCGGTGTATTAATCAACTTCTATTTATTGATAGAAAAACTCATGGGAGGAGATATCTGGGGCAGACCTATCCTACTTCTTGGTTTTATTTTCCTTCTTGGGGGTATTCAGTTGATCACTACAGGAATCATTGCAGAGATCATTATCAGAACATATTTCGAGTCTCAAGACAAGAAGACTTACAAAATCAAATCCGTGTATCAGGGTGAATAAAAAAACGCTCAAGCTTATTTTAAAGCTAACCCTAACCGGGTTAGCTGTTTTTTTGGTCTTTAGAAAAATTGACACTAATCAATTGATATCACTGTTCAAGTCCATGAACATAGCTTGGATATTGATTGCAGTCATATTTTTTGTACTGAGTAAAATTCTAACTGCCTTGAGGCTAAACTTATTTTTTAGAAACATAGACATCCATATCAATGAGCTTGAAAACTTCAAACTATACGCTATAGGCATGTTTTATAACCTATTTTTACCAGGAGGTATTGGTGGAGATGGTTACAAAGTATACTTACTGAACAAACATTTCCAAACTCCAATTAAACACTTGATACAAGCCTCCTTACTAGACCGGTTAGGTGGATTAGTAGGTATACTCTTTTTATTGATTGGCTTATACTTTTTCATTGAAATAGATCTCAGCATACTATCTCCATTTCCCCCAGACTGGGTAGCGACAGCTTCTATTCTTGGATTGTATCCAATTTTCTACCTATCTAACAAACTTTTATTTGCCAAATTCATCAAGTCCTTCGTACCAGCAAACACCTACTCCATATTAGGACAAGTAGCTCAAATGATATCTGCTTACTTTATTTTACTTGCTTTAGGGGTAAATGAAAAAATCCTGGCCTATCAATTCGTCTTTTTACTCTCTTCCATCGTAGCAGTACTTCCCCTAACCATTGGAGGCGTAGGGGCTCGTGAACTCGTCTTCATCTATAGTCACGAGTACATTGGAATAGATAAAAATACAGCCGTTGCATTCAGTTTAATGTTCTTTTTGATCTCTGCAATCACTTCTCTTTCTGGATCATTTATAAAAACAAATATTGAAACAGAAGAAAATTAAAAAATCTTTATTTAGAAGCAATAGAAAGGCTTTTTAAAACATTTTAACATTGAAAATTTAAAATTGTGTTTTAAATATTCAATGTTAATTAACTTACTAATCATTGATTTTTTAAAAATAATATTTAATTTTGAAAGGATGAAATTTAGAAGAATAGCTAGCGAATTAGAAGAATTACTTCAAGACTTCCCTGCCGTATCCATCTTAGGACCAAGACAGGTAGGAAAAACTACGCTCGCTCAAGAGATTGCCATCAAGCTAGACAAAGAAGCCATCTATTTAGACCTGGAAAGCCCAAGTGACCGAACCAAGCTTGTGGAACCAGAGCAATATTTCGACCTTCATCTGGGAAAACTGATCATCCTAGACCAAATCCAGCAAGTCCCTGAACTCTACCCTATCCTCCGCGGAGTCATTGACAAAAGAAGAAAAGCTGGATATAGACATGGACAGTTCCTTATATTGGGCTCTGCTTCACTGGAACTAATCAAACAATCCTCTGAGTCACTAGCAGGTCGAATTGCATACGAAGAACTCTTTGGATTCAATCTTACCGAAGTGAGTGGAGAAGAAAACGCCTTAGAAAAGCTATGGCTACGAGGAGGGTTTCCGGACAGCTTTCTAGCAAGATCTAACCCTGCCAGCTTAAGATGGAGAAACAACTTCATTAGCACATATTTAGAGAGGGACATTCCGCAAATCGCACAATTTATTCCTGCCAATAGACTAAGACGCTTGTGGACTATGCTAGCCCATCAGCAAGGGTGTCAAATCAACATGAGTCAACTTGGCGCTAGCATGGACTTAAGTTCCCCCACTATCAAAAGCTACATTGAGTTATTGGAGGATTTACTATTGATCAGAAGCATCAGGCCATGGCACAGAAATGTAGGCAAGCGACTCGTAAAAAGTCCCAAAATCTACATTAGAGATTCAGGACTTGTTCACGCCCTTCTCCATATCGGTGACATGGACGATCTCCTTAGCCATCCAATATTGGGAATGAGTTGGGAAGGATTTATCATCGAAAACATACTCTCCGAGCTACCCAAAGGTGCCGAATACTGGTATTATAGGACATTTTCGGGAGCAGAAATAGACTTGGTAATTACATACAAGACCAAAGTAATCGCAATAGAAATCAAGAAAACCCTCAGTCCAAAGATTTCTAAGGGATTCTCGATCTCCTGTGAAGACATCATGGCAACAGACAAGTATTTTGTATATGGAGGATCAGAAACATATCCCATAGGAGGAGAGACATTGGCCGTATCTTTACAAGGCATACTCAATATCATCAATGAGCTTTAAACTAAACAAAGCTCATTGATTTCCTTAGAAAATCAAGTTATACCCTATCCCTGCAAGAACTCCGATAATGATAATGACAGGAGAAGAAAGCTTGGTATAATTCAGCATCAAGTAGGTCCCAAAAATCGCCAAAACATTAAATAAATTAGCATCTAGTGGCTCAAACAACAAATAAGCCGCTGCTATCAACATACCACAACTTACTGCATTGACTCCTTCTAGTGCTGCCCTCACAGGACGGTATTTTTTCAGCTGATCCCAAAACTTGATCACAAAGAATATCAAAAATGTCCCCGGAAGAAAAATTCCAGCAGCCGCTATAAATCCACCTGTAAGCAAGCCTACTACACCATATTCACGCATAGAAAGTGCACCTACATAAGAACTAATACTAAACGTGGGCCCAGGCATTCCTTGAGATATTGCATATCCTGTCAAAAACTCCTGAGAACTCAAAAAACGCTTAAACTCCACAAATTCAGTATACAAATAAGGTACAAGAACTTGCCCACCACCAAAAATCAAACTTCCATTCCTATAAAAATTCTCAAACAACAGAACCGATTGATTCTTAGTCAAAGCACCCAATAAAGCTGCAAAAACCAAAATACCTGCCCATAAATAAAAATTGGACCAGGAAATTCTAAGCTTCTTATCCCCTTTCTCTCTTGGATGATTCTTATAATTCAACGAAGTCACTAACCCACCCACAAATAACAGAATCGGAAAAACGTAAGGAGAGTGATAGAAAAATGAAATAAAAGCAGCCAACATCATCAGGACTGTAGCTTCGGCCGTTTTGACCATCTTAAAGATCGTCTTTTGGGCAGCATAGATAATAAATCCTATTGCCATGGGCTGGATGAATTTCGCAAAACTAAGTGCACCAGGCGTACTTTCTTGTAAAAAATCAATCAAAAAAGCTGCTCCAATCATCAAAATGGTCGCAGGTAATATCCAAACTATAAGCGATAAATAAGCTAAAGCTGGCCCTCCAATGCGATAGCCTATTGCCGAAATAGTTTGTGTAGAGGTAGGGCCAGGAAGAACTTGACAAAGTGCATTCAGCTCCCACAATTCCGATTCAGTGATGTAGGCCCGCTTTCTCACCATGAGTTCTAATACCATGGCGAGAAATGCTTGCGGACCTCCAAATGCCGTCACAGAAAGTAAAATTACATCCTTGAGATAAAGATAATATCTTACTTTTCTGACTGCCACCTTATTTTTTCAAACCTAACTCTCTCAAACGCTCATCCAAAAACTCACCTGCGGTCGCATCTTTGAATTGCTTTGGATTTTCTTCATCTACACAGCTATCCAAGCAAGTCAAGTCCATCTCTGATCTAGGATGCATAAAGAATGGTATAGAAAACCTACTGGTATTCATCAGCTCACGAGGAGGATTGACTACCCTATGGATAGTAGATTTTAATCTCTTATTGGTCAATCGCTCAAGCATATCACCTACATTGACCACCAATTGATCAGGAAGTGCGGTAATAGGAATCCATTTCCCATCTCTTCTAAGCACTTGCAAGCCATCTGCACTAGCGCCCATAAGTAATGTAATCAAGTTGATATCGCCATGCTCAGCAGCACGAACGGCATCAGCAGGTACCTGATCTGGATTTTCGATTGGAAAATAATGTATCTGACGAAGTATAGAGTTACCATATGCAACTTTATCCTCAAAATAATCCTCATTCAGCCCCAAATAAATAGCTATCGCTCTAAGCATATTCTTCCCAGCTGCCTCCAACGTCCTATAAGTCTCAAGTGCAATCTCTTCAAATTCAGGCAATTCCTGAGGCCAAACATTGGCAGGGTATTCTGCTTTGATAGGGTCCGAGTCTGGTATAGAAGACAATTCCTGCCCCACATGGTAAAACTCTTTCAAGTCTCCGGTATTCCTGCCTTTGGCATGCTCTTTACCTTTTCCAGTATACCCTCTTTGGTATCCAATCTCTGGTTTTTCATATTTTACCTTCACTTCATCCGAAAGTGCAAAAAACTTCCTGATGATATCATAAAGTTTTTCTTGTAATTCCTGGCTCAATCCGTGGTTCTTGATAGCTACAAAACCAATGTTGTTATAAGCCTGGCCTAACTTCTCTACAAACGCCGCTTTCTTCTCTGCATCGCCGGAAGTAAAATCCGCTAAATCCAACGATGGAATTTCATCATATAAAATCTCAGTCATAAGGGTATAATTTACCCTGAAAGGTACAGCTTTTTAAGCTAAAATTAAATACCTTTAAACTACAAGCATAAACCTATGAGATACACGACCATCATAACACTCCTTTTCAGCATCATTTTCACCTTTTCTTGCGAGACCAAAAGAGAAAAGAAAGAAGAAGTAAAAATTCCAAAATCACAAACCGATTCAGTAGAAACGGACTCTCCAGAGATCAGTTTTTATTTCTATGAAGAAAAAAATGATTACCCAGATGCAATTTTGGAAATGTTCAGCCCTCTAGGCAATCAAGTCTTCAAACCTGGAAAAGTCCCTTTCGAGTTCAACATAAAAAATTATCCCTTCGGAGATGGACTTAATAACTTTCAACTAAAATTAATACTGAACTCTAGCGATCCAGTAGGCTATAACATGCCCATATTCCAAAGAGAACTTAATGAAGGCACATATCGTGCTATTGCATATCTTGTTGATGAAGAAGGACTTGCTTTGAAGGAGTTTGGCAATTATGTAGACAGGGATTTTAGAGTAGGCGACACAAGACCCTTTCCATTTTCTTCAGAACCTTATATCGCCATCAACCTCCCAAATGATGGTCAAACCTACAATTTAGGAGATGAGGTTACTATTGATTTCTTGCTTTTAGGTGGGGATTTGAAACAAGACAAGCTCAAAGTAATCATTTCTATAGACGGCTTTCAATATGATGTGAATGAAGTCACGCCTGTTCGCATTTCAGATCTACCAAAAGGTGAACATGCTATCAGTGTGAAATTGGTAAAAAAAGATGGTCAAGAATTGGACGGACCTTTTTCTTCCGTTAGAAAACGAGTGATGATACAATAATCAATAGATTTTCTATACCCTATATACTATAAGGTATTTCAATAACATCCTTATCTTTGCGCACTATATATAATCAGGAATTTTAGAAGCATTCATATGTTACTGGTAAATACTATTAGAGAGAAGTTTGAAGACGCAATGACTGGCCTTCAAAAGAGAAATTTCCCTCAAGCTGAAGAAACATTAAAGCAAGTATTAGCACTTGACAATAAAAGAAAAGAAGCCCAAACTGAAAGAGATAACCTCCAAGCAGAGTCAAATAGCATTTCTAAAGAAATAGGAATGCTAATGAAATCAGGTAAAAAAGAAGAGGCTGAAAAAGCTAAAGCAAGAACTGGTGAAATCAAAGCACAAGTAAAGGTTCTTGAAGAAGCTTATAATCAGATAGAAGAGGAACTCAAGGATTTGCTCTACACTATTCCAAACATTCCGCATGAATCTGTACCTGCAGGAAAATCAGCTGATGACAATATCGTGATGCTTGAGCATGGCAATATTCCAAACTTAGGCGATGACAAACTTCCTCATTGGGAATTAATCAAAAAATATGACATCATTGATTTTGATCTTGGAGTAAAAATAGCGGGAGCTGGCTTCCCAGTCTACAAAGGAAAAGGTGCGAGACTTCAACGTGCCTTGATAAACTTCTTCTTAGATGAAGCCGTCAAAAATGGATATTCGGAGGTACAGCCACCAATCCTAGTCAATGAAGATTCAGGGTACGGGACGGGGCAGTTACCAGACAAAGAGGGTCAAATGTATGAAGCCACGGCAGACAAGTTGTTTTTGATCCCGACAGCAGAGGTACCCATCACCAATCTTTATAGAGATGTCATTTTGCAGGAGGAAGATTTTCCAATCAAAAACGCTGGTCACACACCATGCTTTAGAAGAGAAGCTGGTAGCTGGGGTGCACATGTGAGAGGACTGAATAGACTTCATCAATTTGATAAAGTAGAAATCGTACAAATTTCCCATCCAGACAAGTCTTATGAGGCATTAGAGGACATGAGCATTTATGTTCAGAAACTTTTGCAAAAGCTAGAGCTCCCATATAGGGTATTAAAACTCTGTGGTGGAGACATGGGATTCACATCTGCACTCACCTATGACATGGAAGTATACTCTGCGGCTCAGGAAAGATGGCTTGAAGTGAGCTCTGTAAGTAACTTTGAAACATATCAAGCAAATCGCCTTAAGCTACGCTATAAAGGAGAGGATAAGAAAACAAGTCTAGCTCACACTTTAAATGGATCAGCTTTAGCTTTACCAAGAATAGTTGCCGCCATTTTGGAAAACAATCAGACTTCTGAGGGTATCAATATGCCAAAGGCTCTAGTCCCTTATTTAGGATTCGATAAAATCTAAGTTTCAAATGAAACAGGCTTGTCCTTTATTAACCTAAATTACCCTCAATTTTGTAATGAATGAATTATTTAGATGCCTAGAAGATTAAATTCTTCTAGGCATTTTTATTTATAACTTAGACTACTTCCTGCCCCATCCTGATAGATTAGGATAATGATTCCAAATTCAAACGAAAATTTGCAAAAAATCTCATTTCAAAGATTCATTTAGCACTGAAAATCATTTTCAGGAATTTTGCCAAATTTAATTTCACATTTACCTGAATTAAAAAAATGTAGCAATCTATGAAAACGTTTCCGAGCAAATTTTAGATAATTATGGATTTGGCAACTATTAACGATTAAACTGATTGATTTCGTAATTTTTAAATATTTTTATTGAATTATTTGTAATTATTAAATCAACCCATTAAGTTTGTATTGTTATCCCAAAATAGCTGGCCTCATCGTAAGACATTCAGCTCCCGCTGAATCATGAGGTTAATCAAAATAGTAAATCTTAAAACATTATTAAACAACACTACTATGAGATTATTCACAGCGCTCACTCTTGCATTATGTTTGACATTTGCAGCACATGCAGAGAAAAAAGGAACAGAAGCTACTGTCAAGTTAAAGCAACTAGAAGACAGTAAGGTACAATTGATCTATGGATCTACTCCAGAAGGACCATTATTGGTGAAAATTTACGACAGCAAGCGTTCGCTTGTACACATGGACAGAATCAAAGCAAAGAAAGCATTTTCAAAAGCTTATGACTTCTCAAAACTTGCTCCAGGAAAATACCAAGTTGGAATCTACAACACCAATGGAGAAATTGATCATTTGGATTTAGAACTTGAAGAAAAAAATGCTGAACCAGTTGTCTATTCTAAACTAGATGTGGAAGAAGGAAATAAGTACAAGCTACTTGTAAACTCATTGCTTCCTACGGACATGTCGGTTATGATTTATGAAAACAATGTTTTGGTTCACTCTGAAAAACTTCACAATACAAAAGGTTTCAAGAAAACTTATGTATTCAGCAATGATCATTTCCGAAACAAGTCAAATGTAGAATTCTATATCCAATCAGAAAATGGTTTTTCCAAACTGATTGCAGCAAAATAATAATATCAAAATATCACCAAAAGGTGAAAATTCAAACAACTCAAAAAAGAGGCTTCCTATTTCTAGGAAGCCTTTTCTATTATTTGAAATATTTGAGGTTGATTACTTCTTTTTCTGTGAGAAATCTGTAATGACCTCTTGTGAGATCTTTTTTATCCAATCCCGCATACATCACCCTATCAAGTGCAATCACTTCATAGCCAAAATGTGCAAAGATTCTTCGTACAATTCTGTTTCTACCAATGTGGATTTCCAACCCTAATATCGTTCTGTCTTTTGACAGCACTTGCATATCGTTCACTTTGACAGGACCATCCTCTAAATCAAAGCCTTCCATAATAACCTCTTCATCTCCTTTTGTAAGCGGCTTATCCAAAGTTACTTGATAGATCTTTTTGATTTGATTTGATGGATGAGAGAGCTTGGCGGCTAGATCGCCATCATTAGTAAATAAAAGCAAACCTGTCGTATTTCTATCCAACCTTCCTACTGGAAATATCCTTTCCTTGCAGGCATTAGAGACCAATTGCATTACTGTTTTCCGCTCCATGGGATCATCTGTAGTAGTGATGAAATCCTTAGGCTTATTCAACAAGACATATACTGGTTTTTCAGGATTGATTCTTTTGCTTTTGTAGGTAACTGAATCTCCTATAGCTACTTTATAGCCTAGCTCAGTTACTATCTCACCATTAACTCTAATTTCCCCGTTTTGAATCAAATTATCCGCTTCTCTTCGTGAGCAAATACCTGCATTGGAGATATATTTGTTCAATCTGATAGATTCATCCTTTTTGGATTTGTTCAGCTTCTTCTCTAATGTATCAAAGTTATACTCTGGCCTTGGTTCTTTGGGAAGCTCAGCAGGTAAGACCTTGATAAACTTCTTTTTGGATCCTTGAGATGATTTGTCTGTTTTTTTTATGGTCTCAAAAACAGGTCTTTCATCCTTGCCTCTACCTTTATACACCGTCTTGAACTCGCCATCCTTGGGTTGATCTTCGCGTCTCCCTCTTGAGGATGTGTCTTGCTTTCCTTTTGGATTGAATTTACCAGAATCTGTTTTTGGGGTATACTTTTTCTTTGGATGCCCCTCCAGGCTAAATCCTCTTTTTTCAGAAGAGCTTTCTGATTTCTTGCTATTCTCTTTACGTGTAGACCACCTGTTCTCTTGGTCAGTTCCTCTTTCCGGAGAGGTTGATTTATTTATCCTCCCTCCTCTTTCATTTCTAGGATTTGGCGAATATTCACCTTTCCCTGCTTGTCGCTTTTGAGATCCACGCTGTGAATCCTGCTTTCTATTGTTATCTTTTTTCATGTCATTCAGCATCTCTGCTGTATTTTATTAATGGAAGCAATAAAAAAGGCAACTATTGAACCACCTTTTTTATGCGGGATGCAAAGGTAAGTATTATTTTTGATAAAAAGCTTCTACAGCCGATCTTACGGAACCGAGTTTCAGTAAGTATTCTTTAGCTTCAGCCTCTTGAAGATCAGTGGCTTCCATGATCATTCTCACACCTCTCTTTATTAACTTCTCGTTTGAAAGTTGCATATCCACCATTTTATTACCTTTTATCCTACCTAACTTGATCATCACTGTAGTAGAAATCATGTTTAGTACTAGCTTTTGAGCTGTCCCTGCTTTCATCCGTGTACTTCCTGTGATAAATTCAGGCCCTACTACTACTTCGATAGCGATCTTTACTTCTGAAGCCAATGGAGAATTTGCATTACAGGTAATACAACCTGTCAAAAGTCCTTCTTCTCGGGCAGCTTTTACTCCTCCTAAAACATATGGAGTAGTACCAGATGCTGCGATACCGATTACAGTATCTTGTTCATTGAATCCAAATGATTGAATATCTATCCAAGCTTGATTTGCATCATCTTCAGCATTTTCTACAGCTTTACGAATGGCCTTGTCTCCGCCAGCAATGATTCCCACTACTAGATCATGCGACACACCAAAAGTAGGTGGACACTCGGAGGCGTCCAGAATACCTAGTCTACCACTTGTACCTGCACCGATGTAAAACAATCTCCCTCCGTTTTGCATTCTTGGGACAATTTCTTCTACCAAATACTCAATTTGAGGCAATACCTTCTCTACAGCAAGAGCAACCTTGGCGTCCTCTTGATTGATATTTCTTAAAATTGTGCGGGTATCTGCTAATTCCAAGTGGTCATAGAGCGAATTACTTTCGGTAGTACTCATAGTTTGCTTTTATGGTATAAAGTAAGACCAGCTATAGGGCCTTCGAGTATCATGTTCACATTAAGACCAAGATCAGCCGCTGCTTGTCGGAGTATATCACTATTATAGAACGCAATAGACCCCACAAAAAATATCTTCTTTGATTCATAGTCCGGAAATTTCATAACATAGGTTTTGAAAAAATCTTGAAAAGCATCATAATAAAGCTTATAACAATATGGATCGGAATGATACTTGGTTATAAATCTACAAAAACTGGCCATGTACCTTCCTGGAAATGCATGCTTGTAAACTCTATCAATGATTTCGTCATAATCTAGGTTTAACTCTTCTATGGCTAATTTCATTATATGAGGAGGAATTTCATCATGGATGAAATCTTTCAAAAATTGCTTGCCTACATAAGACCCTCCTCCTTCATCGCCCAAAATAAAGCCAGGGGCATACATGGAAACAGCTATATCATATCCATCATAATAGCAACTATTTGAACCTGTACCTAGTATAGAAACTATCCCTGGCTCGTCACCCGCCGTGGCTCGAGCAGCTGCCAAAAGGTCATGATCAACTTCAATTTCAGCATTTGGAAATACACCAGAAAGCGACAATTGTACTTGATGCTTCATCTTATCACTTGAACAACCCGCTCCGTAATAATATATCATTTTGACATCGGCAGTCATCGCAGACAACACTTCATCACTTTCCAAAATAGATAGCATTTCATGTTCAGTCTGATAAGTAGGATTAAATCCCACCGTTCTGTGCTGTGAAATATTTCCTTCAATATCTATAATTCTCCAATCAGTTTTGCTGGAACCACTGTCTGCTATTAATATCATGTTTAATTTATTAAAATTCCAATCGTAGAAAATTTACCAAAAACGGCTTCAGTGTGTGGCGCATCAACAAGCTCATCTGTAAGATCTTGTCCAGCCCAATGTTCATAATGTTTGCCATTTTTCCAAAGTCTCGATTCGCTTAAGTCATAGATTTTCCCCTTATATGCAACCCAGATTTCGGGTTTATCCTGCCCGTTTCTCAATGCAAGCTGCTGTTTAGTGTAAGACTTCATCATCAAAACAACTTCAACTGAGCATTGATCCAGCGCTCAGGAATTTCACCAGATTGAGCCATTTGATAATCTTGATAGCTGCAAGGTATGATAGTAGTACGTTCAAATCTATCGTTATCATTTTGAGGTATTTCCATCCACCATTTTTCACTTCTTTTACTTTTATAAAAAATAATCAAGGACGGATTTGCATCTAGTGAGACGGTATATTTAATGTAATCATTGCTTTTGAAGCTCAGACTATCTTTTCTATCATAAAACCCCTCTATGAAGTACCAGATCATCGTTGCTATCACAGAAGCTGTCTTGTGCCTTGGATCATCATAATATGGCTGATAACCATAGATCCCAAATGAACTCAACTTCTCATTCATCCCTGCAAATCTACATATTTGGCAAGCTTCATCGCCTGTCAGACCGAATGGCTGACCATCTGCAGCTCCTGGAGCATCAGCTGTGTGAATCGCTGATACATCAAAACTCAATAAGTCAGCATTTCGAATAAGTGGTTCTATTTCCTTAAAGTTACTTCTTAATGCCCCTAATCGAATATGATCAAAATAGAGCTTTTCCATCACATTGATCAAATCTTTATCTACTAAAAAGCTTTGATAAGCCAAATGAGTATAATTAAAAAGAAAATTGGGCTGATGTAGTATAATATTCTGTATGTGGTTTTCACAAGGCAACCCGTCTTCATCCATATCGATTTTAGCATCTACAGTCACCATACTTACTAGTTTTTTCATATTTTGATAAGCGAGGTATTGACCATAGTCTAAATCATGAGTTCCGCCTATAAAAATCGGGAGGACTTGACGTTTAATCAAAAACTCTCCAACTGCACTAATAATACTTATAGACTCATCGATTGTTTCTCCAGATTTCAAATCACCCAAATCGACCACTTTATACAAGCCTTCGCCTTTTTTGAGGTGGTACAACTTTTCCCTGATTTCAGCACTTCCTTGCTCAAGGGTATTGGCATTTTTCATACCACGCTTTTCTTTCAATCCAATGATAGCAAGCTGTACACCTTTGATATCAGGAAAGACTTCACCATGATAGTGTATAAAATTAAAGAAAGAATTGTGAGCAAATTTTTGATTGGTGATTTCTTCGGGAACTGGATCAAAGAATGACTTGATATTCATAGGTATATTATACTCAAAGGTCTAATGGAATCAATTATTTATCTGGTAATGTTCTCAGAATAGCTATTTGACTTGTACGCACAAGTGCCACCTGATTCCATAATTAATAGATAGCTCAACCCAAAAATAGTCAAAAAAATGAGAGGGAAATAAAAAAGTCCCGCAAAAGCGGGACTCAATTTATATTATCCTCCGAAGTCATCGAATCTGATATTCTCTTGAGGAACACCCATATCATCTAGCAACTTCAATACTGCTGCGTTCATCAATGGAGGACCACATAAGTAGAATTCAACCTCGTCTGGCTCAGGGTGATCTTTCAGGTAGTTATCATACAATACTTGGTGTATAAATCCTACATAACCATCACCTTCTTTGTCCTCAAGCGACTTTTTAACCTTCCAGTTATCTTCAGGAAGTGGCTCAGAAAGACCAATGTGGAAGGCGAAATTAGGGAAATCTTCTTCAATCGCTCTGAAATGAGGCACGTAGAACAATTCCTTCTTAGATCTACCACCATACCAGTAAGACACCTTTCTGTCAGATTTCTCTGTGTGGAACAAGTGGAAGATATGAGATCTCAAAGGAGCCATCCCAGCACCACCACCGATATAAATCATCTCTCTATTTGTAGGATTGATGTGGAATTCCCCATAAGGCCCTGAAATAGTTACTTTGTCACCTGGCTTCTTAGAGAATACATAAGAAGAGCAAACACCAGGATTTACATCCATCCATTTGTTATTTGCACGATCCCACGGTGGAGTAGCAATCCTAATAGTAAGCATCACGATGTTACCTTCAGCAGGGTGGTTGGCCATGGAGTAAGCTCTGAATAGCTCCTCATCATTTTTCATTACCAAGTCCCATAGACCGAATTTATCCCAGTCGCTTTGATAAACGTCAGCTGGGTGACCCAACTCTGGATGTGGAGTGATATCCATATCCTTGAAATTCACTGTGACAGATGGAACATCTATCTGAATATAACCACCAGATTCGAAATCAAGAGTCTCACCCTCTGGAAGTTTTACTTTAAATTCTTTGATAAATGTAGACACGTTGTAGTTGGAAATAACTTCGCATTCCCACTTCTTAATTCCAAAAATTTCTTCTGGAACTCTGATTTTCATGTCTTGTTTTACTTTGACCTGGCAAGAAAGTCTGACCTTTCCTTGCTTCTCAGCTCTGCTCAAGTGACCTTCTTCTGTTGGAAGAACTTCACCACCACCGTCTTCGATCACACACTTACACATGGCGCAAGTACCTCCACCACCACAAGCTGATGGCAAGAAGATTTTTTTGTTACTCAAGGTGTTCAACAAGGTCGAACCTGCTGAAGTCACAATAGGATTGCTCTCATCACCATTGATGATGATCTTCACATCTCCAGATGAAACCAGCTTAGACTGAGCAAACAAAAGGATAAAAACGAGTAGCAGAATAATCAAAGTAAATGCTACTATCGAGGTAATAATTACTGAACCCATTTATTAGATTGATTTTTACTTTTTTATTTTTCAGTATTTCAGACCCACTTAGGGAATACAAATATATTTATTAATAGATAAAATCGACCATATTCGTAACGAATTTTGACTATTTATCTGGTATTTAGCTATAGGTACAACTGATTAGTTGTTCAAGAGGTTTAGCAAAGTAGTCAATCTGTTCTTCAACTGCCTCCTATCGATGATAAAATCCAAAAATCCATGTTCAAGTACAAATTCAGAACTTTGGAATCCTTTTGGTAAATCTTTACCGATAGTTTCTCTAATCACTCTTGGCCCTGCAAAACCTATCAATGCTCCTGGCTCAGCTATATTAAAATCACCTAACATGGCATATGAAGCGGTCACCCCTCCTGTAGTAGGATCGGTCAAAAGTGAAATGTATGGAATCCCTGCTTTTTCTAGCAAAGCTAGCTTGGCAGAAGTCTTAGCCATCTGCATCAAGCTGAATCCAGCTTCCATCATTCTGGCTCCACCTGATTTGGAAATCATCAAAAATGGTATTTTCTCTTTTAACGAATAGTCTATCGCTCTGCCTATCTTCTCTCCTACCACAGAACCCATCGACCCTCCAATAAAATTAAAGTCCATACATGCTACGACTAGGTCAATCCCATTCATTTTTCCTACCGCCGATCTGACTGCATCATTGAGTTCAGTCTTGCTTATAGTAGCATCAATTCTTGAGCTGTATGGCTTGGTATCCACGAATTTCAATGGATCACCTGACTTCATATTTGCATCTAGCTCTTTGAATTTATTACCATCAAACAATATCTCAAAGTACTCTTTAGAGCCTATTTTGACATGATAATCATCGTCAGGACATACATAAGAGTTTTGCTTAAGCTCTCTGGTATGAATGATATTTCCTTTTGGTGTTTTGAACCACAAGCCGTCAGGAGCATCCTTCTTTTCCTCCGTAGAGGTCTTTATTCCTTTATCTGTTCTTTTAAACCAAGCCATATATTTCTTTAAGTTTTCACCTTAAAATGAAATTCAAGGATTACAAATTTATAGGTAATATCCATTAAATAAAATCCCCAAGTCAAGTATGTACATCAAAACATCATTAAATTACTAAAAATCAACCTATTGAACTATCATCAAAGATTATTAAAACTGGAAGTAATTAATCAATACACAAGAACATTTTATTGAACTTTTGACAATTACCAAATAAAGGAGATATTCATATTCTAAATCACACCATTTTCTATATGAACAGTACACTTTCTTTACTTATAGTCTCGGGATCAATCTTACTGATTGCCTATTTTGTATATGGCAAGTATGTTTATAGAAAATTTGGACTGAACAACCAAAAGCCTTCTCCTGCTCATACCTTAAAAGACGGCATAGATTACATCCCAAGCAAACCCATTGTGGTGCTGGGACATCATTTCGCATCAATCGCTGGGGCAGGCCCAATCGTTGGGCCTATCATTGCATTGACTTTTGGCTGGATCCCCGCAGTGATTTGGATATTGGTGGGCGGCATATTCTTTGGGGCAGTGCACGACTTAGGAAGCATGGCTGCTTCTTTGAGAAATGAAGGAAAATCCATAGGTGTCATCATCCAAAATACGATAGGCTATAGAGGAAAGCAACTTTTCATTCTCTTTAGCTTCTCAACATTGATCCTGATTATTGGTGTGTTTGCAGATATCATTGCCAAAACCTTTGTCAGTAATCCAGGGGTCGCCTCAGCGTCTTTGCTATTTATCCTTCTGGCTGTAGCATTTGGAATAGTAAGCAAACTGATCGGTGACAAGAAGCTTGCATTTGTAGTGATTTCTGTAATCGGAATAGCTTTGATGTATTATTTTGTCTATTTAGGAATGCAAATCCCCATGGCTATAGATTATCAAATGTGGATATATATCCTCTTGGCGTATGCTTTTATCGCATCAGTGGCACCTGTATCTATGTTGCTTCAGCCTCGTGATTACTTGAATAGCTTCTTACTTTATGGACTGATCATCGCTGCAGTGGTAGGTGTAGTTATAGCAAATCCCGCAATAGTCATGGACTCAGAAGTGCATATCAGCTCAGAAAATCTTGGGTACATATTTCCTGTACTGTTTGTCACGATAGCTTGTGGCGCTATCAGTGGATTCCATTCACTGGTTGCTTCTGGCACGACTTCCAAGCAACTTGACAAAGAAAGTGATGCCAAAATAGTGGGTTTTGGAGGGATGTTGATAGAATCCTTTCTTGCCATTATCGCCATCGCAGCCGTGATTGTGTTATCAAGAGCAGAGTACTTGGAGAAAATAGAAACTTTAGGCCCTGTACCTTTATTTGCTAATGGCCTAGGCAATATTATTTCAAGCTTGGGCATCTCAGAAGACTTTGCAATTGGCTTTGTGGCATTGACAGTCTCTGCATTTGCACTGACAACCTTAGATACTTGTACCCGACTAGCAAGATTCACGCTGCAAGAATATTTTGAAGATATTAAGAATCCCATTGGGGCAAAGGTAGCCCAAAACAGGTATCTATCCACTTCAGTAGTTGTCACGCTTGCTGTTTTGCTATTGGGATCGGGAGGATTCAGCATCCTCTGGCCGATATTTGGATCTGCTAATCAGCTGCTCGCAGCTTTAGCCTTACTGACGATTTCAGTATGGTTGATGAAGCAAAAAACCAATGCCACATTTGTCTTGATTCCGATGTTTTTTATGTTCACGGTGACATTGACTTCTTTGGCATTGTTTGCTTGGAAAAATTATCAAGATCAGGTCTATGTACTCGCCGGAATTGCTATTGTGCTATTTCTACTTTCTTTTGCGCTTATTTTCCTGGCAGTGAAGAGTATAAGGAAGGAGATAGGTTTGAAAAGCTGATCATTCTTTCAAAAAATCACATTTTAGTATATTCAGAGGCTTGTCAAAAGAGATCGAAAAACCTAACACTTCGCCCTTTTAAGTAATATGTAAGAGAAAAACAACTAGAATAATCTCCAGACACTTTATATGAAACTACCACCTACATCTAGGAAAACTAAAGGGCGGTTTGTTATATAAAGCAAACCGCCCTTTAAAATTAAACTAGTGAACAAAACTTTTAAACTGACACTTATCCATTTATTTCAGATTCATCTCAACATCAACTTGTAGTTGGATGAACTTGAATTTGTCCGCCAATCGCTTTTAAAACTTTCATTATCGTAGCAAATTGCGGTTTTGCTCCATCAGATAATGCTTTGTATAAACTCGGTCTGCTCATTCCAGTTTCTTCGGCAATTTTTGTCATTCCGATTGCTTTTGCAATATGTCCAATTGCATTAATCACATCAGCGTTGTCCCCTTCTTCTAACACTGTGTTAAGATATTCCGCAATCATTTCCTTACTGTCTAAATAATCCGCTATTTCAAATTTTGAAGTTCCCATTTTTAACTATTTAATTTTCCCCAAATCGCTTTTGCTTTATTTATGTCATTTTGCTGAGTAGATTTATCTCCACCTAATAAGAGAATGATTATCTTTCCATTTTTTTCTTTAAAATACACTCGATAACCTTTTGCGAAATTCACTTTCAACTCTCGAATCCCATCTCCAACTGATTCGCAATCACCAAAATGTTCATCATTCTCTAATTTCTGAATTCTAAACAAAATCTTCGATTTTGCTTTGAGGTCTCTTACCTTCCTTAACCATTTGTCAAATTCAGTGGTTTTCTCAATAAAAAACATAACGATTGTATCTAATTGGATACAAATTTAAACTATTTCTCTGGATAAATTCAATTTGAATTGATATTTATTGCGGTATCAATTATAATACTCCATCACTCTGATTTTAATTTAGCGTTACACTGTAAATCAATCAACACTATTAAATACCCCTTTCACTCTCTTGGGAATCCTCCAAGCCAAATTTACATTGATCAGGTAATCTGCGAAGGCAGCATCTCCATGCCTGCGATTGTCTGGGGTAGAATCTGCTATATCTGTCAGGCTTCTGGTACGGTTTCTTACCAAAGCGATGGGGACATTGACTGTAGTAGTGAAGTTTCCAAGCATGTAGCTCACACCAGGCTCTACTGAAATGATGTATCCAGGCCTTCTAAATCCATCACTTGCTCCTAACAAATCTCTCACTGGCACACCTTCAGCTCTTCCCCCTAGAGAAAGTCCCAAGCCATGCGCAAAAGATATTGGCTTGAATACACCTGCTCTGAATGCGAATTGGTCAGGTACACTCATGATAGCTTCTGAAGCTCGAGCCCTATTTGTCTGGGTTCCATTCGTATTTCTTGGATTGAACATGTAGAAGCCATCATAGTACAAAAAGAAATTGGAAGGTAAATTCCAAATACCTTGGGTATCTACGATCAAGCCCCAGCCTCCATCACCAAGCTGAATGGACTGATCCACTGGCCTGACTTCTGGTGAACCTCCTGGGCCCACATTGTAGAAAGTACTTTGAGCATTATAATCTCCTGTTGGTAATTTGATCCCGAGGCCGATAGCTGTATTCCCTCTTTTAGCCTTTTCGCCAGGTAGCAACCAATAACCAGCCCCCACTCGCATATCAGCTAAGCCTTGAGAATAAGTCATGTGGCGAGAATTCCTTCCATGTTCATACAGTGAGCTTCTTTCATTGTAAGCAAAAGGTAATGAAACGACAGCATAAGCTCGATCTGTCAATGCATAGCTGATATTGAAATCCAGACCATGTGACCAGTTGATCACTTCTGTGTTGTTTGCAACCCTTTGAGGATGCTCTTCTCTTCCACTAAAGTGACGAAATGATCTGAAATATCGATAATTTGAACTGATGTTCCATTCGCCTTTCTCAAGAATATTCCCTTGACCGACAGCATTTCCAATGCCAGAAAATTGCCTGATTGCTACGCAGCCTTGAGCTTTAAGCTCAGAATGATATATTATAAGTATGGCTAATACTAATACGAGTGAATGTAATTTTTTTCTCATAAAATAAATATTGAATGTCAAATGGAGTAAAGCTTAGTGTGTATATCCGTAAAAAACACCAATGAAAAACTTAATCAAAGATTTTCAAAATACAGATACTGAATGAAAACATGTTCTGGTTTTCCAGAATAGATACAATCATAAGGTCAAATCTGCATGAAATCACTTCTCATTGGTGTAAATTCGGTTAATACCTAAAATCCACATGAGCATGTTGTAACCTATAAATTTATAGCAACAATAGACCTTCTAGGTTTCAATCGATTAATTCTAATAACTGATTGGTAGTCAATAAAAACTTTAAAGGTCTTTGGATTTCAGGTAATCATTAAAACATAGAATCATCCAAACCTATTTCAATAAAATCTACAGGACAATTCTTTTCGCCGAATCGAATAGAATTACCAATTGTATAAATGAATAGTACATGTAATATTACCTACAAAAAACAATGTCCAACAAACCCCTTTGATTAACATCATTCTAAGAAAGCATACACAAGTACAACCATACTTGAAGATTAGAAAGAAAATAGATTTGGATGATTAAAATGTCAAACTAACTCGGGAGGAGGAGTGATATTATTGATGTAAATCTGATAATCAGTTGAAAAAATGTAACCTATGAGAATCGTGATATCATCTAACCCAGCACTGAATGTATATGCATACTCAGGCTGTGTAAAATCTTTAACAAATAATTTCGACAAGGTGGAATTTCCATTTTCCGCCGGCACTTCATCAGTTATCAATGAAGCTACCCATTGCTTGACTACTGTGTCAAGCTTTTGCTTTGCAGTATCTGGGACATACACGATCTGCAGGGTATCATTTTGATATCTTTGCTTGATGGCTCGGTAATATTTACCATCTTTTTCAAATTTCGTATTGGTAGCTTGAAAATCAGCTTGATCAGCCATATAAGGAACCGACATGGGGACTTCCAGCATAGCCTCACCTTCTACCTCCGTATCAAAAATTTTATCCACCCAATGAGCTTCTAGAGAATGATTAAAAGAATAATAGAATCCATAATACCCAAAGTGGTACAACGAAAATACGCACAATAAAAATATGGCTATTACTTTTCTCAATTCGTAGGCATTTTTGGGTCACTAAATGTAGTGAACATTTTGTAAAAATTTATTGATGCAAAATTAAAATTTAAAAAAATCTTTAATTTCCATTTCTTGTTGAAATTGAGAAGACGGGGATAAAGGTTTAATTTTATCCTTAGGATGTAAACTATTATTTAAAAGTAATATGTATATACGGAACTTTGCCAGTAACATTGAGAAAATCCGATTTACCTAAATACCGATATTAATTGATATTTGATATTTGTGGATATTGACCATTAGCCACCGAATGAGTCAATAAATTGATTTACTGGCAAAGAAGCGTACAATCATAAAAAGTAAAATAGAAAGTTCACTTAAATTTCCTTCGACGAATGTCCATGTATAGTATTTTTTTGGTTCTAAAATCTTAAAAGGTAAAAATGAACTACATTTTCATCTGGATCTTCTTTACTAACATACAATCCTTCTTTTGCTATGAAATACATTGGAAATAAGTCCACTTCATTGATTTCAAAAATCACTTCCCCAATCTTTTTGTCATTTTCCAAATCATAAATAACTAACCCTTGTCTAACATTGTCTTTTATTTCTTTATAATTTGAAAACTGGTCTGGATTAATTGGGGGTATAACAGCTGCCCTATAGAGATATTTTTTATATAGATCTACGTAAACCCCTGTATATTTACCATTAGAATAAAGCATTTTATACCCATTGTCCGAGTTCACATCTGATTCTTTAACCTTACCTAAAGGCTTAACGAGTCTATGATTCACCCCAAAACTCTTAATTAATGAAAAATCTTTATCGTAAACATATACTTCTTCTTCTGAAGGAAAAGACTGATAAATATAATTATGCTTTACATCCTGAAAAAATTCTATTGCTGTAGAAAGATGAAAGTAATTGTTTCGATATTTTTCTGGAAAACCTATGCCGCTATTCACACTTCTATTTTGAAGATCAAGCTTTTGGGTGACTTTCATTTCATTATAATAATCCTTTTCATAAGGGTTTTTTTCACCTACTCCTTTAATGTAAAGTTGATCCCCTATCATTCCAGAAACACTCTTTGATGTGGGATGAGGTAAGATACTTAAACTTCCATTGGGGCTTTTTAGATCAAATCTATCAATTATTGAACCTGTTGAGTTGAGATGTAAAACCTTATATTGAAAACTGTTTACAATTAAAATGGTGTCTTCATTGATATAATGAAACCCATTCATACGTCCTATACCATTTGGCCCTTCAAGCTCAAATTCAATTTTATCAACCAAAGCTCCATTATTAATGTTAAAGAAAAATATCCTACCATTATTTTTTGCATCAGCAAATAGCAATAGCTCTTCATCATCCTTCTCATAAACTTGAAGGTTGCTTGAATAGGTAGAAGTTTCTTTTAAAGTAATTGTAAATTTGTAATCCAGTTTATATTTCAAGTATTCAAATGATTCATTTTTTTGATTTGAATCTGAATCTTCACTAATCTTGCTACCACATCCAATGCTAAATAATAAAACTAAGGAAATTGTAAAAATTAAGATCTTCATGTATTTGAAATTTGATTGAGAAGAAAAGAAAATCAAATTTAATTTCAAACTATTTTTATAATAAATTTTTCCCGTCTTATTTTCAATGATTTAAAAAAGTGTCATTTTATTCAATCTTTAAAAATCTAAGCTTAACATAACCTATTAAAACTTTCATAGCGGTAGCCAAAAACACTTATATTTTTAAGCCTTTGATGCAGTTTATAAAAAAATCGACCAATAACGATAATCTGCATGATTTTATTGGAAAATTCGCCTTTAGGTGTCATCGTGATTAATCATAATACCTAAAACCAACCTTAGCTTAGATAATCAAAATCAAGGCAATTAAAACAACCAAAGCCAAACCATACACCTTAATCACCTTCATCCGATTGAATCTATCCATGAACCAAAGAACCAATACAGGTCTATACAACCCTAGAATCAGAGATGCACCACTGTAAATGGCAAGTATAATTAGAAATATCCTTATTGCTTCTTTCATGAATCCAATTCATCATTTAGTTTAATATCGTAGCAAGATCCTATAAAAAATAATGCAAGTCCTTCTTGGTAGGAAAAGAGTTGACAAACTAGACCAAAAGTAAAAAAGGAACTTCCGAATGAAAGTTCCTTTTTGATATTTTTCAATTTATTATTATTTCTTTCTCTTGATTTCTTGCATCATGTAGCCTTCGATCGTATCGTCTATCAAGATATCGTTGAACTTCTTGATAGAAATACCACACTCATATCCTGCCTTCACTTCTGCTACATCATCTTTGAATCGCTTCAACTGATCGATCTCTCCATCATGTATAACGATACCATCTCTGATAACTCTGATTTTATTCTTACGTGTGATATATCCATCCGTCACATAAGAACCTGCTACAGTACCTACCTTAGAGATTTTGAACACTTCTCTCACCTGAATGTTACCAGTGATGACTTCTTCAAACTCAGGCTCAAGCATACCCTCGATAGCATCTTTGATCTGATTGATCGCATCGTAGATGATAGAGTAATGTCTGATTTCGATTTCTTCTTGTTCAGCAAGTCTCTTCGCATTGGAAGAAGGGCGCACTTGGAAGCCTAGGATGATCGCATCAGAAGCAGATGCCAAAAGAACATCTGACTCAGAGATCTGACCTACACCCTTATGGATGATATTGACAGACACTTCATCTTTAGACAACTTCAATAAGGAATCAGAAAGTGCTTCCACTGATCCATCCACGTCACCTTTGATGATGATGTTGAGCTCCTTGAAGCTACCGATTGCCAAACGACGACCGATTTCATCCAAGGTAATATGCTTCTTGGTTCGCATGCTTTGCTCACGAAGTATTTGTTCTCTTGAGTTAGCGATTTCTCTAGCTTCTCTTTCAGAGTCAAATACCTTGAAGGTATCACCAGCTTGAGGTGCACCAGCAAGACCGAGTACCTGTACTGGAGTAGAAGGCCCAGCTTCTTTCAGTCTTTTGCCTTTGTGATCAGTCATGGCTTTTACTTTACCATAATGCTGACCAGCAAGCATCACATCACCAACTCTCAAGGTACCTGCTTGTACCATAACAGTAGCTACATATCCACGCCCTTTATCCAAAGATGCTTCTACTACAGTACCTACAGCATTTTTGTTAGGGTTAGCTTTGAGTTCAAGAACTTCAGCTTCAAGCAATACCTTTTCGAGTAATTCGTCAATACCAGTTCCTACTTTGGCAGAGATATCTTGAGACTGGTATTTACCACCCCATTCTTCCACCAAAAGGTTCATATTCGCTAGCTGCTCCTTGATTTTGTTAGGATTAGCATTCGGTTTATCGATCTTATTGATAGCGAAAATCATCGGTACACCAGCTACTTGAGCGTGATTGATCGCTTCTTTGGTCTGTGGCATGATGTCATCATCAGCAGCTACCACAATGATTGCTACGTCAGTGATTTTGGCACCCCTAGCCCTCATCGCTGTAAAGGCTTCGTGACCTGGTGTATCCAAAAACGCAATTTTATCTCCATTGGTCGTAGTAACATCATAAGCACCGATGTGCTGTGTGATACCACCTGCCTCATCGCCTGTGATTTTTGATTTTCTGATATAATCAAGCAAAGACGTCTTACCGTGATCGACGTGACCCATGATCGTAACGATAGGTGCTCTATCCAATAGATCATCTGGGCTATCTACCTCTTCGATAGTGTTCTCTTCCTCATCCGGCTTGGTGAACTCTACCTCATAGTCAAATTCATCTGCAATGATGGTGATTGCCTCAGCGTCAAGCCTTTGATTGATAGATACGAACATTCCCAATGACATACAAGTTGAAATCACCTGATTCACAGATACATCCATTAGAGATGCAAGGTCATTCGCAGAGATAAACTCCGTTACTTTTAATATCTTGCCTTCTTCAAGTCCATCTTCAAATTCTCTATTTCTCTCGGCTTTCTTGTCCCTTCTGTTCTTTCCTTTTCCTCCAGATTTACCCCCACCTTGTAGTCTAGCAAGGGTTTGTTTGATCTGATCTTGAATTTCCTTTTGGGTAGGTTCTGCCTTTTGAACCCTATTTTGTTGAGGAGTACCTTTGCCACCTCTATTGCTTTGATTTCTTCTGTCACGAGGATTATTACCTCCTCCTTGTCCACCTTGACCACTTGGCGCACCTTGGCCACCGCCTTGACCAGCAGGTCTCGACTGTCCTCCATGCCCACCACTTTGAGGCTGACCAGGCTTATTTGGCTGTCCCTGTGGATTTTTATCTATTCTTTTACGAACCCTCTTCTTTTTGTCTTTATTTCTCTCATCGGAAGAAGCTACAGGTTTCCCCTTTTTCTTGGCTCTATCTACAGGAAGCTCGATTTTACCCAATACCGTAAGACCTTTCAGAGAATCTGCTTTAGCTTCAATCAATTGATTTGCTTCTGGAGCCGGCTTATCAAGTTTCTCTGCCTTTTCTTGAGGCTTTTCTTCAGCCTTCACTTGAGGTGGAGACTGAGGCTTAGGCTGTGGGTTAGGATTTGGTTTTTGAAAATCCTGTTTCGGCTTTGGTCTATCTTTTGGCGTATTTGCGTCAGTCGAAGTGGGAGTAGAAGCAGGTTTTTGTGATTTAGCGTTGTCGTGATGCTGAGGCTTCACAGCCTGAGGTTTGTTTTCTACTTTTTCTTCGACTTTCTCCGTAGAGATAGGTTTTTCTGTCATTTCCTTTGCCACAGGCTTAGGAGCTGGTTCTTCTTTCTTTACAGGCTCAGGCTTAATCTCCTTTTTAGGATTCAGATCAATCTTACCCAATACCTTAATTCCTGGAAGTTTTGGAGCTTCGACAGATTGCTTTGGCTCATCTTCCACTTTAGCAACTGGAGGCTCTGGCTTTGCAGGCTGCGGTGTTACTTCTTTCTTCTCCTCTTTGACTGGCTCTACCTTTTTGGCAGGCTCCGCCTTTGGCTCTTCCCGAGCCTCCGACTCAGCCTCGATTGTAAAAGTCTCATGGTGTCTTTTACCTATCGATAGATGAGAAGCCTCTTCCTTTTCTTGGGCAGAGGATTTGAATTCCTTCGCCAACATGTTGAATTGATCCATGTTGATTTTGGAATTTGGATTATTTTCGACTTCAAAGCCCTTTTTTGCCATAGAATCCACCAATGTAGAAATTCCTACATTGAGTTTTCTGGCAACTTGGCCAAGTCTCATCATTCTTTCTTCTGACATACGCTAAAAACCTATTTCTAATTCTTTGGCAAATATAAGACCTATATTTGGGTATTTAGGTCTTTATTTATTGTTCAAACTCTTGTTTTAATATTTTGAAGACCTCATCAATGGTCTCCTCCTCAAGTTCAGTCCTTCTCAAAAGGTCATCTTTGGTTAAAGAAAGTACACTTTTGGCTGTGTCCAAACCAGTTTTTTTCAATTCGTCAATGATCCATCCATCGATTTCATCTACGAATTCGTCTAATACTACATCCTCTTCATCTTCGATATCGTTCAGTTCTCTGAACACATCGATCTCATACCCCACCAATCTACTTGCAAGTCTGATGTTGAAACCACCTTTACCAATAGCCATGGATACTTGGTCTGGTTTCAAAAACACAGAAAGTCTCTTACGGTCGTGATCAGCACTGATAGAGGTTACTTTAGCTGGACTAAGTGCTCTTGATACGTAAAGCTCTAAGTTGTCCGTATAATTGATAACGTCAATATTCTCATTCTGTAGCTCACGCACTACTGCATGAATTCTACTTCCTTTCATCCCTACACAAGCACCTACTGGATCTATTCTGTCGTCATAGGACTCTACTGCGACCTTAGCCCTTTCTCCAGGCTCTCTCACAATTTTCTTGATGGTAATCAAACCATCGTAAACCTCTGGCACTTCATTTTCGAATAACCTCTCCAAGAAAATTGGAGATGTACGAGAAAGGATGATTCTTGGGTTACCATTTACCATTTCCACTTTGTGGACGATAGACCTCACGGTATCTCCTTTTCTGAATCGATCCTTGGGTATTTGCTCTCCTTTGGGAAGGATCAGCTCATTACCTTCGCCATCCATCAAAAGTACTTCTCTACCCAATATTTGGTACACTTCAGCTGCAATAATCTCACCTACAAGCTCTTCGTATTGATTGAAAAGTAGGTCTTTTTCTAGATCTTTGATTTTTTGGATCAAAGTCTGTCTAGCCATCATCACTGCTCTTCTACCGAATTCGATCAATTCGATCTTTTCATAGACCTCTTCACCAACTTCAAAGTCAGGTTCGATCTTACGAGCATCTGTCAAGCTGATTTTGTCAAAATCCCAAATATCCTCTGAGTTGTCGTCTACAATCTCTCTGATTCTTAGAATTTCGAGATCACCTTTGTCTGCATTGATCGTTACGTCAAAGTTTTCATCGGTCTCATATTTCTTGCGAATCATCGCTCTAAACACATCTTCCAGAATACGGATCATGGTAGGACGATCCACATTTTTTGATCTTGCAAATTCTGCAAATGACTCTATAAGAACTTTAGCATCCATTTTTTTTACTTAAAAGAGACTAGTACAATTGATTTCTTGATTTCTTCTAAAGAAATTTCCACTTCCTCTGTAGTGACTTTCTTTCCTTTTTCTTTCTTTTTGACGCTCAATTTGATCGTCGTGGGTTCTACTCCAAGAAGCTCTCCTTCGGCTTCTCTTCCATCTGTAAAGGTAACTTTCAAGTTCCTTCCAATATTTTTTTGGTATTGTCTACGTGAGCTAAGGGGATAATCTACACCAGGAGAGGACACCTCTAGCACATAAGCTGCATCGAGCAACTCCTTAGCCTCAATTTCTTCTCCCACTTGCCTGCTGACAAAAGCACAAGTATCAATCTGTATACCTTGATCAGCATCCAGTAAAATCTTGACTTGAGGTTTTCCTTTTCCTTCAATCACTTGAACATCTACGATGAAATGCTTTTCATCAGGCAGATGCTTTTCGACAATCTCCTCTATGGTTTGTTTTATGCTCATATTTTAGTGCTTACCATAATGAAAGAGGGGACTGTCGTCCCCTCCATATATTCGGCTAATACGTCACAAAGTTAATAAAAAAAATCCCATAAAAAAAAGAGTATTAAATTAGTAGGGTTTTGATGGCATTTTTTTTTGCTTATCAGCAAGGATTCATTCATTTTGAAAATACTGACAATCATTTAAAGAATCAGTTTTGCATAACCGAGCATTTAAGTTGATTCTGATAGACTTTGACACTCAAAAAACCCTCACTCATCCCAACTAATAGGCATACTGCAACAATGTTTTAAAAAAAATCAAGTTAATGATAAGAAATTGCAATTAAGATAATAATTTTGCTGTCCCACGTTTCATGTTATGCACCGATAGTGCTAACTTTAAACAAATTCTCAATTAAAATTCAATCAATCAAATAATGGGATTATTCGATTTTTTTTCCAGTGACATTGCTATAGATTTAGGTACCGCAAATACGCTAATCATACATAAAGATAAGATCGTCGTAGACGAGCCGTCTATAATTGCTATAGATAGAACTACCAATCGGGTATTGGCAGTGGGCAAGGATGCTATGAACATGCACGAAAAAACGCATGAAAACATCAAAACAATCAGACCACTGAAAGACGGGGTGATTGCGGACTTCTATGCCGCAGAGCAAATGATTAGAGGATTGATCAAAATGATCCCTGGTCATAAGAAAGGCATGTTTCCTCAATCTCACCGAATGGTCATCTGTATTCCTTCGGGCATCACCGAAGTAGAGAAAAGAGCTGTAAGAGATTCTGCGGAGCACGCAGGAGCTAAAGAGGTCTATATGGTGTATGAGCCCATTGCTGCTGCAATAGGAATAGGGATCGATATAGAGAAGCCAATGGGATCAATGATCGTAGATATCGGAGGTGGTACTACTGAAATCGCTCTGATTGCGCTATCAGGTATAGTAGCCGACCAATCGATAAGAGTGGCCGGTGATACCTTCACCAAAGACATCCTTGACTATATGAGAAGACAACATAACCTTCTTATAGGTGAAAGGTCTGCAGAAAAGGTCAAAATAGCCATTGGATCAGCACTTACAGAACTAGATGATGCTCCAGAAGATTATGAAATCAGAGGGAGAGATTTGATGACAGGCATACCAAAGGTCATCAAAGTATCCTACTCTGAAATTGCATTTGCTCTTGATAAATCAGTTTCTAAAATTGAAGAAGCCGTACTCAAAGCACTAGAGATTGCTCCACCAGAATTGTCTGCTGATATCTATGACAATGGTATTCATCTCACGGGCGGTGGTGCATTGCTCAAAGGACTTGACAAAAGATTACATCAAAAAACCAAGCTCCCAATTCATATTGCAGAAGACCCACTAAGGGCTGTAGTAAGAGGAACAGGAACCGCCTTGAAAAATATTTCCAATTTCAGAACCGTTTTGATGACTTAATGACTGAATGCAGCGCATTTTATTATTCTTATACAGTTTAAGGGCATTTCTATTATTTGTTTTATTGGAGGCAGTTGCCATTTGGTTAATTGTCTCCTTCAATTCACAGCAAGGGTCTGCATTTTTCAATAGCTCCAACAAGTTTAGTGGCAAGGTCTTGACTGCTCAAAAAAATGTGTCCGAGTATTTTTCCTTGGCCGATGTGAATGCACGATTGCTAGATACCAATGCAGAGCTACTTACTGAGCTTGAAATCTTAAGAAAACCTGCAGATAGCGCATATGTCTTTGTAGATAGTGTACTGGCTGCAAACTTTGAATTCAAAGGCGCAAAAGTAATAAACAACTCTATAAGGCTAAGTCAAAATCACTTGACTATCAACAAAGGGTCCAAACATGGTATAAAGCCTGGAATGGGCGTCTTCAATGGTGAAGGAGTGGTCGGAAGGGTCAAAGGTGTATCTACCAATTTTGCGACAGTGATTTCACTTTTGCATACAGAACTACTGATATCCTCAAAAGTAGATTCTTCTGAGGTTTTTGGTTCTATCAAGTGGGATGGTGTGAGTCCTCGCTATGCTAAAATGCTTTACGTTCCTAGACATGTGAAAGTAGCAGAAGGAGACAATATTGTGACCTCTGGGTACAACGCTATTTTTCCTGAAGGAATCAAAGTGGGCGTGATATCTGAGGTAAAACAAGGCTCAGACACCAACTACCTTGACATTATAGTAGAATTAGCAACTGACTTCACTAAAATATCTTATGTGTATCTCGTAGAAAATACCGTAGAGGCAGAATTAGATTCATTATACAAAAGTTCCGGGATCAGCAATGAATAGTAGTAGGGTTTTAGTATTGACAATAAGTTTTATTTTATTTTCATTGGTACAAATCATTGTTCTGAAGAACCTTGTGTTGTTTGGCATGGCCTTTTGTTTTCTACATGTTTTGTTTTTGCTTTTACTGCCTATAGAAACCAAAACCATCCCGAGTCTCTTCATTGGGTTCGTACTTGGATTATTTGTAGATTTATTTTATGATACTGTAGGTATACATACTGCTTCGATGCTAGTCATTGCATATTTGAGAAGTCCTTGGATCAAAGTACTTACTCCTACTGGCGGCTATGATGACAACATGCGACCTACGATTCTAAATGTTGGTATTGGCTGGTTTTCGACGTACAGTTTGCCTTTGTTTTTGATTTACAATTTAGTTTTCTTTTTTATCGAAAATTTAGGCACTGAATTATTCCTCCCTGTCGTTCAAAAGATCATAGCGAGTACTATTTTTGTATTCGTATTGAGTATAATTGTTCAACTGTTGTTTTACAGGCGAAGAAGGGGGATATAATGAACGAAAAAAGGCCCATTGTACTGATCATTGTTGTAGCATTGATTGGTGTCATTTTATTGACCAAATTATTTTTGATCCAAGTAGCAGATGACAGCTTTCTCAAAAGAGCTGAAAGAAACGCTGTGCAAAGACTTGTAGACCACCCTTACAGAGGATTGATATATGATCGTACTGGAAAAATTTTGGTGTACAACAATCCATTGTTTGACCTAATGATCATACCAAAGGAATTTTCTGTAAAAGATACCACCAGATTTTGTGAGATATTCAATATCACCAAGGAGCACCTTATCGAAAGCTACACAGCGGCTAGAAAATACTCTTCAGTGAAACCTTCTCCACTGATCAAGCAAATTTCTACAACTGAATTTGCAAAAATCCAAGACTTCTTGATTGATTACCCGGGGCTTTTTGTAACGACAAGATCAGTAAGGTCATACCCGCAGCCAGTAGCTGCGAATGCACTTGGCTATATCGGTGAGATCAGCGGTAGACAGCTGGAAAGAGATACAGCAAAATATTACAGGCAGGGAGATTTTGTTGGCTTGGCAGGACTTGAAGGCTTCTATGAGAAGGAGCTTCGAGGAGTCAAAGGAGTCAAGTACAAAATGGTAAATGTACGAGGTGTAGACAAAGGATCTTTTAAAAACGGGGATTATGATACGACCTCCGTCGCAGGAATCAACCTTACTTCTACTATTGATTTGGAACTTCAGAGGTATGGTGAAATGCTCATGGCTGGCAAAGTAGGGTCTGTAGTAGCTATCGAGCCAAAAACAGGTGAGATTTTAGCCATGATTTCGGCACCTACTTATGATCCAAATTTACTTACCGGCTCTAAGTTTGGTACAAATTACCTTGCTTTGAACAGAGATGACAAGCTTCCATTGTACAATAGACCCATCATGGCTACATACCCTCCCGGGTCAATCTTTAAGATAGTACAATCTCTAATTGGTCTTCAAATGGGTATTTTAACACCCAATACCACATACGCCTGTAACAGATCTCTAGTGGCTTGTCACAACCATCCTAGTCCAGTGAATCTATTTGGAGCAATAAGAAACTCATGCAACCCTTATTACCATCAGGCATATCGAGCCATGATCAATAGAGAGGTGTCATCTAATACCTTCAAAGACACGAAAATAGGTCTGGATGAATGGAGAGAGAAAGTATTGGCATTTGGTCTCGGGGGTAGCTTAGGACTAGATATGTACAATGAAAAATCGGGAAGTATCCCATCATCAAGCTACTATGATAGGGTCTATGGTGAGGGTAGGTGGAAATACTCTACCATTTACTCCCTATCTATTGGTCAAGGAGAAATGATGGTCACTCCTATACAAATGGCAAATCTGGCCGCTATATTTGCAAATAAGGGTTATTATTATCCTCCTCATTTGATCAAAGCCATCGATGGAGACCCCAACAAGATCAAATCAGAATTTCGCACACGCAAGGATGTGGGTGTGGATGCACATCACTTTGACTTGATCCAAGATGCAATGGCCGAAGCGATATATGGTACCGCTGCTAGAGCAGCGATACCCGACATTAAAATTGCTGGTAAAACAGGTACTGCACAAAATCCTCATGGAGAAGATCACTCTGTATTTGTAGCATTTGCGCCAAAAGATGACCCAAAAATAGCAATTGCAGTATATGTGGAAAATGCTGGATGGGGAGGAAGAGCTGCCGCAAGCACAGCTAGCTTGATGATAGAGAAATATATTAGGGGTGAGATCACTAGACCTGCATTGGAAGAGTATGTTTTAGCAGGAAAATTCATGTAGATTGAGACAGGACGATTTATATATCAACAAAATTGATTGGCTTACCATTTTCATCTATGCAGCACTTGTCTGCATAGGGTGGTTCAATATATATGCTGCCGTATATGACGAGCAAGCAGCAAAGAGTATTTTTGATTTTTCTATCAATTCGGGTAAACAGTTGGTTTGGATAGGTACAGCTGTAGTGCTGATTACCCTGATCATGGTAGCGGACTATAGACTATTCGAAAACCTCTCCTTGATTCTCTATGGTATTTTCTTATTTCTAATTCTGATCACTCCCTACGTAGGTAAAGAAGTAAATGGTCAAATCCTTTCCATAGGTTTTGGCAATTTCAGAATACAGCCTGCGGAATTTGCCAAATTTGCTACCGCACTTACCTTGGCCAAATACATGGAAAGACCAAGTGTGGATTTGAGCCAACCGAAATATCAAATGCAGGTATTACTCATCATCATGATTCCTGTGATCCTGATTTGTCTTCAACCCGACTACGGAAGTGCAATGATCTATTCGGCATTTTTCATCATGTTGTATAGAGAGGGAATGCCCCAAAAATATTATGCATTGGCTCTTACAATGATCGCCATTTCTTTGCTTGCTTTAGGAATTGAAAACAACCTCTATTTGGTAGGAGGAATTGTTTTAGTGATAGTCCTTATCATCTTTTTAGGGAAAAAGAACATTGGAAGGATTATCAGCCTTTGCTTGATTGGTCTGTTTGCCATTGCTTATAGCTACAGCTTAGATTATGTAGTTTCTAAACTTCCTCAACATCATCAGAACCGAATCATGGTTCTTTTCAATCCTGACTTAGATCCTCTCGGAGTTGGTTGGAATGTAACTCAATCCAAAATAGCCATTGGCTCTGGAGGATTTTTAGGAAAGGGCTACTTGGAAGGTACACAAACGAAATTTGACTTTGTTCCGGAGCAGCATACAGATTTTATCTTTTGTACCCTAGGTGAAGAGTTTGGCTGGGTTGGTAGCATGGTAGTCATATTTCTATTCTGTGCATTGCTCATAAGGCTAATCATGCTTGCAGAAAGACAAAAAAATCGATTCTCAAGAGTATATGGATATTGTGTGGTATCTATTCTTATGTTTCACTTCACCATCAATATTGCAATGACCATTGGATTATTTCCAGTGATTGGAATTCCACTCCCCTTCTTTAGTTATGGAGGCTCTTCCTTATGGTCATTTACCATCCTTTTGTTCATCTTCATCAAGCTGGACTCTCATAGAATTCAGCTTTTGGGAAGGATGAATTAGTCATGAATGACTGGTTTTTTAGTTAATCATTTCATCTTGACCTTTGGCTATCAGATCATATCAGACCTCTAGCTTTCAATTCCAAGTATTTATTGATCGTGTTGATACTTAATTCGGCCGGTTTTGTCAATATAGTTTGAATACCATGTCGATTGAGCTCTTTAGCCATCAGCCGTTTATCGTACATAAATTTCCCCGCTACAGTCTGCTTGTACACTTCTGAAATCTTGTCTGGCACTTGCTCAGTTAGGCTCTCTAAAAGTGTGTTTTCGAACATAACCACCACGAGCAAATGCTGTCTTGCAATTGCCTTGAGGTAGGGCAATTGCCTCTGAAGAGCGGTCTGATGTTCGAAATTTGTGAAAATCAGAAGCATACTTCTTTGACTTACTTTTCTCTTCAGCCAGTTATAAAGCAAGCCAAAATCTGTATCTAGAAAATCAGTATCCAAGCCATACAACATCTCCAAAATCCCTAAAAGGTGAGATTTTCGACTACTTGCTTGCATAGACTTTTGCATGCGATGCGAAAACGTAATTACACCAGCTTTATCTCCCTTTTTGATAGCCACATTGGAGAATGCCAGGCAACTATTGATCGCATAGTCTAGTAGACTGAGCCCATTGAACGGCATTTGCATGACCCTACCCATATCTAAAATGGAATATATAGGTTGGGACTTTTCATCTTGGAACTGATTGACCATCAAGTCAGCTGATTTGGCTGTTGCTTTCCAATTGATAGATCTGATATCATCTCCGGGGATGTAATTTTTGATCTGCTCGAACTCCATCGTGTGACCGATTCTCCTGATCTTTTTAAAGCCATAATCAAACCTTCGGATATTAGTCGCCAGAAAATCAAATTGCTGCATTTGGATAAATGAGGGGTAAACCTTGACCATTTGTCCCTTTTGAAAACTAAACCTCCTCTTCACCAGACCAATTCTACTTAATACAAATACATGAAGATCACCAAAAATATACTCACCTCGCTCCAATGGGGTCAGTGAATAAAAGACCTCTTTCTTTTCTTTGCCTTCCAACTGATCAAAAATCTCAAAATCTCGCATCTGAAACTGGGCAGGTACCTCATCTATTAAGGTGACTTTCACAGCAAACCTATACCTATTTTCCAGCGAAATCAACACTTGATTGGCGTCTGAATTTGAAAACCTCTCTGGAAGTACCCTATTGGCAACCAGCCCATTGCCTTGTCTAAATAGAAAAACAGTATCTAAAAGGAAGAAAAAACCTAGTGTATAAAGCAAAATCACGCCAAGTGTAAACAATGCCGTAAACCAATAAGACGCCAGAAAAGTCAAGCAAATAGCCACCAATGCAGCATAAAGCCTTTTCCCTAAAAAAAACTGTATAAAAAATCGCTTTATCATCACCTTGGGATTTCTACAGATTGGATGATTCCTTCTATCACCGTATCAGTCGTCAATCCTTCCATCTCTCGATCGGGATTTAGGATGATCCTATGGCGGAGTGCTGGTACAATTACCCGCTTTACATCCTCTGGCGTGACAAAATCCCTACCATTGACCGCAGCCATCGCTTTGGAAGCATGCATCACCGCCAAACTTGCTCGAGGTGAGGCACCAAGATACAGGCTAGGATGATTCCTCGTCTTCACAACTACTTGAGAGATGTACCTTAGAATCTTTTCTTCTACGCTTACGGATGAGGAAATCGCCTGAAAAGAAACCACATCAGCGGGGCTTAATATGCCAACTACCTGCTCCAGTGCTTCTTCAGATTTTCTCAGATGCTGGCGCTGAAGAATATCAAACTCCTCCTCAAGATTAGGATAATCCAACTTAATCTTGAATAAGAATCGATCTAATTGTGCCTCTGGAAGGTTGTATGTACCTTCTTGCTCGACAGGATTCTGAGTAGCCAAAACCATAAATGGTGCAGCCATCTCATATCGCTTCCCATCTATGGTAACTTGACGCTCTTCCATCACCTCAAACAGTGCCGATTGGGTCTTTGCAGGAGCTCTATTGATCTCATCTATCAGTATCATATTTGAGAATATGGGTCCTCTCTTAAACTCAAATACCCCTTGCTGCATATTCAAAATCGAAGTACCTAGTACATCACTTGGCATCAAATCAGGTGTAAATTGTATCCTACTGAAATCGACTTTAATAGTCTTCGCAAAAAGCTTGGCAGAAATCGTCTTGGCAATACCTGGCACTCCTTCGATCAATATGTGACCTTTTGACAAGAGTCCAATCACGAGCAAGTCAATCATCTCTTCTTGCCCCACGATTACTTTGCTGATTTCGGCTTTGATCCGAGCTACCGATTCACAAAGCTCCTGCAGTGGCAACCTACTTTCAAACTCCATCCCACCTGTGGGCATAGTATTATTTTCTTCCATGATTGTAACTTTTAAATTCGTGGATTTTCTTATTCAATTGCAAAACCTGGCTTTCATTATGAGAAGTTTGCTTCAACAACTGATTGATCATATCAAACAATTCCTCTGTTTCTCCAGTTGGACATCCAGAACGAGATGATAGCTTTGTGACTGTCTCCTCATCCATCACTTGAATATCTACTCGATACTGATTACGACAGTACTCATTGAACAGCAAGATTTGTTGGTTTATATTCTCTGAATAGGCTTTCTTTTCCAAATACATTCCTGAAATTGTCTCTGCAAAAGCCACCGTTTGGTTTTCCAGAGGCACTATTACAGGGATGACTCTCTGTTTCCTTCTTCCTTCGAACACTACCCATAAGCCCACTGCAACTAAAAAAACGTAGTATGCCATTTTCAGGTATACATTGGAGAGAAAAAGGTAAAGCGGAGAATCGTATACTCTCCTACCTATTTTATTATAATTATCATAATACAGATTCCCTTTTCGAGGAAAGTAAGCCAATATTCCCTCTGTGTATCTCTTTCTGTCTTTATCCAAAAGGAAGTAATTCGAAAATGCTAAAGGAAAAGTATGCAATAAAAACTTTCCCTCCCCAAAATCTACCTGAATAAAATTAGGTTGAGATTCATTATTTGACGCTTTATACTTGTTTTTCCCCAACACCTTGATATCTAATGAATCGCTAAAGGTGAAATATTCTAAGCTAGAAGAATGGTTGAAAAGGATTTCATCCTGATTTAGAAGGGTTTTATTTTCCAGACTTAAAATAGCCTCACCTCTTAGATCATTCGCTGCGAATATCAAATGCCGCTTTACACCAAGTGTATCTAAGAGCTCCCGTCTAATGGCCCTTGCAGAAATGAAAGCTGTATTCCCTTGGCTTACCCAATTCAAAAGCCTCTCTTGTGTCTCTTGGTCAACAGAAAAATTAAGGTTAAAAACCAAAAGTGCTCCATCGTCAGGATTTCTTCTCAACCACTCATAAGTAGATAGGTCGATTTCCTCTACTGGACGATCAGGGTCAATACTCGTAAATAAATCATGAAATACACGACCACCATAAGGTGAACTGTCTGATTTATCATAGCTCTCTAGCCAGCTCGTACCCTGTCTGCTCTGGGTCTGTAAGAACAAAAGGAACAGAATCAGAGACACAAGTACACCTATGAGTATTTTAAACTTTTTTTGCCTCATAGCTCCTTTTTTAACTCTCCAAAGACAGCATTCACACGATCAAAGCCTTCTTTATCTACATCAAACCCACCATACCAAATATAATCGTAGATTCTAGTCAAAGCTGCAAAGCTGGCCTTAAGACTCCCACTTGGCAGCTCTTTCATGTAATCATGGTTGGTTTTTTGTATTCCCCAATCGATCAGAGACTTGTCCATCATGGATTTCAAAACAGATAAATAAGAGTATCGCACAGCCATCCTATAGTCTCCATCCGCTATGGCCGATGCAATCAAGCTATTGATATCTTCTTGTGCCAATACATCCAAATTCTCACTTTGTGCTACAGCAAAGCCTTCATTTTTTCTATCAGAACCCTCATCATCATATTTCATCACGGCCCAAACCAGTATGATCAAAAGAATAAAAACAGCCAAGTAAGGCAAAGATTGCATTAAAAACTGTGCGACTTTCCCAAACTCCCTATCACCAATCAACCAATAAAAAAACCTGTCTACTAATTGAAAAAACTTCTTTTGCAGTCTGTCAATCCAAGACTCTTCTCGTGACTCTTCAATATACAAAAAATCCGGGTCAGCACTATAGCGGTCGATGTAGGCATCTCCAAAGTCTACTGGCGCTATAGTCGTTTCAGAACCAGTAGAGGATGTTGATTCCTCTTGCATTGCATAAATGCCGCAAGAAATCATCAATAGCAAAAAAGTAAAGAAGTATTTATACATATTAAGCATCTAGCTCATCTATTTTCTGTCTAAGTCCAGTTCTATTTTTCTCTTCATCCAAATCAAAATAGATAAACCCTAGCGCTATCAGCAAAACTACGGAAAGCAAATTGCTACCAGCTGAAGCTATAGCATTCAAGAGTAGAGCAATGAAATCCTGTGACCCTATACCTGGTGTCAAGTCCCCAGACTGTGATATAGACACCATAGATTTGACCATGGTATATACCAGAGAAGGAACAGAAAATGCAAAAGACATAATTCCAATCACAACAACAGTCACTATCAATGTCCCAAAAGTCACCCACCAGTAATCTTTTATCAATCGAAAACTTTCACCTACTGAACTGAAAATACTCATCTCTTTAAATAAAACTATCGGGAAAAACATGGCTATGGGCACCAAGAAATAAATACCTGGAATAACAAAGAATATCAATCCAAAAACCAGCATCAGGTATGCCAATAAGGATAATCCTATCATGTTTCCATAGTTGCTTTTAGCTTCGTCCAAAATATAGTTATGATCAAGCTCTATCCCTTTGCAAGTTTCATATTCCTTGATGTAGCTGAACACCGTAGAAGAAGAGGTAGCAAAAAATAGCAGAGAGGTAATCCCCATAGCACCAATTCCAATAATAAAATCAATACTAGCCAACCTAGAAAGATCGGAAACGACATATTGATAATATACTGAAGCCAACACCACCAAAATATAGGGGATCAAAGACGTCTTGATCAAGACTGCTATCAAAGGCTTGTAGTTTTGACGTGCAAAAGAAAAAGTATCTGAAAGGATTTCACCTAGTTCTCTACGCTTCTTGAATTGAATGTATCCGTTTATCATGAGTTTGATTTTTGTGCAGCTTGATAGGTAATATAACGTAATAGTAAATGATCAAAAACAGCGAAGATGTGATGATCGCTATGTTAAAGATATCGGGAAAATCTGTAATTCTCGTGATAAAACCTTCCAAAAATCCAGCGATGATAAAGAAAGGTATGGTGCTGATGAGAATCTTCAATCCTGCTTTTGCACCTCTCTGGAAAGAAACCAGTCGGCTGTAAGTACCTGGAAATAAAATACTGTTGCCTAGGACAATCCCAGCGCAACCAGCTATGATAATCACCGAAATCTCAATCGTCCCATGAATCCAGATTGTCCTAGCAGACTCCCAAAACAGACCCTGATCATAAAAAAAGTATTGAAATGAACCTAGCATGATAGCATTTCTCATCAATACGAACAATGTCCCAACACTCAGCAACACACCTAGAGAGAAAGCCGTCAATGCTACCCTGATATTGTTCACAGTGATCCCTAGAAACATGTCAACTTTGTTCATATCTTTATATACCGCCATAGGATCTCCTTTGGAAATATTCTCCAAGGTCATATTGACATAACTATCCCCTAGAATGCTCCTTACAAACGCTCCATCTGTAGCAGCTGAATAGACTCCGACCAGCGTGAATAGCATAAAAGTCCCAAAGGCTACGGCCAGCTGAGGCAAATATTGATAGAACATGGCAGGAAATTCTTCCAAATAAAATTTCCTAAACCTACCTTGGGATTCTTTCTTAGTTTTGTAGATCTTTTGGTGGGCTTTGGAAGCAAGCTGATTCAAATAGATATGCGTGTTGCTGTCGGCATAAAATGTCTGCGCATAGCTAAGATCATCTGTCACTTCAATGTACAAATCTCCAAGTTCAGAAGGAGTATATTGGACATTGTTGTTAAGAACGTTTTCAAACTTGGTCCATTTATCTTTATTTCGTTTTATAAAAGTTGCTTCACGCATTTATAACTTCAATTTTACCAAAGAAAACAATAAATGAAAGAATTTCAAATCAAGACTGCCCAAAATATTAGTATAAGTCAAAATGCTGCTAATGTAGGCACCCGAATTGGGGCGTACCTGATTGATAGTTTGATTATTTTCTTTTATATCATTTTTGCGATCTTTGCCATAGCGGGAAGTGTCAGGAGCATGGATTATTTGTGGTCACTTTACACTTTACTATCACTTCCAGTATTACTGTATCACCTACTTTTTGAAATTTTCATGAATGGACAGTCTCCAGGTAAAATGGCACTGAAAATCCGAGTGGTTAAGTTGGATGGGTCGAAACCAACGATGAGCAATTATTTCATCCGATGGCTGACAAGATTGATCGATATTACTTTCACATCTGGAGGATTGGCGATATTATGGATACTTATCTCTGGCAAAGGACAGAGAATTGGTGATTTGGCTGCTGGTACTACGGTGATTTCGGAACAATCCCCGATAGGTCTTAGGCATACTTTACTTCAAGAAGTAGCTGAGGATTATGTGCCAAAATACCCCCAAGTAATGTCTCTTACAGATAGACAGATACAAAACATCAAGCAAATCAAATTCGAAGCATTGAGAAGTGGAGACTTTGACCTTATCGACAAGCTTGCTAAAAAAACAGCCTCAATGATGCAAGTAGAACCCGAGGAGAAAAACATGAGCTTTCTGGAAAGAGTCATCACTGATTACAATTACTATACGCAAAAGGGGTAACTCATTTAAACGAGCTCAGAAAACTTAAGACAGTCTCAAGAAATTGTTTTGGCTTTTCATAATGAATATTATGCCCTGTGTTTTCGAAAATTGTATGATTCACTAATTTAGGGTGAAGGTTTTTCAGCTCTGCATTCGCTTGCTCAAAAGGGAATAAATTTTAAAATCAATAGTAGGATTAAATCTGCAGGATTTTAAAAACAGGGGGAAGTACCAAGAGAATTCCCCAAAGAAGCAAGTGATTAATAGTATTCTTTTTTGATCAGCCATTATAATCAGTTTATTTGAAAGTTATTTTTTTACAACTTCGTATATTACGTATTGAATAAAATCCTCTTCCACTTCTGAATCTACTATTTGAAACAAAAGTCGATTCCCCGGTAAGGCTGTCATTAATTTATTATTTACTGGAAGTTCAATATCTTCACTCACTTGTTTAGTGCCATCAAACACTATAAGTCTATGATAGTTTGGGTCTTGAAAATGATGGTAAGTGGGGTTTTCAGCAATCTTTTTCTCATAGATGCCGAAGGGAATTTCTCTTATGTAATCCAAAACTATTTTTCCTCCATCCAGAAGAAAAATTTTATGGTTTCTTGAGCTTAAGTTGATCCTTCCTTTATAGGAGGGTAAACTTGATAATGAAATACGCTCACTATTGAGCAATTTAAATTCACCATGTTGAATTTTCAATCTAAGCTCCAATTTGTGGGAATTTAAATCATATATTATGATTTCATCATCTAATGAAGTAGTCAAAAAAAGTTTATTATTTGATTTATCTATTTTATATATCGGAAAATAAATTGAGCCAATAGATTTATCAAGTCGTTCAAATTTATTTCTTTCGGAAACTGAGGCTAATTCAAACAACTTTCCTCTTTTAAGATCAAGAAATTCAATCAAATGACTTGTGATAAAATCCCTACCATCTAAATATCTACTGGTACCACTAGGAATAGTAGAAAAAATGAAACTTGAAGAAGTATTTTGAGAATAATAATATTCAAAATATTCCATCCTTCCGTATATTTGAACATTAGTCCCCGGCTGGTACTTTGTTCTAGCTTTAATATCTAGCTTTTGATCAAACAATACAATTTCAGTGGGGGACTGTACCCAAATTTCCCCTTCCTTCGAAAATGCCATACTGTTACTTGCAGTTGCTATCTGATTAGGGCCTTCTCCAACCAGCACTTTTTGAACAATTATTTTGCCCTCGTGATTAACAAGGCATACTTTAAGACCATCAGGAGTTCTTAGATATCCTAAATAGAGTCGAGTTTTGGGATAGTAGTCAAGGATTTCAATAGGGTATAGAGAATTGATTATAAATTCTTCTGTTTTTTCTAACTTATATTGGGAATGTGCATAGAAAGGAAAGGTGATAAAGAAAATATTTAGAACGACACTAGAAAGTAACCTTTTTGATATTAAAAACATAGTTTATCGGAGTATTTTATACAATTTAAAAAAATAATATTGATTTATAATTTCATTATGCTAAAAAACCAACTTTTTTCTAAAATATCACTAGCTAAAAAACCATTCCTTTTCTCACTCCTCTCTAACAAAAAATCCCAACCTAACCACACTTTAGAATAGCATGATTAGGTTGGGGTTGATGACTTTTGATTTTCAGAATTAATTCTTATAAAGCTGATTGAATAGCAACTTGAACGTGCCGTGAGATTGAGCTCTGTAGGTGATCTCTGGGGTGTAGACGATCAGGGTCCCCTTCCCTACTGGTGCAGAGAAACCCGTGATTCCATCCTCCAAATAAGCCTCTCCCCATGCCCAGCCACTCTTCAGCGGTGCTGCGGTATCAAACCAACTCAATATTTCTAATCCTTGGAGCTTGGCTTCTGGCTTAAACTTGAACACTGGGTTATTGTTGAATAGCACATCTGCATAATCTGACAAGCCATACGTCGCGGCCAGATTGGTATTGATTTTTGTTTTCAATACGCTACCAGGCACATAGTACTGCTCACCTGCAAGCGATTTTTCAGACCCATCCCTTTGGATTTCTACCAGTGCATTCTTCACAGGCAACTCTAAATGATGCGCCAAAACCGCTGCCGAACCTACCGTTACAATTTTACCCCCATTCTCAAGGAATTTTTTCAATTGTGGGATTGACTTGTCTTTCGAAACAGCACCTACCATGTGCTTGTATTCATTGGGAACATCTGCCTCATCTATACCTCTAAAACCTCCACCGGAGCTTTCAAAAGATGGGATCCCACCACTGATAAAGAGAATTGCATCATACTTGGAATTTAGATTCCCTTGATCGATTTCTTTGGCAAAGATGAGTTGAAAATCAAAGTTGTACTGCTCCAAAATCCACCTCACCCAACCACTTGGCATGGAACCTCCATAGTTATCATAAAGGGCTATTTTGGAAGGTTTGATATAAGCCAATGATTGCGGTACACTAGAAGCGGCTACGATAGGTAAGCCATACTGCTGACCAAAAGAAGAAAGCACACTTTGACCATCTGAAGGAATATAAAAAGAACCCGCAGGCATCCCTGCCGAAGCCTCTGTAAGTCGAGCGACTTTCACACCTTTTTTCAATAGCTCATTGACTATCGAAAATGCATCATTGTGTACACTGCTAATCAAGTATCCTGACTTGGAAGCTTTGATTGTACTTTCTGGCAACTTTTCCAATACCCCATACGCTAATGTCTCGAATGGACCATCAAAACCTTCTAGGATTCTATCAAACTTGACATCCATCTGATAGGCCAACGTCCATCCTGCTGCATCATAAGGTCTGATCGGAGGACCTCCCGGATATTGAAAATCATTGGGATAATCTTGTGGCTCAAACATATCAATGATATGTGGCCTGAAAGCTTGGTCTGTTTTGACTACATAAGAATCTTTGGGGTAAGTTTTCCCTCCTACGCTGAAAGATGATTTTGCTTTTTCAATTCTAATCCCCGTTTTGATCAAGGCATTTACATACTTGACAGCTGTAGCGAAATCCTTTTGATCTGAAGGAATGATAAAGCCTCTCGGATCTCTTTTTTCAGGTGCTTGATAAATGCTATCATAAAATACCGAAGGAATACCCCATCTCATATTTGAACTCCTTTGTCCTTCTTTTTGTGTACTTTCATAGGCAGTTTTGATGGCCTCCACTTTTTTAGGGAATGGCGTCCAATAGTCTTTGCTTCCCCTGTCTATGGAAGCTTTACCCATTACGTATATGTTATAAAGTAAATGGTCTCTATTTCGTGCAGCGTAATCCAATACAGCATAATTCATAGAAACTGAATAGTCAATGGATTGCTGGAATCTCCAGTCTTCTTGAGGAGTGACAGGAAAAGGCGTATTAGAATCGGGTATAAGTCTATCAGGAACCAATGGAATTGCTTCGGGATTTGGACCACCGATGATTTCAGTCAATATTCCTATCATATTGTGATAATGGGTGGTAGTTCGAAGTCCACCATTGTACCAAGTGGAGAAAGAAGATCCATCCATTCTGGTAAAACCAGGCTTATTTTCTGCATTCAGTCTGTTGTACATGGCAGCACCTACAGCGTCGATACCTGTCACCATCATTGGATCAAACACATAGTTGAAAGGATCTCTGTACGGAGGACCTGCCAAAACTGAACCAGCTGGCCCTCTTTGGTGATGGTTATACATCACTTGAGGAATCCATTCTACAAATAGCTGATAACCCAGATTTGCGGATTCTTTCATATTTTGAATGTAAAAATCCCTGTTATTGTCATGTCCAATGTACTTTTGATACAGTACTGGAAGACCAGAAAGGCTTCTTTCCTCAGGAACAGATTTTCTCATATACCAATCACCGATTTTTTCATGCCCATCTGGATTGGCATGTACGAATAGCGTGATCACATTATCTAAAATTCTTTGGTTCTCTTTATCTTCACGAGTAAGAATCTGATAAAGTGTCTCTGTAAGCTGGTGAATACCTACGGTCTCTGTAGAGTGCAATCCACCATCTATCCATACGACTGCTCTTCCCTCTTCTGCTAGGTCTCTGGCTTCTTGCTCGGTCAATTCTTCGGCACGAGCCATTTTCACAGAGATTTCTTTGAATCTATCAAGTTGTTTGTGATTTTCAGGTGAAGTGACGATGATCATCCACTGCTCCCTACCCTCTTCGGTTTTTCCAATGGAGACCAATTTTGCTTTATCCGACAGTTCTGTCAATTTCTTGAAATATGCCTCTGTCTGGGTGTAGTTAGAAATATGATAATCATCCCCCATTCCAAAGCCAAAATGTTCCTTGGGCGTGGGGATAGTCTGGGCGCTCAGTCCATGAAGTCCCGTGATTAAGACACCAAGGAGTAGCAATACCCCTTGGTTGAATGTTGATTTCAGTTTGTTTTGCATCATTTAAGGTATGTTTTTGAATCTTACGCCTACTCTGCAATCACAAAGCTCACCTCTAGACTCATCGCAAGAGTTGTCATTGTATTGCACTATCCTCGTTCCATCCTCCATGATAACAATAAATTTGAAGAGAAAATAATCATTTACAGCAACGGTCGATAAGTTGGTGCTAGTTAACGCTGCAAGCTCTGAAGGGGTGAAGCTAAAAGACTTCGGGAACTCAGTGACTCTTTCTACCAATCTATCATTGGCTCTAATTACACTAGGTAGTGGAAACTGTCTTTCGGTAGGGTGAACTTGAGCCAATGAAAGTACGATAGGATATACTGGAGGCACGCCTTCTCTTCTATTGAACCCCACATACACCTCTATGGCTTCTACCCCTGCTCTGCCTTGTGCATCATAATAGTCCAAAGTCCACTTGAATGTCTGTGCAGTCGCATAGTCTGGTCTTGCCAAATTAAAGAAAGACACTTTAGCAGAAGCGAAAGTCGGAAGTGCAGAACTTTCCACATCCAAAGTGACTTTTGGAGTGGGAGCATATTTGAAATTTTCCCACTCATAATCTACGGTCTTGCATGCTGATACAAAGCCTATTAACAAGCAAAATATTATTATTCTTTTCATAGGTAATTATCTCTTGATTACTATTTGATTTATTATCTCCTCCAAAATACTGGGGTGATTTGCTGGTTTCTCTGTAATTGCTCTCTGATTTCTACCACAGTCTCATTAGATGTGAGCTCAGTCTCAGAAAAGAAAAATCGCTCAGGAAAATCATCTAAAGGAGAGATCAATTCGACTAAAGCTGGCAAACCAGTTCGTCTATAATCGTTGTATGACTCGATACCATTACCATACATAGCTATCCACTTTTGCATCATCACCAATTCAAGTCGCTGCTCAGAAGTGGCAGCTTGATACTGAGCTAAAAGCCTAGTATTGAAGGCATTGATCGTACTCGAACTGATTGGAAAAGCGGGAGATAAAGCGCTGATAGCTTGCATATTTGCAGCTACTGCTTGAGTAAGTAATGCTCCAGCATCTTCCCCAGTATTCAGTGTAAGTGCTGCTTCTGCCCTATAGAATTTCATCATCACATTGGTTAGCAGTGGCTGTATACCTGCTCCAGTACCATCACCATTTGCAAACAAAACCAGCCTGAAGGAGTTGGCTGTAGAGCCTGTCGTAGCTCCAATGTTATTGAGTAAGCCGTCATTATTTGGAAGTGAAGGAATCATTCCATTATCATACACTCCTCCACAAGGATAGATACCTACTATTGCTCTAGTCTGTTGATCAGCTGGGGAAGCAGCCCCGTCACCTGGATACCTACCATAATATCCCTCACCTACTTGGGAATTTGCTAGACCAGCTCTTTCATTCAATCGGAAAATATAATATCTCAGCCGTGGATCATCTTGTTCTCTGAGTCTATCATGGACAACCATACTTACATATCCATCTCTTGAAGGAGAGTAAGCTGTGGTATACCAAGGATGTCTCGTCTCAGGTGCTGGACTTGATCCAAACAAAAATGTAAAATCTTCAGAATTGCTGTTGATCATGTTGTTTTCAGCAAGCAATGCATTGATCCCTTGAGCTGAAGCAGATGGATTTACTTTTCTTGTTTGAATGTACAGTTTGAATTTTAGAGAGTTGGCAAACTTGATCCACTTGTCTCTAGAACCTTGATAAAACAAATCAGCAGATGGAACTACGGCAAAAGACCTATTTAAGTCAGCCTTTGCTTCATCGATCAATGCAAACAAAGAATTGTATATCTCTTCACCAGAATCGAATTTAGGGTTTGCAACTTTGGCAGCCTCTGTATAGGGAAGATCTCCCCATACATCCACCATAGTACTATAAAGAAACGCTTTCTGAAGCTTGGCAATACCTACATAGCCCCAAGCACCTTCCTCTGTTCCTGTAGCGATCATTTGTTCCAAATCAGGAATTGCTTGGGTATAATATCCCAGCCAAGTACTTTGGAATGTTGTACCTGTCTGATCCCATCTATTCAAAGATCCCGCAGCTCTATGTTGGATCACATTTGAGGCACCCCTGTTGATAGTATTGAAATTTCCCACTATCGAAAGTTGAGTCGCTGGGAGCAATAGTGCCAATTGTGGATCTGTAGGGTTATTAGGATCAGCATTGATATCTATAAAAGATTCGCAGCTAAAGAGACCCAAACCAAAACAGGCCAAAAGTATTAGAATATGTATTTTTGAATTTCTCATGACTTTATTCGATTAGAAAGTAAACCTTAAGTTGACACCATATCTCTTTGTAGGAGGTACACCTAGCTGATCATAACCCAAGTTATTAGCTCCTGCAGTACTTACCTCTGGATCGTAGTTCATAGCTGCTGGAGTGTTTGGGGCTTTATACCAAAGATTTCTTCCACTGAGTGAGAAAAAGACAGAACCAAAAGGTGTTTTGCTCAACATCTGTCTTGGCAATTGATACCCCAAAGAAATCTCTCTCAACCTGAATACGGTGGCATCAAAAATTGCAGCTTCATTGATGTATCCAGCTGAAGGACCGCTAGGACCAAATCCACTCCCAAAGAAATAATCATTGTAATTTAATGCTGTATTGTTTGGAATTTTATTTCCATTTTCATCTAGGAGCGGGGTACGTGTATTTACATCACCCATCACACCAGTACCTATTCTGAAAGAATCTCTGTCTTCAGTATCCCTAAGCACACCTCTAGCATAAGTCTCTCCTATGGTAGTAGATAAGATATCCCCTCCTTGTTTCCAATCAAACAAAACGTCTAAGGTGACACCTCTAAAAGAGAAGGTATTGCTCAATCCAGCAAAAAAATCTGGGTTGGGATCTCCTATTGGCCCGTTGGTAGCAGCGGTAATTGGCTTTGCAGTAAGTGGATTGACAAGGATATTCCCTTCATCATCTCTTGCATATCGAGAACCGAATATCATCCCATAAGGATAGCCTTCTATATGGACATTTCCTCCATAAGTCAGCTGTGCAAAATCTCCTAAGTCTTCTACCCTGTTTCTATTACGAGTAAAATTAGCACTAATCGACCAGTTCAATCCGCGATCTGACATTAATGGATTGGCGGTCAAGCCTATTTCTATACCCTTGTTTGATGTCTCTCCTAGGTTGATAATTCTAGTCAAGAAACCCGAAGAAGGAGCGGAGTTGACCACAAATATCTGAGAGGTACTCATTTTATTGTAATAGGTCAAATCCAAAGAAAATAAATTTTGCAAAAAGCTTAGCTGAGTACCGATTTCAAATTCAGTAATAAACTCAGGCTTGAGTTGGTTATTGCTAAAGCTATTGGATAAAGTTTGAGTACTAACACCAGAGCCATTGGCATTGGTAAACGGTGACCCAATCCCACCAAAAGAAGCATTGGCATTGAAAACATTGATGGTCTGATAAGGAGAAGCTTCATTACCTACTTTGGTATATCCAGCTCTGATTGTACCATTATTCAGTATTCTTGAGTTCAACTTCAAAGCCTCAGTAAATACCAAAGAACCATTGACACCTCCATACAAATAGCTTCTGTTATCAGCAGGGAGGGTAGACGACACATCATTTCTTCCTACAAAATTCAAGGACGCATAGCTTTTGTAATCAAATGTCAAATCCCCAAAGAAAGCATAAAAACGCTGCTTAACTAAGGCTTGATTGTTTGGTATTCCTCCCAAGGTAATGGTGGTAGTATTTCTAATGTCATTAAGCCCTGCGACGATAATTCCATCACCTGAAAATGCTGACCTTCGTGTCATTCTTTGGTTGATATTATTTCCAAGAATCAACCTGGCGCTAATGTCTTCCGTAAGCTTAGTATTGATAGTAGCCAAGAGCACATTATCCAATTCCTCACGATAAATGTTATCAGTATTGATCGTACCATTAGCATATACACTTGAACCCTTACCAAGGACGCTGACACGATCATCCACGAAGCTATTGAAACCAAAAGTATTCTGAACAGTCAGCCAAGGCGTGATATCCTTTCCAATGACAAAGCTACCAAAAGTTCTATCCACATTACTTGTCGCTGGGCTATGCTTTACAGACCAATATGGATTGTCCAACGCTCTGTAGTATACATTCTCTCCAGTCACAGGATTCTCAAAAGGATAATTGGTCAAATCGTAACTGGTAGGCATAAAAAGGAGGTTTCCCATAACAGATCCCGACCCGCCTATAGGTGGACTCGTCTGATTTGTCTTGACATAATTCAACGTACCTCTGACAAAAAAGCCATTATCAAGCTTGGCACTACCACCGAGGTTAAAGGAAGTTCTGGTGATGCTGTTGCCTGGAACTACACCATCATTGCTCGTACGAGTGAAACCTGCTGTTAGGCTACTTTTCTCATTCCCTCCATTGATCATGATCGAGTTTTCGAACAAGTTGCCATTTCTGAAGAAATTGTCAATATTTTCTTTGATATATGATCTGTAAGGCACTTGGACAGGAGTCACGCCATCAGCTTCATAAAACTCTGGAAATTGAGAAGAAGGATTGGAGCTCAATGCTAGAGGATGAGGAATAGTAGGTCTACTTGAAAAAGGTGAGCCATAAGAACCATATACACCAGCTCTATAATCTCCATTGGTACCTTGACCATACAAAGTTTGGAATTCAGGAACACCCGATACTTGCTCATTTGAATAAGAAGTATTGTAAGTGATTTCCATTCCTTTTCTACCCTTTTTGGAGCCAGTCTTTGTGGTAATGATGATAGCACCATTTGCAGCTCTAGAACCATAAAGTGCTGATGCAGCCGCACCTTTGAGGACCGTTAAATTCTCTATATTGTTAGGATCTATGTCAAAGGCTCTGCTTGAAGTCGATTGACTACTTTGCGTTTGTCTCGTACCTCCTGATTCGAATGTAGAATTATCGAATGGAACACCATCCACGACAAATAATGGCTGGTTATTATTTCCCAAAGATGAGTTACCCCTTATCGTAATGTTGGTAGCACCACCTGCTACTCCACCACCACCTTGGATATTGACCCCTGCGATCTTACCTGTAAGCGCTCTCACAGGATCTGGCTCATTCCTTTGACTTAGCTTCTCGCTATCCAAAGTAGAAACAGAATAGCCAAGGGTATTGGTATTTCTCTCAATACCAGCGGCAGTCACAATAACCTCAGACAACTGCACGCTATCTGAAAGCTTGACAGTGATTTGACTTTGATTGGCAACATTGATTTCTACTTTTTCAAAACCAATATAAGACACCACGATGATAGTTTCAGTCGGATTGAGATCCAAAACAAAAACCCCATCCAAATCAGTCACAGCACCCTTCCCCGTTCCTTTTACTAGAACATTGGCACCCGGAATAGGCTCTCCTTTATCATCGACAACTTTCCCTGTGACACTTCGCTGCTGCCCATAGCCTATATGACTCAATAGCAACATGATCATTAACAATGACAGCTTCAAAATGCGCCGTGCATGGTCTAATGAATAAAATTTCGTAAATCTTTCCTGCATAGGATTTTAATTTGTTTGGTAATTTGACATAATTATTCCATCCCAATAAAATTGAGTATATGGCTAGGTTAATAATAGTTACTCTGGGATATAGATTATATTAGAAAATATTACATATTGCGCATTAAAAATTACGTAATAAAATTCTTTTGAAAATTTAAGTAAAAAGATTTTCTACACAAATTAAAAATGACTTTTTTTTAAAAACAGATTATATAAACGGTTGATTTCATATGTAATTATGTAAAATTGTCAATATTCGGTTCATTTTTAAGCTTAAAAACTAGATTTTTATGTAATTTATTTATTTATAAGTTAATTTTTGAATTTCATAATAAACATTATTAACATGAGCAAAATAAAAGAGAATGGCATTTTTACTTAGGAGAAAGTGGCATTTTTTGCTATTTTACAGATTCTATTACAAATGACATGTTTAAAAAAATAGCATTAGCACTGGCATTTTCCCCAAGAATGGAAGCTCTTATCTGTGAATCAAAACGTCTCAAAGACCTGTTTGGAGCTGAATTGATATTGATTCATGTGGGAGAAAAAACCGAGTCATTAGAGCAAAATCTTTTGATAATTCTTGAAAAACATCAAGTCAACTTACAAAAAGTGAAGATGATTTGGGAAGATGGGAAACCCGCCAAAAAAATCATTCAAATCTGTAACCAAGAAGGAGTAGATCTTTTGGTCTCTGGAGCATTGAAAACTGAGGGGTTTTTCAATTACTATATCGGGTCTATAGCAAGAAAAATCATTAGAAAATCTAAATGCTCAGTGCTTACTCTTGTAGAACCTATGCTTGACCCGACTCCATTTGATAAAGTAGTGATCAATGGAACCCAGCAAGATCAAACACCCCATGTAATAGAAAGAGGTATAAACTGGTGCAAGCTGGATCAAGCAAAGCAAGTATATGTCGTAAATGAAATCAAAATGTACGGAATACAAATGGCTACTGCCGGCGAAGGAGGCGAACAAGAAATCTCTAACACAAGAAGAAAACTTGTAGGTGAAGAAGTAGCCTATGTGGAAAACATACTCAAAGACATAGACAAAGGTAACTTAAGAGTAAACGTGAAAATAACCTGTGGAAAATGGGCTGTAGAATTGGCTCGATTTTCTAATGATTTTGGTGCTGACCTACTGATAGTAGGCGATGAAGGTAATTTGGGCTTTTTAGACAGACTTTTCCCCCATGACTTAGAAGACATCTTGAGTGATCTTCCTTGTAACTTACTGATCATCAAAAAATAGGAGGCTACAAATGGAAAGTTTAACACATCAAGATGTAGTCAATCTATTTCTTCAACTTGCAGCTATGCTCTTGCTCGCAAGGGTCTTTGCTGAGATTGCACAAAAATTCAAGCAACCCGCAGTAGTAGGTGAATTGCTAGCCGGTATAATTTTAGGCCCAACAATATTGGGCACCTTTTTTCCAGGAGCTTTTGATTTTCTTTTTGCAAGTAATCCCAGCGCTAATCTAGCCCTGGATGGCTTCGTCCAAATCGCTGTCGTCCTGCTCCTTTTTATAGCAGGCCTCGAAGTAGAACTTCACCTGGTGTGGTCCCAAGGAAAATCTGCATTAAGCATAAGCTTGCTAGGCTTGGTAGTTCCATTTATTTTAGGTTTTATATTCCCATACTACTTCTCCACATTTTTTGGTTTAGCAGATGGAGATCGTTTACTTTTCTCACTATTTATGGGTACTGCGATGTCGATCACAGCCTTACCTGTAGTGGTTAGAATATTGATGGATATGAACTTGTTCAAAACCCGCATGGGTATGCTGATTGTAGCTTCAGCCATGGTGAATGATATCATTGGATGGTTGATATTCTCGGTAATTCTTTCCTTCATGGGCAAGGGTAGCTCACTTTCACTTGCACAGACGATAGGTGTGACATTGCTATTTACTTTCTTTATGCTGACTTTGGGCAAGCTCATCATCAATAGGGTATTGCCATGGGTAAACAAAAAGCTAGCATGGCCAGGTGGAGTACTATCCTTATCTATGGCCTTTTGCTTTATGGCAGCAGCATTTACAGAATGGCTAGGGATTCACTCTATCTTTGGTGCTTTCCTATTGGGGGTTGCACTGGGAGATTCTGAGCACATGTCAGAAAGAGCCAAAGAGATCGTTCACCAATTTATCAACAATATCTTTGCACCCCTATTCTTTGTATCAATAGGCCTGAAAATCAACTTTGTTGCCAACTTCGATTTGATGCTCACTTTGGCTGTACTGGCTATTTCATTTGCAGGAAAGATTGTAGGCAGTGGTTTTGGCGCTTATCGTGGCGGCTTCAATGTCAAAGAATCGCTGGCTGTGGGGTTTGGTATGAATGCCAGAGGAGCTATGGAGATCATCTTAGGGCTGATTGCCCTGGATAACGGACTGATTGACGAAAAGCTCTTTGTCGCATTGGTCATCATGGCCATAGTGACAAGTATGAGTAGTGGCCCTTTGATGAAGTGGTCACTCAAAACAAATACCGTCCAAAAATTGTAACCTCACGATAAAAGTATAATTATTCAAATATTCATTTGTTAATAAACTTAAAATTAGTAGCTGACAATAGTATATTGGTAAGGATTTTGATATTTAATCAATATCTTAAACTAAATCCAATCAATATGAATTGTACCAAAATTATGCACTCGAAAGTATTCACTTTGCTATCTATATTTACTTTGTTCAGCTTTGGGTTGATGGCGCAGCAAATGCCACCAGCCCAAATGGAAGTAAAAGAGGACTTTAAGGATGATGAATTGAAAGAGTTTGTGAAAATAAACAAAGAGTTGATGCCTATACAAGAAAAGTCACAAGAAAAAATGATAGGTGCTATAGAAGATAGTGGCCTCAGTGTAGAGAGGTTTCAAGCATTGGCCCAAGCGCAGCAGGCTGGATCTTTGACCGACGTAGCTGAGGGACCTGAAGAAATGGCTCAATTCAATGAAGCTGGCCAGAAGGTCATGGGAATGCAGGAGGAGCTTCAGTCTGGAATTCAAAAGGTAATCAATGATAGCAAATTATCAGAAACAGAATTTCAACAGATGTACATGGCATACACCCAAAGTCCGAAGGTAAAGGAGAAGGTGGATAAATTAATGGAAAAAAGTAAGGAATAATTCAAATATCCTAATTAAAAAAGGTCAAACTTCAACAGTTTGACCTTTTTTTGATATGTAAGAGCGTGTGAAAAATCAATTTCATCTTTTCCTTCTATTTTTACCAGCCCTTGAGGGGTTGATTTTCTTCTAAAAGAAATCCATAAGTAAGCCCCAAAGGAAGCAGAAAATTATTTCAATTTACCTTCCGTATCCTTGAAATCTCCAATTACAGTAGCCCCATTGTTTTTGGTAACTCGACCATAGACAGTGATGCTGTTATTTTCACCTACAAACTCCAGCTTAGCATTAGAGTTCATCACAAGATCACCATAGATTACCGCAGAACCGTTGAGCTTTATGTGACCATTGATGATCATTCTAGAGTTTGAATTTCTCCCATGAGCAAGGCTACCTGACATCTCAAATAGACCTTGACTATTGATATTGAACTGATCCCAGATAGCCACTGATCCGCAAAAAGTAAGCGACCCATTGACGTTGACATTTGACAAAGCTGCTGAACCAGTATATCTCATATTGTCATTTGAATTCACATTTAAGTTAGAACTCCCTGTATAAGGTGAAGTGTTTTCACAATTGATCACTGGCACAGCTGGAGCAGGAATATCTTCCTTTCTCATCAACTCCAATATTTGCAAACCTCCGGCCCCAGAAGCTACAAAAAGATGCTTTCCTTTGATCTTGACAAAATTTGAAGACCCTTCAAGACCAATGAGACCAAGCATTTCCAAGGATTGATTATCACTCACTTCAACGACAGAGACTCCAGCCCCACCATTGGCCATCATTAATAATCCCTTATCATATGATACTGCGTTGGTGACGATATCTTCCGCATCTACACCTTCTGGATTAAGAACTATAGGAATCCTTTCTACTAGAGTACCTGCTGGAAGAGTATATACCCCTGCACCATTTGCACCCTCAGAAGTAAAAAGCAACCCTTCCCCCATGTCAAGTGTACGCTTAGACTCAGGTGAGTCTTGATCCAGAGAGATTTTACCAATAGCACTGAGATTAGAGGGACTCCATAGAGAAACACCTTCTTTTCCACTTAAGGTAGCCACGATGCTGTTTCCGTAGGTTACATCCCTAAGATCCTGAATAGGTACAGTAATGATTGTCTCTTGATTTGAATCAAACAAAGCAAGTACACCATCACTTCCAGAAGCAACAGCAGCACGATCAGCAGTCATTGTCACCCCTACACTAGCCGAACCAGCAATATTGGCGTTTACAAAGCCCGAAGTAAAATTACCATTTGCCACAGACACACTCAGGTATTGAGCGGCAGTTTGTACAGTAGGCTCGGCATCTGTATCATATGCAGCTGCTATATGCAATCTCCCCTGACTAAATTTGACAGCATTGATATCCGCAGTAGTGAATATCGCTTGTGCGGTGATCTTAGGCTTGGTGGGCTCTGAGATATCAAAAATCTCAATAGCTCCCAGAAAATCAGCACCTTCTTTATTATAACTCACATAGGCATAGTCACCATCAATATCGATATGAGTTGCACGCAAGGACTTTTCATGGTATCTCGGCGGAAGAGCTTGTGCCACCAGTGCCATAGGAACTTTTCCAGAGGGAATTTCATCCTCAGAAATTCTCCCTCCTACTAAAGCAGGGTTGACAATCTGGACCACCCCAGCATTATTTCTATGAATCCTAGCAGAAAGTTGATCACTATCAATATTCAAAATGATATTGTTCTTATCGATGGGATTCTCTCTGCTATTGTCACAGGAAAAAGCGATGAAAACAAGAAAAATGAGACCGTAGATTTTTCTCATGGTAGATTTTGTTTTTTAGATATTTTTATTTGTAATTCAAAACAAACGGAAAGTTATGAGCTTGAAATTAAAATAAAATTCTAAAACTATGGATATATTTTTTCTATTATTTTCTTAAAACTTTCAAATGCTCAACATTTTGCCCCCAAAGAACTTCTACTACAAATACACCCTTTGGGACATTTGGAAGGAGTAAAGCCAGTTGATCATTCATTTCCTGTTCAGATTTTGCAGAGAATGTTGGCGACATGTAGGTAGGATGCACAAGTCTAAACGAGAGCGGTTCGTCATGATATTGATGGCCGTTGATCAGGGAGATTTTCAAAGATTCACCTACAGTAGGATTCGGATAAGCCCTCCAAGTACCTTTTGGATTGGCTACATCCGCAATTCTGACGGCCACAGTTTTGCTATAAGCATAGGATCCGGAGAAGTCCACTTGTTTCAATCTGTAATAGATTGTGGCTCCTAGGAGTGGTAGGTTTTTATCCACAAATTTGTAATCGGACCTATCGTCAGCATATCCTACACCTTCTACTTCTGCGATCTTTTCGAAATTAGCTACATTGTTGATTGACCTTTCCACTTCAAAATGTGAATTCTCCCATTCTTTGGCTGTAGCCCAAGAGATAATAGCAGCCCTGTCATTTTGGATATAGGATGCTGTGACTTCTAGGAATTCTACGGGGAGGATACGGAAGGATTGTCTAATAATTACAATACCATTGGCTCCGCCTCCTCCAGCTGATGACCCAGCACCGCCTGCTGAACCTGGTGTGCTTCCATTGCCGCCAGGACCGTTGTTATTACCATTACCTCCAACTCCTGAGCCTCCAATTCCTGCAACTTCTTGACCTGTACCTCCACCTCCACCAGAAAAAAAAATATTTGAACCAGATATCCCATTTAAGATTCCAATTCCGCCATTACCACCAGGGTTGTTATTTCCATTACTTGGAGATTGGCCACTTCCACCAGCCCCTCCACCTCCACCTCCAGATCTATTGCTTCCACCTGAATCATTTCCATTACCCCCACTACTTCCTTGATCAAGTGTTCTCCCCCCCCCACTTCCATTTGAGTTAGCACCACCTCCTCCGGATCCACCGCTACCACCAGCTCTCTCGTTACCGTTCGAACCACCACCACCACCACCTACTGCAGTATATGAAAGAAAACGAGAAATAGATCCTTGACCTCCCCTATTATTTGCATTACTAGAACCTTCACCTCCAATACCCACTATAACTGGAACTTCTGTCCCAAAAGGTAATGCATCAGAAGCAACATATATAAGCCCTCCAGCACCGCCACCACCAGCACTCGTTCCTCTTCCACCTCCTCCACCGCCAGCTACGATAAGAATTTCTGCCTCATCAAATGGCTCTACTCCATCACTAGAACCTGGTATTGTCCATCCAGTACTACAAGTAAATATATATATTCTTTCAAAAGTTTCTGAACCTGTAGATCGATCAATTACCTGAAGGCAGCCAGATTCTAAACCAATGAAGACCTCTCCATTCCTACAGCCTCCGCTTGAAGATGAGAATTTATTTGAAAATAAGATTCCGTTGGAACCACTAAGACATCCTGCACCAGTCATGTCTCCATTTACAAATAAATAATTAAATTGATCACTGTCACCTGCAGAAATATTTGCCCCACTATTCATATTTAGGTTTCCTTGAATATTGAGCGAACCGTAAATGTTAATGTTACCATTATTAGTAACATTTCCTCCTATAGAGCCAGAAGCTACGCTAAAAACACCACTTCCATTATTAGTCAAATTACCAACAATGCTAATTTCTCCATCAGCTGAGTTAGTTTGACCATTACTCTGATAATTCCCACCGACAGATACACTACCTGAGTTGTCTACTCGACCACTGCCATTAACAGTCATATTACCACTAATTGACGAAATTCCTGAAGAATTCAAAGTACCATTTATCGTAAAATTTCCAGTTCTAGTTAATGTTCCAGAGTTATTTATGGTTTTGTCCGAATTAAGACTCTCAAAATTTAAAGTTAAAAAACCCGAATTATTAATCGTCCAACTGCCATTATAACTTGCCCGAGCGGTAAAATTCCCAAAATTATTAATTGTTGAAAGTCCCGATAGGTTATTAAAATCCGCATTTAATGAAGCTCCATCTGCGATGCAAATAGTAACATTATTAGCATTATTGAAACTGATCGCACTCGTTCTATTACCTTGAATACAAACGACATTTCCATTTTGGATTAAGCTATGAGTATTGTTACCATTAATAGTAACATTACATCCTGTACATTGCCCTACCACCTCTGAAAAAAGGCCTAAGCATAATATAATAAAGAGGAATATTGAGCTGAAGTAAAAGTTTACTCTCATAAAACTTGATACAAAGGGGGGTGATTTTTTGGGTGTCTAGCAGCGAGAAAAGGGGGATTCTGAATTCCTTGGAAACAGTCTTTTAACTCACTGATTTTAACGCCACAAAGATAACATAATTTAAAATTAACTTGCAAGTAAAATAATTTAAAATGCATTTTTTTGTATTTATAAATTACCATCACCGCAAAATCAATAATTTATATTTCAATATATTTTGTATTATTCCATATGAACAAATTATACATTCGCTTTTGATCAGTAAATCAAAATAAAAAATCCGTTAAAATCATTTAAATAAATTAATTCGCAACCAATTTATTCACCAACAACTACGAACTACATCATACAATTGGATGATGCCTTGTGGAAAAAAAATTACCATCTGATATAAATTTTGGGGAAACAATCTAACGTTCAAAAAACTCTTTGCAATTAATAACTATTATCTACCTTAAAGGACTCCAAGGAGTCGCTATGGGGACTGAGCAATAAAAGAAACTACTCATTATTTCTTGCGTACCGCTGCGAAAAACTTTAAACTCTTCGCGGTTTAACTTTTTTAACCGCTAAGAGTTACTTTTTCAGTTTGTAAACATGGCTTTCGTCTCCTCTTTGGAGTCTTAGGTAATATAACCCCGGGTGCAGGTTCTTGGTGACAAAATGAAACTCTTGTTGAGCTGTATCACCAGCTTTATAAAAGATAGTCTTACCAAAGTAGTCGAGCAAGGTCAAAGAAATATTTCCCAAATCTTTGGTTTGGATATAAATATCATTCTCAAATGGATTTGGGAACACCCTTAATGCAAAATTTGGATCAAAATCAACTCTAATAACTTTTGAGTAGCTTCTTGATCCATCAAGATCAATTTGCTCCAATCTGTAATAATTGCTACCAAAAAATGGACGCTCATCTGTAAAATCATAATCAGTCACCAAATCAGTGAAGCCCTGAGCCTCGAGGACGCCAATATTTGACCAACTATCAATACTTTTTGATCTCTGTATGTTAAAGTGACTACTCTCCCACTCTTTCGCTGTGGTCCAATGCAAGATGACTCTGCTGTCTTCTAACTTTCCATTGAAGCTCAACCATTCTACTGGAAGTTTTGAAATTGGCTCTGTAGTTTGACTATCCGTGTTATTGGAAAAGTCTGTTTCGGGAATTCCTGAATTACTAGATACAGTAACAACATTTTCATAATCATCGATATTCAAGATGTGTACTGTAAGCCGCAACTCTACTTCTTGCCAAGGCTCAAGATCCCCAATATCCCAAATGGCAGGACTCGAATTGAAATCGAATGACCCTTGCGTTACCTCATGACTAACATAACTGTAGCCACTTGGTAAATTTTCCTCAAGAACTACACCTGTGGCTTTGCTATACCCATTATTCTCTACCGTTATCAAGAAAACAATATTCTGACCTACATCAGGCTTTATGGCATTGGTAGTTTTTCTCGCAATTAAGTCATATTCAATCGGTCTTATTCCAAAGTTGGCGTTTTCAATAGATGAGTTATTAACCTCTATATTCTGAATCCTGCTATCTACTAGCCCATCACTTCCATCACCAATACCTAAATATTCTCCTGTAGACTCATAATAATTTGGCAAACTTAAATCTGGAGCAAGCTGTCCAATTGTCGGAAGGTTGGTTGTAATCATTAGGCTAAAGATACCATTGGGGACCTCATTTATTCTAAAAGTTCCATCTGGCTGAATTGTGGCAAAACTGACTACATTATTAAGATCATTGATAAGAACAGCATAAAAACTATCTATATCTACTCCCGTACCATCCACTCTGTTGTTTGATAACGCATCGAGGTCTTCATAGACATTACCAGAGACAGACAGATAACTGAATCCACTGGTTCTTTCTTCCAACCTAAAAAAGGATGCTGTCCAAGTATTGATGGTGTGATTATTTGAGAAACCATTATCACCGGTCGCCCACCAAATATGATCTGGGCTCAAGACACCAGTAACATTCACTTCTATAGACTGAGGGCTGTCGGGTGGTGTTAAGCCCGTCCTAGGAATCAATGAGTCATCCCAAAAAATAAAATCCTTCTGATTCTCAACACCTGGTCTAATATTCAATACCTCTACACCCAAACATTGCTCCAAATCAAAAATGGGGAAATGAACCGGGAAAAATGAAACTGATGCAATAAAATTGACTTCTCCACCACTAGGCAATTCAATACCATTGGCATCCTTACCATCCCAATAGATAGCGTAGGCACCTGGTTGCTCAAAGATTTGTGATAAAATGATATCTCTTCCACTATCAAACTCACCATTTCCATCAATATCGATCAATATATCCACTATTGCAGGTAGGCTTATTTCTAAATTAACATTGGCCTCTCCCCCTGTGGCTGGTGCAGTTTTTTCCCTGTAAGTGACAGAAAGCTCCGCTTCTGGAGGAGTGGTAGTTTTCCAAATTGTAGGATCAGGATCATTGATAAAAAGTGGGTATTGATCATTATTTGAAGTAGATCTGATAGATTTACGGTTTTCCTCATAACTTAAGTTGTTTCTAGGCCCATCTTGATTTGCGAAAAAATTAGTCCAACCTCCAGAAGACCCCGGGAACTTGATGTGTTTCACAAAATAATCATCAGACTCAACTGTATACGTATTGTCTATAGGTACATAAAAGCCAAAATCATCGTGAAAAGAATAGGCATCTGGCAATCCTTTGTTGACAATCCTCAAATCATTTTGAGCAGCATTTGATCTGGAATTTGCAATACTCCAAAATTTACAATAAACTCTTCCTTTATGTTCAATATAACTTCCAGACGTACCTGAGGCAACCGTAATGTCCCAGAAATTAATGTTAAAACCACTTGAAATGATATTCCCATTATTTGTATTGCCTATTTCTACCCAAAAAGCACGATCAGCACCAGTATTATTGGTAAATGAATAACCTGAATATCCTTTCCCAGTAACTTGTGATGGACCAAGCTGAGCAGCTAAGCCATCTTCAGGCCTTCCCAGCGCCGCTCCAGCTGTCGAAGGATCATATTCTTGACTAATGTATTCTCGCCTACTATTGCCTGAAGTTCCTACAGGAAAAATACCCGAAGTGGTACCATCATAGAACCACCTTACTCTTATATTTCCTGTAGTGCCTGATCTCCTAAATCCCCAAAAAACAGTCTCTCCCTGCTTTACATAAACATACAATCTATGCCTTGGATTGTATCCGTTCGAACCCGTGGGCACCATCATAGACCCTCTCCTAGTTAGACCAGATGTTTGGTCAGTTCCTGGCACCCACAACATACTTTGTCTATTTGTAGCAGCTCCCCAATCTCCTGAACCTTCGGCAAAGACTTGGTAGAAATTAGAAAAAGTAAGGAATAGCAACACCAACCACAAGATCACATAGTAATCTTTGCCAAAGAATTGATCTTTAGAGTGAGTGGAATAGTCTGCCATTTTCATAGAGTTTTTGCAAAGCGGGTTATACATTTGAAAAGCTAAAATCTAGTGACTTTCAACTATTTCTATGTTGCTTAAAACAAATATCTGACTCAATGAAAAATAAAACAACAGCTTAGTTTACAAAGCGAAATTCAATATTTGAAGTTCATTTATTTATAAGTTTTTGATCAACTAATTTACCAGTAATTTGAAAATCAATAGTAGAACTCATCAGCAAAAAAGCATTAAATTATGATACATAACATGTAAATCAGGTTTAGAACAGCCCACCCCCAAAAAGACCGACTCAACTAACAGAAAACACCAATACTTTGCAAAAAAATAAAGCGGCAATTTTCCTATTGCACTTGCCGACAAATAAACAGTAAATTTATTATCTCCCAACGTCGCCCAAGCCCACTTGATACAAAAACTATACTATTAATAAATATTCTGCTAAGTAATTGTGAAAATCAAATTGACAGATTAAATTTGACAAATGATGTCAAGTAAAATATTTCATATGGAGACCGTTGGACAAATTATCAGAGCAAAAAGAGAAAGTTTAGGCTTACTCCTTAGACAGGTAGCATCTCATCTCGATATAGACCAAGCTATTTTAAGCAAAATCGAAAGAAATGAACGTAAGCCATCTAAGGACAACATTATAAAACTTGCTGAAATACTTAAACTTGACAAAGAGGACTTGTTAGTTCAATTTATGAGTGAAAAAATTGCTTACGAAATTGTTGATGAAGATTGTGCTAGTAAGGTTTTGAAAGCAGCAGAGCAAAAAGTAAAATACTTGAAGTCTAATCTTATAAAACATTAACTATGCGAACTGGAACAACAGAATCAGAAGCAAGCGTAGTAGAAGAACCGCAATTGGATATTTTATACTATCCAAAAACTTCTTTAAAAACCTCTAAACAAGACAAGAAAGAAACATTAAATGTGCTTTCTCTTTTTTCAGGCTGTGGCGGAATGGATTTAGGTTTTGAAGGAGGCTTTTCAGTTTTGCAATCATCAGTAAATGAAATTCTAACACCTCATTTTGTTGACAAGAAACTCAAAAATGGTTTTGCTCAACTAAAAAAAACAAAATTTAAAACTGTTTTTGCAAATGATATATTTACCGATGCTCGAAATGCTTGGGTAAACTACTTTTCAAAAAGAGGTCATAATGCAGCTGATTTTCATAAAGAAAGTATTGTTGACCTTGTAAAAATGTATCGTAACGGAGTAAATGTATTCCCTGATGATGTGGACGTTGTAACAGGTGGATTTCCTTGTCAAGACTTTAGTGTTGCAGGAAAACGTAACGGATTTAATTCACATAAAAATCATAAAGGGGAATTGATTGAAACTAAAACAGCTTCAATTGAAACAAGAGGACAGCTTTATATGTGGATGAAAGAAGTTATTGAAATAACTCAACCCAAAATATTTATTGCAGAAAACGTGAAAGGTTTAGTTAACCTTGGAGATGTAAAATCAATTATCCAAAATGACTTTTCATCGGCAAACGGTAATGGGTACATTGTCCTTGACCCGCAAGTTTTACACTCTGCGGATTTTGGTGTTCCTCAATCACGAGAAAGAGTAATTTTTATTGGCATAAAAAAATCTGCCTTAAAAAAATCTGCTTTAGCGGAATTGGAAAAAGAAACGATTTCAGAGCAATATAATCCTTATCCAAATCCGACACATTCATATACAGTTGAAGGCGAGAATTTAAAGCATTTTGTTCAACTAAAAGATGTATTCAAACATTTAGATGAACCTGAAAACACACAAGACTTATCTCAAAGATTTTACTCAAAAGCAAAATTTATGGGTAAACATTGTCAAGGACAAACAGAGATAAAACTTTCAAGTATATCGCCTACTATACGTTCTGAACACCACGGAAACATTGAGTTTAGGCGACTATCTAAAACGAATGGCGGACAAATTGAAAATGAATTAAACAAAGGATTAAAAGAAAGGAGATTAACAGTAAGAGAATGTGCTTTAATTCAGACTTTCCCACCCGATTACGATTTTGTAATAGAAAACAAAAACGGAAGAAAAGGTTCTTTCTTAGTTAGCCCTTCACAAGCATATAAAATTATTGGTAACGCAGTTCCACCACTTTTAGCTTACAATTTGGCAAAACGAATTGAAGAAGTTTGGGACTTATATTTTAAAAGTAATAATGATAGTTTCAGTTAATCCAGACCCTCAAAGGAAAGAATTTGATTTGTTGCTCAACTCAACAATTTCAGAATTAAATGTTCACGCTAAAAATTCGTCTAAAAAAGTAGCAACACTCTTAGGTAGAAATCTTGAACCTTATGTAAAGGACGTGATGACTGATTTAGCTGTCGGAACAGCTTTTGAAAATTCAATAGAACTTATCGGTGGTCAGAAGTTTCCCGATATAGTTGCAAAAAAATACTACGGTATCGAGGTAAAAACAACAACACAAAATCATTGGAAAACAACAGGAAACAGCGTTTTAGAAAGTACAAGAGTTGATGATGTTGAAAGAATTTTTATGTTATTTGCTAAGTTGGCAAGCCCAATAGAATTTCGTTGCCGACCATATGAAGAAGTTTTGTCGGAAGTTGTAGTAACACATTCTCCACGCTATTTGATTGATATGAATTTGGAAGAAGGAAAAACCATTTTCGATAAAATCAAAATGCCCTATGACACTATACGAAAAAAGGACAACCCAATCAGACCTATTGTTGATTATTACAAAAGTAAGCTAAAACCAGGCGAAGAACTTTGGTGGATGGATGCTGAAAACAATAGTAAGCCTAGTAGTATTGTCATCAGAATTTGGAATAATTTATCGCTTAAAGAAAAGCAAGAACTGAAAAATAGAGCAATGACTTATTTCCCTGAACTCTTCGGAAATAGTAGTGATAAATTCGGACGACTTGCAATATGGTTAGTTACTCGTGAAGCAGTTGTTTGTCCTAATGTTCGTGACTTATTTACAGCAGGAGGAAAAAGTGATTATTTAATTGGTAAAAAGACATATAAAAAAGTCCCGAGAATATTTCTGAACTTATTCGACAATGTTCCAAGTATCGTTGAGACTATTATTAATACATCTGCCTTTGAACTATCAGAATATTGGGAAACAAAGACTACTGAGAAAAATAAACTTTTTGATTGGATTGAATTAGTGGCTGAACATTCGAAGAAAATCCAAAACGCAAAACATTTAAACATTAAGCAAATTTTAACAGACATCGCCCTAAAATAGGCTACTCTTTTGGTGGCACATTTGTTAAACCGCAATCCGATATCAATAACTCCATATCACACCAAGTGAATTTGAGATTCAAAAATCAAAGTTGAATCAGCTGCACTTGTAGCCAATTTACTTTTGAAAGTAATCTATGAATTTTAGGACACAATTCTATTGGTGGATATTCATAAAATAAAAAAAAAGGGCTGCATAGAAACAACCCCTTTCGAATATAATATCACAAATATTAGCGTGTATTAGCCATTCATGCTAATCAAGAACTCTACATTGTCTCTTGTGCCTCTCATTCTTTGAAGCAAGAACTCCATAGCCTCTTGAGAGTTCATATCGGACATCAATTTGCGCAGAATCCACACCCTTTGCATTTCTTCTTTGTCCATCAATAGGTCCTCTCTTCTAGTACCTGACCCTGGCACATCTATAGCTGGATAAATTCTTCTGTTGGACAGTTTTCTATCCAATGCAAGTTCCATGTTACCAGTTCCTTTGAATTCTTCGAAGATCACTTCATCCATTTTTGACCCTGTCTCTACCAGCGCAGTTGCGATGATGGTAAGTGAGCCTCCGTTTTCTACATTTCTAGCTGCACCAAAGAATCTCTTCGGCTTGTGCAATGCATTGGCATCTACACCACCAGATAGGATCTTACCAGAAGATGGCACTACTGTATTGTAAGCCCTAGCAAGTCTTGTGATAGAATCGAGTAGAATAACTACATCATGACCACACTCTACCATCCGCTTGGCTTTTTCCAATACAATAGACGCAACTTTCACATGGCGCTCTGCTTGTTCATCAAAAGTAGAAGATATTACTTCTGCTTTTACAGATCTTGCCATATCAGTCACCTCTTCCGGTCTCTCATCAATCAAAAGGATCATCAAGTGTACTTCTGGATGGTTTTCAGAAATGGCGTTGGCAATCTGCTGAAGAAGCACAGTCTTACCGGTCTTAGGTTGAGCCACTATCATACCTCTTTGACCCTTCCCAATTGGTGCAAATAGGTCAAGTATTCTGGTTGAGTAGTTGTCAGATTTAGTAGTAAGGTTCAATCTCTCCTCTGGAAAAAGTGGAGTCAAATACTCAAAAGGCACCCTATCCCTTATTTCTTCACTTGTCTTACCATTGACAGTGATCACTTTGAGTAATGCAAAATATTTTTCTCCTTCTTTAGGAGGTCTTATAGAGCCTTTGATATGGTCTCCGGTTTTCAATCCAAAAAGCTTGATTTGCGAAGGAGAGACATAAATATCATCTGGGGATGCTAGGTAATTGTAATCCAATGACCTCAAAAATCCATATCCCTCCGTCATAATTTCGAGTACTCCCTCATTCTCTATAATGCCTTCAAATTCTTTAGGGCTAACATAAGGCTTTCTTTTACCTGAGACTACCTCCGCTGCTGGAATATGTGCTTCCTCTGCATCTCTGATGTTCTTTCTTTTTGGTAATTCTACTTCAACTTCTTGGGTTGTTGCTTTTGGTTTTTCTATTTCTGACTCTTCTACCACACGTCTTCTTGGACGGATAAATTTTGGTTTTTCAGAATCAGAAGTATCTTCTTGCTTTTTATCTTGAACAGGCTCTGACTTTTGAGAAGCCTTTTCATCGACTTTTACAGGCTCTGCTTGTTTTCTTTCAGGCAATGATCCTGCTTTTGGTTTTTCACCCTTGTTCTCAGCTTTTGGTTCAGGTTTTTTTTCTACCTTTTGCTCAGGTTTACTTTCAGCTTTTCTCTCTGGCTTACTATCAGATTTCCTTTCAGATTTATTCTCTGGGTTTGCCTCAGGAGATTTCTTAGACTTATCTTTTTCTGCTTTTGGCTCATCCTGATTGGTTTTGCTCTCGGCAGTTACTTCTGTGACGTTTTGTCTTTTGAATTTTGGTTTTGCAGGCTCTTCTTCCTTTGAAGTACTTGAAGCAGGGGATGCTTTCTCTTCAGTTTTTGCTTGCTCCATTTCTGCGCTCGCAGGTTTCTTTTTTGGAAGTGCTTTCTCTGGGGTGATCGCTTGTTGATCGAGAATGGCGTAGACTAGATCATCCTTTTTTAGTGTTTTGAAGTTCTTGACTCCCAACTCCTCTGCGATTTCTTTCAATTCAGAAAGAAGCCTGACTCTTAATTCTTCTATGTTATACATAAAAAGCTTATGAAATTAATAATTTTTTCTAAGATGTGTAATTGATTTACTTGTATTGAGTATTACTGCACTGAATTAAAAATATATTCAGGATAGTATAAAATCCACGGGGAGAGGATTTTGAAATACTGTGACAGCACAATATTACAGCTTACATTCTGAATAAGCAAATTTTTACCCTAATGATCTATTATAAAATCATTTGTCTTAAAACTTTTACCGAATTCCATGGGCTATGATCGTCCAAGTGCAGTGAATAAAAAACCAACAAATGATCTAAAAGTGCCCTTCTAATAGCAGAAGAGATTTGAAGTCCTTCGTCAAACGGCTCTCTGAGTAGCAAATTCATCGCTTCCATTTCGACATGGAGCGTATGTGGTGTCTTGACTTTAAGATCCAATTCTTCAAAAAAAGACCTACTATCCTCTGGCGCAAAACCTAAAAATCTAGACATTTCTAAAAGAAAACTTATAGGAAAATTGCTTCTCTTTACTGACGGACTATCCAAATGAATCAAAGCTGACTCCAGAAAATCAAATAGGGAAACATTGCTGTAGTTTTCGTAAATGGATTTATTGATAGCCTCGGCTACAAACATGGCGATTCCAGATTTGATAAAATCAAAAGGGATTGTTCTATATGGATAGGATAGCTTTGCTTCGGAAATCCTATTTAGATTACTACTCTCTTTATCATACAAAACTAGCTCTAACAAAGTCAAAGGCTGATAGAGAGCCATTTTACTCTTTGACTTAGCACTTCTGACACCATTCACAATGTATGACTTCAATCCCACTTCCCTTGTGAAAATTTTCACAATGATGGAGGTCTCTTTGTATCGAATATAAGAGATTACTATGCCTTTGGTTTTTTTCAGCATTATAATACAACTACTTTTCCAGTGGCGCGCTCATTGCCATTTTCATCAAAAGCAAAAATCAAATATATACCAGCCACGGGTCTTCGACCTGAACTGTCACGGATATTCCATGTAATACTTCCACCGGCTACCTGCTGCGAATATACTACTCTACCCGCTGATGTCGTGATTCGAACTTCTGCATAATCCGTTAGACCTTCTATAGTGAGCAAGCCATTGAAGTCAGGATAGACTGGATTTGGGTAGACTTTGAGCGCTTGCAGTTCATTATAAGGCGAGACGATACCAGTTTTGTGACTAATTGCACCCGACGGAGTGACTACGAATAATTCTCCATCGAGATCTTTGTAATACAAATTTTGAATACGATTACTATGCAGTGGACTATTGAAGCGTGTGAAATGTGAAATAAGCACCGTGCCTACTTCTGAAAAATGAAATAGACCGTTGGATGCTGTCCCTATCCAAATACTTCTATCGGGAGATATAGCTATCGCTCTAACAGATTCTCCATTCATCAGAGGAAGGTTATTGTATAGGGGCTGTATGGCGTTGATCGCTGTGTTGTTTTGAATAGAGTTTATGTTTGGGATGTAAAAAACCCCATTTGCACTTGCTATCCAAAGCCTGAATTCACCATCAATAGCAAAATCTTGAATGTTAGAATTCGGCAATCCGCCCATATTTGATTGAGAAGTAATTGATCTATTCAAGCCAGTGCTCTCATTAAAAATGGTCAAAGAGGTGACACCTATCTGATTGGATTGTAGTATGTATAAATTTCCTCGTCTATCCATAATCAACTTATATGGAAAAGACATATTACCAATAGGCACTTGAATAATTTGTTGATCAGTGGTGATTTTGAGGAGTCTGGCTTGATTGTCTTCTAGCCCTATCCATAGTTGCCCTAAGTGATCAACTTCCATTAGCCTGATTTTAGTAGTATTTGGAACATTTGGCAGAATCAATCTCTCTACCTGACCATTTTCTAGTAGCCATATCCCAGTACTTCGAGTGGCTATATAGGTCTTGTTAGAAAGGCTATGGATTGAAATGATTTCTTCGAAAGATGAGATTGGACTCCAATTGCCAGCCAAAAGTTCACTAGACTGACCACTCTCAGAAGTGAAAAGATCCCCTTCGATAGAACGAAATACTGGCAATGCGAAGGTACTCTCCCCCGATGAAGCAAAAGCTTGGATTTTAGTAATCGGACCATTTGGGGCATAGGCTTCAGCTATATTCGTATCTATTAAACCATTCCCAATTTGAGCAATATAAAATACTTTCTCAGCTAAATGAAAATCCGTGAAATCCTTCTCCCATGAAAACACTTCTTCATAAGAACCATTTGAGTGGATTTGAAATATACTTCGACCCGATTTAAAAAAAAGCATATCATCCTTTCTTTTGATAAATTCCACAGGCGCAAGTGTAAAAATCTCTTGTAAGCCCTGCTCTTCCCAAAGGTAAAGTTGCCCAGAAACAGATCTCAAGTAGAATTTTCCATCTAGGTGTTCTATTTGAGTCGCTTGGATATGCTCAGTATTTGTGACAAGTTGCCAATTACGAAAATCTTTTAGATTTGTGGATTTCAGACCTTTGAAGATACCCATTTCCCCTGCCAAATAAAAGGCTTGCTGATCCTCAGAGATATCCAGTACTTTCAAAGTACTCCCCAAAGGTCCAATGTTTAGAAATACATCTATAAATTGAGCGTTTTGTGTATTGATGACTGCAACACCAAAATCAGCGGCCAAATATGCTGCATTCGAAAGTATCTTGATCTTGTTAATGCTTTTTGTTTGGATCTCTTCGTTATCTCTCAACGCCGCTAAACTTCTGATCCTATCTTCGCCGATTATATCTAGCATCCCATCAGGATAAGCAAGTATTAGTCTTTTATTTGCCTCCTCATACGCGCTAGTAGAAAATTCATTCCCGTACAAGCCATCAGACTTTGTAAGTGCAAAGCTTTTTTTCTCTAAAACAGAAAAATAAAACAGCCCAAACCTACCTTGATGAAAAATAGTCCGATCACTGCCCGCCAACCTTCCATCGTCAAGGTAGGAATTATGAATCTCCCAAGCACCTGTAGCAATCAATGATTGGGATAAAGTCTGACCACTTATCCAAAAGCAAAGCCACAGCGGATATTTCATCAATACTTTAAGGATAATTGGAGAAATTTTCAGCTGCACCTTCATCGAAATTTAAAGAAATTATGTTTTTGATCAGTTCACTTTTTGTCCTCAAAGTAGCACTTTCTACACCTTGCTTCATAGCTTTCTTTTTCACCCAGGACAACTTTTTCCTTTGCATCCGAAAGCCTAAAAGAATAGGATGCTAAGTCACCGCATTTCATACAGATAGCATGTACTTTTGTCACATATTCTGCGATAGCCAACAGCTGAGGCATTGGCTCAAAAGCCTTTCCCTCAAAATCCATATCCAACCCAGCAAGTATGACTCTTTTCCCTGAATTAGCTAAGATGTTTGCTACTTCAATGATCCTATTATCGAAAAACTGTACTTCATCTATCCCTACCACATCACAATTGCCCGCCAAAAGCAAGATATCTTCTGCAAACTGCACTGGAGTAGACCGGATAGCGTTTTCGTTGTGCGACACTACATCAAACTCATGATATCGCTTATCAATGGATGGTTTGAAAATTTCCACTTTTTGCTTCGCAATAAAGGCACGATTTAACCTTCTAATCAGCTCTTCTGTTTTGCCCGAAAACATTGACCCACAAATCACCTCGATGTGGCCTTTTTTTTCAGATTTATTTTTGGTCCCTATATACGGTTCTATGAACATTACTTTTCAAATTTACTAAAATTAGTCACACTTGCTCTTGATCATCGTGAGTTGGATAGCACTACCCCAGCCAAGTCAATTGATAAGCAAAACTTTAGAATCAAGAATTAAGACTCAAGATGTAAGATACAAGACATAAGATTCAAGACACAAGATACAAGACACAAGATACAAGACATAAGATGTAAACGAGAGGCGAGAGACGAAGATAGCTTAACCCAATATTTTTGAAACTGTTCACTTATGTGTGTCGGCTAACTTTACAAAAGATGAACAAGAGAAAGCCTTTTTCGCCGAACCTGTCTACCCATAGGTAGTGGCATATTTTCAACTTTATTTCGCCCAAGCATATTTCATCTCAAATCGCTCTTATTTCTTATTTCTTGCATCTTGTTTCTAATCAAAGATTCAAGATACAAGACATAAGATGTAAACGAGAGGCGAGAGACGAAGATAGCTTAACCCAATATTTTTGAAACTGTTCACTTATGTGTGTCGGCTAACTTTACAAAAGATGAACATGAGAAAGCCTTTTTCGCCGAACCTGTCTACCCATAGGTAGTGGCATATTTTCAACTTTATTTCGCCCCAGCATATTTCATCTCAAATCGCTCTTATTTCTTATTTCTTGCATCTTGTTTCTAATCAAAGATTCAAGACACAAGACACAAGATACAAGACATAAGATGTAAACGAGAGGCGAGAGGCGAAGATAGCTCAACCCAATATTTTTGAAACTGTTCACTTATGTGTGTCGGCTAACTTTACAAAAGATGAACATGAGAAAGCCTTTTT
>NZ_JAKZGR010000008.1 GCF_022549675.1 Belliella kenyensis | reverse complement strand
TAATGAAAAAATAGCTAAAGAAGCACTAACCTTCATCCAGAAACTGTATGAAGTAGAGCGAGAGGCTAGAGAAAGTAACTTAGATCCAGAAGAGAGAAAAAACCTAAGGCTTGACAAATCACTTCCTGTGATCAATGAAATGTCAAAATGGATCAAAAAACAATTGGAAGACCAAAAAATATTACCAAATAGTCCAATAGGCAAGGCACTGAGGTATAGTGCTGAAAGATGGGCTGAACTTTCAAACTACCTTTATGATGGAAGGCTTGAAATAGATAACAATCTAATTGAAAATGCAATCAGACCAGTAGCGCTTGGGAGAAAAAACTATCTCTTTGCAGGCTCACACAAAGCAGCACAGCGGGCAGCTATGCTCTATTCCTTCTTTGCCATATGCAAAAAGCACCAAGTCAACTCGCATGAATGGCTAAAGCATGTCCTACAAAACATCATGACCATAAATCATAAAAATATCAAAAAACTTTATCCGCAAAACTTTAAATCAAACATGTAGTTCCTCGGACGCTTACTTTGCAGATGAAGGGCTTTTATAGCCCTTTTTTTGGTCGAAATATGGGTGAATTTGGATATTCCGGACAATACTGACCCCCGTTCTGGGCATATTGACCCCTCTAAAAATGGGTTTGGTTCTATAATCTGTTAGACTGACAATTTTACATTTTTTTTCTGAGACTTTCTCCTTTTAACTCAATTCTGTAAGAAGAGTGAACCAATCTATCAAGGATCGCATCTGCAATTGTTTCTTCTCCTATTACATCATACCAACTTGGTACTGGTAACTGGCTGACGATGATTGTTGATTTTTTGCTGTGTCTGTCCTCTATCATTTCCATAAAATCCATTTGTTGTTGTTTATCGAGATGTGTAAGTCCAAAGTCATCAAAGATGAGCAAGTCTGTTTTTGCAAGCTTATCGAAGAACCTCACGATAGTCCCTTCTAATCTTGCGATTTTAGTTTTGAGCAGGAGTTTCTGTGTATTAAAGTATGCTACCTTATACCCTTTGAGACATGCTTGGTGCCCGAATGCAGATGCAAGATAACTTTTACCGCAGCCTGTTGCTCCTGTAATCAGTACGGCATCTCCCTTGTCAATAAACTCGCAGGTGGTCAGTGTGGTGAGCATCAGGTCATCAAGCCCTCTGTTCTTATCAAGTTTCAGTTCTTCAAGTGATGCTTTGTATCTGAAGGCGGCATTGGTTTCGAGCCTTTTGAACCTTCTGTTGTCCCTTTCAAGTTCTTCTGCCTGTAAGAGCAGCTCAAGACCTTCGCTAAAAGAAAGCCCTTGGTTTTTCCTTGTTTCTTTGAGTGCAGTCCATGTTTTGGACATCCCGTGCAGTTTAAGTTTTGCAAACTGCGATTCGATCTGATTGGTCATAACTGTTTAGATTTAATTAAGTGTTTGTTGTTGATTGTTGTAATAGTCTCTCCCCCTAAGGTTATTGTGTTTTGGAAGTTCTCTTTTTTTTTCAGGGATACGTTCATCTTCCATCCTGTTCTCTATGATATTCTGAATGAACTTGTAAGAGAATTTTTTATACTCTATTGCCGTTCTGCATGCTTTTTCGATGGCATCAAGTTCATACTGTCTTGCCAAACTGAGTAAGCCATCACAGGATCTGTAGACTTGCTCTGGGTATTTTTACTGTTCAAAGAGCAGACAGACAAACTCATGGAACACCTTTGATATCTTTAAGGCTTTGTTTTTATAATAGTCTGGACTTCTGTCCCTGTAGTGTTGGTGGTGAGAAGAAAGATGTTCTTTTACAGTAGAGTAAAGCCCCTGTTTATCGCATCTGGGATGAACGGCCACTTTGATACCTTCATGATAGATGTATACCATAGACCTCGTACAGCCTACCTTTACATCACACCCGATATGGGTATAGGGAACACTGTAATAATGCTTGTCCTGAGAAAGATAAATATGGTTATTTTTGGCAACTTTATGGGTGGAATAAAAGCGAAGCTCAAAGGGCTCAACAGGGAGCTGTTGGAGCAATGGTTTTTCATCTGCAATAAACTTCTCTTCCCTGCAGAACGGTTTCTTTTGCATTCTTGTCTGATTATGACCCTTCACCCGCTGTTTTATCGCTTCGTTAAGTGAGGTTATATCAAAGAACTGCATGTTCCTGAGTTTGGCATATACCCTAGAATATAAGATTTTGACCTGGTTTTCAACCAGTGCTTTATCCTGGGGCTTTCTTACCCTTGCAGGGAGGACAGCCGTTCCATAGTGATTGGCAAAATCTTCCATAGCCTTGTTAATATCAGGCTCGTACCTGTCTGATTTTGTTACAGCAGCCTTGAGATTGTCGGGAACCAAAAGCTGTGGTACTCCTCCAAGATCCTGCAGGCACATCCTGAGTGCATACAGAAAATCAGAGGTAGTCTGTGATGGTATGGCCATGGCAAAAGCATAATCCGAATACGGTAAGCAGGCCACAAAAAACTGGCATTGTATAACTTCCCCTATTTCCCTGTCGATATAGGGAATGGTCTTTCCTGCAAAATCTATGTAGAGCTTTTCGCCAGGCTTATGGTCTAGAACCATACTGGGCTTTACTTTTCCCTTTGCAGTCTCTTGCTGGTCAAGATGAAAACAGAACTGGGAGTAGCTATACCCATCGGGATTTGACTGTCTGTATTCTTCCCATAGAACTGTTCTGGTAACGCCTGTTTTTTTCAGCTCTTTTTGATACGTTTCAAGATTGTCCTTAAAATACTCGTATCTCGGGTCTTTATAGGAGGGGTTACCGGGATGAAACAAAGGGTATAATTCAGGCTCATCAAGGCTGAGGAGCGCATCTAACGTATGCTTATCAGTCCCATTGCCTGATAACAGCTTATCAAGCTTGAAAAGGTAGGTCTTGACAGTGTTCTTGCTCATGCCAAGAGTTCGGGCAATGGTTTTGATTCCTTTGCCCTGCCTGTTAAGTATCAATAATTGTTTTATCTGACTCATTGGTTTTGGTGTTCCAGCCATGGGATTATAGTTAGCGGATTAAATAAATGGTCCGCTAAGAAACCAAAACCATTCGTTAGAGGGGTCAGCATGCTCCGGAATTAGACCAAAAGGGGTCAATATGCTCCGGAATAATCGTGAGTATCCTGTTTTAGGGGGTCAACATCCGCCGGAATGTCAGTCGATTCTGGCCATTCAGACCACTTTCACTGTTCAAAATCATTCCGGATTAGAGGGGTCAACATGTTCCGGAATATCCAGGTGAATTGAAATCGCTTTATCTGAAGTTAGGATAATTCTTTGTTCAATTCGTTTAAAATTGGATTTATTAATTTTTTAACAATTTTTATATTTTGAAAATAAGCAATAATGAATATTAAAGAAAAAATAATTATATCACCAAAATAAAATCTTCCTCTATAACCACTTATTGTTAATGTAAGGCCTAATAAAAAAAATAGATAATATAAAACATTACTATTAAATTGTTTTTCCTTCATTAAGTACACTTTTTGAATTGAAAATATATTTTTCGGGTCAACTATGGAAGTGTTTTCAAAAGTCCGTAAATTTATTCTAAGCTGTAGAAGTTGAATTGATATGAATAAAACTGTCATTGCAAGAATTGTTAGACCCAATTTTGAATAAATTGAATCAATAAAAATAAAACCAAATCCAAATAAAACTATAAGAATAGGTAGAACTATCATGCCCTTATTTCTCCTTTTTACCTTAAGCAAGAATTGCTCAAAACAATTATTCTTAGTGTCAAAATAAACTTTACTCATATGTCAATTAAATTTCATCAATATTTCTTTTTGAAAAGGTATTATGTGCTATTGGGATTGATATAAGACAAGCTATCAGTATTGATATAAAATTAACAATATATCCTTGGGTAAAAGGTGAGAGTTTTGAAAAAATGACAAAAGAATTTATTTTTTCAGAGTCATCCTTAACAAAATATTGAAGAACTTTTGCATACTCTTTTGATATTGAATTATCAATTAAATAAAAATATATGTTATCCAAAATTAAAGAAGAAATGTAAATTCCGAAGAAGAATCCTATAAAATGAATATACCATTTTATAGGTTTTTCATCAGCTTCAAATAATTCTATCATTTCTTTTGGAAGCATATAATTTATTGTAAATAAAATTATTAAAAAATATACAACAGGAGATAGAAAAGAATAGAATGCAACAACCATTAAATTTTCGGGTGAAAAATCAACATTATATGCAACGATATAACATAATGTTAGGCTAATAACCGTAATTAATACAGATATTTCTATTACTGATCTAATTTTACTGATATTTTTCATTGTTTTAATTCTTATTATTGATTAAATCACAGTTATCATTACATACAATCGGTATTATTTTTCTTCTAATAGCAAGTTCTCTGTATAAATATGCACCTAAGTGTGTCAGTTTTAGAATGTACATTATTGGGAAAAAGATATATAAACTAGGTACATATTTGACTATATTATAGATACTATTAAATCCATAATAGTATTTGTTTTTCTGGATATCATAAGATGCCATTTTCTCCAACGATTCTTGGCTATTAAGACTAAAATAAATTTGATTTTCACTTTTTTCAATAGCTCTAACTTTAATTGTCTGAAGATTATTAAAAAAATCAAATCTGTTGATTATTGATTTAAACCTAATACAGTTAGGACAATAGTTATCATAAAAAATTATTAGTTTTTTTGATTTGAAGTGTTTTAAGATTGATTTATATTCTGAATTTTCGATAAAAAAGAAGTAGCTACCAATCATAATCCAAGAAAAATTGTCGATTCTCATAAAAATAAAAATGCCAATATGCAATAAAACTCCAAATGAAAGAATAAAGAATTTTGTTTTTCTAAACCATACTAAGAATGGAAAGGAAAGTTCCCAAAAAACAGTAAAATAAGTGCTTAAAACAACGAAGTAATGATTTTCAGTTAAAAAAATATTCCAAGAGGTTGCTTTAAAATCAACTACCCGCATCGTATAGTATACTGCAGTACCATTTAGCCACATACTTCCTTGCAGTTTATGCAGTGCCGTAAAAAAATATACGAATGAAATTTGAATCAAAAGCCCGGCAATTGCAAATGAGTTTAAACTAACCCATAATGATTGTAAAAATTTATTTTGAAATTTATTTTTTTTCTTTTCTCTGTAATTGTATGTAAAGTGGCTTAAACAATCGGACAAAAGTAAAAAAGTAAGTGTTACTGCAATAACATTATCAGAACCATCCAGTAGAAAATTATTTCTTTGGTTTAGAGTAAACACTAAGAAGTAGAGGATTAAGCCTGAAACTCTTCCACCGACTCCAAGTAAAAAAAGTGAACTAAAGATAATTATAAGTAAAAGTAGGAAATGTGATGCAAAAGGAATTTCAAATGGATAAATCATGAAATCCAAATTGTATAAATTCATTAAATTCTTATAAATATTATATGGTACAATGGCATTTGCTCCGAAAAGGGGCTCTGCCATTGGAAAATAGAAAATCGCATTTTTTAATAAAATGAATGACAGTATTATTCGGTAAATCGAAAGACCAATACTAAACCTGGATGATTGACTTTTCATTCTGGGAATATTTTATATGGTGAACTTAATAACTCCTTAAATTCATAGTTGTTTAAATCATAATAATCAAGGTTTCTATTAGAAAATCTTGGAAAAGATGATTCTAATATTTTGTATTCTACTAGGACAGAATCTACATTTTCAAAACTATTGTCAAGTGCATAATTATTGTATACAAATTTTGAATAAGTAAGCACGGAATTATGCCCTGAGGAACTCTTCATTAATTCTTTTAAGAATGTTTCACTTTTGTTTATATCAGATTTTAAACTATCACTTTTGTCAATAAATTCGATACCTTTAGAATAAGTTTCCATTATATCAATGTGACAAGAACTTAAATACTTAAGGATTCTTTGTGATGGTGACCAAAAATTTCTTTGTCTATCCTCAATTAACTTATCCGTAGTTGATAACCAGTCAGATAAAAACAAAGTATCTGCTTTGCTATATCCACTGAACCTGTATAAAATGGACATGTTTTTGTTTACAGGATTCGGAGCGAAAAGCTTCCATTCTTGAGAATAAAAAGGAATTATGTAAGATGTAATCTCATATTTGAATTGGTGCTTTATTGGATTATTGGGCAGATGGTGAACCCCAATTATCGTAAAGTGCACAGTCAAAATTGTGATAAGTATTATTTTTATAATTTTCATAAGCCAATTTTTAAATTAAGCAAAGAGAAATTACTTTAATTTCTCTTTGCAATCAAAAATTAAATATCAAATTCTGAAAAGTCATTCGAATTATAAAACATCAATTCATGATCTGTTAATAATTCTATCTGACTTCCATTAATTCCATCTAAAACTCCAAGTACAAACGCAACGCCTGAGGCAACTACAGCGAGTGACATTACTCCCAATGCTGCTCCAACGGCAACCGGCTCTCCAGCAATAGTCATGTCTGATGTACTAGCTGAACCTTGAAATTTTGAAGATTCATAAGAACCAAATGCACTAGCATTGTTAAAGGAGAAGGTGAATAAGCACATCACTAGGAGTAATAATGATATTGGTCGTAGATTTTTTCTGTTTTTTTTCATTAACTTATTTTTTTTCGTTTATAATAATTAAATATCAAAAATTGTAAAATCAGTTGGCTGATAATCTTCATCATGAATATTGACCAACTGTATTTGATTTCCGCTTAATTTATCTCCGATGTAGGTACCTAAATTGTAAGCTGATTCTACCATCTGTAAGCCGACGCCAACTGCTCCTACTATTAAAGCTATTCCAGCAACGCTGCAAAGATCACTGCTACTCATTTCAGAACTATAACTTGACTGAACATTTGAATAGCTATAGCTAGCTATTGCAGGAGTATTTGTTAACGATGTAATTGAAAGAATTAAAATCGCCAAGAATACACCAGTAGGTTTTAAAAACTGTTTTCTTTTCATAACATTGATTTTTAGGTATAAATTAATTTAAAATTTTATTTACAAATAAATAAAAAAAAATAAATAAAAAAAATAATAATTAATTTAAAATAAAATTATATCTTGATCAAAGGTGTTGTCAATTGGAGTAGTGTGAGCTTTATTGGCAGTTTTTGACTAATGTATGTTTTGTTTGTAGCAAAACTTATCATAATTTTTCTGTATTATTAATACTTATACCTCTCTTCATGATTTTACACATAACTAATTTGCTAGAACTAGCCGCAAATAATTGTCAAGGCGGAATTTTTTAAAGGAAGAACAGTAATCATAAATGCACATAGATTAAGTATATTGAAAAATGCAGATCAAGTCTTAGCATTAGAAAACGGTCAGATAATTGAGAGCGGTAACCACATGGAATTGATTAAACTAGACACAAGATATTTATCACTGATAAAAAGTCAGCTGGAGCTTGGAAATTAGTTTTTATTATATGGACTAAAAATTTGATATTTGTATCTCTAATGTGTTTAACACTTATTAATTCATATTCTTTTGAAAAAAATGATTTAGACTTGAGAAGCATAAGATTGTCAGGATTAATTGTAGATGCAAAAAGGATGAAGCCAATCAAGTCTGCAAAGATTGTTTCTTCAGATGGATCAGTAATTGGTTATTCTAATGAAAATGGTTATTTCAATATTACATTTGATTACCATTCTAAGGGAGCTATAATTTTTGACTACGAGATAATTAAAGATGGATATGAAAGAGTATTTCAGAAAGAAAGATGGGGCGATATTAATAGAAATCTTAATAATACGATCTTTTTTGAACTTTCTAATGAAATATCTAAAGCTGAACCTTTTAGTGTAATAAGTATAAATAACACCTCAAATTACACAGAAATAGATAAAATATTTGAAAATGAAGTTAAACCAGAGTTCAATTTTAACGAAAAAATCAAAGAGTTTAAGAAGAGTAACAATGGATCAATTTTTAAGTTTGGGGAACACTTTTTTTTGGTTAATGATAGTGGACGGATTAAATTAGATTCCGATGCTGATTTGATATCCATTGATGAAAATGAAATTGTAAAAGCCGCAGATCTTGATAGTAAAATAAAAAGGAAATAGATAAAGTGGATGACTCCTCTTGGTTTTAATTCTAATGCAAAATTTGGAGTATATACGTGATAATTTTATTGTTGTACTAACAAACATTTGTAAGTTTTTTAGTCAATTAGATCTTATTGTCTTTGATTTTGTGGAAAAATATTCACTGAATTATCATATCTCCTTAAAATGTAACTATTAGGTACTTTTAATTTAATCGCAGTTCAGGTTTTTGGTGAGTGAAAGCCCTTCTATTCGAATGTATCCGTCCGACTGCTCCCATCTTGGATGGTATGTTTTATTTAGGAGAGTAAACCAAAAGATAGCCGTAATGGTCCATGAAATTGGTCACATAATAGGACTTCACCACACAGATTGGCAAACCCCTACTGCTAACCCTAATAATGTTCTGGGTGTATTAATTAATGGAACCTGGAATGTTGATTCACAATCAATAATTAATCACATATATAATGGACAGCCATTTAATGGACTTTCTGGATTAGACCTTTTAGCTATTAGAACTATTTATCCATTAGATAATGGAGAAAGACCACTTTATACATATTACAAAAATCTTTCAGGAAATGTAAAATTGCATGCTTGGACTGGAAATTGGAATGATTATGGTTTTTATTCTAATGGCTTTATCTACCGAGGTGCTACTGGATATTTTTATAATTATCAAAAATCTGGAACAGTTCCTTTATATAGATTTCAAAATAGTTTAGAATATTATTACTTGAGTATTGATCCAAACGTACATTTAAATTTCCCTGATTTTCAAAATACAGGAGTAATTGGATATGTATATAATAGCCATAGTGATAACAAACTTCCTGTTTATGAATTCTGGTATAGCAATGAGGGGCATTTTATAAGCAATAATTTTAATGATGCTTGGATAAGTGGACCTGGATGGACAGGAGGTAGGATTACATTCTATGTAGGCAAATAATAATCCTCATTCCTTGTAATGATTTGGCCAGACATTTACATGGCTAATAGGATTTCTTAGCCCAGATTGCAGCTATCCACCTGTAAGTAGCTGTAATTTGGTTATTTCTGTTTTTTTGAGTTCAAGTTTGTGTACTACGGATTTTCTTTTTGTAAACGGTTTGAGTTTGATCTGAAGGATGTCGTAGATTTCTTTTAGGTTTTTATTTGGAACTGTACACTTGCGTGTGGCAATGATTTTATCGTAGGTGTTTTTTTCCTGAAGTAGTGATGACCTTTTGTGTGTTGCCTATTCTTACTATTTCTGCCCAGCAACTTTTTATACCATTCTGTTTGAGCTGATACCTCACTGTATTGACTATCCAATATGCAAGTATTCCCAGATGTAGATGCGCAATGGTGGCATTATCATTTTTATGGTAAATCGGTCTCAGGTCTAGATCGTTTTTGAGGGTGCGAAAAGCATTATGTAAAGCTTTACATAATGCTTTTAGGGATATTAAGCAGCTACTCCACATTAAGACGTTCATTGGTACTTCAAAAAACGCGGTAATGATACAGATATGGACTGCCTTGATTACAATTTTATTGTTAAAAGCAATGAAAGCAACTGCAAAATACGGATGGCATCTATCAAACCTGCTAGCATTTATCAGACTGAATATTTTCGTCAAAATTGAATTACAAAATTGGCTGGACAGACCTTTTGAAGATCATGACAAACCCCCAAAATATAACCCACAGGGGATTCTTTTTCCAGATTATAAATAAATCACTTCACAATTGTCTCTAACCTAATATTCTTAAAGAAGAAAAAATTATTTAGGGCAGCATTGATAAATTTTACAACAGTAGGCTTAAATAGGTAGTTGAGTGTTTGGAGTAATAATTTTTTTTTTTTTTTAATATTAGGCTCACTAAACTTATAATATATGAAAAAGTCATTATTTATTATGGTTGCCATTCTAACTACAACCATTTTTTCTCTCTCAAATCCTGTAATGGCAGGTTGTGTTTGTGATGCTTCTACAAAATATAAATGTAGTGGCGAGGATTCACAAGGGAATAAATGTAAAGGTACAGGTAAGTCTGATGTTGGGATTGTCATGTTTGAGTAATTGTTTTAGAGCTATTTGAAAGTCAAATGGCTCTCTTTAAATAAAAAAAAAATGAAAAATTATTTTTGCTTTATTTTAATTGGATTATTATTTGGTACTTTTTCTTGTAAGGCACCTAATAGTAATGAATTAGTCGATTTTACTGTCAGCTTAAAAGACTATGATATGAAATTGTCTTTCAAAAGAGTTGTAAATGAATTAGGGGAATTGGTAAAAGAAGGTGAATATTTCGGTAAAATAGAAGAGCCTAAAATTTATAACAACCAAATTTATGGTATAGATAGAAGATCTTGGAGCATAGTCTTGTTTGATGAAGACTTTAATATTTCCCGAACCTATGGTAAAATGGGTGAAGATGCCTATGATGAAAATTTTAATTTTTTCAACTATAGCGTTAGTGATTCTTTGTATTGGGTGTTGGAACCTAATAGATATTTATTTAAAATATTTGACCACCACGACAATATCATCCATCTAGAAAAACTAGCTGTGTTTTCAAATTCTGCAATTGAGACGGAAAACAATACCTTTATTTTCGCCCATGATGATTATGAAGGTAAAAATATAGAATTTTCTTCATTAGATAATCAAGGAAATTTCATGTTTCTATATAATTTAAAAGATATAATTGCGGATTCTGGGTCAAATGAAATAGAAAACTTTGATTTAATTTATGAGGGATGGCTGTATGCATCGAAGGAATATATAGTTTATGTTTGTTTCAAATCAGATGATTTTTTTGTCTTTGATAGCTCAATGGAACATCTGTATAATTCCAAAACTGTTTATAAACTTCCACTTCCTAAAATATTAGCAGAAAGCAATTTTGAACAGACGGTTTTTAAAACTGATCCTCCTTTTATATTTAATAGTTATTCCCAAATAAGTGGCAAAAACTTGTTTATACTTAATCCTGTATCTAAGGAAAAAATTCATTACATTGACGTATATGATCTTGAAAGTTTTGGGGAGTATAATTACTCTATTAAAGTCCCTTTTCTTGATGATGGCCAAGTCCCCATTTCATTTGTAGTTAAGGACAGTTCTATTGTGATATTTTATGAAAATATGACAATCAAAGAATTCCGATACATGAGCCAAGAATACTAGTTCCTTTTATTGCACACTGAGGCTTTTGTTTTTCTTATTACAAATAAGTTTTTGGAAAGGTTGAATATCTGCAATCAGTGCTACAGCTCGAAAACTGTCGGTCATCATTTGGAATAACTTGTTACGATTTGTCGGAATGCTAGTGAAAGGTGTACCTTACATAAACCCAGAGGGGTCCCTTTACTTAGATCAAAAAAAGAAAGTTGGACTTAGTTAAGGGAATAAAAAATATCCTGAGGATCGGGACGGTCTGACTAATGAGGATTTAGGCCTCGAATTGAGCCCAAATTAAGCGATTTTCATTGCGTTAGTCAAAATCCTCTATATATGAAACAAATTTACTTTCAGAGCTAACGTGGAATTCCCATCATCACATCTTTTTTTTATCTTAGTGTAGCTCTTTGAAAGGCCGATTTTTAAACTGTCGCTCCTGAGCAATCAGCAAGCACGGTCAGAATCCTGGTTGGGATGCTTGCGATGATTTCAGTGTCGGATCAGTCTTTAATGATCAGATAACCTGCCGATACGCTTCGCTATCGGGACAAGCTGTTCAAAATATTTTCTAGCCAAAAGCACATCCACATTCCCCGATAGCTCTATCAATTCCTAATGATAAGCAACAGGAGTCTATCTCCCTGAAAGTTGTCAGTCAGCAAGCTGCGGGAAGTATCTCCTATTGATTTAATATCTCATGATGAACCTCTTACGCTTGGCAAGTGGTTGGCAATTAAAAGTCCCCATAGTGGACTTGTTCCACATAGGTGAGCCTTGGACAGCCCAAAAAAAAGCCAGTCGAGAAATCGACCAGCTTTTTGCTTAACAAGTATAACGAGACATTCAACTTACAAATTAAATGGAAAATCTAGTTTACGTTAATCCCTAGATTTAATTCAAACCAAAATGGGGACCAATTGCTATTTCCAGAAGTATCAAAATAGTAAATAGGTCCCATACTAAAAGCTACATTAAGTTTGCTATATGCTCTCTGTAAACCCCAAGTTGGTCCAAAAGCAAAAGAGTTATTATCGTATCTCTCAAAATTAGATACCGCATCTGGTCCAGTATAGAGTGCTCTTAATGCTAAAAAATTACCAGAATTTTTCAATGTACTTTTTCCTTTGGATTCTCTCTTTTCGAAATTGTAATAAAACCTACTCTGAACGTCGACGAATGCCGCCAACATATACTGGAATCCATTTTCAGAATTCATAGCAAGACTAGGATAAGAAGCATTATATCCAAAACCAATTCCTGTATCCAAAGTCATTTTCTTTCCCAAAGACTTTTCGTAACTAATTCCTGGATTTAGAAAGTTGACCCTGAAGACATTTTCTGTTTGTGCCAATAATGCATTTGAACTAAAAAGCATCAGAAGCATAAGAAAAGGCAAATTGTTTTTATTCATTATTATTAAATTTAGTTATTCTAGTTCTTTTATTATTCGTATTCCTTTTGTTTGGCCATTGAATATCGCTGCTCCAAAAACCGAAGCACCATCAATTTCATACATCTTCTTACTGTTCTTCAAAGTAGGTTCTAAAATTTGTTTAGCCAAAGTATTTGCATTACTGCTGAAATTTAAATCAATTTGAAAATGTCTATCGATAACAAAGCTAATTTCATTGCTATTTGATTGACTGGTCTCTACTCTACTAAGCATCATTTTGATTTTGTCTGGAAAAATTTTTCTATAATGTTTTATCTCAGCTTGTTTAATATCATAAGATGCTTTGGAAAACTCTTGCTCAGCTTCTTGCCAAACAAGTTTAGTTAGGTTAGCCAAAGAGGTCTGAACATTTTTATTGAGGGCTTTCTCCAAAAAGTTCCAGTCATTAGATTTTCGATCAAAAAAGGGAATTGTAACATCATTTAATCCTGTTGATTCTAAATTGAAATTTGAAAATCTTAAAATTTCTTTGGCTATAACTTTACTATTCAATTGCTGGTAGTTAATTGGCATAGCATATGGAATTTTTAAAGATAATAAAAGAGCATCCCAACCCAGAACCAATTTGGTTGCTTTTGAATCATCATGCTTGGCCCACAACCCAGTCCATCCTTTCTTTTGCATTTTCCCATTTAAACCTACGCTTTTATAAACACCATAATTATATGCGTAAAGTTTAACTTTCAACCTATAGTTAGATGAAAAATTAGTAACAAAAGAAGTATTTGTCCCAAAAGCACCTTCAATTAGTTTCCCCACAGCTGTTTGAGCTCCAAAACTGTGTACTTGGAATTTATCATACTCTGCTTTCGGTAGTGCTGTTGGTTTACTCGGAGCACAAGGCCCACAAAAATAATCTAATTGATAAACTTGATTGCTAGATGCATTTACAGGACTGCTATATGTTAGGTCTTCATCAAAATCAATATCATAGTATGTATCTATAAGATAAATATCCCCATCCAAAGCATATGCATCATCGTAAATATTTTGCTCTATTCTTCCGTTTATACGCCTTGAACCCCTCAGATCTTCCAAATCACTTTGTTCAAAATTTAGGATTGAGCTGAATAGATTTTCAACATTTTCATTTGATGAAAAAAATGTCCCAAATTCAGTAATTTTAAAAACGGTGTTCTCAACTTCAATTTCTAATTGTTCATTGAGTAATTCTGAAAAAGCTACGTCTGGAATCATTTCAGAAAGAAGTTCTGAATTATGATTAACTTCATAATTTAAGTTCCTATGATTTGGATTCAACCCTTCACCTGTAGCGCTTGATTCCATCATTTTTTTCAAAGAATGAAACTCTTTAGGTATTTTAGTGTACTTTTCAATAATATCTCTTTTATCTCCTTCATTACTCTCTGATATTTCGATTAATGCGTTCTGAAATGCCTCATAGCTTTCAAAATTAAGCCTATTTGAAGATTTTAAGAGTTCTTGGTTAAAAGCGTCTGTCATTTGCTCCGTATCTACAACTGAACAGCCAAAAATAGCCAAAAACAATGTGGATAAAATTACAATTTTATTTTTCATAAATTAATTAAATTTAAATTTTATTATTTAATTTTTGCAAAAGTAAAATTAAAATTCAATTATTTATTTTATTTTTTCTTATTGCCGAAAGCAATTATTTTACAGGCTTATTTTCAAATAGTTATCAATTATTTTTTTTACAAGAGTATTTTTTATGAATGACTTTATTGCAGAATACAACACCTACTTTTTTACTACTACTGATAACCATTGGGTTGTAATATATAAACAGATCTCCGGAAAAGAACTTGGTGAACCTTTCTTAGACAGAATAATCTCATAAGATTTTTATGCTTCCATTGGGGGTTCTTGTTAGCCATCGGGAACAGATATAGTTTTGAAGTCGGTTTCTTAGCCCTTTCACTGATCAAAATCATTCCGGATTTGAGGGGTCAACATGCTCCGGAATATCCAATTTATCACTCTCAAATACAAAGGGTTCATAAAACCATCTTTGAAATAGTTTATAGGGTAGTTAAGACTGACTACAATTATTTGATTTTTTGATAAATTCGAATCGATATTTAAATTAAGATTTCCATAATTTTTCAAGTTTCCATCTATAAATGTGAAGTCAATGGGAGCTCCTACAGCTTTAAGTAGGTTTGCAAATACGGTAAATCAAAATTATAAGAGAAATCACTAAACAAAACAATCCTTTCATTGAAACTACCATCAAAATCCGAAATCTTAAACAGTTGTTTCAAATTTTTGATTTATATCAAAAAAGCCAATTTGATCAAAATTCACTAATAGTATTGAATCTGGATTTACGATGTCAAAACTTAGTATGTAAGGAAACGCATCAGGGCCTTCTGAACTGAATTGAATACTTTCAATGTATTCTCCCGTTTCAAAATTGTAAACCAGTAAATTGTTTGAATTTGAATTTAAAAAGACTAATAATCATTACCTTTAAAATTTTTAACAAACTTCCTTATGGTCATGGTAGAAACATCATAAAGTTCCAGCGCTGATGGATTTTTAAATTCTGGAAATTGATGGTGAAAAACAACTTATCTACTTAATATTTTTAGAACTTTTTACTCAATCTGAAGGTGGTATAATGAAATCTATATCCTGTACCAGAAGAGCCAGCAACATCACTTAGCTGAACTTTCAACCCTAAATCGAAGCCAGAGACGTTGTAATTGAACTGAACTTGACCACGGAAAGTCGGGTCCCAAGCTAATTGCTCTATTTTTTGCAGTCCGCCGGCAAGCTGAATTTGTAAAGCCACTTTGGACACTAATGGCATTGGTGTACTGTAATCTATAAATAGCTCAGAACTTAAGAACTGGTTAGGTGCAAAGTATAAGTTGGTTTCTGAATCCTTAAAACTAAGCCCAGAGAAATTCAAACCTGATTTCAGTGTAGGTTCTGTCCTAAGCAATCTATATATTGATCCGAAAAACTGCACTCTACTATTCTTATCATTAAATTTTCCTACACTTCCCTGAGAGAAAATCCCTGTTCTACCATCTAACATAATGTGAGTGACATATCCTACATCTTGACTTCTGATATTTTTATCTAAAAGTTCTGCTGTAAAGTTTAATATATCTGATTGATAAAACAGGCCGACCATTCTTCTGTCATTTGGTTGATAATTTGTAGCTAATCTTCCTGTAACTCCTCTAAAAGCTTCGCCATTCTGAGGTGAAATTTGCTGAAATGTAATTTCTCCCCTTGTTTCAATTTCAGGACTCCATTTGTAAGCTGTATTACCTGAAAAAAATGAAAGGTTGGTTTTTTGGTTCTCCATAGAATAAACCTGGCTTGTTCCTGCTCTCAGACCGATTTGAATTGGTTCTGTAATTTCATTTTCCCAGAAGATTGATTGTTCTAGTCTTGTGTTTCCGCCTATATCTCCGAAATATCCGAATTGTAAGCCAGCAGTTTGCATGCCCGCTTGATTGATAAGTCCTTCTAGTTTTACTTTTTGTGAGTCAGTTAAATCTTCGCCTTTGGCATCTAATAGATTTTGGATTTCTTTCCATCTTTTTTTACCGACCAAGACTTCCCCGTATTCAAGGATATAGTGCGAAACAGGAAAAGTTTGAGTCAAGGAATCGTAGTAGGTTAGACCTTTTTTGTAATTCCCTGCACTTGTTGCTAATCTAGCGTTCATCACCAAGTATTGGTCATGATTTAACTTACCCACATTTTTATTCAAGAATTCAGAAGCATCATTGGTTTTACTGTTCCAAAGCATTGCATTGAAGAAATTGACAATAGCTCCTTGATGGAGAGTGTCAGCCTCCCAAGCTTCATGGGCAACAGATAGTGCTTTTTTCGGCTTTTTCGACATAAAAAGTGCATAGGACTTATTGATTCTAGTAACAGTGGCTTCAAAATTCAATGGAATTAATGCGTCGTATGTTTCCACTGCACGATTGAAATCCTTATTTTGTAAGCAGAGATCACCTTTAAACAGCAGAATCTGTGCATCACTGGGGTTTATGGATAGAATTTTATCCAATGCTTCAATGGCATCAGCAAAACGTTCTTCTGTCCGAAGCTGAATAGCATGTTGTATAATCGCTTCTCTGTCAGAAGGATCGATTACATCAATTGCTTGTAAAGCCAATGACTGTAAGCTTAAAGAAAAAATAAAAAGAAGAATAACTAAGAATTTGTTCATAGGATTAATATATTTCAAAAAATTAGCAAATGTATGGAAATTGAAGTCAGAGATTTTTACCCCGCAGGATTCAATCAACCTGCGCTTAAACTCCTTTTGAGTGGTGAAGCCAAAGGAAGTGATTCCGATAAATTGAGAACACATTTGGATGATGTTCTGAATAGCGGATTCACTACCATTTATTTGGATGTCACAATTCTTGGTGAAAATGATCTTGGGTTTATTAATGAAGTTATCCATTTCCATTATTCTTTGATTGAGAGGGGTAAGCGATTGATCCTCCTTTATAGAAAGGGTTCTAGTTTTGAATCTTGGATTGATACTTCTGGAATTGACAAGTTTGTAGCACTTGCGATGGTTCCTTGAAAGGTATTTTTCTCTAGCCCAAAAAAGGATTGAGGAAAGTAAAACACTATAAAGCCCTGCACCTACTACCATCATGAATACATCCCATCCTGAAATAAACTCAGGGAAATAATGGATTCTAATTAAGGATGCTAGTATAATCCCTAGGGACACAATTGACCAAAATGGGAATGCACTCTTTTTTTCGAAGGCATTTAATGGATGTTTTGGAAGCTTAACTAGTATAATAACTATCCATAGGAGTCCAAATGAGCTAAATCCTAATTGAAGAATATGATAAATAGGAAAATAATGATTTCCAATCCCAACCTCAAAATTAAGACCCGTCAATAGTGATGGTTTTCCTTCTTGAAAGTGTGTCATAAAGTCTAAGATCAAATGTGAAGCAAGTCCGATACTGAAGGACAGTAGTAGAAGTAAGATGCTTTTTCTACTCCTATAGCTTTTGTTTTTCATTGAGTCCAAAGGAATTCTTTTTTTGATAAATACAGGGCTAAATTGAATAAGGGCTCTTTTGATAAACTTATGAAATATAACAAAACAAAGAAGTGCTACAGGATAATCAAAAAGGAATATTCCATTGAAAGTATGTCCTATGTTTTCATCCAGCCTTAATTTGAAATAGAATTCCAAATCAGGTACAATGCTACCAATCACCAGAGCAGTTACTGAAAGATTTTCAGAACGCTTGATCCAAGGAAACAATACAGCGGGATGAGAAAAGGTAAAAGGCATGGTATTGATTAAAGTATAGGAGACTTTTGGAAGTTTTCAATGATTTCAGAAATCTGCTCTTCAGTTGCATTGGCCTTCAGTAGGTATTCTGCCGACCCAAATTCTATAGCACTTATGGCCACTTGTAAATCTTCGAGTGCAGTACAAAACACCACCTCAATTTCTGGGTAATAAGCTTTCACTTGCTGAAGTACATCTAAGCCATTAGATTTTCCCATTTGATAGTCTAAAAAAATCAGTGCTGGATTTAGGTGTATATTCTCAATACAAGCTTCGCCACTTTCAAATGTGGAAATTTTAGTAAAGCCCAAGCCTTCTAATAATTGCTGAAGAATTGCTGTCCAAAATGGATCATCATCTACGATAAAGGCTCTCATGTTTTTTAAATCTTTCATATCATCATTTTATTTATTCAGTTGTGTTTCCATTAGAATGCCACAAATAAAAAGTGCCTCAGATACAATCTGAGGCACTTTATGGATTAATACTTTCCGTTTTATGGACTAGGATTCCATTTTTTGGAAAATTAATTTACCTTCCATCATCATCCTAAAGACGCATTATATCATTTTCGTCCTAAGTATGGGAGGCGACAGTACGTTGCCAGGTTAAGGTGACGATTTAGCATTGCGCTTTCTTGATCAACCTTTGACATTCGCCCTGTTGCAATTTGATTTTGTTTTATAATCCTTTGTGTTTAAAATCTTTTAAAACTTCTAGCAATACTTGTTCTATGGTAGAGATGATATATTTCATGCGTGGAGAATCTTTTTGCCCTTCGATCTCTTTTTCAAGCTCAGATATTTCATCTGATATCTCTGTGATTTGCATCATTTTTATAGATGGTTTGACCTTATGAGCTGTTTTTTTAATCAAATTAAAATCTCCTTTTTCTAAACCTGAATTAAAGTTCTGAATGGCTTCCTTCGCATTGGACGCAAAAATACTGATCATTTTAGTCACAAATTCTGTGTTTCCTTTAGCCAATGCTTCCAGTTCAGCTAAGCTATAAAGTTGTTTAATTTTTATAGGATTTAACCTAGGTTGATTGATCTCCCTATTATTGATCTCCCATATACTGCCCAATATTTTCAAAACATCCTTTTCTTGAAAGGGTTTGGCCAGATAGCCATTCATTCCCAAGCTGAGATATTTTTCTTCATCCCCTTTCATAGCAAAAGCTGTCAGAGCGATAATTGGAACTGACTTTTGCAATTCATCTCGGATGATGCGGGTTGCTTTGACACCATCCATCACGGGCATTTGTATATCCATCAAAACCAAATCAAATTCCTTATCGCGGCAAATATTTACAGCCTCCTGCCCATTGCTGGCAGTAGTCAATTGCAGGTTGTATTGTTCTAAGATTGTGGTAGCGACAAGCCTATTGAATTGGTTGTCATCTACGACAAGAACTCGTTTACCTTCCAGTTTTTTCAAATCCACTTTCAGAACACTTTCCTTTGGCAGATCTATCTCTGTACCTTTCTTTAAGGTAAATGTTACTTTGACTTGAGTTCCTATTCCTTTTTTTGATTTTATTTCTAACGCTCCCCCCATTAAACTGACCAAATCTTTGGTAATGCTTAAACCAAGACCTGTTCCTCCGAACTTTCTTGTAATGGTAGAGTCTTCCTGAGAGAATTTTTCAATATTTCCATCTACAAAAGCGGTATCCATGCCAATGCCAGTATCTACAATTTGAATTGCTATTTTCTGAGCATCTCCGTAGTCTTTGAGCACCTTACATGAAACTTGAACTTGACCTTTCTCAGTAAATTTGACTGCATTGGATATCAAGTTCAATAAAATTTGATTGATACGATAAGGATCACCGATTAGAATAGGCTCTAGGGTTGAATCACACGAAAACCCATCTAGATCTAATCCTTTTTCTTCGGCTTTGGAATACATCATTTGTATTGCTTTATGAAGGACCTCTTCCATCTTAAACCCTATGGATTCCAAAGTCATTTTGCCTGCTTCTAATTTTGACAAATCCAAAATATCCTTAATTATAACAGTTAGGTGGCTAGCAGAGCTTTGGATTGTAGACAAGAACAACTTTTGTTTATTGTCCAATGTTGTTTTAGCCATTTGTTCACTCATTCCTACAATAGCGTTCATGGGTGTTCGGATCTCGTGGCTCATGTTCGCAAAAAATATTTCTTTTGCCCGCTTTGATTTCTCTGCTTCTTCTCGCTGACGAATTAGTTCTACTTCAAGTGTTTTTTGATCGGTGATATCTAGGTGAATTCCTATTGATCCTATCAATTCATTTTTGTCGTTATAATTAGGCGCTCCACTGATATACCACCATCTAGTGGTACCATCAGGCCTCTTATATTGCAATTCATAAGAATCAGAAATTCCATCGATCCTACTTTTTGATCTTTCTAATACTTTTACTTTTGAATCTTCATCCAATAATAAATCTGTGGCCTTTGACCCCACCAACTGAGTCAATGTATAACCAGACATCTCACAAAATGTAGTGTTGGCATGGAGAACATTTTCATCCAAATCCACTTCTAAAAGCCCTAAATTCATGTTTGAGATGATATTTCTAAACTTTTCCTCTTGGTGAAATAGTCTCTTTTCAGCCTGCTTACGCATTTGTACATTGACAAGCATCTGCGCAAAGACAAAGAGTAATTCAATTTCTTTTTGAGAATAAGTGTGTTTAGAACGCACAGCATCAAAACCCACAAAACCTAACAACTCATTTTTGTAAATCATAGGAATAGCAATAAGACTTTGAATTCCTTGAGGCTCAAGAATATCCTTCAGTTCTTTTAAGCCCTTCTCTTCCAAAGTTGATGTGTCTTCCACTGAAAACGGGATTCCTTTTTGATGGGCATTCACCCAATATGGGAGATCCAGCATGGAAATTTTTTGTAAATTTTCAAGCTCCTCAGAAATACCCTCTTGAACCCATTCATAAGTACAGGAGCATGTTTGTTCTATCAAATCATATTTAAAAATATACGCTCGATCTGCATTGACAAATTTGCCAATTCTATGTAAAGAGTTTTGGATTTTGTGGTCTACCTCTTCCAGATCCATATTGATGTAGGTGGAGGATATTTCTATTAGAATGTTTTTTAGATTCTCTTCCGTCTTAAGTAGTTCCTCCGTTTTTTTCTGTTCGGTAATATCCACTAAGATTCCATTCATTCGGACTGGGACATTATTTTCAAAGATTAATTTGCCTTTATTTTGAACCCACTTGATCTGTCCATCAGGTGTTATTATTCTATAATTTTTGTCATATTCTGATTTCTCTTCAACTTCTGAAATGACTTCTTTGAATATGTGGAGATCTTGAGGATGTATCACTTTTTCCCACCATGAATTATCTTTCATCATGGTATTCATATCCAAACCAAAGAGCATTTCTGCTGAGGGGGTAAAGAAAATCCCGTTAAATTCAGGGTAGGTGACTGACCAAATCACATCCTTGAGTTCATTGAGTACGCTACTCAGTCTCTTGTTTACAATCAAAAGCTCCTGTTGGGCATTTTTCTGTTCGGTGATATCTGAATGTGTACCAATAATTTTAAGGGGCTTTCCATTCGGGTCTTTTTGGATTACTATACCCCGATCTCTTACCCACTTGATGCTACCATCCTTCAATCTGATTCTGTATTCAATATCATGTGACGAAAGGAGCGAATTTCTATACTGATAATCATTCTCAACCAATAGTGCGAGGTCTTCTTCATAAATAGACTCATACCAAAGTTTAACTAAGTCTATTTTTTCATTAATCTCAAAACCAAAAAAGCTATTTTTTTTATTAGAATAGACAGTTTTATTGGTTATAAAATTATATTCCCAGACATTGTCACCAGAGAACTCTAGTACCATACGAAAGGTATCCTCAAAGTCTTTGATTCTTTTTTTGGTTTCTTTTTCTACCGTAACATTTTCTATTTGGGAGAAAAAATACAAAAGTTCACCTTTATTGCTAAAAATCGGTTGGCCATTTACCCTTGCGTCAAAAGAACTGCCGTCATTTCGATACATTTTCAGCTCAATTTTGAATGGCTCTTGCTTAAAAAAGGCCGAAATCATTTGTTCTAATTTGAGTTTTTCGGTCAAAGACCCCATACCTATTTCAATGAGAGTTTTTCCCAAGACTTCGGGTTTTGTAAATCCTGTCTCTTTCAGAAATCCCTCATTCACATAGGTTATTCTTCCATTCTTGTCTGTAAAAAGCACACCCTCGGCATTGGCACTAGCGACATAAGATAATTTCTCTAATTCTTGTTTTTGGAAATTGATCGTATCTAGTAGTTCTTTTAGATCTTCTGTAACCAGCTCTTGATTTTTGATCAAATGCAAAAGGTCTATCAGAGGATCCAATGGTGCAAAATCAGAGATGGTAAGATCATTTGCAGCCACCTCTTCTATGTTAGCAAACCAAGGAGTCCCTAAGAAAATTAAAAAATTAAACTCTTCAAAATAATCAAATTGTCCCCTAAAAAGAGCCTTTTTTTGCTCTTTACTCCTCAAGAGGAAGGTTTTGTCCAAGGATTTACTTAAATCAATAAAATCAACATGTTGAAGCTTGGGACGTTCAAAGCTAAAAAGCTCATTAAAAAATTGGTTTTTGATGTCTCCCAGCATTTTTTCCAAACTAGGACCTATAAAGAGAATTTTTCCCTTTTCATCGAACCCAAAGTGAAAAGGGAAAACCCGATTTAACTGGTTTATACTGAAAGTAATATGTTCTAAATTGTGTCTCACCAACTTACTTTAAATGCCTCATGTTCCTCACCAGAGCTTTTTCCAAATACATGTTCTATTTCTACAGGCGTCTCGTACATTTTACCGATTCCAGACAACAGCCCTTTCATAAAAGCAACCAGCCCTTCTCTCTTAGAAAAATAGTGAACAATTAAACAATTTTCACCTTTTTCATCTATTTTAAATTCAGGGGGAGTAAGCTTGGGATAGATCAACATGATTCGGTCGTGAAAAGAGGGAAGGTTGGTCAAAAACTCCTTGACGGTGCTTCCTCCTGCTTTCATAAGGCCTCCGTATTTTTGGAGGCTTGTTTTCAAAACCCACCATTCTCCAAAGGAGTATAAGACTTCATCAACACTGATGTTCAACTCTTGGGCAGCTGCTATAGCGAGCTGATAAGTAACTGAATCATCGTAAGGCTCTGTACTGATAAAGTAATCAATATCAATTTTGCTTTTTTCTTTGATCTTCATCCATTTATCTTCTCCATAATTGGTAGTAATTAGGTCCTGTATTGCTTTGTTGACTAATCCGTACATAGTTTTCTTAAGTTTAACCTATATACAAATGCAATACTATGCCATTTCAATAAACCTTAATATGAGGCTCAATTGGCACATTAACAACTAATTTTTTTTCTTTTTTTCCATATATTGGAAAATTCCTCCGAAATATGGAAAGTTAGATTTTAATTTCTCCTTCTTGAATCATTTTATAAATAGTGCTTTTACCAATATCCAAGACTTTTGCGGTTTCCAACACATCCCCCTGTTTTTTTTCAAGGTAATGCTGAACTATATCACAAGTATGTTGCCTCAAAGTTTTCTCTTCCAGAAAAAGATTTTTCTCTTTTTGGGTGCTGAAAAAGCTTAAGTCTTTTTCTTCAATTACGCTTTCGTCTGCCATCACCGCAGCCAATTCTACAACAGCTTTTAGTTCTCTGATATTCCCAGGAAAAGCATAATTCATGAGTTTGCTTTTTGCATCTTGAGTGAATTCAATAGAAGGGATTTTATTGCTCTTGGCAAATTCGTCCACAAAATGCTTTGCTAAAATCAAAATATCTGTCCCTCTATCCCTCAGTGGAGGAAGTTCTATAGGTAAGCCCATGATACGGAAAAACAAGTCCTCTCTGAAATGACCATTCTTTACCTCTTCAGCCAGATTTTTATGGGTTGCGGTAATGATCCTTACATCCAGTTTGACAGATTCATTTCCGCCAACTCTTGTTAATTCTCTTTCCTGTAATACCCGGAGGAGCTTCGATTGCATATTCAGATCCATTTCAGCAATTTCATCTAGAAATAAAGTTCCACCAGACGCTTCTTCAAATTTTCCGATTTTTCTGGCAAGGGCTCCTGTAAAAGCTCCTTTTTCATAGCCAAAAAGCTCACTTTCTACCAAATCCTTTGGAATTGCAGCCATATTGACTGCTACGAAGTTTTTCTTTTTACGTTCACTATTGTAATGAATAGCTTTGGCTACGACTTCCTTTCCGGTTCCAGTCTCCCCTGTGATAGATACATTGATATTTGTCTTGATTGCTTTTTCAATCAATCCAAATACTTTGGTAAGTGAGGCACTTTTTCCAATAATACTTTTCTCAAAAAAAAACTTCTGCCCCAGTTCCTCTTTGAGTATTTCCACCTCTTTTTTCAAGGATTGGTTTTCTCTGATCTTAATGACCGAATTCCAAAGCAAATCCTTGGTCGCTTCATCTTTCACCAAATAGTCACTTACTCCGGCTTTTAATAAACTGACTGCCACAGATATGTCCTCTTGTGAACTGATTACTACAACTGGTATTCTTGGATCGAAGGCCTTTACTTTTTCAAATAATTTATCTCCAGCCATATCCGGTAAAGAAAAATCCACGGTAACCAAGTCGGGCTGCTCGTGAAGCTTTAATAGGCAGGCTTTAGCTGTTTCAAATAAGCAGACCTCATAATCTGGATTTAAGCTCAAGTGATAATGAAGAATCTGTCCATACCAAGGATCATCTTCTACAATGAAAATTTTAAATGGTGCCATTGGAGAATATTTCTAGTTGAGTGAATTTAAGAAATCTTTGGAATTTGTGTACATAATTTGGAATTTATTCCATCATGTGGAAAATAAATTTTTAATTATATTTTTAAATATATGATAATCAATAATTTAAAATATTGGATTGGCCTTTGAATCATACTTTGGCATAACAAAATCCATTCTATCATGCTTACAGTCGACACTCAATTTTCATCCCAGCTTAACCAGCTTTTAGAAGTTGCATGGCAACATAAGCCAGAAGTGCAGCATCAATACGCCATCATTGTACCTTGCTACAATGAAGAAAAAAGATTCGCCTACAATGAATTTAAAAATTTCGCTTTGGCACATCCCGAGGTATTGCTTTGCCTGGTAAATGACGGCAGCAAGGACAGAACACTCGCAGTGCTAAGAGGATTGCAGACAGAATGTCCAGCTAATGTATCCGTACTCAATATGGAAAAAAATGGAGGAAAAGCAGAGGCTGTAAGGCAGGGGATGTTATCTGTTTACAGAAACTTTGAATCCAAATTAATTGGTTTTCTGGATGCTGACTTAGCAACAGTTCCTGAGGAATGGCTTCAAATGGCTAAATTCAAGGAATCGTATCCACAATATGGAGCTATTGTAGGTAGCAGAATTCAGCGACTTGGAGCAGCGATTAATAGGGACGATAGCAGGTCATTTGCGAGTAAGATGATTAAAAAGATTATCAAGACTATTTTGAAGACCAACTTTCAGGATACCCAATGTGGAGCTAAAATTTTTCAACGAAATCTTGTTCCTTTTCTTTTCAAAGCTCCTTTCCAGACTCCTTGGTTGTTTGACGTGGAGATTTTTCTAAGGCTTCAAGAAAAGTTTGGGAAGACTTCTTTGCAACGCGGTGTTTTAGAATATCCCCTATTGCAATGGACTGAAGTAGGTGACTCAAGACTAAAACTCAAAGACACTATTCGAATTCCTTTACAACTTCTGGGACTTTACCATCATTACCATATCAAGTCAAAGCCCAAATCTTTCTATTCCATTCAATCTAAAAAAATTCTAATCCAGCCTGTTTAATCGCCCAAAAAACTTCAATATGAAAAATAAAAATCACTATGTTGCCATCATGGCTGGAGGAGTAGGGAGTCGATTCTGGCCTATGAGTAAGTCGAGCTTTCCAAAGCAGTTTCTAGACATTCTCAATACAGGTAGTACCCTTATTCAAGCTACTTTCGAGCGATTTGTTTCTTTTATTCCTGAAGAAAACATATTCGTAGTCACATCCCAAGAGTATGTTTCAATCGTTCAAGACCAGTTACCACTTCTTCCAGCACAGAACATCATCGCAGAACCTGAGAGAAAAAATACAGCTGCATGTATTGCCTATATTTCTTTCAAATTGAATAAAATAAATCCAGATGCCAACTTGATAGTGGCACCGAGTGACCATTTGATAGGTGATCTTGATTTATTTACCGAAAGCTGTTTGAAAGCATTAGAATTTACAAGTCAGCATCAAGCATTGGTCACGCTTGGAATCAAGCCAACTCATGCAAATACAGGATATGGTTATATCCAATATGAAAACAGCCAAGGTGAGGTCCACCCAGTGATTCGATTTACAGAAAAACCACACCGAGAGCTCGCTTCAAAGTTCTTATCGGAGGGAAATTATCTATGGAACTCAGGTATATTTATTTGGAAAGTAAGTGACATTCTTGATAGCTTCGAAACATATGCTTCCCAAATATTTCAAATATTTCTGGATATTATTTCTTTTCTTAATACGCCACACGAATCTCAAGCAATAGCATATGCATATGAAAACATATCTCCAATTTCAATTGATTATGCTGTCATGGAAAAAGCCAAAAATGTTTTCATAATCCCTGTTGACTTTTCTTGGAATGACCTAGGGACTTGGAACAGTGCCTGGGAAAATTTCCAAAAAGATGGTGCACAAAATGCTTCCAATAACCAAAACACTATCTTAGTAGACAGTAAAGGCTGTATGGTACACAGTAATGAAAAGAAAGTTGTTGTTATTGGAGGGTTAGAAGATATGATTGTTGTGAATACTCCTGAAGCATTGCTGATTTGCAAAAAAGAAAATGAACAACAGATCAAGGAATATGTAGCAAGAGTCAAAGAAATCACGGGAGAACTTTATATTTAGAAGAATTATATGATAGAAGATGAAAAGTAATGAATTAAAGCTGTGGGAAGATTTCATTGGGAAGAGGTTACTCCTTGTAGCGCTGTCTCTTGGGTTATTGACCCATGGCATCATCATTTATTTCACTTTACCGCAGACCTATGATGCCTTTGTGCATATATTCTTTGCGGATCATTATTCTAGGTTTTGGTTTGAACCATGGGAATACCGCTGGTATACAGGCTTTTTTACTGTTAGCTATCCTCCCTTGGTGCATCAGGCTGTAGCACTTTTGGGAAAGATATTTCCATTAAAAATAGCGTTTGCCATCTATGCTATCATCGTTTTTGAGGCGTTGATCATTGGAGTTTACAGGTTCAGCAAGATGTTTTATGATAAAAAGACAGCTGGAGTAGCCGCTATTCTTGCTGTCGTACTTAGCTCTTTAGTAGAAACACTCCATGTATATGGGCAAGTACCCACTTTGACAGGGTTGGCGTTTTTGCTAAATGCCATTCCGTTTCTATACCAGTATATCAAAACTTCAGATGCTAGATACTTGGTACTATCACTTTCTTTTATAGCAGTGGTGGTAAGCGCACATCATGTAACTGCAATTTTTGGAATGGTGTTTTTCATCGCTCCTGCAGTTTTAATGGCATTAGTTGATTGGAAAGAAGGCTTGGGAAAACAAGACTTATTAAGAAGATTCTTTCCACAGTTGCTCTTGGCTGTTTGGCAGAAGAAACTTGAAATTCTGCTTTTTGCAGTTATCGCCATTTTATTGGCAATTGGCTTAATCTTTCCATATTGGTATTGGAGTCGAACAGACCCCATTAGCCAAGTATCGATTCCTCATGGTTCTAGAGACAATTTTCTAGAGGTTACTAGCTCAGGCTTGATATTCTTTATTATACCTTTGCTTCTTGTATTGGCATTGCTACCAGCCATTGCTTTTTTAATTACACGACAAAAAAGACATTTAGGCTGGGCTATTTCCTTTTTCATTTGCTTGCTTTTTGGCAGTGGTGGTACCACACCATTACCGAAACTCATGCTTGGGGAAAATGCCTTTAATATTTTGACCTTAGACCGATTTGGTTTTTGGGCTTCCATTATAGCTATTCCTTATATTAGCCATTTTTTATTATCATTTGTAGCTGGCCCAGTCAGAGCTTATTGGGTAAAAAAATCTGGAGAAACTTCTCATTTTTTACTTTCTGGCTTAAGTGGCTTTTCCTACCTGCTATTTATTATTTACATTTTTCATTTGGCCAGTTTTAGACCATTGCAGCCAAAAGAAGTAAAAATCGAACCCATTCTCAACTTTCTCAATCGGGATGACCACATGCGATGGAGGTATTTAACCTTGGGATTTGGGGATCAGATGGCTTGGTTAAGTGCCAATAGTCTTGCAGCAACTATCGATGGCAACTATCACTCAGCAAGAAGACTTCCCGAAATGACCACTCGTGCTGTGGAAAGATTGGAAAATGCCAAGTATCTCTTCGACGAAGGGATGGCAAGTTTGACTGACTTCCTCACAGATGCTGAAAAATATCAGCTAAAGTATGTGTTTAGTAATGACCAATTTTATGACCCCCTTCTCTTTTATACAGGTTGGAACCGGACCATTCGCTTAGAAAATGGGATCATGGTCTGGGAAAAAGGCAATATATCCACTATCGAGCCTATTCAACCCAAAGATATTCATCCTTTTTTGAAAAAGGCTTGGGGGATTCTTCCATTGACGACAGTAGCTATAGCTGTTTTGCTGACCTTATTGTATCTGTCACAATTCAAGAAAACCCAAGATGAACTTGTATCTCCTGAAACAGTAGACCAATATCCCAAGCCGATAATTTTCTTCTCAGCTTGGATGCCTTTTTTAATTTTTTCCAGCTTTTTGGCGTATTTGCTTTTTGAAATGATTCTCGTAGATCAGCGAAAAGACCCTAAATCTGCTATTTATGCCTTTTATGATCACTTAGACTTTCAGAGATTTGAAGAGGCATTTTCTTATTTCAAACCCAGTCCAGATTATAGCTTGGATCAGTATTTATTAGAAAAATCTGTCAAAGACGGCGGTCTACTACCCTCTTATGCTAAACTTAAAGAGCTAGATATTGATACCCTTGAGATGGCTCATAATCGGATCAAATATCAGATCAATAGTATTTGGAGGACATCTTTGGGTCCTATTCAGCAAAAAGATGAATACATCTTGGAAAAAGTTGGAAATAGTTGGTATATCCTGCCTCCCCAATTCGAATTGGATATTCCTGAGGAACAGGTGATCTCTTATAGTTATACACTATTTAAGAAAATTGGCAAGCGGGTAATTTCTGCCTTTCCAACTGTCAATGATGACCGAATCAAGAAGCCATTTGCAGCATTTTATCAGGCGAACTTAGTTATAAAAGATGGCCTGATATCAGTGACAGGTGAGCTTATCAATGCTGATAATAACCCAATCACAATTGCTCTACGGGCGGAGGTTGTTTTTGAAAATGACAGTTTAGTGAACTTTTATCCCGATCGCAAAATGCATTACAATTTGACGCCTAAGGCTTTTACATTTTTTGAAATTCCTTTGGGAGATGACGTCCTCGTAAAATATCCCATTAAAAGTATTACACTCAAAGCTGAAACAGACGTGACGGAGAGGGGCTATATCAGAGGCGTTAGGACTGGGTTTGAAATCAAAGAAGAAGATTTTCAGTCTTACCTACTGGAGGTGGAAATGGAAAATCCACTGACTGCCGAGATCACTATTCCTGGTGTGCTTATCGCTGAGCGGGATAGCCTCGGGAGAATTATACATGTAGAGTTGGGTACCCACTCCAGGTCTATCAGGAGTGGTTTGGGGGCTATTTTTACCCTCAAAATGGATAAGAAAGCACATCTTGCCTTGGTGGTGGAGGATGTTCCGATTTTTCTACAGATTAATGGACAAAAGCGAAACTTGGTCTCCAAAAACTGGAATGCTGATCAAAGAATTCAACTCCTACCTCACTGCTTCATTTCCACTGAAATCTACCTGCAATGAAAAAGATCCATTTCTTAATGCTATTCATTTGGCTTTTTTCCTGCCATAGATCCGAGATAGAAAAACCCATTTGGGTTAATCCTGTCAAAGAATGGAAAGAGTCTGACGGCCTGATGAAGTTTAAGGTTGTGCCAGGTGATTGGTCAGCTATCATTCAGACCAGCTCTCATCCAATTCCTGCTGATTTCTCTCTTGAAAATGACGAGCTTTGGGTAGCCTTCCCCAAAGAAAGGCTCTTTGTTTCAGGGCAGGCTTTTTTAGTTCTTTATTTGGAAAGGAACTCTTTTTCTTTTCCATTTTTTTTAAGTCTGGATCTAAAAGAGGGTAAGTTAGAGGACATTCGTAGCCCCAAAACATTAAATACCGACAGTAGCTTAGTTCAACAACAAATGCTTTATGCGGTCGGTAAAGGTGGGAATTTAGTTCCATTGGATAATGAAGTTTTTTTTAAAGAACAATACATTCACCAAGGAGAAAAAGTAGGAATCTTTTCAGGAGCTTCAGACACAAATCTCTCCAGTTTCTATATCACAGCTGGGACACCTGAGACACTTCCTATTTCTGCACAGTTTGAAGCTGTTCAAAATCTTTTTATTGTTCAAGTAGGGCCATTAAAAGATGCTTTTCAAAATTATGTACCCAATGGAACTTTAGTTACATTTAGTGTCCGTACTGATAGCAAAATATGGATCATAGAAGAGGTTGTCAAGGATGGCTTTGCCTATATCCATCTCTCTGAGGATCGTTTTACAGCAGCTGGGATTCAAGCAAACGTAGCCCATGTTTTTTCTAAAAATTTAGATCTACTCAAACCATGACACGATACATCTTTCTTTCTTTTTTTGTTTTGGTGGGTATTTTGTTGTTTTCTATGGCAAGTATTCAAAAAGTAAGTATGGAGCCGCCTTATTTCCTTCAGTTTGATACGATTGCTTTCCATCATCAGACACAAGTGACCATAGATGTAGTTTCCAGTGTAGTTCCTACAACAGAACAGCTAGAAGTGCTAGAAAAAGATTATAAAGCTATTTGGGCTCATTTAAATTACATACATTTCACCAATGATCTAAAACCAGGAAAAGACCGCTTTACCGAACGGTTTTATAAAAATCTTTCTACCGAATACCCTGGTTTACTTCCAGGTGCTGTTCAAAGAAAGGATTTGAGCCATCACCTTATCTTGAAAAATTGGTCCCGGGATGGCTTGGCCTGTCAGTTGATCGATTCGGTTGCAGTATTACAGTACCAACTTCCATCGGGAGACAGTTTATTCACCCAAGCCACAATTGCCATGGCCTTATATTATCAGGGAGATAATTGGAGGCTTGACGCTCTTAGCATTCAAAATGAACAACCATTCAATCCGTAAGAAATGAAACTAGCATTTATCAGTCCCTATCCTCCAAGTCAGGTCACCTTAAATGAATATGGATACCATTTGACCCGAAGCTTTCTGGGGAAAAAAGGAATAGAAAAAATTTATATACTGACCAACCATCTCGAAGATGACTCCCAATACTCACGCTATGCAGAGGCAGGTCTTGATATTATTCCTTGCTGGAATTTTGACAGTTGGTTTACGGTGCTTAAGCTTAGGAAAAAACTCAAAGAGCTTAAGCCTGATGCTGTGATTCTCAATTTACAGTTTATGACTTTTGGAGCTGGCAAGATTCCTGCTGCATTGGGACTTTTGACCCCTTGGATGTGTAAGCTTTTGGGCATCCCTTCGGTGGTCATTTTACACAACATCACCGAAACGGTCAAGCTGGATACAATCGGTATGGCTGATAGTAAATTTAAGAGAAATTTGTTTCTTTGGATTGGTGAGCAATTGACCAAATTCATTTTGAAAGCCGACTTGGTTGGGGTTACAATTTCCCAATATGTGACCATTCTAAAGGAAAAATACAAGACACAAAATGTGGTCTTGCTACCCCATGGTAACTTTGAGCTTCCTGAAAGAAATTATCTCCCTGATGATATTAAGGAGATCAATTTGATGGCTTTTGGGAAATTTGGAACTTACAAAAAGGCAGAAGTGATGATCGATGCCATGGAAGTTCTTCAAAAAATGTACCCTGACTTGAAATTCAAATCTACAGTGGCTGGTACGGATAACCCCAATGTGAAAGGATATATTGATGGGTTAAAGAAGAAATATTCCCATCTTCCTAACGTGGAGTATACAGGCTACATTCCAGAGGAGATGGTATCCCAAATCTTCTGGGACAGTACCTTTGTGATTTTTCCTTACACCACAACAACGGGGAGTTCGGGTATTTTGCATCAAGCTGGAAGTTATGGGCGGGCCTGTATTCTCCCCAAAATAGATGATCTCGAACGGGTAGTGGAGGAGGAAGGCTATGGAGGGGCATACTTCGAAACAGAAAATGCAGAGAGCCTCGCTGTTGCAGTGGCGAGCCTGATAGATAATCCACAAGAGCGTAGAAATATTGAGGATCAAAACTTCAAAGCTGCCAAAGGTCTGCCAATGAATGAACTGGCACAATGGTACTTAAGTCATATTCAGAAACTTTTACCTCAAAAGCCATGACCCTATCCCTGAGTAAAGGAATTGAAGCATTTCTTCAGTTCTTTTATCCTATTTTCAGAAAGTGGCTTGCCTATGATGTGTATGCCTATTTAGCCGTTGGTGCCGTCAATACTGCGCTTAATATCTTGCTTTTTGCAATACTTTATGAATTTGTCCTTCCCAAAACTGGCTTAGATATCGGCTCAATCAATGTTGCGTCTTATACAATCGCTTTGATTGTTGCTTTCTTTGCGACCATTCCTACCGGCTTTTGGCTCAGTAAAAACTTTGCTTTCAAATCAGTCGATGTGGGTAAGAAAAAGACAGGAAAACAATTTTTTAAATACATTCTGGTCGTTTCTCAAGGATTAGGAAGTGATTATTTGATTCTCAAAGGTTTGATCGTGTTCTCTACTATCCAACCTACTTTAGCAAAAATTGCTTCTACGGTTATTGTGCTCACTGTCAATTTTCTGCTGCAAAAATACTTCACATTTAAGAAGTGAATTTCCAAATTATGGAATAAGGCGTTATTATTTCCAATTTTCAGACACGTCATAAAACGTATAAAACTGAAAATCAACACTTTATAATCTTGGTCAGTAATTTGATTTTTTTTGGGAAGTGCTAAATAGGTCAATCATGAAAAATCATTTACTAAAACCGGTATTGTATGTGTTGAAAGGGATTATTCTTTTCAGCATCAGTCAGATTTCCTTTGCCCAAGCGGTTGATTCCAAGCGGTGTCCGCAAGTATACAAGCGAAATAATGGCAATGGTCAGAGAATTACCCAGTTTGCTCCCAACATAAGCCCAGTTAGCCCCTACTTCTTGAATGCTCTTAGCAGCAATTTCCAAGGAGTGTTTACTTTTTCTTGGGCAGACCCTATCAAATTTCCACCGGTGGTGACTAAGAGTTGGATTAGAGATAGTGATGGAAATACGAGGTTAGATTGGGAGTTTGGCAATAATCTTACTGGAAGTCCATTCAATCCTCCTGGGGTTCCAAATGGAAATCAGGTTTCCTATAATTTCCATATCAATAATCTCCCTACTGCAGGAGTTATTTTATTGGAGTTGACCGACCCTAATGATGGTTTGCCTATTTGTATTTGTTCTTATCCTTTAACTAATGGCTCTTCTACAGATGTACAACTCATTGGCGAAGAAAATTTACGGGTAAGCTCTGGAAGTGATGGGGGACTTGAAAGTAGAAGTTTGGGTACGGCTGTGGTAGATCAGATTTTCAGCAAATATCAAAGTGGGAATACCCCTTTAAGCTACCAAAGACAGCCTAGCTTGAAAAATTACCGAATGGCCAGAGTTCAAGGTTTAAATTTGGATGCTTTCATTCCCAATGAAAATCAATTAGGTGCGGAATTCACTGGATATATCACTAGCCCGGTTGAGCTTTTGGAATTCACCAATGCGGAGCAAGTAGTATCTGTTGATTACCTGAAAAACGCCAATAATTACGCTACTTTATTTGCCACAGAAACATCAGGAATGGTATACGAGCATTCGAAATATGTATGTGACCGCCTCAAAGGTGCTGAGGTATTGGCGATCGATAGTATACAGATAGGAAATTACAGCTTAATAAGAAGCTTACTTAGCCCACCTTCGGGCCTGAAAGAATATGCTGTTTCTTTCTCAGTTGGTTTCAATCCTAATACATCAGAGTTTCACCTGCAATCCGCTTGGTTGCTGGAAGATTACCAAGCAGAGGAAAAGTTTTTTAACTTCCAGTTTTGGAGTGCAGAGGCCAAGGTTCTGCAGCGGATGATCGAGGCAGTGGTAGCTAGTTTTGAATCTTTAGGTACCTTATCCCAAACAGTGGCCAAAACCCAGCCTGGAATTTTTATCAGTAAGACAGTTAGAAAGCTTAACGATCCAAGCAAAGTGGAATTAACCATTTGGAACAGAACCCATCACACTTCAGCAAAGTTGATTTCAAATTCCAAAAAGAACGAAAGCACCACTGAGATTTCTATGGAAGTGATGGAAATATCTTTGCCTCCTATGGGGGTTCATAAAGTTGAATGGAATGCACAGGATTATGCTGAGACCTCTTTGGAGCTACTTACCGAGACCAAGCAGGATTATATTTATGAAAGTGATGGTTTATGGTCTTATTATCTTCCTAAAGATGCGCAAGTTGGATTGTTTACGATCAATAATAGAAATGATTTAAAGACCAAAGAGGGAGCTTATCCCATTTGGAGAGATGTGTCGTTCGCATCTTCAGGTTCAAATTATGCCACTGTTTATAAAACGATTCGTGGAGGTGGAACAGCTGTAGATCTCAGTTCTTATGAATACTTGAATTTTGAAGCAGCTGGAAAAGGAAGTCTAACCATTAGACTTATCAAAAAGTCTGTGAAAAACTTTGAAGAGCATTATTCCTTCACAGTACCTCTTGGTGCTAGTATGAAACAATACAGCATTCCAGTTTCTTCGTTCAGATCAACAGACAATCCTCAACCTGTCCTTCTGAATGACTTAGTCATTCTTTCATTTACGGCAGAAAATCAAGGGGGAATCCAAGTTCAACTCAATGCCATCAGATTTGACAGACAAAAGGAACTGGTAAATACTAACAATCAAAAAATTCAAGCCTATCCGAATCCTTTCCAAGGTCAGACCACCCTTGTATTTGAGTCAGCTTTTGGTGGACCGATGGATTTGAATGTATTTAGCATAGAATCTGGCAATCTAGTTCAGTCACTGATATTGGAGGCAAGGTCAGGATCAAACTCAAAAGTGCTCAGTTTAGATACTAATGTAAAAAAAGGAGTATATATTGTAAGAATTTCCTCCAATAGAGAGGTAGTGACAACCAAAATTCTAGTGAATTAAAGGTTTTAATGATCCATAGCAAATATTATCATAAGCCATATGGAAATACCGTATCTGCCCAAAAACGAAAATCAGAGGCTTGAAGATCTCAACAGTTATCAACTTATTGGTATACAAGAGCAAGAGGAGTATGATTTTTTGACATCAATGGCTTCAAGGGTTTGTGAAACAAAAATTTCCTTGATTTCACTGATTACAGAGGATAAGCAATGGTTTTTATCGCATCATGGTTTAGAAGCAAGAGAAACTCCCAAAGAATATGCTTTTTGTGCCCATGCCATCAATACGCCCAATGAGCCATTTATTATTGAAGATGCAAGAAAAGATCGACGCTTTCATGATAACCCACTGACCGCAGGCCCCCCCGATGTAATCTTTTATGCTGGTATTCCACTGGTTTCTTCTTCGGGTTATCCATTGGGAACGTTATGTGCTATTGATGATCGACCCAAAAAGCTTTCCGATAATCAAATCGCTGAACTTAAAAAATTAGCTAAGCTTTGTGTTGAGTTGTTTGAAAAAAGGAAAAATGAATTTAAAAACAATGCCCTTCTTGCAGAATTGAATGATAAAAACGAGCTTTTGAAGGAAACTCAGGATATCCATCAAATTGGCAATTGGGAATTAGATATCCACAGCAACCAAGTGAAATGGAGTGATCAAGTATACGAAATCCATGAAGTGGATATTGCTCTCGATATTAACAAATTGACTGGGATTAATTTCTACCATCCAGATTACCGGGATAAAATTTCACGCGCTATCGAAAATTGTATTTTAAATGGACAGCCTTTTGATATGGAATGTTTGCTTATTACAGCTAAAAGAAATCAAAAATGGGTAAGGGCTACAGGCAGAAAAGTCAACCAAAAGTTAGTAGGGAGTTTTCAGGATATCACAGAGATTAAATCCAGTAATTACAAGCAAAAATTAATCCTTGAAGGTACCAATGTGGGAACTTGGGAGTGGAATGTACAAACAGGGGAAACAATATATAATGATAGATGGGCTGAAATCGTGGGATACACCCTTGAAGAACTCGCACCAATAAGTATTGAAAGATGGATAGAACTGGTTCATCCCGATGACTTAGAAGAATCGGAGAAAAGATTAAATGCTTGTATTGAAGGAAAATCCGAATTCTATGAGTTGGAGGCCAGGATGAAACACAAAGATGGCTATTGGGTATGGGTCTATGACAGAGGAAAAGTGCTGGAGTGGACAGAAGATGGAAAACCCTTGTGGATGTACGGCACACATCAAGATATCTCTGGGCGAAAAAGAGCAGAAGAAGAAATCAAACGCACCAATCTACTTTTAGAAGCAGCACAGCAAATTGCTAAAATGGGTGCATGGGAAATCGATACTGTCACAAACGCTACCTTTTGGACTGAGGAAGTTTATAAAATTCATGAAGTGGATAGCGATTTTGACCACAACATGACAAATGCGATAGATTTTTTTCATCCAGATTACAGACCAATTCTTACCGAAGCTATTTCTAATAGCATTTTAAATCAAATTCCTTTTGATGTAAAATGCAAGTTTATTACTGCCAAAAATGATTTAAGATGGGTTCGCTCATCAGGTTATCCAATCCTTAAAGAAGGAAAAGTTGTGAAGCTGATTGGGATGTTTAGAGACATCACCGAAGAAGAGGATGCTAAAGAGGCCATTATCCGTGAGCAAGCATTCTCTAAGCAATTGCTAGAGAATATGGCTGACGGGTTTTCTGTGGTAGATACTTATGGAAAACAAATTGGCGTGAATAAAGCCCTCCTAGAAATGACAGGTTTTTCGGAAGAAGAGCTCATTGGTCAAACAGCACCCTATCCTTACTGGCCTGCTGAGGAAATGGACAAAATTGGTGTAGCTTTTCGGCAGGCTTTAGCAGGAGTAAAGAACTCCTTTGAACTCATTTTGCAGAAGAAAAACGGACAACGCTTTCCAGCTTTGGTTTCATTAGGAATTTTAAAAGATGAAAATGGAAAGCCAATAAGCTATTTTGCTAATATAAAGGATATTTCATATTTTAAGGAGGCAGAGATGGCCATTATACAGAGTAAGGAGCAGTACCAATCTTTGGTTCAAAATATCCCAGGTATTACCTACCGATGTAAAAATGATAAAGACTGGACAAATCTCTATATAAGTAATCAGGTAGATAGTATAACTGGTTATCATGCTGAAGAATTGATAGGAAATGCCAAAATTTCCTATGGAATGCTAATTCATCCTGATGATCAGGAAAAGGTGGCCGAGGTTGTTAGTACTGGATTGGCTAATAATAATTCGTGGGAAATGGAATATAGAATTCAGCATAAGGACGGCTTTTATAGATGGGCTTATGAAAAAGGAACAGGTGTTAAAAATAAGCAGGGTGAAATCATTTATTTAGACGGATTTGTTCTGGATATTACAGATAGAAAGAAAGATGAAGAAGAAATTAAATCTCTCCTAATTATTACACGCGAACAAAACAATCGTCTCAAGAATTTTGCTCACATTGTATCTCATAATTTAAGATCACATAGTTCTGGTATTTATGGTTTGCTAGAACTGTTGCATTTTGAAAAACCAGAATTTGCAGATTTTGAAATTATAAAATTATTAAAAAGTGGTACAGAAAGTCTAAAAAAAACTGTTGAAGATTTAACGGAAATAGTAAAAGTAAATCTTAACATGGAAGAATTGCAGGAAATTCAGCTGGTGGATATCATTTGTAAGAATATAAATAGCATGTCAAGTCAGATTAGTATTGAAAAAATTAAAATAATAAATGAGGTTTCAGAAAAAGTTAAAGTGAAAGGGGTCGCAGCATACATTGATAGCATTGTTTTGAATATGATAACAAATGCCATAAAGTATAAGAGTGAAAGCAGAGATGCAACTTTACGGATATTTTGTGAAGAAGAATACTCTTTTGTTCATCTCTATTTTCAAGACAATGGGTTAGGTATAGACTTGAAAAAACACGGGGACAAACTTTTTGGCCTATATAAAACTTTTCATAATCATCATGACTCAAGGGGATTAGGTTTATTTATGACTAAAAATCAAGTAGAGAGTATAGGTGGAAAAATATCAGTAGAAAGTGAGGTAAATATCGGGACAACATTCAAAATAACATTCAAGAAATGACTCATGAAAAAAATAGATGAAATTTGGGTAATTGATGATGATCCGATGCACATTTACTTAGCAAAGCATTGTATTGAGCAGTCATGCATAGTTAGGGAAATTCGCACTTATAAAAACGGAAAAGAAGCGTATGATGCTTTATTAATACGGATCCTTGAAAACAAAGAATTGCCAAACATTATATTTTTGGATATAAATATGCCGATATGGGATGGTTGGCAGTTTTTAGAAGAAATTTTAAAAGTACCCATAAATGAAAAAATACCAATCTGTCTTCTTACGAGTTCGATTCATGAAGTTGATTTTGAAAAAGCAAATCAATACGGTATAATTAGTAAATATTTAATCAAACCTGTAAGTCGAGAGAAAATAGATAATTTTTTGGCAGGATTATCTTAAAAATAAACGAGCCAATTAATTAAAGTATTTAGAAATTAGAAAGATAGCTATATGAATAGTACTTTATCGTGCATTTATGGGGTATTGAAGAGCATAGAAGGTTGGATAATAAGCTGATTGGTGGATTTCAGGAAGAGGTTGTTTTAGTTTTTGCTTGCATTCAGCAGTTTCTGTTTTAGGTATGGCTTCCCTTTATCAATAATTGGGGATTTGATGTTCTATAATATCTTATAATCAAAGGTTGATTTCTTAGATCCTTTAAATGGATCAAAAAGATTCTTTATTGAATACGATAAATTATTAGTTTTTGAAATTAACATAGAAAATTAGTTCAACCTTAGTTATACTAACACCTAAACGATTTAAATATAGGGAGAGCTGCTTAAGGGGATTTTTTCATTTGTTGTTCAGTAACTAGGAGATAGTGCCATTCCCGAATCATATTATATGCAAACATAGAAAACAACCCATATGAAGAAACCTTTTTTCAGACTTCTTATTGGAATACTAGTGATTATTGCTTTAACCATTTTGAATATTTTACTATTTGATAAAGTTCTTAAAGTAATGAATCTTAAAGTTTTAAAGTGGTTTCCATTATTCATGTGCTTTATAGGATTTTACATGGCGGGAATTATAAATAGAAAAACTGAAATATTCCTAACCCCATTACTTTTAATTTCTCTTGTAATTTATATTCCTTTAGAACTCTTCTATTTTCCTTATTTCCTGACTGTTATCCTTTTTTCATCTCTAGGGATTTTACTTTCTCGGAGGGAAATAGTTTACAGAATTAAGATTCCATTGTTGGTGATTTTAATTGGCATATTTGGATTTTTTTTATTTTCCCAACCACTAATTATAGAAAATAAAGGCTTTGGAATTGATCCCAGAAATGATTTATACAATGCCACCGTGCTTTGGGATTTTAAAGCTAAAAAACCTGCTAGCTTGCCAAATGAGATTTTTCAGGACACAGAAGGAAAAACCTTTAGCTTAAAAGAATTAGAAGGGAAAACCTTGTATATAACATTCTGGGCAACATGGTGTGGACCATGCATTGCAGAAAAACCTGAGTTGGAAAAATTAAAAATGAAGTTTCAAGACCATCAAGATATAGTTTTTGTGGACATTTCAGTTGATTCTAATATTGAAAAATGGAAATCATATTTATCAGGACATAATTCAAACGGTTATCAAATTGTCAGTCAAAATGTTGCAAGAACATATTCTAATTTTAATTTTTCAGGAATACCATTTCATATCATTGTTGATTCAGATGGTAAATATAAAAAATGTCATGGCCCATACATTTTAGACGAACAATTACTTTCTAATCCAGTAAAGCTTAATGAATATCTTAAGACTCCTTACAAAGTCTTTAAAACAATTAAACTTAGTGAAAAGGATACAATTGTAAGAGTGAGATAATTCCCTGTTGCTAAGATATATTTAGCCTAATAGCTAAATACCACTCCAAAGCCTTAATTGATGCACAGATATTTTAGGTTTTTTTATATAGTGGCTGCTGTTTATGCCTATGGCATATTGATTGACATCGGTGGGTTGATAAGGATGCGAGGTAGGAGAAAGTATTTTACTTTTCTGAAGCAATTGGATCAGAATCAAAAAATGAAACGACTCTTTAAGTTTTTGTAGATCCCTTGATACTTGATAAATAGTGTCAAATGTTTTTATTGATTGAGTGAATTTGTGTTGTTTTGGATAATAGTGTAAAGCTATCAAAATACCATGCCTGTATTTAAAACCTCATTATATGCTATAAAAACATCTCTCAACACCACCACCTAACAAAATGACCAAAAAAGGGGAGGGGTATCCCCTTCAACCTCTTAAAACGGACTAGTAGTCAAAATATACTCCACTGCCTTTTGGGCTTTTGAAGCGGCTTCCAGCAAGAGCCTTTTATCCGACCTTAACCTGTCTAGCCATACCTTGATATAAGCCGCTGAATTATCCAGTAAATCTTCATTCATGATTCTTGTGTGGTTGCAGAGAAAACTTGCACCCATCTCGGCTGTCAGCTCTTCCCTTGAATAATACTCAGAATTGAAATCATGGTATTCAACAACCTCTTTTCTATTGAGCCTGTCTTGATGTCCAGTCGCATGGGTCAGCTCATGGAATAAAACTGAAAAATAACACTCTTGGGATTCAAACAATCCTTTCTCAGGCATATTGATCAAATCCGATACTGGCGAATAGTAAGCTTCAGGAATCCCGTGTACAATCCTTGGAGGATTAACCATTTCCTTGATAACTTGCTCACACCTTTCAAGCGGTTCCGTGTTTTCCAAAACCATAGTCTCTGGAATCTCAAAATCAACCCCTTCCACATCACTGATATTAAAAACCGTATAATACTTCAAAAACCCCACTTTCCTAACTTTTGAAGGATGCATCTTCTTGGCTTCGTCCTCCATAAGCTTCCTGCTACTCTTTTTGTCAAAGTAGCTGAAACCCCAATAACACACAGGCAATCCCTTAGATCCTTTCCGTATCGAACCTCCCAAGCTTTGCGCCTGCTTAAAAGTCAAAAAATACGGTTTACTAAATTGTCCCGCTAACAGGATCCACATATTGATCCCCTTATAACATTTCTTAGTCACATAGTTTGCAGGAATCTCACCTTCCTGCCATACTTGTCTCCATGGCACAATCCCATTTTCAAGCTTTTCAATGATTAGATCAGTTACCAGCTGATAAACATCCTTCCTTTGTTTTTTCGCCATAGTCTTCATGATTTCTTCTTTTAGGTTAAAGATTTAATGATGAAGCATCACCAGGATTCAGCAGCCACTAAATGCAAGAGGAAACGGAATAAAAAGTAAGCAGAGTGCCACGGCTTTATGCCGTAGTCTCTTGCCATGTGTGGGGGATGATATCCTACATTGCTGAGGAATTGAATAGAAAGTAAAAACTAATCCATTTCAAGTGGTCTTTGGACTATCTGATTACTAAAAAGTGAAAACAAATACATTTAACTCGATTAAAAAATCACCCTATTATAATTATGACCTCGCCCGAATGATCAAACCAGCCAACCCAGGACTATCCATCATTCTTTCTAGTTCCATGTCTATTAGCTGAGATATTTCAGACTTTACGCTTTGGTAGTTTTCCATGACTTCCGACACTGCCAAATCCCGTACTTTTTTGATGTCCTGATACTGTTTTTCTTCGTTAGCAATGCCTTCATGGTCATTGATGATCTTTGCGTGAAATCGTTTTAGGGTAATTTCCTGATCGGGGTTGTCAGCCACGATGCCAACAAACTCCCCAGATGATAGGGTAGAGATAGTAGAAGGTGGCACAGCCAAGTCCATTTGTCGAGAATGGCTGACTGAAGTATCATTGCTATTGATAGAATGGCTTTGCCTAGCTTGCATGATCTTTCCAAACCTGTCGGAAAGCTGTTTGGCAGTTTCTCCCAACACCTGCCCTGAGATGATATTTCCAACTGTATTCATGATCACCTCGGCTTGTTCCCTGCCATAATCCTTTTTCAGTTGGCTGTAATCCTGGACTCCTAAGGTGGTCGCCACCTTATTCCCCCTTGCAGTAGCGATCAGGCTGTCAATGCCATTGAAATAGATGGTAGGGAATTCATCAAATACCAAGCTTGATTTCAATTGGTTCTTTCTGTTTACAATTTTTGTAATCCTAGAAATGTAAAGAGACAATACCGCCCCATAGACCTGTTGCTTTTGCGGATTGTTTCCCATACAGACGATCTTAGGTTCATCGGGATTGTTGATGTCAAGGGTGAATTCAGAACTTGAAAGCACATAGTAGAGTTGTGGGGAGGCCAACCTTGCCATGGTTATCTTGGCACTTGCTATTTGCCCTTCCAATTGCTCGGCTGCCCCTTGCAGGTATGCTGATACAAAAGGGTTGATTAAAACTTCTATTTCAGGCTCAGTCCTGAGCACCGAAAAGAGCTTGTCATATTCTACTTGCATCAGCTCAATGACATGGGGGAGGGTGCAGTATTTTCCTTTTCTATATTTTTTCAAAAACCAGATCACAGCCGTCAAAAAGTTGATAGGGGATTCAACAAAAAAATCACCCTGTTTTTTGATCCATTCCCTGTTGAGTCCCATCATGATCGTTCTAGAAGATTCCGAAGCATCCGTAATATCGAGCATGGTACTTGGCTCCAGGGGATTGCACCTGTGGCTATGTTCAAGGTTGTCAAAGTTGATGGTATAAAACTTCGGGACAGTCTGGTAGGCCGACGCATTATTGAGCAAAGCATTATAAGCTATTTTAGAAAGGTCATCATACTTGAAATCATAGATAAACATCGAAAACCCTTTAGCGATATGCTGGGTGATGATGTGTCTGATCACAAAATAACTTTTCCCAGATCCTGGGGTGCCCACCACGAGGATAGCCCTAAAGGGATTTATAAAGTTGATCCAACTCTTCCTGACCTTATTGCCAATCCGATAAATTGCTGGTAGGTTGACTGCATATTCATTTTCAAGCTTTCTTTCCTCTTGGGGAAATGTTTCATTTAGTTTGTTGAAAATATCCGTTTGGTCTTTATTCCATACAATCCTCGAAAAGCGTATCCCAGAGCTTAAAAGTAATAAATACCCGAAGAAAGTTAGGCTTATATAAAGGTACTCCAAGCGCAATAGCTCTCCGATACTATAAAATAGCAAGCCCGATAACCAATAGCATGCTAAACCAAAACTGCCCATTACCAAAACGGGCAACAAACCTATTGCTAAAGATTTCTTTCCTTTTACGCCCAATATTGAAATCAGCAATAAAAGCATTGCCAAGGCCTTTGGAAGCCAAAACTCAGAAAACAAACCCGTCTTAGCCAATTCATTGACAAACTGATCCACCAGATTAATGTCCAGTTTCCAGTTTTTAACTGCTGTTTTACACTCCCAATAAAAATGGAACAACAAAATCCCAAAACCTATCTTTCTGGTAAGGTCAAGTATTTTTCTTAATGCTTCTTGATTTTCACCTGTGGCCATAGCTGTTAGGGTCTGTCTTTTCTTTTCTTCTTCCTTTTCTTTTTCAAATTCCCAAGATCATAGGCACTTGTGGTGCCGTAATCGGGCGTCAAAAGCTCCTTAAAAAATGAAAGTATTTCCGATAGGCCAGAGGGGTTTAAATTAGCGTCTTCCCTAACTTCCAGATCTTCTGCAGCATTAGTCTTTTCGACTTTGCTTACGACTTCTTCTTGTGCTGATTTTGGGATTAGCCATTCATTTTTGGAATCGACCTTATCAGTCAGCGTAAAAGTTTTTGTTATTCCATTTGCACCAAAAGCTTTCCCCAAGTCAGAACCTTTGAAGACCCTTCTCTGCATATTATCCACATAAGTGCAACCATAAAGCCTTCCGTTCTTGTTGAAAACCAAATGAAGGTAAATCCCCTTCCTTTTCAGGTTTTTCAAAAACAAATCAAGCTTTTCTTTTTCACTACCTTTTGAGCCCATAGATTTTTGGACTTCCATGATCCTATGGACCAAATCTTCCTTTGCTTTTACTCTCTTTGGGTCAACTTTAACCTTATTGAAGGATGCTTTCTTCAATATCTTGGCATAGGTTGGTTTGTTAAATAGGCTACTGGATTTGATGGGTACACTTAAGGATTTGCCTTGTTGGTCAGTTATGGAATACACCAGTCCGTTTCCATGAAATTCCTTCCCCAAAGCATTTACTTTGGAAGCAGATACATTGAATTGAGCCAATGCTGCCTTGAATGCTGAAAAGGATTCAAAATGGTAACTGCGCATAACTTCCGTCACAATATTTCCAATCAAAGCTTTTGTCTCAGCCTTTCCATATTGGGCTTTCTCCAGCGGCTTATAAATCAAATAGTCCTTCTGCTGGCTTTCTGCCTTTACCAGTCCAAGGCTTTTCTCAATTTCCTTTCGAGCTTTTTCTGAGGCCCTTTTCCCTAGGTTATGGGTTTCCAGTCTTTTTCCATTTTGATCTATGTTGGTGGAAACAATATGGATATGGGGATGGCCTGTATCATCATGCCTGTAAACAAGATAAGGTTGTTTTCCAAAGCCAATTCTATCCATATAGTCTTTTGCAATGAATTGCAACAATCCATCATCAAGCTGATCTTTGTTAGAAAAATTAAGGGAGATGTGCAGCGTATTTGTTTTCACCCTTTTGTTGAGTGCAAAGCGCTTTTGGAACCTAGCCAGTTTTTCATTGACAGACAATTCCTGGATACTCCCCAGAAATCCCTGTCCATGGATCAGGACAGCACTCCTGTTTTTCACCTTTGATTCATTGTAGAGAATCAAGCCCCTGATTTCTTTACCTGTGGTTATTTTTGCAACCATTTATCCAGCAGTGGGCTAACCATGTTCTTGAGCGATTCCTGTTTCTTTAGGATCTCGTTGAGGTTGTTTGCAAGCTTCTTAGCCAAAGCCAATTTTTTGGAAAGGTCTCCAGTTTTGTGAAACACCCTTACCACTTGGTTGGCATTGACTCCAATGGCATTGATCTCCTGGTGGATCAGGGAAAGCTTTTCAAGGATTACATCGAGGCTTTTGTCGTATGTGGTGACCACCAGTTTTTGTTTGCATAATATATCCCTGACAAGACTGCTCATTGTCTGGTTTTGGGACTTGGAAAGTAGCGTCAACAATTCTTGGAACTTGGTTTCTGAGATTCTACTTTCCACCCTTCTGGGGAGATTGGTACTCTTGTTTTCTTGCATGATGATGTAGTGTTTAGCGTTGAAGGGCTTTTGCTAATTCTCTAAACTGGCTTGAGGCTTTGAATTCAAAGGATAATAGGTTCTGCATGAACCAAAAGCAACTTTAAACCTTCAGTACCCCAGGTTTCCTATCCATTGTTTGGCTAAAGTTTTCCAATCAAAAATTGGTGTTCCGCTGTCTGTCTTCCAGCCTGTTGATTCATGGAAATAATAAAACAGATCGGCTTCCTCTAGGGGGACATTTCTTTCATCAAAGAAGGAGCGGATTTGTCCAATCGCAGGATGAACATGGATGAAACTTTCAGTATAGGGACTTATTCTTAGCGTTTCCATGGTGTTGTATTGGTTTGGTTGGATATAAATTTTGGAAAAAGAAAAGGAATTAAATCAGTAGCGACACCGAAGGTGGGATGAAAAATCCTTTCTAAAATGTTTTTAGCGTTTGGCAAAACGGACTAAAGCAGTAAAAAGATTACTATTTAAAAGTTAATTTCATTCCTATTGATAGACTGCTAGTCTAGGATAAGATCATATGGCTTATTCCAGAAAAAGGACAGCTAGTCAAAATATACTTCAACACCTTTTGGGTTTTTGAAGCTGTTTCCAGTAGGGGCCTTTTCTGACGTTAGCCTGTCCTTTTAATTATGAAGCAATATTAGGGTTCAGCAGCCACTGAATGCAATAGGAAACGGAATAAAAAGTGTGCTGGGCGCAGCGACTTTATGCGGTAGTCTCTTGTCATTTATGGGGGTATTATTCTAAATAGCTGAGGAATTGAATAAAAAAAATAGAACTGACAGCCTTAAACAGCAGTAGATTCCAATACTTGTTTAAACTAGCATATAATATAAACCTATTTTTCTTGACTTTGTTAAATTATTTAATTAAATTTGTAATAAAGTATTTATACTTTATTACATAGTAAATAATTGCTTAACAATCACTCTTTTTAAGGATTAAAAGGATAATTCAATCCAATTTCTTGACTTTATGAAAATTATATTTTAACTTTACATAAAGTATTTATACTTTATGTTTTAATAATAATTAGAAGTATCAAGAAAATTGCGCTGATTCAACCTATCATGTTGTTTTTTGAAACACTAAGCCTGCAATTTTACTCACACCAAAAACAGTATTAAACTCTTTTTCACAAAAAAAACTTGACTTTTATTAAAATAAATTTTATATTTGTACATAAAGTATTTATACTTTATGATTTAATGATAAAATAATTAATTACGATCAATTAAGTGATATCTACTTGAACATTTTTCTATGGCACGAAAATCCAGATTTATCATTTCTGAGTCTAGCATTAAGAAATTTTTTCTTAGCGGAAAGAAAGTGTTTTCAGAAACCGAGCTAAATAGTGTTTTGGAAGAAAACCGAGTGAAATGGAATCTCCCTATTTCAATGAATGGGAAGAAGTTTATCAACAAGCTGATAGAAAGTGATATTCTTAGAATGCATGAAGTTGTCTTTTCTGGCTATTTACCAAATAAAACAAGGTACTTGACAAATACAGCTTCTGTATTTGATTTGGCAATATCTTTAACATCTAAAGCGTACCTTTCCCATTATACAGCAGCTTTTCTTTTAGGTCTGACTAATCAAGTGCCAAAGAGTGTTTACTTAACTTCTGAGCAATCTCCCAAAAATAAAGATCGAAGTGTAATTCTTCATCAACAAGACATTGACAAAGCTTTCAATAAGTCCCAGAGAACTTCAAATGTCCATGGGGTTTTTGGGGAATACACCATCATCTATCATAATGGAATGTACACAAATAAAGCAGGGGTTTTTTCAAAAGATGGGTTAACATTCACCAATGTAGAAAGAACCTTGATTGATTTAGCTGTAAGACCTGTTTATGGAGGGGGGGTATTTAGAGTTTTGGAAATTTTCGAGAATTCGATTGGTAAACTATCTGTAAATAAATTAAAGGCAATACTTGATAAGTTAGGTTTCGTTTACCCATATCACCAAGCAATTGGTTTTTATTTAGAAAAGGCAGGGCTGGATCAAAAGCGACTGTCTGTATTTTTAGAATATGATAGACCCAATAAATTTTACCTGACATATGATATGAAGGAAATTGACTACAACGAAAAATGGAATATCTTTTATCCTAAAGGAATGTGAGCTTTTCAAATTTTGATAAAACGTATTCAAAATAATAGTCAAAGTCCTTTATTGTTTCTAAAGAAGAGACGGTAGTTTTCACATCCGTCCAGTTTTCTTTATGTAACTCTAGACTTGTCTGTAGGATTGTGATAAACTCTAAAGGCACTTTTTTAGCTGAAAAAATTTCTGAAAGCATCTTTAAATTTTCAGGCTTTTCTGGAGCAATTTCAAATTCTTCCATTAAAAAATGAATATCGTAAAAATCTCTTGCCCTCGCCCTAGGTGAAAAGCCTGGCACTATCTTATTATATTCTGGCAGCTGTTGGCACAATGCCCTTAACTTTTCAAACACTATCATTTCTGGTGTGTAAATGCGGATTTTAAACCCTTCATATTCAAAGTCTTTATTTCCTTTAACATATTCATGTTTGCTAAATTCTAATTCAAAGATCGGAGAATTGTTGGTATGGATCTGAATTGCATTTCTCCTTGCGGATTCTATGTTCCTATTAAACTTATCAAATTCACCTTTCCCTATCAGTTTAAACTCAACTTTATAGCCACCCAGAAGTCACTTAATTCAACATTTGCCTTCTTGGGTTTTATTAAAAATTTGTAATCCAATACAATATAATCATGTTCTAAAAATGTTTGCTTTAAGGTACTTTCTATTCTAGTGCTGATGCTTTCAATATCCTCCTTAAAATCACCTTCTGATATTGAGTAATCAAGATCATATGAAGTTCTGGAAACATTCCCTGATTCATCTAAATAAGCTAAATAAATCGCATTCCCACCTTTCAAAACCAGCTGTTCAACTAATGTGTCATCTGATGCCAATGCAATTATGGTTATTCGCTTAATTTTATTTACAACTGAAATATCCATGGCTAAAATTAATTTTATTTATTGGAATATAAAATTTGGTTTAAATAGGGAAATAGAAATTTTCTATATCTGTCTAGTTTTTAATAGCTTTCATTAAGAGAAAAATGGCATCCTAAATTGCTGAGGAATTGAATAGAAAATAAAACTGACAGCTTCAAGCAATCATCTATTTCTAGCAAATAAAAACAACATCTTTCAATACCCATTTTTAACCGTTAAAAACGGTGCTGTTTTTCACTTAATAAGCAAATAAAAAAAGGCTTACGAGTTCCGAGTAAAAGACAAAACGGTGACTTCGGAATCCAGTTCAAGAGCGGAATGTCGTAGACAATCCTACATCTTGCTGACTGCAAAAAGCAGCAGTCTCTAGCCTTTCGGCCTCTGTTTTCACTATTTCAAAGATAGCTATTTTTAACGGTTAAATTTGGGGTTTTAAATTGTGAAAAATCGATTCTTGAAAAAATTGGGTTATACAGGGAAATAGGGGAGTTTAATAATGACTTATCTGTTCAATTCCTTTTACAGCCAGGATATCTTTATAGTAAATCTCCGCCTGTCGCATCATTCATTATTTTACTGTTTACTGGAGCCAGTTCATGTCAGAACATTTGGAGTACCAAATTTACTTTGTCGAGATTCAGGTTGGTCTTACCCTGTTCTATCTTTCTGATCACAGTCAAGGTAACACGGCAGCGATCTGCGAATTCTCTTGGGTCATTCCTGTTTCTTTTCTTCGTTCCTTAACAAAGGTTGAAAGTCTTTTATTATATGTATTTGAATATAAAACTATTTAAAGGAAATATTGACGGCTAAATCAATATTTAAGAAATAATTTAAGCTACCAAGTTCCATGTTTAGACCTCTTATCCACATACTATTTTTAAAAAGCCAAAGACGAATAAGTCCTCTAAGTTTCTTTAATCCAGAAAAATAAAAAGCAGTTTTTGCAAAAAGTAATCACCGTATGTGGTCAAAGTGTGAATTCCATAACCTCAATCTCTCCAATTTACCCATTCATCAAAACCTCCAAATATGACCAAGATAGAACTGATCACCAAAAAGGATCTCGAGGAATTGAGATTACAACTATTGGAAGATCTAGAAAGACTACTCAAGCCCAAGGAAAAAGAGCAAAAGGATTGGGTAAAGAGCGATGAAGTTCGGAGGATACTCAAAATTTCACCAGGATCATTACAGAACCTAAGGATTAGAGGACTTCTGAATCCCAAGAAAATTGGCGGCTCTTATTACTATCAAAAAAAGGAGATCGAGAACCTATTCAAATAATTGATTATGAACAATGATAATATCCAATCAATCCAAGGCAAGATCCTAGGAATCTACAGCAAGCTTCAAAAGGATGAGTCAATTCAACTATCCCATATGGCAATCTGCATGGCGCTTATTGGAGAATTCATCAAAAATCAGGGAAGGAACCGTTTTCGGATCACCCGAAAAATGATCATGAAAAACTCACAGGTCAAATCTCTGAGTACTTACCACAGGTGCATGAAAGATTTGGTGAGGAAAAACATCATCATCTACAGCCCTTCCTATCACCCAAAGCTAGGCAGTGTAGTTCGTTTTGTTTAAAAATAGGATTTGGAAGCAGTCTTTGAAACTTCTACGTATCAAAAAAATTGTATTGAAATGCTTTAAGCAGGGTAGGAGACTACCCGTTAGATTGATAGATGCCTGTAAACCCTTTGTCAGAAGCCTGCTAGATCATATCATCCTAACAGCTGAAAGCTACTATTCATTTGCAGATGAGGGGTTGATATGACGGCGCTTTTTGATCCTTATCGCAATGATTTTGGTTGAGGTTTCAGCTATTTCTTTGAGTTTTTTCGTAAAAACACAGGAATGTGGTGAGGTGATCTGACTTATCTGGATACAGCTTTTCCCGATTTTGGGGATTTCTCCCGTGTGTAGGGACAGGTAGTGAGAGGCTCTAGGCTAGGGTTCCTCTTTGCCTACCATTGGCAGTAGTACATCTTTTCGTGGTCATTCGTTATTCAGTTTTTCAAGTTCCAAGGCTAATAATTTTAAGTCTTGCTTCATTAGATTAATATGTGCTTCTATTTGGTCGTGCATATTGGCTCTGTTCGTCAGTTGGTCGGCGCTATATTTTCCGCCTTCACCAAAAAACAAATCGTAAATTTTTTCTTTGTTCTTTTCTTTGGTGTCTGCGATTTGTCCAAAGCCTAACCACTTGTCTAGGAGTTGTTGTCGTAAAGATTTTTCTTTGGTGTTCGGGTTTTCATAGGTTAAATAATACCAAACTGAACTTGGAAAAATTGTTGAAGTATCTGGTGCTGTCCAAATATCTTTTAATGCATTTCTCGGATGGTAAAATGTCACCTTTCGTTTGTTCATTAAAATCAGAATACCCAAAGTTGCTTCTGTCAAACCGGCACCAAGTCCAATTAATTCATGTGCGTTGCCATTAACTCCATTCGCTAAAAGGATTCCTGATGTAATTGCTCCTGCTGCACCCACCACAATCGCGCCTACAGTCAGTTTTGTTTCAGCATCATCTTCTTTCCCTTTTAAGTAAGTTGCAATTTGGTCGGCTCGTTCTTCTTCGCAGTCCATTTCGCTTGCAACTGCTGAAACTTCAAGCGATGAGATGTTTATTCTTTGATTAATTCTTTGTGATAGTTCAACAATTTCAATTCTCTTCTCAAGTGTTGGACTAACATTGAAATCCTTTTTTAAATTAACATACTCTGTTAAGAGATCAAGAAGCTCTACTGCGTTTGCTGCATTGAGTGATTGAGAGGAAAATCGGTTGGTAAGCAGCGTGTCGAGGTCAAGCGTGTGAATTGGATTTGGCAATTCGTCTTTTGTGTATGTTCTTGCTACTTGTTGATTGCAGTTACTTTTATCAAGTTGAGAAGTAAGTTGAGCATTTTTAATTCCAGCACAAGAAGTTATAACTAAAGTTAATATCGATATTGTCCAAGTTGTTACTCTATTTTTATTCAAATTCATTCTATCTTTTTTTTTTCACGTTTTCTTGTTCGGTGTCGTCTTTTAGCATTCTGCCTAACCCAAAGAAAATCCCTCAATTTGAGTCCAATTCGAGGCTTGAATCCTTATTAGTCAGACCGTCCAGGTCCTCGGGATGCTTATTAACTCTATTAATTTAGCTCCAGTTCTGAATACTACAATAACTTTATTATTCCCAATAAGGAAAAATTTTAAATTCTTTAGGTGCATCATATTTTATGGTTTAGTCAGTTGTTTTAAACGGCCTTGAAAAGATTGGAAATAATTTCTTTTTGTGGTATCATTTAGGAATGAAGCAGCAACCATTTTTTCAACTAAATCTGATTTGGAAATCATTAATGCCATAATTTTCTGAAAAGTTTTTTCACTGATTTCTGCTTTCTCTGCTAGTTTAGCAAATTGCAAACCGATTTTGCCTTGGGCTAGATTTCTAGGCAATAGACCATCATCTAATGCAAAGTCTTTATCTTCTATATGGATATGGCTATTTAGTAAGTCATAAGCTGGGCTCAGTCGATAATCTCCAAAGGGTGTTTCTAATATAGAGAAATTTTTAAAGTGTGCATCTCCATTTGAAAAAAGATAATTGAAGACAAGTATTCTTAAAAGTTTTGGCGCTTCTATCTTGTAAGTTGTTAAATAGTTGCGCATTAATTCAAATATATATAAATAATTCCCGAGATATTTGTAATGTTCTCCATGTGTTTGCGGGGTTCTTTTTGCTAAGGAAGCAAAGTCATCTTGAGCTAATTTTGAACCATCCTCTTTTACATCAAATCTTTTTGTTATGTATGCAGGTGTGCCATCTTTAAAAAATATCAATGCATTTTCTGCAGTCTCTATTCCATAAACCTGTCTTGCAATTTGCATGGTTAGATGCTCATTGGCAGGCATTTGATCTGGCTTTTTACCGGCACCTGGAATTGGTTTCAGAATATAAGTCCCTTGTTCATTTTCATTAATAAGCCTTAACTTGTTTTTGTCAAGCAATACAGAAAATTTTTCTTGTACACCAGATATTGACGTGCGATTTCGATTCTCTTCAAACAGCTGATTAGTTTCTGGGTTAGATGCTGGAGAATCGTAAGGCAAAACATGATGCACTTTTTTGCCCTGAAAAACTCTATTCAAAGCTGTTCTGCTATAGGTATTAAAACCTCCAGATAATGTGCCAGGACATTGTTTAATTTCATTTGTCATCATATTTTTTTTTGAAGGTCAAATGGAACTCGCATTTCATAGTTAGGAAGTAATTTTATTACAAAAGCTCGTTTCGGGTAAGCTCATTAATTTTTGAGTTTAATAATTCTAACAGCACCTATGCTGTCATTTTTTGCAATAGTCATAAGCAATCCGAAATAGTCCTCTCTGTCGATTCTATTTAGTTTGCATACCACTTCCTTATTAGAACCTTCAGGAAGCATGTTGAAAAAAAATGGAAACAGGTATTTAGAATGAAATTCTTTTTCAGTTTTAGGTAAAGTTAGACTGATGCTTTGCCTATCGTTATTGGCTACCCAGTCATCGTGATATCGAAATGAAAACGAACCATCATCGTGTTGTGTCAAGATACCCGATTCTTCATTTTTGAATAAAACTTTGGCTTTTCTCATTTAGTATGCGTCACATTTTTAATTTTTAGGCAAATCTCCATGCCCAACACATCAGATATCTTATGCAATGTAGACAGCGTAGGATTTCCTTTTCCGCTTTCAAACTGTTTTAAAGTTCTCAATCCAACACCAGACAGTTCTGCCAAGCCCTCCTGTGTTACTTGTAGTGCTTCCCTACGTTCTTTTATGGTTTTTATTAATTCTGAAAAGTGCATTATAGTGCATTATTTTATGCAAATGTAATACTAATTTTTAAAATGTCAATAAAAAGAGCATTAAATAGCACTATATTTTACATGTCTTGGTTTTTCATATGTAATTACTAAAAAAGGTGCGTTTTAAAGCACTATTACTTTGAATATGAGCATTTTTATCGGTTTTTAGAGTATTGGTGGTAACATATACTTTCGACAATAGTTGGTATCATTCTATTATAATGTTATCTCAATTATATTTTCGATATTTTGCATATACAAAAAAAGAGTTTTATGTGTGGAATATCAATATATACTATGCTGGAATAGCCTCATTATAGACGTTTACGATCCAAAGAAAGCATCAGGTATTGCACTCCTTTCTAGAGAACATAATACTGTTCCAATTATATAGGGTGACTATTCTGGGAATGCAAGAAGTCAATTAGTAAATGATATTTTTAATTTAAGAAAGCATACAAATGCTCCTAATTCAAATTTATAACAGCTTATTCAATTAAATAAAAAAACTTACCCAATACCAATTATTAAGAAACCATAAACCATAAAATGTATGAAATCTGAAGAATTTATCAAGAAAATTAAAACGACAGTTTCTAAGGGGGCGATAAGTGATGTTTTGGATATTCTTGAATCTCCTGCAGGAAGGAATCCCGAAAAAGAGTTATTAGAAATTTCTAAATGGTATAATAACTTGAATCAAAAAGATAAATTTTTTATTGAAAGAGTGATTGAGATGAGTGTAGATACTAGTGTGTTTGGGTTTTTATATGTTCTTGACGAAGTTAGAGCTATTGAAAATTCACCAAATAAAGGAAGTCTCAAGCTGTATTACTCTAAAGATAAGATCAGTACGCTATTAAATAATCATGATATGGAATATCTTCATGATCTATATAACTCGTTGTAAATGTTTGAAATTGAAAATTAAACCAATTACTAATCAGAACTTTGATTAAGGATTATGTGGAATTTATGGTCAATATAAAAGACAATCCATTTTTTATTCCTCCTGAAGTGGTCAACTCTAATAAGCCGATACAATGGATTTATACAGAGGCAATAGTGTACTTTGATTGGTTTTTATCTGTTAAAATACGTTTATTAAACTAGGTGATTGAAGCCTGCTAAATCATATCATCCAAACAGAAGAAAGCTATTATATTGTTTGTATTAAATCAGGAATGGTAAAATTTAAAGAAAGGACTGTCATTAAAGGGCAGATTCTTGGTGGGAGAAAGAAGTAAAGCCATTAGACATTATACGATTTTGAATTATCGATTATGGTACCTAAAATTAAAAGAAAAACTGCTTAAAGTTTATCAAAATATTTTCCTATATTTACATAAATATTTGAAAAACAGATACTTGTGATTATTTATTGAGGTGAGTAATTCGGGGAGTATTTGCAAAATTATTAAATATAAAATATTGAAAGTCAGTGATTTATGAAGGTAGTTCATTTCCCTTCCTCTCTGCCAAAAGCCAACTTTAGAAATAGAGTTGGCTTTTTTTATTTCCATAAGATTCGACGAATATAGTAGGAGGAAGGGATGAGAACCCTCTTAAGAAAAACTTGGTTCGAAATCGACCGAAGGGAGATTCACGAGGGGCTGTGCGGCATGCCATGCGTGTACGAGTAATCCCTTCCTCTCTGCAAAATAAAACCCTAACTTACTGTTGAGTAGCGAGTTAGGATTTTTTATTTTAAGGATGTATCGAAAACAGTGTCGAATTTACGTATTGCCGCTTTGCGCAGTAGCAGATTTTAGAGCACTTTTAATGTCCGTTTAGCACAAAGTTTTTTAGAAGTTCAGACCTTCGATTTACCACTTCACCCGCTATTGCTATATACCCGCTGTTATCGCTTCGGTGTATTTCTCCGTTCATTTTCTTCTCTTTTTTGTTTTGCCTATGAGCCAATTATGAGCCAATCAAAATATAGGTTGTTCCTGCTCCAACTTCTCCAGTTCTGTCCAATGCTTTAAATTTTTCAACAAGTTCGGTAAGGTCTCTCGTAGCAGTTGCTTTTGTGCAATATGTGCAATTAATGTGCAATGCCTTTCAATGTATAAAAAGCACCTGCTCCTTTTTGTCCACTGAATAAAAATAATTCTCTATCAACCAACTCAGACAAATCATTACTTGCTGTATTTCTCGAACAATCATTAAGTTTTTGATACTCACTATTATTTATTTTCCCATTGTCTTTTACAAAAAGAATGGCTTTAATCTGTCGTTCATTTAGCCCAAGCTCTTTAAGTTGGTTGTATGTATATATATCCTTTCTAAACTCTACCCAAAAACCCGAACTTTTAAAAAGGAACAATGGCGCAGGAAGTCCAAAATTAAAGCACTGCTCTGTCATTTTCGAAATACCCCGACCCCAAGATTCAATGTATCCACTGCGAAAAAGTGCATTTGCAATATCTGGGTTGAATGGCTTTGATGAGTGCTTATCTAAAAGTGCTTGAATGGTCCAATCATCAGGAAGATGCCCATCATTCCAAATCATTAACTTATCCTTATATACACTTATTTGAATGGGAACGCCACCCGAATAGTCTTTATGGGCAATAGCATTCAATAATGCTTCTCTAATTGCTTCTCTCGGATATTCAAAGGTCTCCACTCGATTCAAACCTTCATAGCTAATCAAAGCTTTGATGTATTTTGTAAATAATAATTCTGTTGTTTTTTCAATTTGTTCAAAAAGATTTCCGTGGATTTCGTCCTGATATCTCAATTCACTATCACTTTCGAAAAAACCTATTTTTATGTAAGCTCCTGTTATATGTTTTTCAGGATTAGGGTGAAAAAGTAGAATAGATGCCCGCTTAAGAAATTTCCCCTCTTTGAGTTGAAGGTTTTCAATAAGGTGTTCATTACTATCGGCTAAACTTTCTTCATCAATTCTTTGGCTTCTGTAAGCTCGTTTACGAAAAAAATCAATTGTTTCTTGCTTAAAGTCATTTGTTGAAACATTCGGAACAGGTACACCATCCCATCTTTTTCCTTTTTTATGAAGGAGAAACTTGTCAAGTGAAGGCCATTTTAATTCTTGTTTGGTGCTTCCACTTCTATAATGATATTGTCCCTTATAATTGACAGGGTAAGGGTATTTCTCAACATGAATTTCAATAAAACTTCCTTGGTCATTTTGGTGCAGATTGACATCGACCAAAATCCCCAAAGTATCTCTAACCTTGTTTGGAATTTCTTCCAATAGTTTTTTAGCATCTTTCAAGTCAACCACATTTCCTGCATCATCTTTTCCAATGAAAAGAATACCGCCATAGGCATTAGCAAAACCACAGATCCATTTAAGATATTCGTCTCTCCAATTTACTTTGAATTCAATATTTTGCGATTCTGCTGTCACTTCCTATAATTATTTGTGTCTTAGCTTCAAATTTACTCTTTTTCCCTAATGTCAATTTGTTATTCAGGTTTTTCTACACTGAGTGATAACGGTTTTCTTCACGAAACCATTGCGCTATTTGTTTTATATAGTATGGAATACGCAATAAGTTGCGGATATTTTGATTATATAACCAAAACTACCCCTTTCTTATCTCTTAAAATGTACCCATAACAGGGTATTTTTGATCAAATTTGAGCGTAATTGAATAGAAAATTGATTTTCTTTTCCCCTAAAGCTAAAAACTTCTGGGGAAAGATGAGTTTAGGTCTTGATTCAATTTTTGCACTTCTTTCACAAAGTGGTTATACGAATTGTAATCATAGATTTTACTGTCTCTTGACTGCAAAATTGGTGCAATGACTGCAATTGAGATATTGATTTGAAGATCTTATATAGCCTATTGAGGCGTTTCTTTGAATCCAGAAGCTTTAATTAGCAAAGTTTCAATTAAATTGTTGACGCTTTTATTCTCTTTAATTGTCATTTCTTTTAAATGTCTGTATAAAGCCATGCTGATTCTAATGGATCTCAATTTTCTGTCTTTGGCTGTATTCATATTTCAAACTTCTATCATTTTGATGTTTTAGAAGTATTAGAAAATTTAATCAACAACTTTAGGTTAACACTCCCTTACTTGTGTATTAGCTATTTGCTACCGTTGTTCCTTATTTCTTGGTAAATGTTCCTTATTTATCAAAAACAATTGATATTCAGTGTTTTGTATATTGTTTTCGATGTTCCTTATAAGACTCTATAACTTCTTAAAAGCGTATTTTGCATTCTTATCTCGTTGTTTATCACTTAGACGATCAATAACCTTTTCATTATCTATAAACTGATTTAAATAAAGTCTAACCGTTTTATCGTTAATCCCTGTTACTTCTACTAATTCACTTATTGTGGCTTGATTGTGATAGAAAAGATGCTGTAAGATCTTCTTTTGAGTATCATTATAACTTATCCAATTACTTTGAATTTTGAAATGACCATGGTTGCTTTTTATGTCTGAGGCTTTACCCTATTGTCTATTAATGCTACTTCCTCTGGACTCAATTGGTGCTTTTTGTAATGCTGTTAGCTAGGTTGACTTTATGTTATTGATTCTTGAATCAATAAATACCCATTCATTTTTATTAATTCCCCAAAGTTCACATAATTTTTTAATGATAAATACTACTTCAATTTCATAAAAATTATTTTACCATATCTTGCTTTCTATTCAATTCATAAGGCTGAATTAATACCTGAACAGGCAACCCTAAGAGCTCATGAAAGTTTCTGATCATATCTATGGTCAATGCTCGCTTACGGTTGAGTACAAGGCTTACAGTTGTCTTACTGCCAATGGCAGGAATCAAGTCTTTATCCTTTAGCCCTTTCATTTCCATGGCTTCCTTGATAGCAATAATAGGCTCAGGCAAAGCGATAGGGTAATGCTCCTTTTCATACTTGTCTATCAGCGTCACCAAAAGCTCTGCTTCCATTCCTTCAGGACTATCTGGGTTGGTATCAAATATTGTAGAGAGTCTTTTTAGCGCTTTTTCATATTCCTGCTCCGTGGTGATGATTTTATCCCATTTCATAACTTCGATTCGATTTTACGATTTCTATTTAATACGCTAATGACCAATTTTTTAACAGTATCCATTTCATCAGGCTTACTTGATGCAATAAACAAGGTTAAGCTTGCCAATGCATCATTGCTTATGATAGAGTTTTTCTCATCGTTGTAAAGGAGGCCATTGACTTGTAAAAAGAGGAGAAAACATGCAGCTGCAATTCTTTTGTTTCCATCTACAAAGCCATGATTCTTCACAATCAGATATAGAAGTGTGGCCGCCTTTTCCTCAAGGCTAGGGTAGAAGTCCTCATTATCAAATCCTTTACTGATCTGCGAAATAGCACTTTCAAAACTACCGTCTTTTTCTTTACCAAATACGCCTGATTCAAAATCTGACTTCATAGCGAATATGACCTTCTTATAATCATCAAGATTTGGAAACTTTGCTCGTGTTTTGGTTAGTCCTTTTTTATCTAAATTTTCATGGTCATAATCATCCAATAATTCCAATCCTGATGCAAAGTGATGAAGCCAATCTGAATTTTGGTCTTCTGCTTTCTGTTCTATAACCCTACTTAGAATCCGAATTCCATCTTTTAAAGTTTGAACTTCCTGCTGTTTTTGTTTCAGTCTTTGTTCATTGATGGCATAACCTTGCACTAAATAAGCTTTAAGTTGCTGTGTAGCCCATTGACGGAACTGAGTCCCTTGTTTTGAGTTAACTCGGTAACCGACAGATAAAATCAAGTCTAGGTTATAAAACTCAACTTCTCTTTCAACCCTTCTTTTACCTTCTGTTTGAACTGTTGCATTTTTTGCAACAGTTGACTTTTTATCTAATTCTCCTTCACGATAAATGTTTTTAATATGTCTAGAAATAACAGACTTGTCTCTCTAAAACAATTCCGAAATCTGCAATAAAGACAGCCAAAAAGTTTCACCTTCAAACCTTACCTCGATCTGAGTCTGACCATCATTACCTTGATAAATTTCGATTTGGTTATTCATAAAGCTTACTGTCTAGCAATAAATAAACATTTGATTAGAGTAATTAACAATTAATCTATTTAAGTCTAATTGATTTTACTTCAATCTTAATATCTGCTCCTTAAAAGCCCTCTCAAACTTGGGCAAGTTCTCAATAAAGAATTGGTTCATTTGAACCCAATCTTCTTCGTTGAAAAGGTTAATTCCTTGCATCTCAGTCTTTATTCTGGACATTTTGTTATCAGGTAATTCTTGCCATTCAAGTGGGCTTCCAAAAGCTTCTTCAATTTCAGGTTTATTTTGGTAAAGTCTCTTAAAGTCTCGCTTGTTAGTTTCTTTTGAAGAGGACAAAATACCTAATTCAATTCGAACACAAGACTTGGTAATGATCATTGTAAAACTAATTCCAGATTTTCCAGCTCCGGCACTTAACCAATGATCTTTTGTTGGTTTAATGTTGGTAAATAAGTTTGTACCCACTAAAAGCGGAATAAGCTGCTGCCAGTACTTTCTCCTGATAGAATACCTCCCTGGTTCACCACTGTTTACTGCCCCGCTTTGATACTTTATATAAAGCTCCTCTTCCATTTCAAAAATGGTCAATAGCTTTTTCAATACACTGAATTTGGTGTTACTGTCTATATTCGACTCAACAAACCAACCATTGGCGATTTCTCTGCCATCCCGAAAGTCTTCAACTTTTCTGGTGATTTTCAGCACTTCTTGCCCCTCTACCAGTAATTCAGAGTTCTTTTGGAAGAGTTGTTTCAAGACATAAAAATACATCTGTACCACTGCATCCTCCTCTATCTTAGTATCTTCGAATATGAAGTATTCGAGTTTCTTATAGGTAGGAGGATCAGCATCAAAAATATTCTGTTCCTCAGCATCATTCTCGTCGAAAACCACTACTTCAGGAAACTCCCAAATCTTCAAAAATCGTTCATAGATAATCTTAAAGCGCTCTTCATAAGCATTGATATCCCATTTTTCGATTTTCTGGAGATAGGTGTTAAGCCATAATCTACTGTAAGCATATCCCTGTTCAAGACCATTTTCATTCATCGCTTTTTTTTCTTGAAAGGATCTATTACTCAGTGAGCCATTATTTCCAGACAACGTTAGGTTCCCAATAGTATTTACATATTTCTCTTTAAACTCAAAGAATTCTTCGGGTGTAAGCTGTTCTTCCCATTCCTTACTTGGTGTCCGTGGGAAAATATGTTCCACTGTGATCAGCTCACTGGAAGTATCGACATGCTCTTTGTTATTGAAGTTTTCCAGTAGTTCAAAAAGATAGTTTCTGTTCTTTGCTTGGGTATTGTAAAGATCTTTGTCTTTTAGTGCAACTCTGATTTCTTCATTGGTAGGGAACTTCATGCTACCTCCCTTTTTCAATAATGCAGCTGCCATCGAATCACAGTACTCCTCACTGTCAATCTCCGAATAAAGAGTCATGAAAATCTTATTCAGGGCATTAGTAGGAAGTCCTACAATGAATCTTCTCCAAACAAAGCTCTGGACCAATTTCAAAACTTTGATCAGCTCTTCTTTACTGATGATACCATTTTCTTCATCTTCAAATACCTGTAGTAAAAAAGGGTAGGCTACATTGATTTCCAGCCTGTGGATATATTCCAACTCTTTTCTGATTCTACTATCTTGCTCAGATGATGGGTTTACAAATTTTTTGTAATGGTAGGAAAGCGACTTGATGTTTTCTAACTCCTGCTGATAATCCTCATCCTTTTTGTCTTGATAGAGACTTTTAAATTCGGTATACACCTTATTCTTGTTTGGGATTTTCTTGTTCTTGAGAGTCAGGTAGTCACGGATATAATCAGAGACCAAAGATGTCCTCTTGGTGACATCTCTAGCATTTTGCTCAATAGGACTCCAGATGGATTCATAAACTTGATTTTGCTTCTGGGGAGGAAGATCCATCAAGATAAAATTCCGGATCAAGTCTGACTGAGAAAGATCCAATCCCGTAGAATTCAAGCTCTCAAAAATTCGCTGTGGATCATCTTTACCTCTTTCAAGGGATATCTCAACAAATATCAATCGATGAAGCCCTTCCAAAATGGTATGAAAATTTGCCTCGGTTATTATTCCTCTGAAGTAATTGTAATTTTCAATAACATTCGAATAATCATCAATGCCCTTTTCTGTTCCTTTTAGGATGGCTTTGAAAGCTATTGAATTCGCATCCGTTTGCTTAAGCTTAAGCTTACTGACTTCCTGTTGCACATACTGATTGATCAGAAAAGTATTATAGAGCATATCTGCATCTTGCTGTCTGTTATTTTCAAGAGCAAAGCGATACAAAGCAACAAAGAGAATATTGATGGTGGTCAAACGCTGCTGCCCATCGATAATGACCAACTCCCTTACCTCACTGGTGCTGTAAATTCCTTCATGAATAAAAACAATACTTCCAATAAAGTGGGAGCTTCTATCCTGTTCTCTTACAGAAATGATGTCTTTTAATAACTCCCCACATTCAGCGGTAGTCCAGTCATAATTCCGTTGATAAACTGGGATTACAAACTGTACCCTTGGTGTCTGTAAAAAGTTGATGATTTGTAGTTCGTTGGCTTTCATAAGTTCTTAATTCTTTAAAAATTCAATTTTCAATAAAGTTTCAGTTGGAATCATCGTAGCGATATCTGAAATATCACCGATTTTTATTATAATAGGCTTCTTTGAACTTGAATTAATTACAAAGCGAAATTCGTTTTGGTATTTAAACTCTTCTCGTTTGGAAAAGGAATTTAGTGAAATTGGAATTGGTGGGGTTTTGTAATAGACGGCCGGCCCATATTTAATTTCATATTTTGAAGCTTTCATAACCTTTTCTAAAAATTCACGGGGATTGATTATCAAAGCGTAATCTCCAAATTCTAAAATCCTTTTATCGAAATGAATTTTGCCTTCCCAAAACTCAGATGTTACCATATACATTGAAAATAGGTGGCTTATATCGGTATCCCCATTGATTTTTGCATTTCTAAACTTAATACCAAATTCTTCTAAAGAAGGGGATCTAAAATTAATTAATTGGCTGTACTTTAGCCCTTCAGCAAAATCACCTCTTAGGTAATCGCCTACATCATTCTTTCTAAAATATTCAACAGTATTAAAATAAACTTCTCCATTTTTTAGAAGTTTTTCCATATACTCTTTCTGGCCAATCTTAATAATTTTTTTAATTGTCAAGTTCACCCTTCACCCCCTTCTATTACCCTAATCTCCTCCTCAGTCAACCCATAAAGTTCATAAACTAATTGATTGATCTGGGCTCTTACAGGTTTTACTTTTAAAAATGCTTTATTTAATGCCTGCCTTGGTTTAAGATATTTATGGTTCATTCTCTCTGATTTGTTATTGAAAAATTTCAACTAACAATTTGCTTGTTTTTGGTCGGATTTGCAATAAAACGAACTCAGTACTTTATTTTTTTGAACAAATTTGACAGACTTTTGCTGAGGTGGATTACTTCAGCTATTTGACTATGATTATTTTTATGAGAATATTATAAGTGGAAAAATGTCAATAATATAAACAATGGATGTTTTTGAGATTTTATCAGCGTTGGATAGGAGGGAAGAGCAAATTGAAATCAAGCTCAAAAAGATCATAGAGGCGAATTTAAATCCATTTCCAATGGATAGAATACATAAAGCAAAGTTGCTGCTGAAGCTTATCTATGAATTCAAGAAGCATGTAGAAGCCGATGAATTTATACTAGCGGGGATGAAATTGAGGGATTTGGAGATTGAGGGCTTGAAGATTCTATCTCTGCATGATCCGGTTTGATAGGAATTATAGAATTTGAAATTACAGATTCAATTAGTGTCATTCTACTTGAAACTCTAGGTTTTTTGATGACGCTTTGCATAATCTAAACAGGTGGTACTACTCTTAAACAACTAAAGCAGAAATATGTCGATTAGCATGAATGAGTCTTAGATTTATAGCTGTCAAAACCATTGGTTTTTTTGTCACAAATGTTCAATGGATTTTCACAACTTCTCAGGGGCAAGTGATTTGTGTGTGATTCTCCATTTTTCTTTATACACTGATGAGTAAATGATTTCCCACTCCAAACCTGCTACATAAAGTTGGTCCATCTCTGATTTGAGAATAATGGACTCATTTAAATCATCAATTACTTCGAAAATTGGTATAATTTCTCCAGCAGGAATCAGTCTTCCTGGATAAATATTAGAATGTAGTAAATGTTCTAAGTTCTGGATGGTGTCACTTTTTTCAAATACAAATGGTACCAAGTCTATAAAACTTGTTTTCTTCCCCTCAAAAAAAATATTTACCTCTTCCAATACTGCAGGGCCAATTCCTTGATTTGTTAGTATGATTTTAAAATTAGGTGTATAAGAGCCTCTATTTGAAATGTCTATGTACGGCATAGAGGATAGGAGTTGTTGTTCTCTCAGTATCTTGGTCTGATAGATCAATACCAAAAAAGTCATAAACGAAATGAAAATAGCAGAAATACTTAGAATCTTATTTACATCCCAAAAATCACTACTAAATAGCTTGGGTTTTGCTTGAGTTTTCTTCATAAGTTGAAATCAGGGTGAGGTGCTAATTTATTGAACATAAGTGAAAAAGGAAACAGGTTTTGCTAAAATCACAAAAAACTATAGAACAAGTTTGATGATGGATTTTCAAATAATCATCTTATATTTAAATCAATAATCCAAAAACTAATCAAGCAAGATTGAAGAATATTCTATTATACTACAGAGAAATTAACAGTTTCAACCTCCCATTTTCAATCTTGATAGGTTTTTTATTTCTTGTACTTGACGAAAACTTTTTAAGAGGATTTATGCTTTCATTTATCTCTGGAGGGATGTTTATTGCACTGTATTTATTTGAAAAGCGATACAAGGAGAAATATTACTTTTATTTTAATAGAGGCTATTCTAAGCTAAAATTGATTGCGTACACTCAAGTATTCAATGTCTTGATTTTTATCATTTATTTCACGCTAGAAAGGCTTCATGATGGAAAGTAATCAACTTGAAATAAGTGGAGTTATAAAGAAGGTAAATCATAAGACAGTTATCTCGGATATATACCTTCTTTGCAAAACGGGTGAAGTCTTAGGGATATTGGGTAGAAATGGTACTGGAAAATCTACGCTCTTTCAAATCATCTTTGGGACACTCTCAGCAGATGACAAAATGATACGAATCAACAATGTCGTCTTTCAAGAACCCTACAAATGCGGAAACCTTATAGCTTATCTTCCACAGCATAGTTTTTTGCCTACAATCCTGACTATCAAAGGTATCATCAATCAATTTGTTTCAAACAAAACCCAGCGTCAGAAAATTCTAGAAAACGAAAGAATTTCCAAACACCTGAACAAAAAAATCACCTCATTATCTGGAGGTGAACGCCGGTATTTAGAAGTTTTGTTGATTTGTCATTTGCCAGTCAAATTCATTTTGCTTGATGAGCCATTTTCTGGGATTGAACCTTTGTACAAAGAACTGATCAAAGCATTGATTTCCACCCATAAAATGGAAAAAGGTTTTTTGATCACAGATCACGATTATATGAATATTATAGATATCAGTGATCATTTATACTTGATGAAGGGTGGGGCTTGTCTCCAGGTGAAAAACTATAAAGAAGAGCTTGTATACCACAATTATTTACCCAGGGGAACTTTTAGCGAAAATAAAGAAATGACGAAACTACAGCCCTTTGGAATAGATCAGCAGACGCTAAAAGACTTAGATTTCTTTGATTCATTTCAAGAAGGTGATTTGTTCGCTTTCTTCAATCAGGTAAGCACTTCTGGGGGAAAAATTAAGTTGTCAGAAATCATCAAATCCCCCTCAAGGAATTTGGAAGAAATTGAAGGACGGAGGGACGCAATTAAATTTTTGGCGGAAAAACAAATCGAGTTTAACATCGACAAAAAACAGCTTAATGCTGTGGAGTATTATCTTCGATCCAGTATCCCCTTGTTCAAGAAGGGATTTGAGGTATCTCTAATCCAGTGGTTGAAGAATTTTTTCAGGCCTTCTGGGAATTACTACATAGTAGAGACAGGTGTAAATCACATACTACAATTCATTGTTTTTCTCCATACGGTAATTGAAAAACTATCAGACGAAACACTTCCCACTTACCTTTCAAAGATATCCTTCAGGATGACAGAGATACTAAGCAGGAGAGAATTGAATGAAATCATCGAGATAGATGAAAAGATCTTTCCAATAGGGAAGTATGATCAATATTTTAGAAGAAGTAAGGATATATCAGAGCTTTTGGAACTCATCTATCTACTAGATGTGCTTGAGACAGTGGGTCAAGTGGCTGAAAGGCATCAGATGTGCTATCCAGAATACATCACCCCTGAAGACTCGATGGTAGATATCAAAGGATTGTTTCATCCTTTGGTAAAAGAAGCAGTTACCAATGATTTTAAACTAGACAAAGAAAATAATTTATGCTTTTTGACTGGAGCAAATATGTCTGGAAAGTCTACTTTTCTTAAATCCTTCGGTTCTGCAATGTATTTGGCTCACCTTGGTTTTCCTGTCCCTGCAAAATGTATGAGAACTACCCTATATAGTGGTATGATGACTAGTATCAATCTCTCAGATAGCCTTAAAGATGGGTATAGTCATTACTATAATGAGGTAATGAGGGTAAAAACGATGGTTAATTCATTAAAGCAACACAAGCACATGATCGTAATCATGGATGAATTATTCAAAGGCACAAATGTAGAAGACGCATCAGATGCTACATCCATGCTGACAGAGGCCCTATCAAAAATCCCGACCAGTCTTTTTATTATTTCCTCGCATAACATAGAAGTAGCAGCTAGGATCAATCATATCAAAAACATTTCCTTCAATCACTTTGAGTACAAAGTGATCGATAATCAGCCATATAATACATTCAAATTGGTATCAGGAGTATCCAACGATCGAGCAGGATTACGCATCTTAGAAAATGAAGGGATTTTTGAGATGTTAAAATCCATAACCTAATCGAAAACTGACATAAATTTTCTATTTGGTTGGCGATGAAATTGCCTTTATTAAGCTATGTTGATTCGCATCTCAGCAGTTATATATTATTCATAATACTGGCTTAATAATATTTTTGAAAAAAAGCTTTATTTTTCGATCAAAACAAAACCCAAAATGCCCTTAAGATTTAGTTTTTTATTGATATTTTATTTATCCTTAGTTTCCTATGAGACAAAGTCCCAAGAGTCGTTTCCTATTATCAACTTTAGCCCTAGAAATTATGATGCAGGCAATCAAAATTGGGAAATTACCGAAACTGACAATAAACGGCTATTTTTCGCAAACAATGAGGGTTTGCTTGAATACAATGGTGCTAACTGGAAACTGTATCCATCTCCCAATCAGAGTGTGATTCGTACAGTAGCATCTTTTTCAGACTATATTTTTGTTGGGTCTTATATGGAGTTTGGCTATTACCAAAGAAACGCCAAAGGCCAACTTCAATACATATCTTTATCCAAAGAAGCAGAGATGCTCGAAGATGAGAATATTTGGCATATCAAGATTATAGACAATCAAGTGTTTTTTCAGTCATTGGATAGACTCTACATATATGACATACCACAGCAAACGCTCAAGGTGATTACGGATGAAAAGTCTTATGTAAGGATATTTGAAGTTGATAATCAACTTTTGATTCAAAAGAAGGGTAAGGGGATTTTTAGACTTGAAATGGGTCAAGAGAAACTATTTTTGGAATTACCGGAGAAAATCAATAGTGACCTTGTTGTAAATATTGTAGAATCAGAAAATGGGAAATTGATTTTCACTAGACATCATGGGATTTATCAGGTTGTGGGAGAAAAAGTAGAGAAATTACAGACTGATTTCAATAAGTTGTTTCCAGATAGAAAAATTTTCAGTGCAAAAATAACATCAAGTGGAGATATTTTAATTGGAACTATATCAGAAGGTCTAATCCAATTGAATAAAAATGGTGAATTCATAGGTGTTTTGAACCAAGGAAATGGGTTAAATAACAACACAGTATTGAATATATTCGAGGACTCTCAGCAAAACATATGGCTTGCATTGGATAATGGGATTGACTGTATTAATTACAAATCCTATGTTACTGAGTATGTTAATTCTCAAGGTGTACTAGGGACTGTATATGCAACCCTTATTCACAACAACAAAATATATTTGGGATCAAATCAAGGTTTGTTTTACAAAGATGAAGCAATAAATAACAGTCTTCAAATGGTACCTGGGACAGAGGGACAAGTTTGGTCCTTGTATGAGTCAGGTGGTGTACTTTTCTGTGGTCATGCATTAGGTGTATTCAAAGTCAATAATGGAAAAGCTGAATTGTTTTTAGATATTCCTGGAGTATGGGGTTTCAAAGAAAATCCATCTTTACCGAATTCTATTTTTTTTGGAGCTTATTCAGGTTTAGGCAGGATTTACAATAAAGATGGGAAATGGGATGCTTGGGAAAAGATCGAAGGCTTTGATTTTTCGGCAAGATTTTTTGAGATCATGGATGATTCTATATTTTGGGTTAGTCATGAAAACAAAGGTTTGTTTAAAATAATGTGGGACTCCAATAGCAACAAAATCTCTAATGTCTTACGATTTACAGACCTTCCAAATCTATCAGGAGCCTCACTTGTTAGCTTTGATGAAAAGATTTTTTTCAGTAGTTTAGATGGAGTTTTTGAAATCCAAAGAGATGGTTCATTAATCAAAAATCCATCATTGAGTAAATTGATTGATCCAGAGACTTTTTTATCTGCAAAGCTTATAAATGATCCTATCAATAGGAGGGTGTGGTCATTTAATAAAAATGGGATCACTTATGCCAGAAAAAGTGCCGCAAAAGAATCCTATGAAACAGAATCATTCTATATCCCAAACAATCTTAGAAGATCAGTAATTAGTTTTGAAAATCTAAATACTATTGGAAAAGATCAGTATATTCTTGGAAAGACAAATGGATACGTAAGGCTTGATTTCAATAAAAATAAAAGTCCAAAACATCATATTCATTTGAATAGCGTCACGGTTTTTGGTGATACTGTGATTCTCGCTGATATAGACAAACCAGCTTCACTGAAGTTTGCTAATCGTACTTTGGAGTTTTCATACTATGTGCCTTTCCATGAAAAATATAAGGAAGTACAATACAGCTACTTTATAGAAGGCTACCATAGCCAATGGTCCGCTTGGAGTAATGACAGTAAAGTGAAGTTTGAAAATCTTCCCTTTGGAGCATACACTTTCAAAGTGAAATCTAGAATAGGAGATTTTTCTTCTGAAAACTATGCATCTTTTGATTTCTCAATAGAAAAACCTTTTTATTTCTCATATTTAGCCATCTTGATCTACATAGCCATTTTGGCCCTTTTGGGTTTTATAATTCACAAATCCTACAAAGAGCATTTTTTTAGAAAGGCAGAAGAGGCAAAGTTGCAAAATATAAGAGAACTGGAGAATATTAAGATCAAAACAGAACAAAAGATAATCGGACTAAAAAACAAACAGCTTGAAGTCGAAATTGAAAGTAAGAACCGTGAGCTTGCCATTCTTACTATGAACAACATCAAGAGGAATGATTTCTTGATAAAAGTAAGAAAGGAACTCAAATCTCAAACAAACTTACCTGAGAATTCTACAGTCTATAAATTGATCGATAGTAATTTGAACAATGAAAAAGATTGGGATTTTTTTGAAGAAGCATTTAATAATGCAGACAAAGAATTTTTGGAAAGGGCCAAAAAAATTTGCCCTGATCTAAACCATAACGATCTAAAGTTTTGTACATACATAAGATTGAATCTTAGTGCTAAGGAGATTGCGTCTTTACTGAATATTTCTACTAAAAGTATAGAGGTGAGGAGGTATAGGTTGAGGAAAAAGTTAGGTCTTGATCAAGATGTTAATTTGACAGATTTTATACTTAGTATATAGCCCTACATTACCACTACAAGATGAAAAAGAATTTTTATTTATATAGTGGATGTTTTTCAATTTGTGTTATAAATAATTGATATACATATTTATATGATTAATTTTTTCAGGTAGCAATTTTGTATAGGCATACAAATTTCTTTCAATTTCCTTTCTTGATAGTTTTGAGTTCATTAACAAAACCTAGAAGAATATGGAATACAAATTACCAATCAGAAGGCTAAAAAGCATTCTCCTATTATGGCTAGTTTATATAGGGCTTTTTAGTGTTTCACTTGCGCAACAGGAAAAAACTGTAAGGGGCGTAGTAAAAGATGAAATTGGAGACGGAATCCCTGGGGTATCTGTCTTAATAAAAGGAACTACTATTGGAACCGTCACAGACTTGGATGGTAATTTTGTATTAGCAGCACCTTCCTCGGCCGAGACAATTATATTTTCTTATCTGGGCTTCACTAAGCAAGAGCTTCCAATAGTAAGCACGCTTATGGAAGTAATTCTTTCACAAGATCTGAGTAATCTCGATGAGGTAGTAGTAGTAGGGTATGGTACACAAAAGAGATCGCAGATTTCTGGATCAGTATCAGTAATTGATGTTGATAAAGCAACCTCGATTCCCACCACCAACGTAGCAGAGATGATAAGAGGTAGAGCAGCCGGTGTACAAGTGACTCTCGGATCTGCTAGACCAGGTGGCACATCGAATATCCTGATCAGAGGTAGGAATTCTATTCGAGGAGGAAATGCACCATTGATCGTATTGGATGGTTTCCCAGTGGATAATATCAACGATATCAATCCAGATGATATCACTTCAATCGAGGTTCTCAAAGATGCTTCATCTCAGGCCATATACGGTGCTAGGGCTTCCAATGGGGTTATTTTAGTCACTACAAAGCGACCTAAAGAAGGTAAAATTGCAGTCACTGTGCACTCATATATGTCATCACAAAACCTGACCAAGAATTTCGACCTTTACAATGCTGAGGAATTTGCCCAATTGAGAAGAGAAGCGAGGAGAACAATGAACCCAATTGTCGATGGACAGCAAGCATACAGCGATGATATTGTGAATTTTGGTGGTAGCACAGAGGCTCCAGAGTATCAGAATTTTATCGCAGGAAACTATGTCAATTGGGAAGATGAAGTATTGCGGACGGCCATTATTCAAAATCACAATATCAGCTTGTCAGGAGGTACTGATAGAACTAAAGTCTTTTCGAGTATCAATCTTTTTGATCAGTCAGGCCTAATCCCCACTTCAAATTTCACTAGAGGAACTTTTAGAATCAATCTTCAACAGAAAGTAACAAATAAGCTTACGCTGGAGACGAATTTAAATATGGGTAGAGACAATCAACGACGTGAATCCTCTAATCTCGACTTTATCACAATCTCTCCGTTTACTGGCCCTAGAGATTTAGAGGGTAATTTGGTAAGGGAAGTCGCTGGTGCAAATGCAAGTAGTGCGACAATCAACCCTTTGTGGAACATTAGAGAGTCTGATAATAACATTCAGTCAAACTTTTATAATTTGAATTTTGTCGCAACATACAAGTTCAGTGATAAATTCAGCTACAAACTCAATGCACTTACTAGCCAAAGAGCAAGTGAAGAAGGTACTTACATTACACGTTTACATTCGGCAGGTGTAACACCAAACGGTAGAGCTACTTTGGCTAATGCATCGAGAGAAGAGTTTTTGATTGAAAACATTTTTAATTATTCAGATCAGTTCAATGATGACAATGTTTTTGATTTCACATTTGTTCATTCCATAAATGAACGTACTAATGGTAGGACTTTCTCCACTGGAACTGGTTTCGGTAGTGATATACTTGGATTTAACGGTATTTCTAATGCGTTGAATTTCAATACACAAAGAACGCAACAGGAATTTAAACTAGCGTCATTTCTAGGAAGAGCAAGATATACATTGAAGGATAAATATCTACTGACTGTAACTGGAAGAGCTGATGGCGCTTCAGTATTTGCTGTCAATAACAAGTGGGGTTTTTTTCCAGCTGCTTCATTTGCCTGGCAGATGCATAAGGAGTCATTTTTGGCAAACTCTAATTTGATTGATGAATTCAAGTTAAGAGCAAGTTACGGTTCGGTAGGTAATCAGTCTTTGGATCCTTACACTACCTTGGGAGTAGTAGAGAACTATCCGTATGTATTTGGAGGTCAAATTACAGGTGGTAATTTACCGGGGAATTTACTCCCAAATCCAAACTTGACCTGGGAAACTTCTACTACATTTAATGTTGGGTTGGATTTTGGGATCATTCAGAACAAATTGACAGGTAGCATCGAATACTACAATACCGAAACCACAGATTTGCTTACAGATATTTCTTTGGGAGGGACTTCTGGGTTTACCACCATGATTACCAACGGTGGGAGATCGAAAAACAATGGTGTGGAGCTATTTTTGACAGGTCATATTATCAACAAAAGAGATTTCAACTGGACAATGACAGCAATGGCTGCCAGAAATAGAAATCAGATTTTATCATCGGGAATTTTTGACGAAGCAGGAAATCCTAGGGATGATTTGAATAGAAATAGATTTATTGGAAGACCTATCAATGTGATCAGAACGCTGTTGTTTGATGGTATTTTCCAATCTGATGAAGAAGCTTTGGCATCTGCACAAGGAACTTTGAATGGAACTGTTTCTCCATTTCAGAATGTGACTACTTTGACTGCTGGAGCTATCAGGCTGAAAGACGTGAATGGTGATGGGGTCATTGATATTGATGACAACGTTATTTTGGGCACAGACCCTAAGTGGTTTGGTTCTGTCACATCTAATGTACGCTACAAAAACTTTGAACTATTTGCAGATATGTATATTGTCCAAGGTGCCACAAGATTCAACCCTTACCTAGCAAGTTTTAATGAAGGCGGGACATTGCAATCTGTGAGAAACGGCATAAAAGTAGACTATTGGACACCAGAAAATCCATCTACAACTTTCCCAAGACCGAACTTCTCAAGCGCTCCGGCAAATATTTCAACTTTGGGTATCGCCGATGCATCTTATGTAAGGTTAAGAACTGTAACGCTTTCCTACAATTTCAATCCTGTTTTCTTGAATAAGTTCAAAATGACAAATGCCAGATTGTATTTCACTGGAACAAACCTTTTGACCTTTACTGATTACAAATCATATAGCCCTGAAAATAACCCTGGTGATTTTCCAGATGCTAAAGTTTACACTTTAGGAGTTAATCTTAGTTTCTAAATTCTCCATTAAAAATTAGTAACAATGAAAAAGTCATATATAAAAATTACAATGCTTCTCTTGTTAGGCTTTTCAAGTCTAATATCCTGTACCGATTATTTGGAAGAAAAACCAACGGCGCAGTTTACGGCAGATTTTGTCTACAATACAGCTGATGGACTTGAGGCGGGAGTGGTAGCCTTGTATGCTTTGCATAGATCCTTTTGGGAAAATCAAGCAAACAACGGCTCAAATGCCATAATCATTGATTCCAAAGATGATTTGACAGTACCAAGAGGAGGGGAGATTTCAAATTATGGAAGGATGCGAAATGGAACTCGTGTCGATAATAGTGGTGTATATGGAAACTATTGGAGACATTATTATAGATTGATAGATAGATCTAATGCCTTGATACAAGCAGCTGAGAATATTACCAATATTGAGGAACAAAGAAGATTGCAGATTTTGTCAGAAGCCAAATTCTTTAGAGCGCACTCGGTATTTATTCTTTACAAATTATTCAACAATATATATATCACTACCGAACCTACTACGCCTGAAAATTCATCATTGATTATAAATGATAAAACTCCAAAAGAAGAAATTTTCACATTGATCAAAAGCGATCTGGCATTTGCTATTCAAAATCTACCTGCAGCAAGTTCAGAGCCAGGTAGAATTAGAAATGGTGTAGCAAGACATGTTCGAGCAGAGGTAGCTCTATGGGAAGAGGATTGGCAAGAGGCAAAAGTTCAATCGGAGGCGGTAATTAATTCAGGTACGCACTCACTTGTTCCGAATACAGGGCTTGTCTTTGCAGGTGATCTGAATCATTCTGAGGCTTTGTGGACACTTCAGTGGAGAGCCCAAATAAATGGTATCGCTCATAGAATTAACTTCAATTTAATGCCAAATTATGCCGAGTTGATACCCGGATCTAGATATACTATCGAGCAAGGAGGTCGTGGTTTTGGTTGGTTGACATTGAACAATTACCTGAGGGATTTGCTAAATGAAGACCCAAATGATACAAGGATAAGGGGTACTTATTATATTCAAGACTATGTCTATAATGATCCCAATACCATTCCATCTGATAAAGTCTTAGGAGAAAAAATCATTCATCCTGATTGGCAAGAATTTGCTTCCACTGCTGCCAATAGAAATTTTTGGTTCATAAGACTCAATGCGGGATGCAAAAAGTATTTTCCTGATAATGGTATTCCTACTGAAAACAATCATTTTAAAAACATCATGCTCTATAGGCTAGCAGAGACTTATCTCTTCGCAGCAGAGGCAAATTTCAGACTTGGAAATACGAGTGACGCCATTTCTCAATTAAACGCTGTAAGAACTCGTGCTAATGCTGCACCTGTATCAGAAATTTCATTAGAAGCCCTTCTAGATGAGCAGGCTAGGGAACTGGCGTTTGAAGGTAGGAGATGGTATATGTTGAAAAGAACTGGTAAACTTTACGATCATATCATCACTTATGCAGGATATGGTATGCCTGGAGACAAGAGCATAGAAAACTCTACTGCTGGTGGTGCTAATAATACAATAGAAAGGCCTTTACCATATAGAAATGATGCAAGAGCTACTATGGAACCCCATATGGTAAATTGGGTTATTCCATTGAGTGAAATCAATCTTCTTGGTCCAAATTACCCTCAAAATGAGGGGTATTAATTAAAAAAGGGTGATTGAGTATATGGCGTTTTAGTTTGCCTTTTTCAATCACCTTTTTTTTAACCCTTAAATTGAAGCGCTCAGTTAAGGTTTTGTCGTGATGCGCTACTTTGATATGTTTGCTGTATAATTAATTTATTTATGAAAATATTACTATTTGTTTTTGCTGTTTTATGTATCTCTTGTAATCATCAAGCTTTTCAAACACAGGATGATCAAGAATTGCATACAAAAATAATAGCGCATAGGGGTGCTTGGAAAAAAAACAACTTGCCACAAAACTCCCTAGCTTCGTTAAGAAATGCGATTGAACAGGGCTATGATGGTTCTGAGTTTGATGTACGCATCACTAAAGATGATACATTGATAATCGTTCATGATCCAATTTACCAAGGATTGAATGTCGAGGAGTCCACTTACCTTGAATTGATAGAACTCCCTCTTTCCAATGGAGAAAGACTTCCTACTTTATTGGAGTATTTGAATGAAGGGATGCTTGATAATCCTAAAACTAAATTGGTTCTGGAAGTCAAACCTTCTGAAAATGGTACTATAAAAGGACAATATATAGCCGAAAAATCAATGGCTTTGGTAAAGAAAATAGGTGCTGAAAGTAAAGTGATCTATATCAGTTTTGATTTTGAGATCCTTAAAAAGTTAAAATCTATAGATAATACTGCATCAGTTCACTATCTAGAAGGTGACAAAAATCCAAAGGAAGTCAAACAGAATAAAATTGATGGAATCAACTACCATTTTTCTAGGTACAAAAAAGACACATCCTACTTTTCAGAAGCAAAAGAGCTAAGTTTAAAGCTTAATTCATGGACTGTAAATGATCCTGATGTAATGGATTGGCTGTTAGATAATAACCTAGACTATATCACTACAGATGAACCTGAGATTTTGGCAGAGAAGATTTTTCTTAGGGAGAAGCTAAAGGACAAAGAATTGGTATGGCAGGATGAGTTTGATTATGATGGGCTTCCTGATTCCACCAAATGGTCATTTGATATCAGAGGCAATGATTGGTCTTGGGGCAATAATGAACTACAATGGTATACTGATTCAAACTTAAAAAATGCAGAGGTTTCTAATGGAACTTTGAAGATTACCGCGCATAAAGAGTCAATTGAAAACAAAGAATATAGCTCAGCAAGACTCAGGTCTCTGGGACAAGGAGATTTTAGATATGGATATTTTGAAATAAGTGCCAAATTACCCACAGGAAATGGCACATGGCCAGCCATATGGATGCTCCCGAGCAATTCTGAGAAAAGGTGGCCTGAAGGTGGTGAGATTGATATTATGGAGCATGTAGGCTTCAATCCAGACACAGTCTTTGCCACGGTACATACCAAAGCCCATAACCATATCATCAATACCCAAGTAGGAAAAGATTACCTACTGCCTAGTGCGGTTTCTGAATTTAATGTTTACAGTTTGTATTGGGACGAAGAAATTATCAAGGCTTATGTAAATGGTATTTGCTATTTTACTTACGAGAAAAATGGGCAAGGCACTGATGTATGGCCATTTGATAATGAATTTCACCTACTCCTGAACCTAGCAATAGGAGGGGGCTTGGGGGGTAAAAAAGGAATAGACGACAGTTTGTTCCCACATATTTTTGAGGTGGATTATGTCAGGGTGTACCAGTGATTAAATCCCTTTAAATTTTTTTATTCCCATAACCTAATCGAAAACTGACATAAATTTTCTATTTGGTTGGAGATGAAATTGCCTTTAATAAGTTATTGAGAGGAGGGGGTCGTCTTTAGCCTTATTCAATTCCCCCTTGGAGCTAATAAGCTAACCAAGGGGGGGATGACTAGATTTTTACTTCAAATTGAATTGGGTGACGACATCACCCATTTTGTGGTTTTTATAGGTGTATTCGAAGACTAACTTATTTGCTTGAATCCTGCCTATGATTTTTAATGCAATATTTGAATTTAAGATGATTTCATTTCTATCGGTATTCAAGACCCATTTTCCGCTATTAGGGAATCCTGGTATGCCTTGAGTAGTAAAGTTGAAGTCACCATTGGGGTAGAATTGGATTGAGAAGCCAGCATGGCTTATCCGCTGGCCAGCAGTTTCGATAGACTCTATCTGCCATGATTTTGCCAATAGATCCTTAGCAGGAGGGGCTTCGGGACTACCTTCTTGGCTACATGAGTATACCAGCATGAGTAAGCCGAGTAGATTTATGTATAAGTATGTTTTTGAAATCCTATGCATGATTTTGTTATTTTTTGATGAACTTAACTCTTTCTAACAAACCAACTCCTTCAAGCTGAATCATGTAAATCCCCGGAATCATTTTATGAAGTTCGATTGTCAGGGTTGATAAGCTTTGTTGACTAGAGATTTCTTGGACCATGTTTCCAGAGGTATTGAAAATCCTAATCCGATCAAGGTGAATATCCCTTCCAAAGTCAAGATGTAATCGGTCATTAGCAGGATTGGGATATACTTTTAAGTTCGAAATTCGTATTTCTGGAGTGGAAGTAATGGCTATTGTTGCTGAAGTAGAAGTACATCCACCTATTCCAGTAACTACAACATGGAAAATACCAGACTCAGTGATGTTAAGTTTTTGGGCTGTGGCACCAGGGATTAGTTCACCATTTTTGAACCATTGGTTACCTTCTGCCGCACTTGACATGAGAGAAACTTCAGTAGAAATTGCGTCTGTTCCATCTACAGTCACTGTAGGTACAGGAGGAGCTTGATTCTTTTCTACGATGCTAACCGAAAGTGTTGATTCGCAACCTTTCGCATCCTTTACATGTACGATGTAGTTGCCAATACCCAAATCTGAAAAGCTATTACTTGATTGGAAAGTGGCTTGGGATGAAAGCTTATAGGTATAAGGAGCTATTCCACCAGAAGTATTTATAGAGAAGCCTCCAGTGTTGTCATTCGTACATTCTGGTTGAGTTAAGTTTACAGCCTGTAGCTCAAGTTTAGTAGGACGACTGATCGTGAAGGATTTTTCTGTGATTCTTGTTATCGCCTCTTTTTCCCTTACATATGCGGTATAATTCCCAGAAGTGAGATTTTCGAATACATTGGAAGCTTGATAGTTGACGTTATCTATACTGTACTCCAAAGCAGCTTCTGATCCAGTAGCTTTGATAATTGCCTTACCATCATTGGATTCGAAGCAAGTCAGTCCAGTAGCCTCTATAGTCTCTATCGATAAAGGAGGCCTGATAGAGAAATTTGCACTCACAGTATTGCTTTTGATGCCATTCTCTTCAAAGGCTGTGATGTGAATGGTGTAATCCTTGTTGGCTTGAAGGTCAGAAAGATCGCCGATTAGGCTTAGGTCTATATTGGCAGCTGGATTTGGAAGGTTATAGGTGTAGAGCTTGTTTGGTGCTCCTTCACCCACAAAATAGTATTCCAATCTAATTATCCTCGGCGGGAAGCTACCCTTTCGATTGAAGAATGCTACCTGTTGTGTTGTGGACCAATTGCCTTGGTCATCGAGAGAGCGTATTCCCAAAATGTGAAACCCATCAGAAACGTTGTTCAGAGGAACATTGTAGTTGATATATCCATTTTCTCCCAGAGTAAGTGGGATGGAAATTCCTTTACCGATACCAGGTTCATCATCTATAAAGTACTCTATTTTTTTGATGTTTGAAGATTTGTTGTTTTCTACAAAAAAAGGCTCCAAAATGGTATGTGACCATTTTCCATCCGATCCTTTTACCCTCAAGCCCAATGTGTGGAATCCTCGTGGCAAGTCAAGAGGTACATTGAAAGCTTTTTCTATTGAATGGCCAACTTGGAATTCAATACTTCTGGCATTTCCTACTCCTGGATCCATATTCAAGAAATATTCTATCCTTGAGATTTGGCAGAAACCTTGTGTAAATAGGAACATCAAACAAATAAATAATACAGGCTTTTTCATTGTGCCTTAATTATTTGTTTTTGCCTTTATTTTGATATTCAGACCATTTTCCTGACTTCCGAAAGTGGCTACATCAAGCTCATATATCGAAGGGATAGCAGGAAGTCCTGAAAGCACATATGGTGTATTGCCGCCAAAAATTCCCGGCTGAGCACCTTGGTAGCCAGCTGTAAGGTATGGTGAATCCGATTTTAGCACATACTGACCATCCGTTGAAGCCGAAGTAGGCCCTACAAAAAGCTGATTCTCGTTGTATATCTGATTGCCATTTATTGTTGCTAATGGATTGTTCCCTCTAAATAGATTATTTTGATTATTACTTGAGTTAATTGTATAGTTTGTGTTTTGAGAAGTGATGATGTTGTTTCTGAACGTTGTAGTTGTAATGTCCACAGATCCATTTAAAATATTGTTTTGGATAGAAGTGAAAGTTCTTTGTATTGATGAGAAGCCAGCAGTTAAATTTCCATTTAATATATTATTATCAAAAGTAATGTCTGAAAAACCAAGGTTGGCTGTACCCATGAAAAAAACAGAACTGCCAGTTCTAGAGAAGTAATTTTGAATGATTTTAATGTTTTTAACTGTATTCCAGATTTGTAAATTATTAGAAATTAAGGATCTCATAATTAACAGATCATCCGCCTCTATAAGAAATGTGTGATTTCCATTTCTTGTACCAAAAACCAACCCAATAAAGACTGATCCCTTAGCTGTTGCTTTTACATAAATGACATTAAATATACTTAAAGTATTTGAAGCACTAGTATTTGGATTTTCTAACAAGAAATAACCCGTACCAATTACGGTTAACCTCTTGGTCATTTCTAGATTTCCATATTCTATGGTGGATCCTTCCACCATCAAAGTGTCTCCTTCTGATGCAAAGTTGTGTGCTTCTTGAAGGGTGGCATAGATTCTTTGGGAATGGTTAGTGGTCAATTGGTTGTTGACACGTCTGATTTCACCAAAGCTTTTTGTTTGAGAAAAAGTAAAGACCATGAGGGAAAGAAAGCAAACCTTAAAGGTATTGCTAAAAGTTGATTCCCAAGAATTGGATCTGTTGTAAAGTGTTTCCATAAGTTTAGATTTTTTGGTTGAGTTTAAACACAAACCTATACTGAAATTTTTTTAAAAAAATCACCAATACTAGTGATTCTATGTTATCTTTAAATAATTTAATTTGCATTACATAACTGTTAAAATGAATTTTGAATCATTTTATGCAACTGATTAAATCTTAAAAATCATGAAAATCTCTCTTAGAAAGCCTGCTTATCCAGTTCAGCTGTCATTTATATTTTTAATTGCGCTCATTTTGGTGTCTTGTTCCGAATCGGCAGAGCCCGATAATCCAAAAAATGAAGATAAAGCACCAGAAGAAGTTGTCAATCCACCCATAGACCAAAATCCAGAATTTTTTGCTCAACTCCAGGGTAAGTGGATCTACGGTGAAAGTGCTAAAAGCAGTGGAAGAATGGGGCCCAAGTTGGGTAAAAGATCGGAAGGGGTTGACTACCTTTTGAATCATACGGGTGCTAGGTTGATGGATGATTATCAGGGTTTTATAGAATTTCTTGCTGATACTACCTTTATCTTTAATGATCCAAAAGTATTGGTCAGCTCAAAGTGGGATTTGGAGTATGGAAAGTTTCAATTCGATGTAGAAAACAAAAAAATAATATTGGGAGAATTTGGAGAGTTGATCATTCAAGAGATCAATGGTGAAAAGGTCAAGTTTGACTTGAAAATAAAAGCATCAAATACTTCATACAGTTTGGAAGGAGAGAAGAGAGGCTTGCTGGATCAGGCAGAAAAGAGAGCGGTGATTTCAAAAATTTGGGAGCTCAGCGATGAAAACGAATATGGCAGGGAAGAACTAAGAGATTTAAAAGAAAATGGAGTTAGCATTTATGATGAAAATTGGGAAATCAAAGAAACTTTTTACCCGGAGGGTCTGATACTTAGATTTACTCCATCAGGCACCTTGTTTTCGGGACATATTCTAAATGGTCAAATAAAAATATTTGATATCACAAACTGGAATTGGGGTGTAAGCGAATCAACACAACTAGTGACTAGTTATGATTACAATCAATGGCATTGGGAAAGTGATGATATCCACTATGAGTTGAGGATTTTGGAGTTGGTAGAGACCCGATTCGTTCTTCTTGAAAAGTGGTATAATGATTATGAAGATAAATTTCATGAAAACACCATAATTTTAAAAGCCTACAAATGATGAAAAAATACATTTCACTATTGACTTTCTTATTGCTGTTTGGTGCTTGTGCTGATGATGACAAACCAGGAAATTGCGAGTATCAAAGGGAGTATGATGATTTTGAAGCCAAGCTCAATTTATTTATAGAAAACACAAATTCTTTCAACTGCAATGCTGTCAGACAATCAGCCATCCGTCTACTCAATAAACTAGATGGCTGTGCAGGAGTACAGGGAGTAGAAGAAGCCGTGAAGCAATGGCGGGATTTGGACTGTAATATTTCTGGAGGCTAATCGGTGCGAGCAAACATGATAGCATAAAAAATATCAACTTGTTCATCAGCAAAAATTGTTAGGAAACATACTTGATGTTATTTAGGAGAGTTGAATAAGGTGTTTCTAGATTGAATGATTGAGAGCCTTTGCGAAGCATCTGACCGACCGAGGGAGAAGATCTTTCAATTCCTATATGGTGCGATTGAGAGCGTATTTTCAAAAAATACTGGTTTTAATAGACCTTTATTTCAATTCCTATATGGTGCGATTGAGAGTTCTTACCAAGCGCCAAATGGCTTATCTTTTGGCGTATTTCAATTCCTATATGGTGCGATTGAGAGAATTGATTGGTTTTAATTGATTGATAATGTCTATGAATTTCAATTCCTATATGGTGCGATTGAGAGTAAAAGGAAAAATCCACTTGCTGAATTCTTTGTTTTATTTCAATTCCTATATGGTGCGATTGAGAGTTCATATATTCGGCAGAATAGGGCTATCTTTTCATTATTTCAATTCCTATATGGTGCGATTAAGAGTAGCTGATTTGGCTAATTCATGATCTTGAGCCATGCATTTCAATTCCTATATGGTGCGATTGAGAGATTTTGAGCCATGCTGGACATCTCCATGGTCCAAGCATTTCAATTCCTATATGGTGCGATTGAGAGAGAGACACAATCATAGAAGGCTATAAGCCTAAAATTATTTCAATTCCTATATGGTGCGATTGAGAGGAGTCAAGAAATTTCAGGTAGGGGATCAAGCTTAATATTTCAATTCCTATATGGTGCGATTGAGAGCAAGAAGCTATGTCAGAAACCATTAGAGATGGTCTTATTTCAATTCCTATATGGTGCGATTGAGAGATATCACTGTGTCAGAGCTCGAAGGCATCAAAGGAATTTCAATTCCTATATGGTGCGATTGAGAGAATAACGGAATCATCTCTTTGAACATTGATGACAAATTTCAATTCCTATATGGTGCGATTGAGAGTCATGTTGTTGCATTTTTTATAATCAAACCAAATCTATTTCAATTCCTATATGGTGCGATTGAGAGGCTTCTATATTCTTTGAATCTTCTGTATAGTATACTATTTCAATTCCTATATGGTGCGATTGAGAGAACCGAGAGAAGACGGATTGACGAACACAATCACATATTTCAATTCCTATATGGTGTGATTGAGAGAAGAACTATCTTATAAACTATCTTTCTGGTCAATGATATTTCAATTCCTATATGGTGCGATTGAGAGTGATGTTCTATAGTTAATATTTGACGATCCATTGACATTTCAATTCCTATATGGTGCGATTGAGAGTTTTGAGGGCAATTCTTGCAAAGCCTTCTTTCTTGCTATTTCAATTCCTATATGGTGCGATTGAGAGAAGCGGAAGCAGGCACAGCAACGACAAGAAGAGCTATTTCAATTCCTATATGGTGCGATTGAGAGATTTGGTCTAAGGTAGACCTTTCTGCCTTTAAATTTATTTCAATTCCTATATGGTGCGATTGAGAGAGGCATCAACCAATAAACCTACCCTTAATTTCGTTTCATTTCAATTCCTATATGGTGCGATTGAGAGGTATCTGATGAAATTCCAAAAACAACCGATAATGTTATTTCAATTCCTATATGGTGCGATTGAGAGCAAAGTAAATTCAGGATCTACAGGATTAGCTTCTCTATTTCAATTCCTATATGGTGCGATTGAGAGCTAGATGAAATCATCTACTGTTCTGGTGGATCGGAATTTCAATTCCTATATGGTGCGATTGAGAGCCATACCTGCATACAACCCCCTATGCTGAATAGTGTATTTCAATTCCTATATGGTGCGATTGAGAGATGTTTATCCTTATGCTCCTTAGCGTACTTTTCCGCATTTCAATTCCTATATGGTGCGATTGAGAGTATTAGCTATTCTGATCTTGCGAGTTCGGGACAAATATTTCAATTCCTATATGGTGCGATTGAGAGCGGCGGTACTGGTCCATCTCCCAACTCAATATCTATCATTTCAATTCCTATATGGTGCGATTGAGAGGCATTCAGCAGCACAACCTCAGCAACCTTGACCCTCATTTCAATTCCTATATGGTGCGATTGAGAGTTTGGATTTGGTTGCTTCCTATCGAGCGGATCAGTTATTTCAATTCCTATATGGTGCGATTGAGAGAAAACTCAGTTCCTAGACCATACATTTCATCATCTATATTTCAATTCCTATATGGTGCGATTGAGAGTTGTGTGTCTTCCTGTTTTACTTTCTTTCCAGTTTTATTTCAATTCCTATATGGTGCGATTGAGAGACATATGAACAGTATAAAGAAGAGCAAGCCATCCACATTTCAATTCCTATATGGTGCGATTGAGAGATATTGATCCCTTGAGGTATTTCCCCATGAAGCTCCATTTCAATTCCTATATGGTGCGATTGAGAGTCAGAAAGAAGACACAGAAAACTAATTGAAAGAAATATTTCAATTCCTATATGGTGCGATTGAGAGCTAATAATTTTCTTCATGTCTGTAAGTGTAGCTTAATTTCAATTCCTATATGGTGCGATTGAGAGCCACCGTGAGAAAGGCACTCATACATTTCTTTTAAGATTTCAATTCCTATATGGTGCGATTGAGAGAGTATAAAGGAGATAGAATGTTTGGAAGCCATTTCCATTTCAATTCCTATATGGTGCGATTGAGAGTAGATGGAACAGAGTTGTTTTTTAACGCTCAAACAATTTCAATTCCTATATGGTGCGATTGAGAGACGTGGGAGAATAGACGCCAAAGAGTGCCTTACATGATTTCAATTCCTATATGGTGCGATTGAGAGTCCCAGACCCTAAATCAATCAATGATCAAGATAACGTATTTCAATTCCTATATGGTGCGATTGAGAGGGAGATTTAACCTCGTACAGTCCTTTTAGGTTAATTATTTCAATTCCTATATGGTGCGATTGAGAGATGAGAACGCTACAAATATACCTACACCATAGCTTGATTTCAATTCCTATATGGTGCGATTGAGAGAGGGTACAAAGTATTCTCCTGAAGGTTTGGCGATTGATTTCAATTCCTATATGGTGCGATTGAGAGGCAATGTCGGATAGGTTTCTAAAACCTTGTGACTTTATTTCAATTCCTATATGGTGCGATTGAGAGTCAGCCATTACAGCATCTCTAGTGCCTTCCTGAATTAATTTCAATTCCTATATGGTGCGATTGAGAGAACCTCACTTTCCAACCCTATTCCTGCGTTGATCTCATTTCAATTCCTATATGGTGCGATTGAGAGAAGAATCAAGACGGCTGAATCCATTTATGTGTCCATTATTTCAATTCCTATATGGTGCGATTGAGAGTCACTTTGTTCTTCCAACAAATCCCATATTTCATCAATTTCAATTCCTATATGGTGCGATTGAGAGAAGGCTCTAGTATAAAGGACCATTCGCCCCTATTTATTTCAATTCCTATATGGTGCGATTGAGAGTTTTGACTTGCAAACAGTCTATTGGACGATCTAAATTATTTCAATTCCTATATGGTGCGATTGAGAGCATCTTCTGACCAAAACAAGGACTATTTGCATACTCATTTCAATTCCTATATGGTGCGATTGAGAGAAGTCTAAAGTATATAATCATAAAAGAGATGGCTTAAATTTCAATTCCTATATGGTGCGATTGAGAGATCATCATCACTCTACATCCGAGTCAGGGACAGCAAATTTCAATTCCTATATGGTGCGATTGAGAGAATCTATTCCTACGCTGTGCGCTTTGAGCCTCCACGTATTTCAATTCCTATATGGTGCGATTGAGAGAATATCGCTATATCCTTCATTTTCCTAAGTAGGATCATTTCAATTCCTATATGGTGCGATTGAGAGTAGCCCTGATCAAGTATTATTGACATCATTGTTACATTTCAATTCCTATATGGTGCGATTGAGAGCTGACTCTTTCAATATCCTTGATGTATGTGTCGTTATATTTCAATTCCTATATGGTGCGATTGAGAGTATCTGATTTTGAGTTCACATTTGAAGTATATGATTATTTCAATTCCTATATGGTGCGATTGAGAGAATCTATATTTATATCCCCTCTTAAGAAATTGCCAAATTTCAATTCCTATATGGTGCGATTGAGAGGGAATCCAGAAATTACCAACTTCTTTAAATTCCTTGATTTCAATTCCTATATGGCGCGATTGAGAGTTTTAATCGAAAAACAAGGCGTTTTTGTTTAAAAAAAATTTCAATTCCTATATGGCGCGATTGAGAGGAGCAGCTGTAGCCATTTGAAAAAGGATTCTCAACATTTCAATTCCTATATGGCGCGATTGAGAGCGAAAGACGGTCAACTGACACTAATTATAGTGGTAATTTCAATTCCTATATGGCGCGATTGAGAGTAGCACCACTTGCCAAGATCAGTATAGAAAATGTACTATTTCAATTCCTATATGGCGCGATTGAGAGGCTGGTGAGCTAAGGGCAATATGGGCAGAAACAGCTATTTCAATTCCTATATGGCGCGATTGAGAGAGCCTCAATGGCCTTCGATGAGGATTATGTAATCCTATTTCAATTCCTATATGGCGCGATTGAGAGATAACAGGCGCAAACTTCAAAGCAAACACAATTACATTTCAATTCCTATATGGCGCGATTGAGAGATGTGCCACGGTAAGGACTACTTTACTACCGGTCACATTTCAATTCCTATATGGCGCGATTGAGAGCACTGAGGCAAGGATCTGATGATCCTCTGGAATCTCATTTCAATTCCTATATGGCGCGATTGAGAGTTAGGTGTGAACATTTACAGATATCTTGCTCAAGAAATTTCAATTCCTATATGGCGCGATTGAGAGTAGATCTAGATACTACTTGATCAATAAACTTTTTGATTTCAATTCCTATATGGTGCGATTGAGAGCATGCTGCAATTATCTAAGGGCGCAATTTTCAAAAATTTCAATTCCTATATGGTGCGATTGAGAGTTCGAAATCATTTGCTCCAGAGGAATGAAACTTGTCATTTCAATTCCTATATGGTGCGATTGAGAGTTCCACCATACTCGCCGCAGGCATAGTATTTAATTTATTTCAATTCCTATATGGTGCGATTGAGAGTTCATGTGCTTAGAGACGTTTGTAAATCCTTCACCGATTTCAATTCCTATATGGTGCGATTGAGAGTTTTAATTTAGCTGTGAAATCATAACTAAATCCATTATTTCAATTCCTATATGGTGCGATTGAGAGTTCAATTACAAAGAGTTCAAACGAATGTTTTATGAAATTTCAATTCCTATATGGTGCGATTGAGAGGAGTGTTTCTAGGAATTCTTTGTTGATAGTTGAAAAATTTCAATTCCTATATGGTGCGATTGAGAGTTCAAGCTCTTGTACTCGCTTATTAGCGTTCAAAATTATTTCAATTCCTATATGGTGCGATTGAGAGCTTTTTCAATAAAATTGGAATCAGCATTGAAAATAAATTTCAATTCCTATATGGTGCGATTGAGAGACACTTTTTCTTTGTACCCAACAGACTTCTATGGGAATTTCAATTCCTATATGGTGCGATTGAGAGTGTTAATGACATAAAAAGGAATTTACTTGATTTTTAATTTCAATTCCTATATGGTGCGATTGAGAGCCAGATTTAACGGATAAATTCCAAAAAATGACAATCAATTTCAATTCCTATATGGTGCGATTGAGAGATTTTTCCTTGAATTTCACAAATAGACCAGAGCCTTATTTCAATTCCTATATGGTGCGATTGAGAGTCCATTCGAGAAGGTGCAACCTGCACCGGTTATGATATTTCAATTCCTATATGGTGCGATTGAGAGAAGAAAAGAGGTTCAAGAATTTGAAGAAGAAATCCTAATTTCAATTCCTATATGGTGCGATTGAGAGGGACTTTTTTAAGTGTGTCTGGATTGAGTTTATATTATTTCAATTCCTATATGGTGCGATTGAGAGAATTTTTAAGAATTTCCTTATCATCATTGAGAGAATAATTTCAATTCCTATATGGTGCGATTGAGAGAGATCCATTTGGAATAGTTGAATGCAAGTACTACGAATTTCAATTCCTATATGGTGCGATTGAGAGTTCTTGGTTTGAATAAATAGATACAATTCTCGCTAAATTTCAATTCCTATATGGTGCGATTGAGAGGCAGGAAGTTATCAGCCAGTATATAGCCAAATACCAAATTTCAATTCCTATATGGTGCGATTGAGAGAAGTCTAAGTATGTGATCGGGTATCCCATAAGATATATTTCAATTCCTATATGGTGCGATTGAGAGCCTCTAATTTTGCTTTGTATTCAACATCCTTGGTCTATTTCAATTCCTATATGGTGCGATTGAGAGAACCGAGAAACCCGCCATTGAGCCAAACGTGTGTTAGATTTCAATTCCTATATGGTGCGATTGAGAGCTGTGTGTACTTGCATGGTAGATCTCCTTTTACCTTATTTCAATTCCTATATGGTGCGATTGAGAGTCAAGAAAGAAAAGAAGGGCAAGAATATATTGTTTATATTTCAATTCCTATATGGTGCGATTGAGAGCTGCACTTATTTACAGACAAGCAAATACGATAGTATATTTCAATTCCTATATGGTGCGATTGAGAGCTGGTAGAAGTCACTATAATTTATTTTATCAGTTAAATTTCAATTCCTATATGGTGCGATTGAGAGCCGTTGAAACGACACACTAAAATAGCCTTTTTTAATCAATTTGGTTGTTTATTCTTTAGAAATTCTAGATCTAAATGCGTCGATCGACAATAACCCATTTTTACCTGAGTTTCGACAACTTATTAAATTAATGATAACCAGTAAGTTAAAATTATTTGTGGTCCATGAATTAACTTTGACCTCAATCTTTAGCGTCATTCGACAACTATAAAAAAGTATCTAATTCATTTTTCTCTTGCCCTATTACTTCTTTGTCTAACCATTTTTCTTCTCTACTCTTGAATACGATCAAGCTATCTTCTTCGATTTTCATAATCTTTTTTGCATTGATAACCAGTTCTTTATATTTTACCTCCGTAATTTCTCCTTCAAATACTGAATTCTGAATCCAATTCAAATATTTCCTACATAACTTCAGCATTTTGCCGACTCTCTTTTCTCCAATATCGTAAACTAAAATGATGTACATGGTTGAATTATTGAATTATAGAATTATAGAATTATAGAATTATAGAATTATTGAATTATTGAATTACTGAATTATAGAATTGTAGAATTATTGAATCATCCAATCCTTCAACCCATCAACCCTTCAATCCTTCAACCCATCAATCCCTCAACCCTTCAACCCTTCAATCCCTCAATCCTTCAATCCCTCAACCCTTCAACCCTTCAATCCCTCAACCCTTCAATCCTTCAACCCTTCAATTATCATTTATTTAATTTGGCATTTTTTCTTGCGGTTGAGAATATACTCAATAATTCTTCAGATTCTTTGAACAACTTTTGAAATGTATCAATATCAATTAATTGAGCTTCAAATAGCAATTCAAGCCAAAAACATGTTTCATCAGCCTCTTCGACTACAATAGACATTTTACTGAAAAACTCTGCTCCCGACCTTGCCCTACATGCTGCACGGTAATTTGCGGCTTGTGAAGTTGCACTTTTAATGATTTGATATGATATCACGGATGTTGATCTTTTGCTTGGTAAATTATCGCATATTTTTATTATCTCCAATGCTAAAACCTTTGATCGATCTTGTACCTGCTTAATAAATTCAAACCGTTTATTCTCAACTAAATCCCCGCTCTTTTCCATAACTATAAAAACATAATATTAATTTTCAGTTCTATTATTCAATTATTCATCCCTTCATCCCTTCATCCCTTCATCCCTTCAACCCTTCAGTCATTCAATTACTCAATTATTCAATCATTCAACCCTTCAACCCTTCAACCCTTCAATTATTCAATTATTCAATTATTCAATTATTCAATTATTCAACCCTTCAATTATTCAATCCTTCAACCCTTCAATTATTCAACCCTTCAACCCTTCAACCCTTCAACCCCTACCACCAAATCTTAAAAGGCTGATAAGTTTCCATGCCCAAAAGATGCTTACTGAGTTTGTAACATTCTAATTTCACCAAACTCTTGTAGCTCACTTGTTTGTTCAACGTCCTATGTTTGATCGTCTCATTGAGTCGCTCTTCAAATGCCCGGATGAAAACTTTTTTGCCAGATTCTTTTAATATCACTTTGTTGACATGGAAATCAAAATCTTTGGATTGGATTTCTTTTTTATTCAGAACTCTGAAAATAATTCTATCTACCAAAATCGGCTTGAAAATCTCTGCCAAGTCCAATGCTAAAGAATACCTTCTGTATCCAGGCTCGTGCAAGAAACTGATCGTTGGATTCAATTGGGTATGGTAAATTTGATCCAAGCATAGCGTGTAGCACATCATATTGCCAAACGAAATCAAGGCATTGAGTTCATTCATTGGAGGCTGCTTGCTTCTGCCTTCCATCGCATGGTCCTTGACTATAATGTCAAAAGCTTGATAATATACCTGCCGAATATTGCCTTCAATACCCATCAGCCCAGGGATGGTAGTGGTGTTTTCAATTTCTTGGGCATAAAGGTCGATTTTCGCCAACTGAATCTCCAAGTCTTTGCCTCGATTATGGTAATACTTTAGGTTTTTGGACATATTGAATGCTGCTCCAGTAATCAATTTCTGTGCGATGACCATACGCTTACCAGTGTGGAGGTAGTGCTGCGTTTGGTTGATTTGCATTTTGCCAGCGAGCAAGTATTCTTTGGATTGAAAGCTTCCAGTGTAGTGCTCGTAATAATCGAAAAAGTGCACACTAACCCCGTTTTTGCCAAGAAAATTATAAAGCGCACTGTTGGCATCCAATGATCCAAAACAGTAGAAATCTGATACACCTTCTATAGGGATATACTTAGGCGTACCTTCTTTGCCAGATTCATCTACAGGAGTAAACTTGAGCGTATTGTCTTTTCTACTCATTCTGCCAGGATTGAAGAGATAGTAGGTTTTTTTCATGGGTTGGGAAGATTGATTGGATTGGATAAGATTGAAATAGATTGATAGGATTGAAATAGATTGATCACAATGGGAATTTGTGGTTTTATGTGGAGACGTTTTTTCGCATGTTTGCTAAGATTTTTAATAATTCAGTACTTTCTAGGTGCAAAGTTTTGGTGTTTTCATTTTCTAAAATTCCCGATGTAATCAGTAATTCCAACCACATTTCAGTCTCATCTGCTTCCTCAACAACTATCGAAAGTTTACTGAAAAACTCTGCTTTTGAACGTGCTCTCAAAGCTGCCCTGTAATTGGCATACATAGACGTACCTGACTTGGTAAGTTGATAATTGATGACATTTCCCCTGGCAGATTTCGGGTAATTATCAGAGAGGGCTAAAATACCTAAGGCAAATTTTCTCAGCCGGTCTCTCACCTCAATTTTATACAGTACCCAATTACTATTCTTCATATCCCATATATTTTTCCAATTTCCCCACAATCTCTTACTATCAATTTCAATTCAGTTTCCCTCAATCTCCAATCAATCTTCTTCTCTCAATCTCCAATCAATCTTCTTCTCTCAATCTCAGCTCAATCTCTTTCAATCAATCCCACCTTCCCCCGCATAGCAAAAATCAAAATAGCTGCATTTCTTACAAATTGTTTTCTTCAGCAAGGGAGGGCAGTTGTCTTTGTGGATGATTTCAGAACTTTCAGAAACCCAATTTTCTACTTTTTCTTTGTCTCCTTCTTCCCATTCTACGATCTCTTTTTGTTTCATTTTTGGATATTCCAAGATTGCAGAAGCCCCGTGAATTCCGTTTTTCAGCAAAACATATAGATAATACTTGACTTGAGCAAAATGAGCCTGCTCCAACTTATCAGTCTTTTTTACTTCGTGAATCACCTTGTTTTTGGCGTCATAGTAATCGATTTTGATACCGTCCAATTCTAATTCGGTGTATTTTCTGGCTCTATCTAAATAGGTCGTTTCAGAAATCAATTTTCCTTCTGCCACTATTTGAGAGGTATGTTCCATTTGGATTCCATTGGCAAATAGCCAAAGTTTCCTATAGCAAGTATGGAGGTAGGCGATATGTGTTCCGGTGATGTTCATGGGTTAATAAAGAAAGCCGAATAACCAAAGAGGAATTTTGTTTTTATGGCCAATTTTGATATTGGTCTGCAATGATAAAAGCATTTTGTTCATTTCAATTTTAATCATATGCCTTTCTAGGAATGTTTTTTCTATTTAACAATTTAGCGGTAAAACGTTGTTTTGAAAAAACGTTTTAATGTTATCTAAAGTGATTTCAGGATTCTTATTTTTAAGTCATATTTGAAATCCGCAATTGCGCATGTTGTCAAATTAAATTACACCAACGACTCTCAATTCACCTTTTAACGCACTCAAGCGACCGTTGGCATAGACTATTCTATTTATCAGCACTTCAGTTTGAAGCTGAATAGCTGATATATCTTTAGCAATTTTTAGTATTGTGGCTACTCTTGCGTAGAAATTTCTTCCTCGCTCGTCGAGAAGGAGTTCTTCTACCTTTTGTCCAAGGATGACAATAGCTTGCTCTGGAGCATGTTCTAAGCAAGGAGTCATTGTTTCGACGATGTTCCACCTGTTTGTATGATGGAGGGCATGTAAAAGTGCTCCATTAATTTTTCCTTCCATACATAACGCTGTGATGTACGCAGGGTGATCGTTTTGGAGTGTTTTCAAATACATCATCCGATCCTCCTCTTTCATTAGCTCTTGGATGATTTTGTAATATTTTTTGGAAAAGTTCCACTTAATCAGGTGAAGTGTGACCTCTAGGTATAAGCTTGGGTCTTCATTTGGATTGAGAACATCAAAATACAGTTCGGCACTTTCTTGACGAAATAATCCATTATTCCATAATTGCTTGGCGATGTTCCTGAACTTGTTGCTGTCAGTAGATTTGTATAGGTCCAAAAGATCGAGTGCCAGGTGTACACTTGATTGGTAATACTTCAAGGCGGCTTTCTCGTAGCTTTCAATTCCTCCAATTTTTTTATGTAGTTCGGTGTACAACCAGGGCAAATGTGTCGCTTTGTTTTTCTCTTCTATGACATCAAGTAGGATACTCGCTTCCGAGCCAGAATGAATTAGGCTGTATAAACATGCCTCAAAAAACAACAGAAAACTGGAATCTTCATCATCTAATTCAGTATGCTGATCAAAAAGAACAGTTGCAATGGTGTAGAGCTGATCTTCGGGAATTTGTATTGCCTTGAAGATCGGAAGAAAGCTTTCTAAATGATTTTCAAATGCATTGAGCATCGTCAGGGAAGGATCTGGGACTTCGTAGTAATCCTCGTTGAGCTTAGCATCCAAACATGCTTTATAAATACTGATCATGTATAAAAAAGCCAAATCGAAATGTTTAATTGAGCAATACCTTTCTACTTCGGCTACATGAATGCCGATGACCCTACTGATCTCTTCCTCAGCCATTTCTTCCAGTGCTTCATGTTCTGGAATATATCCACTATGAGCAAGTTCATAGTCATTCCAATCCAGTTCATCAAATTTGATGGATTCAAGATCTGTTTTGATCAAATCCTTACTGGCCAGTATAAAATCACCTGGGTCTGTCACCGTCAGCGCCAACTGCTTATCCTTAGGCTTGAGATAAAAGTTGATAAATTGTTCTTTAAGCTGCTCATCTTGCTCAAGTATGGTGTTGAGAAATGAAAGTTTGAGCTGATCGGAAGCTTGCTGGAAGAATTGGTCAAACATGGGAGATTTTATTTTATTTTTCATTTAATACTGACACGTTCAAAAATCGCTTTTTCAAGATTGAAAAAGCAGAAAGAACAATTTTCAATTCGAATAATAGCAATGTTAAGTATTGATTTTCAATAATTAAATTATAGAAATTGAATGTCAAGATTTTTTTTTATGACCTTATAGCCAGTTAATTCATTGTATTGAAAATCATAGGCTATTGTCGTATTCAATTTTTCATCTTTTTTGAAATGTGTCCCTCTGAGTTCATAATAATATACTTGAACTAATAATTGATTAGCTTCAATAAAACGTTTCTCATTCTTAAGTTCTATAAATTCATCAATAAGATTAGCGCACAATATTTCAGTTTTTTGGTTATTTTGCTCTAGTGCATCTTCAATCCAATTGTTCCAATCTCCCGCAGTCCAATCTGTTTCAAAATTTTGGATGGTACTGTTTCGTAATCCTAGCTCATAGTCTTTTTGCTGATTCTCGTTGTACCCATTATCATATACTTGATTACAAACAGTAGTTAAATCATTCTCGGAAAGCTTTTTATTATCCAAAATCGACAAGTAATCCCATGTGTTTTTTAGTACTTCTTCGTCATAAAAATATTTGGTAATGCCAATAATATTTTTAAATAAATATACAGGAGCCAAATCTTTATTACCAGCTCTATTTACCCTGCCAAATCTTTGGATAAGCGCATCTATTGGGGCATTTTCAATAAAAGCTACATCATAATCAATATCAAGACTTACTTCAACTGCTTGTGTGGCAATAAGAAGTTTTGGTCTTTTATTTTGATCATCATTGGTAATTCTTTTCTCAATTTCGTTCCTGCCTTTCTTATGGAATCCGCTATGAAGTAGTGCCACATCACTTCCTTTTTTGTGATTAATTTCCTCAACAAGCTGTTGAGCTGTCTTTACATTATTAACAATTACCAAAACACTTTTATCTTCATTTAAGAATTGCTTAATCAAATCTATTTTATCTCGAATTGTCGTATCTGCTTGGCAATACAAAGTATGTCTTTTGCGGTCAAGTATCATTCGATCACTTTCAATCATAGAATTCGGACGAATTAATTTGCTTTCATCTCCTTCAAAAACTTCATCAATAATATTTTTCAACATAAAATCCGGGATTGTAGCAGACATGAAGAAAAATCTAGCATTAAATAATCGTCGGAATAGCTTAATACTTGCTAAAAGCAAACCTGTAAGTAGAGCATTGTATGTGTGAAATTCATCAATGATAAAGAGCGCATTTTTGTAGTCATACAAGGACAATTCCCAACCCTTGCCCTTTAGTGATGTTTTGAGTATCTGATGTAAAGTAGCTACTTTTACTGGGTAAAAAAGCTCGGATGAAAGAGACTTTTTTGATCTTGCCTCCATCTCTAATTTTTTATAATCAATTGTTTCGTCATTTGAAACTTCTTCGGACAATTGCTCATAAAAAAAGTCAAGGGTCTTTGAGTGCAGGGCTGTCACCCTTTCTTTTCCAAATATATTCTGCAATCTTTTTACCATTGCATTGATGCTTGCAGTATAAGGTAGAAGATATAAAAGACGTACATTCTTTTGTTGATTAGCGAAAACCCAACTCAAGGCTGCCTCTGTTTTCCCAGATCCAGTTGGAGCATGCAAAATCACATCAGATTGTATATTTTGGAGTTTTTCTTGAAAACCTCTAAATGAAAGATATTCTCCACATTTGTCACGAGGTTGAAAATCTTTTAAATAGATTTCTTTGTAAGTTGGTAAATCATTCTCTAATCGAGCCGAACCAATATGATCAGATGCAATCAATAATGCACGCATTAGTGAAAAGCGACTTAAATAATCATGAGATTCAATCGACTCTTTTTGCAATCTGTGATGAAGAATCTTAACCCACTTTTTACTTATTTGTAAATGATTTTTTTTGTCTTGCATTTCATAATTTAATCCAAACAATGCTAGCCAATAACTTAACTTTTCTGCATTTATTGATTCGCCATCAATATTTACTGCATTCTCAATTTCATAAGTCAGGTTTCCTTTATTTAATCTACCTGAAGAATCTAAATGAGGAATAATGCCTTTGTGATGTGTTGCAATGGCAAACATTTCATCATCAGGTATTTCTAAGAAATTTTCACAAAACCAAAGAGAAAGTATTTCATGGCGTAAACCTACATCTTTTGCACCTTGCAAACGTCTTTGAAATTCTTTATGAACTTTTCCTAAGTCATGTAAAACAGCACTTCGGTAGAGCTTTTCTTTCCAAAAGTCCTTTTCAACAGGGTCAAAAGGCAAACGTTCAAGCAGATTTTCTCCTGCTTTAATGACATGCCACGTATGCATTTCAAGAGTAGTTTGCCCATCACTTTTGGCATAAATGCTATCAAAGAAATCTTTCATTTTAAAATTGATGAAAGTAAAAACTTTGAATATCGCTTCCTTGAGTTTGATATAGATTTTGAATATTCAATATTGATTCATTATCTGGAGGAATAGCCATAAAAATCCTTGTATTAGTGGCTTTTCTTCCTCCGCCTACATCATTACTTTCTTGGTAAGCTTCAGCTAATTGCACCAGTTGTCCTCCTGCTTTCAAATCAGAACTAAATGGTATCATAGTGCCTGAAATGGTCGCTTTGGTAACTGATTTGATTTCCACTATTTGAACACTTTCAATCTTAAGAATATCCTGAGAGCGACCTAATGATGGGGTTCCCACAGGGTTATTGAAATAGTTTTCCCAATCAATTCGATTCAGCCAAATGGTAAGCTGTGGGGCAACATGAAATTCCCTCGAATATGCATCAGTTCCCTTACTGTGCGATTTTACTTTTTTTCCATCATATTCGAGCCTTTGACGTGTTTCTAAGTCTTTCCCGACAGTATCAAAGGAATAATTGAAACCAATTTTTACTTCATCTGATGTAACTAATCTTCCCAAACAACAGCCAATTAGACCTAAGAGTAATGAATAAGATGGTACGGACATACAGACGGCATTACCAGATAATATAAACGGCATACGAGGTGTAGCAGTCCAACCCGAAAAGCGAACTTCTAGTGCCTTATCCATTTTTTAAGTACTTTTCTGTAAACTTAGTTGCGATTCCCTGAGGAGAATCTACTATGAAACCATCTCCTATTTCTTTTACTTCAGATTCGTTTTGTAGGTATCCTGAACGAATTCCAATATAAATTGGTGTGGCTAATTTATCCTTAAAATCTTGTTCAATTTGTTTCAATGCTTCAATATTTAAAGCAGGTTTTTCTCCCGTCCCAATGAATAAATTATTAAATACAGGATTTGCTGATTCCATCCCAGCTAAAATCAAAACTTTTGGTGTAACGTCAGATCCGAAAGCGGCTTGTTTCGCCCCTCCACGTAAAAATGCCAATCCCTTCAATAGTCCGGTAGCATGTTTTTTCCTGATTTCTTCCCCATTTTTAAGAGTGAATCTTTTATGTTTCGAATTTGTCAAATCTGATATTTGAAATTTATCTGCATGCTTTTCCAACAAATCTTTTGACAATTCCTGATGACTTCCAAGGTTATCATATACCCCAAGACGGTAATATTCTAGATTGAAAAAGCCTTCTAAATGTGTCGAATAAAAACGAGTAGAATATGGAAGAGGGCTTCCTTCATTAAGATGAACAAAGGCCTCATCGTTATTCATCACTCTCATGTTTCTTATTCCTTTAAGTATCGAACTTTTAAATGGAGATGTGCGCTGAATGCTTTCCTCCGAATTATCACCACTTTTCATATAACCAAATATATCATCTTCTGGAAAATCGACAGGATTCAATTCTGTTGCTATTTTACTTGTAGAACCCTTGGCTGATTGCTTAATTGCCCTCAATTCACTAGGATTCCAATTATTCTCTTCGTTTGTAGTGTCTCTTAGCCACCTTCTCCAAGATTGAGCTGATACATATGGGACTTCTTCGGCTCTTCCATTTACCTTTTCTCTGAAGGTTTTAGGAATAACTTTGTTTTTGTCCTCACCTGATCCTAAACCAGCTCCATTTAAGAATGCAGCAGTGGCATCAATCAATATTGCTCCGGTTATGTTTTTTAATGTTGCCATAAAATAAGAATTTATTAGTTAGTTAAATTATTGTGATTATTGTGTAAAGATTTATGTGACTGTTTTATTAATGAAAACTTGATTGCAAACTTTGAAAATGAAAGTACGTACTCTCCATTAGGTGCATAAAGAAGCGAATCTGCCCATTTTTCAGAGATATTTTTATTGTCCACTTTTAAAAACTTATTGGTGTTTTCAATAGCTTCATGAAACCAAATCAGGAATTTTGAGCTTTCATTTGGTATTGTGTTTACAAGATTTTGGAATTTCAGGATAGGTTTAGAACTTATCTCCTTATTTTCATACTTTTCATAATAATATGCTTGGTAGTCATTGGCAAATTCTTGCAATTGGTCAAAATATTGAGAACACTGATCATCTATTTGCCAATATTTTGATTTTTCTATGTCTTTAATTTCAAAATAATCTTGATTGGGTTGACTAAAGAAAATCCTTAAAAGACTATTCAAACCATTTCTAATGCTACGATAGTATTTATCGTAAAGGGCAAATAAAATACTTTCCAAGTCTAGGGCCTCTTTATTAATTGCTCTATAAAAAACATTATCATAATTGACAGAAAGGTATTTTTGTGAGCTTAGCAAATCTTTTTTAATAGTCTCATGTCTTTTATCCTGTTGGATGAAAGCTATCAACCAATTGCAAACATTGAGTGTATTTGAGCCTTTGTAACTCAGTTCCGGCAATTGGTAACTGAATGTGTTCTTGTAATGATAAAAATGGACAATTTTTAAAATGTTGTAAAATGTGTTTCTTATTGGAACTTGCATCGGATCATCAAGAATATCAATATGATGTAATAAGCTCCACTCTCCATTCTCAGTAGCTTTTACCAAAACCGCATAAAGATCATTTGAAAATTCCTTTTCACGCCATGCATCTCGCTTTCCTATATATTTAGCAAAAGAGTCAGACTTATATTTTTGAATTAAATATGCTAGATACCTAGCATATTGGGTCTTTTGTGGGCTTTGGATTTCTTTGTGATATGCCTCCATAAAAGCAACCGAAACACCCTCATAATCTCCTTTATTTTTTCCTGTGCCAAACACAGAAGGGTAGAGTAAATACCAATCTTGATTGTTTTCCAGATCTTCAATAAATCTATGACTGTCTTTGTTTAGAATATTAATCAATTCATTAGTTATTTGAGAGTTTTGCCTTAGTCTGATAAGTTTTTTAATCAAATTATTAGGCACTCTCTCAATCTCACAACTTGCACCTGTGCCAGAATTGGAAAAACTCCAAAGATTCAGATCTGAATATTCATCTTCTATTTCCTTATCCTCCAAAATTTTCATTGCTTTTAATAAGTAATTCCCTTTTGCAAACTCCTTTATATTTTCGACAGGATCTTTTGAGCTTGTTATTTGAATACGTTTTTCTACTTCTTTTACATTACTAGCAATAAAATTCCTAGTAAATTCAAAATTGGAAGAGTCAACTAACAAAATTCCTCCTTTATAAATCAAAGATGATAGAGGTAAAAACTGCAAAATTGCAACGCAAATTGGGTGAATTTCAATTGCAAATTTAGCTTGAGGTAATGCCTGAGCATCTGATCCTAGTCCACCAATAAGTGGAAACCACCCACGATTGATAGTTGTGTCCTTTTTTATGATTTCCTTCTCTGTAAAGCCAACTTTCTTTAATGCCTTTGCATAAATACTTTCAAAAGGAGTGTTGAATCTTAAACCTGAAATTTCACAAATGCTTTCACCTTCATTTTCAAAAGATTCAATTATGGTTTGAAATAAGCTATTATAAACATTTACTCCATTTGTTTTATCATTGTGAAGGGGGCCATTTTTTGTGAATAACATAGTGTAGTTCTTTAACCTTTTATTAAGCAACAATAATCCCTTCTCGTTATATAGCCTTAAAAGTAAATCAGTTGTAACTTCTGTGACACTTTTTAAATTACCCAATGCTTCAATGGTCATTAAAGCATTGTTTAGCATTGCATTTCCAGAATAATTTCTTAATATTTCCATATGATTAAATAACTAAATAAAATTATTTCTTAAATTTGAGATTTCCAAGAAAGGAATTGAAACTATGAATAAACAACTAACCTTAATCGCACCATCTTGGATTTCCTGGAGGAATATGTTTTCTTCCATTTTTTCCATTAAATAAAGACCAAAGGAATATGGACATAGATTTTTCTGAACTAAGCTTTGTAAATGGAGATTATCCTGATGGAATCTCGCAAAAGGAAATTTTGTCTGTTCTGGCAAATGAAAATCACAAATTATACAATATTCCAGGTTTCCCCTTGAAGGAGTTCTATAATCTTGCATGTGGTTATAGTAGTAGCAAGAGAATCCTGTTAATTGCTTCTCGAATTGTAGAAATGAAACGGCAGGTAATACAGGTAAAGGTTGCTGATGAAAATGAAATTGAATCCTATTATTGCAAAGGTTGAAATCTCCAGATTTTTTATATATTTGATCTATGGAATCAAAAGCTATATTCAGTCCTAATCCTTTTGCCAATGCCCATACAAAGGAAGAAAAGGAAAATGTATGGAATATGTTGAAGTCAAAAGCTGCACGCTTAAGTCGGGAAGAAGCGGATAAACTTTTGGAGGAAGCTATTCGCTTACAAAAAGCTGAAAAGTAATACCACGATAACTGTTTTGTTTTTTTCTTCAAGTTTCCTCTGTAAAATAAATATGAGGTGATAAAAAGGAATGGAGCAATTATATGTTGCGTATAAAGACGCTTTTCAACTCGCTTGATATCAACTATGTCCAAAAAACACACCCCAAATTGCTTTGATGATCGTAACCTGCCGAATGGAGATATTTCTATGGAGAGGTCATTGGAAATTGATCTCCTGATGAAAGACAGAATTGAAAAACTCAAAATCGACCTCCAAGAAAATATAGGTAAAATCTTCAAAAAGAAGGTTTCGAATGATTGATTATTGATTTGTATAGTTCTTTGCATTTCCCCCTGTTTACGATCAATATTTAACTTTTTACCTCCACACATCCAAAACCCTGACTACCCAAGTGACCAAAGCCAGCATAGTAGCCTAACTCTTGTAGTTCTTTTGGTGCGCGGAATTCAAATTCATACATATACCCGATCAGCATGGTAGCCTGTGCCGTTAGCTGTTTGATCTTGACGCCGTTTTTATAAATCTTCCCCAATGGCTTAAAAGAAAAATTAGGTATTGAATCAATAAACCCTTCATTATCTTGGCTATTAGCTATCTCAAATGCCTTTGATTTGGATAGTAAATTTTGAATTAGCAATATGCCATAATCAGGATCTTCTGGGTGCAGATAGTCTTCACCACCATCTTTCCTTTTTCTTCGGATGAAAATAGGGGATAAACACCTGTATTGCATGACCTCAGAGATAACTGGTGCTTGGATGGCTTCTATGCTGTTGATTTCATAGGTGACTTTGCTTATCTTATCTCCTATGACAAGATCTTGATCTATAAATAATCCCTTGATAAAACCTTCTGCTGCTCTATCAATCAAAAAGCTAATCTCAAAATTGGCCGATTGACCTTGATGATGGATTCGACCTGCATCCTTAATAACTTTCGATCTCTCAAAGAATATCCTGGAAAAAGTAAACAAGCGAAACTTATTGCCATATGCTAAGTAACCCTCCTCATGTAAGAATCTACTGAAGTCACTGTCCGCACGATCAATCGTCTTATATATTGCAGAAGAGAGTTCGTATTGGTAATTGATAGGTAAAAAACTCTCGTTACCAATCTTACTGATGTGTATCCTGAATCGCATAGGCTATAATTTTTCAACAAGCTAAGAATCTGTCTTTCAAAAAACTAATCTACTGACACTACTTGTCATTCTTTGACTAATAATATTTGATTCTGTAATTTTGAAAAAAATCACTAGTCGTGCAATACCCTGATCAGGGTATTTTTACCTGAAATTTTAAGAAATATTAAAAAGTCTGTGGTGTTAACTTAATAAAAATATTTTCCTTTAAAGTGCTGCTTACCAGCTTGTCTCGAATAGGGCATTTTTGAGCTCATATACTACCTCACCATTTTCTGTAGCTATGAGATCAAACTTCACGAGTGTGGAGGTTTGGCTTTTTGTAATTTCAAAACTACCTGAGGTTTCATATTGAAGCCATTCAACAGGGATAATGGAGCTGTGAAAGAATTTGGGTACCCCAATAAATTTCATAAAATCTATGCGTGGAGATGCTGAATCTTCATCAAATACATATACACCTACAGGCATATTAGAGATGAAATTTTTGAAATTAGCAAACTCCAGATAATAGCCACTATTTGAAAAGATAGAATAAGTTATGACTTCTCCTTGTTGGCTTCTGACTGCAGGAAGAAATATCATATTGTCTATGTTAGAAACGCTATTATTGCCTGAATTGCAAGTACATTTAGAGAAACTTTTGATTTCAATATCTGCTTCAATATCAGTAGGTACTGGTTCTTCATAAAAGTTGGTAGTTCTTTGAAAGATTTGACCGATAACCTTTAGCTTCAGGATTTGATCTTCTACGAATTCAAAGTCTTCAATTTTAAGTGAAGTCACTGGTGTGAAGTCTGCACTGCGATACTCATTGTTGGGATGGATGTAGTCTTTATACCATAAACTCAATAAATTCCCTTGTCTATCAATCATGAGATTAAAAGCAGATCCACCTGACATCAGATTGTTAGGATTTTTCACCCAATGATCAAAGCTCACCGTGATTTGATCCTCACAACAAAGTGTAGCTGTCAGATTCCTTATCAGATGAACGGGTGCTATGTCGTTTACCTTTAAATCAATTTTATTAGGCTCCTCGTTGATCCATTCATCCTCGAAATTGTCAGTATTACATCCGTAGATTAGGGTCAACAGCAGCAATAAAATTGATTTAAGGTATTTCATCGTCAGTTTTTTATGAGAAGGTTTTATCTATTGAATGAAAACACATGAGATAGCGTAATCCCAAAGGCATTTGCAGAATAATATTGATTGAACTCATTTGAGTATTGCATCAAAGTATATGACAAAGCTACCCATTTATAACCAAATTCAAACACTGGACCTGCAGTAGAGTCAAGCTTAAAGTTTGATCCTAATCCCCCAGCGTTGAATTTCACAGCTTGATGGGTAGATATACCCATTCCAAATCGCCAAGCGTCTTTGATCACGTAGTTGCCAGTGAATACTATAGGGACTCTAGTCAGCCTGATATGAACATTTTCAGCTGGTGTAGTCAAATACTTGAACCCAATCAAACCTCTCAATCTGAGTTGCTCGGCTTTTGGTATTTTATACTCAAGACCTACAGAGATTGTCCCTCCTTGGCCAGCATGCATATCAATCACATCACCATTGGTGAATGAGATAGATGCTACTGGTTCACCGCCAAACTCCAAAGCCCCTGAAATCAAAAAACCTAAATTACTCTTTTCTTTGATTTCTTGCCCCTGAAGGCTTTGGAACGTAAATAAAAATACAATTACAAGTAGTTGTTTGATCATACAAATTGGATTTTGATAGAGAATTTTCTAAGAAATTTAATTAAAAATACTTTTTCAAAATCAAATACCATGTATTATGTTTTTGTGAATTCTGTTATACGCTTTTTTGCTAGCAACTTCAATCCATTGGCTCAATCGGTTGTTAATGGTCAATATCCATAAGTATCCAATATCAATTAATATCGGAAGTCAGATAAATCGGGATTTTGTAAGGTTATTGGCAAAGTTCCGTATATCCATATTTGTGAATTATCAACCAACTTTTATGTGTAGGATTTTTACTTATAAAAAATGTTTATCAATCAGATAATAAATATAAATAAAAATATATGAATTATCGGATTTACTTTTGCCTTACAATCAACTACTAAGATACTATGCGAAAAATAACCATTGCAAAAGGAGATGGAATAGGTCCAGAAATAATGGATGCGACCTTGAAAATTCTGATGGCCTCTGGGGCTGAAATAGAAACGGAGGAGATAGAAGTGGGGGAGAAAGTTTACTTGGCAGGAAATACTGCGGGAATTTCTGCTGAATCATGGGACATTATTAGAAGAAATAAGATTTTTCTCAAAGCTCCAATAACAACTACGCAAGGGGGGGGCTACAAAAGCCTGAATGTCACTACCCGTAAATTTCTTGGCTTGTATTCCAATGTAAGACCTTGCATGAGCCTACATCCTTTTGTAGCGACCAAGCATCCGGTGATGGATGTCGTTATCATAAGAGAGAATGAGGAGGATTTGTATGCAGGCATAGAGCATCAGCAAACAGACGAAGTGGTTCAGTGTCTGAAGCTAATCAGCCGACCTGGTTGTGAAAAGATTGTAAGATATGCCTTTGAGTATGCAAAGCAGTACAATCGAAAGAAGGTAACTTGCTTTACCAAAGACAACATCATGAAACAAACTGACGGCTTGTTTCATCAGGTGTTCAATGAAATTGCCAAGGAATATCCTACAATCAAGAATGAGCATTGGATTATCGACATAGGAGCTGCAAAATTGGCTGATACACCCGAGGATTTTGATGTAATTGTCATGCCAAATCTCTACGGAGATGTACTTAGTGATGTCGCCGCTCAGATTACAGGGTCTGTGGGGCTGGCTGGTTCTGCTAATATTGGAGAAGAATGTGCCATGTTTGAGGCCATTCATGGCTCTGCTCCGATGATTGCCGGTCAAAATGTGGCCAATCCTTCTGGACTTTTACAAGGGGCAGTGATGATGCTGAATCATATCGGACAGATAGCTATCGCCGAAAAAATCCACAATGCATGGTTGAAAACCTTGGAAGAAGGTATTCATACGGCAGATATTTATAAAACCGATAGTAGCACTAAAAAAGTGGGCACACAAGAGTTTGCGCAAGCTGTTATTGCAAACTTGGGTAAAAAACCTTCCAAATTGAAAGCGGTCTCTTATGCAAACAACTCAGCTATTAACTTGCCCAAATATAATAGGAAACCTGCTGCGGATAAAAAACTAGTAGGGGTTGACATTTTTGTACATTGGAGTGGTACAGATTCAGAAGAGATTGGGCGATTGATGCAGAAATTGGAAAAAAATAATATCAAGCTCAGTATGATTACCAATCGAGGGATAAAGGTGTGGCCGGAAGGATTTAGCGAGACTTTCTGCACAGATCATTGGAGATGCAGATTCAAAAAATCGGAAAATGCGGAGATGACAAAGCAAGAAATCTGCGATTTGTTATACCAAGCGATAAAGGAGAACATTGACACCATAAAGACTGAAAACCTCTATGAGTTTGATGGAGAACGCAAGTACTCCCTCGGTCAAGGGCAATAAGTATCCGAATTGATCTTGCTCCATCGGTACAAAACAAAAAAAAATTGGGTTAGTGATCCTTATACTAACCCAATTCCTATTTTTTCTTTTGTTCACTCACGCTTAATGAACAGCCTCTACACCTTCTGTAGTCATGACGATACGCTTGAGTGTACCATCTTCATTGTAATGTAGTTTGTCAATACACACAGATCGGCTATAGCTACCTCCGTCGGTATTGATGCCACCATTATGATACAGAAAATACCATTCTCCCTTGTACGCTATGATACCTTGGTGATTGGTGTTGCTGTTACCCGCAATTTCATTTAGAATACCTTTGTATTCGTAAGGCCCTTCGATGTTGTCAGCCATGGCATAAGCGATTTTTTCAGGAAATTCGGTAGCATAAGTTAGGTAATATTTGTTGTCTTTTTTGTGAATCCAAGGAGCTTCTGTAAAGGAGAACCCATCAAATTTCATTTGCTTGATTTCTCCATCTATTGAAATCATATCGTCATTCAATTTGGCATAGTAGCATTCTCTATTTCCCCAAAAGATCCATGCTTGTCCATCATCATCGATGAAAGTGGCAGGATCTATACAGGCCCATGAGTGTGTAGAAGCAAAACAATCTTCATTGGTAAGTAGTGGTTTGCCCAAGGCATCCTTGAACGGTCCTGCGGGATTATCAGCCACAGCCACACCAATTCCAGTCCAGTTGGTACTGATGTAGTAATAGTACTTTCCGTTTCTTTCTTGTACATGCCCAGCAAAAGCATCCCCACTTTTTGCCCAAGCAAAATCAGTGATTTTTAAAGGGACTGGATATTCTGTCCAATTCTCCATATCAGTAGTAGAAAACACCAGCCAATCTTTCATCTTATAATTGGTCTGATTTCCTTCATAGTCATGACCAGTGTAGAGCCACAAGGTATCATTTTTGATGATCGCAGCTGGATCTGCTGTGAATTTGTGCTTTATAATGGGATTACCATTGGATTTGAATCTGTACAGATCATCTTGAGCTACGACCGAAGCCACAGATGCCATTGACAATGTCAAAATACTGAGGGTTTTTATAAATTTTCTCATAAGGTTCTCATCAGCTCCATGAGCCATGTTTAGGGTTTAAGTTATCAACAGGCAAGATATAAAAAATAAGTGTAATAAATACATTTAATAAGAAGAAATTGTTAATGACTTGATGATTGATCGGATATTCGAGAAAAAACAGTACATGCCTTAAGTTTACTTTTACTAGAATTTTTGTAGCTTGGAGAGTCAACCATCACCAGATAGTCAATATGAAAAGAACGATACCTACTTTGCTTGTCCTCATGCTATGCTCACCTCTATGTCATGCCCAGAAGTCCTACATCCACGCAGGTAAAATGATAGATGTGAAAAATAAAAAAACACTTTCTGAGATGACTATCATCATCGAGGAAGACAAGATCATCGCTGTGGAAAGCGGCTATTTGGATCCGAATCAAGGTGATGACTTGATTGACCTCAAAGACAAGACAGTCATGCCAGGCTTGATGGATATGCATGTACATTTGGAAAATGAAACCAGTCCAAAACGCTATTTGGATAAGTTTGTTGACAATGACGCTGATATAGCTTTCAACGCCATGGTATTTGCAAAGACTACCTTGATGGCTGGATTTACAACTGTGCGTGATTTGGGTGGCTCAGGAGTAAATATTTCTTTGCGCAATGCCATCAATGCAGGTAAAGTAGAGGGGCCAAGAGTGATCACTTCTGGAAAGTCTATAGCACCCACAGGCGGTCATGCAGATCCTACCAATGGTATGCGGAGAGACTTGATGGGGGATCCAGGGCCTGAAGTAGGGGTGATCAATGGAGTAGCTGATGCAAGAAAAGCAGTAAGGCAACAAGTGAAAAATGGGGCTGATGTCATCAAAATCACAGCTACTGGAGGAGTGCTCAGTGTCGCCAAAGATGGAAATGCACCTCAATTTCAACAAGATGAAATCAACGCTGTCATTGAGACGGCCACTGACTTTGGTATACATGTAGCCGCGCATGCTCATGGGGATGAAGGTATGAAGCGTGCAGTCAAGGGAGGAATTCATTCCATAGAGCATGGCACTTATATGTCTGAGGAGACCATGGACATGATGATCAAGGCAGGCACTTGGTATGTTCCCACCATCACTGCTGGAAAATCTGTAGCAGACTATGCTAGGATTCCTGGCTACTATCCAGCAGCTGTCAAAACAAAAGCTGAGACTATAGGACCGTTGATTCAGAGTACTTTTGGAAAAGCATACAAAAGAGGTGTGAAGATAGCATTTGGTACAGATGCTGGAGTATTTCCTCATGGCGAAAACTACCGAGAATTCATATACATGACTGAAGAAGGGATGCCTAATCTTGAAGCTATCCAAACCGCAACTTTGAGGGCTGCTGAACTTCTAGGAATGCAAGATAAATTAGGTGTCATTGAAAAAAATATGTACGCTGATATCATTGCAGTCAATGGAGATCCTGAATCTGACATTCATGCCATGAAGGAAGTAGCATTTGTAATGAAAGCTGGTGTAGTATACAAGCTTGATCAATGAGATAAAGCATCAATCTTGCGAATCGCTTCATTCTCCGTCCAAATAATATCATCGATCAATACAGAAAGTATCTCTTTGGTATCTTTGATCTGGCATTAGGGTTTGTACATATTTTTAATTTTTCACTAGAATAAATGTTAAAAATTTTATATTTATAACAAATTATGTTATTGACTAGTTTATTATGCCAAATATACTTTTGTTGATCAATTTCATTTTTGCAGTTGTAACTCCTCGTATACAGGACACATTTGTCCTTGAGAAATATTATCAAGACAGGGTTTATTTAGGTTCAAAATCAATTCCTGACAGTATCCTTAAGCCACATTATGAATATTGGTCTTCTAAGTTACCTAAGAAGTTACAGGCTCAAGACCATTCCGATTTGTTTTTGTTTTTGGCTACATGCCATTTAGAGAAAAAGAATAAATGGTCTGAGGAAATTATTGCTTTGCTGAAATCTGAAGATTTACAGCAGTTTCCAAAAAATGATTGGAGAAATTCAGTGGTCGATTATTTAGATTACCTAAACCAGGGAGCCAAAATTGGAAAATATGAAATTGACACGCTAAGGAAAAAATTAAAAATGATCAAACAAGCCAGCCCTAGTAGTCCCGAATGGATCGGTTTAGCTACTGACAAGCTAGGGCGCACATTTTATGATCATAATCAATACGATTCAGCACTGCATTACCTAGAGACTGCTGGTAGGATATTTGAATCATCAGGGTATAAACTTTATTTGGTCAATAACCTGACCATGCAAGGTGTGCTTTGGGATGCCAAGGAGCAGTTTGCAAATGCAGCCAAAAAATACGAAGCTTCCATCGAAGTGCTTGAAACTCTGGAAAACCCTCCCTTGGGTACTTTGGGGGCAAATGCATATAATATTGGTTTGATTTACGATGATCGATATGGGAATAGTGCCAAAGGAATACCGTTCTACTACAAAGCACTGGCATATGACAGTAAGGGAGGAAAAGGCAATTTTGGTATAGTTTCGGAAGACTATGCGGCATTGTCTAGGTGCTATATCAAGTTGGGAGATTTGTTGAAAGCTGAAAAATATGCAAAGCTGTCTGTCCAATATGCCAACCAAATTGATCCATCTTCTGGATTTGAATATGCCAAGGCACTATTGATTAATGCAGAAGTGTACAATGCCAAACAACAAGTCAGTTTGGGTATATCTAAAGCCATAGAGGCATTGGAAATTTTCAAACGAATAGAAAAATCAAGTAAAGTTGATCTGAGAAGGCAAAGATCTTTGACCAATAATCTATTAGGTAAGATTCATTTAAACGCTGGGAATTTTACTGAAAGTAAAGCTTACTATACCGAGGCGATAAAATTGGCCCAAGAAATAGAAAGGGATGTATTTCTATTAGAGTCCTACCCGGGATTGATTCAAGTCGCAATAGAAGAATCAGATTGGAAAACCGCCCTCAAGCAATGGGAAATGTGGGGTGATATCATCCAATTGAAATTCCAAGAAGCAAACTATCACATACAACTTCACGAATTAAAAGGTTTGGAAATAACGTTTCGTAGTGGTGCGTATGAAAATGACGAACTATTTAAGTACAGACTGAATAGATTTTTGGATCTTCCAGGGGCTATGATGATGCATCATTTGCAAGCCTTGAATTTGAAAACGCTCCTCATCCTAAATAATAGTAGCGATAGGGAAGAGGCTTTACAACACTTGGCAAGTCTCCAAAAAAAGCTTTATGAATACCTCAATTTCCAGCATCATGTCCAAAACACAGCATTGCAGCTTCCTGAGCTGAAAAAAGTCGTGAAAAATTCCCTTGAGTTAGGTTTTTCTTTGAGTCGTGATTTACCTGGGGATTCTTTGAACTTGCTAATTTTTAATTTGATAAGTTTCAATAAGAGCCTAGGAAACATACCCAAAAGGATTCATTCAAATGCTGAAAAAAGTGCCTCTGAGCTGCTGAGAAGTGAAGCAATTTTGTCAGAAAGATATGCAGAAGTATCCTTCATGATACATTCACACCAGGCTGCTCAAAATATCATAAAAAGTCAAGAAGTCATGGAACTGTACAGGGAAGAACAAGAGATTGAGGAAGAGTTGTTGAAAATCAGAGATCAATTGAGACTTGCTTCAGAAATGAATTTTTATGCCCATTTTGCTTCTCCTGCCCATTCCCTGAAGCAGGTCCTAAGCAACATCCCGAAAAGAGAGCTTTGGGTCGAGACTTTTATCCTAGATCAAGACTTGTATTCAATCTTTTTGGATCAAAGCAAAATTGAGCTGGGACACAAAAAGCTTTCCATTGATCAAATTGATCAATGGAAGAAAGTATCCAGACCTAGCACGGGTAAACTTCCCATCTCTTCTATGCCCCAATGGAATGATTTATTTGATAAGGATTTTACAAATTTTGAAAAGATTATCTATGTGCCAGACTCATGGCTTTCTTTTATGCCATTGGAAGCGTTCAATTTCGGGAATAATTTCTTGATTCATGCTGTAGAGATTGTGTATGACGTCAGCTTGATGGACAGGTTCAGAAGAGGAACTCTAGCGAGTAAGAAGAAATCAACATTTTGGACAGGTTTTGCACCAGTGTATGAATCTAAAAAATTAAAATATGCAAAAGATGAAATTGTGAAAATTGGACAAATCACACAAGGCAAAAGTTTTGTAGGAAGGGAAGTAAATAAGGATTTGTTCAAGGCTGAGGCTGCCAAGGCTTCGGTATTTCATTTAGCAGCTCATGGACACACAGAGTCATCAAATCCAGGGTTCAACGCCATGATTTTTGGAGAGAACCTAGAGGACTATCTCACCGTGAACGAAATCTACGATTGGAGTATTGATTCGTCTTTGGGCGTATTAAGTGCCTGTAGTTCTGGGATTGTTAATGTCGATGAAGGAGCGGGCTTGTTAAGTTTAGGAAGGGCCTTTCATTTTGCAGGAGTGAAGGCATTAGTGATCAGTCTATGGGATATACCAGACAAACAATCAGCATTGATTATGGAGTTGTTTTATAAGAATTTACTACAAGGCATGGATAGCTCCACAGCCCTCAGAAAAGCCAAAATCCAATACATTCAGCTTACAGAAGATGAGGTATTCAAGCACCCTTTTTATTGGGCAGGTCTTGTTTTGGTAGGTGATGAATTACTGGAGACTGATCAGGTGTCCTACTGGTGGTTGATTTTGATTGGGCTACCTCTATTGCTCTATCTTGCTCTAAGGAAGTTTGGCAAGTAAAGATTCAGCAGCGCTTACTTTATAGTCTCCATTTTCTACGATATTTTCCAACACCTTCCGGGCTTCGCTAGCGTTGTCAGCTTGTAAGTAGGCCAAAGCCAAATACCATTGAAAACGGTACTTGAAGTCATATGATACCTCAGCCTGAGGATTGAGGTTGTAAATCGCTTCAGAAGTTTGATTCAATGCCAAATGTGCCGAGCCTATGTACAGGCTAAGGTCTATGGAACCTGTTTCTGCTTGCAATTGCTTCAAATATGGAATGGCTCCTTCATAATCACCTTCTTCATAAGTTGAAAAAGCCAAATTGACAAGCTCATCTTGATCCCCCCTGGTAAGTGGGTAGCTGATGTTTTCAGCTGGCGTATAGAAAGCTTGGTAGAGTTTCATGGTCGAATTATCTCGATATATTACCCAAAGTATAGAGATCAAAAGCCCCACCAAAAATCCCACAATTGCAGCATACTTTATCAAAGGGAACTCTTTCCTCTTTACAGTGCTGAATTCTTTTTCGTATTCGGTGAATTTCTTTCTCCATGCCATATCATCCTCTTCATGCATCGTTTTTTTCAGCGCTGCCTGAAATTGTATGGCCTCTTTTACTGAAGCATCTTCTTTGATAAGTTTTTTTAGCTCTTGCTCTTCTTCGGAGCTGATTGTGCCATCGAAAAATTTCTCAATGAGCTTTTCTTTATCTTTCTTTTCCATTTAAAACCAATGTTTTGAGTTGCTTTAGACAGCGGCTTTTTTGAGCCCTGACGGTATTTTCGTTCTCGTAATGTTCCCTTTGGGTGATTTCTTTTATACTTAGTCCCTCAAGATAAAAGGATGTTAACAGTTTACGGCAAGAATTACCAAGTTCTTTAAATTTTACCTTAATGGCTTGTATCAATTCTGTCTGGTCTTCATCTTCAATGAGAGGATATGCGACATCTTTGATATCTTCCTGTATTATCAGGATTTCTTTTCTTTGAGCTTTGAAAAGGTCATAAGCTTTGTATTTTCCAATGGCATAAAAATATGTCTTGAAACTAACCGATACATTTTCAAGTGTTTTAGATTTGGCTTTTTTTCTCAGTACCAAAATACTCTCATGAAAAACCTCGATAGCTTGCTCTTTGTTGAGTCCAACTTTGATTAAATATCGAACAAAATCTTCACGATGTTCACGATAAAATGATTTGTAAAAAATATCATTATCGCTTTGAAAGCCTAAAATGATTTGTGTATCAATCATGATTTTTTCAAAATGATGTTAATGCCTTAGAGGTTTTGAATACTAATGTAATGACTAAAATTAGTAATCATGAAAAACATTTTTCAAAAAACCATTTTCACCCTCTTACTGATAAGTCTGAACTTCCACGTGAAGGCTCAAGATATCAAAGAGAAAATCAATAGAAGGGCAGATCGTGCCTCAGAAAGGGCACTGGACAACCTTGAGGAAAAAGTATTCAATACCAAGATAAAATTTCCCAAAAAAAAGGACAAAGCCCAACAAGAAGAGGACAAATCAAAAGATGACTCTTGGAACGACCTTCCATTATCCCATGAGGATAAAATCGAACCACAGCAACAAGTTTCAAGCAATCAAAGCAAAGATTTGAAGTCATATTCTAATTATGACTTCATTCTTGGGAGTAAGATTTTGTTTGCTGAGGACTTTGCTACTACTCCATTGGGAGACCTGCCAGATGGATGGAATACTTCCAGTAGCCTGGAAGTAGTGGAGCTCAATAATTACCCAAACCGATGGGTCAAGCTAGCTAAGGGTCAAAATGGGTTCACTCCTTTGGATTTAGGAGAAATACCAGAAAACTTCACCCTTGAGTTTGATTTGGTACTCGATGTTGACCCGCAAAAGTTTGCACCAAATACTCGATTCATCGGCGTAGTGCTCAATGACCTAGCCGATGCCAGTATGCAGCTTGGAAATTGGCGAAGTGGAAATCATTGGATATTCCTAGGGATAAGTAAGAATGAAAAGTATATGCACAAGGTGTGGAAGCAAAGTGAGTACAACGAATTGACAAAAAATCCCATACCACTATTGAGCAAAGAGAATCTACAAAGAGGCGATAAGATAAGGGTGTCTCTTTGGAAGCAAAAGCGAAGAATTCGATTTTACCTCAATGAAGAAAAAGTATTTGACATCGTCCAATCCCATCCTGAAGCTATACCATTTCGATCCTTGAAGTTTTATGCTGACAATGCCAATGAAGGGGAGTTTTTCTACATTTCAAATATCAGAATGGGAGATGAGCCTCCAGTAATCAAATCTCAACTTGCTGGAAGTGGAATTCTAGAAGCGACAGGCATTTATTTTGAAAGTGGAAGCTCAGAAATCAGGCCTGAATCCTATCCAAGTCTCCATCAAATAGCTGAATTTATGAAAGCTGATGGAGGAAGCTTTTCCATCGCAGGTCATACAGACAATGTAGGCAATAGAGAATCCAACAGGCTGCTATCTGAGCAGCGTGCAAGTGCTGTAAGAAATACCCTCATCAAGGTCTTTGGAGTACATACCAATCAGCTGGCATCCATAGGATTTGGGATGAACTATCCGCTGTATGACAATGACACAGCAGAAGGCAGGTCTCAAAATAGAAGAGTGGATATCATCAACCTCTCTATCATTCCAAATTATGAAGAAAGACTTTCCAAGGCTGTATATGGAGACAATAGAAGATAGTTCATGCATCAAGGGATTCAGGTATGTTTCGGAAATCAGAATTCACAAAGCCCGCTTAAAATCATCATCAACCTTCAAATTTTATTTAAAATGAAAAATCTAATTTACTTACTCCTCATGTTTTGGACAGTTACTGTGTATGCTCAAGAAGCCACATTTGTGCCGACTAATCAGAAAATTCAAGTATCCTCCAAAGATGGAGACTATGAGCAAATCCTGAAGCAAATCGCCGAGGAAATACCCCAATTGTCCATGAGTGAAAGTATGCTCGGTAAAAGGTCTGGAAGAGATATGGATGTCAAGATTGTCTATACGATTAGTGAAAAAGGAAAAACTATATACAAATCAGAAGCTTTGCCAGCAAGAATTTCCACCAAATCAAATAATCTTGTCCTATTCAACAATGGCTTGGAGGAAAGTATGATCAATACTTGGGAAAAACAAGGATTCATAAGAAGGCAAGTAGGGAGAATCGAGGATCCAGATGCACAGACAGGCACTCTCCCAATACCTCCCAAAGCTGGATCTGGAAAGACAATTCCAAACCAAGGTGAAAAATCAGGAGGTCTTTCACAGCCTGTAGGAAAAGTAGAAAAGCAAGGGTTCATAAGACGGCAAGTAGGAAGAATCCCAAAGACATCCTATGAAATCAATGTTCAAGTCCAAGTGCCAGGTCAAAAAGGGAATTCTCAGCCTGCCAGTTTTATTGTCAACATCATTTAAACTTTTATAATCACAATCATGAAAAAAGTCATTTTACCATTATTTCTAAATATGATCTTACTTGGCTTAATAGCCTGTGGACAAAATCAAAGTGAAGATCAAGAACAAGAAGATACTCAAGTCTCTAAAACATCCAATCCAAGGAATTTTAATGCTTGTAAAGGAATCAAAGAATCAGATTTTAGAGAGATTTTCAAGATTTCAGATGATTATCAGACTGGAGATGTTTCTGCTTTCAATGTCATGCCAGAGTCATCTTGTGTTTTGGCGGTAGGAAAAGACGGAAAACAACTCGCTATTATGGTAAGCTTGTTAGCAAACCCAAGCACTTTTGATTTGGTTGGCAATAGGGTGATTGAAGAGTTTAAAACAGCTCCTGCTGATGATCAAATCTCTGGACTTGGAGAATTTGCAGTGATCAATGAAAACAAAACTAGAAAAGAGTCGGCGCTAGTTGTAGTAGAACAAAAGCATGTCATAACGGTAGCTCTTGATCATTCTAATACCTACACCAAAGAGCAAGTAAAAGAAATGCTGCAAATGTTTTATAAGCGATGGAGAAGCTTACAAAATTAACAATACTTTGATTCCAGTGTTAAGGGCTGGATTCTCAGCGCAAGTAAATACGCGCAAAAGTATCAGTTATCATACCATACAGAGGGCTTTTAAATTCAGAATTAAAGGTTTTATGAATAAGTTATGGAAGATATTTTACTCTTGTTTGTTGATCCAGATTTATTGTTTAGTTTGTTTGAAATTCTTCCTCCGTGTGAAAATGAGAATGCTTATTTGACTATAACCACTTGTCAGGAACTTCGCTGATCCAATGGTGAATGTTAAAAAAAAGAGAAACAGGCTCAAGTAATCATTAACCTGCATGCTATGCAGCTTGATGATTTCAACTTGAGCCTGTTTAGTATATTGAATGATCTATTGATTTGAATGGAAACCTATAGTATTGCCTTCGGTGTCCATGGCCAAGGCCACAAATCCATGTTCACTGATTGAAAATTTGTCTTGTATGATCTTTCCTCCGGCAGCTTCTACTTTGGATAGTTCAGTAGTACAATCTTTAGAGGTGAAGTAAACTAAAGTCCCACCAGTGCCAGGTTTGAAATCACTGGTTTTGCAAAGGGCTCCACTGATGTTTAATTCACCTTCTGCCCAAGGGAAGCAGAGCATTTCAAGGTCACCAAAGTCTCCAGGACTTTCCATAGGAGTTAATTTGATCCCCAATACTGTTTCATAGAATTTTTGAGCCCTGCTCATATCTTCTACATAGATTTCTACCCAAGCAAATGGGTTAAATGAATTTTGAGCCATAGTATATCATTTTTCTGAATGTAGTTTTTCGGTAAAAAAAAAAAATAAATGCACAGCCGTTTTTATACAAGAAGAAGTAATTCATTCCAATAATAGAATACTTCGGGATTTGTTTCAACTAATACCTGGATCATGAAAACCCCCAATATGACTTGAATATTAGTATCTCTCCGGATTTACATTAAAATTTAAATGCCAATAACATCTAAATGTAATGATTTTCAAAAATATTTTAGAGAGAAATAGGCTTGGAACTTTTGAGATAGAGATTCTTCTATTTTAAATTGATCTAAATAAAATTGCTATATACAGAATTACTTTTCATTTTTGTGTTCAGAATAATATTTTGAGAAACAGGAGAGGTTTATGAGTTTAAATGCATCAAAAATGCCAGCAGACATCGCCCACAAGATTGTCAAACTTGATGATTCAGCTATTCACATCAACATGATAGAAATTGGTTTGGGTATTGGAAAGACAATTACACGATGTCACAAGGCTCCATTTGGAGGTGCAATGGCATTCGAAGTGGAGGGTAATATGGTATGCATGAGACCTGCTGAAGCACAATTGGTGATCGTAGAAGAGATAGCCTGCGATTTCAAAACAGAAATTGAGCTGTAGTCACCCATTATCAGGAAATTCTCTACCTTAATGCCTCTGGCCTAAGCAATGAACGAAACTATAAAAAGCAAAAAGGATATATTTAGCATCGCCTTGATAGGTAATCCGAATGTCGGGAAATCCAGTATTTTTAATCAGCTCACTGGACTAAATCAAAAAATTGGTAATTACCCTGGGCTTACAGTTGATAAAGCATCTGGTTTTTTGAAGGATTCCCATAGGAAATATGAATTGGTAGATTTGCCTGGTACTTACAGCCTTTATCCCAAATCAGAAGATGAGTTGATTGCTTACAAAATGCTTTCGGGTAAGCAGACAGCTATAGATGCGGTGATAGTAGTATTAGATGCATGTAATCTAGAGCGAAGTTTACTTTTGGGCACTCAGGTCATGGACTTTGGTCTTCCAGTTGCTTTTGTGTTGAACATGAAAGATCTAGCCGAGAAGCAGGGCTTGATCATAAAAACACATGAGCTATACAAAAGTCTTGGTGTACCACTAGCACTAACTGATGCCCGTAAAGTAGAGGGATTAGAAGCTGTAAAAACTTTGATGAAAGCGGAGAGATTTGCTGTCACCCCCCCTTTTATCGAGGTGAGTGAGGTAGTATCAGAGGAAATTTTAATCCAAATCAAAGCTAAGTTTCACCTTGATTCGGATTATCAAGCCTTTCAAATGCTTGTTTTTTTTGATCAAGACAAGGGAATTAGCAGTGAAGATAAGGTTTGGTTACAATCTCTGTGTGATGCTAGTGGGCTAGATAGTTCTGTCGCTCAGCTTGAAGAGGCTAACTTAAGAGTCAGTAAGATTCAAAAACTTTTAGAAAGGTCTATTGTAAAACAAAAGGAAAAGACGAATTCATTTTCTAGGAAGTTGGATCGTTTTTTACTTCATCCAGTCTTTGGTTATGTTTTTTTTCTTGCAATTCTTTTAATGATTTTTCAGGCGGTCTTCGCATGGGCAGAGGTACCGATGGATTGGATTGATGAAGGTTTTGCTTTGGCATCAGCGTGGATATCTGCAGCACTTCCAGAGGGAGTATTTACTGATTTCTTAGCCGAAGGTTTAGTGCCTGGAATAGGAGGAATCGTGATTTTTATCCCCCAAATTGCTTTATTATTTGGTTTTTTGGCCTTTTTGGAAGATACAGGATATTTATCAAGAGTGGTATTCTTGATGGACAGGTTTATGAAACCTCTAGGATTGCATGGCAAAAGCGTCGTTCCATTGATATCGGGCTTGGCTTGTGCTATTCCTGCGGTGATGGCTTCCCGTACGATTAGCAATAATAAAGAAAGATTGATTACGATTTTGGTAGCACCATGGATGAGTTGCTCGGCAAGGTTGCCAATATATATCATCATAATTGGAATCGTAATCCCCGATGAAGTTGTTTTTGGGATCAATGCTCAGGCTTTTGCACTTTTAGGGATGTATCTTCTTGGCACCATCGCCACCTTAGCTGGTGCTTTTGTGCTGAACCTGTTATTTAAGCAAAAGCAAGCGAGCTTTCTTTTGGCAGAAATGCCTATATATAGATGGCCTAGGTGGAAAGCAGTTGGCTTGACCATGTTTTCTAAGTCCAAAGTTTTTGTTTTTGAAGCGGGAAAGGTGATTTTGATGATTTCAATTGTGCTTTGGGTACTTTCCAGCTATGGCCCTTCAAGTAGAATGGAGGCCTTGGATAGTGAAGAAGAATACTTGCTAGCCAGTGCAGAGTCAGTAGAGGAACAGCAAGAGATTGCTGAGCTGTATGCTTCCAAGAAGCTAGAAGCTTCGTATATGGGGATCATGGGAAAAGCCATTGAACCAGCAATCAAACCATTAGGATATGATTGGAAAATTGGGATTGCCTTGATTACATCATTTGCAGCACGAGAGGTGTTTGTAAGTACCATGGCGACGATATATAGTATAGGAGGTGATGTGGAAAATGAGCTGACGATACGGGAAAAGTTGGCAAGTGAGACTAGACCTGATTCGGGCGAAAAAGTTTTCAATTTGGCTACTGGACTATCATTGATGGTTTTCTATGCATTTGCCATGCAGTGTATGAGTACTTTGGCTGTGGTGAAGCGGGAGACCAAAAGCTGGAAATGGCCAGTAATTCAGACAGTCGCCATGACGGCTATTGCTTATTTGGCAGCATTGATCACTTATCAGACTTTGGTATAGTTATGTGGCAAGAATTGATCGTCTTTGGATTGTTTGTTTCCGTGATAGGCTATGTGGGTTATGCGACATTTCTCAAAAAGAAGAAGAAAAAAAACGGATGTGGCTGTGATGGGTGCGGGTGATTGACTTCTCTTATGTCAGGATCCATGATGGTTTTTTTTGGCTCTAATAAAGTGATCAAGTAGGGTCTTGATTTCAAATATTTCACTTGACCGTCCTGTAAGTGAAAATTCTAATATCAAATTATTGAAAATCATTTAATATCCAATTGACACTTTTTTTGTTTTTAGGGATATCAAATCCCGCTACCTTTTTTATGAAAGCAGCGGGATTTTATTGATTGAATGTTTGAATTAATTTTATCAAAAATCTGATTATTCATGATTCTTGAATGTTACTTAATCAAAACTGAAGACATTCTTTTTGTTTGATTTCCCTATAAATGCAATCATGTTCACAGAAAATCGCCCTTTGGACTCTATGTGAACATGATCATCACTGTTGAAGCTTTGACTTATGGGAAGTTGGTAGTTGGCATGAAGCATCATCTTGCTAAACTGAACCTGTACTCCTGCTTGGGCAAAGGTCGCAGATCCGCCACTGTTGACTTGATAGAATCCTTCAAAGGTGTGTGTACCAGCTGATTCATGGTATAGCCCAAGCATTGGAATAGGAAGCACTTTTTCAGCTTTTGGTTTATAGAAGATACTGCCTTGTAAGTTGTATTGATTTCCAAATCGGTAATCAATAGCATTGGCGGTATTGATCTTGTACACTCCTTCTATGTTGAGTCCCCAGCGGTTTTTCATCGTGGTGTAATTCCCCATAGTGATGAAATCCCAAGACCCACTACCTAGCTGAAAGTTAGGGTTGATCAACTGGGTAGTTTGAGAGAATTCAAAATCTGCCAAAGGTGCTTTGATACCACCGCCAACCCATAAGTTGTGAAGCCAGGCCTCCATAGGGTTTCCTTTTTGATCCAATACCTTATAATTCAGCATCATCATAGGGTCACCAAGACCCCTCAAGGTTTCTTTTTCATGACTTCCTACCATATCATTGTATAAGTATGGAAGTACAATATTGAGCTGAAGTCGCTCTCTGATCGCAATTCTTCCCATGATATCTAATCTTTGGTATTGATCATTAGAGTATTCAAACTGTCCAGCATGCATCATCTCTGCATAGAAACGAGCTTGTGAATACTTGATACCTATGAAGTGCGCTTCGTTTTGAGGAATAATCCCAAAATTGAACCCACCTAAAGCACAGCCGCAAGCTTCACAAGCGTATGTTTCGATACTTGAAATCAATAAGAAGATGCCGAGGAGGATGTATTTTGCTTTATCTATCATTAGAATTGAAGAATATTGGATTTGAAAGAAAATTATTGTCAGTCAAAGACTTGAGGAAGGCGATGATTTTGGTCTTTTCATCTTCTGAAAGTTGGATCACTGGCTTCCCATCTTTGAAAATAAGCGGATCTATGTTTTCCTGGTCTTGTACACCTTGCGTGTAGTGATTGAGTACTTGCAGTAAGCCTTCAAACCTCGCATTGTGCATGTATGGGCTTGTCACTTCAATGTTTCTCAAGGATGGCACTTTGAATTTTGCCCTATCCTCAGAGACTTCGGTGATAGTCTCTCTTCCGAGATCGCTGATTTGCCTTTGTACTCCATTATTTCTGTAGCTTAGGTCAGTGAACAGAGGTTCTCTATGACAGCTTTCGCAATGCTGCCGAAAGAGTACTAGGCCTTCAAGCTCTACAGCCGAAAGGGCTTGCTGATCTCCCAAGATATACTGATCATACCTAGAATCTGCGGATACCATCATAAGCATAAACTGACTCAGTGCATGCAATACATATGGTCCTGTGACTTCTTCTATACCAAAGACTTCCTTGAATAATGCCTTGTAAGCATCATTTCTTTGGATTCTACCTACTACATCTTCGAAGCTGATGTCCATTTCGATCTCAGACTCAAAGGCAAGGATAGGGGCGAAGTCCAAATGTGTGACACCTCCATCCCAGAAGAATTCTCTATGGAATGCAAGATTGAAGAGTGGGGGAGCATTCCTCTTTCCCTCTCTATCTTCCACACCAAAGCTAAATGGATGAAGCCATGTATCTGCAAATGCATGACTCTGAACATGACAAGAAGAGCAGGCAACAGATCCATCTCTGGAAAGAGATGGATCAAAGAATAGCATCTTGCCTAGATTGAATCCTTTTTCATTGACTTCATTGTTTCTAAAGGTGTAAGTTGGCTCTGGAAAATGAGGGGGTTTTTCAAACTGAAAAAATGAAATAATTGGTTTTTCAGATTGCTGCTCACATCCCATCCAAATCAACAGAATTGCTAATAGGCTAGGCCATAGTACCTTGTTGTGCAATGATTTCATGCGGCGCATTTGCTTATTGATGGGTATGATCGACTACAAATGCACCAGCAAGTTTAGAAGCAAATGCTTTTCCCGCAGCAGGAGAGTGGATATTGTTTTCAGTAGACAAGTCAGCATCTCCTATCACTTTGAGTAAATCCATCATGATATGTGGAGATGGTCTCAGCGTATTGCTTACAGTCACTGTCGCGTCAAATGGTAAGGATACATCTACATTGTTGTCAAAAAATCTCTGAGGCGTGCTATCTCCAGAGGGGATGTTTTTCCAGCCACCGATATGAATCTGAACTCTGTTATCATCTCTGAGTGAGGCATCTGAATGCCCCTCTATGATGTAATTGATAAAACCAGAATTCCAATTCCAAAACCAACCTCCAGCTGCTCTATCCAAAATGCCTCCTACTGCTCCCTCCTGAATTCCATCTTCTCTTACGCCAAGATTGAATGTGATTTTGTTATATTGACCATGAGGAATTCCCTTCAAATGAATATTGTATGTTTCTGAATTCCCCTGCACAACCTGATAGTAGCCTTTGATCTGATTGGCATCAGCAGATGCATTCATTTCGTCAATGAAAAGCTCACCGTTTGGCCCTTCCAGCTTGATATGACTGATGTAGTATCCGAATCTGGTTAAGTTGAATTTTTGTCCAGAGTTATTAGTGTACCTGTAATTGGTACTACCCACTTCATCTACAACCATGGTTTGATTGCCTACATAATTGTCAAATTTGACAATCATTTCACCTGTGGTGGTAAGTGTTGGGTCTTCCTTATCTTGGCATGAATAACTTACTATAGATAGGATGACAATAGTAATGATGGAAAATATTTGCTTTACGTTTTGCATGATTTTTTTATTTTTAAGCTAAGTGCTTTTACTTCTATTTCTTAATATGATTATACGCTTTTGCCAGTAGCTTCAATTCATTGGCTCAACAGGTTACTAATGGTCAATGTCCATAAGTATCCAATATCAAATTATATCGGAAGTTAGATAAATCGGAATTTTGTAATGTTATTGGCAAAGTTCCGTTTATCCATATTTCTTAATATGAAAAGCCTAGATTTCTTAAGGTTTTCTATAATTTATTTGATGAAAATATAAGCTTTTGGCAAAGTGAATTGATCCCCAAATTTTGTTTGATGGGAATGTTTTCACTTGCAATAAGTTTTTTGAATCGAAAAACTAGCAAAATCAACAAGTTGGTGGTTTTTCCAGCTTGCTGATGTCAGTTTGATAGGGGATTTGTAAAAAAAAGTCATTTGAAATGACCAATGGCTCAAAGATGAGTGTGATGACATGCTCTGCGCCTTCTGCTAATGTAAAAAGATGAAAGTCAGAACGAACCTCCATAAAATCAGCTTCTGAGTTATGGCTAGCCTGATCCAGTTGCTTGTTCAAGTAGCATTGTCCATTACATTCAGACATGATTGTGTCTTTGTTTTCACAGAACATTTCAGCAATGAAAGATCTGTTCAATTGAAAATTGACACAAATGACTGAATAGACCATGCTGTTCAACACAATCAGCCAAGCCATACATATAATGCACAGTGTTCGAAGCATATGACAGTTTATAGTCGAGGGTTTATGGACTATTTTAAATTCTTTAATGTAATTATGAATTAATCACCCATGATAGGCATGAGGATATTTTTAATTCCATGAATCCTAGATTTTTCAAAGTACTCTTGGATGCAAGAAGCGAGAGCTGTTTCATTTTCACAGTTCATCTTCTTACACCAATACCAATAATTCCTATTTGAGCAAATTTTTCAATTTGGCTTTAAATCAATTTGACGAATTTTTGATAAAATTAGTGTCTAAGAAAAGTAATTTCATGGAACAATTTAAGCCTGCGGAGGATTGTCAAGGCTGTCAAAAAATGCAGACAAATAATGATCTATTTTTAGATCTGAATGCAAAAACAAAGGTATAATTGAAATGTGTATTTCAGGCATTTTGAACTCCTGAAAAATGAACTGACCAAAGTCCATCGAAAAGGTATGCTGATCTTTTTGTTCTTGTTTTTCTTTCTCAGCTGTCAATTGTTGAGATAAATAACACTTTCCATCACATTTCAATTCAGGTTGTGATTTGTTGATACAAAAGTTTTCAATGATAAAACTTTTATTCAATTCATAACTCCCTTGAATCACAGAATAAACCATTCCATTCATCAGAATGAGAAGTCCAAGTGCGATATGTATTATGCTCTTCAACACGAGCGCAAAGATAGAACAGATATTTGAATTGCTAAAGTAAACTGTATGGATTTAATATCAACAGCTTCCAAGAGCATTGATATCCACAAAGATGCAAAGTTTTGTAGGTTGTATAAATGCCAATAAATGGACTGCTACCTTATCAACTTTACATACTTTGTGGACAAATAAATTTTTAAAACTCCCTTTAAAGAACTGAGGTTTACTTTTTGTCTTTCGCCTCAGGAGTTTTCTTCTCGAAAGTTAACGCTCCAGAATTGACACAATATCTTTGTCCTGTTGCGGTAGGACCATCATCAAAAATATGTCCCAAATGGCCATCACATTTGGCACAGGTAATTTCTATTCTTCGCATGCCATAGCTATTGTCTTGAGTCTTTTTGATTTTTCCACCTGCTATTTCCTTGTCAAAGCTAGGCCATCCACAGTCAGAATCAAACTTCATGTCATCTGTAAACAAAGCTTCACCGCATCCAGCGCAATGATAAGTCCCTTTTTCCTTAGTAAATACAAACTCACCAGTAAAAGCTCTTTCTGTGCCTTTTTCGCGAAGTATGTAGTATTGTTCAGGTGTTAGTTTTGCTTTCCATTCCGCTTCGCTTAGTTTGACTTTAGAAGCATTTGTAGCGTTGGTGTTACTTTTCTTGCTTTGCGCCCATGATGTATTTGCAAGGGCTAGCATACAAATGAGAAATGTGAATATAGTTTTCATAATTTTAAGAATTGGTTTTTCTGATTATATGTTTTTTTGCCAGTAACTTCAATTCATTGGCTCAACAGGTTGTTAATGGTCAAAATCCATAAGTATCCAATATCAATTTATATCGGAAGTTAGATAAATCGGAATTTTGTAATGTTATTGGCAAAGTTCTGTATATCCATCTTTGTTTTTTTTATGATGTTGAGTTTCTTTACCAGTTATTTCATACGTCGATTTTCACCAGTTTTTATGATTAGCATAATTTATCGTGGCGCATCCATTTTCAACCATGATTTATAATGATCCAAATCGATTGTGGTACTGTACATTTATAGCGTGCCGTATTTTCATAACTAATTTTAAAATTGTATTGCGTTAAAAGGGATTTTCAATTCCAATATGCGTACCATTTTTTCTTTTGTTATGTCTTAAACACGGCATTTTATTCAATTGTTACATACGTAAAGAATAGCAAAAGGAGATTAGAGATAAAATCATGTGCATAATAACCAAACTTTAAAATTTTTACTTTTTTATCTCAATAATACTATCTTTGATACTTCATATGAATCAGGTAGCTAGTCGGTGTTTCATGTAAGTGTTTGATTATATTACCTGATTCAAATCCCGAGTGTTTCGGTCTATGCTATGTCACCAACTTAATACTTTATTTTACGCATGAAAGGAATAATTTTAGCAGGAGGCTCGGGTACGAGGCTTTTTCCAATTACAAAAGGAACATCTAAGCAGCTTTTGGCCGTATACGATAAGCCAATGGTTTATTACCCTTTGTCTGTATTAATGCTTGCAGGTATCAGGGAAGTTTTAATCATTTCGACGCCCGATGACCTTCCCAATTTTGAGAAGCTATTTGGAGATGGTTCAGATTTAGGGATAAGTTTAACCTATGCGGTGCAACCAAGTCCAGATGGATTGGCGCAAGCTTTCATTATTGGTGAGCAATTCATTGGAGATGATTCAGTTTGTTTGGTATTGGGGGATAATATATTTTATGGTCATGGATTGACAGAACTCCTTCGCAAATCAAAAAAAGCAGCGGAAGAAAGAGGAGAGGCGACTATTTTTGGATATTATGTCAATGATCCAGAACGCTATGGTGTGGCAGAATTTGACGAAATGGGAAATGTGTTGAGTATCGAAGAGAAGCCAAAAGAACCCAAGAGTAGTTATGCGGTCATTGGTCTCTATTTCTACCCTAATTCAGTCATAAGAATAGCAAAGGAAATCAAACCTAGCTCAAGAGGAGAGTTGGAAATCACTACAGTGAATCAGACTTACCTCAAAGAAGAGAATCTCAAAGTGGAATTGATGGGCAGAGGATATGCTTGGCTAGATACAGGTACGCATGAATCAATGCTGGAAGCATCAAATTTCATCCATACCATAGAGAAGAGGCAGGGATTGAAAGTAGCATGTTTGGAAGAAATCGCATATGAACTCGGATACATTTCTAGAGAGCAGGTATTGAAGCTTGCAGAGCCTCTAAAGAAAAATGATTATGGTAAGTACCTCATCAAACGTGTGGAGCAAATCAAGAAATAGTGATTTCAAAACTTAAAAATAGATTTCCCCTGTACTATCAAAATGCAATCATGATGAAAAGGACTTAAATTTTCATACCAAAATTTATGTTAGGTAGACTGCCTGAAAGTTTTACCACAGAGAATGAAAATATAAAGTTCTGAAAGAAGTGAACAAAGAAAAAAACTGATAAATAAATAACACCTAGAAACTATGCTTACCTATCAACCTAATAGCACATCAACAAAAAGTGAAGTTTTTCAAGAAGTCAAATCACATATTGAATCTCTTGGATTTACAATCGTAGATCATGACGATACAAGACCGTGGGGAGCCTTTTTGGTGATAGATCCAAATCAGATTGAGGCGTTTCAGAAGCATTTCTTCGGAGAAGTTTCTTTAAGTTTTGAAAGTGATTTGTCTTATAGTCCCAAGATTCTGATGGTAGCTCCTTCTCAAAAATTGTCTTGGCAGTATCACTATAGAAGATCGGAGCTATGGAAGCTGGTATCCGGTGAGGCTGCGATAGCAAGATCTTTGGAAGATATAGAGCCAGAGGCAGACAAGATGGAGATGGATGAGCTGGTGAAACTTGCCCAAGGTGAGCGTCATCGTCTGATCGGTCTTGAAGGCTGGGGAGTAGTAGCGGAGATATGGGTTCACACTGACCCTAAACAACCTTCTGATGAATCTGATATTGTCAGATTACAGGATGATTATGCTAGGAAATGATTGTTATAATGCATAACAATTGCTTTAGTTATGCAAAGATTTCTGAACAAGAAAATTTAAGTACTCCAAAACATAAATCCCTTGGCAATATCGATTGCCAAGGGATTTTGTTTTAAGTGGGGATTATGTATTTGTTTGAATTATTTGTTGATATCTCCGCTTTCTGCTTTTTCAATCAACTGATCGTTTGCTGTGATTAGGATTTCAACCCTTCTATTTTTGGCTCTTCCTTCTTCAGTATCATTGCTAGCAATAGGCTTATCGAATGAGTATCCAATGGTAGTCATTCTGTCACTTGCTACACCTTGCATTTTTAAGTAATTCATAACCGATGCTGCTCTTCTTTCAGAAAGTCCCAAGTTATAATTATAAGACCCTTTGCTATCAGTATGTCCTTCTATAGAAAGATCGGTGTCAGGAAATTCCTTAAGAATCTCAGAAAATTTCATGATATTCTCCTGAGCTTGTGGTGTCAAAGAGTAAGAATCAAAGCCAAACAAGATACCAGAGTCAAAGGTAAGCTTGATAGCTTCACCAACTCTTTCTACTTCAGCATCTTTTACTTGCTCCTCGATCTTTTTGGCTTGCTTGTCCATATAGATACCTATGGCCGCACCAGCTGCTCCACCTACTACAGCTCCTATGGCTGCGCCCTTGCCAGCTTGACCGCTTTTGTTTCCTAATACAGCACCTAGAGCACCTCCAGCACCACCACCTATGGCAGCACCTTTTTCAGTGTTGTTCCAGCTAGCACAGCTGAAAAGAAAAACTGCTCCTAAAATTTGAGCAAAAATACTTTTAATGAATCTTGGCTTTTTCATAGCTAAATAATGAATTTTTTTTACAAGTTTAAGAAACCTTCTTTGATGCGAGATACCGCATCATAAGAGGCATCGATGTTATAGATGCCTTTTCCAAATTCGTGCCAAAACCCATCGCCGCAATCAATGTAAGATCCTCTTTTACTTGGTTTGCTTTCTTTTACTTTATCATAATCGTAATCAGGTAAGAATACATTGGAAAGTAAGTCTTTGGTTTTCTCCCAGTTAAGTTGTTTTTCCTGGCCATTGATGTCCGCAACGGCTTTTCGTACAGAAAATTTCATAACCAAAGAAATTTCCAAAGTTTTTTCTGAATCAATATGTAGGAAGTTCACAGAAAGTGGAGCTTCTTTTTGACTGGTTTCAAAGATAGCTTGAATCAACTCTTGTGCTTCATATTGCCAATCTTCCTGATTGAGCGGTGTAGTTCGAGTGATTTTGCCATGAATGTCTTTTGCTAGCACCCTGATTCCTCCTTCTTCTTCCTCTAGTTTCTTGTTAGACCACTTTGACTGAGTATATAATTTCTTTATAGGAGCTACCCATGCATTATGTAATTCGCCTTTCCAGTGATAATCATCTTCTAAAGTAAATCCTTCATTCAAAATCTCCTCGTCGGTCAATTCTTCCCTGTGCGTATACTCCATATCCAACGAAGTATTGAGGAAGTTTTTCTCAAAATTTAATTTTAGTTTGAACCGATGGCTGAAAGGAGGAGGAATACTTCCTGATTCAAAATCAATCTCTAACCTCATCAGGTCGTCTGTCTTTAAATGCATAATATTTTTGTTGAAATAGGTTATTTTTCTTTGTACCAAGTACCATGAGATGAGTACTAAGTACCAAGTGCCACGTATTAGTTTTTATCAAGTTTTTAAGACTCAAGAACCAAGAACCAAGAATCAAGAACCAAGAATCAAGAACCAAGAACCAAGAATCAAGAACCAAGAATCAAGAACCAAGAACCAAGAACCAAGAATCAAGAACCAAGAACTTAGACTCAAGAACCAAGAATCAAGAATCAAGAATCAAGAATCAAGAACCAAGAACCAAGAACTAAGAACCAAGAATCAAGAATCAAGAACCAAGAACCAAGAATCAAGAACCAAGAATCAAGAACCAAGAATCAAGAACCAAGAACCAAGAACCAAGAATCAAGAATCAAGGATTTCTCCTTAAACCTTCCATCTTCCACCCTCATCCTTCACCCTTCACCCTTGCACCTTCAATTCCTTCCTCCTTCACCCTTCCTCCTTCACCCTTCCTCCTTCCTCCTTCACCCTTCCTCCTGTGTTTTCGAGCTATTTGAAACCATTTGATGAATGAGTTGCATTTCCTTGTCGCTTAAGTCTCTCCACTTTCCTACTGGAAGATCAAGCTGTACATTCATGATCCTTATCCTTTTCAGTTTGGTAACTTCGTAGCCTAGGTATTCGCACATCCTTCTTATTTGCCTGTTCAGACCTTGAGTAAGGATGATATTGAATTTGTTTTTTCCAATTCTACGGACCTTGCATGGTTTGGTCACCGTGTCTAAAATGGGAATGCCATTCTCCATTCTTCTGACAAAATCATCTCCGATGGGTCGATTGACAGTTACTACATATTCTTTTTCATGTTGGTTCCCGGCTCTTAAGATCTTGTTCACGATGTCTCCGTCACTTGTGAGAAAGATAAGTCCCTCACTTGGCTTGTCAAGTCGGCCTATTGGGAAGATCCGTTTTGGATGGTTGATATAATCTATGATATTGTTTTTCTCGGCTTTGATATCTGTAGTACACACGATACCTATGGGCTTGTTGAATGCAATATAGACATGGTCAGTTTTAGGAGGATTGATCAGTTTTCCTTTGACCCGAACTTCATCACTTGGAAGCACTTTTGTCCCCATTTCAGGTATTTTTCCATTGATTGTGACCAAGCCTTGAGCTATCAGTTTGTCTGCTTCTCTTCTGGAGCAAAAGCCTACCTCGCTCAGGTATTTGTTGACTCTGGTGGCTGACGTTTGATCCATAGATGTTTTATTTTCCTACAAATTTAAGCCAATTTGAATAAAATCTACTTTGAAAGGGTACGATTATTGAGTAAATTTCAGCGTATCAAATTTTCACACTTTAAATATTTAATATATGGAATTCAAGTCAGTAGGTATTTGGTTGGATTTATCCAAGGCTCACTTTATAGGATATCAAGATGGCACTGCCCAATTTTTAGAAACATTGATATCTCCACATGAGCGAATAAAGAGAGAAGAAGGGGAAGAAAATGACACCCATCAATTTTCTCCAAACCCTGAGCATATGTCAAATAATGAGTACCGAAAAAACAATATTACCCAAAATGAATTGAATGAGTATTTCAAATTGCTCGAACAGAAAATAGCTCCTTATGATGATGTTCTACTTTTTGGGCCAGGTACTGCAAAAGATCAATTGAAAAATAGGGTTTCTGAAAGTAAGTCGATGAAAGATAAATGGGTTTCTGTACAGAATTCTGATAAAATGACAGATAATCAACTATTAGCTTTTGTAAGAGATTTTTATAAGAATTAGTATCCTTAATACTGAATGTTAGCCACAAATGGAGCTTTCTATAAAAATCTCATAAATCATGTGGATTTTTCCATTTTATAATATTTTAGAGCCTACTTGAAATCCCCGACACTTGTATAAAGTCGCTAAATTATCAAGTAGGCTTCTTTTTCGTCAAAATTATCTCTTAGGAATTTATATTTTTAGTCCTTTTTCAACAGAAAGGATTTCCCCTGAAAAGGGAAACTTCTGGATAAATTCCAAAAAGAAAACAGAGCAATTTATCCATCAGTAACTTGTCCACCCATACGGGTCAAAAATCCATTAATATCCAAAATCCAATAATATGGATATACGGAACTTTGCCAATAACATTACAAAATTCCGATTTATCTAACTTCCGTTATAAATTGATATTGGATACTTATGGATATTGATCATTAACAACTTGTTGAGCCAATGAATTGAAGTTGCTGGCAAAAAAGGGTATAATCAGACCCAATAAAATCCATAAATATCTTGCATCCAATAATATCCAATAATATCTAGTATCCATTAATATCCAATAATATCCATGAATATCTAAATCTCAAAATCACCTTGAAGCATTAGTTTACATATATATATCAATCTAAAAGGAATACCCAACTTGACTGCCACGCTCAGCATCGAGTTCAACTTTCGCATATACTTCAATCTCTTGTTGAAGTTCTTCTACATGAGAGATGATACCGACGATTCGGTTTTCATGTCTCAATGCCTTGAGGGTTTCGAAGACTACACGCAGCGAATTTCTGTCCAAGGCTCCGAAACCTTCATCGAGGAAGAAGAAGCTTTGATCGGCCTGGTTGAGTGATTTGATTTTCTCGGCCAAGGCCAGAGCAAGACAAAGCGAGGCTTGAAATGTTTGTCCACCTGAGAGGGTTTTGAGTAATCTTCTTCTGCCACCATTCAAGTAATCTACAACCCAAAATGTATTGTCTTCATCGATCTCCATGCTAAGGCTGTTCTTGGTGAGTTTATTAAATCTTATGTTGGCGGTGTTGCAAAGCTCTTTGAGATATATCGAACTCACGTATTTCACAAAACCACTTCCTTTGAAAAGTCGCTCAAGTTCTCTAAGATTGCTTTCTCTTTGTTCTATTATCTCGAAAGTTGCAAGTATCTTTTTCTTTTCTTTTAATTTTTCTTGAGCCTCTTTGATGGATCTGTCTAGTAGTGTGAACTGTTTTTTGATATCATCCAAAGCTTCGTTTTTTTTGCTTAGAGAGATTTTCAGTTCCTCAAAAGCCTCTTGGCTAAACTGATTGATGCCTTCTGCTTTGCGGATTTCAGCTATTCTCGATTGAACCAGGTGTACCCGCTGCTCATAGTTTTTGATTTCGATTTCGACCTTGTCAGCATCCAAAGAATGATGGAAAAGCTGAATCAACTTCTCTTCATCTTCGAAACCATAGGTTATTTTGAGTGTCTCAAATTGATCTTGTAGTACTTTTATCTTATTTTTTGTGTCAGATAAAGCATTTCTATACATTTCTAGGTTTGCAGCATTGGTGGCTTGCTTGTTTCTGATTTCTAACAAGCTTTTTTGGATACCATTCAAAAGATCCACTGTCATATCAATGTCATGTTGAACTTTTAGGATAGTCTGCTGGATTTTCTCTGCGTCTTTGTCAATGAATGGTTGGCAAAAACTCCAATCCTTGATGTCGCTTCTTTTGGAGTCTTGCATGGTATGAAGCGTCAGAAGCTGCTGTTCCATGGTACGGAGTTTCTGCTCTTCAGCCTCTAGATCGGTCTTTTCTGCTTGCCACTGCTTCCTCCAGTCTTTCAGCTGACTGTTTTGAGTTTCTACTTTCTGTATGGCACTTTCTGTATTTTGAAGAAAATGTCTAACTGATTCAATATTTTCAAAGCTTTTGGCTTTTAGGCTTTCCTCTAGGTTTTTGATTTGAGTTGCTACTTTTTGAAAATCCTTTTGCTTAGCCTCTAGCTGTTGGTTGATACTCTCTAGCTTGAAGCCCAGTTCGGTTACTTTTTGAGTTTGTTCAAAGGTATCTTCTAGCTTGATTTTCGCTATTTTTATTTGCTCTTCATTTTTTTGAAGTGCAAGGTTTTGAACTTCAGCAAGCAATGGTTCAGGATGCTCTACAGCACCACATAGTGGGCATGGTTTTCCAGTTTCTAGCAAATGCACATGTCCACCAAGACCAATTTTTTGAATCAGATTATCTTTTTCATTTTCTAGCATTTTGAGATTGACTTTCAATTGCTCCAACCATTTGCCAAGAGATTGTTCTTCGGATGGTACCTGATTTTGAATTATGGAAATTTCCTGATTGATCTGATTTTTAGATTTTTCAAGCTGACTAGTTTCGCTTTCAATACTTTTTTTATTTTCAATCCAATTATCCCAATCCTTTACAGCACTTTTGAGGTTTGCCAGTTGATTGCTATTTGGGATTTGTTGTTTATCTAATTCCTCCTCCAGCTTGTTAATGTTGGATTCGAGTGCTTTTTGTGAAGCTGTCCTTGCCTCTAGCTTTGGGCGAATCTGACTTATTTGACTTTCTGTTTCTTTGATTTGAATCTGAAAACCCTTGATTTCTTTGAGTTTTTCGAGGTCTCTTATTTTGGATTCACGTTCAGATCTTTGATTGGCTTTTTCTTTTAGCTCAGCTTCCCTTTTTTCTTTATCAGCGATTTCTTCGGCGTATCGGTCCTTGAATCGTTCGCAGTCTATGATGCTTACCAGATATTTTTCTACTTCTTTGTTTCTTTCATCTATCTGATCCCACAGGGGTTTAAGATAAGTTTTGGCTTTTAGAAAATCTTTATAGATGGTTTTTTTTTCAGCTATAGCAGATTCCTTGGATTTCAAATCAGCCCATTCTAATTCAAAATTTTGCAATGATTGGTGCAGGCCTTGCAGTTGCTCCTGTTTCTTGTAATGCATTTCAGTATTTTGCATTTCCTTTTCCAATGCAGCTGCTTGGTTTGCTATTAATTTGATTTCAGCCTCTTTATCTTCTAGGAGTTGTTCGGTATACTCGGCCAAAATATCCAAATGGGTCAGTTGTATGGTTTTCTCTTGAAGCACCTTTTTTAGGAGACTGCCTGTTTTTTGACTTAAATCAAACCTTTCAAGTCCAAAAAGCTCCTTCATCATATCAGCCCTTGGGCTCGGCTTGAGGTCTATAAATTCTTTGAATTTACCTTGAGGGATGATCACAGTTTGCTTGAAGTGCTCTTTTTTCATTCCGACGATATCCTCACCTCTCATCATCAATGACTCAAGACCAGCGGATGTTTTGAGATAAAAAGTGTGTTCTGCAGGACGGATGTCCTCAAAGTTCTTTGAGTTACGTTTAGCCTCATACCTGGCGATATAAGTTTTGCTATTGTTTAGACCAGCTTTGAATTCGAAGTTTATGAGTAAGCTGTCGCTTTGCAGATTGACCATGCTGTTTTTTTCGCCACGATCAGAAAGTCTCTCTGTGCTTCCATATAAAGCTAACAGAATAGCCTCAAGGATAGAAGATTTACCGCTTCCAACAGCACCAAATATACCGAAAAGTCCAGCTGCTGTGAGTTGATCAAATGCAATCGTCTGCTTTTCTTTGTATGAATACAATCCTTGGATTTCGAGTTTGATAGGAATCATTGGGCTTAGTCTTGGCTGATTACTTCTTTGAACATTTCGATCAATGCTTGATTGGGAATTTGTCCTTTTTCACTTTCATAATACATGCTGAAGAGACTCATCATATCTTTATTGAGGTCTTCCACTTTGAGGCTTAAATTTTCTTGGCTTTTGACACGAAGTATTTCTGGAATGAGGTTTACAATGCCGTCGTGTGCTTTCATGATAGCCTTTCTGGTGGCTGCATCAATGGATTCTTCTGTAGCAAATGTGACCTCCACAAAGCAATAGGGATTTTCTGTTAGCCAAGCCAATGTTTCTGCAAGGTTATCGAACCTTTTTCTATAAAGCGGCCTTCCTGACTCCAGTGTTTTGGCTTCATATGCTACAGGCTTTTGAGCTTCGGCTTGGATGATGATGACTTTTTTCTCTTGATCTGCTTCGCTGAATGAATAGGCTAGGGGAGAGCTCGAATACACCGCAGGTACAGGAGACTTACTTACCGCATGATATCTATGCAAATGCCCAAGAGCAGCATATTGAATTTGAGGGGGGATATTAGAGGTAAAGAGGGCTTGTGTACCGCCTACATGTAAGATTGGGCGTTCACTTTCGGGTTCGGCTTCAGGTTTTCCGCCTTCCTTTGTGAAGAAAAAATGACCTATAAATAGATTTATACCATTACTATCACAATACTTGTCAGCGAGGTCATTCCACTTTTTCTCCATGAGATTTCGCATGGCAGCTTCTCTATCTTCCTCTCCAAAATATGTTTTGAGCAAAACTTCATTGGCATAGGGAGCCAAAATGATTCGAATAGGTGCTTCGTGTTTAGGGAGCTTGATTTCAACAAAACCTGATGCTGAATGAAGAATCTCTACACCGTTATCCAACTTTCCAGTGGGAATGATAGAATCATAGCGACTGTAAAAAAAAATGCACATTTCCCTTGCAAGTGGATCCGGAGCTTCGACAAATTGGGTACTATCATGATTTCCAGAAATGGCGATAATCGGTCTAGCCCCATTTTTTGACAATCTTCTTAGTGTTTTATAGAGCAATTCTACCGCTTCATGACTGGGATTGAAGCTATCAAAAATGTCCCCAGCCAATAGGACCAGGTCAATATCTTGCTCATCTGCGATTTGGGTGATTTCTTCTAAAACCAACTTTTGCTCCTCCATTCTAGAGAAATCCTGTAACCTTTTGCCCAAATGCCAGTCTGCTGTGTGTAGGATTTTGATCATAAATTAAAAGTCAATGGTGTAGTTTTCAGCAAAATATAATATATTCGGCAGGTTTTTAAATTCATTATGGATTTAAAGTTAGATGCTAAGGGCAAGCATTGCAAGTTAGAATTTGAATTTTAATAAAAATTGGCACATAAATTGCCAAAGCTCGGAAATGAAAAAAGTCTATTTTACGCTTACGTTTTTTCTGGCATTGTCTTTAGCCAAAGTTTTAGCTCAGGATGAATTTGCACTATTGGAACAGGTATATGTTGCTGATTCCACATTTTTGATTGAGGAAGGAAAGGCAAGTTATTATGGAACTAGATTTCACCTAAGAAAAACAGCTAATGGGGATGTCTATAATATGGAGGAGATGACAGCTGCTCATAAGCACCTTCCATTTGGGACAATTCTCCGAGTGGTCAATCTGAAAAACAATAAGGAAGTTTGGGTAAAAGTAAATGATAGACTACCACCAAGTTCCAAAAGGGTGATTGATCTATCCAAAGGAGCCGCAAGATCTCTTGAAATGATTAGAGATGGTGTAGTTCCAGTAAGACTTGAGGTACCTAATCAAGAGACAATAGTATCGCTTATTGATTACTACCAAGAAAATAAGCCCGAAGGTATGAGATTAAGATTGTATCCAGAGCCCTTAGAATTTGTCAGACCAAGTATAGATCTTTTAGAGCTTCTTATAGATAATCAGAACGAAAGAGTTTTTGGTAGTATCAAGTAAAATCGCCTTGAAAGGTTTTATTTTTGATAAGATTTTGATGTGGAGAAAGGTTTTTAAGATTTTTAACAATTCATCATTTTGATATTGTTTAAATTTTTAGTTATTTGAAAGCCCAACACTTTAACATCTTTCAAATGAGCCAACGTAGACTGTTTTTTATTGCCATTGTTCTGATAGGAAGTATATTTTCTTGTGAGGAAGAAAAAAAGGAGAATGAAGAGATAGCACAGGATTCCTTTAGGGGAGAGGTCGCTGCCACTCCTGTGCGCACCGCCAAAGCAGAGCAGAGATCCTTTGATTATTTGATCAATGCCACAGGCAAAATCGATGCAGTAGATCAAGTGAAAGTGGTGATTCAAAGGCAAGGTGTCTTGAGTGAACTGCTAGTCAAAGAGGGAGATGTAGTAGAGAAGGGGGCAGTTTTAGCCAGATTGGATGACTCAGAAGCCAGGTTCAAATTAGAGAGAGCCCAGATTCAATTGAAAAACGCACAAGCAAATTTTGACTCAGAGATTTTGAGCTTTGGCTCTATCATGAGCTCAGAAGATGAAGACAGGAAGAGTAGTATTCAAGACCAGATTAAAGCCAAGAGTGGTTTTTTTGCAGCAGAAATTGATTTGAAAGAAGCGCAAATGGATATCGAGAAATCTGTGGTCAAAGCACCTACTTCTGGCAGGGTAGCAGACTTGAAAATCAAAAAAGGTAGCTTGGTGTCAAATGGTGAGGAGTTTATGGAAATCATCAATCTTGGGGCTTTGGAGCTGAAGGTGAAAGTGCTGGAGTCAGATATCAATTATATTTCTATAGGTCAGAAAGCAGAAGTTTATCCTGTTTCGGGTTCTGCGGAGCCTTTTGCTGGAACAGTAAGAAGTATCAATCCCAAAGTAGATGAAAATGGCCTTGTCCAAGTAAGTATCTTGGTGAATTCTGGGAAAGGATTGCTGCCAGGGATGAACGCAAGAGCAATCATCAGGGCTCCTCAGAATAACAGTATCGTTGTTCCAAAACAAGCGTTGGTGTATAGGTCAAGTAGGGCTGTAGTGTTTACTATAGAGAACAATGAATCCAAGTGGAACTATGTAGAAGTAGGGAAAGATAACGGAAAGGAGGTAGAGATCCTATCAGGTATCGAAGCCAATAGCACTGTAATCACAACGAATAACCTACAGCTTGCACACCAAGCTCCAGTTCAAATCGTAAAAGAATAGGCGCTATGGTTAGATTTTTATTAGCCAGACCCATAGCCGTATTGATGACATTTGTGGCATTGATGGTTTTTAGTGTCATTGTATTCAGGACATTGCCGATCTCCTTACTTCCGCCTATAGATGTACCTCAAATTGTGATCAAGGTGAATTATCCCAATGCATCTCCAGAGGCTATAGAGCAGAATGTCTTATCGAATATCAGAGAAGAGCTCATGACCTTAAATGGTCTTGAGGAAGTAGATAGCAAAGCAGGAAGTGAAGTAGGTACGATCAGATTGACTTTCGATTATGGTACCAAAATGGAACTAGCTTATATCGATGTCAATGAAAAAATAGATAGAATTACCAATAGCCTCCCTTCTGACCTGATAAGACCTCAGGTCATCAGGATCAATACCAACGATATACCTGTCATCAGGGTACAAGTAGTGCCTAAGCCTGGTATAGATTACGCCGAAGTCAGCTTGCTAGCTGAGAATGTCCTGAAAAAGCGACTGGAGCAATTACAAGGCGTGTCGCTAGTAGATATCAATGGTAAAAAGGAGAAGGGTATTTCGGTTATTCCTGATAGGTCAGCATTGAGAGCTTTGGGAATGACGGAAGAAAACTTGATTCAAGCCATAAGGAATGGTAATGAAGAACTCCCGGGGATAAGTGTAGAAGATGGCCAGTTTAGGTATTACTTGAGAATGGCAACAAGAGTAGACACTCCTGAAGATATTATGAGACTTCCAGTGAGGAGTAGTTCAGGAACTACAGTAGATGTTTCTAGGGTAGCTCAAGTTAAGTATGAGACCAAAGATGTATTAGGCTACCATTATTTCGGAACTCAGGAAGGATTGGTGATTACTGTGCACAAGCAAGCCTCTGCCAAAATGAATGAAATGATGCCCTTGATCTATGAATCATTGGAGTATTTCAAGAATGATTATCCTCAAGTTGATTTTGATGTGACTCAAGATCAATCAACCTTACTGAACGCTGGTATCAGCAATCTACAAACATCACTTTTATTCGGTGGACTTTTCGCATTTGGTGTTCTGTTCGTTTTTATGGGAAATTACCGTACTCCTGTCATCATTGGGATTTCCTTACCTTCGTCTTTGATTATTAGTTTTTTGGTATTCTATTTCTTCGAAATCTCTATCAATGTCATCTCTCTTAGTGGCTTGGCATTGGGTCTGGGGATGCTTATTGACAATGCGATCATTGTCTTGGATAATATTACTAGAAAACGAAAAGAAGGACTGCCTATTTTTGAAGCTTGTGTTCAGGGAGTCAATGAAGTAATGTCGGCTTTGATTAGTTCTGTTTTGACAACTTTGGCAGTATTCATTCCATTGGTATTTTTGAGTGGCATATCAGGAGCCCTATTCTATGATCAAGCCGTTTCTGTAGCAGCCATATTGTTTGTTTCTTTGCTGGTGGCATTTATCTTATTGCCAATGTTGTATCACTTTTTCTTCAAAAACAAACCTGTAGAAGATATTGCAAAAGAAGATAGTAAACTTTTTGGGAAAGTGCTCAAGGGATACAAAAAGCTTTACCAAGTGATATTTTTGAGAAGAGGGTTGAGTTTTGTTGTCTTTTTGATATTTATACCAATTGCCTTGCTAGTGAGTCAACTATTGGATTCTCAGGGTTTACCTCCAATCGAGAAATTTGATGCCTTGGTCGAAATTGACTGGAATGAACCTATCGGCGTGGATCAAAATCGGGATAGACTTTTGACTAGCTTAGAAGCGCTAGGAGATGGATATCTCAAAGCAGAATCGGATATAGGTGTTCGGCAGTTTTTGCTTTTTGATGGTGAAAATTCCATACAGCAAGCGAGTGTTTATTTCCTGTTTGAATCACAGGAAAAGAAAAACTCACTCATGGACAGGTTTAGGGGATTGCTGACTGAAAATTTCCCTGGTGCAAATGTAAGTATCATGGATGCTCCAAATGCCTTTGATCAACTATTTGCATCTAATTTACCTTATTACGAAGTCAGATGGAAAGATTTGGGCACCAAAAGGCCAGTGGAAGAAGAGCGGATGGATGAATGGCTAAAGACTTTTCCTACTCAAAAATACGAAAGAGGTCCTGCCCTGCAAAAGGAAGCTTCTGTAGTTTTTAGTCTTGACGCTGCTAGGATGACGACTTATGGAGTCTCCGTTGCTAGTATTCAGGATCAAATAAAAAAGCTATTTGGAAATTTTACCATTACAGAGATCAAAAGATTCGGAGAAATTACCCCAATAAGAATTAAGGGCGAGCGAAATGATTTCGAACAGATACTTAGACAAAATTATGTATCAGGCACAGACGGAAACGAATATGCTATAAGTAATTTCATCCGATTTGATTATGTCAATCATTATAAATTCGTCACAGCAGACAAAGGTGGTGTGTATCAGTCTGTATTGCTATCAGCTGATAATCCTACTCAATATGATGCGCAAATCACCCAATGGGGAGCTAATAAAAATCTCGGAATAGGCTTTTTTGGACAGTATTTTAAGGACAAAGAAACTATCAGTCAATTGATAGGGATATTGTTGGTATCAGTGGTCTTACTTTACTTTATCTTATCAGCACAGTTTGAGAGTTTTATTCAGCCGCTTATCGTTATCTTTACCTTGCCTTTAGGGATTGGAGGGGCATTTATTGTACTTTTGATAACAGAGACTTCTTTGAATGTTATGTCAGCTATAGGCCTTGTGGTTATGCTTGGGATCATGGTGAATGATGCCATTTTGAAAATAGATACGATTAATAGGCTTCGGTTAAAATATGCCATAGAGACCTCTCTTAGTACCAAAGAAATTTTGAATAGAGCGCTTTATGAAGCTGGAGAAATCAGGCTTAAGCCTATCCTTATGACATCTGTGACGACTATTCTCGCACTTATTCCAGTAGTCTTTAGCGCTGGACTTGGGGCGGATTTGCAAAGACCTTTGGTGTTTTCAGTGATTGGTGGTCTGACTATAGGGACATTCACTGCACTATATTTTGTACCATTAGCCTATTGGTTTATCGGAGGAAAAGTGTCAATCAAAGATCCAGAAACTGTGATCGTCTAATCCGTAAGCCATGACTCCATTTAGAATCATCATAGCATTCATTGTTTTAGCAGTCATAGGTTTTGCCTTGGTGCCGAAGCTATCTGTCGACCTCAATCCTCGAGAAAGGGAGCCAGTGCTTACCATCAGCTATGGAGTGCGTCAATCTTCACCTGAATTAGTAGAAAAACTCGCGACATCTCCACTAGAGGGAGCATTGTCTCAATTGGCAGAGCTGAAGAATATCAAATCTGTTTCAAGGTACAATGGGGGTAACGTTACATTGACTTTTGACAAGGAGACCGATATGGATTTTAAAAAGTTCGAAGTAGCTTCTATCATCAGGCAAGTCTATCCCTCATTGGATGAAAATGTAAGCTATCCCTTGGTAACTCAATCAGGAGAGCGGAGAAATGATATCAAAAACCCCATCTTAGTCTACAGTGTAAATGGACCATTTGCAGCTTTCGAAATCAAAAAAATCACAGAAGATGTGTTAAAGACTTCTCTTAATAAGTTTGATGAAATCGAAGAAATCAATGTCCAAGGAGCTACAGATTTGCAATTGTTTGTAGATTATGATATCAAGAAGCTTCAAGCTTTGAAGCTTTCACGTGGTGATGTAGTACAAGCGATCAATAGTGCTTTTGGAAGAACTTTCCCCGGTGCATTGACAAATAGTCGAGCAGAAACCCTCTTCATACAAGTAGATCGATCGCTTCGAGAAATGTCTCAAATAGAAAATCTCTTGATCACAACACGGGATGGGAAAGAGGTATACCTTAGGGATATAGCCAAACTTACCTTGCAAGAGGCCGAAGCAAGCTCCTACTATAGGATCAATGGGAACAATTCAGTCACCCTGTCTGTGATCAATAGAGATGGTATCAATAAAGTCCTTTTGGCCAAAAGCATCAAAGAAGCAATTGAGGAAGCGAAACCTTTGCTGCCAGCTGGGTTTGAAGTTCGCTTAGAGACAGATGATACGGAATATTTGGAAAAGGAGCTGAACAAGATCTATAAAAGGTCTGGGCTTTCTATACTGATCCTGATCGTCTTTATCTTTTTGATCAATAGAAACCTAAGGTATTTGAGCATCTTGTTTTTAGGGATTGTGGTCAATTTGAGCATCACTGGTATCATCTTATACATCCTCAAGGTCGATATACATTTATATTCCTTGGCAGGATTGACGATATCATTTGGCTTGATCGTGGACAATGCGATCATCATGATTGATCATCTACATAAGCATAAGAATAGAAAGGTTTTTTTGGCACTTTTGGCAGCTTCATTGACAACCATAGCAGCCTTGATGATAGTGTTCTTTTTACCTGAAGAAGATAGGAAGAACCTCACTGAATTTTCCATTGTAGTGGCTACTATGCTGGGAGTCTCTTTGGTAGTGGCATTGTTGTTTACCCCAGCAATGTATCAATTGCTATTTGGTTCAGAGAAGAACAAAGGCAGGAGGTTGAATTATGCTCAATTGAGAAAAAGGATTAAGGCTTTTGTGATCTATTCACGCATGATTGGTTTTACAGCAAAGTATAGGAAGACGTTTGTGACGATGCTGATACTATTATTTGGTATTCCTGTTTTCTTTTTACCAGCCAAATGGGAAGGGCAAGAGTGGTACAATAAGACCATCGGTTCTACTTTATACCAAGAAGAAATCAGACCCTATGTTGATAAAGCCTTGGGTGGTTCATTGAGGATGTTTGTCAGGGGAGTTTATGAAAAGTCAGGATATCGAGAAGCGGAAAAGACGAGGTTATATGTGACTGCTGGATTACCATTTGGGAATACCTTGGATCAGATGGATTTTATCATGCGGGAATTTGAAGGATTCTTGAAAGGAGTAGAAGGAATTGATCAATTTGTGACTTCAGTTCGATCTGGACAGTCAGCAAATATTGTAATCACTTTCAAAGAAGCGTATGAAAAATCTGCCCTACCTTATCAGCTCAAAGGGCGACTTTCTGTAAAGTCTACTGATTGGTCTGGCGCAAGGTGGAATATCTATGGAGTAGGTCAGGGCTTTTATACAGGAAGTGGAGGGGAAGGAATTCCTTCATTTCAAGTCACGATGAAAGGTTACAACTATGATGAACTTGAACGTCAATCTGAAGTATTGGCAGAAAAACTCCTAAAGCATAAAAGAATTCAAGAGGTAAATACCAATGAAAGATTGAGCTGGAATGAAGCAAAAACAGAAGAGTTTGTATTGAGACTGGATCAATCAAGCTTGGCTTTGGGAGGAATCAATCAATATCAGCTGATCAATTCCCTGAATGATGTGTCCAAGCCAACAGGTACTTCAGGCATGCTTACCTTAGATGAAAAGAATTATGGGATTGTTGTAAGGGAAAAACTAGCCTCCAGATTCTCAAAATTTGATCTCGAAGAGACGAGTTTAATCACAGGTGAAGACAATATCTTTAAGGTAAGTAATTTTGGAACTTTGACCAAAGAGTTTACCACCAATTCACTCTATAAAGAAGACCGTCAATACATCAGGTCTGTGGCATTTGAATATATGGGGTCAAGAAAGTTTGGAGATGAGTACTTGACAGAAGTTCTAGACGAAATGAAGTTAGCCATGCCTATCGGCTACACTGCTACTAAGAAATCATGGTCATGGGATTACGGAAAAGCAAAAAGACAATATGGCTTGATGGCCGTCTTGATCGTGGGTGTGTTTTTTATTACTGCGGTATTGTTCGAGAATTTAAGACAACCTTTCTATATCATTGCCATTATTCCTTTATCATTTATTGGCCTGTTTTTGATATTTTCACTAGGCAATTTCTATTATGATCAAGGTGGCTGGGCTGCATTTGTGATGCTTGGTGGGTTAGCAGTAAATGCCGCCATATTTATAGTCAATGATCTCAATAATAGGGTCTCAAACAACCCCAAGCATTATAACCGTAACGTGATCAAATCAGCTGCTGGAAAAGCGATCCCTATCATGTTGACCATCATGTCAACTTGCTTTGGGTTGATCCCTTTTATCATGGAAGGTCAAAATGAAATTTTCTGGTTCTCATTAGCCATAGGAACTATAGGGGGACTTGTCTTTAGTATCGTAGGTGTGTTCATTGGTCTACCTGTGTTTTTGTGGAGAAAAGTGAAAGGTTAGTAGCGAGAGATTAGAGATGAGAAGCGAGAGACGAGAAGCAATGAGAGACAAGAGATAAGAAACAAGAGTCAAGAGTCAAGAAACAAGAAACAAGAAACAAGAAACAAGAAACAAGAGTCAAGAAACAAGAAACAAGAGTCAAGAAACAAGAAACAAGAAACAAGAGTCAAGAAACAAGAGACAAGAAACAAGAGACAAGAAACAAGAAACAAGAGTCAAGAGGCAAGAAACAAGAAGGGAGGATATAAGCAAAAGCGAAATAAAGTTGAAAAATGCCTGCGGCGAAATAAGGTTCTACCTGTGAGGATTTTGCATCAATCTTTAATCTTTTAGTTAAATGGAAATAGGGAATAAACAATAAGTCCTGTATGGACTGCCGATATCTTAGCCCTGGGTTCAAACCCAGAGAAATCGAGAGATTAGAGTTTAGAAACAAAGAATCAAGAGTGACAAGAAACGTGTCAATGAAATATGCTATTGCGAAATAAAGTTAAAATATTCCTCTTCCTATGGGTAGCCAGGTTCGGCGATATGTTGGTGGCTTGTATATAAGAGAATTATTATTAAAAGAAAGTGTCAAGAATTTTTAGGAAGAGACAAGAAACAAGAACCAGTAATTAGGAGTTTTTCTTGTTTCCTGATCGGTTTTATGATCTAATCTAAGATAGCTAAAGGGACTACAATCTCAAACCTTCCCTAAGTTACTTTGGATAGCGTATGGGGTGTATTTTTCAATGGTGGAGGCATCGATGCTTTGATCGAAGACTGAAACAGCCGTGACATCATCCAAAAAGACATGATCTGCCCCGATACATTCTAAAATTGCCCACCTGTTCAAAACATCACGCACAGGTCCTTTGATACTCGTCATGCAGACGTCAGTTCCGATATTTCTCCAGTTATTGATCCATTCATTGAGTTCATGTGCGCCAGTGCTATCAATATTGGTCACAGATTCCATATTGAAAATGATCATATTTACCTTGGTAGATCGCTCTAGCATCCATTTGTCTAGTTTTTCTTTAATGAATTCAACGTTGGCAAAATAGATCGGGCCGTCTATTCTTACGATCATTAAGTCTTCTTTTACATCCAGATTTTCGAAACGATTGATATTCCTGAAAACATTACTCCCAGGCACCCTGCCCAACTGTGCAATATGTGGTCTTGATGCTCTGTAGATGATTACAACTAAAGAAAGAACCATACCTGAGATAATTCCAACTTCAATTCCAAGTGTAAGTGTAATTACAAATGTGGCAACTAGCATTACAAAATCTACGCGGTCTTTTTTCCATAAATGAAGAGGTTCATTGATGTCTATCAGTCCAGAGACGGCGACGATTACTACTGCAGCAAGGATCGAACTAGGTAGATTGTAAAAGAAGCCTGTGAAAAATAACAGCGTCAAAATCACAAGTGTGGCACTGATCATGGAAGATAGGTTTGTCTTAGCTCCTGCTTGATTGTTGACAGCAGTACGAGAGAAACCACCTGTGACTGCATAACCTTGAAAAAATGCAGCACCAAAATTGGCCATTCCTAAAGCGAACAGTTCTTGGTTTGCGTTAAGTCTATAGTTCTTGTGTTTCGACTGGATAGTTTTTGCTATTGCAAAGCTTTCAGCAAATCCTACCAATGAAATAGTAAAGGCAATTGGCAATAGACTTTTGATAGTACTAAGGTCAAGATTTGGGACAATTACACTGGGGAATCCGCTTGGCACATCTCCAACAACTTTGACACCAGCAGTGGTCAAGTCAAGCATCCAAACCGTACAGATTCCAAGAAAAACTACAAAAAGTGGTGCGGGGAAATTCCTGTGTATTTTTTTACCGAATTTTAGAATAACAATAGCTAGAGCACCCATCAAAAAACTAATCCAGTGAATGTCTCCTATGTTTTGGAATATAGATAGGGTGATATCCTGAACATGCTCTGATCTTGGAAGCTCTATTTGAAACAAGTGTTTTACCTGACTCAAACCTATGATAATCGCTGCGGCTGAAGTGAAGCCATTGATTACTGGATGAGATAAGAAATTGACAATGAATCCTAACTTGAACAATCCCATAGAAAACTGAATCGCACCAACCAAAAAGGCTAAAGCAATTGCATAAAATAAGTATTGTTCGGGAGAGTTTAGATCCAGTCCAGCTATTCCGGCAGCTGTCAGTAGTGAAACCATGGCTACTGGGCCTACAGCGAGTTGTCTTGAAGTGCCAAATACAGCATACAATATCAATGGAATGGTAGCTGCATACAAGCCATGAATAGGAGGGAGTCCAGCAAGCATGGCGTAAGCCATGCCTTGAGGAATCAGCATGATGCCAACAGTTACTCCGGCTGAGATATCTCCTTGAAGGTCGCTTCTCTTGTAATCAGGAAGCCACGCTAGTATAGGGACTTTTGATTTTATAATATCGACAAACGCACGTTTCATAGCTGGGTTCAATATGAAATCTAAGCAGAAGGCTTTCTTTTTGGTCTTCTTTTGAAATTGTTATTTGAAGGCCTTTTCCCTTTTTGTGAATTACCTTTTTTGATCTCTATGGCAGGTGTGATATTGCCCGAAAAAGGAAAGGGATGATCTTCTTCAACAGGAATTGTTTTTCCAATCAATTTTTCGATATCCTTCAATTCTTTTCTTTGCTCTTCATCACAGATAGAAATGGCAACCCCTGAGTTGCCCGCTCTTCCTGTACGGCCTATTCTGTGGACGTATGTTTCGGGGATATTTGGTAGGTCATAGTTGAAAACATGGGCCAATTCATCAATATCAATACCTCTAGCTGCAATGTCTGTGGCTACGAGAACCTTGATACTTCCAGACTTGAAACCTTTCAATGCATTTTGCCTGGCATTTTGGCTTTTATTCCCGTGAATAGCAGCAGCATCGATATCGTCTCTTTGGAGAAACTTTACTACCCTGTCAGCTCCATGTTTTGTCCTAGTAAACACAAGTGCAGATTCAATATCCATTGCGGATAAGAGGTGTTTCAAAAGTTTGATTTTGTCACCTTTCGAAGTATAGTACAGCACTTGATCAATTTTATCGACCGTTGACGAAGGTGGAGTTACTTCTACTTTTGAAGGATTGGTAAGTAATGTATCAGCAAGCTTCTGAATTTCTGGTGGCATGGTTGCCGAGAAGAATAAGGTTTGTCTTTTAGATGGAAGCAATGAGATCACTTTTTTGACATCATGGATAAAGCCCATATCAAGCATTCTATCGGCCTCATCAAGCACAAAGAACTGTAACTGTTTGAGGTCAATAAATCGCTGATTGATCAAATCAAGAAGCCTTCCTGGGGTGGCAACTAATATGTCTACGCCTTTTTTAAGTGCTATGGTTTGTTGATTTTGAGATACACCTCCGAAGATTACTGTGTGTCTCAAGGAAGTAAATCTGCTGTAAGCCGCTAAGCTTTCATCTATTTGGATAGCAAGTTCGCGAGTAGGAGTGAGGATAAGTGCTTTGATCCCAAATCTATGTTTCTTTTGCTCATGAAGCAATTGAATCATAGGAATGGAGAATGCCGCTGTTTTTCCCGTCCCTGTTTGCGCACAGCCAAGTAAGTCTTTGCCTGACAAGACCAAAGGAATGGCTTGTTTTTGAATAGGCGTAGGGGTGTGATAACCTTCCAAAGCCAATGCTTTGAGAATTGGTTCTATTAAATTAAGATTTTTGAATGCCATTTGGCTAATTGTTCTATGCTGAAAAAGATGTTGTACGGTCTGTGTCAGCTGGGTATGATTCGGAATCGGCCTACAACCAGCCGGTCTTTATGGACAAAGTCTTACAAAGATACGATAAAAAATCCATATGTATCTTTGTAGTCAGTTTTTGACATTTGTTGTGATTTAATGAAATGTTTGATTCAGTGCCAAAACCTTTTTAAACCAATGATGGTAAATGGCATAATGAAATCAAAGAGCTTGAATAAGGTTGCTTCCTAAAAAAGGCTCAATAAGCTGACCATTGATTTTTTCTTTTGATGAAGAGATTACATCCCAAGGCTCCAGCAAGGGTTCGTCTGATAGGTCAAAAGTTCCATAATGCATTGGTATGAAGTACTTCCCACCAAGCGTATGGAAAGCTTCAATGGCATCAGTTGGGCTGATGTGTGCTTGGTGCATGAACCATTCGGGTTTGTATGCTCCGATACCCATGAGGCAATAGTCAGGTGAACCAAACGCATTTTTGATATCTTCAAAATGTGGACCTGCCCCACTATCTCCCATGAAGTAGATGCTTTGATTTTTACTTTCTATAAAAAATCCACCCCAAAGGCTTTTGTTATCATCATTCAAAGATCTTTTTGACCAGTGTCGGCTAGGTACATAATGGATTTTAATGGGAGAGCTTGTATTATAAGTTTGAAACCAACCTGCTTCTTGCGTTTTTTGATCTTCAATCCATGAGGAAATCACATTTTTCATTCCTAGGCCTGTTAGAATCTCTATGTCGGGATTTTGCTCTACCACCCACGAAATCCCAGATTTGTCACAGTGGTCTCGGTGATTATGTGAGAGTAATAGCAAATCAATTTTTGGGAAGTTTTCCAGAGGGAAAGGGAGTTCACTTTTTCGTTTTAGAAAAAGATTGTCTTCAAGCAAAGGGTCAGTAATCATTGTAACCCCGTCTACCCTGATCAAATAGCTTGCATGACCAAGCCATATGATATAATCTTCATTTCCATTGAAGTCAAATGGAGTTTCACTCATTGGCAGGGTTCTGCTGTCATTTTTCTTTTCATCCTTTTGTGGATTTGTACTCATTTTCCACTTTAAGACATCTTTTATAGATGATTCAAAATCGTGATACAAGTTCGTAAATCTGCCGTTTTCATCTACAGGTGTTCCCAACCAGTCAGAACTTGGTGGAGTGGTTGCTAAGTCAGGATTTGATTTATGAGAAGGTTTAACTTCTTCAGTTGTTTTTGAGATCATGAGTAAGACAACAATAGGTACGATAAATATGAAAAGGTATTTGGACTTCATGATATGTTTAAACTGAAAAAGTTATTCTCTGGTTGCCGATTCATTTTTTGTCTTTATCATTGAGACCTTTTCCTTCAAACATATAAACATCACCGCCCCATTTAATCCCGTGCTGAAGAGGTGTTTTTTGTTCATAGATAGATTTTAATAGTCCGAGTTCTTCTTTCAATTTGTTTTTTTTAGCCATAACGAGAATGGGTTTAAAATCTTAATTTATATCACTTCAAACTTTAAAACCAGACATAGCAGGATTCTTTTTTGAGGGAAGTGTCATACATTGCTTGTTAGACTCGAATTTCTTTAAAATCAAAAATCTATCTATGAAAATTTACCTTGCTCTTTTATGTTACATTCTTTTATTTCCTAATGGGCTCAAAGCTCAGCAGGATGTGTTTCCAGACGGTTCTGTGATTCCAACTTGGTTTGAGGAAGTAGTGGCTACAGATATTGAGAAGCTTGGGAGAAATTATAGATTGACAGATTATGGTGTTATTATGGATAGTACAGTACTCCAGACAGAAGCGATACAAAAAGTAATTGATTTGGCTTATGAAGAAGGAGGAGGTGTAGTGATTGTTCCCAAGGGAGTTTTTTTAAGTGGTTCAATATTTTTTAAACAAGGTACTCACCTTCACCTTGAGGAGGGAGCTGTGCTTAAGGGCAGCGATGATGTAAGTCATTTCGATCTTTTGGATACCAGAATTGAAGGGCAAAATTTGAAGTATTTTGCCGCCTTGGTAAATGCTGATGGTTTAGATGGGTTTACCATATCAGGTAAAGGAACATTGGATGGTAATGGTTTGAGATATTGGAGATCTTTTTGGTTAAGAAGAGCATTTAACCCCGAATGTACTAACTTGGATGAAATGAGGCCTCGTCTGTTGTTTGTTTCAAATAGTAAAAATGTGCAAGTCTCTGGGATCAGGTTGATAAATTCTCCTTTTTGGACTTCTCATTATTACAAATGTGAAAATGTGAAAATTTTAGATTTGTATATCTACGCACCTCACAGTCCTGCCCATGAAAAGGCCCCGAGTTCTGATGCTATAGATTTGGATGTGTGTACAAATGTACTTGTGAAGAACTGTTTTATGTCAGTCAATGATGATGCAATAGCACTTAAAGGAGGGAAAGGGCCACATGCTGATCAGGACAGAAACAATGGGGGTAATTACAATATCATCATTGAAGATTGTGAGTTTGGGTTTTGTCACAGTGCTTTGACTTGTGGAAGTGAGTCTGTCCATAACAACAATATAATTCTGAGAAGAACGAAAGTATCTCAAGCTACAAGGCTACTTTGGTTGAAAATGCGACCAGATACTCCACAAGTGTATGAAAACATCCTACTTGAAGATATTCATGGGAATGTTTCTAATATGCTATACATCAAGCCATGGACTCAATTTTTTGATCTTAAAGGAGAAGAAGGGATTCGCTTCTCTTCTGCGAGTAATATTACCCTTCGTAACATCAACCTTTCATGTGACATTGTTTTTAATACTCAAGAATCAGATCAATATAGTCTTTCTAATTTCACTTTGGAAAATATGAATATTGCCGTATCCGAACTCAAAGAATATAACTTGGATTATATTCAAAACCTTAAAACCATCAATGTGAAAATTAATTTTTCAGAAGCGAAAGATTAGTAACAAGAAATAAGAGACAAGAAACATAGAGGCGAGAAGCGAGAGATTAGAGACGAGAGATTAGAAACAAGAATAAAGAGCCAAGAAACAAGAAACAAGAGGAAAGTAATAAAAACCCCGAAAGGGGTTAAATATTCAGTAGCCCCGAGTTTTGACTCGGGGATCAAAGATGAAAGTTAAGGTTAAAAGCACCAACCCCAGAGGGGTTGAATTTCTTGAAAGAAGATAAAAAAAGTGTCAAGTAATTTCAGGACGCGACAAAAACAAGAAACAAGAGAAAAGATTCGAGAATCTATCTAAACCCGATAGCTATAAGGACTACAATCAATATGATTTAGACCTGCCAGGTTTTCTGTCGCAAAGCGAATCTGTGAATAATTTCCTATACCCATACCCAGATAAAACCTAGCAGGTCTTCTCAACACAGTCTAATCCCGATTGCTCCCGGGATTAGATAGTAGATCTACAACCTTTAAAGCAGCTTGCTTTTGATGACCATAAGTTTTTCCCTTGTCATTTCATGCATAGAATATGGAATGCCCCCAAGTCCTTCTCCAGAAGAATCTCTACCACCGAATGGCATCCAATCTACTCTAAATGCTGTATGATCATTGACCATTACAGCAGTGGCATTAAGTCTTTGAACTGTATCTAGGGCGATGTCTATGTCTTGCGTAAATACTGCAGCTTGGAAATGATAGTCCAGTGAATTTGCACTTTCAATGGCCTCAAGTCTATCACTGTAGCTGTACACACATACAACTGGACCAAAAATTTCTTCTTGTGAGACTTTTACATTTTGAGGTGGGTTGAATATTACCGTGGGTGCATAGCAAGTGTCGGATATTCTTTTTCCACCAGATAGGATTTCACCTCCTTTAGATTTGGCTTCTTCCACCCATTCTTCCACTCTGTCAACTTCCTTCGGGAGAATAAGCGGTCCCACTTCCGTATCTTCGTCGAGGGGATCACCGACCTTCATTTTTTCTCCAGCGCTGGCGATTTGCTCGGCTACTTTTCTAGCGATAGATTCATGAGCGTATACCTTTTGTACAGATACACATACTTGTCCTGCATGATAAAATCCACCTTTGGCCAATGCTGGGATCATGTCTTCGATATTTGCGTCAGGCTCTACAATGACAGGTGCTGCTCCACCATGCTCTAAGGCACACCTGGTACCAGGCGCAAGTTTAGATTTCAGGTACCAGCCTATTTTGGCCGATCCTATAAAGGAAAGGTAGTTGATCCGTTTATCTGTGACGACCGTCTCCGCAGCTTCGTTATCCATGATAAGGCACTGCACCCATCCTTCTGGTACACCTGCTTCTTTGAGAATTTCTACAAAACTCAAACAAGAAAGAGGGGTGGTAGATGCAGGCTTTACAATCACAGGACAGCCTGCTGCAAATGCAGTTACCGTCTGGTGAATGATAAGGTTTAGCGGATGATTGAATGCAGATATAGAAGCGACTACTCCTATGGGTTCTCTGGTGGTAAATGCGATTCTCCCAACGGATGATGCTGTAATTCCCATTGGGATTTGTTCACCATTGAGCCTAGCGATTTCCTCAGAAGCTATTTTGACGCCATTGATAGCACGGAGAACTTCTACTTTGGAGTCCTGATATGGTTTTCCACCCTCTTCTGCGGCTGTTTTTGTAAGCTCTTCTACCTTGGATTTCATGATCTCCTGGACTTTTTCCAAAATTTCAATACGCTCATGTGCAGGAATCCATTTGGATCGGTCTAAAAATAAGGTATGGGCAGTTTCCAAAGCTTTTTTGACTTCTTCTTTTCCCACTACGGAGATTTCTTTGATTAGCTTTAGGTTATATGGATTGAAAACCTCTAGTTTTTGATTGCTCATAATTTATTAGCTTTTTCTTTCAACATTACATTTAAAATTGGGTGATTGAGGGAGTAGTCTACAGGTAAATCTATCAGATGTACACCATCAGTCTCGAGGCAGTGATTTAACGTTTTTTGAAAATCTTGATCGCTTTCTGGTCTATAGCCATTCGCCCCATAACTTGATGCATACTGTACAAAATCTGGATTTTTGTAATCCAAACCAAAATCATCAAATCCCATATCTTCCTGTTTCCACTTGATCATTCCGTAAGCTTCATCATTGAGGATGATGACCGTAAGGTTCAACTTTAACCTGACTGCTGTTTCTATCTCCTGAGAATTCATCATAAATCCACCGTCTCCACACACAGACACTACCTTGCGGTCTGGGTAAAGCATATTGACAGCCATAGCAGAAGGTAATCCTGCACCCATGCTGGCTAGGGCATTGTCAAGTAAAAGGGTATTTGGCTTGTGACAAGTGTAGTTTCTTGCAAACCAAAGTTTATAAACTCCATTATCCAGCGTAATGATGTCTTCGGACGCAAGTTTATTTCTTAATAGGTTAACCAGCCTCTGGGGAAGCATAGGGAACCTTGTGTCTTCAAAATACTTGCTCAAATGGCTATCCACCCCAGATTTTACTTTTTTAAAGAGCGAGGTGTCCCAGTGATCTTGGGGCTTAATATCATCACTTATTTTCTTAATAGCGTTGGTAATATCTCCCACTACATTGAGTTGGGGGAAGTAAACAGGGTCAACTTCGGCGGGTGAGAAGTTTATATGAATGACTTTCTTGCCTCCTTGCTTCATAAAGAATGGCGGCTTCTCTATCACATCATGTCCTACATTGATGATCAAGTCAGCCTCGTCTATCGCTGCATGTAGAAAATCATTGCTTGAAAGTGCTGCTGTGCCCAGATACTTAGGATGTCTTTCGTCAATTACCCCTTTACCCATTTGTGTGGTGAAAAAGTATATACCCGTATGGTCTACAAATGCCCTGAGTGCTTCACAGGTAATCTTTCGGTTGGCTCCAGCTCCTATGAGAAGCAATGGTTTGTTGGCATTCTCTATCATTTCTATGGCATCAGAGATAGCTTTATCGTCTGGTTTCGGGATGATGTGTCCAGTCACTTGAAATACTAGGTCTTCACATTCTTCTTGAGCGATATCTTCAGGGAATTCTAAGTGAACGGCGCCAGGTTTCTCTTCTTGAGCTATCCTGAAAGCCTCTCTGATCTGAGAGGCAATGTTGTTGCTGTTGACGATTTGTTTGGTGTATTTGGTGATAGGCCTCATCATGTCTACCACATCAATGATTTGAAATCTCGCCTGTTTACTTTTTTTGATAGGTTTCTGTCCTGTGATCATCATCATGGGCATTCCCCCAAGCTGGGCATAAGCAGCGGGCGTTACCAAGTTGGTGGCACCAGGGCCAAGAGTGGCCATGCAGACACCTGGCTTTCCTGTCAGTCTTCCGTAGGTCGCAGCCATGAATCCCGCTCCTTGTTCATGACGTGTCAGGATCAATTTGATTTTAGATTTTTTTAAAGATTGGAGAAGGTCTAAATTCTCCTCGCCTGGTACAGCGAAAATATATTCGACTCCCTCATTTTCTAGTGCTTTGACAAAAAGGTCAGATGCTTTCATATGTTTTTGTTTGTTGTGGTCAAATAGAAACCCGTTCCCAAAATCAGATCATTGTGTTCTTTATTTTTGGGTATGAATTTTTCATGCGGTTCTATTTTTTGTGGTTGTTTTGAAAATAGGTGAAAAACGATTGATACTATTACAACTATCATTTTATCAAAATGATTTCAAATCAATGATCTTTCAACATAACCACAATTCAACTGCCATAGATGATACTTTTATAAAATAAAATGAGATATCCCGTAAAAAAAAATGACCCTGAGCCATTGGTCTTAAGAGATGTTGGTGAGACATGTCTTTAGAGCCTTGGCTCAAGGTCAAGTTAATGTAAAATGTTAGCCTGACGTTTACATATTGATCACTTAAAGAATGGCAGGAATTTTAAATTGATTTTAATTAGAATCTAAGACCAGCGGAAAGCTGAACGACTCTGTTTGTTACATCAGCATTTGGTTTTACATCAGTAAGACCTAGGTTGTATCTTCCTTGGATAAACAATGGCCCTAAAATATGTAAGGTAGCACCGCCTGAAACTGCAAAATCAAAGGTGTTTGAGTTTGAGATATCAAGATCTTCTGATTGATTCATCAAGAAAGAAACCTGAGGACCGAAATCTAAACTTAATCTGTTAGGAATCAAATACACTCTTGCCAGCACAGGTACTGAAATGTACCCTAACTCATTTTTGAAATCTTCTCTTGCACCATTGAAAGTGATGTTTGAACCTATAGTAGAGTAAAGTAACTCTGGCTGAATCGAGAAGTTGCTTCCCAAACCTAGTTCTACAAATGCACCTGCATGATAGGAGGTAATGCTCTCAGAGCTATATGATGATATATCTCCACTATAGTTTGCAATGTTTGCTCCTCCTTTGATACCGAAGTTTAAGCCTTGAGCAAATGATTCTGAAAAGCCAATCACTGTTAAGATGAAGGCTAAATAAACTGTCTTTTTCATTTTAGTTATATTTAAGGTTTTAATTTATCTTCGCAGAGATTAGTCTGCTTTTTTTGAATTATGTAAACAAAATTTTAAGATATTTTAACATATTCCTTGCCAAAAAGGTTGTTTAACCTTTTTAATTTGAGAAAGACATCAGGAAGGTTACTATAAAAAAATAATTTTGTAGCATTCTAAATCTTTGATAATCTTAAAGATTTGATTGCAATAATAAAGGATCAAAAAATTGGGAAAATTTTTAATTTCTGGTGATTTGGCGAAGGGTCAATTCGGGACTGGACGCAATATTACTTCTATTGAGAGCCCTATCTTGAATTTGTACATCGATTCTGATAGTATCATTTCTAAATATAGATTCCCAACCAAAAGAACGCATGCTGTAACGTATCGTACCTTCTACTCCTTGAGTCCTGTTATCTGGGAGAATTCTAGGAAATCTACCATTGAAAGTAGTAAAGAAAGGAGGGTCTTCCCATCTAAATTCATTGAAGATACCATTTCGCTTTATGAAAAATTTCACAAAAATATTAAAGTGATTAGGGTTGATTTCTACCCACACAGTATCATTCAATACCACATTATTTATTCTTGGTCTTATAGACCAATCAAGTGGATTATAAGAAGGTGCCTCAGGTGGTCTTTGACTGTATGTGATTAGTGCTCCTGTATTATCTCTTTTGAAAATGAGTTCATTGAATGGAGGGTTCAGATCTGTTGCATTCAAACCTAAATCACCCTCTTGATCCTTGAAACTGATAGACACGATCAGGGAGTCACTTCCTGAAGTATTGACAAATTCCATACCTTCAAAGGCAATCTCTGGAACTGTCGGAAAATCATCGGGTGGAGAAATACATGCATTCAAACTGAAAGCAAAGATTAACGCATAAAATAAGAGTTTGGGACTTCTCATGCCTTAAGTTTATGGTAAAAGATCATTCAAAGGTAAATTTGCTTAATTTTGTGATAGCAAAATATAAAACGATGAATTATTTCAAAAGTTTTTCAGAATGTCTAGTAAATATTTCGAGTCTTGATTTTGACCAAAAAGCCTTGGAACTGTTTCAGTTTCAGGCTATCCATAATTCAATATATAAGAAATATTTATCCTTTCGAAATATTGATTCATCGTCCATCAAAAGTTTAGATCAAATTCCATTTTTGCCTATTCAATTTTTTAAGGATCATCAAGTGATAACTGGCCCTATGGAGGATTATTCTAGGTATTTTTCTTCTAGTGGTACCACTGGAATGGTCACCAGCAAACATTACATTTGGTCGGAAGAGTTCTACCTTCAGCATGCGTTGAGACTATTTGAAAGTAAATATGGGAAAATTCAAAGTTATCATGTTTTGGCACTATTACCAGCATACTTAGAGCGGCCTGGCAGTTCATTGGTAGCAATGGCACAATATTTTATCAAGCAATCTCAGTCAGCGCATTCAGGAACCTATCTATACGATCATGAGAGGCTAGTAGGCAAATTGGAAGAGTTGAAAAGTGATACTCGAAAAGTACTTTTGTTAGGGGTGACTTTTGCGCTTTTGGATATCGCAGAAAGTAATGTCAACATTCCAGAAATGGAGAACCTCATCGTCATGGAAACTGGTGGGATGAAAGGGAGGAGAAGAGAGATGATCAGGCAAGAATTGCATGAGATACTTACTCAATCTTTTAAAGTCGATGCAATTCATTCAGAATATGGGATGACCGAGTTGATGTCCCAGGCTTATTCCACTGGTCATGGGAAGTACAGTTTACCAGACTCCATGAAAGTTTTGATCAGAGATGCTAATGATCCATATGCTATCGCTCAGAAATCTCAAGGCGGGATCAATGTGATCGATTTGGCTAATTTTCATTCATGTGCTTTTATTGAAACAAAGGATTTGGGTAAAATTGATGAGAATGGATCCTTGGAAGTTCTTGGTCGATTTGATAATAGTGATATCAGGGGTTGTAACTTATTGCTCAATTAATTTTGTATTCCTCAGAGAAATAGACATATTTGAACTTGTAAAAAATTTAATCAATGAAAAGATTAGCAATTGTAGTTTTAGGAGTAGGGCTGTTGGCACTGGCTTCATGTGCATCTAGCAGACCATGTCCAGCTTATGCGAAAGCAGTAGATTCAAAAGAAATCAGAGGGTAAAAAATATGCTGACTATCAATAGTCAGCATATTTTTTTACGTCATCTAGGCTAATTGTTTGACCTCCTAGTATTACCAACCTTTCCACCACATTTCTCAATTCCCTGATGTTTCCAGTCCAAGGAAACTCTTGAAGTTTACCGAGTGCATTTTTGTCAATAGCTTTCTTAGCTGTGCCATATTCTCCAGAAATGTCTTCCAAGAATTTTTCTACAAGCAAAGGGATGTCTTCGTTTCTTTCTCTCAAAGCTGGTACTTGAATCAATATGACGCTCAATCTATGGTAAAGATCTTCTCTAAAATTTCCATCTTCTATTTCTTTCTTTAAGTCTTTATTGGTCGCCGCAAGTACACGCACGTCTACTTTGATGTCTTTATCTCCACCGACTCTGGTGATTTTGTGCTCTTGAAGGGCGCGAAGTACCTTGGCTTGAGCAGATAAGCTCATGTCACCTATTTCATCCAAAAAAAGTGTACCACCATTGGCTTGTTCAAACTTACCTTGACGCTGCTTCATAGCTGAAGTAAAAGCACCTTTTTCATGGCCAAAGAGTTCTGACTCGATCAATTCGGCTGGTATAGCGGCACAGTTCACCGCAATAAAAGGAGCAGAGGCTCTGTTACTTTTCTGATGAAGCCAATGTGCAACGAGTTCTTTGCCCGTACCATTTGGCCCAGTGATCAGTACACGTGCATCTGTAGGAGCTACTTTTTCAATCGTCTCTTTGACATGAAGTATTGCGCCAGACTCACCTACCATGTCTAATTTTTTCGAAAGCTTTTTCTTCAATACTTTGGTTTCAGTTACCAAATTCTTTTTGTCTAATGCATTCCGAACAGTAAGCAAAAGCCTATTGAGGTCGGGTGGTTTGGGGACAAAGTCAAATGCTCCTTTTTTAGTTGCCTCTACCGCTGTCTCTATAGATCCATGAGCAGAGATCATGATGAACTGAGGTTGTTTGTCAAGTTTGGAAACTTGATCTAGCACTTCAATACCATCCATCTTTGGCATTTTTATATCACAAAGTACTAGGTCAAATTCTTCTTCTTGTATTTTTTGCAAACCTTCTTGCCCGTCTTGAGCTTCTGAGATTTGATATTTTTCGTATTCTAATATTTCTTTAAGAGTAGCTCTGATGACTTTTTCATCATCTATGATTAGAATCTTAGGCATATGGTAGTTTTTTGTCTTTTAAAGTTAAAATGTGCAAGCCTGTAAGCCGGGTTCTGTCATTCTCTTGGTTTCCCAAGTGATGCCTGTCATTTATCTAGATCTGACTTCACAGTCAGACTCCATCAACCTACCCACTCCGATGATTTATCCTCAAAAGGAAAAATTTGGACGAGCAGCCCTTGGATCGGAGCCTATTTGGTCTTTCAACCCATAAGGTTTACCCTGCTACTGATGTCACCATCAGCACGGTGGGCTCTTACCCCACCTTTTCACCCTTATCCCGATCCCGATAGCTATCGGGACAGGACGGTATATTTTCTGTGGCACTTTCTGTAACCATACCGTCTCCAATATGATCCCTTCCCGTTAGGAAGTATGGCGCTCTATGTTGCCCGGACTTTCCTCTCTTCCGATGATCGGAACAGCGACAAGCCAGCTTGCACATTGCAAAGTAAGGAAATATTTCCCTGAATTGTTTCTATGTAGCTAATAAGTGTGAGCTTATATCTCTCAATCTTCCAATTCACCTTCATAAAATCTTAAATCAGAATGGATCGAATCATAAATTCGAGAAAATTGCTAGTTATGTTTTACTGGTTTTTTAAGCACTCATATGTTGACTCCATTGGTAAATGTCCCTGGATCTATTGCAGATTTGGTTAATTTATTAGCTGCATTTTTTATACATGTCAATAGAAATCTCATGATGTTGATGTACGGTTATATGCGATTTAAATATTCTGTTTGCCATTTATTTGGATTAAGTATAAATAGGTTTTAGATTTGCGCACTAATTAAATTAAATCTAAATAAGAATAATAATTACTACAACTCAGATGAAAATCATTACTGTTTTTACTTATCTTTTACTTTGGATTAATATTCCGACAATAGGTCTCCCGCTAAATGAAAGCGAGGAACATACGCTTGTAATTTCGGGCCTAGTGAAGTCTATGGACGGTGAAACTATACCTTATGCAAATGTTGCTGTAGTAGGTACTGTAAAGGGGGCTTATTCAAAACTAGATGGAACTTTTCGAATTTTTGACTTAGAAGATGGGCTATATATACTGAAAGTATCAGCTGTGGGGTACAAGACGTTTACAAAAACTGTAGAAGTACGCGGCGGAGAAGTCAATGAGCTTGAGTTGGTTTTTGAGGAGACTGGAGTAGAAATGCCTCAAGTCACTGTGATATCATCTAAGGATAGGGTATTCAGCAAAGTACCAGGGTCTGTGACTTATATAGATCAGAAGGAAATCAATACCATTTCACCTTTGAGTGGTAATGAAGTGCTAAGAAGATCTCCAGGAGTACATGTGGTAGATGAGGAAGGTCTTGGTATGCGTGTGAATATAGGTATTAGAGGACTTGATCCAGATAGGAGTAGGTCAGTTTTAGTGCTTGAAGATGGTGTTCCTGTAGCACTATCACCTTATGGAGAGCCTGAAATGTACTATACCCCTGCTATTGATAGAATGGCTGGCGTTGAGATTTTGAAAGGATCTGGTCAGATTCTATATGGTCCACAGACCATAGGAGGTGTGGTGAATTATATTTCTCCAAATCCACCGCAATCACAAGAAGGCTCTGTAAGAATCCAGGGAGGTCAAGGAGGGTTTTTCTCAGGTTTGGTTAACTATGGAAATACTTTTGGCAACACAGGAATGCAAGTGAATTTGCTCAAAAAGCGAGCAGATAATGTTGGGCCTACATCTTTCGATATCACTGATTTCAATACCAAGTTTTTGTTCAATATCAATGACAAATCTGAATTAGGATTGAAGTTAGGATTATACAATGAAGTTTCAAACGCTACATACATAGGTTTGAATCAGGTGATGTATGATCAAGGCGGACAGGATTTCACTAGAATGGCACCTGATGATCAGCTTGATGTTTCTAGGTATTCAATAAGCTTCAGCCATAAATACAGGTTCAATGAAAATGTTCGATTGAATACCATTGCTTATGCTTACACTACTACGAGGAATTGGAATCGTCAAGATTTTCAGATAAATGAAGCCAATACACCTCCAAGCAACTGGACGGGTGTTGTATGGGGAGATACATCTATTCCAGGTGGGGCTGTTTTCATGAGAAATTCCACGGGTAATAGAAATCGTCAATTCACAGTGGGTGGGATTGAGCCTAGATTGGAAGTAGATCATGGACTTTTTAATATCAAAAATGAGCTGATCGTGGGAACTCGAGTGCTTTTTGAACAAGCCAATGAACAAAGGGTAAATGGAACTCGTGCTGGAGTGAAAAGTGGCAATTTGGTAGAAGATGAAGTAAGAACTGGTGAAGCATTTGCTGCATATGCCCAAAACAAATTTGCCATCAGCAAAAAGATCGACCTCAATGTAGGTGTGAGGTATGAGAACTTCAACTATGAAAGAGATATCAGAAGAAGAAATTTTGAAAACATCGGAATAAGAGATACCATCTTGGTGGCAGGGAATGTGATACATGAAATTATCCCAGGAATAGGTTTCAATTATAGACCAAATCAAAAGCTCAATATCTTTGGTGGAGTACATAAAGGATATGCTCCTCCTAGGACTAAAGATGCTATCACTGCCATGGGCGACGTGCTAGATTTAGATGCGGAGGAAAGTGTCAACTATGAGCTAGGCCTTCGATCGGAAGTAAGTAACTGGTTGTTCTTTGAGATGACTGGATTTTGGATGGATTTCAGCAATCAAATTATTCCTGTTTCAGAATCAGCTGGAGGAATGGGTTTTGGTGTAGTGAATGCAGGTGCTACCAAACACAGAGGTATAGAGTCAGCTGTGATTTTTGAGCTAGGGAATTTATTTGGACTTACTAGGACTAAATTAAATTATGATATCAATGCTACTTACGCCATGTCTACTTATGCAGCTGATAGATTCATCAATGATATCAATATCAATGGAAACAGAACACCCTATGCACCCAATTGGTTTGTGAATTCAGCTTTGACTATAGAAACCACTAGTGGTTTTATTGGAAGACTTACGCTAAATTATGTAGGCGATCAGTTTGGAGATGAGTTGAATAGGGTTGAGCCAACTTTGGATGGTAGAAATGGTAGGATTGAAAGCTATACATTACTAGATGCAATGATTGGTTATGATGTAAAAAGATGGAATTCAAGATTTAATATTACTGTAAAAAACCTAACAGATAGAAGATACATCGCTTCGAGAAGGCCTCAAGGTATTCAAGTAGGATTGCCTCGTTTTATCACAGCGGGATATGAATTTAGATTTTAGGAAAAAAATCAGTAATTTTTTTCAGAGATTCTTAAACAATATTTACTCCACTCTGTTTGATAAGTATAGTAAGGCTTTAAAAAGCTTTTCTTCATAGTGCTGGGTTGAACTGCCTCGAAAAGTCGAGGCAGTTCTTTTTTTGTCCCATTATGATTTTTAAAATCCAAATCATTGGATTTCATCGTATTTCAACCCATAAAAAGAGAATATGTATATACGAAACTTTGCCAGTAACATTGAGAAAATCCGATTTACCTAAATACCGATATTAATTGATATTTGATATTTGTGGATATTGACCATTAGCTACCGAATGAGTCAATAAATTGATTTACTGGCAAAGAAGCGTACAATCATAAAAGAGAGATATGAAAATCTACTTCAAATTATTTGCTGCTACATTATTTATGGTGTCTGTTATTTTTGCTTGTACAGAAGAAAAGGACAATATACCAGATCCAAACTTCGTAAATTCCACCATTACTGTTAATAATATTGGAGCAACAGCCTATATTTTTACAGCCATCGATGGGGATGGAGCTAGAGCAAGTCTGAACGTCGAGAATACAGCACTTACGCTTAAAATTGGATCAAGGTATGAAATCAAAAATGAAGCTGGAAGAGCGCATCCTTTTTTAATTATGGGCATAGCAAATACTACGCTCTTAGCTCAAAATGATATGGTTGGTACCTTTGAAGATAATCCTTCGGTCAATTTTGTAGCTACTGATTCTACAATGTCTTTTACACTTACACCAGAACTCGCAACTCAAATAGCCCCCTACATGTGCGGAAGGCACGCTGCAATGACTGGTAACATTAATGCGGTTGAATGATAAATCCTTTTTTGTAGCTTTGCGTGCAAAGAATGAAAAAAGATGATACTAGTAGGTAATGCTGTGATCAGTGATGATATAAAAGATCAGTTTTTTGTTTGTGACTTGGAAAAGTGCAAAGGGGCATGTTGTGTAGAAGGTGATGCTGGGGCGCCCTTGGAAGATGAAGAGACTCAGATCATAGAAGAGATTTATCCAATTGTCAAAGACTATATCACGCAAGATGGCAGGGATGCAATAGCGAAGCAAGGAACCTGGGTTGTCGATAAGGATGGCGATAAAGGAACGCCTACGATTGGCGATAATAGGGAATGTGCCTATGCACTTTATGATGAAAAGGGAGTACTCAAGTGTGGGATAGAGCAAGCCTATCTAGATGGAAAGATTGCTTACAAAAAACCTATTTCTTGCCATTTATATCCGATTAGGGTAAAGAAATATGATGGTTTTGAAGCTTTGAATTATGATCGATGGGACATATGCAGTGCTGCTTGTGTACTAGGAACACAGCTTGGAGTCCCTGTTTATAAATTTTTGAAAGATGCCTTGATCAGAAAATTTGGAGCTGATTGGTATGATGAACTAGTGGCTGAAATCGAAGATGGCCAATCAAAAGAAGAAATCAAACTAGGATAAATTTTTAATAACTAAAAGTATTGGTATATTAGGGATTCTTTTCAAAATCTAAAATCTGATTATACGCTTTTTTGCCAGTAACGTCAATTCATTGGCTCAAAAGGTTGTTAATGGTCAATATCCATAAGTATCCAATATCAATTTATATCGGAAGTTAGATAAATCGGAATTTTGTAAGGTTATTGGCAAAGTTCCGTATATCCATAATCTAAAATCCCTAAATATATGGCTCGATCGAATTATTTATTACTCTTTACTTTTCTTGCATTTGCTTGTAGCAATCCAAAATCTGATGAGGTAAATGTAAGTAATGAACCATTTGAATTAGCAGAAAAGGTGATTTCATTCGAATTACCTGAAGGGTGGGGGCATTTCAACTTAGGGATGAAAAACCAAGGGAACCATGTGTATTTTTATAATTATAGCCTTTCTTCATTAGTAGCATTTGATAAGGCGTCACATCAAATGTCCTTTTTAATCCATATTGATAAGGAAGGGCCCAATGGGATATCAGGCCAAGTTTCTGATTATTTGATTGATGCGGAAGACAATATTTGGCTATCCTCCTCAAATAGGCACTTATACAAAGTCGATCGTGAAGGAAAAATAATTGAAGACATAACATTTGATTCATCTAGTTTTGTTGAGGAAAATTTTGACTTTATATCTTACAACTTTCAGATAATTGATGGGAAATATTACACAGCTGCATTTCCGATGGTTTTTCAATATAATTCACTTTCCATTGATGAACTCTCTGCAATTCCAAACCTTGTGTCTTACGATCTTGAAAATCATGAGATTGAAAAGTTGAGCTTCTATGACAAAACTTACTTAGGAAGTAATCTTAATAAGTTTATCATGCCTTTTATAAATAAAGGCAAAAACAATGAGATCATTATCAATCACAACTACAAAGACATCTATGTCTACAAGAATAATGAAGTCAATAAGCTAGCTGCATCTTTTTCAAAGTTTTCACCAGAACCTCCCGTTTCAGATAGGGATATTTTTGAAGATATGGATGAGATCATGAGGTTGATCAATTATACGGATAGCTATGAAAGTATTCATTTTCTCCCCCAGCAAAATACATACGTAAGAGTTGCAAAGTTTGAAGATGAGGTAGAAGGTGGTGATGCAATGAGGCAATATGTTCCTTCACGTTGGGCATTTATTTTTCTTGATGAGCAATTTGCTAAGACTGGAGAGTTGATACTTCCTGAAAACGAAGCCAATGGCAACTATGTTTTTGACAGTGAAGAAGGGATTTGGTTTTCTGTGGATCATCCAGATAATCCAGGGTTAGACGAGGAAAAACTACAATTCCGATTGTTGAAAGCCAAGTAGATTAGACATAACCAACGATTTTATACATTGTTATTCCCACCCATTCATTGAAAAGTTTTTGCCATTTGAAAATGGCATAAGGATCTGGGTAAAGGAGGGAGGGGATGTCATATTTGTTCGAATGGCCATAGTAATCCACTGGAAATGTGTCCGTATTTATTTTTACCTTATCAAAACATCCTTTGGATCGTCTCATATGGAAGGCAGAGGTGATAAGAAGATGCTTTTGACCAGTAGGGATTTGCATTTGATCTAAAATTTCCTTGGTGAAAAGTGCGTTCTGTCTGGTGTTTTTTGCTTTGCCTTCCAATACAATGTCTTCTTCAGGAACACCAGCAATGACCATTACATTTTTCAGAAGTGCAGCTTCGGCAAATGGACTTTGGGGGTTCAATCCCACACCACCTGTGATAAGGATTCTTTTGATTTTTCCTAATTTATAAAGTTGTATGGCATGAGTTGCTCTATCAGCCCCTTTATTGAAAAATGTCCTATCGTTGACTTCCTTATTGAGATTGGTTACACCTGTCAAAACAATGCCCCATTCATAAGTTGGTATAGAGGAGAATGATTTTACATCTGGCTCCCATTGATTCATGGCCCAGTTGCTGATAAATTGATTGCTGAAAAAAAGTAACAATACAATTCCAGATAACATAAGTCCGCTACCTTTATTTTTTCTTATTCTAATAAAACCGGTGATAATAAATGCCAAACAAATACTCAATGGCATTACTAGAAAGGAAAGAAATTGGGATAAATAGAAAAACATGTGGATGAATTTTTTCGAAAGATAAGAAAGCATTGCTTCAAATGCTTATTTTTGAGCCATGAGTTCAAACCAACCAAACCTATTGCCAAATTTGGAAATATTAGCTTCTCAGCTTCAAGGGGAGTTGAAATTTGATTCGCTATCCAAAACCCTGTATGCCACAGATGCTTCTGTGTATAGAGAAATGCCTTTGGCAGTGGCATTTCCTAAGACTACTGAAGACCTAAAATTACTGATAGCATTTGCACATGCTCATAAGACGTCCTTGATTCCTAGAACGGCAGGGACTTCCTTGGCTGGACAGTGTGTAGGAAACGGTATAGTGGTCGATGTTTCCAAACATTTTAACCAAATACTCGAATTCAATGAATCTGAGCGATGGGTGAGGGTTCAGCCTGGAGTAGTAAGAGATGAATTAAATAGATTTTTGAAACCATACGGTTTGTTTTTCAGTCCGATTACATCCACTGCCAACAGGGCAATGATAGGAGGAATGGTTGGTAATAACTCTTCTGGAACTACGTCAATTGTCTATGGTACAACAAGAGAAAAAGTAATTACCTTGAATACACTTCTAAGTGATGGCAGCGAGGTAGTTTTTGGTGCTCTTACGCCTGATGAATTTGACCAAAAATGTAGGTTGGATAACTTGGAAGGGAAGTTGTACCGACAAGTCAAAGAAGAACTTGAGCAATCCGAAAACCAGAAAAATATAAGAGATAATTTTCCTAAAAAATCTATACATCGTAGAAATACAGGCTATGCTGTGGATTACCTTTTAGCCTCAGAAGTTTTTACACAGGGAGGTGAGCCATTCAATTTTTGTAAGCTGCTTGCAGGCTCTGAAGGTACGCTAGCCTTTACTACTGAAATTAAAGTTTCACTTGATCCACTTCCTGATCCTATCGAAGTGGTAGTGGCAGCTCATTTTCATACCATTCACGAAAGCATGAAGGCTTCCCAAGTAGCGATGAAGCATCCCGCTACCGCTGTGGAGCTGATGGATAAGATTATTTTAGATTGCACCAAAGAAAGTATTGAGTATAGTAAAAACAGGTACTTTGTAGAAGGAGATCCAATGGCTCTCCTAATGATAGAATTCACAGGTAAGACGGAGGCTGAAGCCATGGCAAAAGCTAACTTACTTGTAGAGGACTTGAAGGTTAATCAACTTGGCTATGCCTTTCCTATCATAGACCCAGCGATGACCAAATCTGCTTGGGCTTTAAGAAGTGCGGGGCTAGGTCTCTTGGCAAATATCCCAGGAGATGCGAAGGCCGTGGCTTGTATAGAAGATACAGCTGTTGACATTGAAGATTTGGCAGACTACATAGATGAGTTTGATAAAATGATGGAAGCCTATGGTCAAGAGCCTGTACATTATGCACATGCTGGAGCTGGAGAGATTCATTTGAGACCTATTTTGGATTTGAAGAAAAAGGAGGATCAAGAAGCATTCTATCATATTTCATTTGATGTTGCCAAGTTGGTCAAAAAGTACAATGGTTCTCTCAGTGGTGAGCATGGTGATGGTAGAGTGAGAGCACCTTTTATACCCATGATGGTGGGAGAAGAGAATTATCAGCTTTTCAGAAGGTTGAAATATACTTGGGATTCTGATAATATTTTCAATCCAGGCAAAATCGTAGATGCTGCACCTATGAATACTTCGCTGAGGTATGAGCCAGATATGAAGACTCCAGAGCCAGATACCTTAATGAATTTCGATCAAGTGGGTGGTATTTTGAGAATGGCTGAGAAGTGTAATGGTTCAGGCGATTGTAGAAAACTTCCCGAATCAGGTGGGACGATGTGTCCAAGCTATCAAGCTACCAGAATGGAGCGAGATGCTACTAGAGGAAGGGCAAATACCCTTAGGGAGTTTTTGACCAAAGATCAAAAACCAAACCCTTTTGATCATCCTGAAATCAAGGAAGCACTAGATCTGTGTCTTTCATGTAAAGGTTGTACTGCGGAATGTCCCTCTAATGTAGATATGGCCTCCATGAAGGCGGAATTCCAATACCAATATCACAAATCAAATGGTGTTCCTTTTAGGTCAAAAGTTTTTGGTCATATCAACGACTTGAACAAAATAGGCTCAATAGTGGCACCTTTGGCAAATTTCACTTTGAGTAATCCCTTGGCTTCGAAGCTTATGAAGCGTGTCTTAGGTGTAGCTCCTAAGAGACAGCTACCCAAGATATCATCAATCAGCTTAAGGAGTTGGTACAAAAATGAGTATGCAAAACTTCCTGCTCCATCAAAAGTGCTTAAGTCAATTTACCTTTTTGTGGATGAGTTTACAGATTATAATGATACGCATATTGGTATTACTTCAATTAAGCTTTTGAAAAAATTGGGGTATGAAGTCAAAATTGTAGATCATGAAGAAAGTGGGAGATCCTCTCTTTCCAAGGGATTGCTAGAGAAGGCACGGAAGCATGCGGATAGTAATGTGAGGGCATTTCAAGATATCATAGATGGGAATACGCCACTTGTGGGTATTGAACCTTCCGCCATCTTGAGTTTCAGAGATGAATACCCGAGATTAGTATCACCAGAGTTGGTCGAAGGAGCAAAGAAATTGAAGTTTCATACACTTTTGATTGATGAATTTTTGGGAAGAGAATTGATGGCTGGCAATATCGATGCTTCATCTTTTACCAAGGGAGCGAAGCATATCAAACTACATGGGCACTGTCACCAAAAGGCTTTGTCTGCCCTCTCGTGGACTCAAAAAATACTGTCACTTCCAGAAAACTATCAAGTTGAAGTCATTCCATCAGGTTGCTGTGGTATGGCAGGATCTTTTGGTTATGAAGCAGAACACTATGATCTCAGTATGCAGATAGGTGAGATGGTCCTATTTCCGTCTGTAAGGTCAGCCTCAGCAGATACAATCATAGCCGCCCCAGGTACTTCTTGCAGGCACCAAATCAAAGACGGCACTAGAAAGCAGGCATTACATCCGGTAGAAATTTTATGGGATGCTATTTTGTAAATGGCAATTTGTGAAAAATCATATATGGATATACGGAACTTTGCAAATAGCATTACAAAATTCCGATTTATCTAACTTTCGATATAAATTGATATTGGATACTTATGGATATTGACCATTAACAACCTGTTGAGCCAATGAATTGAAGTTAGTGGCAAAAAAGCGTATAATCAGAAAATCATAAATGTCTAATTATATATCCGTTTCTATACAAGATGAAGTAAGTCATTCAAATTATAGATTACTTCGGGATTAGCATCAATTAATATCTGGATCTTGAGACCCCCAAATATGACTTGGCTACTGCTATCTTTGCGGATATACATTCTATCTAAATGTAATCATAGAGATAGAATTCAGCATATTTGTATAAGCAAAGTAAAAGACTGCGTCCAGATCAATTTCGAAAAGGCAGAACAAATTATCTATTAAAATACTCATTGATTTTGACCTAAAGCTTTTGATTTTTCCAATGAATTGGTGTCACTAGGAAATAAGCACATCATCATATTTTTTTTAATAGCGGCTATTGAGTCCTATTTTATGTGTTTTTCTGACATCTTCTGTCATTCTATTTTTATATCCTCTCAATTTATTATTCTTTTGCCTATCTTGATTTTCAATATGAGCAGTAGACCTTTTATTATTTACAAATCCTCGGCAGGATCAGGTAAAACCTACACCCTGACCATGGAGTATCTCAAACTAGCCCTGAAAAGCCCTGTCAGTTTTAAGTCGATTCTCGCTGTGACTTTTACCAATAAAGCCACCCAAGAGATGAAGGAGAGAATTATCAAAGAACTCAAACGGTTGAAATCCAACGTGGATCCCACAAACAAAATGGATCATGAGATCATGAGTACACTGCAGATTAGTGCTGAAGAATTGATGCTTAGAGCAGCTCAGACACTTACGACAATCCTTCACCATTATGGACGATTTTCTGTGAGTACCATAGATAGCTTCTTTCAAAAGGTGGTTCGAGCATTTGCTAGAGAAATGGATCTCAATGCCAAATTTGAAGTTGAATTGGATCAAGAGGCGGTATTGGATCAGGTGGTAGATAGGTTGGTGATGCAAGTCATGGAAGATGAAGATTTGCACCGCTGGCTTGTAGCTTATGCCATTGAGGAGATTCAGGAGGGGAATTCCTGGGATATTAGGAAAAAGATAAAAGATCTTGGTAGACAGATTTTTCAAGAGGACTTTAAAAAATATGCTCCTGAAATCCGGGAGTTTCTAAAAGACAAAAAGCATATAGAAAGTCTTAAATTATTTGTCCATAGACAAAAACAAGAAATCATCCATATAGCCATCAAACTCAAAGATCAAGCTAATCAAATAAGAGTATCAAACGCATTGGAATGGACAGATTTCAGTGGTGGTAGCAGAAGCTTTGCTCTGAAATTTGAAAAACTAGGGGATAAGGATCACCCAATTCCAGAATTGAGCTCTACGCAAATCAATCTTCCTGAAAATCCAGACAAGTGGTATGCTAAAACAAGTAAAAAAATAGTTCAAATAGAAGCAGCCTATCATCAAGGTCTGGGGCAGATTATGGCGCAGTTTGATCCTTTGATAGTCAAGTGGAATACCCTATCTGCCATCTCCAAGAACCTTTCCGTATTTGGGGTTTTCAAAAACCTTTTAGATGAACTCACTGTCATCAAGGATGAAGAAAACATCTTATTGATTTCAGATGCCAATGAGTTCCTCAAAGAAATCACTAAATCTCATGATGCGCCTTTTATATATGAAAAGGTTGGGAACCAATTTAACCATTACCTCATTGATGAGTTTCAAGATACGTCTGGTTTTCAGTGGGCTTCTTTTAAGCCACTTTTGGAAAATACACTTGCTCAAGGGCATACTAACCTTCTTGTAGGAGACGTAAAGCAATCTATCTATAGGTGGAGAGGAGGAGAAATGAAGCTTTTGTTACATCAAGTAGAAGAGGAGATAGGAAGCGTAAATGTTAGAAACGAGAATCTTGATACCAATTTCAGAAGCCTTCCAAACATCATTAATTTCAATAATGCGATTTTCAATGCCCTTCCTGAGTCATTTGCTGCCGCAGTGGAGTCAAGGTATGGAGCACAAAAATCTGATATCATTACTTTAGCTTATAAAGATGTTCAGCAGCGAGTACCTGAGCATAAGTTTTCCAAGGATTTTCAAGGGAAGGTGGAGTGGGAATTTATGGAGATCAATAAGGATGAAGATGATGGGAATTTTGAAGAAAAAGCTTTGGCAAGGCTACCAGAGATGGTCAAGCATCTACAAGATGTAGGCTATCAGCTACAGGATATCGCTTTTCTGGTCAGAACCAAGCGACAAGGAGAACGCATAGCAGATACCTTGATGCAATATGCTATGGATCATCCTGATGCGGAACATAGGTTTGATGTACTGTCTGATGAAAGTATGTTTCTGACCAAATCTGCCTCAGTCAAAGCACTGATAGCAGGACTCAAACACCTTCAAGATCCAGATGATCTCATTCAGTTTAAGACTATGTGGTATTTCAAAGCCATCATTGATGGTCATGATGTGAATCATCAATTGTTTGCAGTGAATGACATACCCTCTTTTCTTCAAGATGATATCAAGCTATTCAAAAGTCAACAGGAGTATTTGCTTCAATTGCCCTTGATGGAATTGGTAGAAGAGCTTATTATGCTCCTGAGTTTGCAGAAGTCAGGTCTGGAACTAGCCTATCTGGGAGCATTCAAAGATGCAGTATACGATTACGTGGCAAAGAATAGAGCCGACTTGTCAGGATTTCTCAAATGGTGGGAAGAGCAAAGCACCAAACGCACGGTCAAGATTCCCGAAGGTCATGATGCCATGCGAATTTTGACCATTCACAAATCAAAGGGGCTTCAATTTAAGGTAGTATTGATGCCATTTTTGAATTGGGATATTTTTGATTCGAGAAAAACAAATGTGGTCTGGGCTCCATTTCAAATGAAGCAACTACAGGATCCTATTATCGTTCCCTTGTCTCTTAATGGACTATTGGCTCAGTCAGATTTTTCTGAAGTTTATACTGAGGAAGCTGTGATGGCATATTTAGATAGTTTGAATATGGTGTATGTTGCATTGACTAGGGCAGAGGAGGTGTTTTGGGCAATGTCTTCATGGGACAAAAAGGGCGAAAATGTCAATAAGTTAGAAGTTCATTTTCAGCAAATATTCAAAACGTCCAATAATAGTTTTTGGAAGAGTTTAGCATCAGGTAGTTTTGAAGAGAATGATTTTTGCTTTGAATTGGGGCATTGGCCTGATATGCAGCTTGCAAAAGGGCCTGAGCTTGTTATACCAAAGCTTAGGTGGAATTATCAGCAGTGGCATCATTTATTGAAAGTAAAAAAGTATGCTGTTGATTTTTCTCAAGAAGGTATAGATCAAAGAAAGCGAAGGGATTTTGGTCTTTTGATCCATGAGATTTTAGAGAAATCAAAGGATTATCATGAGATGATGTCCTATTTAGAAAGCTTTATGTTTGAAGGTAGAATTTCAGCAGAAGAGCAAGAGCAAATAGCAAATCAGTTGAACGGTTTATTTGAGAATGCTCTATTCAAATCTTGGTTTGAATCTGGAGCTGTATACTTACCTGAGCAAGGTATTCTTTTGCCTGGAGGCAAGCAAAAGAGGCCTGATAGGGTTATTTTGGAAGGTGAAAAGGCCATTGTAGTTGATTTCAAAACGGGTGAAAAGCTTCCAAATTATGAAAAGCAAGTCAAAGAATATGTAGAACTGGTGTCAGGATTGACCAGTATGCATACCGTTGGATATTTATGTTACTTGGAAAGCGGAGAAATAGTTAAGGTTTTATGAAAGGGTTTTTGAAGAATACTGCTGAGCAGATACTCAATGAACATCAGCAACTACAGCAATTGCGTATCGTGCTTCCCAATAGGAGAGCAGGCTTATTCTTTACGCAGCATTTGGGACAATTGATCTCTAAGCCGACTTGGATGCCTGAGGTGGTCACTATTGAAGAGCTTTTCTACGGATTTGCAAAGCAACGTCCAGCTGATAACTTGACTTTGATCTTTGAGTTATACAAAGTCTACCAATCTTTACATCCTAGCCCAGAGTCATTTGACAAATTTTACTATTGGGGAGAAATGATCCTCAAAGATTTCAATGATATCGATCAGTTTATGGCCGATGCCAAAAGGTTGTATCATCACTTATCAGAAGTGAAAGAGTTATCTTCTGATTTAAGTTTTCTGTCAGAAGAGCAAGTTGCACTGATACAGCAATTTTGGAAATCTTTTGAACTTCAAGATGCTTTTCAAAAGGAGAAGTTTCTGAGATTCTGGGAGATGTTAAGTGTATTGTATGAATCGTATCAGGTTCATTTACAGGTGGCTGGATTGGCTTACTCGGGACAGTTATATAAAAAGGTAGTAGAAGGATTATCAGTAATAAATGTTCCTGAGAAGCATTATATTTTCGTTGGATTCAATGCTTTCACAGCCACAGAAGAGCGGCTGATCAAGCATTTTGTTTCTGAATTTGGAGCAGAGATATATTGGGACTTTGATGCCTACTATATGGACGACCTCAACCAAGAGGCTGGATTGTTTTTCAGAGCTTATGCAAAAGATCCAGTTTTTCAAAAGACTTTTCCCAAAGAAATTCCAACTAAAATCCAGCGTGAAAATATCCAAATTACTACTTATGCAACCCCTTTGAAATCAAACCAAGCAAATCTGGTAGGTTCAATCTTAGAGAATGTCACCAATACACAAGCTTGGGAAAATACTGTGATCATTTTACCAGATGAGCAGATGCTTTTTCCTGTCCTTCATAGTTTACCAGAGCAGGTAGATAAAGTGAATGTGACGATGGGTTATCCAGTCAAAAACACACCAGTGTATGCATTCATTGAAGCTATACTTGAATTACAGCGCTATATCAAGATAGAAGAAGGGTTGCTTTCAGTATATCATAGGCCTTTGAAAGATATTCTATCTTTGATTTATCTCAAATCAGAGAACGACGGATTTTGTAAAGAAGTGCTCAAGGTAATTCAGGAAGAAAATAAAATTTACTACCCAATAGAAAAATTGAAAAAGGGAGGGCCTTTTTTTGAGCTTATTTTCCAAAAAGTAGAGGCTAAGGATCTATTTGGATACTTGACTGATTTGATTGAAGCTTTGGTAGACCGATTACCTGAGGAGGGACTCCAGCAGTCCTATCTCTTTCAGTGCTACAAGCAGTTGAATAGGCTTAGGGATATCTTTCAAAGTCAAGAAGCTGTAGATGTTGAATTAGAATTCTTTATTAAATTATTCAGGCAACTTTTTAGAGAAGTAAAGCTACCTTTTGAAGGAGAGCCCTTGCAAGGCTTGCAGCTTATGGGGGTACTTGAGTCTAGAAATCTTGACTTTGAGCGTGTGATTATCTGTAATATGAACGAAGATAGCTTTCCCCCAGCAGCATCTCTCAATTCAATGATTCCATTTAACTTACGAAAAGCTTTTGGTCTTCCAGTCCAAGAGCAGAATGATGCAATCTACGCCTACACTTTTTACAGATTGCTTCACCATGCTGATGAGGTGCATATGATCTATACTACTTCCTCAGATCAAGGCAAAGCAGGGGAAAAAAGTAGATATATCCAGCAGATGCAAGTGGAAATGAACCTTGAAGAAGCAGAAGAGGTGGTATATTTGCCAGTAGACTTGCACCCGAGTAAAGAGATCATTATCGAAAAGAATGATGATATCCTCAAGATTCTTGAACAATACAAAGTAGCAAGTGACGGTACATCGCTGAGATACTTTTCTCCATCATCCTTGAGTGTATACTTAGATTGTAGGCTTAAGTTTTACTTTCAATACATCGCAAAAGTCAAAGAAAAGGAAGAAGTCAAGGAAGAAATAGATGCTGGTGTTTTTGGGAATTTGGCGCATTACAGTATGGAGCATCTATATGGAGGTTTTATAAGTCGCAAAGGACGGTATGTAGTCGAAAGAGATGATTTTGAAGATTTGTCCATGAATTGGATTTATCCAGCGATTGAAAAGGGAATCAGGCAATATTACATGCTTGAGGAAAATGCCAATACAAAGCTAAGTGGACAAATGGCCATTGTAAGAGATGTGCTTCAAAAGTACATTGAGAAACTATTGGAAATTGATCGAAATGATGCTCCTTTTAGAATCATTTCCATGGAACAGCCACATCAGGCAGACTTTAGAATTGTGACGGCTGATGGGCTTGTTAAAGTAAAGCTTCAAGGTATCATCGATAGGGTTGATCTGAGAAATGGTGTCATAAGATTAATCGATTATAAGTCAGGTGCAGACAAAAAGGAATTCAAAGATATAGCAAGCTTATTTGATCGAGATTATACTAACAGAAATAAGGCGGCTATGCAAACGTTGTATTATGGTCTACTCTATCAAGCAAGCTTTCCGAGTAATTTGCAGCCATTGAAACCTGCCTTATTCAATTTTAAAGAAATTTTCCGAGATAATTTTAGTCCATATTTGAAAGAAAGGCCTGACCCGAAAGGTGCTTTACAAGAAGTAGAAGATTACAGATTTTATAAAGATGATTATGAATTCGCTCTGAAGGCTACTTTGGAAGAGCTATATGATCTCAATACACCATTTGATCAGACAGATAACTTGAACAAATGCAAGTATTGTCCTTATATAGCATTATGCAGCAGAGGTTAACGGATACACTAATTGAAATAAATGAATTTAAAAGTATTGGACCAAAAAAAGTGTAGGGTCAAGCAACAAGGGGGCGATTGTGCTTGACTCTAAACTTTACCCCATTCCAAACCATCCCCTCCCTTGATCTAAAATTCAAATCATTTACAAATCAATTTCTTGACATTTGTTGATTACAGCTTTTTTAAGTTATAGGATAGACATAGCTTCCAAATCTTTCAATGATAGCTTTTTCAAGTTCTTCTCTATGATCTGGGTGTGCGATGTTCATCAAGGCATAAGCCCTTTGGCGTAAGTTTTTACCATACAGATAGGCTGTGCCATATTCAGTGACCACATAGTGCATATGGGCACGGGTAGTTACTACCCCAGCTCCTTGTTTCAAGAACGGGACAATTTTACTAGTGCCTCTTCTAGTAGCTGCTGAAAGTGCCATGATTGGTTTACCACCCTCTGATAAGGCTGCACCTCTCATAAAGTCCATTTGGCCGCCTACTCCAGAATAGTGGTAACTTCCTATCGAATCAGCACATACCTGTCCAGTAAGGTCCATTTCCAAGCAGCTATTGATAGAGACTACTTTTGGGTTTTTTCTAATCACTGCCGTATCATTGACATAGGCTGCTTCGTGAAACGAAAATATCGGATTGTCATGAATTTGTTCATACATGGATTGATTTCCTATAGCAAAAGAGGATACAATCTTGCCAGGATGTTTCTTTTTATATGCATTCGTAATAGCTCCTGAAGCTAATAGATCGATCACTCCATTAGAAAACATTTCCGTGTGTATCCCAAGATCTTTGTGTGAAGTCAGTCTCTGAAGTACAGCATCTGGTATAGCACCTATTCCCATTTGCAGGGTTGAGCGATCTTCTATCATTTCAGCAATGTATGAGCCTATTTTTAGTTCGTTTTCACCTATTTTGCTTCCGTAATTGACCTCAGGTAAGGGTTCATCTACTTGCACTGCTGCTGCAAATTTTGAAAAGTGTATGTGTCCATCACCATGGGTTCTTGGCATCTGCTTGTTCACTTGTGCGATGATAACTTTAGCGGTCTCAATAGCAGGCTTTGCTATATCTACAGATACACCCAATGAGCAAAATCCATGAGCATCTGGTTCGGATACATTCAGAATAGCAACATCGATGGGTAGGATGTTGTTTCTGAATAATCTACCGATTTCGCTTAGGAAAATTGGAACATAGCCTCCTTGTTCGCTATTTACTGCTTGGCGTACATTTTCAGATACAAACAACGAGTTCATAAAGAAGCTGCCTTTACAAGAAGGATCTGTCAATGGCATGGCACCTAATGTCGATATAGATACCACCTCTACTTGTTTGAGTTCTTCTTTACGTTCAGCCAAAGCTTGTAAGAGAAAAGATGGGGTAGCAGCACTACCGTGAATGAATATCCTTTGATGACTTTTGATCTGCTTGACAGCTTCTGCTGCTGTGGTGTATTGATACATGAGATTAGAGTTATGTTGAATATATGGACTGTAAATTATGGTCATAGGTTTCTTTATTCCTTTTTCCATACCTCTTATGATGCAACAAAGTACGTAGCTCTAAAGTTGACAAAGTATGACAAAAGTCAATTAAATAAATGATTTGATTTCAGAATATTGTTTTGAAACACTTCTATTCTAAAGATGCTAGTCTTCTATTTTTCTTATATTCGCATATCGAAAGGAAAATCATTTTGAGCACATTTCAACCTTAGCTTAAGAGATAGGAAGTAAACCCAAACCATATTTATGTCAATCGTAAAGGAAATTTATAAACCAAAAAATCATATTAGAATAGTAACAGCTGCTTCACTTTTTGATGGGCATGATGCAGCTATCAATATCATGAGAAGAATCATTCAGGCTACTGGTTGTGAGGTGATTCATTTGGGTCATAATCGATCTGTACAGGAAATTGTATCATGTGCTATTCAAGAAGATGTACAAGCTATAGCAATCACCTCATACCAAGGAGGCCATGTGGAATTTTTCAAGTATATGTATGACTTGCTAGAGGAGCAAGGAGCAGGTCATATCAAAATTTTTGGCGGAGGTGGAGGTACAATTCTTCCTGACGAGATTAAAGAATTGCATGATTACGGAATAGCAAGAATATATTCACCTGACGATGGAAGATCTCTTGGACTTCAAGGCATGATCAATGACTTGATCGAAAAGTCTGACTTCCCTGTAGGTATAGATCACAAAGGCTTGGAAAGTCTTCAAAAGTCTGACAAAAAGGGCCTAGGGAGATTAATATCTGCTGCTGAAAATTTCCCCGAGCAAACAAAACCGCTCCTTGATGAAGTCAGAACATTATCCCAAAAAAGTAAAACACCAGTGTTAGGGATTACGGGCACTGGAGGTGCCGGAAAGTCTTCTTTGGTGGATGAGCTAGTTCGCAGATTTTTGATAGACTTCAAAGGCAAAACCTTAGCAATCATTTCTGTAGATCCATCAAAGAGAAAGACAGGTGGAGCATTACTTGGTGATCGAATCAGAATGAATGCAATCAATCATCCAGATGTGTACATGAGATCTTTAGCGACAAGGCAGTCGAATTTGGCGCTTTCCAGATATGTGCAAGATGCAGTGGACATTGTAAAAGCTGCTGAATTTGATCTTATCATTTTGGAAACTTCAGGCATTGGCCAATCTGATACAGAGATCATAGAGCATTCTGATATGTCACTTTATGTAATGACCCCTGAATATGGTGCCGCTACACAATTGGAAAAAATTGATATGCTCGATTTTGCCGATGTGATTGCTTTGAATAAGTTTGACAAAAGAGGTGCCCAAGACGCGCTTAGGGATGTCAAAAAACAATACAAGCGAAATCATAACCTATGGGAGATCGAAGATAAGGATATACCTGTGTTTGGGACCATCGCTTCCCAGTTCAATGATCCAGGAATGAATAGCCTTTACAAGGCAATCATTCAGAAATTGGTCGAAAAGACAGGAGTGGATCTTGACAGCACCTTTGCTGTGACAGGTGAAATGTCAGAAAAAGTTTATATTATCCCTCCTTCCAGAACGAGATATCTTTCTGAAATATCTGAAAATAACCGAAGCTATGATGCTTGGGTCGAAGCTCAAAAAGAAGTAGCTCAAAAGCTGTATAGCATTAGAAAATCTATAGAAGCCATTCAAGATCTTTCTTTAGCAGACCAAGACAGGCTCATCAAAGAATTGGAGGAAGTATATGCAGAAGTGGCTTTGGAATTAGATCCGAAAAATAAAAAATGGCTAGAAGAGTGGCCTTCAAAAGTACAGCAGTATAAAGATGAATACTATGTATTCAAAGTTCGAGATAAGGAAATAAAAGTAAAAACCTTCACTACATCGCTCTCGGGGTCAAGTATTCCTAAGGTCTCTTTGCCTAGGTATGAGGCATGGGGCGATTTGTTGAAATGGGGTCTTACAGAAAATGTCCCAGGGGAGTTTCCTTACACCTCAGGAGTATTTCCATTCAAAAGAGAGGGGGAAGATCCGACGAGGATGTTTGCTGGAGAAGGTGGTCCTGAGCGTACCAATAAGCGCTTTCACTATGTTTCCAAAGGCTTACCTGCAAAGAGACTTTCTACCGCATTTGACTCGGTGACTTTGTACGGTGAGGACCCTGACTATAGGCCAGATATCTATGGCAAAATTGGTAATTCAGGAGTAAATATCTGCTGTCTAGATGATGCTAAGAAGTTATACTCGGGCTTCAATCTAGCTGATCCCATGACTTCTGTATCGATGACTATCAATGGACCAGCGGCTACTATGACAGCATTTTTTATGAATGCAGCTATTGATCAGCAATGCGAGCTTTATATCAAGAAGGAAGGATTGGAAGCTGAAGTCAATGAGAAAATAAACGCCATATACGAAGAAAAAGGAGTAGAAAGGCCAAAGTACCAAGGAGCAATTCCAGATGGAAATGATGGGCTAGGACTGATGCTTCTTGGTGTGACTGGAGACGAAGTGCTTCCAGCAAAGGTTTATGAAAAAATAAAGTCAGATACCATAGCAAAAGTGAGAGGGACTGTGCAAGCTGATATATTGAAAGAAGATCAGGCTCAAAATACATGTATCTTTTCAACTGAATTTTCATTGAGATTGATGGGAGATGTGCAGCAGTATTTCATAGAAAACCAGATAAGAAACTTTTATTCCGTATCTATTTCTGGCTATCACATTGCAGAAGCTGGAGCTAACCCAATCACCCAATTAGCCTTGACACTTTCCAATGGTTTCACATATGTAGAGTACTATGTGTCTAGAGGGATGGATATTAATAAGTTCGCACCGAATTTATCTTTCTTTTTTTCTAATGGCATAGATCCAGAATACGCTGTCATCGGGAGAGTGGCTAGAAGAATATGGGCCAAAGCCATGAAGTTGAAATACAATGCCAATGAAAGGTCTCAAATGCTGAAATATCATATTCAGACATCCGGGCGCTCTTTGCATGCTCAAGAGATAGATTTCAATGATATCAGGACGACACTGCAAGCACTGTATGCCATCTATGATAATTGTAACTCTCTGCATACCAATGCATATGATGAGGCTATCACTACCCCTACAGAAGCTTCTGTGAGGAGAGCTATGGCTATTCAGTTGATCATCAATAAGGAATTGGGACTTGCCAAGAACGAAAATCCAATTCAAGGCGCATTTATCATCGAAGAGTTAACAGACTTGGTGGAAGAGGCAGTCTACAGCGAGTTTGATCGGATCACTGAGCGTGGTGGTGTGCTTGGTGCTATGGAAACAATGTATCAAAGAGGGAAAATACAAGAAGAAAGTCTTCATTATGAAATGCTTAAGCATACAGGTGAATATCCTATCATAGGTGTAAATACTTTTCTGTCTTCGGAAGGATCTCCTACAGTGACACCAGGAGAAGTGATCCGTGCTACGATAGATGAGAAAGAAGCCCAGATTCTCACATTAAAAAATCTTCATAAAAAGAATGACTTGCTAGCAACAGAATGGCTAATGAAACTTCAAGAAGCAGCTGTAAAAAATGAAAATATATTTGAACAATTGATGGACGCAGCAAAATATTGTTCGTTGGGTCAAATCACCCATGCACTTTATGAAGTAGGAGGACAGTATAGAAGGAATATGTAGAGGAAAGGGGTGCTGTGTACGCATTATTTTCTGCCAAGTACTAAGTTTGATGTGTTAAGTACCAAGTACAATGTATTAAGTATCAATTATGATGTAGGATGTACTAGGTATGTTATACAATGATCAAGGGATCTCGAGAGGTCAAGAATCCAAGATCTAAAATCCAAGATCTAAAATCTAAAATCTAAAATCTAAGATCTAAGTTTAAAAATCCAAGAAAGTCTTAAAAAATTAGAAAACCTATATGAGCAAAAGAAATGTAACTGTACACATGAAGTCTGATTATGAATATGAGGCTGTGAACGCACAAGGGAATAAAGTACAAATCGACATGTATGATCCAGAGGAGAAAAAGGCCCAATCTCCAATGGATTTATTGCTTTCAGCATTGGCAGGTTGTGGATCTGTGGATGCAGTGTTGATGATGAAAAAGAAACGTAAAACCATCATAGATTTTTTTGTTGAGGCTGAGGGAGATCGAAATGAAGGGATTCCTGCTTTTTACAAGACTATTCATTTGAATTTTGTACTTGTATCACCAGATGCTACAGAGGAGGAGTTTGCCAAAGTAGTTGCACTTTCAGTGGATAAATATTGCTCAGTAGCCTCATCTTTGAAGTCTGAGATCACTTACAGCTCCGAAGTCAGAAGAGAGGCATGAGAGTAGTCAATGAATTTCAAAAGGATGATATCAGGATATCTCTTTATTCATGGAATAATAAATACTTGATCAAGTTTGAACTTGGACCTATGGAACAGACTTTCAAAGTTTCAGAAATGGATGTCTTGGTAGAGAGTGATCTGGAAGGATTTTATGAAGGAGATTTTTTTGAAAAAGTAAAATTAAGGTTTCAAGAAATGGGTGCTTCTCTGAAAAATCAAATGGAAAGTATGTAACTTTAGCTTTATGAGATACTTAATCCCCATGGTAGTCATACTGTGTTCCCTGTTTCAATCTTGTAAAAATCAGAATCCAGAGGATAATGATAACAAATCACTAGAGGTTGTTGCTATTATCTCATTGATAGATTATGATTTTCAGGAATTGGAAGATGAGATAGTAAGACTAAGTGAAAAGGTTCAAGATCTCTATAAAAACAAAGAAGAAGTACTCAAGAGAGCTGAACTTGAAAATAAATATGTCAAAGAGGGACATTACGCAAATTCGGCTCCTAATCATAATCCAGATTTATGTACACTATATTTTCCTCAGCTACCCAGTGTCTCCGAAAATGAAGTGCGAGAAATGATGCTCTTGACAAATGATTTGGATAGTGAGTTTCGCAGAGTAGTCGACAAAAGTAATGTCATATCTCAGGTATATTTTAATAGTAAAGTTCAGTTCAATAGACTTTATCCCCCCTACGACGTAGCTACCATGATAGAACCGAATTTGAATGTGACTTCTTACAATTTTTATTATGAGGCGGATGAAATAAATAATCCCGAGAAGGGGATTGTTTGGGTGAAAGATATTTACATAGATCCTGTAGGGCAAGGATGGGTGATTTCATTACTCAATCCCGTCTATGTAGAGGATGATTTGAAAATGGTCATGGCATTTGACATTTCTGTCAATGTGATTTTGGAAAATTACCTAAACAAAACAGATAGAAAACTAGTCGTAATAGATGAAAAAGGAACAGTAATCGCAGGGAAATCAAAGGCCATCGAAGCACTTGATCTTCCACCGTTGAGAAATCATACTTACATTCAGACAATTACCTCTAATAATTTCCGACTGGAAGAATATAATTTATTCAAAAGTAAAGACAAAGATGTTCGCAAGATGATATCACACTTCATGCTTTCTGGCGGTGATCAGTATAGCTTACAAAAAAGTGGAGAAAAGATCGTTGTGACAGCTTATCCCTTAGACAGGACTGGTTGGCTCATATTAGATGTAACTTTATGAAAAAAGACACGCAAGCAGCTTATTCAAAAACCTACAGTGAAGCTTATAGATGGTTTGTAGGTGCTGGGTTTATAGTTGTGTTTTTAATAATTTTTTTAGCCTACAACTTTTTTGAGGCATTGTCAGATAGCCAAGTCAAAGCAAAGCATCAATTTCTCAGTAAGCAAGTCGAATTGGCTGCAAAAGATGTTCAAAGTCAGTTTTCCATGACTTTTGATGATTTGATGTTTTTTGTAAATACCATAGACCCAAATATCCATGTGGAGGGATCGAAGGAACAACTCTCACTCGAAGGAAGGACCAGGAGGGTTTTTAACAATCATCGTAACATAGTAGATACCTTAGTGATAAATTTTTCGGATAGGATGATTTCTTATCATTTTGATTCAAAAAATAACTTTATAAAGACGCTCCATGATCAAGGAAGTATTCCTTTCTGGGAAGATTCTAGACATATTGTATTTGGAAATTCTATCAATAGTGTCAGCATAGTAGCTATCATTGATCTAGACAGATTTATCAACAATCGATTAGGTAACTATTATCTTGGACTTTCTTCGGAGAAATTGCTTTATGCTAATGGGAAAGTAATTGGAATCAGTGATTACTTGTCTAGCGATGATGTTTCTTTAGATTCGAAGCTGTACAGTGAGATTGATAATGATATCCGCCAAGGTTTCAAAGGGAACTACCAAGGTCGTATCCAAATCTCCGAAAGTGGATCAACCATGGATGCATTGATTCATCAATATCCTTTTACTTTATATCCTTTGACAGATACATTATCTGTGATTTTTGTTCAAGATAAGGCAGTGATTACCTCTGGTGTGATAGATAATTACATGTACCTATTAGGGATCTTGGTTGTATTACTTTTGATTGTCATTTTGACTTTGTTTAGGTTTATTAAAAATGCAGAAGTAGCCAATCAAACTTTATCAAAAAATTCTCAAAAAATATCTGAACTCTTTCGGCAACAAAATCTACTGCTACAGGAGTCCAGAGGATTTATTTATTTTCAAGATGCCAACCGATTATTGACGGAAGTGAGCTCCGAAGTAGTGCAAATCCTCGGATATGATCAAGTCGATTTTCTCAAAAACTATCGAAATTACTTCTCCAAAGAGGATTTCGAGGATTTAGATAGATTGATAAATAAAGCTATAGCTGAGCAAAAAGAAAGTATATCTTTTGAGTTCAACTTCCAAAAGAAAAATGGGGATTGGATTAGGGCTAGGGTCTTTGAGAGGCTTGTTTATGACAATTCCAAAAGGTTCAATGGTATAGTAGGTATCTGTACAGATATACATGATAAATATTTGGCAGAGCAGGAGCAGATCAGAAGTAACCAAAGGTTGAAGTCTATCATGCAAGGCCTTCCGGATAATATTCTAATTTGTGATTACGAGGGTGAGATTTTGGACTATTATGTCCAAGATCAGTTGCTATTTACATCGCCTCTCCATACCATAGTGGGTAAAAAAATGACGGAAGTACTGCCTGAGTCAGTCGAAAACCTCCTTCATAAGGGTTTCGAGACGGTCATTAGTACGGGTAAATTAGTGACGCTTGAGTTTGAAACATTGAGACAGAGTGGGAAGAAGATTTTTGAAATGAGGATTTTTAAGCTAGATGATGAAAGGCTAATATCACTTGCAAGGAATGTCACTGGTCAAAAACTCTGGGAAAAAGGTCTTCAAGAGGCTATGGAAGCAGCCGAACAAGCAAATAAAGCGAAAACTGAGTTCTTGGCCAATATGAGTCACGAAATCAGAACACCGATGAATGGACTACTTGGCATCATTTCTTTAATGGAAAATACGCCTTTGAATGAACAACAAGTAAAGTACCTAAGGGTAATCAGGGATTCTGGGAATGCGCTGACTTCGATTATCAATGATATCCTAGACTATTCCAAAATAGAAGCAGGAATGATGAGCCTTGATATCTCAAAATTTGATTTAAAGGAAGAGGTTCTTAAAATTCTCAATATCTTCAATGGATTGATAGAAGAAAAGAAAATTCATCTAAGATACTCGTTCGAGCAATTTATCCCTAAATATGTTCAAATGGATAAATTAAAACTTGGACAAATACTTTTTAACTTGATAGGAAATGCGATAAAGTTCACTCCAAATGGGGGAGATATCATTGTGTCGGTTACAGGAGAGATGTTTTTGGAGCGGAATGTTATGCTGAATTTTTCCATAAAGGATTCAGGGATTGGGATTTCAGATGACAAAATACAATCACTTAAAATGCCATTTGTTCAGGCTGACAACAGTAATACACGCGAGTACAAAGGGACTGGCCTGGGACTAGCTATATCCGAAAAGTTGATAATGCTAATGGGAGGTGAGTTGGAAATTGAAAGTCAACTAGGAGTTGGTTCTACTTTTTCTTTCAGTGTGTTTGGAACTATCTGGAATGATCAGCAGCGTGTTCAGTCAGAAGAAGTGACTTTGGATTTCAAAGAGGATGAAGTAAAGGGTTTTGATTGGATAAATATGGCAAATGAGTACCCTATGTCCATTCTCTTGGTGGAGGATAATGAGACCAATTTGAAATTCATGAAAATGCTAATGAATGAACTTGGGTATGATATTACCATTGCCAAAAATGGTTTAGAAGGAGTTATGGCAGTTCAGGAGGGTGATTTTGATTTGATCTTTATGGATATTCAAATGCCCAAAATGAATGGTTTGGAGGCAACTGCACAAATTAGAAAACTCGAAGAAAAATCTAAAGTCCCTATTATAGGGTTGTCTGCCAATGCCTTTCATGAAGATATCAATAACGCCATTTCTATAGGGATGAATGGATACCTTACTAAGCCTGTGCAAGTGATGGAGATAGCCCTTACCATCAAAAAGCACCATGAACTTAAATCAAAAGGCGGTACCTTTTGATACCGCCTTTAGTTTTTGTATTAAACTTCTGTATTCAAATCAAACTCCTCAAGATAGTCTGCCACTCTTTTGACAAACATTCCACCTAATGATCCGTCTACTACCCTATGATCATAAGAATGGGATAAGAACATTTTGTGACGGATAGCAATTACATCTCCTGTTGGCGTTTCTACTACAGCAGGTTTTTTCGTAATAGCACCGACGGCTAGAATAGCCACTTGAGGTTGCATGATGATCGGAGTACCCATCACGTTTCCAAATGAACCCACATTGGAAATGGTATAAGTGCCATTCGCTAGTTCATCAGGAGAAAGCTTATTGATTCTGGCTCTATTGGCTAGATCATTCACTTTCTTAGATAGTCCAGTTAGGTTAAATTGATCAGCATTTTTGATATTAGGAACAATTAAGTTGCCTGAAGGTAAGGCCACCGCTATACCAATGTTGATATCTTTTTTCTTAATGATCTTGTCTCCATCTACAGAAATATTGATCATCGGGAAATCTCTAATAGCTCTAGCGACTGCATGAACAAAGAAAGGAGTAAAGGTAAGCGCTTCTCCTTCTTTTTTCTTGTAGCTATCTTTTACTTTGTTTCTCCAAAGCACGATATTGGTGACATCTGCCTCTACAAATGAAGTGACATGTGGTGAAATTCTTTTAGAATCCACCATTCTCTGTGCTATCATTTTCCTCATCCTGTCCATCTCAATGATTTCGTCATGAGCAGATACACTGACAGCAATCTTTTGAGCCGGTGGTGTTTCAATTGATTTTACTTCACTTCCTTCTTGGGCTTTTCCTCTGTTTTTAAGATAAGAAAGCATGTCGTTTTTAGAAACTCTTCCTTCTTTTCCTGTCCCTGGGATTTTTGCTAATTCTTCTTTTGAAATATTCTCTTCCTTGGCTATGCTAAGTACTAGGGGAGAATAGAATCTGCTATCACCACCAAGCTGTTTGCTATCAGCTTGAGAAATTAATGTTTCTGTATGAGCAGGGGCACTTTCGATTACCTCTTCTCTGTTGGTTTTTTCAGCTTCTTTTTCAGTAGGCTTTTTTTCTAAAGAATCTTGTCCACCATCTGTTTCGATGATGGCTATGGGTGTTCCTACAGCTACTACGTCCCCTTCTTTTACCAAGATCTTTTGAAGGATGCCTTCATGGGTCGCAGGAACTTCGGTGTCCACCTTGTCAGTAGCTACTTCTAGCACTGATTCATCTTGTTCGATTTTATCCCCTTCCTTTTTAAGCCAGCTCAGTATAGTGCCTTCTATGATGCTTTCACCCATTTTGGGCATTACCATTTCTACAGTTGCCATAATAGTTTATTATTTAATTGGGTTTATTTCTGAGTTTTAAAATTAAATTTTATTTTATGTATTACAAAGACAAAATACGATATTTTTATTCTGTTTGGTCTGTAAGGACTAATCGCAAAAGATTCAAGGCCGAAATTGCGGTTAGTTGAATATTTAGCATACGGTCTTGTGTCAGTTGTAGTTTTTTGCTTATGGTTTTTTCCCCATTTGAGCATGCTATCCATATAGTGCCTACAGGTTTTTCTTTCCAACCACCTCCAGGGCCTGCTATTCCACTGCTTGATAGTCCTATATCAGCATTGAACATACTTCTGACTTCTTGAGCCATAGTGACTACCGTAGCTTCACTCACAGCGCCATGAGTTTTGAGTATTTCTGGATCTACTGAAAGTAACTTTGTCTTGAACTCATTGTGATATGGCGTGACTCCTCCTTGAAAGTATTTGCTACTTCCCGGTATACTTGTGATCATGTGTGAAATATATCCGCCAGTGCAGCTTTCTGCCAAAGCTAGTTTTTTATTTTTCTGTTTCAAAAGCCTTCCTACCGCCTCTTCCAATGTTTCAGAATTGTATCCGAAGATGTATTTGTCTATCAGTGGTTTGACCAAGTCAATTTGTGTTTCTACATCCGCTTGTAATTCATCATAATCCTCACCAAAAGCAGTGAGCCTCAATTTTACCTGACCAAGGGACGGAAGATAAGCTAATCGAATATGATCTGGCAGACCAGCTTCCCAATGTTTTATCAAATCTGCCAACCAACTTTCTCCGATCCCTACAGTTTTGATAACTTTATGGTAAATAATAGGAAGCTTATGAGTGGCTTTGATTTTTGGCAGGACAAAGTCTTCCATCAGCTTTTTCATTTCATGAGGTACTCCTGGCATAGACATCCACTGCTTTCCATGCTCCTCAAACCACATACCTGGAGCCGTGCCTACCTCATTGGGAACATAAGTACACTTCGTAGGGAGATGGGCTTGAAGTTCATTCAACGGTGTCAGTTCCCTTCCTCGCTTTTCGAAAAAAGACCTCACCGCCTCCAAAGCCTCTGGAACTAATGCTATTTCACATTCAAAATACTTTGCAAGAAGTGGTTTTGTAAGATCATCATTGGTTGGGCCTAGTCCCCCAGTCATTAAAATGATGTCCGCCCTTTTTTCAGCTTCTTCAAAAGCCTTCAAAATAGATCCTTCTTGATCCCCTACAGTGGTCCTCTGTATCACTCTTACACCTATCTTGGTGAGCTCTTGACTGATCCAATGGCTATTTGTATCGATTATTTGACCGTAAAGCAACTCGTCTCCAATTGCTATTATTTCTGCTTTTATTTGATTCATTTTACCTTTGTATGCATTCTTTTGTAGATGACAAATTTGAAATCGAATTCATTTTTTTCATCCTTACGATGCTCCTCATCATATACTTCTTTCCATTCCTTTTTGTTAAACTCAGGAAAAAATGCATCTCCTTGCGGGTTTGCCTCCACCTCCGTAATGAGCATCTCATCGCAAATACCTATTGCTTCTTTATATATTTGGGCTCCACCTATAATGTATACTTGATCCAAATGTTTACCTATACAAAGCTGAATGGCACTTTCAAGAGAATTGACTACGTGGTGACCTGCTGGTACTTCATAATTATTGTTTCTGGAGATTACAATTGAGGTTCGATTAGGGAGTGGCTTCCCCATGGATTCATAGGTTTTTCTTCCCATGATGATATGATGTCCTGTGGTATGTTTTTTGAATAATTTCAAATCATCTGATAGCTTCCATATCAATTGATTATCTCTGCCTATTACATTGTTCTCGGCTTTTGCTACGATTAGTGATATTTTCAAATTTATAAATGTCTGGAATAAGTCTACAAGATACCAAGGATTTTGAATGCAAAAAATCAAAAAGTCAAATCAATTTTGTGCTGATTCTGTGGCTTTGCCTTTAGATAATCAAAAATCGTAACTTGTAAGGAAAAGATCCCAAAACTCATTGTTAAAGAAAATCTTGAGTTTTGGGATAAAGTATTTGCTAATGAAGAATAGCTAAACGGCTACATTTGAGTGGTTTTGAATAGATTAGGGTATGAACTCATTTCAAATTTTTGAGATGATGTCTCATTGATTTCTATGATTTTAATTTCACTTTTTGATTGATCTTTTTTGCTCTCAAAGATCATCTCCATCATGTGCCCATTAGGGAGATTTCCTAGCTTTGAGTTTTTATCTCTATAGGTCTTGTTTCCCATCAGGGGATTGCTTTCTCCCCAAAACGAACCACTACCGATGATCGGTCTATCTGTGATCCAATAGGTGGCTTTTCCTTCCTCAGAGTCTATTATATACTCTGCGCAATTATATCCATGAATGACTTTTGATCTGCCAGTTTTTTCAAAATTGAGGTCTTTTGAATCCAGTTCCTTTTCCCATTCGCTGAGATCAGCTTCTTCAGTGATGTTTTCAAAATCGTATGAATATGCCATGCTGCTCTTTTGACCATCTGCTTCTAGTAAAAATATATTTGCATTTCTATCTATATCATAAATTATAATCGTCTTTGAAGATTTCTTTTTCTCTTGACTTTCGAACTCCATCGCCACCGTTTGGCTACTTTGGTCTATATAAGTTTTCATCCTGAAAGGGTCTTGTAATTTGCCTTTCTCATCGACTGCTGTGATTTCCATGACGGAGTACCCACTGAACTGATATGCTTCTGCTGTTTCCACATCTGCTGAAAGCCCAGATAGGATTTTTTCCATATTGAACCCTCCGCCTTTTGGCATATCTGGTCCATAGATATTTTCAAATGCTTTTTCTAATTGTCTCTGGGCTACATTTTCCATTTCTTTTTCTACTCTCTTTTCTAGGGCATTGCCTAGCCCCCTAGTAGCAGCTTGCTTAAGCCTATTGCCGAGCTGTGCCTCCGCAGGAAGGGAGGAGCATAGGATGAATGAAGCAAAAATAATCTTTAGAAGTTTTTTCATAACTAATTGGATTTTAGTAAAGTATAAATGTAAAATCTTATTGTAGGAAATGCAAAAATTGATAACTTTTTGAACTACGAAATTTTCTTACTCTTCCCAATTTGAAATTTAAATTGATATGTTAACGCCCTTCCCCGCTAGTGACATCATATTATAAAACTCATGGTATCATCTATTCCATTCCTATTAGCATCTAATATGAAATAGTATCGAATTGAATGAAGATGCAACTAACAATTGTTTCAATGAGATCAAGTTGTATTTAGAAACAGAATAGAGATCGTTTTTCGGGATTAAAATTGACAATGATTTATATTTTTGACGCTTTTATCCTGTGATTTTGTACCCTCTGAGAAAGTCCTCAATATTCATTCTTTTCTTCCCTTCTAGTTGTAGCTCTAAGATATCGATGCTGCCTTTGCCTGTTTGGAATGTTAAGTATGTTTTTCCATCTGAATCGAATTCTCCAGGGATTTTATTTGTTGATTTAGTTTCACCGATGGTTGTTTTATAGATTTTACACACTTTATCATGGAGTGTTGTCCATGCGGCAGGGTACGGGGATAGTCCCCTGACCAAATTATGAATAGCAAATGCATCTTTGCTCCAATCGATCTCACATGTTTCTTTGAAGATTTTCGGTGCATGATGTATTGCATTTGATTCGTTCTGTGGTGTAGGGTGAACATTGTCATTTGCTACTGCTTCTATAGTTTTTAGCACCAACTGAGAACCTTTTTGCATGAGTCTTTCATATAATGTGCCTATATCATCATCATCATGGATCACTTCTTTTTCTTGAAAAATGATGCTGCCAGTATCTATTTCATGTTTCAAGAAAAATGTAGTCACACCAGTCTCTTTCTCACCATTTATTATCGCCCAATTGATCGGTGCTGCACCTCTGTAGTTGGGGAGGAGGGAAGCATGCAGGTTGAATGTACCCTTAGGAGGCATGTTCCAAACTACTTCTGGAAGCATCCTGAAGGCGACCACTACTTGTATATCAGCTTGAAGGGATTTTAGTTCATTCAGAAATTCTGGGGATTTGAGATTAGTTGGTTGAAGCACGGGGATTCCAAGACTTAAGGCAGATTCCTTTACGGCTGAGGGTATCATTTTTTGCCCTCTACCTTTAGGCTTGTCAGGTGCAGTGATCACTGCGATGACATTCCAACCATTTTTGGCCAATATTTCTAGAGAAGGTACAGCAAATTCTGGAGTACCCATATATATAATTCTCAAGTCTTTTTTCATTATTTGATTTTTGCATGAAATTTGATCAAAGGTCGTAAGGATTATTTAACCATGAAATTGTACATAAAATTATTTTGTATTCTTTGGTTTAAAAAAATCCGAAACTTGACTAATAAATGCATACTTTTGCGTCATGATTATGAAAATGAGAAATATTTGCAAATTATACATTCAACTATTGGCTGTAATGTTGGCAGTATTTTTCATTTCTTTAGCGGTATTTGATGGTTTTGAAGTTGAAGAGGAGCCAGTCTACATTGGGGAATTTGTAGATGAGGTGGAATTTGACTACGTGGACTTCCCTACGTCCGTAGTCAGAAATCTTTCGAATTCAAAGCTAGATAAAGTTCAAAGAATGGAATTGATCAAGGTGTTCGATTACCTTGTCCCTAAGCTTGCACCACAAACTGAATTTGTTCATACTTTTTTCTTTGATTTTGAAGATTCTATCCCATATTTGAATGTATTGTTGGATAAGATCATCTCTTCCAATGCTCCCTGATTAGTCCCGTATTTTTAGCTTACCAATAACTTTCAAATCTCACCCTACAAAACTGGGGTCACTAATCTATTTACATTACAAATAATCATGAAACCAAAAGGTTTAACAAAATACCTTGTGGGTTACTCATACGTGGGTTCTCATAAGTTGAGCTACATTTTATCAATTCTTACTATTGTCGCTTTCACATCGTGCCAATCTGGTAGTGGAAAGAATCAAGCAAATCTCATATTATCCAATGTACCTGTATTGGAACTGAATCCTAAGACTATAGAAGTTCCAAAAACATATGTCTGTGATCTGCAAGCTGTTCAATTTGTAGAGGTAAGGGCTAAAGTAGAAGGCTTTGTAGACAGAATATATGTAGACGAGGGTGAATATGTCAAAAAAGGACAGCCATTATTCAAGTTGACTTCCAATGAGTTCAATGAAATGGTCAATTCAGCTAATGCAAAACTCATGCAAGCCAAAGCGGAGGCCAAATCCACTAGCCTAGAAGTAGAAAGACTGAAGATATTGGTGGACAAGAAAATTATATCATCTTCCGAGCTTGAGCTAGCCAAAGCAAAAAATGCTGTATCACAATCAGCCATTCTTGAAGCTGAATCGATGCTAAAAAATGCGCAGACAGGCTTGTCCTATACTACTATCAAGGCGCCTTTCGATGGTATTGTAGATAGGATTCCTCACAAGACAGGAAGCTTGGTGACTGCTGGAGATTTACTTACAAATATCACAGATATCACTGAGGTTTTTGCCTACTATAAAGTAACCGAAAACGAATATCTCAAGTACATGCGTGATAAGCTTGAAGCTGAGACTGACACGGCAGCAATGATTGATGATACTGTGTCATTGATTCTTTCTGATGGGGAGCAGTACGGATTTCCAGGTAAATTAGAAACTATGGAAGCAGACTTTGAAAAGGGAACTGGATCCATTGCTTTTAGGGTGAGATTTCCAAATCCTGACCAACTTATAAAGCATGGAGCTAGTGGTAAGATTCAAATGAATAGCACTTTGGAAGGGATCTTTTTGATACCACAGCAATCCACTTTTGAAATTCAGGATTATAGCTACGTGTATATTTTGGATAAAAATAACAAAGTTCGAGTAAGGAGTTTTGTGCCCATGCAGCGCTTTGGTATCTATTATATCTCAGATAGTTTTGAGCCGGGAGATAGGATCATATATGAAGGTATTCAGCAACTCAAAGATGGAATGGAGATCCAGCCACTTGAAGTGACTGAAGAAGATGCTTACGACACTTTGATCAATTCTCTAAAATCCTAATAAAGTCTTGAGCCATGTTTGAGTTATTTATCAAAAGGCCGATTTTATCGACCGTTATTTCCGTGTTCATTACTTTGTTGGGATTGTTGGCTTTGACTTCACTTCCCATCACCCAATTCCCTGAGATCGTACCGCCTTCCGTTACTGTGACTGCAAAATATACTGGAGCCAACGCAGAAGTATTGTCCAAAGCCGTGGCGACACCACTGGAGCGAGCCATCAATGGTGTGCCAGGAATGAGTTATATGACTTCGGTCAATACCAATGATGGAATTACGCTGATCAATGTGGTGTTTGAAGTGGGAACGGATCCAGATCAAGCAGCTGTAAACGTACAAAATAGGGTCGCCACTGTACTAGATGAACTTCCTGAGGAGGTAATTCGAGCAGGGGTGCAGACAGAGAAAGAGGTCAATAGCATGCTTCTCTACCTCAATCTGATGACTGCTGACACTACACAAGATGAGAAGTTTGTATACAATTTTGCAGACATAAACATTCTTCCTGAATTGAAGAGGATAGACGGCGTAGGTTTTGCGCAAATCATGGGATCAAGGGATTATGCCATGAGAGTCTGGTTGAACCCTGATAGGTTGGTGGCTTATGACTTGAGTCCTCAAGATATTACAGAAGCTATTAGAAATCAAAATGTCGAAGCTGCACCTGGTAAATCTGGGATTTCATCAGACAGAGATCCTCAGGCCCTACAATATGTCTTGAAGTATACAGGGAAGTTTAATCAAGTTTCTGATTTTGAAAATATCACACTAAAGGCATTGCCTGATGGCTCTCTACTGAAGCTGCGGGATGTAGCGGAAGTTGCGTTTGATTCTCAAGATTACAACATGGTCTCTATGACAGATGGAAGGCCATCTGCATCTATTATGATCAAGCAGCGTCCTGGCTCCAATGCACGAGAAGTAATTGCCAATATCAAATCCAAAATGGAAGAGCTTCAGGATAGTTCATTTCCTCCAGGTATGGAGTACAATTATTCCTACGATGTTTCCAGATTTCTTGATGCTTCTATATCAGAAGTTGTAAAGACCTTGGTCGAGGCATTTATCTTAGTATCTATTGTTGTATTCATTTTCTTGCAAGATTTCCGATCTACATTGATACCTGCGATAGCCGTACCAGTATCATTGATCGGGACTTTTGCATTTATGCAAATGTTCGGTTTCTCGATCAACTTGCTGACTTTGTTTGCCTTGGTGTTGGCTATTGGTATTGTCGTGGATAATGCCATAGTGGTGGTAGAAGCTGTTCACGTAAAGATGCATGACCTCAAGCTAAATGCTCTGGATGCGACACTGGAGGCAATGAAAGAGATAGGTGGTGCCATTGTAGCAATCACCTTGGTGATGTCAGCGGTATTTATACCTGTAAGTTTCCTCTCGGGTCCTGTAGGGATATTTTATAGACAATTCTCACTTACTTTGGCCATAGCTATTGTGATATCTGGTATCAATGCACTCACACTTTCACCAGCCTTATGCGCACTCTTGTTGAAGCCAAATGATATCGATCATGATCCGAAAAAAGGCTTGTTACAAAGGTTTTTCTTCAATTTCAATAAAAAATACGATGCTTTGAGTACGAAATATTCCTGGGTATTAAATAATATCTCAGGAAGAAAGGTGGTTACTTTTGGGGCTTTGATCCTTTTCTTTGTCTTGACAGCGGGAGGTATCTCCATGGTACCTGGGGGATTTATTCCCAATGAGGATCAAGGGATGATCTATGTCAATGTGACTACACCTCCAGGGGCAACAGTAGAGCGTACCAGTGTGGTTATGGATCAAGTTCAAGCTAGTCTATTGCCATTAGAAGAAGTGGAGACTATATCTACCTTAGCTGGATACTCTTTGCTCACTGAGACTGCTGGCGCATCTTACGGTATGGGCATGATCAACCTTGTAAACTGGGGAGATAGGGATAAAAATGTAAATGAGCTCATTGAAGACTATCAAGAAAGGGTCGCTCATATCAAAGGTGCGGATGTTCAGTTTTTCTCACCTCCTCCTGTGCCAGGATTTGGAAATGCTTCTGGTTTTGAGCTGAGGCTTCAAGATCGTACAGGTGGAAGTTTGGAGGTGATGGCGGAGACCTCTCAGGCATTTGTAGATGCACTCAATGAGAGACCAGAGCTTCAGGGTGTCTTCACTAATTTTGAGCCTAATTTTCCTCAATACATTATCCATGTTGACCACGATAAAGCAGCTAAGCTTGGTGTATCGGTAAATGAATCTATGGAAACTCTTCAAAGCTATGTGGGAAGCTTTTACTCTTCAAACTTTATCAGATTTGGAATGATGTATAAGGTGATGATACAAGCAGCTCCTGAGTACAGGACATCTCCTGAATCTATTTTGAGTATGTATGCCAAAAATGATCGAGGTCAAATGGTGCCATACTCGAATTTTATCAGCCTAGAGAGAGTCTATGGGCCAGAGCAATTGTCTCGCTACAACATGTTTACTTCCGCCATGATCAGCGGTGACGCTGCTCCAGGGTATTCTTCTGGAGATGCGATCAAGGCTGTGGAAGAAGTAGCAGGTCAGACACTTCCGAGGGGTTTTGATACAGATTGGTCTGGCATCACACGAGAGCAGATAGCATCAGGTAATCAGGCAATCTATATCTTTTTGATCTGTTTGTTGTTCGTGTATTTGTTGTTAGCAGCTCAATATGAGAGTTACTTTCTCCCTTTACCAGTGATTTTGTCTTTACCAGCTGGGATTTTTGGTTCTTTCTTGTTTTTGAAAATCATGGGACTCGAAAATGACATCTACGCTCAGGTTTCTTTGGTCATGCTTATTGGTTTACTCGGAAAGAACGCCATATTGATTATTGAGATTGCGATTCAGAACAGGGCCAAGGGCTTATCTATTTTGCAAAGTGCTATCAATGGTGGAGTGGAGAGATTGAGACCTATTTTGATGACTTCATTTGCCTTTGTGTGTGGATTGATTCCTCTTACCATAGCCTCTGGTGCAGGTGCTATTGGGAATAGGACTATAGGTACCGCAGCAGCAGGCGGAATGCTCATAGGTACTTTGATAGGTGTCTTCCTGATTCCCGGATTATATGTCGTGTTTGAAACAATGGCGACCAAATTTAGACCAAATCCTATTGTAATCGACCATCAAAAAGAAGTATAATGAAAATTAAATATAGCATAATAGCCATCAACCTGAGTGTCCTATTGGTGATGATAGGTTGTAGCCCATCCAAAATCACCTCTGCAAGCGAAGATCTAGGCATCCCTTCGAAGTTTGAAAAAGTGAATGAAACATATTCTGATAGCTTGAATAATGCAGGATTGGTACACTGGAAGCAATATTTTGAAGATGAAAACCTCAAGAATCTGATCCAAACTGCTTTGGAAAACAATCAAGATAACCTAAAAACCCTTGAAAGTATAAGAGCAGCTAGGGCGAGTTTTAGAATGGCAAAGGCGGGAGGATTACCCGAAATCAATGCCATAGCAGGAGCATCGACGCGTCGATTTGGGGAGTATACCATGGATGGAGTGGGAAATGCTGACTCTAACTTGTCACCAACAGTACCTGCTGACAAGATGATTCCTGACCCTTACAGAGATTTTTTGTTAGGTGCCGAATTCAATTGGGAATTAGATGTATGGGGAAAATATCGCAATAGAAAAAAGGCCGCTTATGCACGTCTCATGGCTTCTGAGGAAATGTCTAATCATGTAAAAACCTGGTTGATAGCAGAGGTGGCAAATGTATACTACATGTTAGTAGGACTTGATGAGGAATTGAGCATCTTAGAAAAAAACATTCAGATCCAGAATGTTGCATTCAATTTTGCCAAAGAAATGAAAGAAGCTGGTAAAGAAAATCAGCTGGCAATAGATCAATTTGAAGCTTTACTGATCAATTCAAAGGGCAAATTGGTTCAAAGAAAAAGAGAGCAGCGTTCATATGAATTGATGCTTTCGGGTTTGTTGGGTGTGTATGATTTCGATCATCAGAGAGATAGATTGGATCAAGTGAGTATAGGAGAAAAGTTGATACAAGTTGGGTTGCCTTCTCAATTGATAAATAATAGACCTGATATCAGGAGGGCGGAGTTAGAATTGTATGCAAGTAAGGCAGATGTTGCAGGGGCTAGGGCGGCATTTTTCCCATCCTTCAATTTGTTCGGCATGGCAGGATTCAATGCATTTGATTTCGGAAAGCTCTTTTTCAATCCTGCTTCAACTGTATTTCAACTTGGAAGTGGACTTTCGGCACCTATTTTCAATAGAAATAGTATCAGAATGGGATATGAAATAGCAAATGCCAATCAAAGAATTGCTATGCTAGATTATGAACAGGTGGTATTCAAAAGCTATTTGGAAGTTTTGGACTTGGTAAATGCCATCGAACTATTTGATACTCAATCTAGACTCAAAGAAACCGAAGTAGAGGTTCAACAACGATCTGTAGAGAATTCAAATATCATGTTTTCAGTGGGTTATGCAAACTATCTAGATGTCACAAACGCTCAGCAGAGAGCTTTGGAGGCTGAGATAGATAGGGTAGAATTGCAAGTGAGTCAGATACAAGCAAAAATAAAACTTTATAGAGCATTGGGAGGTGGTTGGCAATAGATCTTCATAGTTTGGAATCAAAAAATTAAAAAAGTCTTCGCTACTAGCAAAGACTTTTTTTATGAATCACATTGATCCCACTTAAAACTTAAACACTTTATGGAATTGCTCCTTAAAGTATTCCAAATATGTAGATAAAAATTTCACTAAAAAATACCTACTTCTAGGTATTTTTTTGAAGTGAATGTATTTAAAGTATTGGTAAATATAATAATAATTATATTTATGTTTTTTATTGTTTAGTTATTACCGAATACTCTAGCATCAAGATGATCCTCAAGATTTAGTTTGTCTACTCCTTTAGAGATCCATTCAGGAGCTTGTTCACCCTTCAAATAGTGATCGAAAAACTCCATCATTCGGACACTATAATCTTTTCTATTTTCTAGCTTAGAAAGTCCATGATTTTCGCCTTTATATTGGACCATAATGACAGGTTTTTTTAGTCTTCTCAAGGCATTATAGTATTCGATTCCTTGGGTGAAATCCACAGCACCATCTTTGTCATTGTGAAGCATCAGCAAAGGTGTCTTCACATTTTTTACATGGTAGACTGGTGAATTTCTTTGATAAGCATCCCAGTTTTCCCATGGGCCACCAGTAAATCGACCTTGTGAAGACTCGAAGATAGACATGTTTCCTCCTCCAGTATTCCAGTAGATCAAATCATACATAGAGATCATGTTTGTCAATGGGGCACCTGCAGCAGCAGCTTTGAACATGTCTGTCTGTGTGATCAAGAATGAAGTTTGATATCCTCCCCAAGAATGTCCATGAATCCCGATGTTTTTCTCATCAATGATGCCTGTTTGGATAGCTTCTTTTACAGCTGGAATCACGCACCATACAGCAGACATGCCCGGATCATCCATAGTGTACACGATGTCTGGGACAAACACTGCATAACCATTGCTTGTGTAAATGTTAGGATTCCAACCAGTACCACTGAATCCTGGCGTGCTATAGTTATGAAGCGTCTGAGAAAGTTTTTCGTAATAGTAAACTATCGTGGGGTACTTTTTACCTTCTTCGTAGTTGGCTGGTAAAAATAGGGCTCCTTGTAGCTTGGCACCTTTATCAGAAACATAGTCGACCAACTTGACTCCACTCGACCAAGCATAATCTACATCATTAAGCTTTCCTTCTGTCAATGCGTCGTGTTCGTTTAGCTGAGCATTTGTCAAGTAGAATGAAGTAGGTTGATTAAATGTCTCTTTGGTATAGTAATAGGTTTCTGCTGATTTTGCTTTTGAAAGCCTATTGATGTTTGCATCTTCCCATATCAATGATTGGACACCAGCTTTAAGACCGGCTTTTCCTGGTTCTACTGAAGCTATTCCACTTTTTTTGGTGTTTTCACCATAAGTCCTGAAGTACTGTTTTTTCTTCCAGTCATATCCTTTTTCTTCTTCATCGATGATATACCTGGTTTGATATCTTATGCCTTCCTTTCTGCCATTTTGTGTTAAGTTTTGGGCTTGACTTTTTCCATCAACAGGTACTTGCCAGACATCCCATCCATCTCGAAGCAAGATGTATTTGCTATCATTGCTCCAGCCAAGTGCATTTTGCATTGGCTTGATGACATTGTGGTCATCTTCCTCATTGACGAATGAGACCTCAATCTTTTCAGTGATATTAGTGTTGGTTTTATTTTCTAAATCATAAATGTAAAAATCTCCATCATATGCATAAATAAGTTTAGATCCATCTGGAGATGATCTTGGAAATGATGCATAGGAGGGAAGATAGAATTTTTCGAGAAAGTTATTTTTTTCGCCAGTATTCAAATTGACAATATAAAAGTCTCTATAATTCTGACCATCTAAGTTTATGTCTAGCTCATAGGCCGATTGGTCAGCACCAAGGGCAAATTTCTCTTTTGGCAAAATGGTGAGCTCCTTCATGGTACTATCTTGAAGCATTGTATGCTTACCAGTACTCACTTGGTACATCGCCCAGAAGCTGTAGTTCTTGTCTTGATTCTCTAATACCTGTTGTCTAGACTGAAGTCGCGTATCTTGCCAGTGCCAAATGGCCATATCGGGCTTGGTCAAGTCACCAGGCTTTCCAGTTGGAGTAGTCTTGCTAGTGTCTGACTTAGCAATGGCTTTTTGTAGATCAGCCATGCTCTTGATGGTTGTATCAGCTAGTATTTTTCGCAGTTTTTCGGATTCTACTAGTTTCAAGGAGTCTTGATTTTCGCTTTTCTTTTCAGTCTTTTCATCTTCTTTTTTGGCCAATACCAAAGGATGTATGCCGTAGAAAATTCTCGTTAAGTCTTCGGACCATTGAGGTCTTCTATTGGGACTGATAGTGTAGCTTTGAGAAAAATTCACACTGTCTTTGGATGGGTCATAAATGGTAAGCTGCGGATTATTGATGTTTTTTACTCCAATGAGTTTTCCATGTTCTTGTTTGTACTTTTTGTCTTTCACCAATTTTAGAAGTGCAAAAGCATCACCCTTATCTGTCCAATTGATAGATTTGAAGGTGGCTTCATCACTTTCCAATACGGTGGTTGTGTTGCTTGCTAAGTTCATTAGATACACGCCATTTCCTGATTGATTAGCCGCATCTATGGTATAGGCAAGATGAGTTCCAGATTTGTTAAATGAAAACTCTGAGACATTACCTACATTTTGTTTTTTGCCAGTTTTCAAATCAATCAAAAGTAAGTCAGAGCCTTTGGCATCACCACTATTACCTTCTTTGGTGAGGTTCAAAGCCAAATGTGTGGATGCTAAGTTGTTGAAAGAAAAACTGCCTACTTTTTCAAACTCCTTCTTTTTCCCATTTTGGAGTTCTAGTAAAATTACTTTTTCAGGGAGAGGTCTACCTTTGTTCGCTTTCTTCTCTTTATCCTTAGGATACTCTTTGAATGCTACATACTTACTGTCTTCACTGAATGCCACATTGGGCATATTGGTAGAACCTATGCTGTAGGACTTTTTATCAGAAGAATCGCTGGTATTTTGAATGATGAGTTCTCCATCTCCTTCTACAGGAAGGATACCGTAAGCCACCCATTTCCCATCGGGGGAAATTTTGAATGAAGCAGTGGATATTGATTTCCATGCAGGGATATCTTTCCACTGCATGGCTTTTGGCTTAGTATTTTCTTGTGCTCTGGCTTCGAATATGATGAATAATACGAAGAGAAAGTATATTATTTTTTTATTCATTTTTCAATTTTTTAGCAGTTATGGATGAGCCACGTACCTTTCAAAGAATTCCATTATTCTACCGATTCTGTCGATTCGTCTATGAATAGCCCCTGACCGGGATAGTTCATGACCTTCCTCTGGATACCTTACATATTCTACCGGTTTTCCTAGAATCTTGAGACTTTTATACAAAAGCTCAGATTGCCTTACACCTGTCCTATAGTCGACATCACCATGTTTGATAAGTAGTGGGGTTTGGATGTTTTGAACGTAGGTTTGAGGACTATTGTAATCCATGATCTCTTTTACTCCATCTTCCCATGGATATCCAAAGTGATTAGGTACTAGTCTCCATGCATTTCCTTCTCCCAAGAAAAAGGTGAGTTCATATACACCTCTTTGAGAAAAAGCAGCTTTGAATCTATGATCATGCCCGACAATCCATGCTGTCAGGTAGCCAGCATAAGATCCTCCTGTAAGGAAATATTGGTCCTGATCTATCCACGAATATCTACTGGCTGCATCATCTAATGATCCCAAAACGTCCGAAGAAGGTCCATCACCCCAGTCACGATAATTTCCTTTTTGAAAAGCTTTTCCATAGCCGCCACTTCCTCTTGGGTTGGCATATACTACGCCATATCCCATAGCAGTCATTACTTGATACTCATGCCACATGGAGCCTTCTCCTGGTCCCCACATTGCTGAAGGGCCACCGTGCATTTGAAGTACGGTAGGATATTTGGAACCTTCTTTAGCATCGACAGGCGACATTACCCAGTAGTCTACTGTATAGCCATCTTTGGTTTCGATTTGGTGAGCGATAGGTTTGGAGATTTTCTTTCCAGCCAGCCAGTCTTCGTTGAATTTACTGATTTGTTTTGGAGATTTGTTACCCAAATCTGAGATGTAGAATTCAGATGGGTTTTCAATTTTTACGAGAGAATAGACCATTTTTTGACCTACAATATTCAAATTGCCAATTCCTACTGGGCCTGTGATGATAGGGTCAATTTTACCATTGCTGATACTTACCTTCCAAAGAGAGTTGCCTCCTTGGTTACCTCCAGTGAAATATATGGATTGACTATCGGGTGTCCACTCGCCGCTAGAGATACTTCTATCCAAAGATTCTGTAAGCCACTTGAAACCAGAGCCATCAGGTTTGATAAGTCCAATCATGCTTTGATTATAGCTTGGTTCTTCTATGTTCTGTCCGTTGATTAGTATCCATTTGCCATCAGGAGAAAATTTCGGATTACCTACTCTGTGATTTTCAAGTTTGAAAAAAACTTGCGAAGCTTTTGTTTTGGTGTCGATTTTCCAAATCTCAGTATGGGAAGTCAAATCTGGGTGTTCTTCATTTTTCAAAGAAGAAGCAAGAATGTAGCTCCCATCTGGTGACCATGTAGCACCGAAGTAGCTTTGAAATCCTTGAGTAAGCACCTCGGAGGTTTTGGTGTCAAAGTCATAGATGCCTAGATGAGAAAAGTATAGGTCTGGACTAAGGTCTCTTTCTCCAAGGAAATTTAGCCTATCAATGACTTTTGGGTCATTTTTGGCTGCATTTTTAGCTAGCCAAGCACGAAGCTCTTCCAAGTTTCCATCGGGATTAGGTTTGATTTCTTCAGCACCTATACCAGCATTGATTGCTTTATAATTCGGTTCATCTCCATAAGTCCTTCCTGGTCTTTGGTGCTCCCAATCTGGCCTTCCATCTATTGCCCAAAGGGGTAATGTACTTGAAAATAGAATTTTTTTACCATCTGGAGACCATTGTGGATTACTTGCGCCATTTTTATCATTTGTTAGGACATAGCTTTCTCCACCGCCCATGGGTAAAATCCAAATTTGGGCTTTTCCATCTTTAGCCTTGGTGTAAGCTAGGCTTTTTCCGTCTGGAGAAAGTGCAAAGGAAGACACATTGTATTCAGAAGAAGTCAAAGGACGGATCTCAGCATCGCCAGTCACATTACTTATAAATACTTGACTTTTATAGGCATATTGTTCTTTGCCTTTGTCTTCAATGAAGTTTTTAACAAAAATCACTTGCTCGCCATCAGGCGTGATTTGATGTGATGAGGTGGTGACTATCTTGGTGAGATCGGTAAGCTGAATTAGCTCTTCCTTTTGTGCCATGACTTGATGCACAAGCAGGAATAGAATCAGAATGATTGATTTTGAGTAGTTATTCATTATTTTAATTTTGGTTTCAATTTAGTTTTAAAGGAATTGTCGTAGTTTAGTTGGCTCAAAGCTAATCATCCCAAAATCTATCCGAATTTTAAATTATAAGTGTTCATGGACGATCTATCACAGGTGGCCTTAATGGGTGTATTTGATCAAATCAAAGAGCCCATTTTGATCTTTGCCAAAGAAGAGATTATATATTTGAATCGGTATTTTAAAGAGAAATTTAAAATAGACTTCAATAATTTCTATGAGTTTTTACTAAATGACGGTATTGAAACAGAAATTAACGATTTTTTTCGCAAAGGAGAATTACCGCAAATGGAAATTATCCGACCTCTTGTAGATTTATCAGGATTTACTCGAAATTATAAATGGCAATTTGCCAAACTAGTTGATGAATCAACAAATGAAGATCTACTCTTTCTGAAAGGGATACTCCTTTCTGACAATTCTGAAGTAAAGTCAAAGGGAGTGGATGGAAATGATCCTTTTGAATGGGAATTGCTGATCAATAAAATTTCAAAAAAAATTGTCAATGCATCATTTGAACAGCTGGATGATGTTTTTAATGAATCTTTGACTTTGTTAGGTGAGTTTGAAAAAGTAGATAGAGCTTATATATTTTTATTTCAAGAGTCAAGCTTTGAAATTGATAAAGGATATGAATGGGTTCGAATGGATATAGAGCCACAGATTGATTTTGTCAGACAACTCCAGATTAGCGATGAGTTTATGTCAGTTCAGGTTTTGAGAAATGGACAAGTGTTTTTGATTCCTGACGTATCCAAAATGGAAGATAAGTACGCTGTAGAGCGAAGCATTTTTCAGAAGCAAAGTATCGATTCTGTGATATTGATTCCGATTATGTCTGAGCTGAAATTGATTGGATTCTTCGGGCTGGATTCTGTAGGCAGGATAAGAAACTGGGGAGATGGAGATATCTACATTCTCACACAATTGGCAGATGTGTTTTCAGGAGCTTTGAAAAGTAAGCAAATCAAAAGAGATCTGAAAATGCAATCTCAGATTTTGGCACAAATAAAAGATTCTATAGTTGTCACAGACACTGCACTTAATGTTTTGTATATGAATGATGCAGGGTATAAAGAATCGGGCGTTGATCTGAAAAGCACTCTAGGATGTAAAATCTTCGATTTGTTTGATTTCAATACCCATCAAAAATTTGAGATACAAGAGGAACTGGATGAATTGGTCAATGTAGAGGAAATAAAGCGGGAGATAGTGGTTGTAAATTCATTAGGTAACTCTATACCTATTGAACTATATATGAAAGTTTTTCATAATGATCAAAATGAGGTTGTTGGCTATACCTTTGTGATGAGGAATTTATCCCAAATCAATCATCAAAAAGACTTGGCGAAGAAGGCAAAGATGATCATAGAAAATAGTTCTTCGGTGCTATTTACTTTAGACCCCAATGATCATTTTAGGATTTTATATATCACTGAAAATATTCATCAATTTGGTTACAGTGCAAAGAAGCTTTTGGCGAGCAAAGCAAGTATTTTAGATATAATTCATCCAGATGATGCAGAGGAGCTGATTCACTATCACTATGCAAAAAAAGATAAGAGAGGAGTCCCGGCTTATTCAGGAGAGTATCGTATCAGAAAAAAAGATGGAACTTACAGATGGGTAGAAGACAAAACCAGAGAAGTATTTGATCATTTTGGTCAGATAGTCTTACATGAGGGAGTAATTCAAGATGTGACTGATAGAAAAAGAGATAGAGAAGAAATCCTTAGAGCAAAGCAACAATACAGAGTGCTTGCAGCAAATATACCCCTTACTAGTGTATTCTTGATAGATAGGAATTTGACTTATGTAGTGGCAGAAGGGACGAATTTCAGAAAGTGGAACATGACATCTGGTGATTTTGAGAATAAGAGCGTAGAGGAAGTGCATGTACATAATCTTGATGAGATCAAAATAGCCGTAGAGAGCAGCTTAAAGGATCGAACTTTCACTCAGAAAAACATAAAGTTCAGAGACCGTGTCTATGAAATGACCGTAAGGCCCATTATACATGACGGAGAAGTAGAATATGCTCTTGGTATTATTCGAGATATCAATGTAGAGTATGAGGCGAAAGAGAGACTGCGTGCAAGTGAGGAGAAATACCGTACTTTGGTTGAGGAGTCGACAGAGATTATTTTTTCGGTAGGCATAGATATGACACTTATTTATGTATCTCCTAATGTCAAGCAATTCTTGGGTTTTGAAGCTCATGAAGTGATAGGGGATAACCTAATTAATTTCTTACATGAAGATGATAGAAAAATTTTTGTTGGATTACTTGAAACCCATGCGACTGATTTTTTTGAAGCCAACCAATATATTGAGTACAAGCTAAAGCACAAAGATGGAACCTTCAGAATCATGAGTTCGAACGGACGATTGATCAAAGACGAGCATGGTAATATAAAGCAATATACAGGGATAGCCAGAGATATTACCAAGTTGAAAAACACACAGTATGATCTCTATCTAGCCAAAGAAAAAGCAGAACAAGCCCTGACAATCAAGTCACAATTTCTTTCCATTATGAGCCATGAAATCCGCACTCCAATGAATGCTGTAATAGGCATGGCTCACTTGCTCATCGAAGATCAGCCAAGACCTGATCAATTGGAAAATCTCAAGACTTTACAATTTTCAGCTGAGAATCTGCTCGGGCTTATCAATGATATTTTGGATTATACCAAAATCGATTCTGGTAAAGTGGAACTAGAAAAAGTCGCTTTTGATCTCAGACTATTGTTCAACAGAATCATTCATTCCTATAGCTATCAAGTAAGGGAGAAAAATTTGGATGTTCGATTCGAGGTAGATTGTAATCTGCCCAAAATTGTAATGAGTGATCCTGTACGCTTATCTCAAGTAGCAAATAATTTGATTTCTAATGCTATCAAATTTACAGAAAGTGGATTTGTAAAGATAAAACTGACCAATATTTACGAAAGTGAGACAAAAGTTAGGATAAAATTTGAATTTGAGGATAGTGGTATTGGTATCCCTGAGGAGAAGTTGCATTCCATTTTTGAAGCATTTACTCAGGCAAGTGCTGCTACAACGCGAAAGTACGGAGGGACAGGCTTGGGATTGGCTATCGTTAAGCGTCTAGTAGGACTTTTTGGTGGAGATATCCTAGTCGAGCGACAGGAGAATGGAGGTACCTTGTTTAGGTTTGAATTGGATCTGGAAAAACCTAGTGCTATGCAGGTAAAAATGAATCAGGAAGTTTCAGCAATAGACAATATAGACCTGTCTCATGTCGAGGTACTAGTAGCTGAAGATAACTTAGTCAATCAGATCATGATTAAAAAATTTCTGACCAAATGGGGTGTAACTAACATAGTCATCGCCAATGATGGAGTGGAGGCAGTAGAAGCACTAGAGCGCCAAAAATTTGATTTGATACTACTTGACTTGCAAATGCCCGAGATGGATGGATTCGAAGTAGGTCAGTTTATAAGAAACCACCCAAAAGAAGAGGTGAGAAATTTGCCAATTATAGCATTGACAGCATCATCTTTGCTTGAAGTGAAAGATCAATTAGAAGGTATAGGTATGAATGATTTTATATCAAAACCTTTCAATCCAGATAATTTATACACCAAAATCATCAAATACCTCAAGCTTTGATCAAAAATGGTCTTTCCAATTGAAGGATTTGGTTTAATTTTGGAGGATATTAGCCAACTATGAGAAAACTACTTTTCATCTGCGTCTTTTTGATAGCTACCGTAGCAGTAGGACAAAAAAATGAAGGAAATAGATCCACCTTATATTTCACCCAAGGCTATACAGGTGCCAACCTGAGGCTTTTCAATGAAATGCTGGCCTCAAAGGGCCTTTCTCCAATGCGAAAAGGCTATTCAAATCTTGGGTTAGGTTATCAGACAAGGTATAATGATTTCATTCTAGGGGTGGAATTGTTCCAAAATGCGGGCAGAAAATCTACCTTCTATGATTATGATATTGATTATAGAACCACCAGAGCCATGATCAATGTAGGCTATGCTTTGACGGAAGAGGGAAGATTTCAGTTTATTCACTACATGTCTGTAGGAACAGGCTTTATGAACTTTCAAATGTTGAGAGAAAGACCCAATGACAGGATTTCGGAATTTTTGAGTGATCCTGCACAAGGCTATATCTTAAGAGAAGGAAACATCCATAAAGGCTCAAGGTATTTTTCAGGATTCTTGACAGAAATAGGTTTTCAAATGAGCTATGATCTGGATATTCCAGGAAGAGAAGAAGTATTAGAGATCATGACCAAATTCGGCTACTCCTTTAGTCCTTTTGAAGAAGCTTGGGATTTGAATGGTGTCAAGTTTGGAAATATTCAAAGTGGAGCATTCATCAGGGTAGGTGCTGGGATATCACTCCCAGATAGAAACTTCTTCTACAGAGATGCTTCAATTTCAGCCCAGCTTTTGACTGGTTTTCATTTTACGGCACCCAATAGACTAAATGAAGCCTTGGAATCCAATGGTTACAGCGGCTTTGATGGAAGACCCAATAATTGGGGATTAAAGATTCTAGGTGATAGTAAAGGCTGGCTTTATGGAATGGATGTATATAATTTGGGATTGAATGGAAAAGCAGATGATACCTATTCGCACACACTCAATAGTGTCCGGTTGTATGGAAATGCCGGATACAAATTTTATGACAGGAGAAATGTGGAAATAGGAGCCCTGACTGGATTAGGGTATGGTAATTTAAGATACACACTATCCAATGACTCTAAGCCAGATTTTCCACGATTGTTTGAAGAGCCAGATTTTGACGGTCAATTGCGCGCTAGAGGATTAATGGGTAAGCCTGAGTTATACATTGCTTATGGATTGCCCCTTTCGAAGACGAATATGTTTAACTTGATTTTTTCAGTGCATGGAGGCTATGAAGTGCCATTAGGGAGGTATAAGCTTGCAGACATACCCATGTACCAATACATGGGTAATTCCTACTTACACTTCACAGTAGGAATTCGGCCATAATTTGATTTTTTAGCGAATCATCTAAGGCATTTTCTTAGCAATTGCACTTAGGTTTGAAAGATTTTTTAAAAATAATACTAAAATTAAAGAATAGACTGTAACTTTGAAGTTGCTTATCGAGAAAGACCGAGGGAAGGGCCCTGCGACGTCTTAGCAACCTGAATCAACAAGGTGCTAACTCCCATTCTGAAAATAGTTCGGAAAAAGATGAGCGGTAGATTAGATTCAATGTCTTTTTTCTTCCGGTTCTTGCTCGCATAAGTTTTTGAAATCAAATGAGCAAATGAATAGAACCGATATACTCCTAAAACAAGCCAAGCAAAGAGTCCTCATTCTAGATGGAGCCATGGGGACGATGATTCAGCGATATAAGCTTGCTGAAGAGGATTTTAGAACCGCAGACTTAGCTGATCACCCCAAAGCTTTGAAAGGCAATAATGATCTTTTGTCTCTGAGTAGACCTGATGTGATCAAGGCTATCCATGCAGCATACCTTGAAGTAGGAGCAGACATCATCGAAACAAACACTTTCAGTGGTACGACCATTGCCCAAGCTGATTATGGGCTGGAACATTTGGCCTATCAGATAAATTATGAATCAGCTAAAATCGCCAAAGAAGTTGCTTTGGAATATTCGGCCAAAACTCCTAATCAGCCTAGATTCGTTGCTGGGGCAGTTGGCCCTACTAATAGAACAGCGTCAATTTCTCCAGATGTCAATGATCCAGGATATAGAGCAGTGACCTTTGATCAGCTTGCAGAAGCATACAAAGAGCAAGTGGAAGGATTACTTGATGGAGGTTCAGATATCATTTTGGTAGAGACGATCTTTGATACTTTGAATGCCAAGGCAGCTATTTATGCCATTCAAGATGTATTTGAGAGCCGAGGACTACCTCTCGATCCCGTAGATGGTGGCATACCTGTGATGATTTCAGGTACGATAACTGACGCTTCAGGAAGGACACTTTCTGGACAGACCACGGAAGCATTTTTGATTTCAGTGTCTCACATACCCCTCTTTAGCATTGGACTCAATTGTGCATTGGGTGCTAAGGAGTTGAGGCCATATTTGAAAGTGTTGGCAGACCATGCTCCATTTTATGTAAGTGCATACCCTAATGCTGGATTGCCAAATGAATTTGGGCAATATGACCAAGATGCACAAGAGATGTCAGACCAAGTGGAGGATTTTCTAAAGGAAGGAATGATTAACGTACTTGGAGGATGCTGTGGTACGACGCCAGATCACATAGCAGCATTGGCGAGGTTAGCTTCCAAGTATGGCCCTAGGAAATTAGAACTGTTAAGCGATTCAGATGAGTAAGATAAAACATAGAAACGTATTGAAGCTTTCAGGCCTGGAACCCCTAGTTTTTACGCCTGAGATCAATTTTGTAAATATTGGGGAGCGAACCAATATCACAGGTTCCAAAAAATTTGCAAGGTTGATTCTGAATGGTCAGTATGATGAGGCTTTGGAGGTCGCGCTAGACCAAGTGAGAGGAGGAGCACAGATACTGGATGTCTGTATGGATGAAGGTATGCTGGACGGTGTAGTTGCTATGCAACGATTTTTGAATTTGATCGCTTCAGAACCAGAGATCAGCAGGATCCCTATCATGATAGACAGCAGTAGGTGGGAAATCATACTTGCTGGGCTGAAATGTGTGCAAGGGAAAGGAATCGTAAACTCCATAAGTTTGAAAAATGGTGAGGAAGAGTTTGTGCACCAAGCTAAGACGATCAAGAAGTTTGGAGCTGCCGTAGTAGTGATGGCATTTGATGAGGTAGGACAGGCTGACACTTATCAGAGGCGAATTGATATATGCAAAAGGAGTTATGATATTTTGGTCAATGAAGTGAAATTCAATCCTCAAGATATCATCTTTGATCCGAATATCTTTCCAGTGGCGACAGGTATGGAGGAGCACAGAAAGAATGCCATAGATTTTTTCAACGCTACGCAATGGATCAAGCAAAACTTACTAGGAGCAAAAGTAAGTGGGGGAGTGAGTAATGTGAGTTTTTCTTTTAGAGGAAACAACCCTGTGAGAGAAGCCATGCATGCGGCATTTCTCTATCATGCAATCAGACATGGTATGGATATGGGGATCGTCAACCCCACAATGCTTGAAATCTATGATGATATTCCGAAGGACCTACTCAAAAAGGTGGAGGATGTTCTTTTTGACAAGCATGATGCTGCTACAGAGGAGTTACTGGAGTTTGCAGAGACAGTAAAGGCCACTGACAAAAAGGAAGCAACGGCTGAGCTATGGAGAGATGAGTCAGTATCTAAGCGGATAGAGCATGCATTAGTCAAAGGTATTTTGGATTATATCATAGAAGATACAGAAGCGGCAAGAATTGAATTAAATAACCCTCTCAAAGTGATAGAGGGACCTTTGATGGATGGGATGAATGTGGTTGGGGACTTGTTTGGCGAAGGGAAAATGTTCCTTCCACAAGTGGTGAAATCCGCTAGAGTAATGAAAAAAGCAGTAGCCTATCTTGAGCCATTTATGCCCAAAGCAGGAGATGAAGGCTATAGTGATGAGCAAAGTAGTATCAAGAAAATATTGCTGGCCACCGTCAAAGGTGATGTTCATGATATAGGAAAGAATATTGTTGGTGTTGTTTTGGCATGCAATAGCTATCAGATCATTGACTTGGGTGTGATGGTCGACGCGCAGAAAATCATCGATGAGGCCATTGCTAACAAAGTAGATATCATCGGCCTAAGTGGTCTGATCACCCCTTCTTTAGACGAAATGGTATATGTGGCCGCAGAGATGGAGCGACAGGGTTTGACTATCCCATTGCTGATAGGCGGCGCTACTACTTCGCGGATTCATACTGCTGTGAAGATAGACCCAGTTTATTCTGGTACTGTAATTCATGTGACTGATGCTTCTAAGTCAGTTCCTATCGCAGGAGAGTCCATCTCTGAGGAAACCAAGGTGGCCTATCATAAGCAGATCAAAGAGACTTACAGACAGCTAAGAATAGAGCATGAAGCCAAGCAGCAAGTGAAGCAAATGGCTACCTACGAGGAAGCTAAAGCTAACCCAGTGTTTATAGATTGGGGAAGTTTTGAGCCTTTTACTCCGAAAAAACTTGGAACGACAGTACTAGATGATATTGACCTTGAGGTATTGAGAGGTTATATAGATTGGACGCCATTCTTTAGCACTTGGATGCTTTCAGGGAAATTTCCAAAGATCCTTGATGATAAAGTAGTTGGTGAGGAAGCTACCAGGCTATACAATGAAGCCAATGCCATGCTTGATAATATCATTTCTGAAAAGTGGCTGCAAGCCAAAGCAGTAGTAGGCCTATATCCAGTACAGCGTGTGAGTGATGATTTGGTGATGTCAGAGCAAGGTTTGAGTTTCCATTTCCTTCGTCAGCAGGGCAAAAAAGGAAAAGGAGTACCCAATAGGTCTCTTGCAGATTATATTCATCCAGACAAAACGGATTATCTGGGAGGCTTTGCAGTAACAGCTGGATGGGGTATTGAGAAGAAGCTTGAGGAATTCCAAGCCAAAGGGGATGATTATAATGACATTATGCTCAAATCCTTGGCAGACAGGCTGGCCGAAGCTGGTGCAGAGTATTTGCATGAGTTAGTTAGGAAGGAGCTTTGGGGATATGCTAAGGAGGAACAGCTTGATAATGAGGCATTGATCAAGGAGTCTTATGCAGGAATCAGACCAGCACCAGGATATCCAGCTTGTCCAGAACACTCTGAGAAGCGAACGCTTTTTGATTTGCTAGAGGTGGAGAAAAACATCGGTATTACGCTTACAGATAGTTTTGCCATGTATCCTACTTCGTCAGTTAGTGGATTCTATTTTGGTCATCCAGAGAGCAAATATTTTGGTCTTGGAAAAATCGCCGAGGATCAAGTGGCAGATTACGCCAGAAGAAAAGGAGTAAGTCAAGCCCAAGCAGAAAGATGGCTATCTCCAAATCTAGCTTATACCCCATCATTTAATGTACAAGAATCTTAATTATGAAAATCACCGAACATATCAATCAAGCCAAGAAAACGCTTTTTTCTTTTGAAATTCTCCCACCCTTGAAAGGGCAGAGTTTGAATGACCTCTGTGTAGGAATTGAGCCTTTGATGGAGTTCAATCCGCCATTTGTCGATGTGACTTACCACAGGGAAGAATTTATCTATAAAAAACATCCAAATGGTCTTTTGGAAAAAGTTAGTACTAAGAAGCGTCCAGGTACCGTGGGCATCTGTGCAGCGATCATGAATCGTTTTGAGGTAGATGCTGTACCTCACCTGCTATGTGGAGGGTTTACCAAAGAAGAGACTGAAAATGCACTGATAGACCTGAACTTCATTGGTGTACAAAACGTACTCGCTCTGAGAGGTGATGCACCAAAGAGTGAAAATAAGTTTGTTCCAGAGCCAGATGGCCATGCCTACACCAAGGATTTGGTGAGTCAAATCATCGGAATGAATAATGGGAAGTATCTTCACGAAGAGACAGAAACTGGTTTTCATACAGATTTCTGTGTCGGAGTAGCAGGCTATCCAGAGAAGCATTTTGAAGCACCGAGCTTGAAGTTTGACTTGAAATATTTGAAAGAAAAAGTAGATGCAGGTGCTGAATATATCGTTACCCAAATGTTTTTTGACAATCAGAAGTATTTTGAGTTTGTGCAAAAAGTCAGGGATTTAGGTATTACTATTCCGATTATTCCAGGCTTGAAACCCATCACTACCCTTGGCCAGATCACCATGCTTCCAAGGACATTTTTTCTAGATCTTCCTGATGCGCTGATGGATGATTTGGAAAAATGTAAGAGTAATGCCGACGTGAAGCAAGTTGGCATAGAGTGGGCAATTCAACAAAGCAAAGAACTGATAGCTGCTGGAACACCATGCCTCCATTACTATACCATGAGCAAGGCAGATGCAACCTACAAGATTGCCAAGGAAGTGTTTTAAACATAGGTAGTCTAAAAGAATTTCGTGATGATTATAGTATGCTTTTAGAAGAATTGGTATTAGTTGATGTCTAAAACCCTCAGACCTTTCAGGTTTTTAATGATTATCAGTCAGTTATTGGGGATAATCTATTGAAGCCTGGAAGGTTTTTTGTTGTTATAAATCAATTACAATATCCTCTTTTCTATTTATGGGAATTATTTTTTGTTTCCTTGAGGTTTTTGTATTGTTTGATCTTATTTATTAATGAAAAAAACTTGTGCCTCTAGCACCATGCATTTATCTTCATGGCATGATAAAGCTCATAGAATGCCCAAGAGATGCCATGCAAGGTCTCCCAAATTTTATTGATACTGCTATCAAAGCAGCATACATCAATCAATTATTGCAAATTGGATTCGATACCATAGATTTTGGGAGCTTTGTCAGTCCTAAAGCGATGCCGCAGATGAGAGATACTGCCGAGGTACTAGAATACTTGGACCTTTTCGAAAGCAAATCAAAACTCTTGGCTATTGTGGCAAACACTAGAGGAGCAGAAGATGCCTTACATTTCGAACAGATTGATTATTTGGGTTTCCCCTTGTCTATCTCTGAAACTTTTCAAGAACGCAATACCAACAAATCCATCAATGATGCCCTGATTGCTGTAGAGGAAATTCAGAACCTCACAGAGGTCAAAGGGAAATCACTTGTGACTTATCTGAGCATGGGCTTTGGTAATCCTTATGGTGATCCTTATGCTCCTGAGATGGTAGCTGAATTCATTGAGAAGCTTGACCAACTTGGGGTTAAGATTATATCCTTTGCAGATACAGTGGGTACTGCAAATGTTGAATTGATCAGAGACCTCTTTGAGTTAAATATCCAAGCTTATCCCCATATAGAGTTTGGGGCACACTTTCACGCAAGACCAGATCAAGTGGAAGAAAAGGTTCTAGCGGCGTTTCACGCAGGATGCTTGAGATTTGATGGTGCTTTGAAGGGATTTGGAGGATGTCCGATGGCCAAAGATGAACTGGTTGGGAATGTTGCTACTGAAAAATTGATCCATTCCCTAGAAAAAGAAGGTCAGTCCTTATCCCTCAACAAGCAAGAGCTGGAAGAAGCCATGAAAATGGTTGATTTTGTTTTTAGGTAAGAGGTGTTTTGCATGGAGCTTTTTTCAAATATGTGCGCCATGTCGGAGACGGTTAGGTGTGTTTCATTTTGTAAGGACACAAACCGAGGAGAGTGGTAGTTTCTGTTTGGGAGGACACAAATCGAGGGGGAGGAGATTCAAAATGAGGTGAAAATCATATGGTGTATGGATCAAAGAACTTTCGAAAGGCTGTTTAATTACTTAGCTTAAATATTATTTTATCAGATTATACGCTTTTTTGCCAGCAACTTCAATTCATTGGCTCAACCGGTTCTTAATGGTCAATATCCATAAGTATCCAATATCAATTAATATCGGAAGTTAGATAAATCGGAATTTTGTAATGTTGTTGGCAAAGTTCCGTATATCCATATTATTTTATTCTCTTAATGAAGATTTTTTAAAAAACTGAATTACTTTAAATCTGATAGGTTTGGGTTTAAATCCATAATGTTTTAGTTTAACTTCGTAAATAATTACTTTTTTTAGTAAAAATTGATATATCGACTAAGTTTGTTTTCAACGTTGAAGTTGATATATTTAAGAAGTTTTGTTATAAAAAGTTTACTGATGTAAATGAATGTGAATTCAAATGCCACAAATTAGAATCGTCAAGGTAGTTTTTGATACAATCATCCAAGATTTCGAAATACCATCATTTAGGGGAGCAGTGATAGAGACAGTGGGTCGATCTCATGTGATTTTCCACAATCATCTAAGTGATGATAAGCTACATTATAAGTATCCAGCGATACAATATAAAAGGGAAGGGAATCATGCAAGTATTCTTTGTATCAAGGAAGGGGTGGAGGAGATTCATCATTTTTTCATTAACAATATCGGTCAGGTAAGGATAGGAAATAAGCATACAGCACTTATGGTAAAAAACGTATCTATTCAAACATGTAACTTTCAAGTAAGTGATGAATTTTTCACCTATCAGATCAAAAGATGGCTTCCATTACATGGAGAGAATTATGAAAAGTACATTAGTCTAGATGGTTTGGTTGATCAAATAGCCTTCTTGGAAAGGGTGATGGTCGGAAATATACTTTCCATGGCCAAAGGTTTGGACTGGTTTATTGAAGAAGCAGTAAGTGTGAAGATTACTTCCATAATCAAATCAAATTGGACATACTTAAAGAAAAAGAAGGTATTAAGCTTTGATTTAATATTCAAAACCAATGTATTTCTGCCGTATGGTATAGGCTTAGGCAAGAGTAGCAGTATAGGATTTGGGACAATAGAAAAAGCAACAATTAAAAAATTAGCGATATGAGTAAATATTTATACGGAGCCAGTATACAGGGCATCCAAAGTTTTATTTTTCAGACCAATAAGTTGAAGGAAATTGTGGGGGGGAGTGAATTGGTTGATTATTTGAGCAGTACCTTTTTCAAAGAGTTTCTTGAGGAGAATGGAATTTCGTTTCACGAGGGAGACTTGATTTTGAGTGCAGCTGGAAATATTAAATACGAATTTAATAAAGCGGATGACTGTCAAAAAGTTGTGAAAGGGTTTTCAAAAAAAGCGATGTTGAAAGCTCCAGGGATTACTGTGAGTCAGGCAACAGTCACACTAGATGATTTTGAAACATATGGTAAGGCTCTGCAAGCATTAGAAGATAGGTTAAGGATACAGCGAAACAAAGCGAACTATATTCTGGGTGATTATAATCCTTTTAAAATTGGAGCTTCTGCAAGAAGAACAGGAGGACTGGGGGTAAAGTATGAAAAAGATGAAATAATAGACTTAGGCCAGTTAAATAAACATAAGCGTGCAGCAATAAGCGAGTCAAAGCTAATGGAGGTTTTGACAGGAAGGAAAAAAGCCACGGCCATAAGGGACAACTCCGAACTAGCAGTAGAATGGGGGGATTTCACTTCAGGGAATAATTGGTTGGGAATAATTCATGCAGACGGTAATGGATTAGGGGCTCATATCATGTCGATTTACAGTAAAATTGAAGGGGATGGTATAAAAGAAGTTATCAGGGAGTTTTCCAAAACCCTTGATTTGGCCACCAAACAATCTGTAAGAGAAGCGTATCAAGAAATTTTTGGAAATGATTCCAAATCTGAATCCTATGAACCTCCGATTCGACCGATTCTTTTGGGAGGAGATGATATAACCGTGATAATTAAAGGGGATGCAGCAATTCCTTTTGCAAACGTCTTTCTCAAAAAATTCGAAGCAAACACAAAGTCGATGTTCCTTGAACTCGAGAAAAGGCTAAAAATCGAAGACAAAAATCTTGGTCTGAGCAAAGGACTAACTGCATGTGCTGGAGTGAGTTTTGTAAAACCAAATTTTCCATTTCATTACGGAGTTCATTTGAGCGAGTCTTTAACAGCCGCGGCCAAAACATCCTCGAAGTCCAATCTTATTGAGGGGAAAATACCATCTTCTGCGATTTTCCATAAAGTCCAATCAAGCTTTGTAGAGGACTATTCTGCTATTGTAGATCAAATGCTTGATCATGGCCATATCCGATTCGATTTTGGCCCTTACTTCATTGATAAAAATAACTCCTACAGCACGATAGATGAACTTCTGTTTTGGATTAAAACTATCAAGCGACCTTCTGCTCCTCGGGCAGGTCTGCGTCAGTGGCTTGGCGTTATACCTCATGATCCTACTCAGGCTAAGTTTATGTTTGACAGAATCAGACAAAACTTAAAAGAGAGAAACTATCAAAATATAATTTCCGACCTGCACTTGGAAAACGAGTATCCTTTTATGCGTGACAAAAAGACGTACACACATCTTTATGATGTAGTCAATCTTTCATCCCTTTAATCTTCCCGCAATGAAAACAATAAAATTTTCTATTCAATTTTATGGGTATTGGCATATCGGCTCTGGTCTCTCAGGGGGGACAAAAGCAGATAGTCTTGTTTTAAAAGATCATAATAAGCTCCCGTATATTCCAGGCAAAACAATTAAAGGGCTTTTTAGACATGCAGCAGAGGAATTAGCTGCCTTATCAGAGTCCTACTTAGATCAAGATATGGTTCAGAAAGCCTTTGGAACTTTTGGATATTCGGAAGATAGTGGCTCTAAACTATTTTTCTCTGATGCGCAGCTTTCTTCAATACATGCAAAAGAGATCCTCTCCCTAGGCCTTTCAGAATCTCTTTATGAGGTTATTTCTTCAACCAAAATAGATGAATTAGGTGTGGCAGAAGATAAAAGTCTACGCCAAATGGAAGTGACCATTCCACTTACCTTATATGGCGCAATTACAGATTTTGAAAGCAAATATTATGAACTGCTCAGCAAATCTGCCACTATGATAAAATACCTTGGTCTTAATAGAAATAGGGGATTAGGAAGATGTGAAATTAAAGTGTTTGAATCATGAAAATCTATCAATATACCTGCACACTAGAGTCCGACCTTATTATTTCCTCCAAGGCGGCAACGGAAGGTCAATCCCAATCCTTGGATTATATACCAGGGTCAAAATTTTTGGGTATAGTAGCGAAAGAGCTCTATAATCGGCATGCTACAGATCTCTTCCATAATGGAAAGGTAATATTTGGTAATGCGTATCCCAGGATCAATGGTGGCAGCATGATCCCAGTTCCTGCAGCATTTTATTTTCCCAAAGGGAAATCTTTGGGAGAGGAAATTTTATTACCAATGAATCTTAAGCCCAATGCTAAATATGTAGATAAGGATGGGAAAGAAATCCAGCCGAAACAGGCAAGAGGAGGCTATTTTAATTGGTCTGAAAAAACGCTTTTCAAACCTGAACAAAATTTCAAACTCAAATCAGCCTTTGATTCGGTAAAAAGGAAGTCCGCAGATGGGCAAATGTTCGGTTATTTTAGTCTTCCCAAAGGACTCAGCCTATATTTTACAATACATGATTCTACCGACCAATATGCAGAAATTATTAGGGAAAAACTTGAAGGGTTGAAGCAAATAGGGAGATCGAAATCAGCTGAATATGGCCTGGTGGATATCAAATTCGAAAAAGAGATTTCGGAACTATTAGTTTATCGCCAAGAAGCAGGTGAAGAACTTGTTATTTATGCTTTTTCTGACTTATGTTTCGTTGACCAATTTGGGCTATTTACTGCAATGCCTACATCGAAGGATTTAACAGGTAGTGAAAAAAATGAAATTATTTGGGAAAAATCGCAGGTTAGGAGTCGAAAATATCCAGTATGGAACGGAAAAAGACAATCGAAAGATTCAGACAGGATAATAATAGAAAAAGGTTCCGTATTCGTTGTTAAAATCAATGAAGCAGTTCCCGAAAATTTCTTTACTATGGGAATTGGAGTCTTAAGATCTGAGGGGTATGGCCAGGTCTTGGTTAATCCTCAATTTCTACCGCAGGAATCTGACAGGATAGATGCCGTCTTAACAAAAAAATCTCAAGAACAACTGTTTTCATATCCCGATGTAGGGAGTGCTTCTGAATCTTTCCTGCTTGCGCTTAAAAACAGGAGATCATTTGCTGATCTTGATAGGCAGGTCAAACAGGAAGTGGATCAGTTTATTGAATTAAACAAAAAAATACTTTTAGATCCAAGTAAGAGTCAGTGGGGTACAATACGTGGTTATGCAAAACAATCCAAAAACTTTGATTCTTTTTTCACTATGACATTTGAAGAAGAGTTTGGATTTATCAATAGAGGCAGATCTGAAAATCAATGGAGAAATGCCGGGCCAGTCCTTATTGAAAAAGTGAAATACTTAAAGAAAGAGAAAGGAGAGGCTTTTACTATGGATTTTATTCAAAAGTTATCAACCGAAATGCCAAAACAGAAAGAATCATGAAAGTACTCACGCATAGATTTTTAGCCCAAATAACTATTGAAGCTTATTCGGCATTTGCAATTAATTCCGGAAAAGTTGGGCTTCAAAATGATAACATGGTTGCGAAAGATGGAAATGGTTTGCCTTATTTACCTGGCACTTCAATTGCAGGAGTTCTTCGCCATGCCATTGATAAAGCATTAGAAAATGAACTATTTGGTACCAGTGGAACGGGGAATTCCAAAGCTGGAGAATCAAAAGATGGGTTTGGGAGTAGGCTTATCATAAGTCCAGGATTATTAGTAGGCAAGGAAGGAAAAGTAGTTGAAGGTCTTCTTGCTATTGATTTCGAAGATCCTTTTTATTCATTATTTAGGGCTTTGCCTTTGAGAGACCATGTTAAAATTAATAGCAGTGGCTCAGCGGAAAAAGGCGCTAAATATGATGAGGAACTGGTTTTTAAAGGTACAAGGTTTGTTTTTGAAATCGAACTGAAAGGTGTTAAAGAAGATCAAAACTCGTGGGAACAGCTACTTGGGTTATTGGAAACACCTGACTTCAGATTAGGAGCAGGAACAAGAAAAGGTCACGGAGAATTTAAAATTATCCATGAAAGGAGTACCCAGCGTGTCTTTGATCTTTCGCAAACCTCGGATCTGACAGCGTATCTGTCGAAAACCGTTTCTCTTAATTTACCTATTCCTAATGGAGTAAAACTAAATACAGGAAAAGGTCAGTCTTTAAAAGGCTGGAAAAAATACGAGCTTCAGCTCAAGGCAAAAGACTTTTTCATTTTTGGAGCAGGTTTCGGGGATGGAGATGTTGACCACATTACAAAAAGAGAAAAAATTATTTCATGGGTAAATCACTGCCCTAAAATCTCAGATGAGGAGTTTATCCTGATACCTGCAACTTCAATTAAAGGAGCATTAGCCCATAGAGTAAGATTTAATTTCAGTAAAAATATTGATGACTATATCGAGAGTCCAAAAGATGTATATCGTCCCTATGCCACCGTCGATGAGGAAAAAATTCTTACAGAATTGAAAACGATTGCAAGTTTGGAAAATTTGGAGCTATATACCTCTGATGATGTTTTTACGGAGCTTGAAAGTAAAATCCGGGATTTTGATCCTTTTAAATCCCAATCCTGGATTTCTTTCGAAAATCAGCTCAAAGATGAAGCTGCAGTAATTCTTAAAATTGGAGACCAAAGTGAAGAATCTAATTTGGCCATAAAGACTCTTTTTGGGTTTGCAAATAACCATTCACAGGAAGAACAAAAATCCTCTGGAAAAGGGAATGTCATCATACAGGATGTTTATCTCACCTACAAAAAAGAAAATGATAAGGTTTTCAATCATGTAAAGATTGATAGGTTTACTGGTGGGGCGATAGATGGCGCGCTTTTTCAGGAGAAAGCTTTTTATGGAAAAGATCAACCTATCGATCTAGATATTTTTGTTAAAAAAGAAGCTTTGGAAGATCCAAAAATTAAAAAAGCTTGGGAAGATACGCTTGAGGACCTAATTCAAGGTGGAATTCCTCTCGGAGGTATGACTACAAAAGGTCATGGATTTTTCACTGGAACAAAAAAGGAAAACTGAAATGAAAAAAATCACAGCAAACGATATAGATTACAACAAGTCCTACTCAGGTTACCTTTGGTATTCGGATGAATCCAAACCCAAGATTTTTAATTCTGATATTCTTCAGAGTTCAATGTTAACTACTTTACCTTTTATTCTTGAGGGGTATCTCTATTGTCCTGACGAAGGTGGGGTGTGCATTAACATTAAAAACATCGATGGAGAATACCATATTCATCAAGTCAACTTGAGTGATACGGATCAAAATCAACTTGAACGATTTAGCTTTTTAGCTTCAGCACCATTTGAAAATATTGGTATTAAAAAATTTAAAGCTATCCAATATTGGAAAGCTGAAAAAGATGAACTCTGCGATGGGATGGAAGTCTTAAAACCCTCTTGGATTGTTTTTGAAGGATTTGAATACACTACTAGCCATAAATAACTATGATTACTGCACCGTACAATTTTGTTCCTCTGAATGACCATATTGTAACTCCTTACTGGGGGTCTTCAATTTCACATGATAAACCATTTATTGATTCCCAGTCTGGAGTTTTGAATGTTGAAATTATAGCTAAGAGTCCGATTTTCGTCAGAAATGGGGAGATTCGAAAAAAAGATAAAGACGGAAAGGATATTATTAGTCCTGATTTCAATCAGTTTAGATCCAATTACTTTATCCCTGGTTCCTCTATCAAAGGGATGCTTCGTAATTTTATTGAAGCCATGACCTATGGAAAGATGGAGGATAAGGTCAATGATGTGAAATATTCGGTTAGGGACTTTAACAATAATGTTATTTATCCAAAAAGTGATATTTCAAAGGATGTTCAATGTGGTTGGTTAAGATTTGATGGAGTGAAATATTTTCTAACGCCTTGTGGTAGGCCGGGTAGAATCTCACATAAAAGTTTGGATTTAATTTCTGGTCCATCAAAAATTTCGGAATACTATCAACAGAGCTCCAATATTAATTCAGACAAAAAAAAGTCTGCGAAGGCAAAATATGATGCTTTCCCATTCAAAAAGGATGGATATTCATTTAAGTATGAATCTGTTGATGAACCTGAAGATGGCATAGGTAGGGAAAAGTATATCATTGATGAAACTGGTCAAGGGACAAAAGGCACTATTGTGTTTACTGGCCAACCTGGAGTCCGAAAAGAAAAGGAAAACCAAGGGAAGCAATACGAATTCATCTTCTTTAACTATAATAACCCTGAAATTCCTCTTGAGAAAGATGAGGAAGGCAAACCTCATGAAATAATAAGAAACTTGTTTCATGCATATTATGATCATGACAAAGGGCAGCAAAAAGATGATTGGAAATGGAGAAAAGCCCAACTGTTAAAAGGGAAGTCAATACCTGTATTTTTCCGTCTTAAGGATTACAAAAAGGCCCCTACAGCCAATAATCTGCTGGATATTGGTCTCGCTTTACTTTATAAGATTACGTACAATTTCTCTGTTAAAGAAAGTATTCAGAACTATCAAAAATCCGAAAAATTACTATCACCTGATTTCGCAGATTGTCTTTTTGGGTACATCAAAAAAATCGGAAAAAATAAGTTTGATTCCCTTAAAGGTAGAGTAATGATCAGTCATGCCTTTGCAGAAGAAGGTTCTCATCCACTTCCACAGAAAACAGACGTGCTAGGTGGTCCTAAAGCTTCCTATTACCCGAATTACATTCAACAAAACATCAAGGACGGACAAGGTAAAATATCAGGAAACTATTTCACTTTTAAGGATCAAAAAGGCAGAATAAGAGGTTGGAAAAAATATCCGGTAAGGCTTTCAGATCCTGTTTCAAATCCCGCTCCGATTATCAAAGGTAAGGCTAATGAAGATGTGGCTAGCAAATATTCTCCTCTTGCGAAGGGGACCAAATTCACATTTAAAATCGCCTACCATAACCTGCGTAAGGAAGAACTGGGAGCGTTGATTTCTGCACTTACCTTTCATGGTAATGAGGGCTATTATCATAATATCGGAATGGCTAAACCGCTAGGGTATGGGAAGATTTCATTGTCAATTCAAAACAAAGAGAAAGATGAATTAAATTCTCTTTTGAAAGAATTTGAATGTTTTATGAACTATGCTTTAACCCCCAAAGGGATATCCTGGATTGATTCTCCTCAGGTTAAAGAGTTGTTTTCCATGGCCAAACCTTCCGAGAAAGGGGATAAGATCTTGAAATATCAGAAGATGGATATGGAAAATAGGATTAACGACTTTAATCAGGCAAAAAAGGATAGCTTAGCACTGCTAGATTTTTCTAAAGTAGTTGATCCTGTAATAATTTCGGGTAAAGCCTCTGCACCGGAAATTGAACAAAAGAAAGCTTTTCATACAATACAGGCATCTTATTATGAGTCGTTAACTTCTAAAGGAAAGGAAGATCCTACTTTGCCTTATAAATTGTCTATTGAGAATGAGTTAATGAAGATTATTTCGGGTCAGAAAGAGATCCTGATTGAAATGCTCAAAGAAAAACGAGATCAATTAAAACAGGAAAAACTAAATCAGATAGCACAAAAAAATCTGGAAATTGATCAAGCAAGAATTTTAGGAAAACGAAGCAATTCCATCAATTTGGATTCGGTTAAATTGAACTCGCGAGCCTTTGATAGTTTGGAAAAGGCTATGAAGATTTTTCAGGTCAAATTTAAAAATGGGCCTCTTGAGGAGGAACAAGACAGAGAAATTCTGAAGGCCAAATTGAAGGAAATCTTTTCAGTGTTACCAGAGAAGGAAAAAATAAAATGGAAAGATTCCATCTGGGAGAGTAATCAATATTATAAAAAGATATCAAAATGGATAGGAGATAGTGAAACCAAAAAAGTTCTTACTGAAAACTAGTCTATCAATTTTAAATTCTGCCGTCCCGATGTCCCATTTGGGACGGTCTTACTCATTTTAAACTCAACTTATTTAACACATTAACACCCATTATGCCCCACCTCGTCTCCATCATCTCCGATCAGGCTGTGCCTAATTTGTTGTTTATAAAGCAATTTACACAGCCTGATTCACATTTCTATTTTATTTCGAGCCAGGAAATGGAAGAAAAGCAAGCAACAAGAAATCTGAAAGCTGCTTTAAAACTTCCTGAAAAAAAATGTCATACGATCATCATAGATGCCAATGATGCACTTCTGGTTTTTGATCAATTGAAAGGTCATGCATTTCCAAGTGATGCCGAATACTTAATAAATCTTACCGGCGGTAATAAATTAATGTCTCAAATGGTCTTCCAGCATTTTATGGATTTTGATTCCAAGATGCTTTATGCGCCCATAAATGCGTTTAATTACCAGCAATTATTTCCAGAAGTTATATCAATTCCAAAAAACACCAAGATTAAACTGACACTCAATGAATATCTATATGCTTACGGCTTTGAAATTATGAGTGAGGTACCATATTTTGAAGGCACTCCAAAACCCTCAGTACTTTTTCAAAAGGTTTTAAATGCAAGCGAAGCTGGAAGGGTACCTGAGATAGCTAAAACTTATAATCCTGAATACAAGGAGCCTGATCGAAATTATCTACAAGGAAACTGGTTTGAATTTTATTGCTACCACTTTTTCAAGCAACTTTTTCAGCTCGATGATTCACAAATTTCTAACAGCGTTGGGTTGAAAAAAATTGGAAGTCCAGTAGCGTATGAGCATGATAATGAATTTGATATCATGTTCGTTCACAATAATGATTTACATGTTTTTGAATGTAAAGTTTATAAAAATGCAATTTACAAAAAGGAAAAATTTCAAGAGCCTATGTACAAGCTAGCGTCCCTTACACAGAAGTTTGGCTTAAAGTGTAAAAAGTATTTAGCTATTTTGGCATCCCTTCCTGAAAAAACAGTAACAGAAGAACAGCTTGATCATCTACGGAGCAATCTTGGAATTAATAAGATAATTACTTTGGAGGATTTTAAGATTCATAGAAATGAAGCAATCTTAAATCAAAGACCAATAGAGTATTTAAGCTTTCATGATAAAATCAATGTTTTAAAAGAAAAGTTTAATTCTAAAAATTAAAAAAATAAGTATATGTCAAGAAAAATATTTTTATCGTTTTTAGGTATAGGAAGATACGAAGTCACTCGATACTATTTTGATGAACAAAAAGAAGTTTTCTATGATACTCCTTTTGTTCAAGAAGCTTTAATGAAATTTTTATTAAAAAAGGAGTTTGATGTAAATCCTATAATTTTCATTACGAAAGATGCGTATAAAAACTGGTTGCCAAATGCAAACAACGAAGGTCTTAAATATTGCTTATCTCAGATCAATTCAGATTTCTCATCTTCTGATATTGAAATTTCCAATGGTAAATCTGAGAGAGAGCTTCTAAATATATTTCTTTCAGTTTTTGAAAATTTGAATGAAGGTGATGAGGTGTTTTTTGATATCACACATGGATTTAGATCCCTACCAATGTTAGCCCTAGTTCTTCTTAATTATGCTAAGTTTTTGAAGGGAGTTACTATTCGAGGGATTTATTATGGGGCTTTTGATGCTAGAGAAACTGTTGATGGAGTTAATTGGTCGCCTGTATGGAACCTATCTTATTTTAGTAAAATCCAAAGTTGGGCAAGTGCAGCAAATCAATTTTTACAAACTGGTAATGGATTAATGCTTTCTGATTTGATAGAAGAAGAAGGTTTATCAAATCTCAAAAATGGTATTGCAACCTTCACCAAAGAAATTTTGGTTAATAGGGGGCCTTCCATTTTTTCTGGAAAAACACAATTATTAATACAGAGAGAAATAGAAGTTTTAGACTTCCAAGACCAAGAGCCTTTAAGATTAATTCTTGATAAAGTGAAGAAACACTTTAGTTCGTATAAAAAAGATTCAATTTTGAATGGGTTGAATGCTGTCGAATGGTGTGTTGAAAATGGTTTGATTCAACAAGGTGCCACATTATTGGAAGAATTCTGTACTACTTATACCTTAATTCAAATACAAAAGGAAATCTATTTTCAAGATTCAGAAGTGAGGTCAATAGTATCTGCGGCCATTACTAATTCGCCAGAAAATTATAGGTTTTTCTATACAGAAATATTTCCTGATGATTTTCCTTTAGAAAAAATGGAGAGTCACAAGAGACTTTATTCAATTGAAAAAGAAATAATACCCCTGATTCATTCTTTAAATAATTTTAAAAAGCTAAAACAGCTTGTAAATGATATTAAAAGTTCTGTACGCAATGATATTAACCATGCTGGATATCGAAATAATCCTAAGGACTATGACTCGTTTAAAAAATCACTTGAAAAAAGGTATAAGCATTTTTTAAAAATAATGTAACCCCATGCTCCTCAACCTCTCCAACCACCCCTCTTCTTCTTGGCCAGCTAAGCAAATATCCCTTGCCAGCAAATTATATGGGGAAATCCAAGATATCCCATTCCCGCAGATAGACCCCTTGATGGATGAAGCAGGGATTCAGGCTTTAGCCTTAGATTACCTGCATCAAATCCTTGCGCTCCAACCAAAAGCTGTTCACCTGATGGGCGAGCTGACCTTTACTTTTGAATTGGTTCAACTGCTCAAAAATCATGGCATCACCGTCATCGCTTCTACTACCCACAGAAGTACGGTGGACCTACCTGATGGTACCAAAAACGTCAAGTTTGAATTTATCCGCTTCAGAAACTACTGAGTATGGCACAGGATTTCCAACTCACCACCCAGCAGCAACAGGCTTTCTACCAAATCCGGCAGTTTTTAGAAGAGCCAAAGCAGGCCTTCTTTATCCTCAAGGGCTATGCTGGCACAGGTAAGACCAGCTTACTGCAGCATTTGGCCAAACACCTGGATAAGTCAGAGACACAGTTTGCACTTCTTGCTCCCACTGGTCGGGCTGCGGCAGTACTCAGTGCCAAGACAGGCTATACAGCCAAAACACTCCACTCGGAACTTTATCATTTCAAAGACATAGACGGTGATGCACCGCCTGAAAAGGAAAAAACTAATGTCGATGACTATGGACAGATGCGACTCTTATTTGAAATCCGCAAACCGGATGAAGCTTCGGAAAAGGTCTATATCGTAGATGAAGCTTCCATGATCGGAGATGAGCGCAATGATGAAAGCTCCTTTGCTTCCTTCGGTACGGGTCATTTACTCACGGATTTCTTGACTTTGGTGGGGGAAAACAAAGTAATCTTTGCAGGAGACCCCTGCCAACTCCCTCCAGTAGGGAGTCTGGAAAGTCCTGCGCTGATGGAGGGGTTTTTCAGAAAGTTGGGTAAAATGGTCTTTTCTTATGAAATGACCCAGATTTTGCGGCAAAAACAAGACTCTGAAGTACTTAAGCTGGCCACGCAGATCCGCAGGATGACAAGTACTCCTTTCAAAACCAAATGGGTCAAAATACCTGCAAGAAACGGGCAGTGGATTCAGCTAGCCGGGTTTGATAGGATGAAGGAGCTTTATATCACAGACCTGCTGACCAATGGATCAGATCAGACCATAGCCATCAGCTTGAGCAACAAAAACTGCCACCAAATCAACCTAGAAGTACGTAATCGCCTGTATGGGAATGCCTACAAACCTCTTCAAAAGGGCGACCTGCTGATGGTCACCCAAAACAATTACCTCGTCCCCCTGACCAATGGAGACTTTGTAGAGGTTATCGAAGTGGGACATGAAGAAAATGTCAAAGGGATAAGTTTCATTCATGTGACAGTGAGAGCCCGCCTTAGCGGCAAATCTCACGAGACCTTACTTTGCCTTGAGCCTTTGCACAACGGCAGTACTAATTTGAGCCTAGATCAGCAACGCTTGTTGATGATAGATTTCAGTCAAAGGATGCGATATAAGAAGATCCGACCTAAGACTGAGGCCTATTATGCCGCCATGCAAAAAGACCATATACTGAACAGTCTTAGGGCAAATTTTGGCTATGCAGTCACCTGTCACAAGAGCCAGGGAGGAGAATGGGAGAAAGTCTACTTTTTCCTTAACAAGGGCATGTATGTCATGAACCCACCAGAACTTACCCGATGGTGGTATACAGGCATTACTAGATCCAAAGAGCGCTTGATCCTTGCTCAAGACTGGTGGATAGGCTAATCCAACCTCTGGGGTTTTATAAACCCCGAAGGTTTTTAAACTAAGTTAGAAGCACAAACTTTTCCAAAGTTCCAAAAATTTGGAAAAGTTAAGAGAGTCAACATCAAACCCAACATAACCATGCACCTAGTCATCAATACTTACGGAGCTACTTTACAAAAAGAAAATAACCTTTTTGTAATTACTACACCCGAAGGCAAGCAAACCTTCCCACCAGATATAGTCAAAAGCATCAGTATTTCCAAGTCAGCCCGCATCACCAGTGATGCCATCATCTTGGCTATCAAACATCAGGTGGAAGTACTTTTTGTGAATGATTTGGGTAATCCAGAGGGGCGTGTATGGAGTGTACAATATGGCTCCATTAGTAACATAAGGAAAGCACAAGTGAATTTTCTGTATTCGAAGGCGTCTTTACCATGGGTCAAAGAATTGATCTATCAAAAACTTGACTCACAAGTAGCGCTTTTACTAACCCTACATCCAGAGGAAGATCAGCAGCAACTTTTTAACTTTTTCAAATCCAGTATCAATAGCATAGAAGATTACAAAAAGAAAGTCAAAGACGTAGAAGGAGAGTTTATCTCTGATGTAGCTCCTACCATCAGGGGCTGGGAGGGGGCAGCAGGAAAAAGATATTTTCAGAGTATAGCAAAGCTTATGCCCGCTAGCTTTAGTTTTGATGCTAGAGATAGACAGCCTGCCAAAGACCCATTTAATGCATTGCTCAATTATGCCTATGGAATTCTTTATGGGAAAATTGAAGGAGCCTTGATCAAAGCAGGAATCGACCCTTATGTCGGAGTCTTTCACAGAGATGATTATAATAGGCCTGCACTGGTATACGATATTATCGAAAGGTATAGAACATGGATGGACTATGTAGTGATACAGTTATGTTTAGCAGAGGCTTTCCCCTTAGAAGCTTTTGACCAGGAGAAGCCTGATACAGCCTTGTTGCTAGGGCCTCTTGCCAAAAGAATATTGATACAATCTGTCAATGACTACTTAGGAGAAATCATCCTGCTCAATGGTAAATCCCTGAGCAGAATTTCTCATATTGATGATGATATGCACAAGCTGGCTAGATTTTTCACTCAAAATGCAAGCATATGATCAGGTTAGGCAAGCATGTCACACAAGCTGCAGATCAATTGATCGATATCAGCATAGAGAAGTTTTACAAAGCCTTGATCAATTCTAACGGTGAAGTTGCTTCTTTGCAACGTAAGCTACAAGCTATCAGAGCTATGGATCCTGCCCAATACAGGAGACTGAAGACCACACTGCCTTATGTGGTCTGTGCCCAGTTTCACCCCAAGGTCAGGCGTAAAGAAAACTTCCTCTTTGCTGATAGATTTCTGATCGATATCGACCATATAGCTGAAAATGATCTCGATATAGCTGCGCTAAGAGAAAAGCTGAAAAAAGATAATAGGGTAGAGTTGATGTTTGGATCTCCAAGTGGTGATGGACTAAAGGTGCTTTTCAAGATTGATCCAAAAATCACAGATTCGGCATACTATGTCTTATTTTATAAAGCTTTTTGTATCCAGTTCAACCATGAATATCAGCTTGGAGCCGCTTTGGATCTTAAGACCCATGATGTGAGTCGTTGTTGTTTTGTAAGCTTCGATCCAGAGGCTTACTATAACCCTGAGGCTACCCCATTGCATCCAGAAGCATTTGTTCAGAAAGATTCGTTTTTTGAAATGGAGCAAATTGAAAAGAAAGCCAAAGAAATAGAAAAGCAACATATAGAAGTCAAAAGAGAAACTGTAAATGTGGAGAAGGTCAATTCAGGTCAGGACCTTCCTTCAGAGGTCTTAGCTTTTATCAAAGAGAAAACAGGACAAAAGTCTAGGAAGCCGAAAGAAAAGCAATACGAGCAGCCCGATGAACTAAATTGGGTAATGGATAGTCTGCAGAGCTTCCTAGCTGAGATCAATGCTGAAATTGAACATGTGAGGCCTATAGCTTATGGGAGACAAGTGAAAGTTCGATCTGGACACATTTGGGCTGAAGTCAATGTGTTTTTTGGAAAGCGGGGAGTGAGTATCGTCGGTACCACCAAGACAGGTAGCCACAAAGAATTTGGCAAAACACTTACTGAATACCTGAAAGCTAGTTTTGATACATAAAAAGTTATGCCTAAACCGCCCAAAAAGGAATTTGACCTCAAAGCCAAAATTCAGAAGATCAGAGATTCTGGAATCTTGGCTCAGCCAGAAGAAAAAACTTCAATTAATCCAGAGGATGAACTACTTCCCCTTTCTGGTAGGATTGAGAAAATCCTAAACATATTCCAAGGTAAACCCCAAAAAAGTACCTCAATGAACTATTTAATCATGTATGATATCCAAAACAATAAAGTCAGAACACTTGTAGCTAAATACTTGCTAAAGAATGGATGTGTTAGGGTACAAAAGTCTGTTTTTCTTGTACATTCTGATCATAAAAAATTCGAAGAGATCAAGCAGACTTTAATAGAGATCAATGATATCTATGAGAATCAAGATAGTATTATCCTAGTCCCACTAAATATTTCTGATGCAAGGAGCATGAAGCTAATCGGGCAAAATGTAAATATAGAACAGATTATCGATCCACCGAACACCGTATTTTTATGAATCAACAACATCTCAAACAGTTAAGGGCAGAAAATAGATTTGAAGAGTCTTATAAACTCACAAGAAATGAACTTGCAAACAGAAAGCATGACATCTGGGCAAGGAGAAATCACAGCTGGTCTATTTACTATCTGATCAAAAAACACGTTCAAGCGGGGCAAACCTCACAAGCCAAAAACTATTTGAGCGAATTTTTAGCACTTCAAATGCCCGATGATGAAAAATTGCTTTATGAAAGGATGAATTATTTCCAAAAAGTTTTGGATCAAGGTTATCTGCATGTCAAGCAATTGGTCACTGAGGGCAAGTTTGAACAAGCCTTCGAGTTGGAGTTGAAAAATGAGAGCCCAGATGTTGAGCAACTTTCTTGGATTGTATATTATACATTAAGATCCTTCAATAAGGATACAAAAGCAAACTTATCCTTGACGAAAAAGTTGCTCCATGGTCTAATGGAGAGATATAAGCCTTCAAAAAAGCTAGTAAGTAGGCTTCTTTTACAAGAATTGGTTAAAACGCCTCCTGAATTTTGGATAAATGAAAATCAATCCATTTTTCTTGAAAAAGCAGGCTTTTTTGATATTCTAGAGGAAGATGATTTTCAAAAGCAAGAATGGGAAGGTAAGAAGATCATTTCTTTGGCAGAGCGATTACATATTAGTTATTCCAAAGCCTTGCTGCGTGAAAATGCTCCTGAAGAGAAAATTTTAAATTACATTCAAGAGCTAGTAGAGCCCATTTTGGAAAAATATCCTGCGATGCTTTATGTGCCCTATTTCAAAGCCAAATTACTTTTGGGTACAGGAGATAAGCAGGCAGGGGTTAGGTCATTTTTGCCTTTTGCTAAGAAAAAAGCTAGTGAGTTTTGGGTTTGGCAAGTATTTGCTGAAGCCTATGAGGCACAAGACGATCTTTATTTCTCTTGTCTGTGTAAGGCTATGACTTGCAGAACCAAACCAGAGTTCCTTTTGAACATACAAGAAAAACTAATTTCATATTTGATAGCTAAGGAACAGTATGCTGGTGCCAAATCGGAGCTTGAAAAAATGATCAAACTGCGTGAGCAGCATGGCTGGGGGATGAGGTCTTATCACCGAAAGTACCTGGAAGCACAATGGTATGTAGGTAAGGTTTCTATGCCTGTCCGATACCAAGAAAATTTATCAAAAGCAGAGGCTTTATTGGGTATCAAGCCTGACAAGAAGCTTTCTGTAATAGTCTATCATGTAAATAGAGAAAAGAAGACGTTTAGTTTTTTGGTAGAAAATGGGAAAGCAGGATTTGGTAAATATACCCAAAAGCCTGAATTATGGAAGGTGTATGTTTTAGAAGGAAGTTTTAGCAAAGGAGATTTTTTTCAAGTCAAGCATTTTACAGCGCATAGCACTCAAGAACACGCTCTTCTGCAATCTGTGACTGGAAAATTCACTAAGCAAGATCACAATCCATTTGGATTTGTAGACGGCAAATTCGTAGATCCTAGATTGACAAAAGAATGGAATCTAAAGCATAATGATTGGATCAAAGGCAAAGCTGTATTGGCTCCTGTCAAAGGTAAAAGGGAATGGGCTTGGAAGATGATAGACTTACAAAAAACAGAAAAAAATGAGTGAAAAAGACTTTTGAAAACGCCAAAAAATAGCTTAGCTTTGAACTATTCAGCGGGGAATATGAAGTTTATTTTCGTAAAACTAAAAATTTTTGACACGATTTTAATTTGTAACATATTGAAATTCAGTCAAAACTGGAGTTAGCTGTCAGAGTACCACATCCACTAAAACAAGGATTAAGACTCTGTCCCAGCGCTCTATCTCCGCACCATCAGCCGTCAGAGTACCACATCCACTAAAACAAGGATTAAGACCTAATATTTGAATTTGAGGCTTAGTAAATTCTTTGTCAGAGTACCACATCCACTAAAACAAGGATTAAGACCCTTTCTTGGGATCTATATGTATAATTGTTCCTGTGTCAGAGTACCACATCCACTAAAACAAGGATTAAGACGGAGACCCAATGCTTGTACCGATCATCCCGATCGGTGTCAGAGTACCACATCCACTAAAACAAGGATTAAGACAAATAAGTTTTTTTCTATTTGACACCCTAGAGCTATGTCAGAGTACCACATCCACTAAAACAAGGATTAAGACTCAATTCTTTTTAATGCTTTCATCTTTCAATTCTTGTCAGAGTACCACATCCACTAAAACAAGGATTAAGACGCCAAATTCGCAATTTCACTTATGCTATCAATTAATTGTCAGAGTACCACATCCACTAAAACAAGGATTAAGACAATCTAATTGGAATTTTATTTCCAATATATCAGGAGTCAGAGTACCACATCCACTAAAACAAGGATTAAGACGACGTCCTTCTTCAGTGGACATGTCCACTATCTCCACTGTCAGAGTACCACATCCACTAAAACAAGGATTAAGACTACTTCATAAGGTCTGGTTAGGGAGTGTCTACCTGAGTCAGAGTACCACATCCACTAAAACAAGGATTAAGACTTTCGCAGTACTAATTTGCACATCGTATTGTGCTTTGTCAGAGTACCACATCCACTAAAACAAGGATTAAGACAGGTCAGAGTGGAGAGTTTCATACTCCTTCGTAAAAGTCAGAGTACCACATCCACTAAAACAAGGATTAAGACAGGACCCGAAGGTCTCCACTGAGTCTCCATCGATAGTGTCAGAGTACCACATCCACTAAAACAAGGATTAAGACGCTGTACTAACCCATCGTACATTCTTATTAGGAGAGTCAGAGTACCACATCCACTAAAACAAGGATTAAGACTTGTTTGACTAATTTCTTCATGTTTTTTTATTAGATTGTCAGAGTACCACATCCACTAAAACAAGGATTAAGACCCCTTAAAAAACCTCTATAAAGACCTTTTTCATGGGGTCAGAGTACCACATCCACTAAAACAAGGATTAAGACAATACCGAGAGTAAATCGTTATGGTTTTAGCTCTATTGTCAGAGTACCACATCCACTAAAACAAGGATTAAGACTACCCTTATGTGGACTAATCCAGCTATTCCTGATTTAGTCAGAGTACCACATCCACTAAAACAAGGATTAAGACGTTACTATAAATGTTTTCATGTTAGTTTTTTAGTTAAGTCAGAGTACCACATCCACTAAAACAAGGATTAAGACTATATCTTTTTTAGATATTACATCTTTCTTTTTAAAGTCAGAGTACCACATCCACTAAAACAAGGATTAAGACCAAATAGCTCAATATCATACTTTTCATAATACCATTGTCAGAGTACCACATCCACTAAAACAAGGATTAAGACAATTCTGGTGCACTT
>NZ_JAKZGR010000007.1 GCF_022549675.1 Belliella kenyensis | reverse complement strand
CCTTAAAATACAAAAAAGAAAACCCCGAAAAAAGCTGGGAACAGCCAAATTCGGGGTTTTTGTGTTATGTTTTTGTTAATTATTTTACTGATTATCAGTTAGTTAATAATTAAGCAAGAAGCCCTAAGTGGTTTCAAGGTTTGATAGCAAATAAGCCTTGGTAGTTTACCAAGGCTTATTTTATACATGTAAGTTATAATCTACCAAATCCCCAACTTAGTCCCATGTGAAAATCGGCTTGTTTGGAGTTTTCACTTAGACCTGTCAATATTGAATTGCTTCCTATAAAGAATCCTCCATACCTTAAACCCAATCCTCCATCAAAGCCAGCAACCTCTGTTTGCATCCATGGAGAATAAATTTCAAATTTACCTAAAACCACTCGCGGGGTGATCACAAAAAGGTTTTGGGAGCTTAGCTGTTGATTTGAATTTATATTTCCAAACCTTTGCTGCAAGTAGGCACTTGCATGAAGTACCCCTATGATGTGCATTTCTGCATAAGCTGCTATTAGTGAAGGCAGATTTGTCCTGATTCCGTTGGTCTCTACAGTCCTTGTGAAAAATCCACTTGCAATAAGTTGATTTTCTATTTCTTCAAAATTTCCTTCCAATTGATCTAATCTAAAGCTTTGTCCCTGAGGTATATTCATTGTGTAGGTGTTGTTAGTCTGACCTTTTGCAAAAGTCATGCTTCCTAAGTTCATGATTGAAAGTCCTGTATTGATCTTTGTCCTACCTTTGTCATCTTTTATTTGATAATTTGCTCCTAGGTCAAGCCCAAACCCACTTGGAGATCCAAAGTTGAAACCGTTTTGATTTGATCCAATATTTGAATTGTTAAAATCGGATTCAGAATAACTGAAGTTTAAAGATCCAGTGGCATTAGTGATACTTACTTCTGTATCTACCTGAACTATTTCTGCTCGAAATCTATCCATACCTACATTAGCGTATACAGCTGGAATAAGGATTTTGGCTGTTGCTCCTACTGAAAACTTATGTTTGTCATTTTCAAAAATTTCTCTACCTACTACAAATCCGACTTGCCCATAGCCAGTAGCATTTATTCTTTGATTGTATTCGGTAGCTATCGCAAAGGAATTATTTCTACCTGAGAACTGAATGTCCAATAGCGACTGTCCCAAAGTAGGGTCAAAATCGATGATATCAGCTTTGGTGAATAGCTGAGTAGTCAATCCAAAAGCCCAATTTCCTGACTTAATACCAACAGATGGTCCGAGGATATTAGCCACAGATCTAAAATTCACTGGGCCGTCAGCTCGCTGAAAAGCCACATCTAAGACATCATCACCATAATTTACAATGTCTCCAAAAGAAATGATGTTGTTGCTTACAGAACCATTCAAAGAGAAAAAATTAACATCTACTTTTTTATGTAAGTTATTGATTTCAGCAGGGTTCATTGTAGCACTTATGATGCCTTTTCGTGGACTATTCTGAATTCCAACAAATGATGTCTGGGCAAAAGCCTGCCCAAATCCAAAGGAAATTAGTAGTATGAGTAGAAATAATTTTTTCATGGAGAAGATTTTAAAATTATGAATGAGAGTTGACTTTGCCTAATTTCAAGAAAATATCAGAACTTCACAAAATTAAGTATAAATAGTTTTTGTTTTATCGAAATAGTTTAAAACATTTTGGTTGATGTTTCTCTTATTCTTTTGCAAGACCTGCTCAAGTTAAGTGCGTTGTTTTTTGTGATTTTTCTATTTCTAGAAGTATAATTCACTATGCTATTACATTTTCTGTAGCTTAATATAATGGAATTTACACTTCCCGAATGACCCAAACCTGCTTTGCTGTTTCATTGATTTGTAGTCAAAGTTATTCAAATTCTTTTCACTTCATTTTAACTTGACATCAAGTTGGATCTTATGAACAGCCCTATTCTTTCTTCTTCAGCCAAGTCAATTTCTCCCTCTTTAAAGCCATAAAATTGTTCAATTCAAAATTAAGGGTTTGGTAGATCGCAACAAGTGCGACAAATATAAGTTTTGAGAACACTTTGAAATACTTGTAACAAGAATATTTCACTCCTTCAATTTCCTCTATCAAATAATAGATTACCTCGGGATTAATATTGACTAATATCCAGTACCAATAAATATATGGATTTTGAAAACCCCAAATATGGCTTAGTGTCTGGTCTCTTTGAGGATATAGATGATATCTTGTGTCGATTAGTATCCAAGCTAAATTAAATCGATATTTTCTTTTACATGTTGGTAAATCCGCAATAATGGATGAGTTATACTTGGTCCTATTTTCTAATGTTTTAATTTAAAAAAAAGGAAGACTTTTTGGTAGTCTCCCTTTATTGTTTTGCTTTTCTGATTATACGCTTTTTTACCAGTAACTTCAATTCATTGGATTAACAGGTTGTTAATGGTCAATATCCGTAAGTATCCAATATCAATTTATATCGGAAGTTAGATAAATCGGGATTTTGTAATGTTATTGACAGAGTTCCGTATATCCATATTTGTTTTTTTCTAGATCTGCTTATACCTCTTTGACTTCAGAAGTTAGTTTTTGTAAAGAATCTTTTGCATCTCCAAAAAGCATTCTTGTCTTAGGGTAGAAAAAAAGTTCATTTTCTATTCCTGCATATCCTGAACTCATCCCTCGCTTCAAGATGATGACATTCTTAGCTTGATCTACTTCTAAGATTGGCATGCCATAAATAGGGGAGGAGCTATCGTTTTTAGCTGCTGGATTTACTACGTCATTTGCACCGATCACAACCACCACATCAGTGCTTGCAAGTTTTGGATTGATTTCTTCCATCTCTTGAAGTCTTTCGTAAGGCACATCAGCTTCTGCTAGCAATACATTCATATGACCTGGCATTCTGCCTGCTACTGGGTGTATTGCATAGTTTACAGTGACGCCTTTTTCCTCTAGTAATTTTTCGAGCTCATGGCAGATATGCTGTGCTTGTGCTACAGCGAGTCCATATCCTGGGACGATGACTACCTGCTGAGAATAGGACAAAAGCACGGCAGTGTCTGTGATGCTGATTTCTCGTACAGTCTGATCTCCAGCTTCGCCTTTTGGTCCACCTGCTGTACTTCCTCCAAATGCCCCAAGCAAAACATTGGTCAACGACCTATTCATTGCTTTACACATCAAGATAGTCAAAATCGTACCCGCAGATCCGACCAGAATACCTCCAGTGAGCATGGCTTTGTTGCTATACAAAAATCCTCCAAAGGCTGCTGCTACTCCAGTAAATGAGTTCAATAATGAAATCACTACTGGCATATCTGCACCACCGATGGGCATCACAAAAAGTACTCCATAAATCAATGAAATAGCCAAAAGGCCATAAAACAATGGCGTACTTTCATTGCCAAGCATTTGATAAATTGTCAAACCTAAGATAGTTGCCAACATGAGCATGTTGACTACTTGATTCATTGGCAAGACAAAGTCCTTGATTTTTCCTTCCAACTTACCATAGGCGATCAATGAACCAGAAAAGGAAACTGAACCGATTATCAATCCCAATAGCATAACCAAGAACTCACCGTCAAAGCCACTGATTGCGGAAGTATTATGGTTTTGGTATTCAATCACCGCTATCAGAGCAGCACATGCCCCACCCATACCATTAAAGAATGAAACCATCTGAGGCATAGCGGTCATTTTTACCTTTTTTGCCATCATGGTACCGATGATAGTGCCTAAGACGAGCCCTAATGCTATAAGCCCATAGTTTAAGACTTTTGATTCATCAAAAGGTTGATAGATGGTGATAGTGGCTATCACTGCGATAAGCATCCCTAATGCTGCGATGAGGTTTCCTTTGCGCGCACTTTCAGGATGACTGAGCATTTTCAGCCCGATCACGAATGTCAAAGACGCAATCAAATAGGCTATTTCAAGTATATTTAAGGTCATGATTTTTTCGGTTTTTTCTTGAACATCTCTAGCATCCTGTCGGTCACTACAAATCCCCCGACCACATTCAGCGTGCCCATTACCACGGCGAGAAACCCTACGATCAATGAGGGATAATTGTCAGGTGAAGCATGTAGCATGACGATGATGGCACCTACTACCACTACTCCATGGACGGCATTGGCGCCAGACATGAGTGGAGTGTGCAAAATGGCGGGTACATTAGATATCACTTCTACTCCTAGAAGTATGGCCAAAATCAGGAAATAAATCATTTCCATATTTTCGCCAATATAGTTAAGTATTTGTTCCATTATGATTGATTTAAGATTTGGGCGACCCTAGGACTTTTTGCCTCTCCTGCGTGGCATACGCATGTACCTAGGACTATATCATCTTCGAAATTGAGGTGTATAGCTCCATCTTTGATGATCAGTTTGAGGAAATTGAGGTAATTTTTGCCATACATCTTGCTGGCATCTTGAGGGAGTTGGGTTGCGAGATTATCGACTCCAAAGATCCTGACCCCATTGATTTCTATGGTTTGATCTGGCTGAGAAAGTGCGCAATTTCCCCCAGAAGATGCAGCAAGGTCTATGATGACTGATCCTGGTTTCATGGCTAGCACCGTCCTTTCCTCTACCAAAAGTGGTGCTTTTCTTCCTGGGATCTGTGCTGTGGTGATGATTGCATCAGCTTTTTGAGCATGTTCATGAATAGTGTCCTTTTGCTTTTGGATATATTCCTCTGATTGCTCTACTGCATATCCACCAGCACCTTTGTCTTCTTTGGCACCTTCTACATCGATGAATTTGGCACCGATGGAAAGAACTTCTTCCTTGGCTGCTCGTCTCACATCAAATGCATACACTGTAGCTCCTAGTCTTTTGGCAGTCGCTATGGCTTGGAGACCCGCTACTCCGGCACCGATCACCAAGACCCTTGCAGGAGTGATGCTGCCTGCAGCCGTCATAAACATTGGAAAGAATCTGGGAAGGCTGGAAGCTGCTAGTAATGCTGCTTTGTAACCGCTTACCGTTGCCATGGAGGAAAGTACATCCATGCTTTGGGCACGGGTAGTGCGAGGGACTAGCTCCATACTAAAAGCAGTTCGTTTTTCTTCCAGGAGAAATTTTGTAAGGTCTAGATTGTAGAGAGCCCCCATTTGTGCCAAAAGCACAGCACTGGATTTCATCTGGCTGATTTCGCTAGTAGATAGCGACTGAATGCAACAGATCATGTCTGCTGTAGTCAATATAGCTTCTCTTGGAGCAATAGTAGCACCTGTAGTTTCGTAAGTGCCATCACTTACAAAAGAGCCTTGACCAGCTCCTGATTCTACAATTACCTCTGTGCCCCAAGAAAGTAAGGTTTTGACTGCCTCAGGAAGCAAAGCTACACGTGCTTCTCCCTTTGGCTCTTTGAGTATACCTATCTTCATGTGTTTCGGTTGTCTTGAAATAATTTTGAAGTTTTGAAAGACTTGCTTTCAATGGTTAAAACTATCAAAAAGAATAAGATAAAAAAGTGATTTTTGTCATTATAATTGGTGTTCTTTCAGAAATTTAAATGAATGCTTGTGATTTGTGATGAAAAATAAAATTATGTATTGCGCATTGGTTAGTTTGATTCAAACAATCCTATAGTTCCGCCAACCCAATCTTTATCTTTATTGAATTTTACACCTATCATTTCTCCTCTGCTGAGCCTTACAAGATTCGTCATCAAGGTGGGTTTTTCATCTTTTTCAGGCCATACAAGCAGCATTCTGACTTCTGCTTTCACTTTGGTGTCTGGAGCTTGTAAAATAGGAATGTAATTCACTTTCTTTTGAAGAATATAAAGGTCTTTTTCTACTACATCTTCAATGTCTGATGGCTTCACATGGAAGATTACCCCACTTCCTGAAAAAGAAAACAGAGGCTTCAAAACATAGTTTTCCAAATCTACCGGAATACTTTCCAAATCTGATAAAAGGGTGGATTCAATGAAGTATGGTCCTTTGAGCATGGGTAGGATATATTTACTAATTCTAAAAAACCAATTGGGATGCCCTGCCCATTCTACTTCTAGATCTTCTTTGAAGTCAAATGCTAGTTTGAGGTCTGATCGGGTATTGAGTTCATCAAAAATCACTCGATTGTATATCCTCTTGATTTGAATTTGATCTCCTTGATGGTCCTTATAGAATAGTTTCTTCCCTTCTTTTATGAGGTCTGTGACACATACATATGGAATGGAGAGATCTCTGGCACAATAGTAAAAATCAATTTTGGTATTTTGCTTTTCTGGTTCAATTTCTAGCAATACTACTTCAGATGGCTCATATCCATTGAGTATTGTCTCTCGGAGTTTTTGTAAATAGGCTTCCTTATCCAGCTGACCGAAGTAAGGGGTCAGACCTTTTAATAAGGGATAGTGCTCTAGAAATTTTTCATGAAGATGATGTTGGAAATTAAAAACTGATGGAAAGCCTTGTACTTCAATCAGCTTCGGTATTACTTTTCCCTCTTCTTCACAGATTCCAAAATCTACTGCAAGAAACTGCGTATGTTCATCTTCATGAGGTACATGCGTATTGAGCTCAACGGCACGCTGGGTCATTTTTTTGAAATCAGCATTTTGAATGAAGTTCACTACTTCATCTGTAGCTTCCATCAATTGATTTTTCAATTCCTTAGAAATGAAAAAGGGAGTCTCTGCAATTCGAAAGGTGGGAAGGTAATCAAAATCCTTTGCTATATCTCCCAAAAACTCTTGGTATTTCTCTTGATTAAAAGCTTCATTGAAAGCTATTCTGTAATTTTTGATCATATGATTACGATTGAAAAATTTCTTGTTGTTCTGTAATATTGGTGATGGCTTCTTTTAAGAAATTTGGGATCAAAGTCTCATTGGTTTTATAGATCTTATCGTCATCCACTAAGTGCTCAAGCATGGTTCTATATTTGGCTTTACCTTTTTTTGCAATAACCTTTTGTTTCACCTCTTCTTTGCGAAGGTGATTCATAAAGCTAATTGGGTCCGCTTCAGGGTGGAATTGTGTCCCGACGATTTCAGGTGAGAATCTAATGGCCATCAAAGCCCTTTCATATTCTAGGTGAGACCTGATTTTTTCTAGGGCAATGATTTTTGCTCCCATGGCTTGGAATTTCTTCATCTTAGGCTGTACGACTTGATAATCTCGAGAATCTACCGCCCAGAAGGGATTGTCCAATGCTGCGAATAGGCTGTCTTCTAATCCATCTGCTGTTTTGTGAATGGTCATTACTCCAAATGAAGTAGACTTTCTTTTTGAAAGTGTTGCTAGGCCAAAAGCATTGACAGCCATTTGAAAAGAATGGCAAATCAACAAAAGGTATTTTTTCCTTTTGTTGATTTTGTTCCATGCTATCAAACTATGCAAAAACTGACTGTTTTTCAGATCCCATATGCCATCTCCTTCAAGTGGATCACCAGGCCCTCCTGTGGATATAAAAAGGTCATGATCTTGTATATCTGGGAGCTCAGCCTTCCCTCTCACGTCATACACCTTGTATGTTAGTTGTTCTTCAAATCTACCAATAATATCCTTGATACAGCGCATGCCTTGATTGGGCTCGCCATCATACATATCTAGTATGGCTACATTAATCATTACTCTTACTTTTTACTGCAAAGATACACGGTCTATTCAAATCGGGCTATATGCCTTTTGTAAATTGGGAAGTGATGAAATCCACAACCTTGAAATGATCATGCGTTTCTTCCCAAATTTTAAGCTGTTTATCAGCTCCAGTCCCTTCTTTTAGAATTTGGTGGACATAGTTGATCTCTTCCCTACTCCCTAGCTCATCTACTACGTCATCCACAAACTCCAGCAACTCGCACATCAATTCCCTGTATTCCACTTCTTTGTTTTCACCGAAGTCAATCATTTTTCCATCTATTCCATATCTCGCAGCTCTAAATTTATTTTCCCGGATCAATGCTATTCTGTAGACATTGAAACTGGTATTGGAAAGATTCATTTTATAAAGCTTAGCAACTACGGCTTGGATGAGGGCCACGATACAGATGGTCTCCTGTACAGTCAAGCACATGTCACAGATCCTAAATTCAATAGTGCTAAAGAATGGATGCATGCGCAAATCCCACCAGATTTTCTTTGGATTGTCTATGCAATTGGTTTTTACCAATGTTTCCAAATAGCTATCATATGCTTGTACAGTATCAAAGTACTCTGGAAGACCTGTACGAGGGAATTTAGCGAATACCTTAGCTCTGTAGGCCTTGAAACCTGTGTTTCTACCTTCCCAAAAAGGAGAGTTGGCAGACAAAGCATAGATATGTGGTAAGAAATAGCAAGCCTGATTCATGATTTTGAGAGCTATCTCCCGACTCTCAATGCCCACATGAACATGCAGTCCAAAGATCAAATTGCTCCTAGCGGTATCTTGAAGTTCATTGACTATATTGTGATACCTAGGATCGTCTGTGATTTGTTGATCTTGCCATTTTGAAAAAGGGTGAGTGCCAGATGCACCCACTACCAGATCTTGTTTGGCGGCTAATTCCACAATTTTATGTCTCAAAAATGCAACTTCATTTTTTGCATCTGTGATATTTTTGCAAATATTGGTTCCCACCTCCACCACTGATTGGTGCATTTCGGATTTTACCTGTTCTTTCAGAAAAATCTTTGCGCCATCCACGATTTTGGACATGTGGGAGCGTAGGTCACGTGTTACAGGGTCTATGATTTGATATTCTTCTTCTACCCCCAAAGTAAAAACAGGTAATTTTTTCATATTAAAAACGTTTTGCTGAACTTACTGCATCTTTCATAAATTTACCCCAAGTCAAATTGATTTGACCAGGTTTTTGACTTTTTGCATAGGCTATTGCTAGCTTGGCAGATTCTTCCACTACCCACTCAAAATTCTCCTGACCCACAGAGTTTATATCTGCATCTGGAGCAGGATTCCCAAAGTCAATGGCATATGGAACGCCATCTCTTACTGCAAACTCTACTGTATTGAAATCATATCCTAATCCTTGACAAAGTGCAATGGTATATTCTTTTACTTTGGCAAGCAACTTTTTGGAGGCTGGTGGGCCATCTATTACGTAGCGTAGATGATGTGGATTCCGTGGCTCATATTGCATGATTCTTACAGCTTTTCCTCCAAGACAGTATACTCTAAAATATTCCGTAAAAACGATCTCTTCTTGAAGAAGCATTACCAATTGACCCGTTTCTCTGTGTTTTTGGAAAAATTCCTCTTTACTCTCGAGCCTATATACATTCTTCCAACCTCCACCTGCATAGGGCTTCATATAGGCTGGGAATTTGATATAATCAAATATACCTTCCCAATCTAAAGGCATTTTTAAGTTTCTAAATGATTTGGCTGTGGTATCTGTAGGATGCTCTACTGATGGTAGAAGTACTGTATTGGGCAATGGTACACCCAATGTGTCAGCTAAGGCATTGTTGAAAAACTTATCATCTGCTGACCACCAGAATGGATTATTAATCACGGCCGTACCTGTCAATGCAGCATTTTTGAGATAAGCTCTATAGAAAGGTACATCCTGTGATATTCTGTCGATGATGACAGCATACTCTGTGAGTTGATTTTGAACTACTTTATCTATAGTGACTGCTTCTGCCACGATACCCTTGATGTTTTGTTGATTTACTCTCTCAATAAATGCATGGGGAAAAGTGTCTTCCATGCCAAAAAGAATTCCAATTTTTTTCATGTTTGTAAATTTAGTTTTTCAGTGTTCTTTTCAATTGAATTTAATTCTGGATAAATAATGTGGGAACATTTCTTTCCATACTGGCCAATCATGATTACGGTCTTTGCGTACATCTAGCCAGTGACTCACTCTTTTACCCTCAAGGACATCACTTAGCTTGATATTTGCATCAAAGCATATGTCCCAGTTTGATGTGCCCAAGACGATGTCCATTTTCCAAAGTTCTCCATCATGAAGATTCCTGAGGAATTCCAGTGGAGAATGAAAATAAATGTCCTCATGCTGATAACCATGCATAAAACTTCTAATCTCAAATGCACCAGACATTGAAAACATATGGCTAACATAGCCAGGATGTCTAAATGCGAAATTGGCAGCATGGTATCCTCCAAAACTACACCCTGCCATAACTACTTTGCCAACAGGAGTGTTGAATCTGATTTTTTCCACGATGTCATGACATATCATTCGGTCATAGGCAGCATGATTTTGTATACGGTCGTGAGGGTGTATTCCTTTGTTGTAAAAACTGTCACGGTCATTGCTCATCGGACAAAATATTTGCACTAAACCTTGATCTATGAACCAGCCCGCTTTTTCAATCAATCCCATATCCCTATTTTCGTGAAATGAACCCATGGAAGTGGGAAACAAAACGACAGGATATCCTGCATGACCAAAAACTAGCATCTCTACGTCCCGGTGAAGATGTGGAGAATACCACTTAAAATACTCTTCTTTCATATTAAATAATTTAAACTTTGACTATTAATATTAAGAGTAAATCATCAAACTCAAAAAAAAATCTTCGATTAATTTCAATATCAATATAAAATTGTGTTTGGTTGCTCAAAAAAGGCATTTGTTTCAAAAATCAAGAACAGCACCCAAATATGATTGGTTGAATAATCAGTGAATTGTTTTAGGTACATTTCTCAGACGATTAACCTGAAGCCTTGATTGGTCGACCGTAGCTTTCGTCATGAAATCGGCGAATTCATTTAAATCCACAATGCTTGATCAGTCCAATTTTTTCAAACTGTTTTTCTACTTTTTGTCCAAGTCAGTCTCAAATATAATCTTGTTTTCATCAAAACCCTTTATGCCTTTTTCGACTTTTTGAATAAAAATTATTTGTTCCACAAGCTCATCTAATGCAAACTCTCTAAGAAGATTGTCCAACTATTTCTTTATTTGTCACTTTGTTAACATGAGTATAGTTCTTAAGTGATTTTGACATTTTTTAATATTTCAACAAATCCTCATCGACCATCTCTGGTAGCGTTACTTTTAAGCCAGGCGTCCTTTCCATTTCCCGTTTGATTGCAAACAAAGCTTCCTCATTTCTGGCCCAAGCCCTGCGGGAAATGCCGTTGTTAACGTCATAGAAAAGCATGGATTGGAGTCTGTGGTCAGCTTCTTTACTGCCGTCGAGTAGCATACCGAAACCTCCATTGATGACCTCACCCCAGCCTACGCCGCCACCATTGTGGATGGAGACCCAAGTAGCCCCACGGAAACTGTCACCGATTACGTTGTGAATAGCCATGTCTGCCGTGAATTTACTACCATCGTAGATATTGCTCGTTTCCCGGAAAGGGGAGTCTGTGCCGCTGACATCATGATGATCTCTTCCCAAAACAATGGGAGCAGAGAGCTCTCCTGATTGTACGGCTTTGTTGAAGGCTTCTGCGATTTTGATCCTACCTTCTGCATCGGCGTAGAGGATACGGGCTTGTGAGCCCACTACTAGCTTATTTTTTCCAGCCTCTTCTATCCATTGAATATTGTCCTGCATTTGTTGCTGGATTTCGATAGGGGCTGAAGCTTTAATCTCCCTCATGACTTCAAGTGCTATCTGATCTGTTTTCTCTAGGTCTTCCGCTTTGCCAGAAGTACATACCCAACGGAATGGGCCAAAACCATAATCAAAACACATGGGACCCAAGATATCCTGCACGTAGGAAGGATAGCGGAAGTCAATACCATTTTCGCCCATTACCTCAGCCCCTGCACGGGATGCCTCTAGTAGAAACGCGTTGCCATAGTCGAAAAAGTAGGTTCCTTTGGCTACATGTTTGTTGACTGCTGTGGCGTGGCGACGGAGGGATTCCTGAACCTTGGTTTGGAATAATTCAGGGTTGGAGGCCATCAGTTCATTGGACTCCTCGAAACTTAAACCCACAGGATAATATCCACCCGCCCATGGATTGTGCAAGGAGGTCTGATCCGAACCGAGTTCCACGGTGATATTTTCCTCGTCAAACTTCTCCCATACATCCACTATATTTCCTAAATAGGCGATGGATACCACCTCATCATTTACTTGGGCCTTTCTTACTCTTGAAACCAATCCGTCCAAATCATCTATCAATTCCTCTACCCAACCTTGTTCATGCCTTTTGTGAGCGGCTTTGGGGTTGACTTCTGCACACACGGTGATGCAGCCTGCGATATTCCCTGCTTTGGGTTGGGCGCCTGACATGCCTCCCAAACCTGCGGTCAGAAAAACCTTTCCTTTGGGGTTGATGGCTGTGCCTAGTTTTTTTCTAAAAGCATTCATCACCGTGATGGTCGTTCCATGCACAATCCCTTGGGGACCAATGTACATATACGAACCTGCGGTCATCTGTCCATACTGGGTGACGCCGAGTGCATTGTATTTCTCCCAATCATCCGGCTTGGAATAGTTAGGGATCATCATGCCGTTAGTTACCACAACCCTTGGCGCATCCTTGGAAGAAGGGAAAAGGCCCATGGGATGACCAGAGTACATGTGGAGGGTTTGCTCGTCTGTCATCTCTGACAAGTACTGCATGGTGAGCAGGTACTGGGCCCAGTTTTGGAATACGGCGCCGTTTCCCCCGTAGGTGATTAGTTCCTGCGGATGTTGGGCCACCGCCGGGTCCAGGTTGTTTTGAATCATGAGCATAATGGCAGCTGCCTGTTGGCTTTTGGCAGGATATTCCGAAATCGGCCTTGCATACATATCATAGTCCGGCATAAACCGGTACATGTAGATCCTCCCGTATTCCTGTAACTCTTCAAAAAACTCCTTCGCCAATTCCGCATGCCAAGCCTTCGGAAAATACCGCAGCGCATTCCTCACCGCCAACTTTTTTTCCTCTGTGGTTAAAATATCTTTTCGCTTAGGCGCATGTGAAAAATCAGGGTTGGGCTGTTTTTTTGAAGGTAGGGTAGAGGGGATGCCTTGGGTTATGGATGCTTGGAAATTCATTTTTTGAACATTTAGATCTTTTGGATAGCTAACTGAAATACAGTAGAAATATTCCTTTGGCGAAATATGCTTCGCGAAATATTTTTAAAATTCAATGCTTTTGACTAGTTCAGCTTAGGTAAAAAGGCTTTACATTTTTTTAAATTTTTGGAGTTATCTCTTTTTAAATATTACTCATTTTCCTGAGCTAGTAATAATTTCCAAATTCCTTTCAACTGCTCTTTTTAAAATAATATACTGATTGTAGTCTTTTGCTGATTCAATTTTGTTTTGTCTAAGGAAATTATGAATTTCTTGCCCATCAAATTGAACGTCGTATAGCCATTTCAATATTTTTTCATCCATAAAGAAGTTCTTTGGATTTTTCTATGGATTGGATTAAAAAAGGGTTTTTCAAGGTTTGCTTTTCAATTAAGTCAACCTTTCTTCCAGTCATCTTTTCTAAAGCCGTTTTGAGTTCTAGGTAGTTGAGAAAATAATTGTTGAGATCAAAACTTTTAAACCTCACCAAAAAATCAATATCAGATTCATCCGTCATTTCACCGGTTACAGCAGAGCCAAAAACATAGAGTTCTTCTACTTTGTGCTTTTCACAAAGTAACTCAATCGCTGATTTAGACAAATTCACGTTTTTCATAGGCTTAATTTAAGAAATTATTTCAATCCTTTTCAATTTATTCTAAATAAGCTTAGTCATCTGCCTAATGCACTGTTATTTTCATCATATTTCAACTTTATTTCTACCTTATTTCAATTTATTTCAACTCCATTTTTGAACACTTTAAACGGCTTCAACCTCCCCTGCATATACGTAATGTCCCGATAATCGACTGTGGGAAATAGGATGATATCGGCCAACATGCCCGGATTCAATTGTCCTCGGTCGTGGAGGTTCAGGGCGGCAGCGGCTCTGGTGGTGATGCCGGCTAAAACTTCTGCATTGCTGAGTTTCTCGTAAGTTCCCAAAACAGCAGCTTGCATGAGCAAATCACCCATAGGGGCCGAACCTGGATTCCAATCAGAGGCGATAGCTAGGGAAGCACCTGCATCGAGTAGTTTTCTGGCAGGAGTGTAGGCAACGCCCAAACCCATCGACGCTCCCGGTAAGGCTACTGCTATGGTTTTAGATTGAGCAAGTAATGCAATTTCTTTATCAGTACTCGCTTCCAGATGGTCTGCGGAGATAGCTCCGAAGTTGACAGCTACTTGCGAACCACCAGTATGAAACTGGTCCGCATGGACTGTGATGTCGAAGCCCATTTCTTTGGCTTTGTGAAAGTAGGATTGGATATCTTCTGGTGTGAAAGCCGTATCCTCAATAAAGGCATCGATTCGATTGGCTAGGCCTTCTCCTTGGAGGATGGGAAAAAGTTCATCAGCAATAGCTTTCAGATAATTACGCTGGGTTCCTTGGAAATCTTTTGGGGGAATATGTGCTGCCAAGCAAGTTGGGATAAGATCGGAGGAAGTGTTCTCATTGGCCAATTTGATAGCTTTGAGCATTTTGAGTTCCTCTTCTATGGATAAGCCATAGCCACTTTTTACCTCTATCGTGGTGATTCCATCTCGTAAATGTCTATCGGCTTTTTTGACTGTCAATTGGGCAAGTTTGTCGATAGATGTTTTTCTCGTCAGGGAGACCGTATCCCAGATGCCACCTCCAGCTTTGGCGATTTCCAGATAGGATTTACCTGCATTGCGCATGGCATAGTCTTGAGCCCTTGATCCACCAAAGCAAATATGGGTATGGCAATCAATCAGACCGGGTAAGGCAACATAATCATCCCTCAGATTTATCATCTCTGCTCCGATCGATTGTGCCTCTGGATACAAATCCCAATAAGGCCCAATGTCATAGATTTTATCATCCATGATCATGATACCTGCCTCTTTGATGATATGAAGCTGTTCATCTTTGATGGCTCCTTTCTCAGGAAGGTTGGTCATAGTAACTGCTTGACGAAGGGGACCAATGAATGTATATTTTATGGTTTGCATAGTACTTGAGTTAACCTTTGATACCGTATGTACGGTATCGAAGGTTTGAACATTGATTTTTTTAAACTTTTAAGATCTCTGAACCTCGAAGATTCTTTGATTTCCCGCAGTCTTGCTTGTCGGCAGATAAGGGCGAAAAGGCGCAGTTTTTAATCACCCTGATTCCTTCTGGATTTCTCGCAACGAGCGCCACGGAAATGCTCAACGACCACGGAGCGCTAGTCCACGAATTACACTAATTTTCACAAATTATTTTTAAATGAAGAATAATTTCTGGGTAAAACCTTCGAGGTCTGGTAGACCTCAAAGGTTCTTAGAACCTGTCAAAATCCCCCGACCAATGTGTTTCTAATTCCAAACCTTCTTTCTCAGCCACGTCTCTTGCCAAGGTAAGTAATTCTCCACTCTGAATGATAGAGATAGCAGTTTCCATGTCTTCATACATGAGTTGATCTTCGGTGACATGCTTGATTTTGGTACGCACATGTTCGTAAAGTGCAGTCATGATCTTTCCTGATTTCAAGGGGGCATGAAAGTCCACTGCTTGGGCTGCACAGAAGAGTTCTACACCTAGGATTTTCTCAACGTTTTCAATAACCTGCAAGGCTTTTCTGGCTCCTATACTCCCCATACTCACATGATCTTCCTGACCTAGGGATGTGGGAATACTATCAGCAGAGGAAGGAAAGCAAAGTCCCTTATTCTCGCTAGCCAAAGCTGCAGTGGTGTATTGAGGAATCATAAAACCAGAGTTCAAGCCGGTTTCTTTGAGAAGTAACTTGGGCACTCCAGGCGTGTCACCTTCCAAGGAGAGGTAAATCCTACGGTCGGAGATATTGCCGATTTCGGATGCTGCCAAACAAGCATAATCCAAAGGCATGGCAATAGGTTGCCCATGGAAATTGCCTCCGCTGATGGTATGGGTTTCATCAAAGACCACAGGGTTGTCGGTTACAGAGTTGATTTCGGTCTCCAGCATGTGCTTCAAATGCAGCCATGCATTGCGGGAGGCTCCATGGACTTGAGGCATGCAGCGCAAGGAATATGGATCCTGCACCCGGGCACATGTCGCATGGGAATGCACAATCTCAGATTCATGTAAGAGGTTGAGGATGGTCTGCGCTACATGCTGATTGCCTGCGTAGGGTCGGAGTTGATGGAGTTCGGTAGAAAATGGCTTGATAGAGCCCAATAGCCCTTCCAGCATCATGGCTCCTGTAATGTCTGCATGGGCGAGGATATTGTAAAAGCGTTCCAAGACCTTTACTCCAAAGGCAGCGATAAACTGCGTGCCATTGATCAGTCCAAGTCCTTCTTTGGGGCCTAGGTGAATGGGAGATAGTTGGTGTTGCTGAAGCACTTCTGCTGTTGGGAGTATTTTCCCACTTACATACACTTTTCCCAATCCGATCAGCGGTAAAAATAAGTGGGAGAGGGGAGCAAGGTCACCCGATGCGCCAACCGAACCTTGTTTGGGTACCACTGGAATGATATCATTTTCAATATGCCAAAGTATCCTATCCAAAGTTTGTTCTTGTATCCCAGAGAAGCCCTTGGCTAGCGCATGAAGCTTCAGGATCAGCATCAGTTTGGAAATTTCCACAGGAATAGGCTCACCTACACCTACAGCATGACTTTTGAGCAGGTTTTCTTGGAGTTTACGGGTCTGATCGGGTGAGATCAACGTAGTACACAATGGCCCAAAACCGGTATTGATGCCATAAACCGGCTGGCCATTGGCTACGATTTTTTCGACCGCAGCAGCACTGGCTTTTACTTTTTCTCTGGTTTCTGGGCTGAGGATGCCTTTTATGTTCCCCTTGGCGATGCCGAGGGCGATGGAGGCGTTGAGGTGTTGTTGTGCGTATTGGAAGGTTTTCATGAGTTTCTCGCAAAGGCGCGAAGGCGCAGTTTTTTGGGTTTATTTTTAAGATGAATGTTTTTTCTGTGTAAAATATGGGTTCTCGCAAACCTGCCGGACTGCTATAGCCTGGTGGCAGACAGGGGCGCAAAGGCGCTAAGTTTTGGGTTATTTGAGATTGAATTGAAATAGTATGTCTTTTTTTAAAAGGTACTTTCTTAGTAGTGTGGATATGCTCTAACAGAGAATAAGGCACTGGATTTATGAATAAATCTTGACTGATTCAAAGGTAGAATTTTTAATTCATAAAGATAAATACCAATTAAATGGTCTTTTAATAACTGTTGGTTATTAAAATTAAACGTTTATTTTGGATGTTGACTGAAGTTTTCTTGGCATAATGTTTTATTTTTAAGGCACTGTTGGTTAAAATAAATTTTTGAGAAAATGTCTGAAAATGAGCTTTCAAAGATTATTGTCAATAAGTCCTTTGAGATTCATAAAGGATTGGGTCCTGGATTATTGGAGTCTGTTTATGAAGATATTTTGAGTTATGAATTACGAAAGTCTGGGCTTATGGTGTCGAGGCAGCAAGCGTTACCCGTAATTTGGAAGGGAATAAAAATGGAACAAGGATTTAAAGCGGATTTAATTGTTGAAAACAAGATCCTCATTGAATTAAAGTCTGTGGATACTTTAGCTCCTGTTTTCTACAAACAAGTGTTGACCTATCTAAAAATCACCAATATAAAACTAGGTCTTCTCTTCAATTTTAATGAACCATTACTTCGAGATGGAATTAAAAGAATTGTCAATGGATTGTAGATAGGATCTAATTTGCGGCGTATATTAAAAAAATTAAAACTATACTTAATTGATGCTTCTTTTATGCTTAAATATCTCAAATTAAACTGGTACCAAACTGCGCCTTTGCGTCTTTGCGAGAAATAAATGACCATAGAATTAAGACACCTCGAATATTTCCGTGCCGTTGCCGAAGAACTCAACTTTGGCCGGGCAGCGGAGCGATTATTTATCTCCCAACCAGGTCTGAGCCGTCAGATCAAGCAGATGGAGGAGATACTTGAAGTACAGTTGTTTGAACGGACGAAGCGGAAGGTAGCCCTTACACCTGCGGGTCATTTCCTCAAAGCTGAGGTAGACTACATCTTCAATCACCTAGAACTTACCAAAACCCAACTCAAGGAAATAGCTTCGGGTAACATCGGAGAATTGAGGGTTGGATTTCTAGGCTCTGCAGCTCATACAGTAATTCCCGATCTTTTGGTCAAGATTTCCCAAACCTATCCCGGTATCAAAACCTCCCTGGAAGAACTCAGCAATGCCATTCAAATCGAAATGTTGGCAAAAGATAAGCTGGACTTGGGATTTGTACGATTGGCGCGGGTTCCGGAATCCTTGGAGATGAAGATGGTCCATGAGGATACTTTTTCGGTGGTATTGCCCAGAGAACATCCTTTATCGGAGCATGAATTCAAACATGTAGGGCAATTGAAGGAGGAAAACTTTATCCTCTTTTCTCAGGACTATTCCTCCATTTACTACGACAAGATCATGTCTATTTGTGAGGATAAGGGTTTTTCACCACGTATCACCCATAAGTCTGTCCATGCCCTTACTATTTTCAAATTAGTGGAGGCTGGTTTAGGGGTGGCCATAGTGCCCACATCGCTGAAACAGGGATATGATTTAAAGGTGAAGTTTATCGAACTGGATAAAATCAAGCAAAAAACGGAGTTGTATGCCGTTTGGAAAAAGAGGAATAGGAATGCGGCTTTGGGTAAGGTGTTAGGGTTGATTTAGATTAATGGTGATTTTAATAGATATTAGCGTTGCGATATGGATAGATATTATTTGAAATATGCTCTGCGAAATATAATAGAAAAAGAGTAGAGTAATAAAATATTCATGTTCTTATGAAAGTTATAACATGTTATTACTTTTTTCGTAAATTTGGATATGGAAACGAAAATCAGAAAAATCGGCAACAGTAGTGGTATTATTTTGCCTAAAGCATTGATTGAAAAATATGAGCTTGCCGAGGTGGTAATTGAAGATCATGGGGATGGAATCATGATCAGACCTGCTACTAAATCCATATTTCAGTTGAAAATGGAGGAAGCTCGAAAAAACAGAAAGACAATCTACACAACCATGGAAAAAGAGGCCTCTGATCCTGAGACTAAAATATATTATGAGCAAGAAGTTGAGGAATGGGGTGATATTGATACTGAAATCATTGAATGATGAAAAATGGAGAAGTGTGGCTGGTGAATTTTGAACCGCAAGTCGGTCAAGAAATAAAAAAAACTCGGCCAGCAATCATCGTTAATGCTGATTCCCTTGGGGTATTACCTTTGAAGATTGTTGTTCCGTTGACGGATGGGACTAAGGAACCAAAAAGTTGGATGGTTCTCCTAAAGCCTAATCATCTCAACGGATTATCAAAAACCTCTTTTGCAGATTGTTTTCAAGTAAAGAGCTTGTCTGAGAGAAGGTTTGTGAAGAAAATTGGAATACTTACAGAACTTGAATTAGCCGAAGTCAAGGTTTGTTTGGTTAAAGTTCTGGGGTTGATTTAGATTGTTGTGATATTGCCTTTTAAGCTAAGCCTAGTCAAGGTGCAAAAAATAACATCAAATACTTGCTGTTATACGATACACTATCGTATTTTTGTAAAAACTTAATTTTATGAAAGTTACAGCTATAATCTCCAAAGAATTGATTGAAGAAGCCATGGAGCTTTCCAAGGCTGATACAATTACAGAGACTTTGAAGGTGGCTTTAATTTCATACATCCGCTCTCAAAAAGTCAAGCAAATAGGAGCTTCCATTGTGAGTGAGCCCTTAGAGTTTAAATACTCTGCTCAGGAATTGAGAGATTTGAATCGCCGATGAGAGGTGTTGTTTTTGATACCTCTATATGGATTGAATACCTGAGAGGTAATCCGGATGTTTTTTTGACATGTCAGGAACTGCTGGAAGATAACCGGGTGTTTGGACTTGAATTGATTTTTGCTGAATTATTACAAGGGGCCAAAGGCAAACGAGAGGTGGAGACCATTATTCAATTGGCCAATCTTATTCCAAGTTTGGATGAGCCTTACCGTATTATTGAGTCAGGTTTACTGTCACAAAAAGAAAACTTGGTGAATCAAGGAGTTGGTTTGATTGATGTGGTGATTTTTCATGCAGTTGCCAAAAATGAGTTGAAGCTTTGGACCTTGGATAAAAAGCTAAGGCGAGTGATGGGGTATGATTTGTTATTTTAATCCTCAAAATTCCAAATCCCTAACCCAATTGGTAATAAACTCTTTTGGCTCGTGTTCCATATTGTAAGCATCCATAATATCCAAAGGTTCTTCTTTGAAAAAGTGTCCCAGCCTATCAAAAACCTTAATTTTTATCTTAGGGTTTTTGATTGATTTCAATAGTTGGGTTTCTGCCTTAGCACTGATAAATGGATCTTTTTCGCCTATTGCATAAAGTGTTGGGATAGTTATATTTTTAAAAATGGGTTCAAAGTTTCTCTTGATCATCTCAAGATTGTAAGGTGTGGAAAAGTAAGAGAATTTATTATACCGTCTTTTAGTGTAGCCGATTTCTTTTGCTTTTTTGTAGGCAATTTTCCTTATTTCTTGATTTGGCAGGTGGTTGTTATTGCCAATTTCATCATTGATTATCTCGACTACGCTGACTTTTTCTTCCACTGCGTTATACTTGAATTTATCTTTTAGGATAGGATTGTCATTTTCTAGCTGATGTGTAAAAAAGGCTCCATGCTTTTGGATGGGACTTGCCAAAAAGACAAGAAAATCCGGCTCAATTCCTATTTCTATAGCTTCTAATATACCCATGCCTCCATAACTGTGTCCCAGCATTCCGAAAATTTTTCCTTCAAGAATAGGAATTGATTTTAGTTTTTCAACCAATGTATGTACATCTCTTCCAAGCATAGGGAGGGTATAGTTGTAGTCATTGTAAATTCCTGTTGAACTTCCATTTCCACGTTCATCGTATCTGAAAACAGCTATGTTTTTTTCTAAAAAAGTTTCAGTCAAAAAAGGGTGATTGTGTCTTGTGTCAGGTCCTGATCCTGGTACGATAAATATAATCTTTGAAAAATCATCAGATGGCAGAATCAAACTACCAGAAAGCATTATGTTATCTTCATCATTTATAGCCGAAATCTTTATTTCTGAATATGTTGACTTCATTTCAATAGCTCTTTCATAAGGAAAGATTTCTTGAGATTTGGCTTGCAAGATAAAAGAGAATGCTATTAAAAAGGATGTAATTGATTTTTTCATGTATTAAAGAACTCTAAACTATCTTAGTTTTCAAAGGCATTTAATGTTTCTTAACAACACCTGAATGGCTATTCAGTATCTTCCTCAAATGCGATTTTAGTAAAGATATTCATGATTTTCCTAAGTGTTTAACTTGTTAGTAGCATTTGAAATTTCTTTCTTTGCAAAGGTTAAAATTGTTTGATATGATTCGTATACTATTGATGCTCATTGTTTTTGGATTGTTTTCATGTAGTGCCAAAACAGAACTCAAACCCGAATATTTAAGACATACAGGGGATATTCCAGCAGATTCAAGTGTAGATGATTCGGATTTTGAATTGTGTGGAGAGGAAGATGCTGTATTGCAATATTTCAATTTTGGAGACTCTGACAAGTATGAAGGTGAAAGAATTGCTATTTGCGATTACTTTCAAGAGCATTATCAGCCGGTATCTATTGATGAATCTGGATGGATTAGGGTACGGTTTATAGTCAATTGCCATTGGCAAACTGGACGTTTTAGAATGATTGAATCGGATGAAAATTACAATGAAAGACCTTTTGATAAAGCTATTTCTAATCAAATCCTCGAATTGACAAAAAGCCTAAAAGGCTGGATTGGTTATGAAAATGAAGAGAGAGGCCTTGATTACTACCAGTATTTGGTATTCAAAATTGAAAATGGATCTATTACGGAAGTGTTACCCTAAGATAGATTTGCCATTGGTAACTAATTACTAGTTGAGGTTTTTATTAAATATTGATAGTCATGCATATTAGAAGTTTGATTTTTGTAGTTTTTATATCTTTTTTGGGTAAAGCCGCCCATGCACAATACAATTGCGAATGGTTTAAAGCGCAAGGAAATATGGTAAGATACCAAGCTTGTCTCGAAGCAAATAAATCAAATGAATTCTATCAGTTTAGCAAAGAATTCCATGAAGTTTATGATAGAGTAATGGAAATGGATCCTACATGGGCTTTGCCTTATCGTGCAAAGTCTGTGTCTTACCTCAAATCAGGAGATTTTATCAATTGGAAAAAGCTTATAGACCAAGCTGTAGCATATGATACAGTTACTTACTTGGGCTATAGAGCAGGATGCAGGTTTCAGTTTTTTAGAGATTATAAAGGGGCTATAGAGGATTGTTTGCTTCTGAAAAAAGTTATGAATAACGATATGGGATATACTGCCAATGGTCAGTATCATTTGGATATCGTTTTGGCCTTGAGCTACAAGGCACTTGGAGACCCAAACAAAGCAATTGAGACAATATTGGAAAGACATCAGGAGGCTAATTACATGATGGGTATATTTGATATGCTTCACCTTGGAGTACTGTATGCAGAGCAAGGTGATTTACAAAAGGCAAAAGCATGTTTTGAAAAGCAAGAAGCATTCAATGACCTTGCGGAAAATAGGTATTACCTAGCTATGGTTTATAAAGAGCTTGGTCAAAAGGAAAATTATATCGAGCAATTGGAAAAGGCTAAATCACTTTATACTATAGGATTAAAGATGAACGATCCATACCAAGCTCCTATGGATAAAATTTATTTAAAGCAAATAGAGATAGCCCTGGCTGAGCATTTTTAGAAATACTGTGTTTTGTCATTCTTGTTTGGGATAATAGATTTGATGCACAAGACATAAGTTACCATACTCAAGATACGACACTCCTTTAAATCCCACATGGGTATTGATAAAGGATTTATATTTCGCCCTAGGCATATATCAACTTTATATCGCTTTGGCATATTTCACCCTTCATCAGTCTCTCAAATATTCTCTCTACATGGTACTTGGTACTTTATACTTCGTACTTTGTACATTTCTCATTTGCTATTTTCCCAACTATCAATAACTTTGCTACTGTTGAGTAAAAAAATTACTCATACAAGCTAAGTTCACCTGTGACTGACAGGGCGAAGCTGTGGACAGGGGAAACGTGTTAATCGTTCAATGTTCAACGTTAATCGTGCATCGCTCAACACTTAACACTCAACACTCAACACTTAACTTATAACAAACCCACGAACTTCGATAATGTTAATCGTTAATCGTTTTACGTTAATCGTGCATCGCTTAACGCACTATCTCCCAATCAACTATTAGAAAAGATCATTCTTTTTGTATAGTCTGATAAACATAAAATAACTATTTTTGTATAGTGTAATAAACAAAATCAATGGAATCTCTTTTTGAACTTTATTTTAAACTTTTGAAAACGACAAATTTGAGTTTTCAGAGGAGTATTATGAAGAAAATTAAGTGGGATCAAAGGTTGATTGGAATCACAGGTGCGAGGGGGGTGGGAAAAACGACACTTTTGCTTCAATACTTAAGTGAAAAGTATCAAAATAATAGAAATGCTTCTTTGTATGTATCATTAGACCACATCTGGTTTTCAAAAAATACATTGCTTGATTTGGCAGATCAATTTTCGAAATCAGGTGGAATTGTACTGGTGTTAGATGAAGTTCATAAATACCCAAATTGGTCCAGGGAAATCAAAAATATAAATGATTTTTATCCGGAACTTCAAATTATTTTCACTGGATCGTCACTATTGGAAATCTTAAATTCAGCAGCAGATCTAAGCAGAAGAGCTGTCATGTATGCACTCAAAGGGCTTTCTTTTAGGGAGTTTTTGAATTATGACCAAGGCTTTGATTTTCCGATAGTCAGTCTTGAAACTATCTTCAAAGATCATCTGCGTATTTCGGAAGAAATAATCTCTGAAGCAAAACCTTTGAAGTTTTGGAATGATTACCTGAGTCATGGGTATTATCCATTTTATAAAGAATTTGGAGATTTGTATCATCAGCAGGTTCGTTCAATTGTCAATCTGATTTTGGAAGTAGAGTTGCCAATGTTAAGAAAAGTAGAAGTAGCATATATTCCAAAGATCAAACAGCTACTAGCTATAATTGCTGATTCTGTTCCATTTACCCCAAATATCTCAAAGCTTAGCGAAAAAATTGGAATAAATAGAACTACGTTATTGACCTACTTACACTTTTTGGAAGAATGTGGGTTGATCTATGGACTTCATCAAAACGCTGAAGGAGTTTCCCTTTTGCAAAAACCTGAAAAAATATATTTAAACAATCCAAATCTTGCTTTTGCTTTGGGTTCAAATGTTGATGTAGGTAATGTCAGAGAAACTTTTTTTCTAAATCAGCTCAGTACCGAACATCAACTCTCCCTTCCAAGAAACTCCGACTTTCAAATCGATAAAAGCTGGGTGGTCGAAGTAGGCGGCAAAAACAAAAAAAGCAATCCAAATTGCGATATATATGCAATTGACAATATTGAATACGGACTTGATAAAAGAATCCCGCTCTGGCTATTCGGTTTTCTATATTGAATTTCATTGTTAATCGTTAACCTTTCAACGTTCACCGCGCACCACTTAACCCTTAACCCTTAACGTTTAACAAACTCACGACCTCAGCAATGTTAATCGTTAATCGTTCAACGTTCACCGCGCACCACTTAACCCTTAACCTTTAACGTTTAAAAAACCCACGACCTCAGCAATGTTAATCGTTAATCGTTCAACGTTCACCGCGCACCACTTAACCCTTAACCCTTAACGTTTAACAAACCCACGACCTCAGCAATGTTAATCGTTAATCGTTCAACGTTCACCGCGCATCGCTTAACCCTTAACCTTTAACGCTTAACAAACTCACGAACTCCGACAATGTTAATCGTTAACCGTTCAACGTTAATCGCGCATCACTCAACACTTAACACTCAACACATCCACCAACTCAGGCAATGTTAATCGTTAACCGTTCAATGTTAATCGCGCATAACTTAACACTTAAAGCTTAACACTTAACATTTAATACTTCCCCATATTTCGCCGGAGGCTTATATCTACAAATATCTACCATATATCATTATAACCCTTTGCTCTCCTCCATCGTTACTTCCAAAACAAGAATTAAGCTCCTTTTGAAGTTTTTTTCTCACAGCAACACAGGATACTTGCGTGCATTGGCAAAGGAGTTTGACGAATCGACCAATTCAGTACGGGTCGAACTCAATCGGCTGACAGAAGCAGGACTATTAGAGACTGCGGATGAAGGTAGACTTAAGGTTTACAAAGCCAATGAAAGTCATCCATTTTTCTCCGAAATCAGAAACATGGTTTCGAAGTTCTTTGGACTCGAGGAACTTATGGAGAAAATCGTCCGACGTATGGGTGCTGTAGAAAAAGCATATATCATCGGTGAATATGCCATGGGTAACGATACTGGGGAGATAGAAATCCTCCTGATTGGCAAAAACCTAGACCTTCAATACCTCGAATTTCTCAAAAACAAAACCTTTGAAAAACTCCAACGCAAAGTCATCGTCCACATCCAGGAAGATGAGCTGGCGGAAGTAAAGGGAATCATGATCTTTGGAAGCTAAGATTCTCTCGCAGAGTGCGCAGAGGGGCAAAGGAAGGCAGAGGGTTATGGAGAAGTAAAGTACCAAGTACGAAGTACTATGTATCAAGAGTCGATATCCGATAGTCTTGATTCTCAAATCTCACATTTCACAAAGACAAACACCCAAATTCAACAACCAACCTTACTTGATACTTGGTACATCGTACATGGTACAAAAATTCTCGTCTCTCCCAAAGACATACACCCAAATTCAACAACTAACCCCACTTTGTACTTGGTACATCGTACTTTGTACAAGGAGTCGAGATCTCACTGGTCTTGATTCTTGATTCTTGTTTCTTGTCTCTTGATTCTTGTTTCTTGTTTCTCGCTTCTCGCATCTCGCTTTTTCTTTTTTCGACAAGTAATATATTTTTTGGCTATAACCATAAAAAATAATCTTTAAGAAATATATTTGTGGCTATAACCCTAAATAATTATGATCAATAGAAACAGCTATATCGAAAAATTAAAAGCATTCATTGGTAAACCCCAGATCAAAATCATTACAGGTATAAGAAGGTCGGGGAAATCAACGGTACTGAAGTTATTGACCAACGAGATCATTAAAACAGATGTGAAAGCATCTGAGATTATATATTTGAACTTTGAAAGTTTCGCTAATTCTCATTTGACTTCGGCAAATAGCTTATACGAAGAAGTAAAAAGTAAAATCAAATCAACAAAAAAATATTATTTACTCTTCGATGAAATCCAAGAAGTAGAGCTCTGGGAGAAGGCTGTAAACTCATTCTTGGTTGATTTTGATGTTGATATCTATATCACTGGATCAAATTCCCATTTACTTTCTTCAGAACTCTCTACATTGTTGGCGGGTAGGTATGTTGAAATACCAATCTACACACTCTCATTTGGTGAGTTTTTAGATTTCAAAAAGTCCTATTCAGACAATTCCCAAAATAAGCATGTGCTTTTTGTGGAATACCTGAGAAAAGGTGGTTTTCCTGTTATCCATACACTGGATTATGAAGAAGAAACAGCATACCAAGTTGTAAGCGATATTTATGACTCTGTCATATTAAGAGACACAGTTCAACGCCATAAAATCAGAGATATTGAACTATTGAATCGGGTAATACAATATGCTTTTGATAACTTGGGGAGTACATTTTCAGGTAAAAACGTAGCGGATTATTTTAAAAGCCAACAACGTAAAATTGACATCAACACAGTCTATAATTACTTATCTGCTTTAGAAGGTGCTTTTATTCTTTATCGTGTCTCTAGATATGATATAAAGGGCAAAGAAATCTTAAAAACCCAAGAAAAATTCTTTTTAGCAGACATATCACTGCTCTATGCCACCATGGGGTATAGAGATAGAATGATCTCAGGAGTATTGGAGAATATTGTTTTCCTTGAACTTAAAAGAAGAGGATTTAAGGTTTTTGTCGGGAAATTTGACCATAGAGAAATTGATTTCGTTGCAGAGAAAAAAAATCACAAAATATATATACAAGTGGCTTATAGATTGGAAAGTCAAAATACGATAGACAGGGAATTTTCTGCCCTGCTTGCAATCAATGATCATTATCCTAAGTATGTGGTATCAATGGATGACTTCTTTACTGATACCATCGAAGGAGTAAAGCATATACACCTCAGCGATTTTCTCCTATCAAATGAAATTTAAACGATGAGCTGGAGGAAGTAAAGGGAATCATGATTTTCGGGAGCTAAGATTCTCTCGCAGAGTGCGCAAAGGGGCAAAGGAACGCAGAGGGTTTTGGAGAATTAAAGTACCAAGTACGAAGTACTATGTATCAAGAGTCGATATCCGCTAGTCTTGATTCTCAAATCTCACATTTCACAAAGACAAGCACCCAAATTCAACAACTAACCCCACTTTGTACTTGGTACATCGTACTTTGTACAAGGAGTCGAGATCTCACTGGTCTTGATTCTTGATTCTTGGTTCTTGTCTCTCGCATCTCGCTTCTTCTTTTTTCGACAAGTAATATGTTTTTTGGCTATGCTTGCAATCAATGATCATTATCCTAAGTATGTGGTATCAATGGATGACTTCTTTACTGATACCATCGAAGGAGTAAAGCATATACACCTCAGCGATTTTCTCCTATCAAATGAAATTTAAATGATGAGCTGGCGGAAGTAAAGGGAATCATGATTTTCGGGAGCTAAGATTCTCTCGCAGAGTGCGCAGAGGGGCAAAGGAACGCAGAGGGTTTTGGAGAATTAAAGTACCAAGTACGAAGTACTATGTATCAAGAGTCGATATCCGATAGTCTTGATTCTCAAATCTCACATTTCACAAAGACAAGCACCCAAATTCAACAACTAACCCCACTTTGTACTTGGTACATCGTACTTTGTACAAGGAGTCGAGATCTCACTGGTCTTGATTCTTGATTCTTGTTTCTTGTCTCTTGTCTCTTGTCTCTCGCTTCTCGCATCTCGCTTCTCGCATCTCACATCTCACATCTCGTCTCTCACAAAGACAAACACCCAAATTCAACAACCAACCCTACTTAGTACTTGGTACATCGTACATTGTACAAAAATTCTCGCTTCTCCAATATGCCTCACTACCCAGCCATAGCAGATAAACTGATCAGCCTTCGTGATGCTGATTTGGCACTTCGGGATAGGCTGATGCGTAGTGGAAAGCTACAAGAAGGGTATGCTGAGGACATGGAGGTATTGCACTTGAAGCATGCAGCCATGCTTGAGCAAGTGATCGATGAGATAGGTTACCCTACGATCAGCAAAGTAGGTGAGGAGGGAAGTGCAGCGGCTTGGTTGATTATTCAGCATGCGATCAGCAACCCAAGTTTTATGCGAAAGTGTCAGCAACTGCTCGCAGAAGCTGTAGATCAAGGAGAAGCTTCAGCGCTGGACTTGGCCTACCTCAGTGATAGGATTGCAGTACTGTCAGGACAGCAGCAGCTGTATGGGACACAGTTTGACTGGGACGATGAAGGAAAGCTGAGTCCCAATGCCTATGATGATATAGCCTTGGTCAATGAAAGAAGGGCCTCCCTCTGTCTCCCCACCTTAGAGGAACAGACCCAGTCCATCAGACTCCGAACCCAATCCGAAAACCACCAAGCTCCTACAAATCTTCAGCAAAGAAACCTAGAAATGAATGCATGGAGAAAGAAAGTGGGATGGTTGGATTGAGAGGGGTTGGTGTTGTTAGCGGGGTTGGGAGGTTTTGAGGGGTTTTACTGCATGGGAGATTTGGAGGGTATAAATATTCAAATATAATTGGCAGATCATATCAGGAATAAATGAGAAAAATTCATAAGATTAAATATCGATGTCGATAATTAAAGTAGAAGGAGTTTCCAAACGCTACCGGCTTGGCTTAAAAGAAAAACAAGCTAAAACCTTGGCTGGTCAGCTGGCTAATGTGATTAAATCGCCTTTTGAGAATTTTAAGCGGTTGAAAAGTTTGAGTAAGTTTGAAGGAAATGAGGATGAGTCTATATTTTGGGCTTTGAAAGATGTAAGTTTCGAAGTGCAGCAAGGTGAGGTATTAGGTATAATTGGAAAGAATGGAGCTGGAAAATCCACATTACTAAAAATCCTTTCTCAGATTACAGAGCCGACTTCAGGAAGAATAGAAATGCGGGGTAGGGTAGCATCCCTTTTGGAAGTGGGAACTGGTTTTCATCCTGAGCTTTCTGGTCGGGAAAATATCTATATGAATGGCACTATCCTAGGGATGACAAAGAGAGAGATAGACTCAAAACTGGATGAAATCATCGACTTTTCAGGTGTGGAAAAATTTATCGACACTCCAGTAAAATTCTATTCATCTGGAATGAAAGTTCGGCTTGGTTTTTCTGTAGCAGCTCATTTGGACCCGGAGATTTTGATTATCGATGAAGTGCTTGCAGTGGGAGATTATGAGTTCCAACAAAAGTGCTTGGGGAAGATGGAGGATGTGAGTAAGAATCAGGGGAGGACGGTGTTGTTTGTGAGTCATAACATGGGGGCAGTACAAGAATTATGTGACTCTGGCTTGATGATAAGTGATGGAAAAGTAATTTATAAAGGTAATCTTAATACTGTAATTTCAAGTTACTTAGAATTTCAAAAGGATGTTGACAACAATTATAAAGGTCCTAATCAATCTCTAAAAAAATATTGGATTAAAGAGATTTGTTATATTGATAATTCAAGAAAACGGGTTTCTGAGTATTTCCATAATGAAAGGGTGATAATTAATTTTGTGATTGGTTCAAATAATAAATTTCAGGATTCAAAGTATACACTTTTTTGTACAATTCTGAATGAACAAGGATCAAGGATTTGTTCATTTGAATCTAGTCAGTTATCTGAGTTTTTATATTATGAGTTAGACGCTGAATTTTTGGTAAGAGGAACATATTTTCTTCATGTTTTTTTACATGAACAAGGAATTGAAAAAATTGAGGAGCTCCAAAACGTTTGTAAATTAAATATTATAGACAAAGGGTCTAAGTTCCTTAAACATGGGAATTATAATTATGGAAATGTATTTTCAAAAGGAAAATGGGTAGACTTTTAATTATTAAAACTATTTTGTTGAATTTTCATCCACAAGAATTGATTTCAATTGCTAATTTTTATTTGAAAAGAAAGGATAAGCTGGGCAAGGAATTTATACGATTTGTCGAAAATTCATTTAAATATTACTACCATATTAGTAAAAAGAAGGAATTGACAAAGATTAAAATTTTTGTGAATTCAAAATTAACTTTAATTTTTATAAGAAGAATTTACCCAGACTTAATGGTGTTTAGGCAAATTTTTATCTTCGAAGAGTACTCTAGAGTAATAGAGGTTTTTGGAAAACATAATTTTCAACCTAAAACTATGATTGACGCAGGAGGTAACCTAGGTTTTACAAGTATTTATTTCAGTCGATTTTATAAAGATATTAAAATTTTAGTGATTGAGCCGAATCAAGCAAATTTTGAAATATTAAGAAAAAACAAAAAGATTAATGATTTAAAAAATATAAAATTAGAAAATAAAGGGGTTTGGTCTAGAAACACAACTTTAGGACCTATTGATGTTCAGAATGAAAAATCAACTGGTTGGGGATTTGAGACGAAAGAATCAATTGGTGGAGAAATTATGGGTGTTACAATAGAATATTTGTTGGAAATGGAAAAGATAGATTTAATTGACTTCATGAAAATTGATATTGAGGGTGCAGAGTTGGAGGTTTTTAAAGATCGTGATACTACTTGTAGGATTTTGAAAAAAGTGAATTCAATTGCTTTAGAACCTCATTCAGAGCAATTTGAAAATGAATTTAAAATTGTATTGCAAGAAGAAGGATTTGAAGTATTTTTATTTGGAGAATTGATATTTGGAATAAGGAAAAATATTATAATCCATGCCTAAAGTTACAATTTTATTGCCTGTTTTTAATTGCGAAAAGTATGTTAGTCAAGCAATAGAGTCAATTTTAAATCAATCTTTTACTGATTTTGAATTTTTGATAATAAATGATGGGTCAACTGATTCCACACCTGAAATTTTAAAAGAGTTTTCGGACTCAAGGATAAAAATTATTAATAATCTTTCAAACGAAGGTCTGGTTCCTACTTTAAATCGGGGAATTACATTAGCAAATGGTGAATATATTTTTAGAATGGATTCGGATGATGTTTCCCATAGAGAAAGAATTAAAAGACAAGTTCAGTTTATGGAAATAAATCCTAAAGTGGTAGTATGCGGAACCAATAGGTTTATATTAGGAAGAGAGAATTCAAAAGGAGGTAAGGCGTTAAAAAATTCTGATGTATTAGCAATTTCAATTTTCAATTGTCCATTGGTTCATCCAAGTGTATGTATTAGAAAAAGATTCTTGGATGAATATCAATTAAGATATAATGTTAAATATATTCATTCTGAAGACAATGCTCTTTGGCTAGCTATTTTAAAAATTGGTGGTGAAATTTCCGTATTATCAGAGAGGCTAGTTGGTTATAGGTTACATGATGACCAGGTCTCCAAGAGATTTGCTGAAAAACAAAAAGAGAGTAGTACGAAAGCTAGAGTTGATTTTCTAAATTATTCATTTGGAATTAGAATGAATGTATCTGAAATAAAACTGTATAGAGCATTGTCCTACAAAGAAGAAATCGAAAATATTGATATGTTACAAGTAATCCCAAGTTTTGTAGAGAAATTGAATTCTATAATATTGAATAATGGTACTTTAATTATAGATAGAGATGTTTTCTTGAAAATTCTTTATGAGAGATTAAGTTTGTTGTACTTGAAAAGCTCATTTATGGGCTTGACCTTAGTAGCTCATTATTTGACTCATTTTTTATTTAATAAAAATATTTATATAGGGTTCAAATTACTTAGAAGAGTTTTTTTAAAAATCTGATTATACGCTTTTTTGCCAGTAACTTCAATTCATTGGCACAACAGGTTGTTAATGGTCAATATCCATAAGTATACAATATCAATTTATATCGGAAGTTAGATAAATCGGAATATTGCAATGTTATTGGCAAAGTTCAGTATATCCATATTTTAAAAATAGTAAGAGAGTTTAAAAGGTTAAAAAGAGAAATAAAATATATATAGTTTCATGAAGATTAAATCGGATTTTTTTAAGATTTCTGTAATAATTCCTGTTTTTAATACCTCTAAATTTGTTAGGAAAGCTGTAGAATCAGCTGTAGACATAACTGAAGTAGGAGAAGTTATTCTTGTTGAAGATGGTTCTACAGATAGTAGTTTGATTGAATGCATTGATCTAAACAATCAATATGAAAAAGTTCGATTGTTTAGACATCCAAATGGTGAGAATAGAGGAGCAGGGGCGTCTAGGAATTTAGGGATTGAAAAATCAACATGTGATTACATAGCTTTTTTAGATGCAGATGATTGGTATTTGCCAAATAGATTTACGAAAGATAGAATGGTATATGATAAATTCCCCAATGCAGATGTGATTTATTCATGTTCTATCTACGAAGAAGATTTCATCCAAAACAGAAAGCTTTTATATGGTGTCACTGAAGATCCTAGGATGAAATGGGGGAAAGAAATTGAGCCAATAAAATTTTATGAATTGAAACTTAAGTCGAAGTTAGTTCTTTTTAATACAAATAGTGTAACTATAAAGAAAGGTTTTCTGATTAGCAATAAATGTTTTGATACTAGACTAAGACTTCATCAAGATTCTGAGCTTTGGAACAGGTTAATGCGGAGAGGTAGTTTTTACGCAGCTGAATGGGAAGAACCTGTTTCAGTAGTAAGAAAACATTCTGGAAATAGAATTACACATAGAAGTTCTCGAAGCCAATTGAAAATGATTGCTGTACAAATTGATAACATAGGTTTGGATAATCTCCATTCTTTTGAAATTGACGATTTATATTCAAAAGTAATTAGGTTGCAAAGTAAGGGATTTATATATAATCTATTTAGAAGGGTTTATTATTATAGCTTTTATTGTGTGAATTTTTTTGATAAAAAAAACTTATTGGAAAAGATAAGAAAAGCTTATGCCATTGATTAGTGTAATCATACCTACTTACAATCGTGCACACGTGTTGGCTAATGCAATAAGAAGTGTCTTGAATCAGACCTTTGAGGATTGGGAGTTGATTGTTGTAGACGATGGGAGTGAGGATGAAACTAGGGAGTTGGTTTCAGTGTTTTTCGATGACAAAAGAATAGTTTACAAATATCAGATAAATAAAGGAGTATCTGCTGCCAGAAATTTTGGAGCTTTAAAAGCAAAAGGCGAATGGTTGATTTTCTTGGATTCCGATGACGAAATGGAAGTGGATAGTTTGTTTTTTTTTAGTAATGAAATTTTGAGAAACGCGCACTCTCTTATTTTTGGTGGGTACAATGTGTATATAGATGGTGAATTTAGTGATGAGAGTCTGCCAAATCCTACAGCTTATTTTGCGAAATTATCTGGTACTTATGCGATAAAAAAAACTCTTTTTGAATATAACAATGGATTTGATACTCATTTAAAGTATTCGGAGAATACAGAATTTTTCCATCGTTTAGATCAAATTGAAATTTATGTCGGATATTTATATCAACATGTTTTAAATTATCATAAAAGCAGTCGAATTGGCTCACAATATTATCTTAATCAGATAGAAAGTTTAGGACATATTTTGAACAAACATTCAAGTTCGCTTTCTAAAAGAACAAAAACTTTATATCATAGAATTATTGGAGTAAATTACCTGAGAATCAGTGATTTTAAGAATGCTAGAATAAGTTTTCTATTAGCCCTAAGTATCAACCCGTTCAGCTTTAAAACTATAGTTAGATTTCTTATTACTTATTTACCTTTGTTTTCAAAAAAAATATACAAATCTAAATAAATTGAAATTCAACGGGTTTATCATCACTTATAACAGACCTAAGGAATTGCTAGAAACAATTCAAAAGGTTTTTGCTCAAAGTTATCCTCCGCAATCTTTATGGATCATTGACAATTCATCAGATGATCTTACGGAAAAGGAGATGAATTCCTTCCTGACAGAAAAGATTAAGTATCATCGAATTGGGTACAATGCAGGACCAGCTGGTGCTGCTGTAAAAGGGTTGGAATTGTGTGTAGCTGATGGAGCAGATTGGGTTTATTGGGGTGACGATGATGATCCACCCCCATTTACAGACACTTTTGAAAAATTATTTAGCTTAATTGATGAAATTGATGATGTTTCAAAAACAGCTCAAGTTGGGCTAGTAGGTACGCTATTTAATAACATGAAAGGAGAATTTAGAAGATTTACGGATAGTGAATTAAAAGGGAAAAAAATTCTTGAAGTTGACAGTATTGCTGGTAATCAATCGAAAATAGTAAACAAAATGGTAATTCAATCAGGAGCAATGCCGTGTGAAAATCTTTTTTTTGGGTTTGAAGAGTTGGATTTCGATTTAAAAGCTAAAGAATTAGGGTTTAAAAGCTATATAAATGGAACACTGAATTTTGAATTAAGAAAAAAATATAAAAAGGATAATTTTAAAGCTGGGATTATTAGAAAACGAAAAATAGAAAACCTTTGGAGACAATATTACTCAACGCGAAATTTGTTGTTTATTTTACAACGTAATCGTTTTTATAGTGCATTAAATTATCAAATCTTAAAAATGATAATTAGAGCAATTTTCTCCTTCAAATTCGGATTGAATTATGGAATGAAAACCACAAAATTCACTTTTTATGGAATTTTAGATTTTATCAGAGGTGTTAAAGGACAGTTACTTCAAAAATAAACATTATGGTCGCCCCTTTTTTTTCTATCATAGTCCCAACCTTCAATAGAATCGAGTTTCTGAAGGACGCAATAGATTCTGTTCTTTCCCAAGATTTTAACGATTGGGAATTGATAATTATTGATGATTGCTCCAATGATGGTACTGGTGACTTTTTAAATCAAAAAAACTATGATAATAGGATTAAGTATATTATAAACCAAAATAACATTGGTGCTGCTGGATCAAGGAATATTGGAATAAACTTAGCTAAAGGGAAGTTTATTGTATTTCTAGATAGTGACAATATTCTTGACTCGGAATATTTAACAAAGTTCAAAAATAGTATAAAGAGTGAGCCTTACGCCCAAATATTTTGGTGTGGAGTTGTAAGAGAAATTTCTTTATCTAATAGAAAAGTTTTATTGGAATATCATTTGTGGGAGCCTGATCCAAATGATATATTTTTTTACTTGAAAGCCATCAAAACAAGTACAGGAAGAGGGTTAATTATTAATAGAATTTCTCTATTAGAAGTTGGTTTGTTTGATGAGAGCCTTCCTGCGGCTGAGGATACTGAGCTTTTGATTAGGTTATTTAGAGTTTGTAGATTTTTCGTCATAAAGGAGTATTTATATTTTGCAAAAATCCATGATGGTGAAAGGCTCTCAACAAATTTCAAAAAACAAGCCCAAGCTTATGACTTAATTATAGAAAAACACTCGGGGTTTTTTAAGGAAAATAAAAAACATTCTGGGAGATTTTATAGAAAAGCGGCAAATTACCACTTCAAATCTGGATCAAAGGTTAATGCCTTCAAATACATATTTTCAGGTATAAAGATTAATTGTTTTGATTTCAAGTATTATCCTTATTTAATTAAATTTTTATTTTAGTAAGATGGCCAAAATATTTTCAATAGTATTCAAATCCTTTGATATTGCAATTAGATATAATAAAAGAATTCAAAAAACTTATTCTTGGTTAGAAAGTGAATTTGGAAAGGAAACTAAGCTAAAAACTATAAATAATGGAGAAATATTTCATTTTTTAGTAGGTTACAATGAAGACCTTAACATTGATGTTAACAAAGGATTGTTGGGTTTTACGAATTCAGAAGATTGGTATAAAAAGAATATATATCCTGATGGGAATTATTTTATATACAAGTTATTTAAGGAAGAGATTGAATTAAATTCAGACTTTACAGGTAGTAGAAATATTTGGTATTATTTTACATATGATTATTTTATTTTTTCATCTATTCAAATCCCTATAATAATTTTTAAGGAATCATTTAAGCTTAATAGTCATATGTTTGGCTGGATGCTAAGTTCAGGATCTCTGGGACCTGAGAATTCATGGGACAATGAAATTAAGATTTTACCACGAGCATCTATTTTGAGGTTTAATTTTAAAGATTATATAGTTAGAATTCAAGACGCTTCCGATTTTGATTTTATTGATAGTTATTTTTTTAAAGGCTCTAAAAATATTCTAAATGGAAGTATTGAGAAAAATATTGAATCTTTAAAAATCTCTAAAGAAAGAACTTTGCATCTACTTTCAGGGGGAATTGAGAGTAGATTTTTGTTTCACTCTTTAGCCTTAAAAAAGAATCTTCCGTGCTTAACATGGACAACTAAAGAGGGTAAAAATTCAATAAATTCTGATTATGCTGTTTCAAAAACATTAAAAGAATCCTTTGGTATAACACATTTTGATTATATAATTGATGATCAAATTCAAGATCCAGGAATGATTTTTGATAATTTCTTAAAGTTTGGAGAAGGGAGAATTGATCATATTTTCAGTTATTTAGATAATTTTAGACTTTGGAGAGAACTAGCTGAAAAAAACATAACATCTGTAATTAGGGGAGATCATAATTTCGGTAGGTATAAAACTTATTCAGAAAAACAATCTAAAAAAAGCCTAGGTTGTCTGATGTACAGTGATATCAGAGTAGATTTTTTTAATGAAATTGCTAAGTCACAAAACTTACCTTTGTTTTTAAATAAAAAGCTAAGCGAAAATCTAGATGAGTATTCAGCAAGATTGGGATTAGATTTCAGACTGCCTTATGTAAACAGTTCATTAAATGATTTGAAGTTAACTTTTGTAGAGATTAATAATCCTTTATTAAATAATTCATTAGTTCAATTTTCCAAGAAGTTAGACCCTAAATATTTATTGAACAAAAGTTTATTGAAATCAATAAATGATATAAAGATTAAAGGAGTCCCTTATGCTAAATCTCATTATACCGAAAACAATGATTATGTATTTGAGAAGTATTTTAAGGAATTTATTGTTGGAAGAATTGAGTATAATTTAGATTTAGGATATTTTCCTAAGCTAGGGTTTGATGAATTTGAAATTAATAAATTGAGAAACAGGTTAATAAAAGTTAGAAGCAAAAAAAAGTCACATTTTAATCTTAAGGAAATACTCCCAAAAAGCATAAAAAAATTTTTAAATCAATTTAAGTCTGAAAATGTTTCTGACATAAGAATTGCATTTAGGTTAGTACTGATAATTGAAATGGTGAATAAAATCAATAAACTTACTCAAAATCAGTAGGGTGAAAGTGCTTTTTGCTTTAGATACTATGGGGAATGCAGGAGCTGAAAAAAGTCTTTTACAGATTTTGCCATTTTTTTCCAAAGAGATTGATTACCAGGTGGTTTATTTGTACCCAAGACATGACCTTCGAGAAGAATATCTTGCAGCTGGGATTCCTTTTGAATTTTTGGATTTAGAAGGGAATTATGATTTTTGGAGGGGGTATTTTCGATTAAAGCAATTGGTTGAAAAAGAACAGCCTGATTTGTTGGTTTCTTCCTTGATGAGAAGTAACCTCCTTTGCAGATTGTTGTCAAGATTTACAGGCATCCCTTTGATTGGGACATTTGTCAATGATAGTTACAGCGAGCACCGACTAGCAGCCAAAAGAGGGGCTCAGTTATGGAAATTCAAATTTTTTTGGGCATTGGATCGCATGACGGCAGGAATTCCGAAGCTGTATATCTCCAATTCATGTTATATAGCCGAGTCCCATGTGAGGACATTGGGAGTTACCTTGTCAAAATCTACAGTGGTCTATAGAGGGAGAGCTGTTCCGAACCGAGTTTGGGATGCAAGTGAAGATGAAAGTTATCGGTTTATCTCCTATGGACGCTTATTGGAAGTGAAAGGCTTCAAGGAATTGATTGGGGCTTTTGCGAAAGTAAATGCGAAATATCCAAATAGCAGTTTGGTGATCTATGGGGAAGGAAACTACCGCCCTGAGCTTGAAAAAATGATAGAGCAGCTTGGATTGAAAGACAAAGTTTCACTCCCCGGAGTAATCTCCAATGTCACTGAGAAACTGTACGATGCAGAGTGTTTTGTTTTTCCATCTTGGTACGAAGGATTTTCAGGAGCATTGGTAGAAGCCATGATGTCAGGAATTCCCATTATTGCTTCCGATATCCCCATGAATTTGGAAGCTGTGAAAGTTGATCAGAGCGCATTGATTTATCCAGTAAAGGATGTTGAAGTTTTGGCTACCAAGATGATGGAAGCAATCTCCAATCCTGATAAGATGAAGAGATTGGGACAAACAGCGAGAGAAGAAGCCATTCAGCGCTTCGATATCAGCAAAATCGCTAAGGAATATGAAATGGTGCTTAATATCTTTTTTAAATCATATAGTTAACTAATATTAAAATTGAGAATTCTAATAATTGATACATACCCTGTTAGAAGAGGAGCGCAGATTTTTGTGTCAGATCTTGCAAGTGCTCTCTCGAACACTGGGCATGATTGCAATATAATTTATCTTTATAGTGAAATTGGCTATGGTTCTAGGTTAACATCCAAAGTAGATACATTCTGTTTTCATGAAAACCCCAAAGATTTAACTGAAAAGATTCCTGGATTTAATTTTAGACTTTTATTCAAGATCAGAAAATACATAAGGAATTATAATCCTGAGGTGATTTTGTTAAATGGTTCGAGAACTTTGAAGTATGGGGCAATTTTAAGATACCTCACTGATAAAAATCTAAAATGGATTTATAGAGTAATCGACGATGCGTCATATTGGAATTCAAGTTTCTTTTCAAACTTTCTATACAAACATTTTATTATTTCAAATTTCGATGGAGCAATTGGTGTAAGTAGGCATAGCTTAAATGCTATGATTGCACATTACAATTTCAAAAAGCCAACTAATGCCATTCATAGAGCATTTGATTTTAATAAGTTTTCAGAAAGTCTCAGTAAATTGAATTCAAGGAGACTTTTAGGTCTAAATGACAACGATGAAGTATTATTATTTATTGGGAATATTTCAAGTCAAAAAAGGCTGGATCGTTTTTTAGAGATTTCAATGAGGCTTAAAAGTAAGAGGCCTAGCTTGGTGGCATTGATAATAGGTGATGGTCCTGATCTTCTAAAATATAAAAGTACCATAGATATTCATGATTGGATATCATTTCACGGTTATCAAGAAAATGTTGGGCTTTATTTAGCCGCATCAGATATCCACATTCTTTGCAGTGATACAGAGGGTCTACCAGGAGTAGTGTTAGAAGCAGCATTTTTTAATGTACCAACTTTAGCTTCTAATGTAGGTGGTGTTTCCGAGTGTATAATTGATGGGCAGACGGGATATTTAGTGGACAAAGACAAAGTTGATGAATTTGTGAATTTAGCTGACATTTTATTTTCCGATCCTGAATTAATTGAAATTATAGGAAGAAAAGCAAATGATTTTATCCGAAACAATTTTAGAATGGAATTAACTGCTAAGTCATATTTGAAATTTTTTGAAGATGTTTTCAAAACTAACAATTAACACGTTATAGTGTCCAGTTTTTTTAAAAGCCAATTAGTTTTGGACATTAGCTCACCAGTTAATTTTTTGAACATGAAGTAATTGTAATTTTCTCAATTTATCTAGATCTTAATAAATTGAAATTAATTCCCCGAAAAACCTCCCATCTCCCCAAATCATTGATTTATGCTACCCTTTCAGGGTGCAGTTTGTGTGGTGATGTTACGATACTCAAGGCGATTCCTTGAGTTGGAGATATCAGAGGCTTTCAGCCAAGGTTCGGTAAGTGGATATTCCGGATTAGAGGGGTCAACATGCTCCAGAATATCCAGTAAGTCTTGTGAAGGAAATTAACCTTTCTGATAAGTTTAAAAGCTAGGTTAGTATTACAATAAACCATATTCCCTGAAAGGGAAATATACCCCAAATGCAAGGCCTCGCCTTGGGGTATCAAGCTACTACAGTGCACCGCGCCTTGAAAGGGCAGAATAAAAGTAGCTTATGCAGCATTGGTACCCATCTTTTAATGCATTGTAATACTAAAATAACTCCACCCTTACCTTGAATCTTCCACCAAACTCCATGATTTTTTTATGAAATAGCTTTTGATAGCTGGTATTTAGTTTGTTATGATTATAATTGGGAACTATTTATTAGTTAATAATATTATAATGTTGACTCATAAAATATAATTGAAATGAAACTAGAGAAGGTGTCAAGTAAATCGCAGAAATCTAAAGGTGAGAGGCTTGGTTGGAAAAGCAAAGGCGATGAAGTAATACATTTAGAAGTTAGACTAAATAAAGTTGTCAAACTAAGTAATTCAAACACTATTAAAATTGATTCGCAAAACTTTTTAATCCCATAAAAGAATTGGATTTTTTATTTGATGGATATGAGTTAAAATTTATTACAAAATTTTTTTCTTTTTGACTAATATAAGACCTTTTCCCGTCACATCTCTTTCTTTAATCTAATACATATTTAAAGTACATTACACCGCCCTGACCTTGAATCTTCCCAAAAATCTAAAAATCAATCCACTACTGTTAGGCATCTTGATGGTGCTGCTTTTTTACTCGCCATACTTGTGGCTTGGTCAGGATAGTGTATGGTATGCCAATGACTACTTAGAGCTTGTCGTTCATTGGTACAAGCTACTCATAGACAGCGGATCAATGTTTCATCCCAATGATACGGGCATAGCTGGCATGTTAGGGATATTGCCTAGAGGATCTTATGCTTCAGAGTTTTCTTTGATGACATGGATATTCTATAGCCTAGACACTTTCCATGCTGTCCTGTTCAATAAGCTTCTGATCCACCTTATCGCTTACCTTGCAGCCTATTACTTTTTGATCAGTTTGACGAAGGACATCATTCGTGGCCCAGTGTATTTGTATGCTTTGTTTTGGGCCTGTTCACCATTTTGGCCAGAGGCAGGGATAGGTTTGGCCTTTGTTCCAGTCTTGTTTGTGATGTTTTATAAGTTGGCTCAGGGCGAAATTCTAAGGTTAAGCCATATTTTCCTCCTGATTTTCTACTGTTTTTATTCAAGTGTACATCTCAATGGAATATTTGTCTTAGCAGTTATTGGCTTGGTAGGAAGTTATGACCTAATGATTCGAAAGCATTTTAGGACTTCCTATTGGTTGGCTTTGACCTTACTTTTTATAGCATATTTGGGGTCCAACTATAGGCTGTTTGATATTTATTACTTTCAGCGTGACTGGTTTGTTCCTCACAGGGTGGAGTTTGATATTTATAGTTTTGGCAGGTATCATGATGCATTTTGGTCAAAACTCATTCAAATACTCTTCATGGGGCAGGTACATGCGATGTATATTTCACCTTTGGTTTATGTTAGTTTGATGGGGTACATGATGTACTTGCTAAGGCAGGAGGGGAGGCAAGCTTGGAAAAGGCATCGGTTGATGATTGGTCTATTTTTGGGGATTCATGTGGTGGCGCTGCTTGCTGCGCTTTTCACTTACCTTCCTTTGGTAGAGCGGATTTCCTTGGTGCTGAAGATCAATCAATTTAGTTTTGAGCGGTTTTATTTTCTGATTTATCCATGCATGCTGTTTTTGTTTGTTTTGATGCTGGATCAGCTTTCACATTTGGGGAAAAAGTACAGCAAGCAAGTTGCCTATGTGTTAGGGATAAGCGTGTTAAGCTATAATTTTTTTATCCTAGACGATAATGTCAAAAATCAGCTGATTAAACCAATGCTAGTCATAGGGGAGAAATATCCTACTTATAGACAGTTTTTTGCGGAAGAGCAATTTGCAGAGATCAAGGCCTTTTTGGTAGAAGACCGAGCAGGAGAAGTGAAATATCGCGTTGGGAGTATTGGGATGCATCCTGCTATAGCTTCATACAACGGTCTCCAGGCTATAGATGGATACACCAGTAATTACCCTTTGGCTTACAAACATTTCCTATATGAAGTGCTAGAGCAAGAGTTGGGTTTACCAGACAAAGAGAATTGGCTTTATTGGCATTTTCAAGGCTGGGGCAATAAGGCCTATCTTTTCAACCATACCTTGGGAGATGATTTCATGCGGTTCAAATGGAGAGAATCATTAGAAATCAAGGATCCTAAATATAATTTTGAAAAATTGCAGTCTTTAGGTTGTAAATATATCCTTTCAGCAGTTCCTGTGATCCATCCACAACTTAATTTAAAAAAAGTTTTCACCCACACCAATTCCGCTTGGGACGTGCATGTGTATGAGGTAGTTTTATTTAAAGAGCAGATTTGAGCCCGGCTTTGAATATGCAATGTGCAATGTACCATGTACCATGTACCAAGTACCATGTACCAAGCACCATGTACCAAGCACCAATTTTGAAGAATATGGTACATATCGTTTTGCCGCTTTGCGGAGGCGGGGATTTTCAGCACTAAAATTCATTAGAAGCACAAAGCTTGAATTTAGCACTTCACTGTCATAGAAGCACGAAACCCCCGCTTTTGCAAAACGGCTGTTATATGCCGCTTTTCTTTTTAAGTTCCTCATACATTTCCATATACATTGGTGTTGCTAAATTGTATTTTCGTCCTTCCTTAATGACATATTCAGTCAATGATTTTAATTCGTTGTGAGGTTTGTTGTTTTTAAAGTCAGTATGCATTGATGATGTTGTTTCAAAGGGTAGTGCTTTTAATTTGTTTACAGTTTTCTCTGTGATTTCGTCTGAAACATAAATCTGTTTTACTTTTGCTATTTGTTTTACTTCTTCTATTAACGTAGTAGTCATTTTAAGTTTTTCATTGTCGGCAATAAGTTCGCCTATGCACTTATCAAAATAGGAGGTAGCCGTTGCTGTCGGTGAAATAAATATAAATTTCTCCCAAATAATTGTTGAAATATTTTTTGATAGAGATATTTCTATGTTAGCTTCTTTTAACAAATTTTCAAGCAATAGTAATTTGTCACTAACAAAGTTGTCAAGCCCGAAATAAAGCGTTTGAATGTTACCGCTATTTTCAATTACGCCAACCTGTTTCAAACGGGAAACTATATAAGCACAACCGTCCAAAACAATGTTGTCGGGAAAAATGTCCTTAATTCGTTCTTTGCTATCAACTCCATTAAGCAATGGTAAAATTATGGTGTCTTGATTTATGCAAGGTCTTAATTGCTTAATAACTGCTTCAAGGTCGTAGCTTTTCGTGGTTATGATAATAAAGTTTGCAATGCCAATTTCAGCAGGATTGTCTGTCGCTAATGTTGGTTTGGCAATAAATTCACTTTCCCCTTTTATTACTTTCAAACCATTAGCTTGAATTTCTTTAAGGTGTTGTCCACGAGCAAAAAAGTTGATTTCAACATTTTCATTATCATAAAAATGATTCGCTAAAAGTCCCCCAAAGTAGCCGCCCACTCCGCCAATTCCAGCTATAATTATTTTCGTTTTTGTCATCATTGTTATGTCGTTCTAAAGTGGCATATATCAGACTTCCTGCCTCCTATTTTTCGATTTATCACCCAAAATTAAGCAAAAAGACTTATGATATGATCCCCTAGCCACTCGCCTTAACTCTTGTTTCTTGTCTTCGTGTATCTTATTTCCAACATTTGAACGCATCACCTTCACCCTTCAACTCTTCATCCCTTCAACCCTTCATCCCTTCATCCCTCACCCTTCATCCTTCATCCTTCATTTCACCCCTCATCCTTCATCCTTCATCCTTCATCCCTTCATCCTTCATTACACCCTTCATCCCTTCAACCCTTCAACCCTTCAACCCTTCATCCCTCATCCTTCATCCTTCATCCCTTCATCCTTCATTACACCCTTCAACCCTTCATCCTTCATCCCTTCATCCTTCATCCTTCATCCCTTCATCCTTCATTACACCCTTCATCCCTTCATCCCTTCAACCCTTCACCCTTCATCCCTCACCCTTCATCCTTCCTTTTGCGTGATATGAACAGGAGTAAAACGAAAGCAAGTAGGGCACTAATGGCACCTGACAGGAATACTAAGGGGAAATTGGCTGCCTTGTTGGCAAAAAGGAAGCCAGAAGAAATCGCTCCGATACCAATACCTGCCTCTAGTGCTATGTACATGGTAGCCAAAGCCCTACCTCTATACTGATCAAGAGATAAGTCAATGGTCCATGCGGCAATGGTCGGGGAGTTCATCCCTACAGATGCACCGAATACAATTCCAGCTAGTAATAGCTGGGTGCTAGTGGATGAAAGCGCTATCAAGAGCATGGCCAGCGCCATAGAGATGGTAGACACTTGGAGTACTGGTATCCTCCCGTACCTATCGGAGGCCTTACCCGCTATGATTCGTATGCCCAATGAGGAAAGCGTGAATACGGCAAAGAATAAACCCTTGTTTTTGATGCCTAGGAACTCTGAGTAATCTGGTATGATTGTCAGTACGATTCCAAAGGAGAATACTGCCAGAAATAAGACAGATGAAGGCATCCAGACACGTTTTTCAATGATTTCATGACGCTTTAGTTTGAAGTGACTGAGGTTTAGTTTCTCTTTTACAGGCACTGATTCTTTCAGCCTGAGGATGATTAGGATAGAGGCAATGGCTGTAGCTGCTGAGGTGTAAAATAGAGGATTGATGCCATAGTTTGCTGCTATAAGACCTCCCAAGGCAGGGCCAGCAGCCATACCCAGTGATCCGAAGAGTGATTGTATACCCATGGCTTCCCCTCTTTTATTGAAGGGGACGATATCGGCTACAAAAGCAGAAGTTCCAGTAGGAGTAAAGCCCGTAGAGAAGCCATGTATAAATCTCAAGAGTAAAAATCCCGCTACCGAGCTGATCAGAGGATACATCAGACTGACGATAAAGCAAACCGCAGCCCCAAAAACCATCACTGGAATCCGTCCAATCTTATCAGCTAGCTTTCCACTGAATGGCCTAGAGAGTCCTGCTGTCAAGGTGAAAAGTGAGATGATCAATCCCTTGTATTCTTCTCCACCCAGAGAGGTCAAGTAGGCGGGAAGCTCTGGGATGATCATATTGAAGCTTGCAAAAAAGAGGAATGAACTGATGCATAAGATGAAAAAGTTCAAAGTGAAGAAAGGTGGAAGTATGCGTTTCAATTGCATATTGGGGAATTTTGGTACCGGCAGGTACACACCAGAGACTTTTAAATGGAGAATATAATTATGGGTAGATGCAGATAGCCTAATACCAGCTTTGATACCCTATCACACCCAGATTCTTATACAAATTTGATTTTTGTAAGTTGGGTAAAATTGCTTTTCGAAGAAAGAGAAAGCCCCTTAGGTAAATCCTAAGAGGCTTTTTATGGGTTTAGATCAATCTTGGCTAGCTTCCTCTTCGTTTTGAGCAAGCAAAAATGCCTTGATAAAGTCATTTAGTCCACCGTCTAATACTGACTGTGCATCTGAGGTCTCGTGTGCTGTCCTTGCATCTTTGACAAGCTTGTAAGGATGAAGTACATAATTCCTAATTTGCGAACCGAAGTCAATTTTCATTTTGGTAGATTCGATTTTAGCCCTTTCTGCATTTCGCTTTTCCATTTCCATTTGGTAAAGCCTTGATTTTAGCATTTGCATGGCTTTTTCTCTATTGGCCAGCTGGGATCTTTCTATCTGACAGACTACTACAATTCCCGTAGGCTTGTGTGTAAGCTGTACTTTGGTTTCTACCTTGTTTACATTCTGTCCACCAGCACCACCTGATCTGGAGGTATGGAGCTCTACATCTGCTGGATTGATTTCAATTTCTATCGTATCATCGATCACAGGGTAGACATATACAGAGGCAAAAGAAGTGTGTCTTCTTCCGCTGCTATCAAAAGGAGATATTCTTACCAGTCGGTGTACTCCGATTTCAGATTTCAAAAATCCATAGGCAAGTGGCCCATCAAATTCCAAAGTCACAGACTTGATACCTGCTACCTCTCCTTCTTGAAGATCTACTTCACGTACTTTGTAGCCATTTTTTTCACCCCACATGATGTACATCCGCATCAGGATGGAAGCCCAGTCGTTACTTTCTGTACCACCTGCTCCAGGGTTGATCTCCATCAATGCGCTAAGCTGATCTTCCTCGCCGCTTAGCATTTTTTTGAGCTCTAGGTCTTCGACTTCTCGAAGCACCCTGCTGTATTCTGATTTTAGTTCTTCTTCTGGTACTTCGTCCATAGCGTAGAACTCATAAAGTACCTCCAAATCTTGAATTCCTGTTTCTATTTTCTCATAGGAGTTGGTCCAGGACTTTTTGCTTTGGATCACTTTCATGGTTTTTTCGGCTTCTTCTGGATTGTTCCAGAAATCTGCCTGGGCTGATACTGCCTCTAGATCTTCGATTTCTACTTTCTTACGATCGTAGTCAAAGATACCTCCTCAAAGCCGATACTCGGGCTTTCAAGTCTTTCAACTGGTCTGATGTCATAATTTGATTTATTTATTTTGAGGTGCAAAAGTCGGAAAATTATTAGTCTTAACCTATTCTAAGATGCATCATCATAGAGAATGATCAGCTTTATCTTTTTTCTACCTTGCTGCTTGAAATGCTTGTAGCGCACTTTGGATAGTGCAAATCCTGTCCCAAGGAGAACTCCAGTACCGATCAAAGCACTTTCATCGACTTTCCAGTTTTTCTCCTGATACAGATTGTTTACCAAGTTGGTAGTCAGCCATAATGCCCCTCCGCCATAGCTCAATTTGGAAAGGTTTCTTAGGGTGTGGTTTCTTGGATCTTTGTCATGAATATAGACTGATGTGATATCTTCAGGTCTTAGGATATTTTCCGAAAGGATGATGATATCTTTTTCTATGTCTTTGATGACATCTGTGATGTAGTAAGCATTGTTTTTTGTTTGATAAGTGAAAGATTCACCTATTTCATACTTCAATCTTGTTTTTTGGTTGTTGCCTTTTTGAAGTAAAATAAATTTTTGACCATAGGCCTGAAAGCAAAGACCAATAAAAAATGCTGAAAAAAGAAAAGTCCTGATGGGTAATTGCATAGCTATATAACTTAACGATAGGCAGGATCGTGGCACTGGCTGATACTTAAGGTTTTGGTTCTAAATCAAAATAAAGAAAGACCCGTGAGGTTGCTTTTATTCAACCTCACAGGCCTTACTTGTCAAGATTAATTAGAGCTTGATGATCCAGCCGTGGTTGTCTTCCGTTTTGCCGTATTTGATTTGATCCAATTTGTCCAATACCTGATTGCTAAAAGCTGATTGATCTTTTTCAGGCAGTTCATAGTCATTTCCATTTACGTGGATTTTGGCGATATGGGCTATGGTAGCAGCTGTGCCAGTCCCGAAAGCCTCCTTCAAAGATCCTGATACCAAAGCATCTTCAAGTTCAGTGACACGAAGAAATCTTTCTTCTACCTTGACACCCATCTCTTTTGCTAGGGTCAATACAGAGTCTCTAGTGATGCCCTTTAGAATGGTGCCTGTGGTGGTGGGAGCTGTGATGAGTGTGTCGTTGATCATGAACATGACGTTCATGGTGCCACTTTCCTCGATATGCTGATGAGATTTGCCATCTGTCCACAGAAGCTGATCGAAACCTTCTTTCTGTGCCAGAAGTGCGGGATAAAGTGATCCTGCATAGTTGCCAGCAGCTTTGGCAGATCCTGTTCCACCTTCCGCAGCGCGGGTATATTTGGTTTCTACTTTTACAGATACAGGCTTGGCGTAGTAGTTTCCTACTGGACAAGTGAAGATGATGAATTTGTATTTTTCAGAAGGTCTTATGCCTAAGTAGTCATCTGTGGCAAATACAAATGGTCTGATATACAGGGAATACCCAGGTTTGTTTGGAATCCAATCTGCATCCACTTGAATCAAGGTTTTCAAACCTTCCATGAATATCTCTTCTGGAACCTCAGGTATGCACATTCTCCTTGCGGATTCGTTTAATCTTTGTTGATTGGCATCAGCTCTGAAGATCAATACTTCTCCATCTGCATTCTTGTAGGCTTTCATACCTTCAAACACAGACTGACCATAATGCAAAGTGGCATTGGCAGGATTGAGCTGAAGAGGCGCATAGGGTTCAATACGGAAATTCCCCCAGTTTCCATTTTCAAATTCTGCCACAAACATGTGGTCACTGATGGTTTGTCCAAATTTTAAATCATCAAAATTGGTAGATGCTATTTTAGACTTGGAGGTCTTATTGATGTCAATGGTTAATGTCGTATTCATCTGTTTATGATCTTGGATTCCAAATTACTTCTTCTACGTCAAGTTCGATTGCCATCAATCGTCCAAGTACAAAAAGATAGTCAGAAAGTCTATTTAAATATTTAACTAAAATCTCGTCAACGGTCTCTATTTCCATTAGGTCTATTACTGCTCGCTCAGTTCTCCTACACACTGTCCTAGCCACATGACAGAAAGAGACGGCTTGGTGTCCACCTGGGAGAATAAAATGTTTCAAAGGTGGTAATTTTGTCTCCATGGCGTCTATTTCACGCTCGAGGATTTCCAAATCATCTTCGTGGATATCTGGTCTTTTTACATTGGTCTTACCTACTTCGGTCGCCAAAGTAGCACCTATCGTGAAAAGCCTATCTTGAATTTCTTTGAGGATATCTATTCTTCCCTTATTGACTTCTTGATCTCTGAGTAGTCCGATGAAAGCATTCAATTCATCGACTGTCCCATATGCATCAATTTTTGGATGTCCTTTGGGAACACGTTTACCTCCTAGAAGGGAAGTTGTCCCTTGATCTCCTGTTTTTGTGTATATTTTCATATATCCCCTTGTTGAACAAACCTATCTGCTTCACTTTAGAAGCACAAAAATAACATTCTATTTGGACAATAAGGTCAAATTACTCTTCTATTTGAACAATTTGAGCACGGGTAGGATTTGGATTGATTTCGTCAGTCTCCACGAGTCCGTCTCTTAGTCGAATCACACGGTGTGCATAATGGGCTATATCATCTTCGTGTGTCACCATGATGATGGTGTTGCCCTTTTGATGCAATTCATGAAAAAGCTCCATGATGCTGTAGGAGGTTTTGGTGTCCAAGTTACCTGTAGGTTCATCTGCGAGAATGATACTAGGGTCATTCACTAAGGCCCTGGCGATGGCTACCCTTTGTCTCTGACCTCCAGAAAGCTCATTTGGCTTGTGATGTACACGATCTGCCAAGCCCACATTTTTCAAAGCCTGAAAAGCTTTTTCTTCTCGATCTGATTTATTGTATCCTGCATAGATCAATGGCAAGGCGACATTCTCCAAACATGATGCTCTGGGAAGTAGGTTGAATGTCTGGAAGACAAAGCCAATTTCCTTGTTTCTGATCTCAGCGAGTTCGTTTTCAGACATGTCACTGACATCTTTTTCATTCAAAATATAGGTGCCGTCGGTAGGAGTGTCTAGACAGCCTATGATATTCATGAGGGTGGATTTTCCAGAACCTGAAGGGCCCATGAAGGCTACGTACTCTCCTTTATTGACGGATATTGAAACGGACTTCAAAGCTCTAACTTCTTCAGACCCCATTTTGTAGATTTTTTTGATGTCGGATGTTTCAATAATTTTTTTCATCTGTTTTAAAATTTAATTGGACAAGTTTTGCACTTGCTTGGAACGGTGAGGTGGCCTATCTTGAACTTTTCAAGCCTGACTTGAGCCAGGCCTTTTTGTATAGCGCATTTTCGAAATGACAGCTTGTTGTCAATTAAGGATTTCTGCTCCCAAATTAATCAAAAGTATGTAATTCGGAAAACGCTTTTGATAAACGGTGCGATAAGTTAAAGGTTTTCCATCAATAATTTCTCAAACTCATTCTTTTCTACCCAATTTGCCAACTCCTCCAACGCTTTGGTTGCGTAATTGCCAAGTCCGATTGTTCTGCTTTCTTTTGCGTAAGCCATCCACAATTTAGGATCTTTGTTGTGCTGTATCGCTTCTTGAAGGATCTCATATCTTTGCAAAGCATCATTCAATTGAGCAACTTCTAAAAGAATCAAAGGTGTCAAATAGGCATTTCTAGTAGGGGATAATTCAGGTTTGATGAGTTTTTTGATGTTTTTGGGCAGCTTATCAGTTTTTCCGTTTTTCAAATATGCCACATAGCTATCAAATTCATCTTCATCCCATATGGTATTTTCTGATTGTGTTAAAATGGACTTCAAGAGTTTCATTTCCTCCATGCTGAACCAATGTGCTTTGTGAAGCATGAGAAAATAAGCCAAGTCTGTTTTTAGATTGTCAGCCGAAAGCATATTCATTTCTGCCAGAAGTTGCTTACCTGTTTTTTGATGAAACTTTCCCAATATTCTAAAAAAAGCCACTTGGTCATTGCTTATCAATTCACCATTAAGCTCAAATGTCATCCATGGTGGAAAAGATGCTTGAAATCTTTCGATATAGGCTTTTGCTGCTGCTTCTCGATCTCCAAAATATAGCACTGCAAGATGATGGGGTTTGATTTTCGTACTTTGGGTAGCCACTGCAAGTGCCAGCTCCTTGGCTGCTTTTTCCAAATCCACCTGACTGATCAAGAGGTCCGCAGCTAGCAATTGGAATTCTTCGGCTTGATTAGGATAAGTGATTACTGCTCCAGAAAGGTATTTTAGGGCTTCGTTGATCTCATCGTCTTGGATCAATCTTATGATTCTGGACCCTAAAAAATTTCTTTCATGTAGACCAGTTTGAGCAATGGAAATCAGGCTATCTATGTAGCTTAGATCTGTTGTCAGAGGACTATTTGTATGATTGCTCCATTGGTTTCTAATAGCAGCAGCTTTCACGATCTCTATATTAGGGACCTGCTGAAAATCAACTGTAAAGTCAGCAAAATTCCCTTTTTTGTTTTCCAAAGCTAGCAAATTGATGTGCTGAATAGGGTCGTCTTTTGGTTCTACATCTTTTTCCAAATCTATTTGGTGTCTTACGGCTAAAGCCAAAAGGTTGGCTTTTACTACTTCCGAGGGATCTTCTAGGTCTTTTAAAACTGAAATGGCTTCTTTTGGCCTGTTTGTCTTGGCATAGAGTAAGGCCAAGTTATTGGCTAAGTATTCGTTTTTAGGAAATTTTTCAAGCCCCTTTTCTAGGTAAAAAATGGCGTCAAGCACTTTATTGGATTGATGAAGCTTATTGGAATAGAGTATAATGTTCAATATGCTTGGAGCAAAATCAAAACTCTCCTCCAAATGTCTGAGACCTAATGCTGGCTGTTTTTCTGAGAAATATAAATGTGCCGTCATATTTTTCACCCTATCATTGCGATGATACTGATCCCAGGCATTTTCATAAAGGATACGAGCATGCTGCGGCCTGTCTGTCATGTAATAATAATCAGCGCTGAAAATCGAAGAGGCACTTGAAAGCTGCGTGACGATGATGCCGTTTGCGAAAATCACCAAAATGACCAAAGTCATCACTGAACCAATTCTCATGTGAAAGTAAGCGAAAAACTGTGGCTTGAATAGCACTTTTTCTATTTCACTCCCCTGATTGATAATGCTTGAAAAATTGGTCATCAGATAGCCAAAAAACAATAAACTCAAAGCAATCTGACCATACAGAAAGGTGTGATTAAGAAAGTCTATCAGGGCTTGATTTTCTGTGTAGAGTCCTTTATTCCATGTCAATATACAAATTGCAAAACCAATAAGGTAGCATGATGGCCCCACTATGGGATGGTCATAAACTTGGGTTGTCTGATCAATTTTAAATTGTAGCACATAGTACCCTAATAGACCAGCCAAGATCATCAATACAATCGGTGGAAGGGTGGGGAAGGGAAGGCTCACTTCACCCATCAGCTCTAGCAGGGTAAATAGTACGAGGAGAAAGTAAAGTGAGCTCAATATGGTGATATGCCAGCTGATTTTGAGCTTGACACCTTGATTTAGCTTCAGTAAAAATATTGTACTTCCTGAGATAAAGGCATGACCAATATGGAAAAGGAATAGGCATGAAATGACAGCTAAAGGCAAGGTAAGGTTCTCTGAGACATACAAAAATGGCTCTTCTATGGGAGAAAGGTAGATAAGAAAAACAAATGCAAGCGTCTGGATGGAAGTGACTAAGATCAATCTTTGAAGTAAAGTCCAATGACTTTTGAAAAAGGAAATAAATCCAATAGGGAGCAGGGACGCACTCATCATGATGATCAAGGGAAGATTGCCACCTACAGTCATCAAGTTAAGCCCGCTCAATCCTGAAAAAGTGAGTAAGAAAATAATTCCAGCTGCTCCACCTATGAAATACATTCGCTTGAAAGTACTGACCAATGAGGTTCCTAACGAAATCAACAATAAGCAGAGTACTCCAATTGATTGATGAAAAAAGGGGGAGAGATTTTGGGGAAGTGATTCAATATTTTGGAAAACTATATAATTCTCCACATCTATACTAAAGATATCTGTGCCTAGCTTGGTAAGCTGAAGTGGTGTAAGAATAGGTTCAATAAAATAACCATTCAATAACCTAGATACAGGATAGGGATTGGTGAAAAAGAGAATCAAGAGGAAAAGGCCTCCAAAAGCTGCAAGCGCTCCTGGTAGGCCTTTGAAAATGATATTGGATATTTTTCGTTGATTTTCTATGGTCATTATTCTAGAACCTTTGGAACGCGGAAGTAATCAGAGTCACGCTGTGGTGCATTTTTGAGGCCACTTTCATGTGCTAAGTGCTCGCCTACTTTATCTTCTCGCAATACATTTATTTCTGAGGACATGGTAGTGATCGGTTCCACTTTATCAGTGTCTATTTCATTTAGTTGCTCCACCCAATCTAGGATTTGACTCATGTCTTGGGTCATTTTCTCAGCACTGGCTTGATCAAATTCAAGTCTGGCTAAGTGGGCAATTTTCTTTAAAGTATTGGTGTCGATTTTCATAACTTACAATTTACTTAAATATTCATTCCATTGTCTTTCAATAGCTGTGCCTGAATGGTATCAAAACAGTGCCTTTTGATATCTTGAAGGCTTTCCTTACCCAAACCCTGAGTAGATACAGCAGGATGAAAGGTCATCTTCCCACGCTTGAAGTGAAGTCGAATGGATTTTTGATCAGGTAAAATTAAATGATTATATGATAAAGTGACAGGAATAATTGGGATTTGTTTTTCTAAGGCCAAAGTAAATGCACCATCTTTGAAATGACTCATGAAAGGTGGGTTTTGAGTGATCATCCCCCCCTCTGGAAATATGACCAAGCTGCTACCATTTTCCAAGACATTCTTAGATCTCAAAAGCACCTCAGCGCGACTTCTAGCACTAGAGCGATTGACCGCAATGTGTAATTTCTTGAAATAGTATCCGAAGAGTGGGATTTTTCCCAGAGAACTTTTACCTACAAATACGACATCGCCGGGCACAAATCCCATCATCGCAATGTCTAGGTATGAGAAGTGGTTGGCAACGAATATGTAAGCTTGATCTTTTTTGACATACGCTTTGCCTTCTATTTTTATAGGTTTGAAAATGAGCAGAAAGTACAAATTTGCCCAAAACCTGTTGATCTTTCTCCCATATTTTTTCATGTCTGGAATCCATATACTCAAAAGTATCAATGGAAACAAAATCAGAAAACTAAGGCAGAAGATCAAAAATCCATAAACGGTATAAAGTGTTCTCAAAAAGTTCATTGATTGACCATATGGTTTGCTACTTGGACAAAGTATTTCAACATAGCTTCTCTGGTATTCTGGTCCATTTCGACCTTATCCATTGCTGCAAACATACAGTTGAGCCATTTGTTTCTCATGTTACCATCAATTGCCCATTGGAAATGTCTTTTGCGCAGCATGGGGTGACCACGCATCTCCGAGTAGGTCTGCGGTCCACCAAATACTTGCTGCAAGAAGAGAAATAGTCTTTCCTCAGCAGGATCTAGCTCCTCTGGGTATAGGGCAAGGAGTTCTGGTGTCTGCTTTACTTGTAGATAGAAAAGATGGGTTAGCTTTTTGATCTTATCTTCTCCTATGGACTGATATATAGTTTGGAATTCGTACATCTTAGAATTGACAATATGAGTGCTAAAATCAAAAAAGACTGCATAAGCAGCCTTTTTTGATTAGATTGAAAATCAGCTTATTTTTTGATTACTGAAAAGTCAAATGTTTCAAGGAATTTTGTTGTAAAATCACCTTGCTTAAACTGCTCATTTTCCAAAAGGGCAATGTGAAATGGTATCGTAGTTTTGATTCCATCGATTACAAATTCTTCCAAAGCCCTTTTCATTCTGACGATGACTTCATCTCTAGATTGACCACTTACGATCAGCTTGGCAATCATCGAGTCATAGTTTGGTGGGATCACATAGCCTGCGTATACATGGCTATCGATTCTTACGCCACGTCCACCAGGTAGGTGAAGGTTGATGATTTTCCCTGGACTCGGTCTGAATCCATTGGCAGGATCTTCGGCATTGATCCTGCACTCCATTGCATAGAGCTTAGGATAATAGTTTTTGCCTGATATTTTTTCTCCAGCAGCTACTTTGATTTGCTCTTTGATCAAGTCAAAATCAGTCACTTCTTCCGTGATAGGATGCTCTACTTGTATCCTGGTATTCATCTCCATGAAGTAGAAGTTTCTATGCTTGTCCACTAGAAACTCAATAGTGCCAGCTCCTTCATAGCCTATAGCTTCAGCACCTTTGATAGCTGCATTGCCCATAGCTTCTCGGAGTTCGTCCGTGATGAATGGAGAGGGAGTTTCTTCTACAAGTTTTTGATGTCTTCTTTGGATAGAGCAATCTCTTTCGGAAAGGTGACAGGCTCTGCCGTTGCTATCACCGACTACTTGTATTTCAATGTGGCGAGGTTCTTCGACAAATTTTTCTAGGTAAAGACCATCATTACCGAAAGCTGCTCCAGATTCTTGACGAGCATCATCCCATGCTTTTTTGAATTCACTTTCTTGCTTGACGATTCGCATTCCTCTTCCACCACCGCCAGCAGTTGCTTTTAGGATGACAGGATAGCCCATTTCGTTGGCTATTTTGATGCCTTGCTCCATGGACTCAAGGAGACCCTCCGATCCTGGGATGGTAGGCACTCCAGCTTCTTTCATAGTAGCTTTTGCGGTAGCCTTGTCACCCATTTTATTGATCATCTCTGGGCTGGCACCGATGAATTTGATTTTGTATTCTTCACAGATTCTGGAAAATTCGGCATTCTCAGACAAGAAGCCATATCCAGGGTGAATAGCATCAGCATTGGTGATCTCCGCAGCGGCGATGATTCTAGGGATATTCAAATAAGATTCTCTACTTGGGGGAGGACCTATGCAGACCGCCTCATCTGCAAACCGAACGTGTAAGCTGTCCTTGTCTGCGGTGGAGTATATAGCTACAGTTTTGATGCCCATCTCTTTACAAGTACGGATCACCCTGAGCGCAATCTCTCCTCTATTGGCTATAAGTATCTTTTTAAACACAATTTTTGGGTTTGGTAAATAAAATAAAATTAACCTGCTGGATCTACCAAAAACAATGGCTGATCGTATTCTACTGGAGTAGCATTCTCTACTAAAATTTTAACGATTTTTCCAGAAACTTCAGATTCAATTTCATTAAAAAGCTTCATGGCTTCGATAATACACACTGTCTGTCCTGAGCTGATAGTATCACCTACGTTCACAAATGCCGGTGAGTCAGGGTTTGGAGTCTTATAGAATGTCCCGATCATTGGGGATTTGATCTCGATATATTTAGAAGTGTCTTCTTTGGCAGGTGCAGCAGGAGCAGCAGGTGTAGATGCAGCGGGTGCTGGCGCAGGAGCTGGTGCCGCTACAGCAACAGGAGCAGGAGCTGCTACATATTGAGCTTCAGAATTTTTCTTTATGGAAAGTTTGAACTCTTCAGTTTCGATTTTCACCTCTGCAAGTCCAGAGTTTGAAATAAAATCTATCAGGTCTTGTATCTCTTTTGCTTTCATAATAAGTAAAGTTCAAAAATCAGTCAGGCTGATTATAGTTTTTGTTTGGGTTAAAATAAATAACAATGCTGTGTAAGTTAGCTAAATCACACAGGTTTTAGAAATTATTTTACTCTTTCTGAGTAAGAACCATCACGCGTGTCTACTTTGATCATGATGTCTTGTTCTACAAATAGGGGAACCATGACCGTAGCACCAGTTTCTACTGTTGCTGGTTTCAAGGCGTTGGTTGCTGTATCGCCTTTGATGCCTGGCTCAGTGTAAGTGATCATCAACTCTACAAACGGAGGGAGCTCCACCGTGAGAGGAGTCTCTGTCTCTGCATGTACAAGGACATCTACCATTTGGCCTTCTTTCATCAAGTTAGCTCTTTCGATAAGTTTTTCATCTATTCTTACTTGCTCGAAAGTCTCCGTATCCATGAAATGAAGCCCCATATCATCAGCGTATAAGTATTGATGAGGTCTCTTTTCTACTCTAGCGGTAGTTACTTTTTCTCCTGAGTTAAAAGTTTTGTCAAGGACCTTTCCACTCGTCAAACCCTTTAGTTTGGTCCTAACAAAAGCCGCGCCTTTACCAGGTTTTACATGCTGGAATTCCACAATGGTGTAAATGTCATTGTTGAATTCTAAACACATTCCATTTTTGAAATCTGCAGTACTCGCCATTATTATTTAGTTATTTTGTTACTGAATTAATTAGAATCATAGCCCCACTTGAGGTAGATAGAGCCCCAGGTAAATCCTCCTCCAAAAGCTGCAAGGATGATGTTGTCTCCTTTTTTGAGCTTACTTTCATAATCCCATAGGCAGAGGGGTAATGTTCCTGCTGTGGTATTGCCGTATTTTTCTATGTTCATCATCACTTTATCAGGTCCTACTCCCATTCTATTGGCAGTAGCATCGATGATTCTTTTGTTTGCTTGATGGGGTACAAGCCATGCTACATCATCAGCTGTCAAACCATTTTTTTCCATTATTTTGGCACTGACTTCGGCCATATTGGTCACTGCGAACTTGAATACAGTTGACCCTTCTTGATAGGCAAAATGCTCTCTTGCATCTACTGATTCATGTGTGGCAGGTTTTCTACTTCCGCCAGCCTTCATATGTAAGAATGGTGCACCTGAACCATCTGCATGAAGCATACTATCCATGATACCTACTTCTTCTGTGGTGGATTCCAAAAGTACTGCACCACCACCATCTCCAAAAATAATACAAGTAGCCCTATCTTGATAATCAATGATCGAAGACATTTTATCTGCGCCTACGATGATCACTTTTTTGTGCATGCCTGTCTCTATAAATTGACTTCCCATCGTCAGTGCATACAAAAAGCCCGAACATGCAGCTGATATATCGAAACTGAAACTGTTTTTCGCACCTACATTGTCCGCAATGATATTAGCCGTAGCTGGGAAAGGCATATCTGGAGTTACAGTGGCGCAGATGATCAAGTCAATTTCTTCTGGTGCTGTGTTGGTCTTTTTCAATAGTCCCTTCACTGCTTCTGTACCGATGACGGAAGTTCCTTGGTTTTCACCTTTGAGGATTCTTCTTTCTTTGATGCCGGTACGAGACACTATCCATTCATCATTGGTGTCTACCATGGTTTCTAATTCTTGATTGGTCAGTACATATTCTGGTACCCAACCTTGAACTCCGGTAATTACTGCTCTGGTTTTTTTCATCAAGTTTAATTTATTATGTCAAAGGATCTTCTCTTTTTTGAGACAAACCTGTTGACTGACAAGTAGATAGAGGTAAAGTATTGATAGGCCCTCTCTATCTGCTTTTTATTGAGGCTTCAAAAATATTTAAAATGTCCTGTACCGCCAAAGATTTTTACTTTTTGGGTAGCATTATGTCGTTCTTTTGGAGAATATTAAGGATGAATTCAGCCCAAAAACAAAAATCCATCCCAAAACATTGAGATGGATTTTTTGTAAAAGGCCTTTTTTGTAATTTTTGTTAAGCAAGAACTTCTTTCTCCATGATAACTTGTCCTTTGTAGTACAGTTTACCATCTAGCCAAAATGCTCTATGAGGAAGGTGAAATTCTCCTGTAGTAGGACATTGTGCCAATGAAGGAGCAGTTAACTTATAGTGAGTTCTTCTCTTGTCTCTTCTGGTTTTCGAAATTTTTCGTTTAGGATGCGCCATCTCTATACAATTTTTAGATTAATCTTATTTCTTTAACTTTTTCAATATGTCCCATCGGGGATCATTTTTTTCTGATGATGTATCTTCAGAAGATTCATCTTCTTTCTCCTCCTCAGCGTCTTCATCATCATAATATACCAACTCACCCTCTCCTTCAAAGTCTTCATCATCCATTTCTTCATAATAGTCTGGATGAATCTTCTTGGCGGGTAGGGCCAGTAGAATAAATTCATAAATTAATTGCGCTACATGTATGCTGGGTGTGTCACGTGTGATCATGAAAACATCTTCTGTAATTTCAGCCTCTTCTTGGCCATATTTATAGATGACTCTTTCCGTCGTCGAGAGCTTATAGTCAAACTCCTCCAGACTTCTATCACATATCAACCTGACTTTACCTGCTATCTTGAAAGCTACTTCCATGAGTGAAGTTAGCTTGTTGATTTCTACCGTAGCATTTAAATTCCCATCTTTTAGGAAATCTTGAACTTCAAAGTGACTGAAAAACTCTCCATCTACAGGGAAGGTGAATTCATGCTTTCCTTCCTTGAGTTTGATGACATCTATACTATAGTTTTTTAAGAATTTCATCTAGCCCTCCTTATTTCAAGACCGCAAATTTAGAGATTCCATTTAGAAAAATAAAATTTGGCAGGAAATAATTTTATGGTATTTTGATATATTATTGATTTAAGTAAGAAATCACTTCAATTTTGTTCCATTCGGTCTATTATACCAGACTATCATTCCTCTTCCTCTTCCCAGTTGCCTCTGTTTTTGAGTATATCATAAGCTTGAAATATCGCTGATTTCATGGATCCTTCATCTGCAACATTTTTTCCGGCTATGTTATAAGCAGTGCCATGATCAGGAGATGTACGCACTATCGGAAGACCTGCGGTGAAATTCACGCCTGTTTCGAAAGCTAATGATTTGAATGGAATCAATCCTTGATCATGATACATGGCTAGCACGGCATCAAATTTTTTCTGATGAAGCATTCCGAAAAAGCCATCTGCGGAGTATGGGCCAAAGACCATGTCACCATTTTCTTTGTAGGATCTAATGGCGGGGGAGATTATTTCTATCTCTTCATCTCCCAACAAACCATCTTCTCCTGCATGTGGATTCAATCCTAGGACCGCAATTTTTGGTTTGAGTATTCCAAAATCATCCTTGAGTGATTGTTGCATTAAGTCGATTTTTTTCTTAATGTTTTCTATCGTGATGTTTTTTGATACATCTTTCAAGGGGATATGCCCAGTGACAACTCCAACCCTAAGGTCTTCTGCCACTAAAAACATCAAGCTCTCTTTTGTTTCAAAAGCCTCGGTGAGGTATTCTGTGTGTCCAACAAATTTTAATTGCTCGGAATTAATGTTGTTTTTGTTGAGAGGAGCAGTCACCAAGGCGTCTATCTTGGCGGCCTTTAAGTCGGCGATAGCAAAATCTAAAGCAGCTAGTGCAAGCTTACCTGCTTCCTGTGTTTCGACCCCTGGGATGACTTCTGGACTTTCTTCTACTACATTGATAAGGTTTATTTTTTTGTGGTGGATTTCATCCACCGATCTGATTTGCATGAAGTTAAAATCATCCATCTCCAGCTGCTTGCGGTAGAAAGTAATCGCTTTTCCATGAGCATATATCACAGGCGTGATAAGTTTCTGTAGTCTATTATCCGCTAAAGCCTTCATAGTAACCTCAGCACCTATACCATTTATATCTCCTATACTTATTCCAATGACTGGTTTTTGTTTTCTCTGATTCATCAGTTTTGTCTATACTTAAATAAATAATAAACTACCTATTTGACCATCTTGAGAATGATCGTTTTTCAAATAATTTAGACCTTAATGATTATTGTCTTATTTTTGGAATTGCAATTTAGATAAAAAAATTAGAGTAATCGTATGGAAAAGGTCAAACCAAAGAAACACCTTGGTCAGCATTTTCTCAAAGACTTGAGTATAGCAGAGAAGATTGCCAAGGCAGTGACAGGCCATCAAGGAGTCAAGAAAGTCCTTGAAATAGGGCCTGGTATGGGGGTATTGACTGATTTTTTGTTGGTCGAAAATTGGGATCTTTATCTGGTTGATATCGATAAAGAATCTATTGCCTATCTCCAGCAAAAGTACCCTGAGATGGGAGACCGAATCATCGATGGAGATTATTTAAAGGAGGATTTTGGATCTGTGATGGGAGAAAAATATGCTGTTGCAGGAAATTTTCCCTATAATATTTCCAGCCAAATTTTCTTCAAAGTGCTAGAAGAAAAAAATCAAGTCACAGAAGTAGTTTGTATGCTGCAGAAGGAAGTTGCAGAACGAATTGCCTCGCCAAAAGGCAATAAAGACTATGGAATACTTTCTGTACTACTTCAGGCTTATTATGATATAGAATATCTTTTCACAGTTCCTCCTGGGGTTTTTAATCCTCCTCCCAAAGTCAACTCAGGGGTGATCAGACTCAGGAGAAACCAAGTTGAAAAATTGGATTGTGATGAAAAACTCTTTTTTAGAACTGTCAAGCAGGGTTTTAGTACTCGTCGGAAAACACTAAGAAATGCGCTCAAAAGTATGGGATTGTCTGAGGAGCTAAAAGCTGATCCTATATTGGATAAGCGAGCCGAACAATTGGGTGTGGAGGATTTTATTTATTTAACCCACAAAATCAAATCATCGTGGAATCAATAAGACTATTTGAATTATCCAAAGAATACCTTGAAAGCTTGAGAGAAGCCATAGAAATGGCAGAGAATGATTTTATCAAGCAATCACTCGAAGGTGTCAATGAAGCAGATATTGCAGCACTTCTAGACGAGCTCAACATGCAAGAAGCTCTGTATGTGCTACGCTTGCTAGATGCCGAAGTGGCAGCAGATATTTTGATAGAGCTAGATGAGGACTCTCTGACCAAGGTGATCTATGAAATGGAAGCCTCGGAGCTTGCTGCATACATAGATCAGATGGATTCTGATGATGCAGTGGATATCTTGAATCTACTGACGGTAAGAGAAAGAGAAGATGTGATCAGCAATCTTCAAGAAAAGGAGAAATCAGCCCACATTTTAGATTTGCTTCGCTATGATGAAGACAGTGCGGGTGGTTTGATGGCTAAGGAATTTATCAAGGCAAATAAAAATTGGAATGTAGTTCAGACTATTGACGAAATAAGACGGCAAGCTGAAAAGGTAGAAAAGATATACTCTATCTATGTAGTCGATAATAAGCAACACCTTTTGGGAAGGGTTTCACTCAAAAAAATCATTTTGGCAGCTTCTGATACCAAGATTGCGGATATATATGAACCTGAATTGATTTCTGTACAAGCACATCAAGATGAAGAAGAAGTGGCAGAAATCATGAGAAAGTATGATTTGGAATCTATCCCAGTGGTGAATTCTAAAAATAAACTGGTAGGACGAATCACCGTAGATGATATTCTTGATGTGATTCATGAGCAATCTGAGGAAGATATTCAAGCGATGACTGGTATTTCCTCGGACGTAGAAGAGTCTGATTCCATATTTAGAATTTCAAAGGCTCGTCTACCTTGGTTGCTCGTTGGAGTCATTGGCGGTCTCATGGGGGCTAGGATCATAGATTTCTTTGAAGATGGATTGAGTAAGGAATTGGCTTTAGCTTCTTTTATTCCCTTAGTAGCTGCTACAGGAGGGAATGTGGGAATTCAATCTTCTTCTTTGGTGGTCCAATCTTTAGCCTCCAAATCTGTATTTGATGATACACCTTGGCAACGATTTGTAAAAGGCTTTTTGATAGCTTTGTTGAATGGGCTAGTTCTCGGAACTTTTGTCTTTTTGGTGGTCAAATTCATCTATGGTCACGAAGCTAAATTTGGACTTACCATTGGTTTAGCTATGTTTTGCGTAGTGCTATTAGCCTCCTTTATGGGGACAGTAACTCCTTTGGTGCTGAATAGATTTGGTGTTAATCCGGCAATAGCTTCAGGACCATTTATCACTACAGCAAATGACTTGATAGGTCTTGCGGTGTATTTTGGTATTGCGATGATGGTTTTGCAATTGTAAAAATCAATGTATTGAGCTATATAAAATTGATCTTACCCCTATTTTCGGATTATGAAAACTATAAACAGATAACTAGTGAAAATTCACCAATCTTTACAAGTTATCTAGATGGCATATGTAGATAGTTTAAAGAACATAATTAGATTTCGAGAAAACATATTTGAAACTTAAAAACATTCACCTGTTAAATCAATATCAATCAATGAAAAACATTAACCCTACCCAGACAAAGTCTTGGAAGAAATTGTCTCAATTGTCGCAAACTCATGCAGAGACCAGTATCAAGCAACTTTTTGAATCATCAGAAGATAGGTTTGAAAAATTCACCCTACAATTAGAAGATGTATTGGTGGATTTTTCTAAAAATAGAATCAATGAAGATACCATGCAGGCTTTGCTTGATTTGGCTGAAGAAGTTGATTTGAAATCAGCTATCGAAGCGATGTTTGCAGGAGAAAAAATCAACTTGACTGAAGATAGGGCTGTTTTGCACACAGCATTAAGAAATAGAAGTAATACCACCGTGAAGTTTGAAGGTGCAGATGTGATGCCTGATATCAACGCGGTGTTGGATCAGATGAAAACTTTTGCTGATCAGATTCACCAAGGGAAGTGGCTTGGCTACACAGGTAAGCCTATCAAGTCACTGGTAAATATAGGTATTGGTGGTTCTGACTTGGGCCCAGTGATGGTAACAGAAGCCTTGAAGCCGTATCAGCATCCGGATCTTGAGATTTTTTTTGTATCCAACGTAGATGGTACGCATATCGCAGAGACATTGAAGAAAGTAGATCCAGAGACTACCTTGTTTTTCATTGCATCCAAGACTTTTACCACACAAGAGACCATGACCAATGCGCATACTGCAAGAAGTTGGTTTTTGGATCATGCCAAGGATGAAGCTGCTGTTGCTAAGCATTTTGCAGCACTTTCTACCAATGCAAAATCTGTTGCAGCATTTGGTATTGATACCAAAAACATGTTCGCCTTCTGGGATTGGGTAGGTGGTAGATATTCTCTTTGGTCTGCAATTGGTTTGCCTATCGCTTGTATGATTGGATTTGATAACTTTGAAAAATTACTCTCGGGTGCTCATAGTATGGATAATCACTTCAGGTCGGCTTCCTTTGAAGAGAATATCCCTGTGATTTTGGCCTTGATAGGTATATGGAATACCAATTTCTTGGGAGCTACTTCTGAAGCTATTTTGCCATATGATCAATACCTGCATAGGTTTGCTGCTTATTTTCAGCAAGGCAATATGGAATCAAACGGAAAATATGTAAGTAGAGAAAATACAAAAGTAGATTATCCTACAGGACCTATCATTTGGGGTGAGCCTGGCACAAATGGACAGCATGCATTTTATCAGTTGATTCACCAAGGAACTCATTTAATTCCATGTGATTTTATCGCTCCAGCGAAGTCACATAATCCGATCGGAGATCATCATGTCAAATTACTTTCTAATTTCTTTGCACAAACGGAAGCTTTGATGAACGGCAAGTCATTGGAAGAAGTCAAAGCCGAAATGGAAAAAGCAGGTAAATCAGCTGAGGAGATTGAAAAAATAGCACCACATAGGGTTTTTGAAGGGGATAGGCCTACCAATTCAATATTGGTAAAAGAAATTACCCCATACACTCTAGGTCAATTGATAGCGATGTATGAGCATAAGATTTTTACCCAAGGTGTAATTTGGAATATCTTGAGTTTTGATCAATGGGGCGTTGAGTTGGGAAAAGTATTGGCCAACGCAATTTTACCTGAGTTGTCAGGTGAGGAGGAAGTCAAAAGTCACGATGCCTCAACAAACGGACTGATCAATGCATATAAGCAAATGAGAAAATAGAATAAGAAAATGAAAGGCTGTCTCTAGAAATTGGGACAGCCTTTTTTGACTCATATTAAGTGTCAATGTAAATTCTTTGTGTAACCATATACATAAACTTATCCTGATTCAAATATACAATTTTTCTATGCTTTGTCAGTCAGTTTATCATTTGTTAGTTACCTTTAGATATGAAAGATATGAAAGCTGTAGTCTTGAATACATCAATTCCAGAAAAGATTGAAGTCAAAGAATTAGCATTGCCAGAATTAGGCCCCAAGGAAGTCTTGATAAAGGTGAAAGCAGCCGCACTTAATCATCGAGATGAGTGGTGCAGGCAAGGATTGTATCCAGGACTGAAGGATGGGGTGACTTTGGGGAGTGATGGTGCAGGAATCATCGAAAAGATTGGGAGTCAAGTGGACCAAGAATTTTTAGAAAAAGAGGTTATCATCAACCCTGCAATGAACTGGGGTGATGATCCTATAGCTCAGTCCAAAGATTTTAAGATATTGGGCATGCCAGACCATGGGACGCTTGCATCATACGTCAAAGTAAAGGTAGATAGGGTTCATGATAAACCCGATCACATGACTTGGGAAGAAGCCGCCGCTTTACCATTGGGAGGAGTGACTGCCTACAGGGCCTTGATGGTTCAAGGAGAATTGAAATCTGAGGATAGTGTATTGGTTACAGGTTTTGGGGGTGGTGTAGCCCAGTTTGCAGCGCAGTTTGCGATAGCACATGGATCAGCTGTATATGTAAGTAGTAGCTCAGAGAGTAAGCTGAAGAAAGGTCAGGAAATCGGGGCCAAAGGTGTATTTAATTATACTGATACTTCCTGGACTAGTAAAGCATTGGAGCAGACAGGAGGCTTTGATTTGATAATAGATAGTGCCATGGGTGAAACTTTGGCTGATTTGATCAAAGTGATCAAACCTGGTGGAAGAATTGTTTTTTATGGAGCCACCAAAGGTAATCCTCCCCAGCTAGATGCAAGAAAAGTATTTTGGAATCAAATCCGACTAATTGGTAGTACCATGGGGAGCGATGCTGATTTTGAAGCTATGCTTGCTATGGTTAGTAAACAAAAAATCAAGCCACTCGTAGATAAAGTTTATGGCATGGAAGATGTTGTAAAGGCATTTGATAAGATGAAAATGGGGGAACAAATGGGTAAAATTGTTATCAAGCCTTGAGTTCATTCAAAACAAATCGTTGTCAATCAGGAAGTTTTGGTAGCTATTTTGTAGTTCTCTCAAGGCGTGATTATCGTTTTGGGACTTAGCTACATTGATTCCTTTTTGATAGATCAACTTTGATTTTTCAACTTGTGCAAGATCAGCAAATAGTTGAGCTGCATGGTAATAGGTTGGGAGATATTCGGGGTGATTTTGTAGAAGGTGATCAAAATGCTTAGCGGCTTCTTCTGGTTGATGTTCTCTGTGTTCGAGAGCCAAAGCATACCAATTAAATGGATTGTTAGGTTCTTGATCGATGAAGGTTTTGAGAAGACTGATTCGGGACAAATTGCTCATGATTTCTTTTTTTAATTAAAGCCTGAATGACTAAATTCACGCAATTTAAAATAAATAAATAACCTAAATATACATAATGAAAATTCTTGTTTGTATTACACACGTACCGGATACCACATCCAAGATTCAGTTTACTGACAATAATACCAAGTTTGATAAAAATGGTGTTCAATTTATCATTGGTCCCTATGATGATTATGCTTTGGCAAGAGCGGTGGAATTGAAAGAACAATTAGGAGCAAGTCTTACCGTACTGAATGTGGGAGAGGCCGATACGGAGCCTACTTTGAGGAAGGCATTGGCGATAGGAGCAGATGATGCTATCCGTATCAATGCATTTCCAAAAGATTCACTTTTCGTTGCTAGTGAAATAGCTGCCATAGCCAAAGAAAATAACTATGACCTTATCCTCATGGGAAGAGAATCTATTGACTTCAATGGTGGAATGGTACATGGAATGGTTGGTCAACTGCTTGGAATGCCTTCAGTATCTCCTGTAATGAAGCTAGATATCGAAGGAGATACAGTCAAAATGGCTAGAGAGATCGAAGGGGGTAAAGAATATTTGGAAGCCAAATTGCCTCTAATTGCGGGATGTCAAGAACCAATCGCCGAATGGAAAATTCCAAACATGAGAGGAATCATGTCAGCAAGAACAAAGCCACTGAATGTCATCGAGCCAAGCCAAAACCAGTCAGCTACAGCTGTAGTGGAGTTCAAACTTCCACCAGCAAAAGGAGCCGTGAAGTTAGTGGACAAAGACAATGTAGAAGAATTGGTCAAATTGCTGAAAAACGATGCCAAGGTTCTTTAATTTTCAATAACCCTATAAAAAATAGATATCATGTCAATTTTAGTATATATAGAGCACGCTGATGGTGCTATCAAAAAAACAAGTTTGGAAGCTGTATCCTTTGCCCATGCGCTTGCTCAGCAAACGGGCGGAGGTGATGTGGTGGCCGTAGGTCTAGGTACCATAGCAGAAGATCAGCTTGCTAAAGCTGGTGAAGCTGGTGCTTCGAAGGTGTTGTATGTCAAGGATAGCAACCTAGATGCAGGAGTGATCCAAGCTCATGCTGATGCAGTTGCTCAAATTTATGAGAAGGTAGGAGCAGAGACATTGATTTTAGCTACATCTTCATTGGGAAGTGCTGTAGCTGCTCGCCTAGCTGTAAGGTTACAGGCTGGATTGGTATCCAATGTAGTAGAACTACCAGATCTTTCTTCAGGGTACCAAGTCAAAAGAAGTATCTACACAGGAAAAGCATTTGCTGTGACTACAGTAGATACAGCGCATAAAATCTTGGCGATCAAGAAAAATGCTATCGATTTGAAAACAGATGGTGCTACAGCTTCAGTAGAATTGGTGTCGTTAGATATAGCTCAAGCCAATTTTGCAACTACGATTACCTCTACGGATCAAGCTACGGGAGAAGTATTGCTTCCAGAAGCAGATATTGTAGTGTCAGGGGGTAGAGGACTTAAAGGTCCAGAGAACTGGGGGATGATAGAAGATCTTGCAAAAGTTTTAGGAGCTGCTACTGGCTGTTCCAAACCAGTCTCAGATATTGGCTGGAGGCCACATCATGAGCACGTAGGACAAACGGGAGTAAAAGTTGCACCAACTTTGTACATAGCAGTTGGAATTTCGGGGGCGATTCAACATCTTGCAGGTGTAAATTCCTCAAAGTATATTGTAGTTATCAATAAAGACCCTGAGGCGCCATTTTTCAAAGCGGCAGATTATGGGATCGTTGGCGATGCATTTGAGGTATTACCCAAACTAACTGAAGCAATTAAAGCCGTAATATAGGAACTGTGGATAATACTATTGAATTAGAAATTCTTGGGCTAACATCAAATCATTCCCAATCGGGATCATTTACCTTGGTATTGGGAGAAGTAGAAGGCAGGAGGAGGCTTCCCATCGTTATTGGGATGTTTGAAGCTCAGGCGATAGCTATAGAGATAGAAAAAATCATCCCTAATAGACCAATGACTCATGATTTGTTCAAATCTTTTGCGAATGGATTTGGATTTACTGTCGATTATATTTTGGTTTCTGATATGCAAGAGGGCGTCTTTTTTGCTAAGATAGTATGCAAAAGTGGTGTGCGAGAAATAGAGATCGATGCAAGACCATCTGATGCAATTGCTATTGCTGTCCGGTTTGATGCTCCAATATTTTGCACTGCTAAAGTAATGTCTGAGGCTGCAATTGAAGTGAATGAAGGGGATGGGTTGGAGCCTGAAAAAGCACACAAACCTAAAAAGGCAACACCATCATCGCCAAAAAAATCGAAAGATAGCTTGAAAGATTTCAGCTTAGAGAAGCTTAATCAAATGTTAGATTTGGCTATCAGTAATGAAGATTATGAAAAAGCAGCTCGTATAAGAGATGAAATCAATAAAAGGAATTGATTCATTGAGAGTTTTTGTATAATCAATTGAAAGACCCAGCTATAAGTTGGGTCTTTTTATTTTTTTGATTTTGTAGTCAATCCAATCAAATCGTACTTTTTTGGCTTAAATCATTTATCTTTAGCGGATAAATAAAAAAATAATTAATTAACCTATCCGAATTTGCTTGAATGGATTATTTCAGAGGACTTATTGGAATCGCAGTATTACTGTTAGTAGCGTTTATTTTTTCGGCCAATAAAAAGAAGATTGACTGGCGATTGGTCGGTATAGGAGTGATTCTTCAGGCTGTATTCGGATATTTGATCACAAAGGTTGAGTTTGTAGCTCAGATTTTTGCGACAGTTAGCAGGGGGTTTGTGAAGTTTTTGAGTTTTTCAGAAGCTGGAGCCACCTTTATTTTTGGAGATTTAGCGACCAATTCCTTTGGTTTTATATTCGCCTTCCAGGTTTTGCCTACCATCATATTCTTCTCGACTGTATCTGCTGGATTATACTATTTAGGAATACTTCAGAAAGTTGTTTTTGTGATTGCATGGATCATGTCTCGGACGATGAGGCTTTCAGGTGCAGAGTCACTGTCTGCCGCAGGTAACATTTTCTTGGGCCAGACCGAAGCACCATTGCTGGTAAGACCATTTATTCCTACGATGTCTAAGTCCGAGCTTATGTGTCTGATGACAGGAGGAATGGCAACGATTGCTGGAGGAGTACTCGCTGGATATGTAGCTTTTTTAGGTGGTGATAGCTTGGAGGAGCAAAGTAGATTTGCAGCGTATCTTTTAGGAGCAAGCATCATGAATGCACCTGCTGCGATTGTGATGTCCAAGATCATGATACCAGAAGTCAATAAGGAAAATATCAATGATAAATTAGAAGTCAATCAAGAGAATATGGGAGTGAACCTGATTGACGCCATGTCTATAGGTGCGTCAGAAGGTTTGAAATTAGCCTTGAATGTAGGAGGGATGCTACTTGCATTTATTGCGGTCATAGCGGCCTTGAACTTCCTACTTTCTGGTTTGATTGGAGATTGGACAGGTCTTAATGCATTTGTTGTATCAAGTACAGACGGTCAGTTTAGTGGATTTTCTTTGGAATATATATTAGGTCAGATTTTTAGACTTTTTGCATGGGTGATAGGAGTGGAGTGGAGTGATACTTTAGCCGTAGGCTCACTTTTAGGTCAAAAGACCGTGATCAACGAATTTGTAGCATATCTTTCTTTAGCGGAATTGAAAGCAGGAGATAGCTTGTCCCCGAAGTCTATTGTGATTGCTACTTATGCTTTATGTGGTTTTTCTAACTTCAGCTCTATAGCTATTCAAGTGGGAGGCATAGGAAGCATTGCACCGAATCAACAAGGAAACCTTTCAAAACTTGGAATGCAGGCACTTCTAGCTGCCACGTTGGCTTGTATGATGACTGCCACCATTGCAGGGGCTCTCTTTGGTTGATAGCGTCAACTTTATCATATCAAAAATCAAAAAGTAGCACTTCCCTGAAAGGGAAATATATTTAAAACTCAAGGCATCGCCTTGGGGTGTTAAGCTTCTTGCCTTCATAGCGCCTTGAAAGGTGAATGAATGGAAAAAGTGTACGGTGCAAGAAGCGGTGGTATAGGGAAGATGTATACTGCCCTTTCAGGGCGTAAGTCGCAAGGTGGAAAGAAACTGTCCAAGGCGATGCCTTGGGATAGTGTAAAAAAGGCTTTCAGCCTTGTGATGTGCTTTGGGTGTGCCAGAAAATGTTAATAAAATCTGATTATACGCTTTTTTGCCAGCAACTTCAATTCATTGGCTCAACAGGGTGTTAATGGTCAATATCCTTAAGTACCCAATATCGATTAATATCGGAAGTTAGATAAAACGGAATTTTGTAATGTTATTGGCAACGTTCAGTATATATTTATATAATAAAATTCAATTTTCATAACCTTTTAATTAATGAGCAGATTTAGCAGATTTTCCAGAATTATTAAGATTTTTTAGAGAGAAGGATATTAAACTCTAGATTTTGCTGAATTTTTTGCTGATAAAAAAGTCTTCCCAAAAAAAAGACTTGAGTTTCCCCAAGTCTTTTTCATATTAATTTTCGTGGATGATGATTTTTTCTATCGCATCCCCAGGTCTAATGTCATCGATTACATCTAGCCCTTCTACAACTTTGCCGAAGCAGGTGTGATTTCTATCTAAGTGACTGGTATTGTTTCTGCTGTGACAGATAAAAAATTGGGAACCTCCGGTATTTCTTCCAGCATGAGCCATAGAAAGTACTCCTCTGTCATGATACTGATTGTCTCCAGTTAATTCACAGTCGATTTTGTAACCTGGTCCTCCAGTACCAGTTCCGTTCGGGCAACCGCCTTGAATAACGAAGTCTGGAATAACTCTATGAAATGTAAGTCCATCATAAAAGCCTTTCTTTGCTAAAGTCGTAAAGTTTTCTACTGTTTTTGGAGCGTCATTTTCATAAAATTCCACTTTCATCACGCCTTTGACGGTATGTATTTCTGCTGTTTTCATATTTTTTATAAGGTTTGGACAAAAATAGCAATTCTTTAGAGAATTGAAGTAGCATAAATCACAAAAAGGAGTGCGAGAGCACTCCTTTTACTTGGGTTTATATGAAATAGGGTCAATCGTTTATAGGTTTGGAGATCCTGCTAAGATATCCTCAGTTGCGAAATCTTTGTACTTTTCAAAGTTTGCGATAAAGGCAGCTCCAAGTTCTCTTGCTTTGATATCGTACGCATTTTTGTCTTCCCAAGTTGCTCTTGGGCTCAAGACTTCATAGGGGACATTTGGACATGTCTCAGGTATAGATACCCCAAAGACGCTATGTTTTCTATAGTTTACGTCATCTAAATGACCTTCAAGTGCGGCAGAAATCATAGCTCTGGTATACTTGAGCTTCATTCTGCTTCCAATTCCATAAGGCCCACCAGTCCAGCCTGTATTGATGAGCCAAACATTTACCTGATGTTTTTCCATTTTCTCACCAAAGAGCTGTGCATACTTGGTAGGGTGTAGGGGTAGGAAAGCTGCTCCAAAACATGCTGAAAATGTGGTGCTAGGTTCAGTTACTCCAACTTCAGTACCTGCTACTTTGGCTGTATATCCAGATATAAAATGATACATTGCCTGACTTTTATTCAATTTTGAAATTGGGGGAATAACCCCAAATGCATCTGCTGTGAGGAAAAAGATGTTTTTAGGGATTCCAGAAAGAGATGGGATAATAGCATTCTGGATGTGATGTATAGGGTATGCTGTTCTGGTGTTTTCTGTTACCTCAGAGTTGCTATAATCTACAGTTCTTGTACCTTTTACAAATCGCGTGTTTTCTACAATAGCCCCAAACTTAATAGCATCCCATATTTCTGGTTCTTTTTCTCTGCTTAAATCTATAACTTTTGCATAACAACCCCCTTCGAAATTAAACACAGTATCTTCTGTCCATCCGTGCTCATCATCTCCAATGAGTCCTCTATGAGGATCAGCTGACAAAGTCGTCTTTCCTGTGCCTGAAAGGCCAAAAAAGATAGCCGTATCACCATCTTTCCCAACATTTGCAGAGCAATGCATGGAGAGTACTCCATGCTCGTGTGGAAGGATGTAGTTCAAGACTGAAAATATACCTTTTTTCATTTCACCAGCATAGCCAGTACCGCCTATCAGAATGATTCTTTTGGTGAGATTTATGATTGCAAAGTTTTTTTGTCGTGTCCCATCGATCGAAGGTTCTGCTTCAAATTCTGGCACACAAATGATTGTAAAATCTGATTCGAAATTTTCTAAATCATTTTCAGTAGGTCTCAAGAACATGTTGTAGCAAAAAAGATTCTGCCATGCCAAAGTGTTGACAATGGTAAGGTTAAGCCTATACTTGGCGTCTGAACCAGCAAAAGCTTCTCTGACATACAAGTTTTTGTCAGCCAAAAAGTCGATCATTTTATGGTATAAAGCATCAAATTTTGCCTCTTCGAATGGTATATTGACATCTCCCCACCACACTGTATTGGATGTATTGTGATCTTTGACGATATACCTATCCTTTGGAGATCTTCCTGTGAATTTACCAGTATCTGCCATAAGTGCTCCAGTATCTGTGAGCACTGCTTCCTGATTTTTGAGTGCATGCTCTACCAATTCGGCAGGACTTAAGTTCCAATGTGTGTTGGAAGCGTGATGGATGCCAAGCCCAATTAAGCTTTTACCAGCTGATTTGAGCTCTAGTTCTTGCATTGTCATGTTGTTTTATTTGGGTTATTTCAGAAGCCAAAGATATGGAAATATGAATTCTAATTTTTCAAAAAAGTGCTTTTTTTTACATTGCAATCGATTACGTAATCGGATTTAGTTTCTTTAACCCCTTAACTCATTACGTGTTGTATTTACACTTTTTGTATTCAGATTCAATTGATCTTTTTTTAGGAGTGAAAATCTCACCTAGGATAATTTTGAGAAAATCAGCAAGTGTTATAAAAGGTAGGAGGGATTCAGTAGGTAGGTAAAAATTATAATTCAAAAAAAACACTTATCATTGTAGCTGTAATATGTAACAGTTTTATGAGTCAGGCTACATGGATAATTGGGAGGCTTCATTTTCAATTTTGTTGATGATCTTGTGTTCTGGATGATGATAAATCCCCATTTATCAGGATTGAATTGTAGCTAGCTTTTAAATCTAAAAATTGTATTACGGACAAAATGATGTAATACAATAGGAAGAAAGTTTCAACCTTAAATAATTAAAAGAATTGGAAAAACTGCCAAATGACGCAATGAAATCAGTCGGTCAGAATTTATTGGATGGGCCTACGGTTTTTGGTCATCCTAAGGGACTTATGACACTCTTTTTTACTGAAATGTGGGAAAGGTTCAGCTACTATGGGATGCGAGCTTTATTGATTTTATTCATGACCACACCAGTATTGAGTGGTGGGATGGGATTTGATGATCGTACCAGTGGAGCTATTTATGGACTTTATACCATGGGGGTATACTTGCTGGCTTTACCAGGAGGCTGGGTAGCAGATAGGATTTTTGGATTGAAAAGATCAGTTTGGTACGGTGGAATCATCATTACTATTGGTCACTTTACAATGGCACTTCCGGGATTAATGAGTTTGATTGGAGATCATGCTGTAGGGAATTCTACTGAATTGAGCGCATTAGACATCAATTCCTTTTTTCTGGGATTAGTCTTAATCGTTGTGGGTACAGGTCTTTTGAAGCCTAATATAAGCTCTATTGTGGGACAATTGTATCCAGATGGTAGTAGCAAAAGGGATGCGGGTTTTTCAATCTTTTATATGGGAATCAATATTGGGGCTTTCATAGCGCCTATTGCCTGTTCTACACTGGCAGTTTATGATTGGCATTTGGGTTTTGGTCTTGCAGGCTTGGGCATGCTTATTGGATTGGTACAATATAAGGCTACAGGGCATTACTTGAATGGCAAAGGAGAGCCAGTGGCAGCAATTACACCAGAAGAGGTCGAATCGAGAAATAAGCTCATCAAGTTTACTACACTGGCAGCTGTTGCTGCTACAATTTTGATCAGTCTGTTTTTTATGGGAGTGGTTAGCATTGATGCTATTCAAATTTCCAATTGGGCATATAACATTATCGGAATTGTAACCCTAGTATATTTTGCTTTTATTTTTATGTTTGGGGGTTTGAATGCAGATGAGAAAAAGAAAACATTTGCGCTGGTTTTTGTGATCATATTTTCAGCACTTTTCTGGTCTGGATTTGAGCAAGCTGGTTCAACTTTGAATTTGTTTGCAGAAAGGTTTACTGATAGAAACTTTTTGAATTGGGAGATTCCTACAGGATATTTTCAGTCCGTAAATTCCATGTTTATCATTATTTTTGCACCAATATTCGGTGCAATGTGGGTTTGGCTAGGTCGAAGAAACCTTGAGCCAAGTTCACCTCTAAAGTTTACTTTTGGACTTTTGCTCTTAGGTTTAGGGTTTTTGGTGATGTATTTTGCAGCTAAGATCGCTGCCTCTGGTGAGCTTGCTGCTCCAACTTGGTTAGTGTTTACTTACATGTTGCACACTTTTGGTGAGTTGAGTTTGAGCCCTGTTGGATTGAGTTTGACTACCAAGCTAGCTCCCAAAAAGTATCAAGGTCAGATGATGGGGATGTGGTTTATTTCTGTTGCTTTGGGGAATTTGATCGCTGGGAAAATAGCAGGTGAGGTGAGTGGAGGAAGTGAAGAAGCTATTCAAGCTATGCCAAGCCAGTACTTAATGATCGTAGCTACAGCTCTAGGTGCAGCGCTTTTACTTTTTTTGATTAGTAAACCAATTAAAAAATTGATGGGGAATGTACATTAAAAAAAGAGGCTCTAATTTGAGCCTCTTTTTTATTTGTTTTATTTGGACTGTTTTACAGGTCTTAAGTAGAACAAGAATGATTAATGATTGTCTTCTTTATTTGACTTTTTGAATAGCGTACTTCTTACATCTATGGCTGTGATACCAGCTCCAAGTCCTATCAAAATGCATACAATGAGTAGAAAAGCTTGAGCTCCAGGAGCAATAGGCGAATTGAATATTTGTAATAACATAGTATATTGATTTGATCAGTTGTCTTTTTAATTTGGATGCAAGATACTACACAGAACTAAGTCATCAAAGTAGTAATAAAAAAAAGCGAGATTTGATTCAATCTCGCCTTGAATTGGTTCTGTTAGTCAATTTCGTCGTCGAAATCATCATCCTCAAAGTCATCGAAGTCTTCATCGAGTCCATCGAGTTCATCATCATCGAAATCTAGAATTCCATCATCGATCAGTTCTGTGTCTTCATCTAGATCATAAACTTCGTCTTGGAACTCTTCGGAAAATTCATCATCATCCTCGAAGTCTTCAAATTCATCAAATTCATCTTCAAAATCGTCCATAATATGCTGTTGATTAAGTTTCTTATATATGCATTGGATTACACTATGCTAAATACTGGAAAATTTTTATTTACATCAATAGTTAGCCTCTAATATTTTTTTATTCTTATTAATAGTCATTGATTTTCAATAACCTAAAATATTTTCCGTTTGGTGGGAAATAAACTTGGTAAGTTTTGGAATGTTTCAGGTATAGATAAAAAATTATGGATATACGGAACTTTGCCAATAACATTACAAAATTCCGATTTATCTAACTTCCGATATAAATTGATATTGGATACTTATGGATATTGACCATTAACAACCTGTTGAGCCAATGAATTGAAGTTGCTGGCAAAAAAGCGTATAATCAGATTCATTTATCACTATGATAAATAAAGATGATGATATAAAAGTTTTCTCTTTTGAATGGAACAAATTTTTTAATTGAAAATCGTTTTTATGTATTTATTAACCAATGGCTTAGAAAGGTATTTTTTTACCAAACTATAATTATTGGCTTTATTAATATCTTTTTCATCTACAGAACTGCTGAGAATGTATATCTCGGGTTGATAATCAGCTGGGGAAAACTCCTCGAGAAAGTCCCAACCTGTCATTTCTGGCATATTAATATCCAAAAATAGATAATTGGGATGGATTTCATTTAAGTCTTGAAGTGCATCGGTGGCATTTTCAAACTTGAAAAACCTACAAGGCTCTTTGATGTATTTGGTTATTAGCTTTTCAGTGATAAAAGTGCTAATTGGATCATCATCTATTAAAACGATTTTTAACATTTCAAGTGCAGAAAATTTATTTTAAAATACATTAATATACATTCAAAATTAATTATTTTATTTTTCTAAACAAATAACTTTTCAAGATATTTTTGGAGAATTCTAATTTTAGATTTACGGCTTATGATGAATACTATTTTAAGAATTCTTCATATGCTGATCGTATGCATCAATTATTTTATCTACTGATTTGATAAGTTTCTTTTGTTTTGATTTTTGGGAAGAGGCTTCTGATACTGCGGTGATAGTCATTAGCATTTTGTCTTGCTTGGGATCTATGAAATCTATAATCAATTGAATGAGCTCATAATCTTTGGTGGAGACCATGTTTCCACGATTCATAAATCTGGGATCAAACATCCACGGATCCCATACACGCATTCCCCACATAGGAAATTGGTTTTGATAAACGTCCTTTTGTCTAGGATCCTCATTGGAACTGAATCTAATCACTACGTCAGGTCTTTCTTTGTCATAAGTGAGACCTAGGTTTTGCATGTTTCTTTCAATCTGATTGATGATTTTTTCATTCATCAATACATCCTCAAAGCCATGAATAGCAACTTCCTTGTTGACGATTACGAAAGTCTTATTTTCTTTGTAAGGTTTTTGTTCAACTCTTTCTTTGAAAAGCTCAATGGAGCTACAAGAGAAAAATAAGCCAGATAAGCTAATGAATAATATAAATTTCTTGATGTTCATAGTTGCACTTTTAAGATAAAACGATTAGAATGTTTGAATAAGCATATAAAATCCTCAATTTTGAATCATGAATCTAAAATGCTTTCTCAAACTGTTGAGATTGAATATTAGCATTTATTTTAACTATAACTTATATCGATGAAACATTTGTTTATTTATGTATTCGCCTTGGCAATGGTATGTAATGTACAGGCACAAACCTTAGATTCACTGGCAAGTGAATTGGTTAAAGATACGACCTATTGGCAGTCAGAGTTTAGTGCAGGACTTAATTTTAATCAGGCAGCATTTAGTGGGAATTGGAAGGCAGGGGGAGTCAACTCAGTTGCTTTTGGTACATTAGTTACAGGAAAAGCGAATTATGCCAAAGGTAAATGGTCATGGGATAATCAAGCTGAGTTAATATATGGCATTGTAAAAAATGAAGGACAAGAATTCCGAAAATCAAATGATAGGATTTTCTTCGATTCTAAAATAGGATACAAAACTGGAGGTAGTTGGTCATATTTTAGTTCGGTGAACTTTCTTACACAATTCAGTGATGGATTTGAGTATGGACCAGCAGACCAAACAACTTTGATATCTGGTTTTTTTTCTCCTGCATTTTTGACTACAGCATTTGGTATGGAGTATAAGCCAAACAAAGAATTTGCGCTGAGAATAGCACCATTTTCACCACGCTTTACTTTTGTAACTGACCCAAATGTAAGTACAAATGTTCCCAATAATTATGGTGTACCCATAGGCCAGACAGTAAGGACAGAATGGTTGGCTTTACAGCTTTTTGCTACTTACGATAAGGATATTACCGATAATTTATCAATCAAGACCAGGTATCAGATGTTTGCCAATTATGAGACTTTGGCATTCAAGACAATTGATCACAGATTGGACCTGATGCTTATTGCAAAGATTACTAGGTTTGTAGATGTGACATTTACCAGTATCAATGTTTATGATATTGACATGGATCCGGGAATTCAATATTCACAAGCATTAGCACTAGGGATTTTATACAAAGTCAGTAACAAAAAGTAGGTCTTTGTATACCTTTTTCTTTAAATATTTTGAAAATTATTTTTTTATAGTATTTTTGTTCTAATTGTGGTAGTTAAATAATAGTTGGTTTAGTTTTCATATAAAGAGCAGAGGAAATTCCTCTGCTTTTTTATTGGATAATGGTCACCGAACCATTAGTTACATTTCGCATTTGTAATCCATCTTTGAGGTAAAAGTATTCCACCTTATATGCATAAGTCCCTCCAGCTATATTTTTTCCTTTTAAGGTACCGTCCCATCCGCTGTTTCCTGAGTAAACTAACTCCCCCCATCTGTTGTAGATATACATTTGAAAAGTAAGAGGGCAATCGGAAATTGGTTCAAATAGTTCTTCTGTCGGATTTAATCCCGTAGCAAGTCTAACAACTGGGTCTGCTTCTGACATTGTTGTTGTGGTGATAACCTCACAACCATTTGCATCTTTGACTGATACGGTGTAGCTGCCAATTGGTACATTTGATAGGGTTCGACCTATTGCATTGGCCTCTATCCAAGTGAATTCATAAGGAGCACTACCGCCAGATGCAGTGGCTGACAACTTTCCAGTGGATTCATTGGGGCAAGTCAATTTGTCGATTTCAATATTTACAACCAATGGGCTTGGTGATCCTACGAAAAATCTATGGGTAATACTACATTCGTTGTTATCATAAATGACGATTTCATGATTACCTGAACTTAACCCCTCCAAAATCCATTGGTTATTCTCAAAGCTAGCATTCTCTACCCTAAATGGACCAAGTCCCTCCTCAATTTCAAAAATATGTAAACCATCGCTACTGTCATGGCAGCTTGTTTGAATAGTGGTAATTGGAGAGACCAATATGCTTGGACTTGCGTTTATTTCAAGATCATTCAATGATATTTGACAGCCATTTTGATCCGATATAGTTACTGAATAGAGGCCTGGAGCTAAGTTTGAAGCCTTGTTCTCACTTAAACCTGGGATTTCATGCCACCTATAGTTGAATGGTGGAATTCCACCAGATACAGAGATTTCAATCACTCCGCGATCTTGCCCTGAGCAGAACTGATCAATGATTGTGATATTTTCTAAAGCAAAAGCATTCCATACATCCACAAAAAGTGGATCAGAAGTACCTTCACAGGATTGATTCGTACTGCTCACTTCTTGATACCAAATTTCTCCAGTTATTCCAGGTGTTGACCAGTTCACCTCTATAGTTGGTAAGTTATCTTGTGATACGATTTCTCCTCCATTGATAAACCATTGATAATTTCTACCAGAAACTTCTTCAGCTACGCTGTATTCATAAGTAACTGATTGATCAAAGCAGATTGCCTCAAAGCCCAGAGGTGCTTTGGGTTCAAGTTTCTCTAAGATTTTCACACGATATTCTATAGTATCTCCTGGGCATCCCAAAGGAGAGAATGGGATGGCTTTAATCCATGCTTCATCATTTGAATCTCCCCAGTTTACTGTTGCACTATAGTCTTCTATATTGCTAATTGTGCCACCAGATATGAGCCACTCTACTCGATCAAAATCACGATAGGCATCAAAAGTATAGGTTAAGAATTCAATGTTAGGACAAGAGATTTCGGGACCAGTTACTTCTCCATTAAGGGATTCTACTGTGAGTTCGAAGAACACATTCTCCTGATCTTCACAGCTATTTGGACTAATTGACGCTGTAACCATTACTTCATAAGTGCCGGGAGATTCATAAGTATGAGATACGGTCTGGCCTTCTTTGATATCCGATCCATCACCAAAGTTCCAAAGGAAATAGGTAAATCTCTCATTTGATGGTTCGATTGTCCATGTCCCCTCTGAATTTAGACACGCAACTTTTTCACCAAATACTTCAAAATCATATTCACTATCGACTTCAAACTCTAAATTGTCAAAATTTGCTCCTAGAGAGAAGCCGTAGGAATCTAAGTTTCCAAATCCATATACATACCCAATAAATCCATCAGGGTTTGTCAAATGATAGTCTAATTCTTCAAGAGTAATTCTTGCGTAAGCATATTCGGGGTTGAAAGGGACTGGATTAAATTCATTTCCAATATTTTCCCCATTTAATATGGTTTGATTCGTTGAAGCTGTTTTGGTAATTAAGTTCAGATGGTGAATCGGAATATTACTTCTATCTGTTAGCGGTCTAAAATATGATTCATAAAGCAATTGATTATTTGCTTGATAAGTTATCATAAAGGGGTCACCAATGTTTGGATTAGACCCAGCTGAATTACAAGCTTGGCTTCTAGCAAATACAGTCACCGAAATTGGATTATTACTATTTACTGATGCAGTTTGATCTGGGCCAATAGGTATGGAAACATAGCTTCCTGCTTGATTGATATTGTATAAATCACCATTTACCTCCACTTGGGTATTAGGTTGTGATGAGACAATTTTGAGTAGCTCTCCAGATGTTCTTTGTGCTAGAGAAATGTGTGTAAATGATGTCCCCCAAGTGCTTATCGGGTACATTTGTTGGAACAAATGATCATTTTGTTCTCCGCAATTTCCAACAGCTGTCCATTTGTTCCCACCAAAAACTGCAATATTGTTACAATCTGCAGCATTATCTCCAATTACACGTACCCTTGTACCTGTCATATCATATTTTTTTAGCACTTGATATGTTTCGCCAGCATCAAGCTCAATTGTAAATGGTGCTGGAAAAGGAATGTCATCAGTACCTCTTGCATATTGAATCTCCACCCTTGTATTGTTCTCAATAGCAATGATCAAAAATGCACTTTCATTGTTCAAGTTTTGACCATCTGTAGTTTCAGAACCTGACACAGTTTCATAATGAGAGGTTATATAATAGTCCTTGCCTAGGCTAGTCGAAGGTAATATAATTGTTCCGTCTGTACTTCTATGGTTTATAGTACGCTCATTGAATGCATGCACGCTAATTTTTCCTGAAGCATGTATATAGATACTTTTACTGTCAATGACCTCACTATTTCTATGCAATGCGTCAAATTCATCAAAAACGTGGGTGTAATTTTCGCCAATTCCTAATTCAAATGGAATGATTACTCCATTGTAAATGATCTCTCCAGTAGTTGGTTCATATGCAGAAATCAAAACAGAACCTACGTCCATTGCTCCAGGGCTTCCATTGTTAGCCATGTACCCTACCCAAAACTCCTTGCCGATAGTGGGAAATTGGGCAAAGGATTCAGTAGTAATTAAGAAAAATGATATGATCAAAGCGATATACTTCATCTGGGTAATTTTGGGTCAGATTCAAATTGATTTTTTTGAATAAAAACGAAAAATTTGAAATCGATTTCAAGGTACTAAAATTAAGGTTAGTTGACAATTTTAATTTTAGGTATTTTTATTGTTTGAGATGCAAATTTAAATTATCTGTGTTTGTGGCGTAATTTCATGTATGTTATTGGTAATAATACAGATTGAAATTTTAAATTTTGTTTTACTGTCCTCCTAAAGAAGAAAAGTTACCCCTATAAAAATGAAATCGGTTGTATTTTAGGGAATTTATTATCAAGTTTAGGGCTTCGTACTTCGTCTGCATTAGTTGGTAAGTACAAAGTAGAATTTATAATTCATGATTGACCCAAAATGAACGCCACATTAAACAAATTTTTGCTTATTCTATTGTTCGGCTTTAGTATTTGTAATCACTCTATTGCCCAATTAAAACTACCAAAACTAATCAGCAATGGCATGGTGATCCAGCGTAATGCGGATGTGAATATTTGGGGCTGGGCGGATGCTAAGGCTGTTGTTAAGGTTAGTTTTGATCAAGTAGATTTTGAAGCAAAGGCGGATCAGGATGGTCGGTGGCATTTGGTTTTACCTACCAAAAATGCTGGAGGGCCATTTGAGATGATAATTTCTTCGAATGGCGATGAAAAAGTGATACAAGATATTTGGATAGGAGAAGTATGGGTATGTTCTGGACAGTCTAATATGGAGACTACTATGGAACGCATAGAGCCAATGTTCCCCGAGGAATTTATAGCTCCAGATAATAATTTGATTAGGTATTTTGATGTACCTGATGATTATAGTTTCATAGGTATAAAAGAAGACCTAAAAGGTGGCAAATGGGTGTCTGTGACTCCTGAATCTATAAAAAGTATCGCAGCAGTCAGTTATTTTTTTGCAAAGAACATAAGCAATAAATATGGATTGGCAGTTGGAATGATCAATGCAAGTGTAGGTGGATCCCCGATTGAGGCATGGTTGAGTGAAGATGCATTAAGAGAATTCCCTAAAGATCATGAAGAAGCACTCCATTTTCAAAAACCTGGAATCATTGAAGAGATTGAGACCAATGATCGGGATAAGATGAATGAATGGAGAACTGCATTAAATCAAAATGATCTAGGATTGCAGGATGGTCAAATCCCTTGGTATGATGAGCATTTTCAGCCAAAAAACTGGCTTAGCATGGATGAAGTGGGTCTCTGGCCTACTGAGAATGGTAGACCAGTCAATGGTGTATATTGGTTCAGAAAAGAGTTCAATATAGATGATGATTTTATTGGTCAAAGAGCAAGATTACTGTTAGGTACATTGATAGATAGTGATCAAGCTTACGTCAATGGAGTACTGGTGGGTAGCACAAGCTATCAATATCCGCCTAGGAGATATGATGTGCCTAAGGAAGTATTGAAATTCGGTAAGAATACCTTAGTCGTGAGAATCGTCAATGAAAGCGGAAGAGGAGGCTTTGTGAAGGATAAACCTTATCGTTTAGAAATTGGAGATACCATTATAGATTTAAGTACTGATTGGCTTTATCAAGTTGGTGCGACTTCACGTCCTGCACCAAGACAAACAGCTGTTAGGTTCAAGCCAATGGGATTGTATAATGCCATGATAGCACCGCTTCAATCTATGACAATTCAAGGGGTGCTATGGTATCAAGGAGAATCCAACGTAGGGCAAGCAACCAAATATGAAAAGCAATTAAATGCTTTGTTGCATAGCTGGAGAAGTTCATGGTCTGACCAAGACCTTCCTTTTATTTTGGTACAGCTTCCTAATTTTATGGAAACATCGGAACTACCTCAAGAAAGTGCCTGGGCAGAAATGCGGAATGTACAACGGAAAGCCCTGAAGTACTCCAATGTAGGTTTGGCGATTACGATTGATGTAGGAGAAGCAAATGATATTCACCCTCTGGATAAAAAGACAGTAGGTGATAGGCTTGCGTTGCAAGCTTATAAGATCGCTTATAATGAATCAAATGGGCCATTTTCGGGTCCATTGTTGAAGAATGTAGAGAAAACTAAAAGGAGTATCATCTTGGAGTTTACCGAAGTTGGGAGAGGATTGCAAACACTAGATAATCAAAAGGTTGCAGGTTTTTCGATTAGCATTGATGGAGAAAATTATGATTGGGTTACCAACGCAAAACTGGTAGGTAATTCTAAAGTCATAATCCCTTTGAATAAAGGCCAAATACCTGAATCTATTAGATATGCATGGGCAAACAACCCCCACACTGCAAATTTGATAAATGCTATTGGTATTCCTGCTTCACCATTTCAGCACGATTTCAGATAGATTATTTTATACATCCCCTTATTTCCCTGAGTGATTTTTAATTTTTTTAGCTTAACAAAACATCTTAGGATAGTTGTTTGAGGTTTTTATCATCATTCATTTAATCTAATGAAATCGATTTTTTTTTAGAGTTGATTTGGATAATAAAACTGCGTAGTACTCATTCCAATGCTTTAAAAAATTATAGCAAAAGTTTGATTTTTTAATTGAATTTGATAACAAATTCTCTGTGATATTTTGAAATGACATGGCTTCATATTGATCAACCATATTATACACTATATAAATGGATTTTATAGAATAATAGTTTGTTGGTGTTGCTTATTCCCTTATTTATAAATTGGTATTGCTATTATTTTAAAAATAATCACGAAAAAAAAATTATGTGAAAAATATTATAAGTGTCTGTAAATCAATTAGTTCATCTAAGCGAAATGAAATGATTATATGAGGTATACAGGAATGTGCCTAATTTGCTCAATTTGGCACTTTTTTGATTAAAAAATGCATTCTAGTAAACAAAACATTAAATATAAGTATTTGTAAATCAAGCAAATGTGTCTTATGTGCAAATTGTTTAATTTCAAAAAGGATTTTTATATTTGATTTAGTCATTTACCACAAAACCCAAAATTTATGAAACATACTTTACTATACTCTTTTCTTGAACTGAAATCGGTTTCATTATCTTCTCAGATAATTTTTTAAAACTGCCATGTTCAGTAAACCACAGGCCTCAAATAGTTTCTCGGCTCAAGTCTACTTCAAGCAATTAAGTTCCATTTCAATACAATGTGAATTTAGGAGTTTCTGCCCGCTATATACGCATGCTCCAGGCAGGAAGTAATGCACTTGAATGTAATATTCAATTGATAGTTTAACCCATAACCTAAAAACAATGCTTAAATACAAAAACTCCAGTTAATTTTCTTTTGAGAAGGGGGGATTGACTCCCACCCAGCAGTACAGATTTTGAATAAAAATCAATAAACCTTTAAAAAAGAAAAATCAATTAGTATGAATAAAAATTTACATAGGCGATACTCCACAACAATTGGGAGGATTACTGGTGTGATGATGGTGTCACTCTTACTGAGTTTGCCAAATCGCACAGAAGCAAATAATGCCAATGTACATTCAATAGCAGAAGAATCCACTTCAACTGTAGATTTCAATATATTGAATGACTTTGCAAACGGAATTTCAAGCAAAGAGGAGCGAAAAAGTGTAACTTCAGACAAGTCAAATGAAAAAACCGACACTAAAATACTTTCTAATTCAGGAAAGATTGTTGGTAATGAAAAAACTGCTCTCGGTCTACCAAGAACCAATAGTAATTTATCAATCTTAACCAATGCTTCAATAAATTTAAAAATTGCTCAAATCACTGGAGTTGTTACTGATGCAAGAGATGGTTTACCAATTCCAGGTGTAACTGTCCTTGTCAAAGGTACTACTAGAGGTGTTGCTACTGGTATAGATGGCGAATACAGTATTAATGTTGAGCCAGGCGATGTTTTGGTATTTAGTTTTATTGGATACAAATCAAGAGAAATAGTAATTGGTCAAAGCAATACAGTTTATAACATTAGTTTAAATGAAGATGAAACCTCCTTAGACGAGATTGTGGTAGTCGGTTATGCTGAGCAAAAGAGAGAAACTGTAGTTGGTTCAGTAGTTCAAACTAAAGGTGAGGTTCTTCAAAGAGCTGGAGGTGTTTCAAACGTTGGACAAGCACTTACAGGTAACCTTCCTGGTGTGATTACGACTTCGAGTGTTGGGATTCCAGGTCAAGAAATGCCTCAAATTGTAATACGTGGACAGAATAGCTGGAATGGCAACTCACCATTAATATTAGTTGATGGAGTTGAACGTCCGGAATTTTTTAATCAAATGGATATTGCTTCGGTTGAATCAATTTCTGTATTGAAAGATGCATCAGCTACCGCAGTATTTGGATCCCGTGGAGCAAACGGTGTAATCATAGTAACTACAAAAAGAGGTAGAGAAGGAAAAGCTGAAATTTCTGCTAATTTCAGTTCTACTGTAAAATCAGTATCCAAACTACCAGGTAAAATGGATTCCTATGACGCCATAGGAGTAAGAAATCAGGCCATTGAAAGAGAACTTTCTTTAAGTCCAAACAGCTGGGCAGAGATGATTCCAGAAGAGATGAGGCGCAAGTATCGTTACCCAGCTAACTTGGAAGAAATGGAAAGATATCCGAATGTCAACTGGCAAGATGTAGTTTTCAAGGATCAGGCAATGGCCTACAATGCCAATGTTGCGATAAGAGGAGGGACAGATTTCGTTAAGTATTTCTCAAGCATCGATTATCAGCATGAAGGTGATTTGTTTAGAGAATTCGAAACTGGAAGAGGCTATCAAGCAGGTTTTAATTTTGACAGGATTAATTTTAGGAGTAATCTTGATTTTCAATTGACTCCTACTACTAAATTAGGAGTGAATTTAGGGGGTTCTTATGGTGTTCGTCAACAACCATGGTCCTATAATTTTCCTGAAGGATATTGGAATTCAGTCTATAGGAGTCCACCTGATGCGTTTTTACCTAGATATTCTGATGGATCTTACGGTACTTATATTCCTGATGATTACGCAGTAACAAACTCTTTACTGAATCTTGCCATTAGTGGGACAAACAAGATCACAACGACTATGTTATCTACCAATTTTGTTTTAGAACAAGATCTGGGTATGGTGCTAAAAGGGTTAAATTTCAGAGGAACCTTAGCAGTAGATAATTCTTTTCAAGAGGATAATAGAGGAATAAATGATCTGTATAATAACCCTAACACAAAATGGATCAATCCTTTAACTGGAGAGGCCATTTTTAGGAATATTCTTGACGGAAATACAAGATTTGACTTTGTCGAAGCTATAACTTGGAATCATGCAGCAGGAACAGTGAATAATAATCAATCTCAAAGAAGGTTATTCTATCAAATGCAGCTTAATTATGCAAAAAGTATAGATGGTATACATAATTTCTCCGCAATGGGTCTTTTAAGTAGACAAGAAGATGCTAGAGGAAGTATCATTCCTTCTTATAGAGAAGACTGGGTTTTTAGAGCAGCATATGACTACAAAAGTAAATACCTAATCGAGTATAATGGTGCTTATAATGGTTCAGAAAAATTTTCAGTTGAAAATCGTTTTGCATTCTTCTCTTCAGGTGGTTTAGGCTGGAATATATCCGAAGAGAATTTTATGAAAGACTTATCTTTCATAGATGTCTTAAAAGTTAGAGGTTCTTACGGAGAAGTTGGAGATGATAATATTGGGGGTAGATTCTTATTCATGGATGAGTGGTTATTCAATGGTAATTCTCAAATGGGAGTCATTGGGGAATCTGGAGAAAATAGTCCTTTCACTTGGTTTAGACAAAATGCAATTGGTAACCCAAATGTAAAATGGGAAACTGTTTACAAGTATAATTTTGGAACAGAATTCAGGTTTCTTCGCGGATTAATTCATGGTAGTGTAGATTGGTTCAAGGACAATAGGGTAGATATTCTTATGACTACTGGACGTTCTGTACCATCCTATTATGGTGCAAATGCTCCCGCTGCCAATCTTGGTAGAGTAGAAACTACAGGATATGAATTAATGGTTGGATTTAATCGCACATTGAATAGTGGTGTTAGAGTATGGGGAGACTTTGCAATGACTCATGCGATAGATCAAGTGATAAAGAGAGATGATCCTTTTCTAAGGCCTGATTATCAAAAACAAGCAGGTTTTCAACTCGGGCAATATAGAAGCCATATTAGTGCTGGATTTTACAATACATGGGACGAACTTTATGGAAGCCCTCAGCATAATACCAATGATTTAGCAAAATTACCAGGTAACTATTTCATCGCAGATTTTAACGGTGATGGCGTAGTAGATGATTTTGATTCTGCTCCATATGGATTTTCTGGCGTACCTCAAAATACTTACAATACCAATCTTGGCATAGAATGGAAAGGTCTAAGCCTCTTCGTGCAATTCTATGGCGTGAATAATGTCACTAGAGATGTGGCCTTGGGAAGCTTAAACAATGGTTTGAATTTAGTTTATGACGAAGGAGAATATTGGACTAAAGACAATCCAAATGCAGATTCTCCATTACCTAGATGGAGATCTCAGCCCTCCAATTTTAACTATGGCCCAAGGTATTTGTTTGATGGATCTTACTTGAGATTGAAGAATGCTGAGATTGCTTATAATTTCAAACCTGAAGTTGTTAGAAGCTTTGGAATGGGCAATATGAGGGTATATGTAAACGGTAATAATCTATTGCTATGGACTAAAATGCCAGATGATAGAGAGTCTAATTTTGGCGGGCCATCTTGGCAAGGTGCTTATCCAACGATAAGAAGGATCAACTTAGGTCTAAATGTAACATTCTAAGCGAGTCATTAAAATGAAAAATTATATAAAAGTATTATTGAAAGGTGCTATTTGTTTATCAACCTTTCTATCCATTTCTTCTTGTGAAGATTACTTGGAGAGAACTCCCGACTCAATTATTTCTGAGGAACAAGCTTTCCAAAACTATGCGAATTTTCAAGGCTATGTGGAAGAGCTATATCATTGTATACCAAACTTCACCCTTTCTAACTGGGTAAGTTCATTCAATTGGGGTGAAGATGAAATAGAGTCAACGGCAGGCACTTTCACATTTTCGTATGCAGTAGATAGGGGAAACTTTTGGAGATGGCAGGTTGAAAATGGAGCTGGCAATACAGGTTGGCTAGATGCTCCATCAGCAAATACCAATAGAGATCATCACAACAAAGGACTTTGGCCATTAGCGTGGTATGGAATCCGTAAAGCTAACATGGGATTAGAGAATCTTTCTATGATGATAGTTGCTACTCCGGAGGAGAGACAAATGATAGAAGGTCAGTTGCTCTTTTTTAGAGGATGGTTTCATTTTATGTTGATCCAGTATTTTGGGGGATTACCCTATGTTGATAGAGTTTTGCCAAGTGATGAGCAGCTTACCTTACCTCGTCTAAGCTATCATGAATGTGCGGAAAAGGCTGCACTTGATTTTGAAAGAGCAGCAAGATTATTACCAATCAATTGGGATTTGACTCCAACAGGTCAAAAAACTTTGAATAAAAATCAACTTCGAATCAATAAGATAATGGCTTTGGGTTATTTGGGAAAGAATTACTTATATGCAGCCAGTCCACTTATGAATTCTGTATCTACAGGAAGTCAAACTTATCATCAAGAGTATGCTAGAAAAGCAGCTGATGCCTTTGGAGAGCTTTTGCAATTAGTTGAATCAGGAGAAACTCAATATGCTCTACTCCCATTTGAAAGGTATCATAATAATTTCTACACTACTGGTCAAAATTGGAGTTTGGCTGGTGGAACAGAGGCTATATTTAGATCTACTTATTATTCTGCAAATGGTACAAATTGGAGGATATCCAAACAATATAAGCCTACTTTCATGGATGAAGGAGACCCTACCAATTATTATCCTACAGCAAATTATGTTCATGCTAATTTTGGTATGGCAAATGGTCTGCCCTTACCTTCCGATGTGACGAGAGCGGATGCTGAATCTGGATATGACCCTAACCATCCATGGAGAGGAAGAGACCCAAGATTCTATGCTACTATTGTCTATGATGGTGTAAAGGTGGTTCAAGGTTCAATACCAGACCCTAATGAAGAATACAATAGATTTGCAAATTTGCATAGAGGTGGTAGTTATAGAGAGGTAGTTACAGGGAGTCTTTCTGGTTATGCTTCTCGTAAATTTTCTCCTTTGACTGCAAACAAATATGATAGAGCTTACGACTGGGGATCATCATTGCATATTAATGTACCTTATATGAGGCTTGCTGATGTTTATTTAATGTATGCTGAAGCTGCTTTGATGGGATACAATAGCCTAGGTGCGACATCTGCTACATTTGGTAAAACACCTGTAGAAGCTGTAAATGTTATTCGAACAAGAGCAGGAATGGTTGGTGTACACGACAAATTTCTTGGTTCGGTTAATAGCTTTTTAGGAGAACTTAGACGTGAGCGAGCTGTAGAACTTGCTTTTGAAAGTCATAGATTCAATGATTTAAGACGTTGGTTGTTATTGACAGAATTCCCATACAATATCAAAACTTCTTATGAGTTTGATAGAGCTGGTAATTTCAATGCTGATGATCCTTCTCAAAATCGCATTATCAATATGAGAGAAGAGCTTATCATCGAGCGTAATTTTACATCAAAGCATTATTGGTTACCTCTAAAGGTGTCTGATGTAAGTCTTTACCCAGAGTTCTATCAAAATCCTGGTTGGTAATGGTGATACTTTTTGTTTAACAAAAATCAAAGAAAAATATGAAGTTTGATATAAAAATAGCACTGTTATGCTGCATATGTTTGCTACAGTTCACACTGTCAGTCATAGCGCAGAATACACAGAAAATAAACGTAGAATTAGCAATAAGAGCGAGTTCGAATGAGCCTATTCCAGATGCAACAGTTACAAGTGAACAAGATCAGCTTGTGAAACTAACAGATGGAGAAGGTTTTGTGAATATGGAAGTGACGCTAGGGACTCCATTGGTTGTAACTGCTTCTGGTTACGAAACAAAGGTGATATTAGCTCAGGCTGATATGTCCGAGATTATAATGTTTCCTTTTTTGGCTGGAGATGAAGTTATAGTTGCATTTCAGACAAAGAATAGGAATGATCTCATAGGTGGCATTTCGGCAGTAAATATGAGAGGAGTACTTGATGAAAACTTTATTACATATCCTTTAGATGGGATGGAAGCCTTTGTTGGAGGTTTTCACGGTAATATTTGGGGTAACAACAATTACTTAACTTTAGTTGATGGAGTTCCTAGAGATATCACAAGTGTGATGCCCACAGAGATAGCTCAGCTTACCTTTTTGAAAGGGGTAAATGCAATAGCACTTTATGGTAGTCGTGGTGCAAAGGGAGTATTGTTAGTCACCACAAAACGTGGTGTGGCTAATAACCAAACGATAACCGTAAGGTCTAACTTCGGGGTACATGTACCTAAAAGTTATCCGAGATATCTTGGTTCTGGTGAATATATGTCTTTATTTAACGAAGCAAGAACAAATGACGGTCTATCTCCACGTTATTCTGATGAGGAAATTTACAATCACGCTTCTGGAATCAATCCATACCGTTATCCTAGTATAGATTTCTTCAGTGATGAATATTTGCAAAGAGCATATACTCGTCAAGATGCTACCATGGAAATATCTGGAGGCAATCAAATCACTAGATATTATACTAATGTTGGTTATTGGAGTGAAGGATCAGTCTTGAATTTTGGTCAATCTGCCAATAATGCAAACGAGAGACTAAATGTTCGAGGAAATGTAGATGTAAACATTAATGAATATTTATCTGCAAAAGTTGATGCTGCTGCCATTTTTTATAATGGTAAAGGAATCAATGCAGATTTCTGGTCTGGATCTGCTACAATAAGACCAAATAGATTTTCACCATTGATTCCTATTGATTTTATTGCACCTGAGGATGAGGTTGCTAAAAGATATGTACAAAGCACACAGCACCTCATTGATGGTAGATATTTGCTAGGAGGAAATGAATTGGATCAAACAAATCCTATTGCAGGTAGCTTTGCTGGTGGTTCAAGTAGATTTATTAGCAGACAATTCCAGTTCAATGCTGGTGTAGATGCTGATCTTAGAAATGTGCTTGATGGACTTTCCTTTAGTTCACTATTTGGTCTTGATTATGCTACTTCTTATAATCTTTCTTTTAACAATAATTATGCTGTTTATTTACCTAGTTGGACAAGTTTTGACGGTAAAGATGAATATGGAAGTCTAACCAAAATTGGACAAGATGCAAGTAGTAGAACCCAAAACATAAGCGGAAGTTGGTTTCGCCAGACATTATCTTTCTCCGGTCAGTTGAATTATAAGAAAAGTATCGGGAACAAGCATAATTTCTCCAGCATGTTAATAGCAAATGGATTTCAGACAGGAACTTCTGGTATTTATCACAAGGTGAATAATACTAATCTTGGTCTACACGCGGCTTATAATTACAAATCAAAGTATTATGCAGATTTCAGCGGAGCACTGATTCACACTACTATGTTAGCACCAGGAAACAGACAAGCCTTTTCCCCGACAGCCTCATTGGGTTGGAGACTTAGTGAAGAGGAGTTTATGGCTTCATCCTCTGTGGTAAATGATTTGATGTTGTCCGTATCAGGAGGAATTCTTCATACAGACCTAGATATTCAGGGGTTTTATCTTTATGAAGGGATTTATACCGATACTGGATCATGGTATGAATGGAGAGATGGCTTGAATAATACTGCAACTGATGTCAGAAGAGGTCAAAATTACGATTTGAATTTGCCTAAAAGAGAAGAGATTAGTGTTGGATTAAATGCTACTTTGTTTAATAAGTTGTTGACATTCAACGGTTCCTATTTTGTAAGTAGAATGACTGGATTGTTCCTTCAAGATAATAATATTTACCCAAGTTACTTTGTAACTGGATGGCCTATCTCTTCTTGGATACCATTTGTGAATTACAATAATGACTTAAGGACTGGTGTTGATTTTCAATTGAATCTTAGCAAAAGAGTAGGGCAAATTGATTGGAATTTGGGTGTGTCAGGGATTTATTATGACACTAGAGCTACCAAAAGGTCTGAAAACATAGAATTCGATTATTTATCTAGAATTGGTAAGCCTTTAGATGGAATTTGGGGTCTACAAAGTGACGGGTTTTTCAGAGGACTAGAAGATATCTCTAATTCTCCATCACAAGAGGCTATTGCTAATGGTGATGTAAGAGCAGGTGATATTAAATATGTGGATCAAAATGGAGATGGCATAATCAACGCTCAAGATGAAGTTTACCTTGGAAGAGGAGGTTGGAATGGAGCTCCATTGACTATGGGATTTAATCTTTCTGCTAAATACAAAAACTTCACATTCTTTGTGTTAGGTACATCAAGAACAGGCGCTTACGCTATGAAAAATAACAATTATTTCTGGGTAAAAGCAGATGACAAATACTCAGAAGTGGTAAGAGATAGGTGGACTGAAGCTACAAGTGAAACGGCAACATATCCTAGGCTGACGGCTCTAAGCGGATCAAACAACTATCGAAACTCTGATTTTTGGCTTTACAGTACCAATAGATTTGACCTATCTAGAGTACAGGTTTCTTATTCTTTTCCTAGCAGGATATTCGGAGAAAGATTTGTCAAAGGCCTTGACATATATGCAAATGGAGCTAATCTATTGACCATCGCACCAAATAGAGATATTTTGGAGATGAACATTGGCAGTGCCCCTCAAACCAGGTTCTACAACGTAGGTGTTAAAGCAAAATTCTAAACAGAACCCAAATGAAAATGAAGATAAATATAAAAGTAGGATTTCTTATTGCAAGCTTGGTTGTGATGGCCAGTTGTGCAGATATGTTTGATCCCGCACTAGAAAATATTCAGAATAAAGATCGTCTGAGAGAAAGACCTGATATGGTTCAAGGTTTGTTGATCAATGCTTATTTAAGAATTCCAACAAATAGCTTTAGTTTCAGTGAGGTTGCTACTGATGATGCAGTTACTAATGATTTGAATAGTGGATTATTAAATACTGGTGTAGGTCAGTGGGCATCTAACTATAACCCTCTTGATCAATGGACTAATTCTCAATCAGCTATTCAATATTTGAATGAAATGCTTGCTGAAGTTGAAAATACTCAATATGCAGCAAATCCAGTTGTAAATCAGATGTTTATCAATAGAATGAAAGGTGAAACATATGGCCTGAGAGCTTTATTTATGTATCATTTGCTTCGTTCTCATGCTGGAGTTGCAGATGGTGTATTGATGGGTGTACCTATTTTACTTGAAGCTCAAACAGCAAACTCTGATTTTAACATACCACGCGCGACTTTTGAAGCTTGTATGCAGCAGCTATATGCTGATGTAGAAAGAGCTCTTGAGTTATTACCAAATAACTATAATAATATTAACAATGAAAGTATGATGCCTGCTCTTTACAGAGAGCTAGGTGCTCAGACTGGAGAATACAATAGGGTATTTGGAGATGATGCTAAACAATTAGTGTCTGGTAGAATTGTAAGAGCGATTAGAACACAAGCCTCATTATTGGCTGCGAGTCCCGCCTTCAACTTGGATAATAACCAAGCTAAATGGGCAGATGCGGCAAATTATGCAGGAAATATGCTTGCTGAGATTGGTGGCATAAGTGGACTAGACCCTAATGGTGTAACTTGGTACAACAATGTATCCATGATAGATAACCTTGGTGCTGGAGACAATCCCTCAGAAATTCTATGGAGAGGATCTGTAGGGGGGCCGTCAAATAACTTAGAACAGCAGAACTTCCCTCCGACCTTATTTGGAAATGGAAGAGTTAATCCTAGCCAGAACCTTGTTGATGCTTTCCCTATGGCAAATGGATATCCAATTTCAAATCCTTCCTCAGGATATTCAGGAGAAACTCCATATACCAACAGAGATCCGAGATTAAGACAGTTTATTTTAGTCAACGGAAGTACTGCTGGTCCATTGAATAGAACCATCAACACAGCTCAAGATTCAGAAACTATTGATGGATTGAATAGAGTAGAGAGGTCAACCCGTACAGGCTACTACATGAGGAAGCTACTACGTCAAGATGTGAACTTAGACCCTGTTGCAAATACTGGGCAACGTCACCTACAGCCAAGAATTAGATATACAGAAATTTTCTTGATTTATGCTGAGGCTGCAAATGAAGCATTTGGACCTATGTCTAGTGGATCTTTTGGGTTCTCTGCTTACGATGTAATCAAAGCTATTAGAGCAAGAGCAGGTGTTGGTGTGGAAAACGGAGATGCCTACCTCGAGTCTATAAGAAGTGATCAAGCTGCTATGAGACAATTGATCCGAAATGAGCGTCGTTTGGAACTATCGTTTGAAGGGTTTAGATTTTGGGATCTCAGACGATGGAAGTCTAACCTGACTGAGAATGTGAGAGGTATGCGGATTTTGAATCAGAATAATTACTCTTCTATAAATGTAGAAAATCGAGTCTTTCGTGATTACATGATTTATGGACCAATTCCTTATAGCGAAATGTTGAAATTCAGTGCTCTTCAACAGAATACTGGATGGTAATAAATACAGAAGCTGAATATATTTTAAAAGAATTAGCTTTAAACTCAAATAAAATGAAAAAAATACCATACATAATATTTATGATAGGCATGATGATGTCATCATGTCAAAATCAAGATTGGGAATTTCCAAATTTTGATTATCAGACTGTGTACTTTGCTTATCAGTATCCAGTTAGAACCATCACATTTGGAGAAGATATATTTGATACCTCATTGGACAACGAAGGGAAGTTCAGATTGATGGTAACTACTGGCGGGGTGTATTCTTCACCTAGAGATGTTTCGGTTCAAATTGAAGTTGATGAATCGATTGCTGAAGGATTACTTTTTGAGGAAGGTGGAGATGAAATAGAAGTACTTTCTTCCGAGTATTACCAATTAAGCTCTAATACAGTTACTATCCCAAGGGGACAAATTGCTGGAGGTGTTGAAGTTCAACTTACTGGGGCTTTTTTCAATGATCCTAGGGCTATCAAAAAGACATTTGTTCTTCCTGTGAAAATTACAAATGTCATCAATGCAGATTCTATTTTATCTGGAATTCCAATAGTTCAGAACCCAAGAAGAGCAGTTGCGGATGATTGGTTTCCAGCTCCTAAGGATTTTACACTTTATGCTGTAAAATACATCAATGACTGGCATGGTTTCTACTTGAGAAGAGGTAGAGATGTAGTCACTGCAAAAGTCGATGGAATAAATAGTGGAACTATCACTAGACGTCAGAATAATGTAGAAAATGATCAAGTTAATCAATTGTTTACTGAATCTCGTTCTCAAGTATTGTTTCCAGTAGTGTTTTCTGGAGTTGGTGGTCAAAATATCACAGCAGAATTATTGCTGACGTTCAGTAGCGATGGCAGCTGTACTGTTTCAGCTTCGAATAGTGGCTTTACTGCTTCGGGGTCTGGTAAATTTGTTAAAAAAGGCGAAAAATCAAGTTGGGGAAATCAAGATAGAGATGCCATTTATCTACAATATGAAATTGATCTTCCTGAATTGCGTGTCGCTACAACTGATACTCTAGTCGCTAGAAATAGAGGTGTTGTGATGGAAACATTTTCTCCAGTATTGAAATAGTTTTGTCCTAAAACGAATAAAAAATATGAATTATAAATCTATAATTGGTTTATGTACAGCCATTGTTTTGGCTGGAACATCTTGCACGGATTTTGATCCGTTTGATTTCCAAGTAGAAAAGCCTGAAAGTATCATACTTCAGGAAGAATTAGATAGTTATGCAAACTTAAAGACATTCTTGGACACTGTAGGCAATCCTAATTTTAGGTTAGGAGCCTCTATGTCTATGGAGAGTTTTGCAAATAGAGGTGTAACATTTCGATTGATAAATAGAAATTTCAATGAATATACGCCTACAAACGGCATGCATCATAGCAGTATAGTTCAAGACAATGGAAGTTTTAATATGGTCAATGTGATGAACTTCTTAAATACTGCTAAAGAGGAGAACATGAAAGTTGTAGCTTCACCTTTGATTTGGCATCAAAATCAAAGAGCTTCTGTTTTGAATAGTGCATTGTCTCCATTAATCGTTGAATCTCCAGCATTCGCAAATGAACTGAATGTACAATCTCTTGCAAGTGGATCTTTAAATGGATGGGAGCATAGTTTTGGAACGAGTGTAAAGGCAAATGAAGGAATGGGAGGAAATGCTCCTGCTGTCAATATTGTTGCTTCTAATAACACTTCTTCTCCAAGTTCTGCAAGATTCAAATCTCCTGAAATTCAAATTGAACAAGGGAAAACATATGAATTTATAGCTTATGTGAAATCAGATGTACCAGGTGAAGGAAGAATTACCTTTAATGGTTTATCTAATAATGAACCAATGATTGATTGGTTTTCTAATGGTTCAACGACAGAGACTTTTGAAACCAACCTATCTTGGAAGGAAATCCGCTTTAGAATTAATGATTTTACAGGTGACACATTCAGCTTTCAATTTGAATTTGGATATCAAGCAGGGGTTAGTTACTTCCTAGATATTAATAACCTTTACCTCTATGACATCAACGGTAATCCTATTATAAGCAACTTGATATCAAATGGAGATTTTGAAAGTGGTGGATCTTGGGGAGGTTGGGGCAACAACTCTCAAAGAGGTCTAACTGAGCAAGGTCAAGGTTTGGGTAATGAAGGTAGAGCATTTTTCGTAACCAACCCTTCCAAAACTGGGGGCTTTTGGGAAGTACAAACCTTATATCAATTAGCAGAACCTGTTAAAATGAATGAAACATACAATTTGAGTTTCTGGGTAAAAGGGACAGAAGAAGGAATTATAAGACCAGAACTCCAGAGTCCAGGTTTTACTTCGAATGGCTTTGGTCAAATTGCAGTCACCAGAGATTGGAGATTCATAAATGTGTCTACCACTGTAACTGCGGATGATAGAAATCGATTTATCATTAGTTATGGAGAATTTGCAGGAACTGTATACATCGATAATGTTGTGCTTTCTAGTGCTAGTCTTTCTGGTGGATCTACCACTGTTGTTGATAGGACTCCAGATGAAAAATCTGCAATTATAACTAGCCATTTCACCAATTGGATATCTACCTTTGTAGGTGGTACTAAAGATTTAGTAAAATCTAGATATGTCTTACATGAACCGTTGGACAATGATAATCCTAATCAACTAAGGACAGGAGTAGGCCGTTCTCTTGAAGCAAACGAGTTCTATTGGCAAGATTATTTAGGTAAAGATTATGGTGTTTTGGCATTCAAGCTAGCAAGAGAGTACGGTAATAGCGATGATTTATTATTCATCAGCGAAAGTGGTATGGAAACTAAATTGGATAAATGTAGAGCTTTAATAGATTATGTAAAATACCTAGATGACAACAATGCAAGAGTAGACGGTATAGGTGTCAGATTGCAACTTGATCTTAATTCTAGTATCATCAATATTGAATCAATGTTTAGGTTATTGGCTGCTACAGGGAAAAAAATTAAAATTTCTGGATTAGATGTTAGACTCAATGGAACTAGTCCTACTCATTTGGTTCTAAATGGGCAAGCAGATATTTATAAGTCTGTTATTGATCTGTATAAAAGTATCATCCCTGCTTCACAACAATACGGTATTACGCTTACAAATCCTGTTGACTCTAACAACATACTTCGTCAAGGACTTTGGGATGAAGGTTTGGTTAGAAAACCTGCCTATGCAACTGTTGCCGAAAGTTTAAAAAATTAATCTTACTTAAACCACTTATACGATATGGAAGTGATGCTGATAGTCGTCGCTTCCATTTATCACCAATTACAATACTCTTGTGAAATGGAAAACTTGGATAAAAGGTTTTGCAATGTTCAAACTCCTTAAAACTTAATTCATCTTGATTATTTTGATATTAGTTTAGGCCATTTTGCTTTCTTATTCTCAAATCATTGAGTTTAAAGCTTTAAGTAAAAAAATCAATTTGTAATTGGAAATTCAAGAGGTAAACCTAAAATCACTAACTACAACCTAATAATGAAAAAATCTAGATTTATTTCACTACGAAGTTTAGGAATGGTAGCTACGCTTCTCATTGGCCTAGGCTGTATGGTGAAAACAGAAAAAAAAGCACCTGAAACACTCAAGGACGCCTTCGAAGGAAAATTCTATATAGGATCAGCTTTGAGTGCTAATCATATCAATAACCAAAGTCAAGCTTCCATGGAAGTCCTCAAAAAGCATTTCAACTCAATCGTTGCTGAAAACAACATGAAGAGCGGTATGATACAGATGCGCGAAGGGGAATTCAACTTCGAAGTGGCTGATAAGTTTGTTGAATACGGAGAAGCAAATAACATGCATATCGTAGGGCATACCTTAATATGGCATTCTCAGGCACCTCGCTGGTTCTTTTCAGATAGTGAAGGCAAAGACGTAAGTCCAGAGGTGCTTACTCAGCGAATGAAAGATCATATTCACACTGTAGTAGGAAGATACAAAGGTCGTGTAAAGGGTTGGGATGTGGTCAACGAAGCCATTTTGGATGATGGCTCTTGGAGGAATAGCAAATTTTACCAAATCCTCGGTGAAGATTTCATGAAGCTAGCTTTCCAGTTTGCCCATGAAGCTGACCCAAATGCGGAGCTTTATTACAACGACTTCTCTATGGCACAGCCAGGGAAAAGAGATGGTGTAGTGAAGATGGTAAAGAATCTTCAAGCCCAAGGTGTAAAAATAGACGGGATCGGTATGCAAGGTCATATTGGTCTAGAGTATCCGACGATAGAAGAGTTTGAAAAAAGTATCTTAGCCTATTCAGACCTTGGAGTGACGGTAATGATCACTGAGCTTGATTTGACTGTCCTGCCTTCACCACGCAGAGATATGGGAGCAGATATCGCTACCAATGTGGAATATCAGCAGAGCCTCAATCCATATACCGAAGGCTTACCTGATGATGTACAAAAACAGTTTGATGATCGTTACAAAGCGTTTTTCAAGCTATTCTTAGATCACCATGACAAAATCTCCCGTGTCACCCTATGGGGAATCAATGATGGTGATTCGTGGAAAAATGGCTGGCCTGTTCGTGGGAGAACTGATTATCCTTTGCTCTTCAACAGAGACAATACGCCAAAATCTGTAGTGAGTGAATTGATTGAGATGGCAGCAAATTATTAACTGAAATCCGCTAACCTTTCAGGTTTTATTGATATTTAATTAGTTATGGGAAATGGTCGAGTGAAAACTGGGAGGTTTTTTATCACTATGAATCAGTTGGTTAGAGCAAGATGTTACGGATTTTAGGTGTTAATTAACCATGGTCTGTGTCCCCACAGACCATTAGGCTTCAAGGATTGGACTGTGAGGACACAGGCCAAGGTTGGGTCATTAGGGTTTTCCAGTGAGGACTCAGGAAATGGATGGAATAATCAATTGGTTTGTGAGGACACAAACCAAGGGGAGTACACAAACCAAGTAGAGTACATCGTCCAAGATGATATCATTATCAATGAAGATTGATAATTAGTATTAAAAAAGTAACAACAAACAAACCTATAAACCTATTAGGCTGTCCCATAAGCATGCATGTAGATCATCATGTTTGAGGGACGGCCTATTTTATCACCCTAATTCATATGAACAAATTCTTAAAGATTTCGATACTTTTAGTTATAAGCTTTTTAATCCATTGTGATTTGACATTTGCTCAGAAAGCAATCAACCCAATCATTCACGCAGATGTGCCAGATGTCTCCATGATCAGGGTAGGAGATACGTATTATATGAGTAGTACGACCATGCATGTCAATCCTGGTGTACCTATCATGAAGTCCAAAGATTTGATCAATTGGGAATTGGTAAGCTATGCTTATCAGACACTGGGTGACAGTGACGACCTTACTTTGACCAATGATAAAAACATGTATGGCAAAGGATCTTGGGCGAGTAGCTTGAGGTATCATGAAGGGAAATTCTATGTGAGTACTTTTTCAGGAAATACCCATAAGACCTACATTTATAGCACCGAAGATATTGAAAATGGTCCTTGGGAAGCAATCGAGTTCAGACCTTCTCTGCATGATCACACTTTGTTTTTTGAAGATGGCAAAGCTTATATGATTTGGGGTGCTGGTGAAATCAAGATGGTTGAGTTGGAAGATGACTTGTCTGGAATCAAAGCTAATACCGAAAGGGTTCTGATTGAAAAGGCTCACGAGCCGATCAAAGAGGAAATCATGCTTCCAGCAGAAGGTACGCAACTTTTTAAAGTCAAAGGACAATTCTACCTGTTCAACATCGCTTGGCCACGTGGAGGTATGCGTACAGTGATTGTCCACAAGGCAGATAATTTATTTGGCCCCTATGAAGGCAGAGTTGTCCTCCAAGATAAGGGAGTGGCTCAAGGAGGCTTGATCGATACGCCAGAGGGAGATTGGTATTCATTTTTGTTTCGAGACAATGGTGCCGTAGGTCGAATTCCTTACTTGGTCCCTGTTCGTTGGGAGAATGAATGGCCAGTTTTGGGAGAAAATGGAAAAGTCCCTATGGAATTGGACTTGCCTGCCAGCAAAGGCCTAATGCCTGGTATCGTAGCTTCGGATGATTTCAAAAGAAAAAAGGGTGATCCAGCACTTCCTCTTGTCTGGCAATGGAATCACAATCCTGTCGAAAAGCTTTGGGCTATCGATGGTAAAAAAGGGAAACTTTCACTCAAGACAGACAGGACGGATCAATCTGTCCTAACAGCAAGAAATACCTTAACCCAAAGAACCATTGGTCCGAAGAGTATGGGCACAATCAAACTAGATGTGTCGAAAATGAAAGAAGGAGACTGGGCAGGACTTACTTTGTTACAAAAAGATTTTGGATTGATAGGTGTAAAAATGCTCAATGGTCAAAAACACCTAGTGATGCAAAGAGCAGAGGGTTCAAAGGAATCAGAGATTGAAAGTATTCCTTTCAAAGGCAAGAATGTTTTGTTAAGGGCTACTTGTGACTTTGAGGAGAGAAAGGACGAAGCCAAGTTTTATTATAGTGTGGATAATGGGAGGTCGTGGCAGCAATTGGGTGATACATTAAATATGAAGTACAGTCTTCCACACTTTATGGGTTATCGGTTTGGACTTTTCTACTATGCTACTTCTCAGCCAGGAGGTCAAGTTGACTTCGATTATTTTCAAATTGATAATCAAATAAAACTGTAAGGGATATGGGAGCATCAAAGAATCTATCGAGCAAATCTTTAATAACCAAATTGTTTATTTTGGGTCTGATACTACTTCAAGGAAATATGGCATTTGGTCAGAACCCTTTGATCAGAGACCAGTTTACAGCAGATCCTACAGCAAGGGTAATGAATGGTAAAATCTATGTGTTCCCTTCACATGACATCCGTTGTGAATCTACTCAAGGTAGACCCGACTGGTTTTGTATGGAAGATTATCATGTTTTCTCTTCAACAAATCTTACAGAATGGGAAGATCATGGGATGATTTTGAGTCAGTATCAAGTGCCATGGGCAGATGATGAATCTTACAGCATGTGGGCACCAGATGCCATAGAGAAAGATGGTAAATTTTATTTTTACTTTCCTAGCAAAGCCAAAAACAGGAATTTGGAAAGTGATGCCCCTGGTGTAAATGGGTCAAGCTTCAAAATTGGAGTAGCAGTAGCTGATCAACCCGAAGGGCCCTACACTCCTGAATCCAGTCCCATTGCAGATGTAAATGGTATTGACCCTAATGTTTTCATTGATAAAGATGGTCAGGCTTACCTCTATTGGTCACAGCATCATTTTTTTGGAGCAAAGCTGAAACCTAATATGAAAGAGTTGGATTCCGAGGTTTTTACTTTGAAAGATTTTCCAGACAAGGGACTCAAAGAAGGACCATTCATCTTTGAGCGTGAAGGAACCTACTACATGACCTATCCCCATGTGGCCAATAAAACTGAAAGGATAGAATATGCCACTGCTGACAATCCACTTGGTCCCTTTGAATATCAGGGAGTGATCATGGATGAGTCACCCGTAGGTTGCTGGACCAATCACCAATCTATAGTACAATATGAAGGTCAATGGCTCTTATTTTATCACCACAATGACTACTCACCAGATTTCGATAAAAATAGGTCAATTAGGGCAGATAGCTTGTTTTTTGATGAAAATGGAAAGATCAAAAAAGTGAAGCCTACACTTCGTGGAATCGGAGTGTCTTCTGTGGCTAGTCCTATTCAGATTGATAGGTATAGTGCCAAAAGTGAAGTTGGCTATGACATATCATTTATAGATGAAACTAATCCTTTCGCTGGCTGGAAATCTACATTTTCAAAGGATAAAGCTTGGGTTAGGTACAATCAGGTAGATTTTGACAATGGTCAATTCAGTAAAGTGAATTTCCGAATCAAATCAAAAGATAATGAGGGCTCACTGGAAGTGCGGTTAGGTAGTGAAAAAGGTGAGCTAATTACGGTAGTTGATTTAAAGGCCACAGATGATTGGGTGGAGTTGAGTTCAGACATGAAATCCAATAAGGCTGGTTGCCAAGACTTGGTAGTGGTGTATAGGGGTAAAAAATCTGTAGAAGTTGATTGGATTAGTTTCCAATGATAGAAAAATATGGATATACGAAACTTTGCCAATAACATTACAAAATTCCGATTTATCTAACTTCTGATATAAATTGATATTGGATACTTATAGATATTGACCATTAACAACCTGTTGAGCCAATGAATTGAAGTTACTGGCAAAAAAGCGTATAATCAGATAGAAAAAATTGAAAATGAGGGTTAAGCAAACTAAATATAGCGCAAATACTTATTTAAGATCAAGCCTTTCGGTGTTGGTAGGATTACTTCTTATGTCCTTGACATTAGCCTCATGCCAAGCACAATCAGGAAAATTTGAACCTGATATGAAGCTTTGGTATGACAAGCCGGCCACACAATGGGTAGAAGCTTTACCAGTTGGCAATGGTCGACTTGGTGCCATGGTGTTTGGAGGGCCAAATGAAGAGGTTATTCAGCTAAATGAAGATACTTTCTACGGCGGTCAGCCTCACCGCAATGACAATCCACGTGCTTTGGCAGCGCTAGAGCAAGTTAGAGAGCTGATCTTTCAGGGAAAATATGTAGATGCCCAAAAGGAGATCGATGCTAATTTTTTCAAAGGGCCTCATGGCATGCCTTATCAGACTATTGGAGACCTCAAGATCAAATATGATGATGCAAGTGATGTTGAGGAATATTACCGAGAGCTTGACCTTGAGCAAGCTATAGTAAGCAATAGGTTTAAAAAGTCAGGCGTGAATTATTCTACCGAGGTAGTATCTTCTTTTCCCGATCAATTGATTGTTGCCAAAATTTCTGCAGATCAGGCTAAAGCAATCAATTTCACAGCTACTATGGATCGACCTGGTGATTTTAATCTTCGGGTAGAGGGCAATGATCAGCTGGTGATGACAGGAACATCAAGTGATCATGAAGGTATCAAAGGAGCGGTGAAGTTTCATGCTCAAGTGAAATTTGTGAATAAAGGTGGAAGCCTTTCAGCAGAAAACGGACAAGTAAAAGTCACCGATGCGGACGAAGTAACCATTTACATTTCCATTGCAACCAATTTTGTAAATTATCAGAGTTTGGAAGCTGATGAAAAAGAGCGTTCTATGGCTTATTTGGATCAAGGCTCTTCGAAAAGCTTTGAAGCTATTCTCAAAGATCATATTGCAGATTACAGAAGTCTCTATGATCGAGTAAATCTTGATCTAGGTAGGACAGAAGCAGCTGATTTACCTACAGATGTTAGAATTGAGCAATTTGCAAAAGGGAATGATCCAAAGTTGGTTGCATTGTATTTCCAATTCGGAAGGTATTTACTGATATCCTCTTCCAGGCCAGGTAGTCAGCCTGCCAATTTGCAAGGGATATGGAATCACCAGCTTACACCAGCTTGGGACAGTAAATACACCATGAATATCAATGCGGAGATGAACTATTGGCCTGCTGAACTCACCAATTTGAGTGAGCTTCATGAGCCATTTATTCAAATGGCCAAAGACCTTTCTGTCACGGGACAAAAAACAGCTCAAGATATGTATGGTGCAAGAGGCTGGGTGCTTCACCACAATACGGATCTATGGCGAGTTACTGGACCAATTGATTTTGCAGCAGCTGGTATGTGGCCACTTGGGGGAGCATGGTTGTGTCAGCATATTTTTGATAAATATGAGTTTACAGGTGATGTTGACTTTTTAGAAGACACATATCCTGTCTATATGGGAGCTAGTTTGTTCTTTTTGGATTTTCTTGTGGAGGATCCAAGCACTGGTTTTATGGTCGTATCTCCTTCTGTATCTCCTGAAAACACGCCGTATCAGTTTCACAATGCCGCAGTGGCTTCAGGAACTACGATGGACAATCAGTTGCTTTTTGATCTTTTTCGCAAAACAGCCTATGCAGCCAGACTTTTAGGTAAAGATCAAGCTTTGGTCGAAGAAATAGAAGCCATGCTAGCAAGACTGCCACCGATGAGAATCGGTAAATGGGGGCAACTTCAAGAATGGCAAGAAGACTGGGATAACCCACTGGATGATCACAGACATGTGTCTCATCTTTATGGACTTTTCCCATCCAATCAAATTTCAGCATATCGTACACCAGAACTATTTACAGCTGCACGTACCTCTTTACTTGCCAGAGGAGATGAATCTACTGGCTGGTCTATGGGTTGGAAAGTTAATCTTTGGGCAAGATTCCTTGATGGAAATCATGCCTATAAACTCATTCAGGACCAGTTAAGCCCAGCAATAGTTCCGAATCAGAGACAAAGAGGAGGTAGCTATCCCAACCTTTTTGACTCACATCCACCCTTTCAGATCGATGGAAATTTCGGTTGTGCAGCTGGTATAGCGGAGATGCTGCTTCAAAGTCACGATGGTGCTATCCACCTGTTGCCTGCCTTACCTGATGTTTGGAAGGATGGATCGTTCAGAGGCTTGAAGGCTAGAGGTGGATTTGAGGTAGACCTCATGTGGGAGAATGAAATGCCTGTAGAAATCAAAATCAAAGCTCAATTGGGTGGACTATGCCGGATCAGATCCTATCATCCCCTAGAAGCGAAAGGCCTTAAGGAGGTCTATGCTGTCAATTCTAATCCATTTTATCGTGTGCCAAAAATTGAACAAGCTATAAATAATTCAGAAAATGAGTTGGATTTGATACCAACAGGTCAAGTATATGAGTATGAATTTGAATCCGAAAAGGGAAAGAACTATACCTTTAAACTAAGCAAACCTAAAAACTAATTCAATAAACCAAATTAATAGAACAGTCACTTATGGCCTCAAAGTTATTTCCTGTATTAACCGTCCTTATTGGGATGATCACCTTATCTAACTGTGCAATTGCTCAAGATGAAAACTTCTATATTTTCCTAAGTTTTGGCCAATCCAATATGGAAGGACATGCCAAATTTGATGAAATTGATACAGAAGTAGATGAGAGGTTTCAAGTTTTGCAAGCAGTAGACTGCGAAAACCTAGAGCGGAAAAAAGGCAATTGGTATCCAGCTGCTGCACCTCTTACCAGGTGCCACACAGGACTTGGTCCATCAGATTACTTTGGACGTGAATTAGTCGAAAATTTACCTGCACATATCAAAGTTGGTGTGATCAATGTCTCAGTAGGAGGTACAAAGATAGAGTTGTTCCAAAAGGCCAACTATCAATCTTATGTAGATACTGCCCCTGATTGGTTACAAAATATGGTCAAGGAATATGATGGAGACCCTTATGGCAGATTGATAGAGATGGCAAAACTAGCCCAAAAAGACGGTGTGATCAAAGGGATTTTGCTTCATCAGGGAGAATCGAATACAGGAGACCAAGAATGGCCTCTTAAAGTAAAGGGAGTCTATGATACCATTTTAGAAGACTTGGAATTGGACCAAAATTCATTACCAATACTTGCAGGTGAAATGGTAAGTGCAGAGCAAGGTGGTAAATGTGCAAGTATGAACGCAATCATTGGAACATTGCCTCAAGTGATTCCAAATGCCTATGTAATCTCTTCGGAAAACTGTGAAGCGGTAAATGATGGACTACACTTCTCTGCTGAGGGATACAGAGAACTTGGCAGAAGATATGGAAAGCAAATGCTAGCTATTTTAGGCTATTAGATACAATCATTAGACTTAATTAAAAAATAGAAGAATAGAAAACCAAAATTATAACTCGGCCTTCTTTGGCCAAAAGATCAATTTAAAATCAGAATAATGAAAAGGAACCAAACACTTATTTTAACGCTCTTTTTGACTATAATTTCCCTTTTGGATGGATATGCACAGAAAAAGAAAAACAACGCTCCAATATTTGGTGAAGTTGTCTATGAGGGGAAAGATAAAATATATGAAAACAATCCTCTAAAAGAAGGAGAATTCTACAATCCATTGCTTCAGGGGTGTTATCCCGATCCAGCTATTACAAGGAAGGGCGATGATTATTTTATGGTTGTTTCATCCTTTGTCATGTTTCCAGGAGTTCCCATTTTCCATTCTAAGGACTTGGTAAATTGGACTCAAATTGGACACGTTTTGGACAGAAATTCCCAACTGAAAGTGCAAGATGCTGGTATCAGCATGGGGATCTATGCGCCTGATATCAAGTACAATCCATACAATGATACTTTCTACATGATCACCACACAGTTTGCTGGCGGATTTGGCAATATCGTGGTGAAAACGAAAGATCCGTTTCAGGGATGGAGTGATCCTATCAAGTTGAAATTTGATGGAATAGATCCAGGATTGTTTTTTGACGAAGATGGCAAAGCTTATGTCGTACACAATGATGCGCCAAACGAAGGCGAAGAGCGATATAACGGTCACCGAGTGATCAAAATATGGGAATATGATCTTGAAAAAGATCAAGTTGTAGCTGGGACTGACAAAATCATCGTGGATGGTGGAGTAGATCCCTCCAAAAACCCAATTTGGATAGAAGCACCGCATTTGTACAAGAAGAATGGTGCATATTACTTGATGTGCGCTGAAGGAGGTACTGGAGACAATCACAGTGAGGTGATTTTTAAGAGTGATAGTCCTACTGGTCCATTTATCCCAGCTCCTTCCAACCCTATTCTTACACAAAGGTATTTTGGAGATGAGAGAAGCTACAAAGTAGATTGGGCAGGACATGCTGATTTGGTATTGGGTCCTGATGATAAATATTATGGAGTTTTCCTAGGTGTGAGGCCAAATGAGAAAAATAGGGTCAATACAGGTAGAGAAACATTTATTCTTCCTGTAGATTGGTCTGGTGAGTGGCCAGTTTTTGAAAATGGCTTGATTCCAATGGGGCCAAAATTAAAAATGCCTGAAGGAGTCACAGAAGTTAAATACGGTAAAGATGGGTTTTTTCCTAATGGCAATTTCGTGTACACAGAAAAGTTTGATTCCAAGGATTTGGACTATCGATGGATCGGTCTAAGAGGTCCGAGAGAAGATTTTATCTCTTTTGTCAAAGGAGGTCTGCAGATCAATCCTTTTGCTACTAATATCAAAGAAGTGAAGCCGACTTCAACTTTATTCTACAGACAGCAGCATCAGAATTTTTCCTTCACGACCAAGTTGACCTACCAGCCGCAGAGTGACAAAGACCTAGCTGGAATCACTTGTGTACAGAGTGAAGCTTTCAATTATGTGTTTGGTGTGACCAAAGTGGGTAATGACCATGTGTTAGTCTTACAGCGCACTGAAGGAAAAGGTATGGGTAGAAATAGACAAATCAACTCACAAATCCTTGCTAGTACTAAAGTTGACCTTTCCAAACCCCTTACATTACAAGTGAAAGCAAATGGAGATGAGTATGAATTCGGCTATGCCGTAGCAGGTGGCGAAATTCAAAACCTAGGCGGAAAAGTATCAGGTGACATATTGTCTACAAATGTAGCAGGTGGATTTACTGGGAATATGATCGGACTATATGCTACTACAAGCAACGATGCGATTGTGAAATAGAAAAACCAGAGAACTAAAAACCTTTCAGGTTTTATCGATAATCAGCCGATTGTAAAAAGAAAGTTGGTGAAATCTGGAAGGCTTTTTCTCACTATGAATTGACCGAATATCTATCAATAACTTGTCCGCCGCGACAGATCCAATATCTATCAATTACTTGTCCGCTGCGGCGGATCCAATATCTATCAATATCCTATATCAATTAATATCAATTTATAACTTGTCCGCCTCTGGTGGATCGAAATGAATCAAAAGAACGCTCTTCTTAAATTACTGGAATCAGTCAAAATATTTATTTTAAACATTATACACTCAGCCAAATAACCAAATTATGAGCAATCTACTTAACTCACTGGGGAAGTATTCCCTTTTACTCATTTTCCTTTTCTATGCAAACTCGACAATTGCGCAGGATGGAACAATTTATCCACTTGAAACACCAGATGAACCCAATGCTATTCCACTCGGTACTGGAGGAGTAAAGGACCAACCTGCCACAGAGACGTGGTTTCGTCAATGGGGCGATCCTATGGCTAGGAACATTACGGTAGCTACGCTTACTCCTTTTCTTCCAGAACCTGGAAAAGCAAATGGAGCGACCGTAATTGTAGCTCCAGGAGGTGGTTTTAGATGGCTTTCTTTGGATAATGAAGGTTGGAAAGTAGCAAAAGCCTTGGCAGATCAAGGGATCAATGCTTTTGTACTTAAGTACCGACTTCATCCAACGCCAGAGTCTTTGGATGGATTTAGGGATTCTATGAACAGAACCTTTGATGCGGCAGCAAACTCAGCACAAGGTGGAGAATCAAGACCTCGTCCTGTGCAAAGAGACCTTTCCGATCAACTTGAGGACGCAGAGGCGGCTTATGCCATGATCGTGGAAAGAGCAGAGGAGTGGGGTGTCGATACGGACAGAATTGGTATGATAGGCTTCTCGGCTGGTGCAGGTCTTACCATGCACAGTACACTGAACTCTAAAACCATGAAGCTTGCCTTTATAGGTCCGATCTATGGTGGGATGGGTCCAGTTGAAGTACCTAAAAATGCTCCCCCAATGTTCAATGTGATTGCTACTGATGATTTTCTTTTCAATGGTCAGAATGGTATTATCGAGTCTTGGTACAAAGCAGGTATACCTGTTGAGTTTCACCTTTATCAAAATGGAGGACATGGTTTTGGGCTAGGAAATCCTAATAGAACCAGTAACCGTTGGTTTGATGCATTTATTCATTGGTTGGATGTCAATGAATTTCTCTCGCCAAAATCAACAGATTGATATGCCCTTAGGATTCACCTTTAGTTAAAAAGTTATATGGATATACGGAACTTTGCCAATAACATTACAAAATTCCGATTTATCTAACTTCCGATATAAATTGATATTGGATACTTATGGATATTGAACATAAGCGAACAATTATCCAAGAAATATAAGATACTGGCAAAGAAGCGGATAATTAATAATCGAAATTTGAAATCTCAAGAAAAAACCTATTATATGAAGAACTTATCTTTTTTCTTTAAAGAAAATCTGTATACCAAGTTAGTACTTGGTTTGCTTGTAGCTTCCATTTCGGTAGCCTGTGCCCAAGAAGAAGTACAAGAAAGCTTGGTAGATGAAAATGGAAAATATGTCCATAAAGCAGCTGGAAATCCCTATTTACCACTTTGGGAGCATTTGCCCGATGGCGAACCTAGGGTTTTTGAAGATCCAGATAATCCAGGGAAATACCGTGCTTACATTATTGGATCGCATGATCTTAGGTTTACGAGCTATTGTGGGCCAGATATCAGGATGTGGTCAGCTCCAGTGGAGGATTTGTCAAGCTGGAGAGATGAAGGAGCAATTTTCACCTATGAGATTGATGGACAATGGGATGTGATGTATGCCCCAGACTTGGTCGAGATCAAGAAAAAGGATGGTACCAAAGAATACTACTTATACCCACACAGCAGGGGACCTGGGAGAGAAGCTATGGTCGCCAAGGGTTCGAGGCCAGACGGTCCATTTACTCCAGTCAATATGACAGCAGATGGAAAAAGAACTGTGGAAGGAAGTATCATTGGTTTTGATCCAGCAGTATTTATTGACTATATCACAGATCCAGAGGATCCAGATTATGAGATTGGCTTCAGAGCCTATGCTTTTTGGGGATTTCAAAGATCTTTGGCAGCTGAGCTTGATCAGAATACCATGTATTCTTTGAGACCAGGCACTGAGATCATTCCTTATTTCCTTCCAGCGAGTAGCCGATATGGGAGATTGAGAGATCCAGAGGGCACTTCCTATCCTGCAATCTATGAAGAGGAAGATTTGGGTACTTTCAACTTCTTTGAAGCTTCTTCTATCAGAAAAGTGGGCAACAAATATATCTCCGTATTCAGTGGCTATTCTGGACCTGAATATGGTGTGAGCAGCACCAACTCGACATTGAGATATGCCGTGGGAGATTCACCATTAGGGCCGTGGAAAAGTGGGGGCGTTTTGGTTGATTCCAGAGGTCCAGTACTGAATGAGGATGGATCAGCTATCATACTCACCAACGGAGGTCACAATACCCATGGGAGTATTGAGAATATCAATGGCCAATGGTATGTTTTTTATCACAAGCCTCCGAGAGGTTTCGGGTTTGCACGTCAGCCTGTAGTGGCTCCGATTTCCCTTGAAGTAGACGAAACACCAGTAGCAGAAGGTGGTGGTGCGAGAATTCGTGCTTATGATCCTTACGCTTCTAATCAGCAATGGACAGCCAAGGATAAAGAAGGAAGAGAGTACAAAGGTGCAGAAGTGACTTCGGAAGGATTCCACATGTACGGCTTGGATCCATATCAGTACTACTCAGCAGGCTATGCTGCTTACCTCTCTGATATCAGTATACAACAAGATTCTTGGGACATATGGGATAACCACATGTCGATTTCACCTGTCAAAAATGGACATATCATTGGCTATAAATACTTTGGATTTGGTGGTCTGGGTGAAGATAAATTTGGATTGAAAGCATTCGATGGTACGAAAGAAGGAAATCAAACAGCCTTCAACCTTTTCTTGACTCCAAAGACTGACAATGCTTTCAAAGTAAATGTCTGGCTAGACGGGCCCTATGACAATGATACTTGGAAAGGTACAAAAATCGGAGTGGTCGAAGTTCCTGCAAACTCAAAACAAGAAGCAACTAAATTCAAAATTGATGTAGCAAAGTATGTAGATCAATTGGATAAGAAGCATGCGATCTACTTGGTAGCAGAGTCAGGAAATGATGATGAGTTGTTCGAACTTCTAGGTCTTGGTTTTAGTGCCAAGGGTAAAGAATTGAAAAGACCAGTAGCACCTAAAATCAGCATTTCTGTAAATGGAGAAGAGGTAGAAGTACCAGAAACACCTGTGAGATCTACCAATGAAAATGGTATTGTAAGCTATGATCTATTTGAGGTTCAAGCAGAATTGGCTGCTGATGCTAAGGGAAGTCCAAAAGTAACTGCAAAAGCCGATCACCCAGGTGTGAAAATCTCCATAGAACAAGCCAATGATAAAGATGGAGTTGCTATCGTATCCTGTGATTACAGAGGCGTTGTGAAGACTTATAAAGTGAGTTTCAATTAAGCTATTTAAATCAAGATCGTTTAGATAAGACCTGCCAGGTTTTCTATTAAAAAAGAAAAGGGCTTTTATTTGGCTTTAAGACCAATTAAATGATTTAAACCTGGCAGGTCTGATTTCTTAACTAAACGAAATTGCTATCTAAATATAAATTTCTAAATAGACTGAAAAGGTAGATTTACCTTTTCTAATCTTTCAAATTATAACTTTCCCAAAGTTCAAAACTTTGGGAAAGTTTACTCCAACTCTCAAACCTAAACCCAATGAATACCTCATTCAAAATTCTTTTTACACTCAAATTTTGCCTGTTTTTCCAGCTTGGTTATGCTCAGAATCCCATAATCAAAGATTTTTTCACAGCCGACCCTGCACCTATTGTCTACAATGATGTGGTGTATCTGTACACTAGTCACGATACAGCTTCTACCACATCCAAAAATTATGAAATGAAGGATTGGTTAGTCTTTTCTTCAACAGATATGGTGAATTGGGAGTATCAAGGTGCTCCAGTTTCACCAAAAACTTTTTCCTGGGCCACGGGAGATGCTTATGCAGCGCATTGTACAGAACGAGATGGTAAATTTTATTTCTACGTTTCCACATTTCACAAAGAAGATGAAAACAGTAAAGGAGGTGCAGCCATTGGTGTAGCAGTTTCCGATAGTCCAACCGGTCCATTTGTAGATGCTATCGGAAAAGCGCTTGTAGTCAATGAAATGACTACGGACAACAAGCATGGTTGGGATGATATTGATCCAGCTGTATTTATTGATGATGACGGTCAGGCCTACATCTACTGGGGTAACGGAAGTCTAAAATGGGCGAAGTTGAAGGATAATATGATAGAAATGGATGGCCCGATCAACTACCTGAACCCTGAGAATTTCATAGAAGGCCCTTGGGTTTACAAACGTAAAGATTTGTATTACTTATTGTATGCAAGTAAGGGTGAGAAAGCTGAGCAAATAGATTATGCTATTGCAACAAGTCCAGAAGGTCCTTGGGAGCACAAAGGAGTGATCATGGAAAGTGTACCCAATAGCTTCACTGTACATCCAGGAGTGGTTACATACAAGGGTAAAGACTATTTCTTCTATCACAATGGTGTGTTGCCGACTGGAGGAAGCTACAGAAGATCGATTTGTATAGACTACATGTACTACAATGAAGATGGCACCATTCAGAAAGTGATCCAAACAGAAGCAGGGGTCGAAGCTGTGGATTAAAAGCAAGTTGCTTACATTAAAAAGTATCAATCACTAAATTAAACCACCAACTACCAAGAAAGTAATATCCATGAAATACACATTATTAATAGCATTCATTTTTATTTCAAGCCAAGTCTTTGCGCAAGAAGTAGCTCAAGTAGCTAGTCCAGATGGACTAGTCAAAGTAAGTTTGGTAATAGAAGATGGAAAGTTATTTTACTCCGTGAATTACGATCAGAAGACCATGCTTGATAAATCTCCTTTGGGTTTGGAAACCAATGCTGGATCCTTCATCGATCAACTTTCTTTTGTCAAAACCAAAACTGGCAAAGTAGATCAGTCTTACAATCAAGATCGAATCAAAAAGTCTGATATTCAGTATAAAGCCAATACACTCACTTACACAATCAAGAATGAAGCTGATCAAGAAATTTCAGTTCACTTTCAAATCAGTGACAATGATATTGCTTTCAGGTATGAGCTTCCAATGTGGAAGGAGACCAAAGGTATTGTGGTAGAAAAAGAGATCACAGGATTCAGATTCCCAACCTCATCTACAGCGTTTTTGTCAAATATGATGCGTCCCATGACTGGATTTGCAAGAACTGCACCTAGTTATGAAAGTGGCTATGTCACTGATGAACCTATCGATAAGACCAATGCTAGATTAGGTTATGTTTTTCCTGGCTTATTCAAAGTAGGAAATGATGGTTGGGTATTGCTTTCAGAGACAGGTGTCGGTAGCAATTATACAGCAGCACATTTGAGTGGGATTCAAGATGGGGTTTACACCGTTTCATATCCTCAAATGGAGCAAAATAATGGATTTGGGAGCACTGGAGCACAGCTAGGTCTGCCAAGCCATACACCATGGAGAACGATTACCTTGGGATCCTCATTGAAGCCTATAGTAGAGACAACTATTTCGTACGATGTGGTAGAGCCTTTGTATGAAGCTTCTCAAGATTACAAATATGGAAAAGGCACATGGAGTTGGATCATATGGCAAGACAATAGTATGAACTATGAAGATCAAATCAAATATATCGACATGGCCGCTGCTATGGATTTCGAATACATCTTGATAGATGCCTGGTGGGATGAGAGAATCGGATATGACCGGATGGAAGAGTTGATTCAATATGCCAACTCTAAAGGTGTAGATGTCTTCTTATGGTACAATTCTAATGGAACTGCCAATGACGCCTTTCAGACTCCGCTCAATAAAATGAACACGTCCATTGCACGTAAAAAAGAAATGAAATGGCTTCAAAAAGCTGGTGTCAAAGGTTTGAAGGTAGATTTCTTTGGTGGAGACAAGCAAGAAACATTGCGCTTATATGAAGACATTCTTTCAGATGCCAATGAATATGGCTTGATGATTATTTTTCATGGTGCTACCTTACCGAGAGGTTGGGAAAGAATGTATCCCAACTTTGTGGGGAGCGAAGCTGTATTGGCTTCGGAGATGTTGGTTTTCGTTCAGGACACAAGAGAGAAGGAGGCATTTTATGCTACACTACATCCTTTTATTAGGAATTCAGTGGCAAGTATGGAGTTTGGAGGGATCATACTAAATAAATACCTAAACCGTGGAAATCAGCGAGGACAAGAGCGATTGACAACCGATATCTTCCAACTTGCCACAGGAGTATTGTTCCAAAATCCCGTCCAAATGTTTGGCTTAACACCAAACAACCTTACAGATGTTCCTGCATTTGAGTTGGAATTTCTTAGAAAACTACCAACAACATGGGATGAGACGATTCACATTGATGGCTATCCAGGAAAATACAGTGTGATAGCTAGGAGAAGTGGATCCAATTGGTATATCGCTGGGGTCAATGCAGAAGCTGATGCAAAGACGCTCAAGCTTAATTTGCCCATGCTCAAAGGAAAGAAAATTTCTTTGTACAATGATGATAAGAAAAGAGAACCTAGCATGAAAACTATAGAAGCTGGTAAAAATGGAGAGGTTACAGTCACCATACAATCCCGAGGAGGTTTTGTATTGACAGATCATTGAGATTTTAAAATAAATGTATAATCAACTAGTCTAAAACTGACTTTTTGATCAAAAAATATTGAAATGAAAATTAACAATTTGCCCCTTTGGTTTTTAAGTGCTCTTCTTACATGCCTTAGCACATTTGCTTTAGCCCAAAACCCGATCATACAGACTGCCTACACAGCAGATCCTGCGCCATTGGTTTACAATGATAAAGTCTTTCTATACACTTCACACGATGAAGATGGATCGACTTGGTTTACCATGAACGACTGGAGATTATATACCACAGAGGATATGGTAAACTGGACAGATCATGGAGCCATATTGTCATATAAGGATTTTTCATGGGGTAAAATGAACGCTTGGGCACCACAATGTATTGAGCGAGACGGAAAATTTTATATGTATGTACCAATTACAGATCGGAACAATAAAAACGGAATAGGTGTGGCGGTTTCGGATAGTCCTTATGGGCCATTTATTGATCCTTTAGGTAAGCCTTTGATAAGCAATAGTATGGCTGATATTGACCCAACAGCATTTGTAGACGATGATGGGCAAGCTTACTTGATGTGGGGAAATCCAGTGTGTCACTATGTCAAATTGAACGAAGACATGATCTCAATTGATGGTGAAGTTGGAGAATTTCCAAATACTATTGAGTCCTTTGGTAAAAGGAAAGCTGATGACCCTAAGAGGCCTACTACCTACGAAGAAGGTCCTTGGCTTTATAAGCGTAATGGGATGTATTATCTCCTTTTTGCCGCGGGTGAGTTACCAGAGCATCTGGGTTACTCTATGAGTGATAGTCCGACAGGACCATGGGAATACAAAGGGGTACTGATGCCATCAGAAGGGAGAAGCTTCACGAATCATCCCGGAATTATTGATTACAAAGGAAAAACATACCTTTTCTATCACAATGGAGCTTTGCCTGGAGGAAGTGGCTTTACCCGGTCAGTTGCTGTAGAGGAAGTGACTTTCAATGAAGATGGTACAATAGTTCCCATGAAAATGACAGAAGGAATCACCAAAAGCATAGGATCTGTCAATCCTTATGTGAAAAATGAAGCAGAAATGATTGCCTGGTCAGAAGGTGTCAAAGCCAAAAGTAATGAGGTAGTGGGTAACTTTATCACAGCCACACGAAATGATGCTTACACCAAAGTTGTAGGTGTTGATTTTCGAGAGAAAGGAGCTACTAAATTCACTGCACGAGTAGGTACTACCCACAATGGGGATGTGAATATGGAAGTGAGGTTGGGCAGTAAAGATGGAAAGCTACTGACTTCCGTGAGAGTTCCGCTCACTGGCGGGGACGATAGGTGGTCACTGGTGAGTGCTGAAGTTGAGCAAGTGAGTGGTGTACATGATTTGTATTTTGTATTCAAAGGAAAAGCACCAAAAGACATCATGTATTTTGATTACTGGACATTCGGGAAGTGATTTGAAAGATTTAGGGATTATAAAATTCAAAGATTAAGGATTATGGAACTTGAGAATTCGGGACAATATCATTTGTCCTTTGACTTGAGCCTTACCAAGACAATTCAATCTCCTGGTTTGAGTCTTCATAAACCATTCAATTTCTATCACAAACCTTCTTGGTCTGTGTCCCCACAAACGAATAAATCTATCAAAACAAACCATTGACTAACATATATTCCAATAAACCATTAACCCAAAACACCTAATACAATGAAAATCTATTCATCAAATTTGTGGACTATTTTAGCTTTTGCTTTGGTAGTTTTTAGCTGTACAGACCCTGCGGAGGTCACTCCTGAATTAGAAGATAAAAAAGACGATAAAGACCAGGCCGAAGTAGCCATACCTCTCAGGGAGTTGTTCAAAGACTATTTCCTTATAGGTGCAGCAGTGACGCCCCAACAAACTGATCTAGGTACAGCTCATGGACAAGCACTAAAGACGCATTATGCTAGTTTGACAGCAGAGAATGTGATGAAGCCAGATGCACTTCAGCGCGTCAAAGGCCAATTTACATGGGATAATGCAGATAGAATCGTCCAGTTTGCTAAGAATAACAACATGAAAGTTAGAGGGCATACCTTGACATGGCACTCACAATCTCCTGATTGGATGTTTTATGATGAAAATGGAGACCTTCATACGCCAGAAGTTGCTATGAAACAATTGGAAGAGCATATTACTACTGTGGTGTCTCGTTACAAAGGGGATGTGTATGCTTGGGATGTGGTGAATGAAGCCATGTTTGATTGGGATCCGAATGGGCAGATTATTTATAGGGAGGATTCTCCTTGGTATAAAATCATGGGACCCGCCTACATAGATTCAGCATTCGTATATGCAAGAAGGGCTGATCCAGATGCCAAATTGTTTTACAATGACTACAATTCAATTTTTAGTTGGAAAAGAAACAAAATATATGATTTGGTCAAAAGATTGAAAGATAATGGTATCCCAATTGATGGAATTGGCTTGCAGGGTCACTGGTCAGTGAATACCACTGAATCAGACCTTCGAACAACTTTGAATTTGTTTAGAGAACTAGGGGTAGAGTTGCACATAACTGAGCTGGATATCCCTGTGTATGCATCAAATGATGAGCCTGGATCAACGGAATACAACAGTACATTTTCATTTAGACAGAAAGTGGCTTATTCTATGATATTCAATGTTCTATTAGATTATAGTGATATCATTACCAACGTTACTTTTTGGGGTATAGGTGATGATCATACTTGGCTAGACAAACCTGGGAGAAAAGCCTTCCCATTTCTCTTAGATGAAGAATTAAAGCCTAAACCGGTTTATTTTGAAGTACAGAAACTGGTTCAAAAGCGATAAAATTGTTTTGCTGTAAAAAAATCAGAGGTGCGCATAGAGTTTTGCAATCGTATGCGTAGAATTTTGCAATCGGTTTCTATTTGAATGCAATAAGCTGTATTTTGGGAATTAAATATAATTTTACCAAGATGAAAGATAAATCCAATCAACCTAAACAAACAAAAGGCGATAAGAGAAGAGATTTTCTAAAGAAAAGTGCTTTGGCATTTGGAGCCTTCCATATCATTCCAAGCCATGTATTATTTTCCAAGCCAGAAATTCGTGATAAGGCTGGTGAGATAGTACAAATGGCATCAAAAGTCCCAAGTGATAGGGTGAATTTGGCATGTATTGGAATAGGAAACAGAGGGGAGCAAGTAATCAATGATTTTGATAGGACAGGCTTGTCTAATGTTGTTGCACTTTGTGATGTAGATATGGGAGCACCCCATACTGCCAAAATCATGGACAAGCACGCCAAGGCGAAGAGATATAAGGATTTTAGAGATTTATTTGATAAGAATGGGGTTGAATTTGATGCGGCGGTGATCTGTACACCAGACTTTTCTCACTTCCCGATTACCATGCATGCCATGGCATCAGGAAAGCCTGTGTATGTAGAAAAGCCGATGGCTAGAACATTCCAAGAGGTGGAGTTGATGATGAAAGCAGCCAAAAAGTATGATGTAATTACCCAAATGGGTAATCAAGGACATTCTGAAGCCAATGCATTTCAATTCAAAGCTTGGGTGGATGCTGGGATCATCAAAGATGTCAAACATATCGATTGTCATATGAACAGCAGAAGAAGGTGGCATGGATGGGATACTTCAAAGACTACTTATCCAGCAGCAGAGCCAATCCCAGAAACCTTAGATTGGGACTTATGGCTGACTACAGCTGAGCATCATAATTATAATAAGGATTTTGCTAATGGTCAGTGGAGATGTTGGTATGAATTTGGAATGGGTGCTTTGGGAGACTGGGGTGCACATATCATGGATAGCTTCCACAGGTATTTGGACTTAGGTTTGCCAGAAGAAATCAATGCTGTGAAGCTTGATGGGCACAATCCGCTATTCTACCCACAAGCCACTACATTGGATTTTAAATTCCCGAAAAGAAAGAAAATGCCAGCACTTACAGTGACTTGGTATGATGGATTGGAGAATCTTCCACCTCTTCCTGAAGGATATGGTAGTTCTGAATTGAGTGCTGATATTCCTGCGGCTGGTACTGGACAGATTGAACAGAGAACATTGAATCCTGGGAAAATAATTTACGGCAAGGACCTTACTTTCAAAGGTGGATCTCATGGAAGCACACTTTCGATCATACCTGAAGAAGCGGCTAATGATATGAAAAACAGTCTTCCTGAAGTGCCAAAAAGTTCATCTAATCATTTTGCAAATTTTCTCTTGGCAGTGAAAGGTGAAGAAAAAACTAGATCTCCTTTTGAAGTATCTGGCCCACTTAGTCAAGTATTCTCCTTGGGCGTGCTTGCGCAACAGATGAATGCAAACCTCAAGTTTGACAGAAAGAAAAAAGTAATCACGAACAATAAAGTAGCCAACGAACTACTCAACGGAACCCCTCCAAGAAAAGGTTGGGAAGAATATTATAAGTTGTGATAGAGAGGGACTAACCTTTGAGGTTTCAAAAAACCTCGAAGGTTTACATATAGAGTCAAGAGACAAGAGACAAGAGACAAGAAACAAGAGACAAGAAGCTCGTGTCGAAAGATATAAATCTAAAATCTAAAATCTAAAATCTAAGATCTAAAATCTTAAATCAAAAGCAAACCCCTTTGTGTCTTAGTGCCTTCGTAGCAAAAATTAATACAATCAACAATAAATAAATCCCAATAACCCATGAAAGCACTAAAAACAACAGTCTTGATGCTTAGCTTGGCACTTACGAACTTTGTGTTTGGTCAGTCAGATCAGCTAATTGCGCCAGAAGGCTTTGACAAACCTGATACAAGCAAGCCTCAAGGGGAAGTCAAAGAGTTTTCGTATCCTTCCAAAACAGTGGGAGTAGAAAGGAAAGCAAATATTTACCTACCACCAAACTTTGATGCCAATGTAGCATACCCTGTTTTGTACTTGCTGCATGGCATAGGTGGTGATGAGCGTGAGTGGCTAGATCATGGCACTCCAGATGTGATCCTAGATAACCTTTATGCTTCGAATAAAGCAAAACCTATGATCATCGTGATTCCAAATGGTCGAGCGATGAAAAATGATCGTGCCGAAGGAGATATATTTGGAGCAGAACCGGTGAAGGCTTTTGCAACTTTCGAGGAAGATTTGATTAAGGACCTGATTCCTTACATTGAGAAGGAATACAAAGTAAAACCTGGAGTGGAAAATAGAGCTGTTGCCGGTCTTTCGATGGGTGGAGGACAATCCATGAATTTTGGATTGGGCAACCCAGAGCATTTTGCATGGATTGGGGCATTCTCACCAGCTCCTAATACTAAGAGGGGAGAGGCATTACTTCCTAAGCCAGAGGTTACCAAATCAAACCTGAAGTTATTGTTTTTGAGTTGTGGAGATAAGGACAATTTGATGAATGTGTCAAATGGAGCTCATGAGTTTTTGAATAGTAAGGGTATAACTCACACCTACAGGGTAATACCAGAACATCACCACAATTTTGAATACTGGAAAAATGAATTGTATTTCTTTGCGCAGGAGATATTTTAGAAATACCATATTAAACCCATGCTTCTTCTAGAGGCATGGGTTTTTTTATTTGAATAAACATCATGTTTGGAGCAATACATTCCCCTTTTTCTGTAGGCTTTAAAGTCAGTCCAAATAAATTGAATTAAGTATTCTGGTTAATGTTCAACTATTTATTATGATGAAAAGTGTTGGATTAAATCAGATTTTCATCTCAATAAGCTTGATTCACCTGTAGTGTCAGATTGATGATTTTATTTCAATTCCTCATAACCTTTAATCCAAATAATCATGTCTACTATTTTAAAATCAGTCTATTTGCTCTTAATCATGAGCCTATTTATCAGCAGTTGTAGCCAAAAGCCTACCAATGTTGACCTGTTAGATGAAATAGATGCAGCTCACCTTGTTGTTGTTGATTTCGACAATAAGTCGGACATGAAGTATGAGGATTATATAGATTTTGTCAAGTATGTAAAGCTAGAGACAACCGATGAAAGTTTGATTGGTGCTGTTGATAATTTGCTTTTTGATGATGACAAGATTTTTGTAGTAGATAAGCAAGTCTCCAAATCAATATTTGTATTTGATATGGAAGGGAGATTTACGCATAAGATTCATGCCGTAGGTGATGGTCCAGATAAATATTTCTCTATTCGCGACGTTTCTTTGGATGTTGCGAATAAGCGCATTTGCTTAGTGGATTTGGATGGGCGAAGGATAAAATTTTATACGTATGAAGGGGAGTTTTTAGAAAGTGTTCGCATGCCTTTTTTGTTTAGTTCCATGATTCATTTGACAGATGATCAATTTGTGTTTAACTCAGGATTGTCAGCCAATCAGGATAAAGAAGATGTTGATGGATACGCTTTGGTGGTAGCTGATATGGAAGGTAAAGTAAGCTACAAAAAGTTTGAAGACAGGAATCATAATTTTTCTTTTACAATACAAGATCCATTGCGGATTTCTGGTTCGGATATTTTCTACAATCCTCGTTATAGAGATGTGATTTATTCCATAAGTCAGGAGGGTGCATTGCCTTTTTATAAAGTTGATATGGGGATACATGGTTTTCCTCAGGAGCGCTTGCCTAGCATCAATACGCAAGAATATTTGGAGATGGATGCCAATAAAAGTTTTGTTAATGGATACATCAGTTTGAAAGATGGAGCTATGTTTATCATTTTTGGTGATAAACAGGTTTTTAATGTTTTATATTCCAAAGAATCAGGTAATTCGATTTCTTTGTTGAGACCTGTATTTAGCCATTTTTCCCATTCCCTGTTTAGCTCTAACGGTTCCGCTTCTTATTTCCATTATTTTGATCAGTCCATCGTGACTGTGTCTTGGCCGGATGTAGTTCTTATGATAGGTGAAATCTCTCCCAAATCTGGGAGGGAGGAATCGGGATTGACCCAATTATTGGAAGGAATAGATAAATCAAGTAATCCTGTCTTGAGCTTTTTTAATTTGAAGAGTTTTTAATAGCATGATTCTCCTATCAAAAATCCAAAACATGTATATCCGTAATTATACAACTAACCAATTTAAATAAGGGCCTATATAAATTCGATACTAATAGATATTGGATACTCATTGATATTGGCTATAAATCACAGGTTTGTTCCATTATTTAGGTTCTACTTGTAAGTAAGCGGATAATCATGATCCAAAAGTAATCAAATGAAAAATTCAAGAATATCGGTTAGGGACATTGTTGTCAAGTGTTGTTTGTCTTGCATATTGCTACTTCAGGCTTGCGACAATTCAAATGATGGAGTGGAGTTTGAAAGTGAATTTTACGGGAATGCAGAGATCATCAGGATAGATCCGAAAAATGATATAGATGAGGAGTATTCGATGAAAGCATCGCTGATTGTGTCCAGTATAGATTACTTTCCACTTACCTTGCCGGGGGATATGGTTATAGGTGAGGTAGCGAAAATGATTCATCACAATGGTCATGTTTATATTTTCGATCGGCATACCGCATCAGTTTTTATATTTACCGATGAGGGTGAATTCATAAATGCCATCCAAAGTAAAGGTGAGGGGCCAGAAGAATATGGGGATATCAATGATTTTGAAGTTGAGCCTAGATCGGGTAATGTTTTAATTTATTCACCGATGAGTCAAAAAATTCTTAAGTATACTATCAAAGGTGAATATTTGGGTGCTATGAGAAACAAGGCACGTCTTTCCTCATTTTTTCCCATAAGTGATTCTGCTATGGTGATGTATAATTCCCGACTGCCAAATGAGTATGTCTTTGAAAGTACTTTTCCAATTCAGCCTAGGTTCTTTATTGCGAATGATGCCGAAGAAATTGAAAAACAAGATTTGGAGACAACCTATCGCGAGCAATTGTTGATGTACCCAGTTTCGGGCTTTGGGTTTTATGAAGTTGGGGATTCGTTGAGGCTTATGGAATCAATCAATACGGTTATTTATAAGGTTGATCTAGCAGAGGGGAGAGTATATCCTAGATTTGGGTTTGACTTTACCAATGTTAATCCACCAAGATTGTTTGATATGGAAGCTGATGAGCTTTCCACATTTATGGAGGATTATAAAAATAAAAAAGTGGGTGGTTGGGCTACTCTCTATAAGGTGAGTGAAACGGCAGATTTTCTGTGTGTTACCTATTTTTATGACAAATATGTGAATAGGACATTTTATTCAAAAAATACCAAACGTTTGATCAATATTGGCTCGGCTTGGATCAATGATATGGATAATATTTCCATGCCGTCTGTGGAGACAGTAACTGTTGATGGGGAGTTTATAGGTTACTTTAATTCAAATGATTTTTCTAGAATGGTGAGAAATAACAATAACAAGCTTTCCCAAAGAATTCTTGATTTGGAAAAGAGTCAAAGAGATGCCGAAAGCATTATTTTGGTAAAGTTTAGGTTGAAAGATTTTTGATTTCAAAAAGAATGAAGAGATGAGAAGTTTCATATGCTTAATCATGCTAGCAAATTTATTCTTACTATCATGCGATAGGTCAAGAGCTAGTTTGGAGAAAGTCTACTATGATCAAGAAGGATTTGTCGTGTTCGATATCGTAGATCATAATGAAGTGGATATGATTTACTTTTCAGAATTTGTAAATGCTATTGACTATATACCCTTAGAAACAAGTGCGGCTTGTTTGATTGGAGAAGTTGATAAGGTGCTGATTAACGAAAATTTCATATATGTGTTAGACAAGAGAATTGTAAATGCGGCTTTTGTTTTTGATAGGGAAGGTAATTTTGTAAAACAATTGGGTAGGGAAGGAGAAGCAGAAGGAGAGTATTTAGAGCTTGGAGATATGTTTTTCATTGATGAAAGTCAAATCGCAATTTATGATCATGTCAGACAGCAAATGCTTGTTTTCAAAGACTTGGAATATAGCCATACAGAAAAGTTTGATTGGAAATCGAGTAAGATTTATGAATTTGGGGGGTATTTTTATCATAATCCATTTCTTTCAAAATATAATGTTGTAGAAGCTGGCCCTTTTGAGTTGTTCATTTCAGGTTATGAATCAAATATCATTGAAAAGCACTTCGAATATCCCTCTTATAGAGATGTCGTATATGAAAAGCAAAATGTATTTAGGCTTTATGATGATTCCGTATTATTTATCCCGCCATTCTACAATAAAGTGTTCAGCCTAAAGGGCAAAGATGTTACTCCGAGATATCTTTTCAATTTTGGAGATAGGCAATTACCAATCGAGGAAACCTATAGCTTTGAGACACTATCTGCTGCCCTACAAAATTATGGACATGTGGGAGATACATTTTTAGAAAATCAACAGCATGTGTTTTTTGAGGCAAGCTATAAAGGACCTTCTGCCAAATTTTGCTTGTATAACAAGGAAGAGGGAGTTTTTAAATTCTCTTCAAAAATAACAAATGACGTGAATCATTTAATGCTTTATAAGTTTGATGACTTTAATGATGCTTATGCATACGGAACGTTGAATGCTGCTGATTTCATAACAGCTATCAGCAAAAGGAAAGGAGTGGAAAATCAAGTCTTAAGTAACCTAAGAATTGAAGCGTTAGATAGATCGGATAACCCAGTTGTCGCTATCTATCATTTTGAGTGATCTTTTTGATAGCTTTGCTTATGAACGATATGTTGGATTGACTTACACCGTAGTTTTTGGCCAAGTTTTCCCAATTGTTTACTGCATCTACTGTTTGTTCGATAATGTTGTCAATTTTTTCTTTTGATATTTTTGCTTCTATACCAAGTTTTAATAAATGACTTATTCTTGGGTTTCTGCCTTCTCCCATCACCATAGTGCTTTGCTCACCTCTAGGCCCACTAGAAAAGGTCAAATCATAAGCAGGTGCTAACCTCCAATTTCCAGAAGAATCCATTAGAAAGCTAAAGTTTTTCCCATGATCATCTCTATTATGAGATAATACATTGAATACAGCCAAACGATAGATTTTCTCAACTTCACGGATGTCTTTAGTAAGTCGACCTGTCAAGTTTAGAAGGTCTTCATAATCCAAAGCAGGAACCCGAAAATCACTATGAAGCAAGCCACTCACTGTATGCATATGAATTCTTTGCCCATTTTCCCGGTCAAATCTTTTGACTGCAAAATATCCTGGACTTTTGGAAGACGAGAATAGATGTATGTCAGGGACATTTATTCCCGCCAATGCAGCCATTTTTGAAAATACAAATTCAATAGCTCCAGCATCAGTACCATCTTGTTGATTAGGGAATTTAACTATCCATGGATCAAAACCTACTTTAAGTGAATGAGTACCATGAATAATATTTTTAAATGTTGAGTCAACGCCAATTAGTGCCTTTGGACGTGCACCAGCAGAAGAGCCATTCAAAGAAAGTAATTCACTTATAATGTCATCAGTGCTACCTTGCAATACTTCTTCTGTTTGATCAGCCAACAGATCTAAATCAATTTTTGAATTGCTATTTTCTTGAATATGATTTGGCTCATATACCAAAGCACCCAAACCATAAAGCCCAACATTAGCTAACCTATCCAATGGAGAAAAATCTTGCGGTATAAAACCTTTTGATCTTACCATTCTGTCAAAAAGCAACCTACCCCAACCATCTGGTAAGCTATCATTGAAAACACCTGCTAAGCCTTCAAATGGACGATAGGGTAATTCTATTACTCCTTTTTTTAGTGGTAAGTGAAAAGGAGAGATTTCTAAGCCTTTCCCCAAGAATGACAATTCGTATTCAAAGTAAATTGTTTGATTGTTGATAGCAAGTCGTCCAACTGGTTCCGTGCCTGCTCCAAAATCAAGACTAACTTTAATTTCTCTAGCTTGGGTATTCATTTTTTACGTCCTCTTTTTCTTTCAAACTGATTATTATCTTTCAAAACATCATCAATGGTTTCATAGCTTGCTTTTCTTGGCTTGAGCGTATTGACAATTTCATCTAAGCCTCCAACTATCATTAATAGTTTTAAGAGAGATTCCAAAGAGATTATTCCCTTTTGTTCAAACTTCCGCAAAGTAGCTAATGGTACTCCTGATCGATCTGCCAATCCTTCTTGTGTTAGATCCATTTGCAACCTTCTTTCACGAATACTATTTGCTATTTTGACTTGAGCTTTTGATGGAGATATAAGTAACATTATAATGTTGATTATATATTTTTTTATGAATTAAGTGATATAATGGTGTTAGTAAATTTACAAAGTATTATTTGAAACCTAATGTAAATTTTTATTTTTTTCGAATTATATAACAAGTAAAAGATTAAAAATAACTATGATTTACTATTGCTTGAGTGAATCAAGTATCATTTCCACCAAATATTGGGCCTCCAAGTCATCTTCATTGGTCAAAAATTGATAAAATGGACTAGCTTCATTTACATAGTGCCTTAGAATATACCCCTCCAAAACACTTATATAGCGGTTTGCAGGAGCATCAACAGTGAGAAAAAAAGGGAATAAAAGATGATAGTTTTTAGACTCTTTTAAAAACCTTCCATTGCCAATAACTTTTCCAGAGACTTTGTTGTAAACAGTAGAGAACTGCGTGAATGCTGCATCAAATGAATCAAATATTATAAAATCACCTCCCAAGCTTCTGCCATAAAATTGCCGTCTTCTTCTAATCAGACTAATCTTATACTACTAACTAAATCAGAAAAGTCTATGGTATCATTGATTTCAGATGGGTCAATTTGTATTTGTTTGATACCACTTTCCAGTATGTTAGCTTTCTTTTCAGATACCTCACGCGAGACTAAGAATAGAATTTTATTGACTTCATTTAAGATCTCATCGGTGTGGCCAGATTTACTTTGAATTGTTGAAATCGATTAGTTTATATAAATTCCGATTCTTTGATTCGAATATTTTAAGTTAACTTTTCTATTGATTACAGTTTAAAAGTTCCTTCAGAACGCATATCTATTTAGATAACTCAATCCAAATGCACTAGCGCAAGAGTCTCCCAGCCACTTAGATCTTTGTTATGGTTGACCTTCTCCATGGCTAGATTGATTTTGTTTTTGAATGCCCAGCATGTTTCTCTACGTAGTTCTAAGATTTCCGAAATTTCATTTAGAGAAAGATTAACATCTTTTCTATTGGTGAGGTATAAGATATAGAATGCTTTTTCGATTGGGAATTTGAGTTTGTGAAACAAAGTGTCAACCGTAGGCGATTCATAGTAATTACAGTTCCTACACCTTCTTCCAAAATTGGCTCCTTCGTTGTACTTGTTGTAGCCACATTTTTTGCAATGAAAATTATCCTTCCATTTTAGTTCTGACAAAAATTGGAAGCAAGCCTCTTTATTTGGGAATACTTTTTTGAAATCTTCGAAATCCAATCCTTTCATCAAGGCAAGGTCTTTTGTGGTGACTTGCACACTCATCTTTAGTTCCTTGTTGTTTTCTTCGAGGAACTTGTTCATTTGTGTGACTTGGGCATTGAGCTCTTCAAGTCTCAGGTTGGTCGTTTGTAGCTCAACATTTTTCTTTGCAAGATCAGAGGCCATTTTTTCAATTTTCTCTGTTCGTGCTTTTACTTTTTCTTTTAGTTTACTATTGAGTTGTAGCGTTAGCTGATTGTTTTTTTCTAGTACCAGCGTTCTTTCTTTGTTTGCATTTACATATTCATCCTGTAGGAATTTGATTTGTTTGAAAATCGAGAAGGAGAATAAAATCATCTCAATGAAGATGACTGGATAAACGAAATACCAGTTGATCACAGGATTGTCAAAAAGCTGAATGCTTTTTGAGTAAGAATATACGATGACAAGGAATAGACAGGCAAAGGCAAAAATGTAAGACCAGGAATAAATTTTTTCCTTGGCCAGCGTATACAGTCCCATTGAAAATGGTATGATCAAGATCAAAAATGTAATGATGAGGTAATTGATATAATACAGCTCATACACATAAATTTGGCTCAAGAATAATAGCAATTTGGCAAAAGCCGCCCAGATAGTGGCTTTGAACACTTTGTCACTTTTCGTGTATTTTTGTATGTATCGGTTTGAAAATAAAAGAGTTGCTAGAATTATAAAGAGTTCAATTATTTTTTCATTGTTTAATTTGTTAATCCAAGGGGAATTAGGCCATAAATATTGGAACCCCAATCCATCTCTTCCTAACGAAAACCAAATACAGGCCAGAATCAAGCATGGAAAATATAAATAGAGAAGATCTTTAAGTTTGATGAATAAATATAAATTAAAGATCAAAATTAAAATGAGAACGCCATAATAAGTACCTAAAAGGAAATATTCGTTTAGTGAATGTGCCAAAAAACGCTCATTTGACCTTACATAAAAGCTGAACTGCTGATTGTAATTTCTCTGTACTTTGAGATAATAGGTTTTCGTTTCTCCTGGTCTGAGGTCAAGGAATTGATTGAAGTTTTTGTGATGGATATTTCTATCGAAAAATGGTAAAGAAAATCCCGAGGTATTTTCATGATAAGTCCCATCTGGATTGGGGAAGTAAAAAGTAAATTTCTTAATATCAAAACCCCAAGATTCAAAGTACCAAGATTGATTGTGTTCTCTTTGTTTATTGCTGACAGTGAGTCTCATCCAAAGATCCGAGTCTAAGTAATCATAGATCACATGATCGTCAGTTACTTTCTGAAATTTATGTTGAAATTCAGGAGATGATATGTCTTTGATACTGTATTGAGAGGTAGTGTCAAGGAAAAAATCAAGCATTTGACTTACTTGCAATTGTGAAATACCATCATTTACTTCTACTGTGGTAAATGAATTGATTTGTGCATTCGCATGTGTATGTAGGCTGATAATCAGTCCAGCAAACAATGCAAAAATATATTTTCTGAAGGTTTCCACTTGGAAAGTGATTTTGGGGTTAATCTTAAATACGGAGTAAGCTCAATTTATTGATCAAGCATTTTACTCCGTATTTTTGTTTTTATCAAATATAAGATCTAGCAATCAATAAAATTTTGCAAAAATTATTGATTTACTACTTTTTGTATAGCCTCTATGATATCCATCTTAGGCTCATATTGCCTGTCAAAGAGTAGGGGATATGCTGTCCTTCCTCTCATAGGCCAGTTGTTTAGCCAGTTTCCTCCATCGTGAATTCCCCAGAAAGTGACTCTAGTAATCTTATCTTCATGCTTTTTGAACAGTTCGAAAAGTTCCACATACCTTTTGAGTAACTTTTGATGTACTTCATCTGGTAATCCATCTGTGTAGAGGTTGTATTTCTCATCAAATTCAAATGTAGCATCTATATCCGCACCATGTCGGTTTACTGGATTGGGTAATACATCTATATCGACTTCTGTGAACATTACTTTGAATCCTTCCTCAGCGATTCTTAGAATAGAGGCTTCGATTTCCTCCAAAGAAGGTGATTCCAATCCATAATGTCCTTGCAACCCAATACCATCTATCCGAATACCTTCTTCTCGGATTTCTTTAGCTAGCTTAATGGCTGTCTCTCTCTTTTCAGGCTTCCACATGTTGTAATCATTGTAGTAAAGCTCTGCTTCTGGATCGACAGCCTCAGCTTTGGCAAATGCCTTTTTGATAAACCTTGTTTCACTGGCTTCAAACCATTTGGAGGTCCTGTACTCACCATTATCAAATATGGCCTCATTGACCACATCATATCCAAACACACGTCCTTTGTATCTGCCCATGACCGTTTCGATGTGCTTTTCCATCCTTTCGATCAAAGCTGATTCACTCAACCTCTCACCATTCTCATCTTCAAAAACCCAGTCAGGTGTCTGATTGTGCCATACTAGCGTGTGTCCGATGACCCGAGCACCAATAGAATCTGCCAAGTTTACCAACCTATCCATAGGTTCAAAAAGGTAAGTGTCGGGACGTGGATGTATAGAACCCCATTTCATCAAGTTCTCTGGCGTTATGCTATTGAAGTGCTTGGCAAGGACAGTATGTGCTTTACCTTCTCTATCTGTGCCATAAGCCTGTCTATTATCTATGGCAGCACCGATATCGAAGCTATCTTTGAACATATCTTTGAGGCTTTGAGCTTGCGAAGGCTGTACATAAAGCAATGCAGCAAATGCCATTGCTGAAATTGGTTTAATAAGTTTTTTCATGGTTTTTAGGTCTAATTGTTTTTCAATCTTTGGTTTTAAGAGTGGGATGAAGTTTTGAATGGTTTAGGCTATCAGTCAAGATAATAGTTATAAAGAATGGTGATTCTTTTAATTTTTATTTACAATTAAATATCTGATAATCAATTATTTTTACTGTATTTTGTAGTGTCAAAACCCTATGGAATTTCCACCATCTACAGCTAGTGATGTGCCAGTTACATATTTTGAAGCATCGCTTGCAAAATAATAGACAGCTTCGGCGATATCAGAAGTTTCCCCTAAGTATCCCATAGGTGTCCTGCCTAATACTTTGTTTTTTCTCTCTGGATCATTGTTTAATGCTTTAGATGACATCTCTGTTACGATAAATCCGGGGGCTACACAATTTACTCGTATGCCTTTTGGTGAAAGTTCTACGGCCATGGCTTTTGTCATGCCCTCAATGGCAGATTTTGCAGCTGTATAGGCGATTACTTTAGGGATTCCGTATTTGGCAGCCATAGAAGAAATCATGACGATAGCTCCACTGCCTTGAGCCATCATCACTTTACTAACTTCTCTACTGATGCTAAATACAGAAAGTACATTGGTGTTGATCACTTCAAAAAAGTCTGCATCACTGACCTCACCGAATTCTTTCTTCATGTTGATTCCAGCATTGTTCACTAATATATCTATTCGTCCAAACCTAGATTTGATCTCATCGATCAATGCTGGAATCTCATTCAATTTACTTAAGTCAAATGCAATTGTTTCCGCAAGTGGTCCAAGTTGAGCTTTTGCATCGTCAAGTTTTTGCTGATTTCTACCAACGATAATAGTCTTGATTCCCTCACTTACCAGTTTAATACTCGTAGCCAGCCCCAATCCAGATCCACCACCTGTGACTATTGCTACCTTTTGAAATTCTTGGTTCATCTGTTATTATATGATTAATTTTGATTGATTCTTGTCTATCGCTTCATTCCCTGGGTTAAAACCCGAGGCTAAGATCTCGGTCGTCCTCACAGGACTTGTTTTTTTCATCCCTCACCCTTCACCCTTCACCCTTCATCCCTCATCCTTCACCCTTCATCCCTCACCCTTCATCCCTCACCCTTCATCCCTCACCCTTCATCCTTCACCCTTCATCCCTCACCCTTCATCCCTCACCCTTCATCCTTCACCCTTCATCTTTCACCCTACATCCTTCATCCTTCCTTATATCCCTGGAACATGCCTAGGTTTAATGCTTTTGTAGTATTCCAAATCATGGGCTGGATTTTCTACTCCATCAGGAAGAGGCAGTTTCGAGAATTGTGAGAAATATGCCAAGCAGGCATCTTTCCACCATATGGCTTCCTCAGCTTGGATTTTTAAGAAGGAGTGGACGTGTGCAAACCTTTCATGGTCAATCTTTCCTTGCATAGTTTCCCAAAGTTTCACATTGGCTTTTGCTTCATCTACGCCTTTTTGATAGTGTATTGCGATGTTATCCCAAAGTGATTTTCCATTTTGAAGTTTGTGTGACCATGGCAAATGATGAAACCATAGTAGATGTTCTTCTGGTATAGTTTCTACATCTCCCCAAAGTTTCTGTATTGGTTCAGCGTATTGTTCCAATGCGTTTGATCCAGTTTTTGTTCTGTCAAACCCAATCCCAGTTTCAGAAGCTTGATGGTAATAAGTAGCTGTCCAATCAGCTCTTCTTCCGCCAGTCACCCATGGTCCAGGTCCGTAGTGGTGGCTTTCTGCCATGATATGGTGTAGTCCTAGTGGCGTCATATAATTGACCACCATTTCTCTAGAGGCAAGCATCATATTTTGGATAGGCTCTACAAAGTTTTTGTCAGATGTAAAAGTGAGTTTCAGCCATTCTTCAGCTATTTCAGCAGAGTTTAAATAGGGGTCCCATGCCATTTTCCCATATGTGTACCAATTGGCTTGATGGAAATGGTGGCCTGTCCAGTTTCGATCTGAACCTATATTAGCTACTCCTGCCATAGCCGTGAGTTTGTGGTTGTGTAAGGTACCATCTATCACTTTAGCAATTTGACTTCCAGCACCTTCTCTAAAAGTATCTTCTTTTAGAACTTCTTCAAAGAGAGGAGCTAAGAAGGCCAAATGTGTATCATGACCAAGATATTCTTGTGTAATCTGGAATTCCATCATCAGTGGAGTAGCAGGCATAGCTCCAAACATGGGGTGGAATGGTTCTCTAGGTTGAAAGTCTATCGCACCGTTTTTCACTTGAATGATTACATTTTCTTTAAATTTCCCATCAAGTGGTTTGAACTCATTATAGGCCTGCTTGTGTCTATCATCGGGTGTATGCTCGCTGTAGACAAATGCTCTCCACATGACAATTCCTCCATATGGCTCTAGCGCTTCTGCGAGCATATTTGCGCCGTCGGCTTGTGTTCTTTTATAATTGTGTGGGCCAGGCTGTCCTTCGGAATCAGCTTTGACCACAAATCCTCCAAAATCTGGGATATATTCATAGATTTCTTTGGCTTTGTCTTTCCACCAAGCTTGAACATCTTCATCCAATGGGTCTGCTGTAGGGAGTTTACCTATTTCAATGGGAGAAGAAAATCTAGCGGTGAGGTACACCTTGATTCCGTAGGGTCTAAATACATCAGCCAGAGCTTTGACTTTTTCCAAATAGGCTGGTGTGAGTACCAAGGAATTAGCATTCACATTGGTCAGAACAGTGCCATTGATGCCTATAGATGCATTTGCCCTAGCATAATCATGATATTGCTGATCGATATGTCTAGGTAGTCTGTGCCAATTCCAAATGCTGAAGCCAGCATACCCCCTTTCAACTGTTCTGTCAAGGTTGTCCCAATGATTAAGCACTCTGTGATTGATTTTTGGGGTTTGAAAAATGCCTTCTTTGGGTATGATTTTCCCAACTTGAATCATTTGAAGTAGTCGAAATGTACCATATAACAATCCAATATCAGAATTTGCTGTGACTACAGTTTGTTTGGACTTATTGTGTAAGAAGATTGCATATCCCTCATTTCCGAGTTGTGAGATTTGCTCTTTTGGTATTTCATTCAAATTCAAATCTTGATACTTTGCTATGAGTAGCGCATTTGAAGTGTTTTTCTGATTTTTTACACTAGGATTTATTTTGCTGATCAATCCCGCTGCTGCTGTTTCAAGTTCGGTCTTGATTATATCTATCGTCTCTGATGTGCCGATTATTTGGTAGTTTTTTAGAGTCGAAGTTTGCCAATAGCTTGGATTCTCAATAGGGTAATATTGAAGCCAAAGCTTGTATCCATCATTGGCAAAGGCCGAAATTCTTAAAAGGAAAAGTAATAGAAAAGCATAAACGAATCTCATTGTGAAGTTAGGTTATAGGTTATTGTATTGAAGGAATATTATTAATTCTAGGCTAGTTATGAAATCGATTACATGATATGAGGTTTTGTTTTAAATTTTTAATCTATAGCTAATTTTTCATAAATGGTCGATTAGATCAAAATTGATGGTAAATCTGTTTAATCAGTCTTTTTCATTAGGACAAATATTACGTTTAGATTTCTAAAATTAGAAAATAAATGTGAAATCGGTTGCATAAAACCACAAAAATTATGAAGTTTAACCCGTGAATATGATTTTAAATATTTGGAATAGTACAAAACCATTTACTTTATAATCTTTTCATAACAAAACCATTTATTACCCAACAAATAATCTACCATATGAAAGAAAACCAAGCCAAGATTAATCATTCAAAACTAAAAGATGTTTATGGTATTTGGCTCAAAAGGACAATTGCAGTATTCATGCTAGCTATGATTAGTTGGTCTGCAATGGCACAGTCAGTGACAGTAAGAGGTGTTGTACTAGATGAGTCAGATTTAGGACTCCCTGGTGCATCTGTACAAGAAAAAGGTACATCAAACGGAGTAGTAACAGGGATTGACGGGGATTTTCAAATCAATGTGCAGCCAGGAGCGACATTGATTTTTTCGTTTGTGGGCTTCGTGACTCAGCAAATACAAGTCGGCAATCGCTCAGAGATTACCGTGAGTATGGAGCCGGATGTCAGCTCATTAGACGAAGTAGTAGTAGTCGGATATGGCACGATGCGACAAGAGGCGGTCACTGGATCCGTGGCATCCATAGGTGGAGATGTAATGCGTGAAGTGCCATCTGCCAATATCTCTCAAGCACTTCAGGGTAGGTTACCTGGAGTAGATATTTCCCAGACTTCCTCTCAGCCAGGAGCTACCATGCAGATCAGGATTAGAGGTAATAGATCACTTACAGCGAGCAATGATCCATTGATCGTACTCAATGGTATCCCTTTTGCAGGTTCAATAGCTGATATCAATCCAGAAGATATCGAAAGCATTGATATCCTCAAGGATGCATCAGCAACCGCTATCTATGGTTCTCGTGGTGCAAACGGTGTTGTATTGGTGACCACCAAAAAGGGTTTTAAGGGCCAAGAAGCAAAAATCAGGTACAGTGGATTTCATGGGCCACGAACGGTTTTTTCTCCATACCCCATGATGGACGGTCCTGAATTCCTGGCCATGAGGGAAGCTGCTGGACTATTTGAAAACCCTGGGCCAAGCGAGTCAAATGATGTCAATACAGATTGGCAGGGGTTGATGTATCAGACGGGCACGATGTCTAGTCATGATGTAAATGTCTCTGGTGGTGGTGAGCGTAGTACTTACAGCTTTGGTTTAGGGTATTACCATGACGAAGGTGTGATCCCTACGCAGCAATTTGATCGAATATCTATGCGTGCAGCCATAGATCAAGAAATCGGCAATCACTTGAGGGTAGGTTTCAATAGTAATAATAACTTCAATACACAGCAAGGCTCACAAGTAGGACTTTATGGGATTCTTAGCATGTCGCCACTTGCTAGTCCTTTCGATTCAGATGGTACTCGAAGAAGAACCATTGGTATGCCTATGGATGACACTTGGGTTGGTACAAGGGATGTGATAGAAGATTTAGATGGAGAGTGGTTGAACGAAACACGGACTTATGCAACCTACAATGCGCTATATGCAGAGCTCAAAATACCAGGAGTGGAAGGCTTGAAATATAGAGCCAATTTAGGTCTGGACTATCGACAAACCAACAATGGCGAGTTCACTGGTAGAGGTGTGGGTAGTCCGAATCCTAACACAGAATCTTTTGCAGCAGTTGGGAATTCTCATAATTTTCACTGGATTCTAGAGAACTTGATTACTTATGATAAGATTTTTGCTGACAAACATATTGTAAATGTGACAGCATTGTATGCTAATGAGCAGAACAAATTCTACAGTTCAAGGATGTGGGCTCGTGATATAGCAACTAGCCAATTTCAGTTTTACAACTTGGGAAATTCTGATGGAGAAATCCAAATCAATCCAAATGATCAAAACTATCAACTATGGGGTCTCAGTTCATTGATGGGACGTGTCATGTATTCCTATGATGATAAATATATGATATCAGCTACTTTAAGGTCAGATGGATCCTCAAGGCTTGCCCCTGGATTCAAATGGCATACATATCCTGCAGTTTCTGTAGGGTGGAACATAGGAAAGGAGACTTTTATGAATAATGTGTCACAAGTGGATATGTTAAAACTTAGGTTAGGATATGGACAAACTTCCAACCAAGCCATTGCTCCTTATGCTACATTGGGAGGATTGGGGATTAGGCCTTACAACTTTGGGAATGAGGCATTTTTGACAGGGTACTTTGTAAATTCACTGCCCAATCCAAATCTTGGATGGGAATATTCTGAAACTTACAATGCAGGTGTTGATTTTGGATTGTTCAACAACCGATTGACTGGTAGTTTGGAGTACTACATCACCAACACAAAAGATATCCTTTTAGGTGTCAATCTTCCACCTACATCAGGAGTGGGTAGCTATACCGCAAATATAGGTGAGACTCAAAACAAAGGTGTGGAACTAGCCTTGAATGGTTTGATTTTCGAAAATAATGACTGGAGCTGGGAAGCTGGAATAAATATCTATGCGAATAGAAATAAATTGGTTTCATTGGCATCTGGTCAAGACAGAGATGAAGGGAACTGGTGGTTTGTTGGACATCCTATTGATGTGATTTTTGACCATAAGTATATAGGATTATGGCAAGAAGGTGATCCTCATAGAGATATCCTAGAGCCAGGAGGTAATGTTGGTATGATAAAAGTGGAGTATACAGGTGATTTTGATTCAGAAGGTGTTCCTACCAGGGCCATTGGACCAGATGATCGACAAATCCTAGATCTTCAGCCAAACTTTATGGGTGGTTTCAATACGAGAGTTGCTTACAAAAACTTTGACCTTAGTATAGTCGGTACTTTCAAAAGCGGAGGGGTATTGATCAGTACTTTACATTCATCCACCGGCTATTTGAACCTAATGAGTGGAAGAAGAAACAATGTTTCTGTGGATTATTGGACACCAGAAAATACCGAAGCAAGATATCCAGCCCCAGGGGGATTGGCTAGTGGAGATAATCCAAAGTATGGAAGTACTTTAGGCTACTTCGATGCTTCATTTTTGAAAATTCGGACCATGACCTTGGGTTATAACTTTGACAATGCAAGCAATTGGATGACCAAGGCAGGTATGGATAGATTGAGAATCTATGGAGCAGTGCAGAATCCATTTGTACTATTCTCTCCATTCAACAGAGAGACAGGATTAGATCCTGAAACAAACTCATTTGGTAACCAAAATGCGGCCATTACAGATGCTATTCCTAGTAGGCTACTTACCATTGGTACAAATGCACCAGCTACAAGAAATTTTATCATAGGTCTTAACTTGACATTCTAAAACCATGAAAAAGATACAATTATACTTAAAATCAATCAAGGTATTTCTATTGACTGGTTTGTTATTGGTTTCATGTACTGAGATCTTAGAAGAGCAACCAAGGAGTATTTTTGAGCCAAGTTTTTTCCAAACACAGGAGGGAATTCTGGGTGGGATCACCTCAATGTATGCCCATCTAAGGTATATCTATGGACAGGCATATTATTACAATACTACTTTGACAGGTACCGATGAAGCTACCTATGCGCAGAGTGCAGATCAAAATTTCCTTGTCATGGACTTGAGTGGGCAAGGAGATATTGATCCCAATAACAGCAGGGCGGATGCCTTGTGGATAGCAGCTTTCTCTAATATCAACACTGCAAATGGAATTATTGAATTTGCTCCCGAAGTAGATGTTTCTGATGCATTGGTGGCAGAGGCAAGGTTCTTCAGGGCATTTGATTACTTCTTGCTCGTACAGACTTTCGGTGGCGTTCCTCTGGATTTGGGTTCGGGTGAATTGGCTTTCAACATAGAGCCTTCACGGACATCAGTAAGAAATACAGTTCCTGAAGTCTACACACGAGGAATTTTCCCTGATTTGTTACAAGCTATTGAGGATTTGCCAGCTACTCCTAGATTGACTGGTACAGCTACCAAAACCTTAGCTAGGTTATATTTGGCCAAAGCTTATTTGACTTATGCCTGGTGGCTGGAGAATCCAAACAATATCCCAACATATCCAGAAACTACAAGAGAGGATCCTGATGGGAATACAGCACAATGGTACTACCAAGAAGCTTATAATATAGCTATGGAAGCCATTAATAACCCAGGACCATTTTCACTTCAGGAAACATTTTATGATGTAAATTTGGCTCAAAATGATAGAAATAGCGAATTGTTGCTCTATGCTGATCATACAGAAGATAGTGAATTTTATAATGGGGCCAGTCTTGTATGGGGTAATGGAGCAGCCCCTGAAAATTTTGCAGGATGGATGATGACATGGAATTATACTGTACTTAGAAGCAGTTCTTCGGCAAGTAATTGGGTAGGAAACATAGAATCCGTCAGGAGAGAAGCAATCCAAGCCACGGGTAGGCCATGGACAAGGATGGCTCCAACAATCGGTGTGATTACGAATACCTTTGCAGATAAAACCAATGACTCTAGGTATGATGGTACATTCACTACGGTATATAGGGCCAACACGGATAGGACACCAGTGATTAGTGGGCCGATGTATAATGCTAACTTGATCCAAGTACAGCCTGGTGATGCTATTTTGACCTTCTTAAATGATGAACCAGATCAGGCTATTGACTATCCTTCTCCTTCTAGTTTGGGTGGGAATATTGGTGCAGGAATACTACCCGATAGATCTGACTTTGTGATTTCACCTAGTGGAATCAGCAGAATAGTATACCCTGGTCTTTGGAAACTAGGGCCATACAGGACCGATAGTGGGATGGGACTAGGTGAGCCTAATGCTGGTAGCACAAGACCTTTCAATATTGCCAAGCTTTCAGAGCTCTATTTCATTGCTGCGGAAGCTGCTGTACAAGGTGCTACAGGCCCAATGAGTCCTCGTGATCTGATCAATGTGATCAGAGCAAGAGCTGGTGTATGGCGCTGGGATAACAATGGAAATGCTGAGAAAATCGAAGACAATAGTGCTGAGATGGTAGCTGCTACTCCTGCTGAAATTGATATCAACTATATCCTCGCAGAGAGATCTAGAGAATACTACGGTGAGGGATACAGGTGGTATGACTTGATCAGAACTCAAAAATGGGAAGAACTGGCAGGTACTTATCAAATTGGTGGGATGAGTTATAGCGATCGTACACCTCAAACCATTACAAGGAACATTCGTCCTTTCCATTATCTAAGACCGATTCCTCAAGTTCAAATTGATGCCATGACAGGTGATAGAACAACCTATCAGAATCCGGGCTATTAATGAATTTATTTAACAGATTAAATATCTAAAAATAAGCCAAAAACCAGCTATTCTATCAAAAGCTGATTTGACAAATTAATAAGGAAAGTGAGCTGAAGTAATTTAGCTCACTTTTTTTAGATTTGATTCATGGAATATGTCTTCAATAAACTCAACCTATTATGATTAAAAAATCTATAATTGTTTTATTGCTTCTTTTGCCTGAACTTTTGTTCTCTCAAGTTGATGTCAAGTTTAATGTCAGCGATACAGACCAGTATTTTGAAATCTTCAATAAAAATGAAGCCGCCAAAATATGGTTTGATGACAATGAAAATGTTCTTATAAAAAAAGCTAGTGAGTTTTTGAGTGAGGACATTGAAAGAGTAACAGGCGTTTTGCCAGCAGTTACAGGTATGGCTGCCATTTCTGATTTAGGGAAAATTCAAGCAAAAAATGTAATCATCGTCGGAACTGCTGAAAACAGTACCTTGATCAAAACATTGGTAAAGGACGGGAAAATACAGACCAAAGATCTTGATGGACAATGGGAGCGATTCAGAATACAGACCGTTGAAAATCCATTTCCCGGCATTGATCATGCTTTAGTGATCATAGGAAGTGATAGACGTGGTGCTGCTTATGGTGTATTTACGCTTTCGGAAAAAATCGGAGTATCGCCATGGTACTGGTGGTCAGATGTACCTGTGATCAAGCAGGATCAGATTTTTATTGAAAAAGTTGACTTTTTGTCTTCAAGTCCAAAGATAAAGTACAGGGGTATATTTATCAATGATGAGTCTCCGGCATTTAGGAATTGGGCTTTCGAAAAATTTGGTGGAATCAATCATCAATGCTATGAAAAAGTCTTTGAATTGCTTTTGCGAAATAAGGCAAACTTCTTATGGCCTTCGATGTGGTTACCCACTATGTTTTATGTAGATGATCCTCTGAACCCAAAGACAGCTAACGATTTTGGTATTGTGATGTCTACTAGTCACCATGAGCCTATGACCCGTGCTCACCAAGAGTGGGAGGAGTTTGGGGAAGGTGAGTGGAATTATGTTACCAATAGCGAGCGCTTGAAGGAGTTTTGGAAAGGTGGTTTAGAGAGAATCGGTGATTATGAAACTATGGTAACGGTGGGAATGAGAGGGGATGGAGATGATGCAATGTCTGAAGATACCGCTGTAGATCTATTGGAGACGATTATCAAAGACCAACGGGTGATCATCGAAGAAGTTACCCAGAAACCTGCTAATCATACTCCTCAAGTCTGGGCTATTTACAAAGAAGTTCAGGATTACTTTGATAAAGGAATGCGAGTCGATGATGATATTACTGTACTTTTCAGTGATGACAACTGGGGAAACATTAGGTATTTGCCCAAGAAGCAGACCGCTGCTCAAAAATCAAAATATGGGATGTATTATCATTTTGATTACGTAGGAGCACCTACATCTTACAGGTGGCAGAATGTCACTCAGATTGAAAGGGTGTGGGAACAGATGAAGCTTACCTATGAGCATGGAGTGGATGAGATTTGGATTGCTAATGTAGGAGACATCAAGCCAATGGAGCTACCTATTAGTTTCTTTTTGGACCTTGCTTGGGATCCTGATGCTATTCAAGCTTCAGATCTTCCAGTATACTATGAAAATTGGGCAAATCAACAATTTGGAGCGGGACATGCAGAAGAGATTGCTCAGCTTCTTGCGCTTTATACCAAATATAACTCGAGGCGAACGCCTGAAATGCTTACAGCCAGTACTTACAGCGTGGAAAATTATAGGGAAGCTGATAGGATTGTGAACGAGTTTAATGAACTGTTGGAAAGAAGTAGTGCTGTATATGATAAACTTTCGAGTGAATATCACTCAGCCTATTTTCAATTGGTTCATTCACCTATAGAAATGTGTGCAAATCTAAATGAAATGTATGTGGCTGCAGGAAAAAATCGATATTATGGCATTCGTGGTGCTGCGGCAACCAATTACTATGCAGAAAAAACTAAAGAGCATTTCGAAAACGCTGCTAGATTGACTCAAAAATACCACGAAATAGAAAATGGCAAATGGAATCACATGATGTCTCAAACATACATTGGATACACTTATTGGAATCATCCTCCTTTGAATCTGATGCCTGGGGTATCATATGTTCAATTGCAGGAAGCTGAGGTTTTAGGGTATTTGATAGAAAATGGAAGAGCACCTCGATGGGGATGGCTAGATGTGGAGGCAGATTGGGATTTCAGCAAGGAAATGCCTGTATTTGATCCCATCAATGATCAAAACTATTACATTGATGTTATCAACCGAGGGAAAAATGAATTAGCCTTTAATGTGGAAAGTAATGAGGATTGGATCATTCTTTCTTCTAATTCTGGTGTTACCCAATATCATGAGATGGTGTATGTGACAATCGATTGGGACCTGGCACCAGAAGGCAAGGCGGAGGGTGGAATTGTCTTGTCAGGGGCAGGAGAGAAATACCATATCAAAGTTCCGATCAATAACCATAAAATTGAAGCAATAGGTTTTGTCGAGAATGAAGGTGTGATTGCAATTGAAGCAGATAATTTTTCAAGAAAAAGTGATTCTGAAAATGCTAAATTGACTGTGGTGCCAAATTTGGGAAGGACTGGATCATCCATTGTTTTAGAACCTATGAATACAGAGAGACTTGATAACTTGGAGCGAGCTCCTTTTGTAGCGTATGATTTCACTTCATTCAAAGAGGGTGAGTTTACAGTAGAAGTTCACGTTTCTCCTACTCAGGACTTTAAAAGAGAGGGAGGATTGATGTATTTCATAGCCATAGATGATGAAGAACCGCAGCTGATCAATACCAATAGGGGAGAAGATGTGCCAGACTATAAGTACGCCGAATGGTGGTTGAGATCTGTGGGCGATAATATCAAAAAAGTAAATTCAAGACATAAAGTCGGAGGTGTGGGGCACCACACTTTGAAGGTTTGGCTTATAGATCCAGGAGTGGTGATACAGAGAATAGTGATAAATACTGGAGGACTCAAGCCAAGCTATCTTGGCCCAGACCAAAGTAATTTTATTGAACCAAAGTGAGGTAAAATATCGACAGTTTTTCCCTTTTGGGTGTGATAATGATCATTAAGAAGGTCTGAAATAGTTCTGATGAGTATATTGAGCACAAACAAAAAAAATAATAATCCAAAAAAGTGAGCTGGAATTAATCAGCTCACTTTTTTTTCAGTGAAGATTCTCTGATCAATAATTCTGACCTTAATGTGATTCGATTAGTATTGTGCAGGATAGCAGTTTCAGGTTCGTCAAGGTGATTGATGAGGTTTCTCATCGCTACTTCTCCCATTTCAAACCCAGGGTAATTGATTGTAGTGATTTTAGGTTCGACTAGCCTAGAGATCACTTCATTATTGAATCCTACGATAGACATATCTTCGGGTATTCGGATTCCACGTTGCTTGAGATGGTTCATACAGCTAGCAGCACAGGCATCGTTGGAGACGAAAACACCATCAGGCAAAGGTTTCATTTGCATTATCTGATCCACGACTTGTTCTGCTGCCAATTCATTTATTTCTGAAAGTACGATCACCAACTCATCTTCATATTGAAACCCCCTATCTATCAATGCATATTTGTATCCTTTGAGCCTATCAGCATATACACTGATTTTTGTACTCCCTAGTACATGCACGATTCGTCTACACCCTTGGTCTATCATGTGATTGGTAGCGACTTGAGCAGCTTGGATATTATCTATAGTCACACCCGTGCTATTTTCACTATTCGTGATTCTATCATAGAATAAGACTGGTATACCTTTTTTGTGAAAAGGTGAAAAGTGGTCCAAATGCTCTGCTTCACTTGCCAAGGAAACAATAAGTCCATCTACTCTACTTTTGAACATAGACCTGGTGTTTGCAATCTCTTTGTCTGCCGATTCAAGAGATTGGCTTATTACCAAATTGTAGCCAGATTCGTTTGCGATTTTTTCCATCCCGGCAAGCACTGAGGCTTGAAAACTACTGTTCAAACTTGGTACGATCACACCTATATTATTGGTTTTTTTACTCCTTAAGTTGGCTGCAAAAACATTAGACTGGTAGCCCATTTCCGCAGCTGCTTGAAAAATTTTCTTTTTGGTCTTTTCTTTGACCGCAGGGTGGTTATTCAAGGCCCTACTTACTGTAGTAGGAGATACGCCAATTCCTTTTGCTATATCATATATTGTTACTTCTTTATCCATATACCATACTTATAAAGCTTCAGGGAAGCTTGATGTTTTCAATTTTGAAGAAAATCAGATCAATCTACTATTTGATCAGACCCTTTCAAAAGTATAGTTTTTTCTTAGGATAACAAAATAGAATGAATGAAATCGATTTAATGATATTTATTTAAAATTTGATTTAAATAAACACTTTTTCAGCCCATATCTAAGTCTTTTGACCGAGCGTTTGAATAAGATTATGTCAAATTTAGCTTGGGTAGCTTAGCTTTAGAAAAAAAAATGTTTCTAATTTTGAAATAAAAATGAAATCGGTTGCATTTTTGTAAAAATTTGTTCAAGTTTAGCAGATAAATCAAATGATTTGGTTGAAATCGACTACAATAAATAGTTATTTAATTGATTTTCAATTGATTGTTTGTTTTTGAGTTGATATTGCATCAATGGTCGATTAGAAGTTGATTAAAAATCATAATAATTAATAGTTTAAATGAATTTAGGGTTTATTATTCAATACCGGGGTTCCCTGTGGGGACTTCCGGTTTCTTTTATCCCCTAATTGAGATAAATACGAGCAAATTGAACAATTGAATGAAGAATAACTTGATCCAATCTTGGCGTTGGTATGGCCCCAATGATCCTGTCAGTCTTAGTGACATCAAGCAAGCAGGTGCTACGGCGATTGTTTCAGCCCTTCACCATGTTCCTCATGGTGAAGTATGGACATATGAAGATATTATCAAAAGGAAAGACGAGATTGAGTCAGCTGGTTTGAGATGGGCAGTAGTGGAATCTGTACCTGTGCATGAAGCGATCAAAACCAACAGCAAAGATGCTCCAAAATACCTTGAAAATTACAATAAAAGTTTGGTCAACTTAGCCAAAGCTGGATTGAGGACAGTTTGCTACAACTTTATGCCAGTATTAGATTGGACAAGAACTGACATAGCTTTTAGCCTAAAAAATGGCGCCAAAGCACTTTACCTAGATTGGGCAGATTTGGCATATTTTGACATCCACATGCTACAAAGAGCCAATGCTGCGGATGATTATTCTCCTCATGTGATCTCTATTTTGAACAACAGGTTGGAAAGCTATACACCAGATAAGATTCAGCAGCTAGAAGAGATCATATGCATGGGTGTCCCTACAGAGGGTATGATCACCATTCCTCAGCTGAGAGATAGCTTGGATATTTATAAGCATATTGGAAAGCAAGGTCTTAGGGATAATTTAGCCTTGTTTTTGAACGCCATTGCAGATACATGTGAGTCTTATGGCATTCAAATGACCATACATCCTGATGATCCACCTTATGCTATTTTGGGTCTTCCTCGGATCACTTCCAATGCAGAAGACCTTCAGTGGATATTCGACGCTGTGAAGCAGCCTTTCAATGGACTTTGTTTTTGTACTGGATCACTCGGTGCAGGTCCATTCAATAACCTACCAGAGATCCTCAAAACCTTCGGTGAAAGGGTTCATTTTGTGCATTTGAGAAATGTCAAAAGAGACCAATTCGGGAATTTTCATGAATCAGACCATTTGGATGGAGATGTAGATATGTTTGAAGTGATGAAAGTACTGGTAGAACTTAACAATCAGCGGAAGTCTCCAATCCCTTTTAGACCAGATCATGGGCATCAAATGCTAGATGATCTTCAGAAGGAGACCAATCCAGGGTATTCAGCTATTGGAAGATTGAAGGGTTTGGCTGAATTGAGAGGATTGGAGCTTGGTATAGCCAGGATGTCGAATTCAAATCATTCAGTCTACACAAATGATAACATTGCAACCTTTGAAAATTGATTTTTCAAGGGTTTTATCCAAAAAAGGCTTTAATGAAGCACTGATTCATGTCACTATTTACTGATCTAAGATTTAGAAGTTTCTTTAGAAATTATCTCGAAGATTAAAAAATTGAACCTATTAAACCTTTACCCAAAATGCACCATTTATCTAGATTTATCCTTATTTTTTGCTTTGCCATAATCGTGAGTTTTCAAGCAGCATCCCAAATAGGTACTGCTAGTTTTGTGTCTCCTACATCAAAACTAAAAAGCTTTCCACTTGTGGATGAAGAATTGGCGGACTTAGTGTTTGATGGAAAAGACGAGGGCATTGCGATAGCTGTAGAAAATCTACAAAAGGACATTAACCGGGTCACTGGTAAGCAACCAAAGATTCAAAGTGAGCTACTAGCTGGCAAGCCTCAAGTGATCATAGGACAGCTAGGAGAGAGTAAGTTAATAGATCACTTGGTCAAGGAAGGGAAAATCAAAGCTGCGAGTTTGTCAGGAAAGTGGGAGACATTTCAGGTTTTGACTGTGGAGCATCCTTTCGAAGGTGTAGATCAAGCTTTGGTAATCGTTGGAAGCGATAAGCGTGGGACTATTTTCGGGATTTACGAACTGTCAGAGCAGATTGGTGTATCGCCTTGGTATTGGTGGGCTGATGTCCCTGTGAAGAAGCATTCAAAACTTTTTGTAGATCATGGTGTGCATACCAAAGGTACACCTGCCGTAAAGTACAGAGGTATTTTCATCAATGATGAGGCTCCCGCTTTGGCTGGTTGGGCTACAAAGCAATTTGGTGGATTCAATCACAAATTTTATGAAAACGTATTTGAACTTATCCTTAGGCTGAGAGGAAATTACCTGTGGCCAGCGATGTGGGGTAGGGCATTCTATGATGATGATAAGCTCAATGGTCCCATGGCTGATAAGTATGGGGTAGTGATCGGTACTTCTCACCACGAGCCATTGATGAGGGCACATGCAGAATGGTCTAGGTATGGCAAGGGTGACTGGGATTATCAGACGAACAAGGAAGAGCTTCAGGATTTTTGGAGAAAAGGAATGGAGAGACAAGGTAGCATGGAATCTACAGTCTCTCTCGGTATGAGAGGTGATGGGGATGAACCCATGAGTGAAGAAAACAACATTGCACTTCTAGAACAAATCATCGAAGACCAGAGAAGGATTATCGAAGAGGTGACCGGGAAGCCCGCATCAGAAACGCCACAATTCTGGGCTTTGTACAAGGAGGTTCAGGAGTATTACGACAAGGGAATGCGAGTCCCTGATGATGTGACATTGCTACTATGTGATGATAACTGGGGCAATGTGCGCAAACTGCCCACAATAGGAGCTCCAGCTCGCAAAGGAGGTTATGGTATGTATTACCATTTTGACTATGTAGGAGGGCCTCGAAACTACAAATGGATCAATACCAATCCAATTCCTAAAATCTGGGAGCAGATGGACAGGACTTACAGACATGGTGTAGATGAACTTTGGGTAGTCAATGTGGGGGATATTAAGCCTATGGAGTTTCCGATATCTTTCTTTTTGGACTTTGCATGGAATCCAAATGCAATACCTGCGGTGGGTATTGATGCATACACCAAATCTTGGTCAGCTTCCCAGTTTGGTCAGACTTACGCCAATCAAATCGCTGATTTGATAGCAGGATTTGGAAAGTTGAGTGGTAGAAGAAAACCAGAATTACTGGATCAAAATACCTACAGTGTCCATTATTATGGGGAAATGAGTAGGGTGTCAGCTGAGTGGCAAGCACTAGAAGAGCTGTGTGCTGATATCAAAGAAAAACTTGATCCAAGCTATCATGATGCCTATTTTCAACTTGTAGAGCATCCGATTATAGCTTCGGCAAACCTTCACCGGCTATATGAAAGCACAGCTTTGAATCAGCTTTATGCCAAACAAGGCCGTAACCTGACCAACAAAAAAGCAGAAGAAGTACATGCTTTTTTCAAAAGAGATGCTGAAATTTCAGCATTTTACAACAATGAATTGGCTGGAGGAAAGTGGCCTCATATGATGGATCAGACACATATTGGCTATACCTATTGGCAACAACCTAACAGAGACAAAATCCCTGATCTGAATACCATTGAAATAGCTTCAAAAGGAGCTCTAGGAGTAGCAATCTCTGATAGTCCAGAATTTTTCCCTGAAAATAAAATACTAAAATCTGTCGTCCTATCTCCATATGACCCATACCACCTGGAAGTGACACTTTTCAACAAAGGAAATGATCCTATCACTGTGAAATCCAAAAGCTTCAGTAAATGGCTTAGCTTCGAAGTAGGAAATGAAACTATAGCCACAGAGAGAGCCATACCAGTGAAAATCGATTGGAACCTTGCTCCAAAAGGCAAGCACGTCGCCAAATTAGAAATCAGCAGTGGGAAAGAAAAGGTACTCGTAGAAATCCCAATCTATAATTATTTGATTGAGGAGTCCTTTACAGGTTTTGTCCCATATTATGGTGTAGTGGCTATGGAAGCCGATCATTTTACTTCAAAACATGAAGAGAACCCGATCAAGTGGGAAATTTTAGATGACATGGGCAAAACAGGAAATGCAGTAATGGCAACTCCTATGATCAGCCATACCGAGTCGACCGAAGTCCAAGGAAGTTACATTTCATACGATGTTTGGATGGAAGAAGCAGGAACTTATGAAGTGCAAGTGTATACAAGTCCTACTTTAAACTATCTGAATGCCAGTGAAGGGTTGCAATATGGTATTGCGGCTAACGAATCTACTCCTACCTTAGTCTCAATACATGAGAATGAAAGACCACATCATTGGAACAATTGGGTTGCCAACAGCATCAATATTTCTAGGAAAAAAGTGGAGTTTCAAAAAGGGAAAAATGAATTGAAAATATACTTGGTAAATCCTGGTATCATCTTCCAACGCATCATTATTGACACAGGAAACCTCAAGTCAAGCTATTTGGGACCAAAAGAAAGTGTCTTTGTACATTGATTTATATTTGAATGACAATGAGAAAATTATTATTAGGCTTTGATATTGGAAGCTCATCGGTAAAGGCCACACTGCTAGATGCAGATACTGGGAAAGCAGTTTCTTCAGAAGGTCTTCCTAAAGTAGAGATGCCCATAGACTCACCAAAGAAAGATTGGGCAGAGCAAGATCCCATGATGTGGTGGAATTATGCAGTGCAGTGTACACAGACATTGGTTCAAAAAGCGCAGGTGAAATCAGGAGAGATCAAAGCGATTGGTATCTCTTACCAGATGCATGGGCTTGTTGTCGTAGACGCCCAGCAGCAGGTTCTTCGTCCAGCCATCATCTGGTGCGACAGTAGAGCTGTTGAGATAGGGAATGCGGCATTTGATCAATTGGGGGCGGATTATTGTCTTCCTCATTTATTAAATTCACCGGGGAATTTCACAGCATCTAAGCTTCGCTGGGTCCAAGAAAACGAACCAGCATTGTATGAAAAGATTCATAAGATTATGCTTCCGGGTGATTTTATTGCGATGAAGCTAAGTGGTGAAATCTTGACATCGGAGTCAGGACTTTCTGAAGGGATCTTTTGGGATTTCAAGTCCAATGGAATCAGCCAAAAAGTACTAGATGTTTACCAGATAGATCGTTCGTTGATCCCAGAGGTCGTACCTTCATTCTCTATACAAAGCAAAGTCAATGAGGTAGCAGCAGCAGAACTTGGTATAGATGCAGGTATTCCGATTTGCTACAGGGCTGGAGATCAACCAAATAATGCCCTTTCACTAAATGTGCTGAAAGCAGGTGAGCTTGCGACAACAGCTGGTACCTCAGGCACTGTGTATGGTGTCACCGAAGAGCCACTCTATGATCCAAAATCTAGGGTAAATACCTTTGTCCATGTCAATCATACAGCCGAGTCTCCAAGATATGGAGTACTTCTTTGTGTGAATGGTACCGGGATTTTGAATTCATGGGTAAAAAGGCTTTTTGGTGGTGAACAGATTTCCTACCCAGAGATGAATAACCTTGCTGCGCAAGTTCCAGTAGGAGCTGAGGGCTTGACTTTCATACCATTTGGAAATGGTGTGGAGCGTATCATGGAAAATAGACCAGTCGATGCTAGCTTGCAAGGACTCAATTTGCTCAAACATGACAGAAGGCATGTCTTGAAAGCTGCCCAGGAAGGAATAGTCTCCTCTTTGACTTATGGGTTTGATATCATGAAGGCCATGGGTTTGGATCTTAAGACAGTCAAAGCAGGACATGCTAACATGTTTCTAAGTCCAATTTTCAGAGAAGCCTTTGTCAATATGAATCAAGTTTCGCTAGAGCTTTATGATACAGACGGATCTCAAGGTGCTGCCAGAGGTGCTGGCATTGGTCTAGGGCTATTCACAAATCATGATGATGCATTTGCAGGCTTGGAAAAAATCGCTTCCCTAGAACCAGATCAAAAGCTGACTGTTGCATACCAAGAGGTATATGAAAACTGGAAAAGCTATTTGAATAGAGTTAAAAACAAGTAGATAAAAATATATGGATATACGGAACTTTGCCAATAACATTACAAAATTCCGATTTATCTAACTTCCGATATAAATTGATATTGGATACTTATGGATATTGACCATTAACAACCTGTTGAGCTAATGAATTGAAGTTACTGGCAAAAAAGCGTATAATCAGATAAAAATATAAAACAAACAATTAAAATTTATAATCATGTCAAAAACCTATTTCCCTAACATTGATAAGATCAAATTTGAAGGAAGAGAATCACAAAATCCTCTAGCTTTCAAATTTTATGATGAGCAAAGAGTCGTAGCTGGCAAGACGATGAAGGAACACTTCAAGTTTGCTATAGCTTATTGGCATTCATTCTGTGCTACAGGTGCAGATCCTTTTGGTCCAGGGACGATGGTACATCCTTGGGATGCCAGTGAGGACGCCGTGCAGAGAGCTAAAGATAAAATGGATGCTGCATTTGAATTTTTTGTAAAAATAGGGGCTCCTTATTATTGTTTTCATGACATAGACTTAATCGACGAGGGAGCTTCTATCGAAGAGTATGAAGAGCGAATGAAAATCATCACCGATTATGCATTAGAAAAGCAAAAGGAAACTGGAGTGAAACTACTTTGGGGAACTGCAAATGTGTTTTCTAATCCTAGATACATGAATGGCGCTTCTACCAACCCTGATTTTGATGTAGTTGCTTGGGCTGGTACACAGGTGAAAAACTCCATCGACGCGACGATCAAGCTAGGTGGTGAAAACTATGTGTTCTGGGGTGGTCGTGAAGGTTATATGTCTTTGTTGAACACAGATATGAAGAGAGAGACTTCTCACTTAGCCCAATTCTTGACTATGGCGAGAGATTATGCAAGGTCTAAAGGTTTCAAAGGTAACTTCCTGATTGAGCCTAAGCCTATGGAGCCTACCAAGCATCAGTATGATTATGATGCAGCTACTGTAGTTGGGTTTTTGAGACACCATGGATTGGACAAGGATTTTAAATTGAACCTAGAGGTGAACCATGCTACACTCGCTGGACATACTTTTCAGCATGAACTTCAAGTGGCTGTAGATGCTGGTATGCTAGGAAGTATCGATGCGAATAGAGGTGATTATCAGAATGGTTGGGATACTGATCAATTTGCTATCAACCTTCAAGAACTTACAGAATGTCAATTGGTAATCCTTGAAGGCGGAGGTATCGATGGGGGTGGTGTGAACTTTGACGCCAAAATCAGAAGAAACTCCACAGATATGGAGGATCTTTTCCATGCACACATTGGAAGTATGGATGCTTTCGCAAGATCATTGATCATTGCAGAAGAGATCTTAGAAAAATCAGCTTATAAATCTTTGCGTCAGAAGCGTTATGCTTCATTTGACGAAGGAAAAGGAAGTGAGTTTGAAGCTGGTAAGTTGACACTTGAAGACCTTAGAGCTCACGCGCTGGCAACAGGCGAGCCTAAGCAAACTAGCGGCAAGCAAGAATTGTATGAGAATATTCTCAATCAGTTCATTTAAGAGAAGATAAAATTCTAATTGACCTTTGGGGTTCTTGTAACCTCAAAGGTTTTTTATTGATTATTCTTTTCATATTTGGGTTTTTACTTTAATCGAACCTGTTCTTTTTTTAGTTGAATCAATTTAATTTTAACTTGTGGGGTTGATGTGGTGTCTATCAATAATAGGTACTCTTCATTTTGCTCATATTTCAATATGGCTACAGGAACTCCAAATCCACCATTTGTATGAAAATTTATGCCTTGAAGAAATGTGATTGTCAGCATTCAGTGACAGAGTTTGCACAAGATTCGGTGGTGAATTGGTAGCGTATTTTATACTTTTTCGAGATCAATATTTATGTCAATTTTCATTTATATCCAGTTTTGACCCATTGATTATGTTAAAGAAAGAGCTGATTTTGGTTTCAAAACCTGATTTTTAATTTTAAAATTGGCTCTAATGGCCTGAGGCATGATGTAGTGTTTAGCTGATCTCAGATTTCATACAAATTATGTCAGGTGAAAATTAAAGTATTGATCAAACTGCTTATTAACGATCTAACACAAATTTTAAGTCAATTAGACATTGGAAAAGAAATTTACGCTTTTATCCATTAACTCTATCAATACTGTTTTTTGATCATCAATTACTTCTCCATCTACATGACAGACAGCATCCTTTAAATTTGTTATGTGAACTCTTTTTGTCTGAAAAACTTCGACAAAATCAAGACCCGATAGGTCTTCTTTTAGGAATGCTAAGGTCAATGCTGTCCAATCCTGAATGCTATCAGGGTTCAAAACAACAACTTCAAATTTTCTATCATTCAATTTTCCTAGAGGATTGATCTTGACTCCAGTACCATACCGATCTCCATTGGCAATGACAAGCATCTTTGCATCTACTAGAACAGTCTCTCCGTTTATATCCAGACCAAAGCTAAATTTATTGTTCTCAAACGCTTGTGTCAAGGAGCTTTTAAAATAACTGATCATTCCTCTTTCTTCACTTTCTTCGAATTTTTTAACCAATGCTGCATTGAATCCGAAATCACATAGATGCAAACATATTGTTTCATTTACACTTAAAATATCCATTTGAATTGTATTTCCAATCTTTAGTGCATTGATGCTATCATCCAGATTTTGGATTCCAAGACATGCACAGAGTCCATTGGCAGAGCCTAGTGGAATTGGAAGCAAAGGAGTGTCTGAGCCGAGCATTTGTGATGCTACAAGGCTGATAGTTCCATCTCCTCCAGCAACCATAACTATGTCATGATTCTCTGTATCAAGTAAATGGCCGATCTTATATGCATCATTTTCACCCGTAGTATTCCATTGGGTTACTTTATAGCCAGAAGTATTTTTTGTAATATTATCAATCAAGTCGATTTTGTTATCGTGATTACCAGAAGCTGGATTTATGATCAATAGGGCATGTTTTAGCATGATATTCAATAGGTTGTATATGTTAGGGTTGAGGTGAGATTTAAGCTCATGGGTTTTGAAAATAGCTACAGAAATGATTTGGCATGGGTCAAAGCTTCTTCAGAATTTTTTACCCATGCAATTGGGATAGTATGATTATAGCTATTGAGTCTATCCTCTCTTTCTTTATCTACTTTTTTGATCCTTCTGATGTACACAGCTTTCACTTGGTTTGGGAATGTTTCAATGATCCTGGTATAGAGTTCTGGATCATGCTGACCACTATCTCCAATCAGTATGAATTTTGTTTTGGGAAATAAGGTCATAAGCTGTGAAATTTTTTCTAGCTTGTGTTCATGACTTCCTCCTCCAGATTTCCAAATATTTCTCAAAGTGACATGAGGGTCTTTCAATAACAATGGACCTTTTGGGATTCTTCGGTATTCTAGAAAATCCTGAATAAGATGAAAGAGATTCCAATCACTGCTAGAAACGTAAAACACGGGGTTTTGGCCATCGTTTGATAAGTAATTGTAAAATGTACTTACGCCTGGGAATGGTCTTCTGGTATAGGCATTTTTAGAAATAGAAAGCCACAGCTTCTTACCTAGTGAGGTAGCATGCGATATGATGATGGTGTCATCAATATCAGAAATAATGCCCAGCGGGGTATTGGTAGAATAGCGAGAGATAATGAACCTGACTGTTTTTATTTCAGCTACTATCCCTTCATCTTCGATCAAGGTTAGTTGAGCACATTCTACTGATTTATTCTCTGTGACATTTAGTGGGAGTTTTACTTCGAATAAGCCTTCTTCATTGCTCACAAGGAGCTTTTCTGCATCTTGAAATTGAAGTTTTACTTGTACATCAGAGACACTATTGCCTGCATATCTTCTCAAGGTAGCTATAAAGTTTTGCAGAGCTGATTTTTTGGGAGAGGGATTGCTTTGCTTATAAGCTTCCACGAGTCTACCCTTGATGAAAATCTCATGCTCATTTCCAAAAGCAAGTAACACTTCCATCCTTACAAGATCCAGTTTGCCAAACTTTCTTTTGAGTTTTGAAAATGAATACTTGATGGGGAAAGTCAGCCAGTTTATGAATTTCATAGGGATTTTTTACGGAAAACGAGTGCAAATCCCACGCCAAGCATAGCAAATAAAATACTTTCTTGAAAAATGGTTAGTAAATTCAATTTTCTATTATGAAGATCTCATAGTTGATTCTCTGACGATTAGTTCTGTTTTGATAGTAACTATTTCGGATTGAATGATATCTTCCTCTTCCTCAATCTGCCTAATCAACAACCTTGCCGCAGCCATTCCCATTTCAAAAGCCCTATCATTGACTGTGGTCAAGTGCGGTTCGATGATTTTGGAAATGGGGTAATTACTGAATCCCACAATGGAGATTTCATTGGGGATTTTGATATTATTCTTTTGGAATACTTGTATAGCACTGACTGCTGTATAATCATTTGAGCAAAAAATACCATCAGGTCGGTTTTCCAGATTTAGAAGCTTTTTGGCTACTAATGCACCCTCCTCATAGCTTAATTCTCTAGTAAAATGCACCAATTTTTTATCCATTGGGAAGCCATGCTTTGTAAGTGCAGCTTTGAAGCCTTCATATCGATCTTTGAATATTCCTGTGGATTGACTTCCCCCTATATGACCTATGCGCTTACATCCAATCTCAATAAGATGCTCAGTAGCTTTGAAAGCAGATTCATAATCATTAATGATGATTTTATTCGCTTCATAATCACTAGGCACTCTGTCATAAAACACCAACGGTATCTTTAGCCTATTGAGTTTTTCGAAATGCTCATAAGAGTCTGTCTCAGTCCCCAAACAAATGATGACCCCTTCAGACATTTTATTTTGAAGAATTTTGGTGATTTTAGTCTCTCTTTTGATAGAGTCTCTTGATTGAAAAATCGTCACATTGTATCCAGCTTTATATGCAAACTCTTCTATACCGCTGATGACAAGGGAATGGAAATGAATATCTATCCTCGGCACAATCACACCAATGGTCAGGGTTTTATTCTTCCTAAAGCTTGATGCGATTGAATTCCGTGTAAAACCAAGCTCCTCAGCTTTGTTCAACACTTTCTCTTTAGTCTCAGGACTTATCCCAGGATGATCATCTAATGCCCTTGATATGGTAGAGGCTGCCAAATTCAATTCTTTGGCCAGATCTTTTAGAGTCGTTCTCCTTTTCATTATCTTTTATTAGCAAACGTTTGCAATATAAGAAAAAATTTAGAAAAATTTATTTATTTGAAAAAATGCTTTAAATACCCATTTTTGGCCTGTTTTTACAATTTTTTAAAAATAATTTGATCTCCTAATTTCTAAAAAATTGACCTAAATTCATGCAAACGTTTGCATATTGTGTCCTAATATTTTACATTTGGAACAGGTACATAATTAAAATTCTATTGAAACACATTTAACTGTAATTCTATGAGTCAAATAAACATAAATGCCCTATTTAAATTTGCGGGTAGTCAGTTAGTATTCAGAATTAGGCTATTGCTTCTTTTTATCTTTATCGGATCTCTTTCTGCTAGTGCTCAAGAAAGCAGTATCAAGGGTAGGGTAACAGATAGCAAAACTGGGGAGCCTATTTTTGGAGCTATTGTAATGGTGAAGGGAACTTCTAAAGGAACATCCGCCGACATTGACGGATTTTATTCTCTCGGGAATGTATCGGAGCAAGATATTTTAAGATTTTCTTATCTAGGTTTTGAGACAAAAGAGTTGCGTGTTGGTAACCTTAGTGAGTTAAATGTTTCCTTAGAGTCTTCCACAAGTGATTTGAATGAATTTGTTGTGGTGGGCTATGGGGTGCAAGAAAAGAGGAACCTTACAGGTTCAATTGCCTCTGTCAGCAGCAAGGAGATTGCACAGACAAATTTTCAAGATCCTATTTCAGTCTTACAAGGTAGAGCCCCAGGCGTACAGGTTACTTCCAATTCAGGTGCTCCAGGAGGTGGAATGACCATCAATATTCGAGGAAATTCTTCTTTGAATGCAGGAAATTCCCCATTGTTTGTCGTAGATGGAGTGCCTATAGAAACCAATGTAACTTCTTCATTAAATGGTACAGAGAATTTTGGTTTGAATCCACTTGCTGATATCAATCCTACAGATATAGAGTCAATTGAAGTATTGAAGGATGCTGCTTCCACAGCAATATATGGCTCTAGGGCAGCCAATGGCGTAGTGATGATCACCACCAAAAGAGGCAAGTCTGGAAAACCTCAAGTTGATCTCAATATTCACTCTGGAATTAGTACCGTTTCTAGGAGATTGAGTGTCTTGAATGCTAGTCAGTATAGAAGTGCCGTGATTGACTCTTACAGAAATGCAAATAGCAATGAGGCCATTATCCCAGCTGTGTTAGATTCTCTAAGTGCTGTGAACAATGGTGATTTTGACTGGCAAAGTGAGTTGTTTAGAGTTGCTAGACAAAACAATGTTGATTTTTCCATTAGAGGTGGCTCTGATAATGTGAGATATGCTTGGAGTTCTTCATTTTTTGATCAAGACGGAATCATTTTAAATTCCAATTACAAAAGAATCACTTCAAGATTGAATGTAGATTTTGATGTTTCCGATAGATTGACCATAGGTCAGAGTGTTTCCTATACCAATGCTGTAAACAACAGGTCTAACGCTGCTGGATCAGGAAACTTGAGTATAGTCAGAGAACTTTTGATACGACCTCCGACTTTCGCCATGTACTTACCAGATGGATCACTCAATGGGTATCAATTGGGTAGGAGAAATCCAGTTGGATTGGCTGAGCTTTCTACCAATATCAACAAAAGCAATAGAGTCATTGCAAGTCAATATGCAGAATACCGAATAGCAGAAGGCTTGAAATTCCGAAGCAGTATCAATGTGGATTTCGTCTCGATGAAGGAGGATACCTTTATCCCAACAATATTAGATTTTAGAGAAGGGTACAATACAGGCTCGGTAAGGTCATCAAACAATATCACTTGGGCCAACGAAAACATTTTGACTTACCAAAAGCAGTTTGGGACAAGCCATAACTTTGGCGCATTGGCAGGTTTCAGTTATCAAGATTGGAAGTATGAAAGGGCAGGTTTAGATGGACTGTTTTTCACAAGTGACAATATCCGCACACTCAACGGAGCAGGGACAATCTCCAATCAAGATGTGAATATTGCCACAGAGCATTCGATGTTGTCCTATTTTGGTAGAGTTTCATATGATTATGAGAGAAAGTACTTGTTTGAGGCAAATATAAGAGCTGATGGTTCATCCAGATTCGGAAGAGACAATAGGTTTGGTTATTTTCCTTCAGCAGCTGTCGGATGGAGATTCTCTGATGAAGGTGTATTTAGTAATGCAAATTTCATGGACGATGGAAAGCTAAGGTTTAGTGCTGGAAAAACAGGAAATGAAGCCATCGGTAATTATACCTCTCAAGGAGAATTTATGGTGGGGACCAATTACCTAGATTTCTCAGGAGCTTCACCTTCTGTAATGCCTAACTCAGGCCTAACATGGGAAACTACCACACAATACAATGCTGGTGTGGACTTATCATTTTGGCAAAGCAAATTAATTATCAATTTCGATGCCTATATAAAGAACACAAATGATCTCCTTTACAATGTGCCTATACCAAGAGAAACTGGATTTGATTTTATCACCCAAAACATTGGTAGTATACAAAACAAAGGCCTAGAGTTGCTAATCTCTACGCGAAATTTGGAAACGAAAGATTTTAGTTGGACCACTAATTTTAATATCAGTTCGAACAGGAATATGGTTAAAAGTCTACCTGAAAATGTTTTGACAAATGGTTTTATTCAAAATGGTGCTTATCATATCCTTAAAGAAGGATATCCAATAGGAACTTTCTTTGGGTGGAGGTTTGATGGTGTATATGCAAGTGATGAAGACAATGTCAATGGAATAACCAATGGCGCTCAAGGTCCAGTATATAGAGGAGGAGATCCAATATGGCATGATCTGAATGGTGATGGATACATAGATCAGAATGATAGGCAGATCATAGGGAATGCCACTCCAGATTTTTTTGGAGGAATCAATAACGATTTTACTTATAAAAATTTCAGTCTAAGTCTTTTCTTTCAGTTTTCTTATGGAAATGATATTTATAGTGAAATCAACCACCAAAGAAACTCCATAGTAAGGTATAATAACCTCTCAGCCGATGCACTGAACAGGTGGAGGCAACAAGGAGATATTACAAATTATCCTAAGCCAGTCAGGGATGATCCTTTGCAATCGATGAGCAGAGTACAAAGCCGATGGGTGGAAGATGGATCATATATCAAGCTCAAAAATGTCCATTTCAGATACAGTCTACCAAGTGCTATCTTAAATAGATGGAAGATATCCAAACTTGATGCTCACATCACGGCTACAAATCTTATCACTTGGACCAACTATACTGGCTATGATCCTGATGTGAATTCTTTCAGTGGCTTGAGAGTAGGAGTAGACGAAGGATCTTATCCTCAAAGTCGTACCATTATCCTTGGTTTAAATATTGGTTTATAATGATGAAAGCTATGAAAAATTCAATAAAAATATTTCTAGGTGCTACATTGATGATACTATTTTCATGCTCTGAGGACCTATTGCAAAGAGATCCGATCAGTAGCTTCTCTGCTCAGGGTTTTTATCAGACCTCTAGTGACGCACAGGCAGGGGTTTATGGGATTTATGATGCCGTTCAAGCTACATTTTCCATCAATTTCGCCTATTGGGGAGAGGGTAGAGCTGATGCTGTAAACACCAATCAAGCCGGAGATCCATTCCTTTTACAACAGAATACGCTCAATTCAATCTTGGCTTCTGCAAGATGGAATAATATTTACGAGACAATCAGTAGGGCCAATTATGCGATCAAATATGTGCCGACTGTTTTTGAAGGAGACAGTGAATTTGGAATACAGTTAGTTGCTCAAGCCAGGGCACTTAGAGCTTTATCGTATTTCTACGCAGTGAGAGTGTGGGGGGATGTACCTTTGATTTTGGAACCATATGAAAGTATTCAGCAAGACATATTTCCTACTCGAACAAGCAAAGAGCTTGTATTGAATCAAATAGAGGCAGACTTATTATTTGCATCAGCAAATTGCCGTGCCAATTTCGGTGGACAGAGAGACAGAATTCTTATCACCAAGGGTGGGGCAGACGCTATGCTTACCCATCTCTACATGTGGAAAAAGGATTATGCTAGTGCCATACAGTCTGCGGAAAGAGTCATGAATAATAACCTCTATTCATTGGTCACCATTAATGACTGGTCTAGAATTTTTACGCAGGGTTATACCAACGAGAGCATTTTTGAAATAGGATATAACGAGGTACAGAGAAACTCACTCAGGATACTATATGCGCTGGGCTCTGATAGTAATTTCTTCCCAAGCGTATCTTTTAGAAATGCTTTTGAAGAAGGAGACCTCAGAAGAGACTTGATATATGATGTGACAGAGACACAACCAAGAAAAATATGGAAATACTTTGGGCAAGGATTCAGTGATGAAAGTCCAGAGCCATCGGATAAGAATATCGTGATGTTTAGATTAGCTGATATTATTTTACTCAAAGCCGAGGCCCATCATCAGCTGGGTGAAACTATCGAAGCCTTACAGTTATTGAACATCATTAGGACAAGAGCTGGATTGCCAAATTTGGATATCCAAGGTGCTATCGATCTCTATGGAGATGTTGAATCCGCCATTTTACACGAAAGACTTATCGAACTTTCTTTTGAGGGACATAGGTGGTTTGATCTTGTGAGGACAGGGAAAGCAATAGAAGTAATGAACCCAATCAATGGATTGAATGATGAAGCTAACCTATTATGGCCTATTCATGAAGATGCATTAAATAGAAACCCAAGCTTGGTCCAAAATTCATTCTATCAATAATAATAAGATCCTAGTATTGTCTAATTAAAAATTATATCAAGATGAAAAATATTAAATTTACCAAAATCCTAATCCGATTAGCCTGTTTTTGGCTCGGGATTGGTATGTTTTTCAGTTGTGTCATTCAAGAGAACTTTGACTATGAAAAATCTGGCGTAACAGGTAGTCTAGGTGTTTCGGCATTGGAGTTTTTCCGGACGAATGATTCCTTTTCAATGCTGAGAGAAGCTATAGAATTGACAGGCTTGGAGGATATATATGGAGGTCAGGATATCAGGACTTTTATAGCTCCGACAAATCAAGCCTTTAGTAACTACCTCCAAAGTAATGGTTACAGCAGTCTTTCTCAAGTTCCTGCACCAATCCTAAGAAACGTATTGAGGTATCATATCGTGAGGGCAAGGGTCATCTTTACAGATCCTGAATTATTTGAAAGCAATAGACCTCTTCCCTATGAGACTGAAAGTGGGCAGACGATGTTTTTGTCTCATAATGCCAATTTCATAGGTTTGATCAATCAAAGTACTAGTAGGCAATGGGAAATAGCAACTTCTAACTTAGAGCCCACTAACGGTGTCATTCATGTAGTCAATGCTATAGTTTTCTTCTCTGCTCAAACCGTCAATTTGGATGCTTTAGACCCTTCAGTAAAGACTGATACGATCTTTCCTATCTACGATTCATTTGTGAATGGTGGTTCATTTGCAAATACCAATTATGGAACGAATCCACTTTTGAGAGTGAAAAATGTGACTGGCGCTGGAGATTTTGACAGAAGGGCATATTTGATGTTTGATTTGAATGAATTGAATAGTGAAGGAGTGATTACAGACCTAAGGTTTCAAATTGGTGTTGTATTTACACATGCTAGAAATGATGATTTGGATGTGTACAATGTCAATGATACCACTTGGACAGAGATGGGGATCAATTGGAACAATGCCCCTCTGCCTGATGCAGGACCCATAGCCACTTTGAAAACAACAAGAATTCCAGCGTTCAATTATGATCTCACTGATTTCTATGAGTCTAGAGAATCCCTTGGAAAGATCACACTTATGCTTGATGGTGAAGCTACCAAAGATGAGACCAATGACTTGGCTTCAAAAGAACACCCTACATTTCCTCCACCGATGTTGATCGCAACCATAGCCACTGGAAATAGTGTACTCGAATTTGTGACCAATACAGGTTTCTCTGTCGAAAGAGGAAGCTCAACAGCTTTGAGCAGAAGCATGTTAGAGATATCTGGAGCAGGAGTCAATGACATCATTTATACAGTAGAAGAAGTTCCACAAAGGGGCTGGCTAGTGAGTGGTGCGAGTATTTTACAAGCTGGAAATCGATTTACCCAAAATGATATCAATGTCTTGAACCTGTCTTATATCAATGACGGAAATGGAAGTAGTGACAAGATAGTATTGTCAGCAAGAGATCGAGCGGGCGCCAGGTTAGATGCTTTTGAAGTATCGATTACCATTCAATAATTCAAAATTCTTTTTTTAAAAATGATACCGATAGGACGTGTCCAAAACAATGATTCTAGAACTATCTGGTGATATTTTAATAAAACTTTAAAAACAATGATAGATTTTCAAAAAGATGTAAATGTCTTTACTGATCCATATTTAGTAGGTGTAGCAGCAGGAGAAGCTGTGGAAAAATGCATAGTTGAATTGCAGGAAAGACAAGATGAAATCAGGATAATCTTTGCTGCGGCACCTTCACAAAATGGTTTGCTAGCATATTTGTCCAATTCTAAGAAAATCAAATGGCATAAAATTGTAGCTATGAATATGGATGAGTACATCGGATTACCTAGTGATGCTGACCAGCTGTTTTCTAGATTTCTAGATGAAAAACTATTTTCCAAAGTTTACCTCAAAGATGTCAATGTGATTGATACTCAAAATGAAATCGAAAATGAAATTAAGAGGTATACGGATTTGATCAATGAAGGCGAAATAGACATCGTATGTCTTGGTATCGGGGAAAATGGTCATATTGCATTTAATGACCCGCCCGTTGCTGATTTCGAGGATTCGGAGATTATCAAAAAAGTGACTTTGGATGATGCCTGCAAAATTCAGCAAGTAAATGATGGTTGTTTTGAGTCCATAGATGAGGTCCCCAAGACTGCCCTCACACTTACTGTGCCCATCTTGATGAAAGGGAAGCATTTGTTCTGTGTGGTATTAGGCTCCAGCAAAAGTCAGGCAGTGAAAAATACATTGGCAGGACCAATCTCCATTTCATGTCCAGCATCCATATTGACTACTCATCCGGATTGTAAGTTTTATTTCGATGAAGCTGCTGTCAAAGATCTGCCAGACGCACATATTAAGGATTGATCCCGCAATGCTTTCACGGGCATCCTTTGAATGCTATCTTGTGGATGCCCTGATCGCTTGATTATCCAGACTATACCGATTCTTAGGTTTTCAAAATTCAGGAATCAATCTTTCAAAATATAAAATTACGTACTTTCACCCCATTCTATGCCTCAATACATTCGCTACTTTCTCACATTAGTTTTGCTATCTATATGTTACGCTAGTTCTCTAGCCAGCGATCTAGTAGAAGCCAAAGAGGATGATTTCAAGATTAAAGGCTTTCATCTTGATTTACGCATTCAAGTAATGACTCCCGATGCACTCAAATCTTTTGCGGAAGAAATGAAAAGCTTTGGACTAAATACCCTAGTGGTAGAATGGGAGGGTACTTTTCCTTTTGAAAAACACGCAACAATTTCTAACAAGTACTCTTATTCAAAGCTAGAGATTGAGGATTTTATAAATCATTGTGAAAAACTTGATATTAAAGTAATCCCATTGCAGCAGAGTCTAGGTCATGTGGAATATATTTTGAGAAACCCTCGATACAGCCACCTGAAAGAGGACAGAAAGGATATCTCTCAGATTTGCCCCTTGAAAACCGAGGAAAGCAAGGAGCTTTTTACCGATTTGTTTCAAGAGCTTGTTGAAACTCATAATTCGGAATTTATCCATATAGGAGGAGATGAGACTTACTTACTTGGTCATTGTGAACTGTGCAGCCAAAAGGCTAGGGAAGTAGGTAAATCGAAACTTTTTGTCGATCACATGAAAATGGTGACCAACATAGTCATAGAAATGGGAAAAATTCCTTTGATGTGGGCAGATATAATTTTGAAATATCCTGAAGCTGCTGCTGAGCTACCCAAGGAAACCATATTTGTGGATTGGAATTATGGATGGAAGATCAATCATTTTGGCGATATCCCCAAGCTTCAAAAATTAGGTTTTTCTTTCTGGGGCTCACCATCTATCAGAAGTCATCCGGACAACTGGTATGTGACAGATTGGTCTACTCATTTCAAAAATCAAAGAGATTTTATTCCTCACGCGAGGGCTAATAATTATAAAGGTATCGTTATGACGTCTTGGTCAACCACCGGCTTGTACGGGTTCACTTGGGATGTAGGATATGATGTGGTGGATATGGTTCAAATCCGCAATACTTATCCCATGTCAGGTTTTAGGATCTTGATATCCAGTTATGCAGAATCACTAAAAAATGATAAGCCAATCGATCCCAAAATTTATGTACTTAAATATGCAAATGAAAGATTTGGCTTAAATGATGATGATGCATTGAAATTATGGTCATTTCTTCACTTCCCTCCAGAGCTAATTGTAAATGGGAAACCTGAAAGAAGTAAAGATATAGAAGAGATGAGAATCAATTTTGGGAAAGTGAGAAATGAATTGGCCCTGGTAGCACCTAGATACAATGAAAAAGAGTTTGATCATTTTAAATTGATGGCTGATTTGAGGATGCACTATTTAGAGTACAAGGAAATTGAAGCTTTCTATAATTCAGAGGCATATAGTCCCGATATGAATCACACCTTGTCGAGTAAATTAGAAACTCTGCTTGAGGATTCTAAGAAACTCAGCGAAAGATTTACTTCACTCAACAAGGGGTTTCTATATGATGCTGAGTTGGATGAGCAAAATATTTTAAGAGCTCAGCAGATCCAAGTGCTTTATAGTCGTATTTCCAAAAAGAAGTAAAATGGGTTTACTAGATTGGATAGTTCTCTTTGTCTATTTTCTAATGCTTTTATCCATTGGACTTTGGGCATATTTTAAAGTTAAAGATTCCGCAGATTTCTATACTGCTGGTGGTAAATTGCCTTGGTGGCTTTCTGGGATTTCCCATCATGTGTCAGGATATAGTGGGGCTGTATTCGTGGCTTATGCAGGGATTGCTTATACGCATGGGTTTACTCTTTATGTCTGGTGGGCATTCACAGTGGGTCTATCTACCTTGATAGCAGCATGTTATATAGCCCCGAGATGGTCACGATTAAGGTTGTATGCAGGTATTCAGTCACCTACAGAATATTTATTGATGAGGTATGATTTACCAACTCAGCAACTTATCGCATGGATAGGTACTATTATCAAAATTTTTGATACTGGTGGAAAGCTTGCTGCTATTGCAGTCTTGTTGAATGTGTTCAGTGGTACATCTATTACTACTGGTATCTTGTTGGTTGGGGTGGTCTCTTTGATCTACATTACTATAGGGGGACTGTGGGCAGATGTGTGGAATGATTTTGGCCAATTCATCGTCCAGATACTTGCAGGCATTACCATGTTTGTGATGATATTATTCAAGCTAGGAGATGGTGCCTCTGGGGTATTTACCCTTTGGGAAAAGCTACCGCCAGCTAATTCTGGGTTCTTTCATGAACCATACACCATTATGTTTGCTTTGGTGATGCTCATGATTAATTTTTTTAGCTATAGTGGAGGGACTTGGAATCTGGCTACGAGATTTATTTCTACTTCATCTGGAGAGACTGCTAGAAAAGCAGCCATACTTTCTTCCATTTTGTATTTCACATGGCCTTTGATACTGCTATATCCGATGTTTGCTACACCAATTTTCTTTGAGAATTTAGCTGATCCTAGTGTGTCTTATGGAATGATGGTGTTGGAGTTTTTACCAAGTGGACTGGTGGGTTTGGTTCTTGCTTCTCTTTTTGCCAATACCCTATCGATGACAGCTTCTGATTCCAACACTGTATCAGCAGTGATCAGTCGAGATATTTTACCTGTGGTATTTCCTTTTCTCAAAACTTATTCAAAGGCCAAATTATTGAAAATAGCTCGAATTACGACTTTGACATTTACAGTGTTGACCATTTTTACTGGGTTGAATTCAACTTATTTTGGTGGAGTCTTCGGCTTGATTATTTCTTGGTTTGCAGCATTGCTAGGACCCATTGCTATCCCTATGATTTTGGGCTTGCTTCCTACTTTTGCGAAAAGTAACGGTAAAGTTGCCATAATTTCTATAGTTTCTGGTTTGTTGACTTTTGCCATTTTGAAAGTATTCCCTACTCAATCATTGGCCTTGGAAATAGGAATGCCTACCATGGTCTCTTTTGTCATGTTTGTCTCCGGTGGATATCTGCTTAATGAAAAAGTGCCTAGTAAAGTAAATGATTTACTTAGTAATATTAGTAAAATAACAATATCTAACGAGCATGATGTTTTGAATTAGAAAATGTCGAAGCCTTACCTAATGTATCCTTTCCTAGAGATACTTCAAATGTTATCAGTAGTATGAAAAAGTTAATCAACGAAAAATGAAGCAGCATATTGAAGCCATTCATTACCAGACATTAAAGCCTGTCAGAATCGAGGTAGTGGAAGAGCTAATCTCTAATGTAGTAGATATCGAAGATGAAAAATCTGAATATTTTGTAGCTCCTGGCATGATTGATCTTCAAATCAACGGGTTCAATGGTATGGATTTCAATACTAAATCATTGAAAGTGGAAGATGTTATTGAAGTCACCAAAAGTCTATGGAAGATAGGGGTGACTTCTTACTTGCCTACGATAATTACGAACAGTGATGCTAACATTGAAAAATCAATTCAGACAATTCTCAATGCCATAAATAATAAAGAAAACAAAGAATCGATAGCGGGGATTCATCTTGAAGGTCCTTTTTTATCTAAAGAAGATGGGCCTAGGGGGGCTCATCCTATTGAGTTTATCAGGGCTCCTGATTGGGATCTTTTCTGCAAATGGCAGGATATAGCGGAAGGGAATTTGAAAATTATTACACTTTCACCAGAATGGGATAATGCAGTAGATTTTATCAAGAAATGTGTTGCAAGTGGAGTGAAAGTAGCCATCGGTCATACCGCTTCCTCAGTCATCCAAATTAGGGACGCAATTGATGCTGGGGCAACCATTTCTACACACTTAGGAAATGCGACTCACGCCATGATGCCTAGACATTCTAACTATCTGTGGGAACAACTGGCTTCTGAGCAATTATGGTCAACTGTGATTGCTGATGGCTTTCATTTGCCTAAATCGATGCTTTCGGTTTTTCTAAAAGTAAAGCCAAAAAAAAGTATTTTGGTGAGTGATACCACAAAATTTGCAGGAATGAAACCTGGAGTGTACCAGAGCATCATAGGTGGAAATGTAGAACTAGATGAACATGGTAGGTTATTTATGAAGGATTCACCATCATTTTTGGCAGGTTCTGCCAGTTCAATTCTTGACTGTATTAATCACCTGGTTAAGCATGGGGTTTCGAGTCTGGAAAGAGCCATTGATATGGCATCAATATACCCTAGCATGGCATTAGATGAGCATCTTTCTTATGGAATAAAGAAAGGGGCAGCTGCTGATTTGATAATTTTCAAAAAAGCAGCAGGAAAAATGGAGGTTTGTCAGACGATCAAATCAGGAGAGGTTGTATATCAATGTATGCAATAAATTCCTTCCAAATTTACTTACATGTTGAACAGTTGAGCCATAAGAATATCATAATCATGAAAAAAGACCTTTCATTAATCACAATGAGCATAGCTGCTTTAGTACTAACTATGCCTTTCTGTCGAGCACAAATAATTCCTCATCCCCAATCTATTGAATATGGATCTGATTTATTTGAGATTAAGTCAGGAATCGAAATCATCGCTGACTTGGGATTGCATCATGAAGCAGCTTACCTTGCCGAATTTCTAGAAAAAGGTTTTGGTGAAAAATCTAATATTTCAAAAATTGGCAATGGTATCATCCTTAGCATGGAAGAAGGTTTATATGAGTTATATGGAAAAGAAGGCTATCAACTTATTATCAATGATCAAAGTCTTAGCATTATGGCAGCTACTTCTACTGGAGTTTTTTATGGTATTCAATCTTTGAAGCAATTATTTCCTACAGATTTTGAATGTGGATATGCAGATAAGTTTGTAGCAATCTCAAGTGTTGAAATCATTGATAAACCAAGATTTTCTTGGCGTGCATTTATGCTAGATGAGTCAAGGCATTTCATGGGTATTGAGCAAGTTAAAAAAATGCTGGATCAAATGGCTGCTTTAAAAATGAATACTTTCCACTGGCACCTCACAGACGATCAAGGTTGGCGTATCGAGATCAAAAAGTATCCCAAGCTCACTTCAAAAGGGTCAGTTCGAAACGATACCCAGGTAGAAAGGAACAGTGAGAAGCGATTTGGTAAACCACACGAAGGTTTCTATACCCAAGTAGAAATCAAAGAGATCATTACTTACGCAAAAGACAGACATATCACCATAGTACCTGAGATAGAAATGCCAGGTCACGCCATGGCAGCAATTGCCGCTTATCCTTGGCTTGGATCTTTAGGCACTACAACTCAAGTCCCTGAAACCTTCGGTAAAATGCCTGATTCATTTAACGTGGCTGATGCCAAGGTTGTCTCATTTCTCTTGGATGTATTGGATGAAGTGATAGCCTTATTTCCTGGTCAAACCATTCACATAGGAGGGGATGAAGTAAATTATCAACCATGGGAAAATGATGAAACCGTCAAGGAATTTATGGCTAAGCAGAATTTGAATTCACCTGTTGATTTACAGATTTATTTTACAAACCAAGTTTCAAATTATTTGGAAAGTGCTGGTAAGCGTATGATGGGGTGGAATGAGATCATGGGTGATGATATTCATGAAGAGAGAGAGGCTTCTGATCAAGCTGTGGAGCAGAAACTAGCAGCTTCTTCTATTGTTCATTTTTGGAAAGGCGACCTTTCACTTATTCAGAAAGCAGTTATGGATGGATATCAAGTTGTGAATTCCAATCATTGGGATACCTACCTTGACTATACCTACGAAAGATTACCTATTTCAAAATCCTATGCATTCAATCCTATTCCTGAGGGATTGGAAGAGAAATACCACAGTAAAATCCTCGGGACAGGCACTCAAATCTGGACTGAATATACTCCAACTATCGAAACCCTAGAGAGACAAGTATTCCCAAGGTTAATTGCATATGCTGAGGTAGGATGGACGTTTTTGGAAAACAAGGACTTCGAAAGGTTTCAGAAAAACTTATCGAAATATAAAGAGCGATTACAAGCAAATCAGATTCAATTTCATGAAGAAATGGATCAATAACTTATCTACTAAAGATTCACCCCAAAGAGGTAGCCAACCAATGCAGAGAGGACCATTGCAATTGTTCCCCAAATGGTGATTCTCAACACAGCTTTTCCGATACTCGATCCTCCTGTTTTTGCAGAAATAATACCTAAGATAACTAGAGAAATGATAGTGAAAGTATAAAGCCAATATTCCATGCCGCTGACTGGTGCAAAGAAAACCACCAATAAAGGTAATATTCCCCCAGCTATAAATGATGCTCCAGAAGCTAAAGCTGCTTGGATTGGATTCGCTTGGCTTATTTCATTGATACCCAATTCATCTCTGACATGTGCGGCCAAGACATCATGCTCAGTAAGTTCTAATGCCACTTGCATAGCGGTTTCTTTTTTCAATCCACGCTTTTCATAGATTTGAGCTAAGATTTTTAGCTCCTCATCAGGCATTTCCCTTAATTCTTCTATTTCTCTCTTGATGTCTGCTTGCTCAGTGTCAGTTTGAGAACTAACAGAAACATATTCACCAGCAGCCATGGATAATGCTCCAGCCACAAGTCCAGCTACTGTTGCTAGAACAATCGGTTCTCTGCTTGCACTTGCTGCTGCCACACCTATCGCAAGACTTGATATGGATATGATTCCGTCATTCGCACCAAGCACGGCAGCTCTCAGCCAATTACTCCTATGGATGTAATGGCTGTCTAGGTAATTTTCAATTGTTAACATGGTGATCTTATTTTTCCCTTAAAATAAATCCTTTTTAATAGATATTTAAGATCAAAAAAATAATTTAAAGTATTGAGTGGGGGTGATGATTTAATAGTCTCTCACAGATTTTCAAAACTGTAATTTTTGATCTGGTTATGAATGTTCCCTATTTCAATAAAATTGCATAAGGAACATCCTAAACTGTATTTTATGATGTAGAGCAGTGTTTTTTGATCACATGAAGTGACTTAAAAATAAACGATTGTTCTTTCTTTTCTGATGGTATGAAGTGTTTCATTATTTTTTGAATCAAGCACTTTGGTTTCAAGTATTATCCAGTTACCAACTTCATCATAGACTTGGCCTTCAATCTCAATTCTTTCTTTCTTTGGCTCTTCTAAAATTTGCTCTATGACTTTGAATTCACTGTCGTATTTGTAAGTTTCTTTTAGGTGAATTTCACCGTTTGCATCAACAATGATTCGTTCTAGCATATTGTCATGGCTATCAAATTTTCTCTTGGTCTCCTCAATGATGTTTCCGTCTGTGTTTTTGATGATATAATGAGTCTCATTACCCTTTTCATCAAAGGAAAACTCAAAAGTTTCCTTCTTTATCAGTTCGCCTGAGTATTTATGTATGGAAAAAGAAATCAGATCCCCTGCATCGTCATAGGAATATGATTTTATGATAGATGACTCTTTATCCAAAAAGTAGCCTTTTGTCTGATCTTCCAAATGTCCTTTTTCATTCATTTTAGAAGAGCTTTTTGGCATGTAGTGTAAAGAAGTTTCCTGAATGATCCTATTATCTTGGTCATATTTATACTCGAAAATCCATTCCAAGCTATTTTCAGGGCCTTTATATTTTTTGAACTTGACTAGATTACCTAGAGTGTCATAATCCCAAGTATTTTGATAACCAAACGAATCAGAGTGAGGGTATATGGTTTTGAATTTTACTATTCGTGATTTTTCATCTTTAAATTCATTGATGAAATATTCTACTTGACCATCTTCTTCATAGATTGTTACACTCTCGTTTCCTTTTTCATCAATGATGCGATTCGTACGAAGATAAAGACCTTCATGAGGGAGGTTTGGAATGTTGGCCCTATGGCTTTGCCATTCTTCTTCTGTTGAGAATACCTTTCCTTCGTAGCGGATTTTGTTTAGCAACTTCCCATCGGCTGCATAGTTGTATAGAGTTTTCGAGATTGGATTTCCCGACATGTATTCTCTGGTTTCAATGATGTTTCCATTAGTATCATATTCATATTCAAATACATGCCCCTCAAAGTCACTAAACGAGAAATTGCCATTTTCATTAAAGACTGATTTTGAAAAACTCTCCTTTGGTTTTTCGCCATCATATTCAATGGTTGATTTTTCTTCAATAGACTTTACACGACCTAATAAATTTGCTTTTTTCCAATCTGATTTTTCATAGTCAATAGCGTTATTCATTATCGAAGTTTTGTGACTATCGTCATGCTTTGATAAGGATGAATTTTTTTTAATCAGCTGACACCCGAATACGAGGTTGATGTTTATTATCAATAAAATGAATGTAGAAAACAGGTGATTTTTATTCATTATGCTTTGAGGAATCAATAAACTATCAATCATATTGATAAATTATTAATTCTTTGGTTTCAATTATTAATCTCAATCTTTTTGCCATAAGATTTGGTCTTCACTACTTGATAAACTAAAAGCATGCCATCTACAATTTTTTTTAAATCATATTTCGTGTTGTAAAAACTTGAATCTTTTGAACATTTGCTTAAACTTAACCCTCCACCCTTATATACTTCATAGGAGTCGGTTCTGCACAACTTGATAGGCCTCCTGTGATGATATCATGACATTCGTAGAAAAAGAGAATCATAGCATTGAAATTATTTTCAAATGAAAATTTGGCTCTTACTGTACGCTTTAAAAAGTCATCACTATCTATTAAGTCTTCAATTGTAGAGGGCAGATTTTCATAGACTTCGGCATGGAATGCTGTTTGAGTTGATACTACAAGTTCACCATTTTCAAAGGCGTAAATCCCTGTAGAAATAGACAATATTCCAGTTTCAAAATCACCTTCTCCTTGAGTTCTTCTATGTTCTTGCTCAAAAGTTCCATTGGAGTGAAAGATAAATGTCGATTCAATACTTTGATCTATAAGTTCGGATTTATGCACCTAAGTTCCTTTGATACTTTCCATTTCTAATTTGTCTGAGTCTTCTACACAAGAGAATATTAGGAAAGGCAGGAGAAGTAAATATATTTTTTCATGTAAATATGTTTTAGGATGAGATGATTGATTGTCATGAAGTATGGGATTAATCAATCACAGTTTCAGCGTTAAGTATTTCAATTCTGACGACGTTACCAGAGTCGTTCGAGGAGATAATTTTCCATTCCTGGATATTTCTGCCACCCCAAAAACCCATGTTTAACTTTAAAGTAGTCCCTCCAATCGACCAAGTTCCTGAATAGTCTGAATAGGCAACAGGCGGAGTGCCACACCAGCCGGAGATTCTCCTGGAAGTCATTTCCCCATTTTCAAAAAATGAAAAGCCAAAAGTATTATCAGGCAAATTTTCTGTTCTTATTAAGCTAAAACCGTTTTCATGATTTTCACCGATTGTCCAGTTACCAACAGGGAATTGACCTTTTTCTTGAATATCGCCTTCGTTTTCAATGCAGGAAGCAAGAAGCGTAAAAATCGAAAAAACTAGTAAGATATTTCTCATAAGATAAATGACTTGTGGTTATATCAATTAGACGAGATTTAGTTCAAAAATGTCTCAAGTCAGATAAACTTTTTTTAGTTTAAAATAATTCAGAGGTACGATTGTGATCTTTCTCAAATAATTTAACCGAATCAAAATGTTTACTTAATTAAGTTTTGCTCATTCATGCACTTGTTCTTGAACTGATCTATATCTTACTTATTATTACTGTTGGTTTATGATACACAGGGAAGTTTACTGAATTAGCGATAAAGCAGAGTTTGTTTGCTTTTTTATGAAGTTCATTGGCTTTTTCTACCATGTTCTCATCAGTGACAGTCACTATTGGCTGTAAGGTTACTGCTGTAAAATGTCCACTTCCATTTTCCTTCTCAATCATTATACCTGTAGCATTGTCAACATAATCTGTGACTACTATACCCGCTTGTGAGCATAAATGTAAATACCAAAGCATATGGCAAGCAGAAAGTGAAGAAACTAAAAGCTCTTCTGGATTATGCTTTGTCCTATCCCCACGAAAGGAAGGGTCTGCGGATCCCGAAATATTATTTTTGTTGTCTATGCTGATCAAGTGCTCCCTTTCATAAGCTTGATAATGGCTTGTACCTAAGCCACTATTACCAGTCCATTTAATAGTTGCCTTATAGGTGTGTTTTTTGTCTACCGCCATATTACTCATATACTCAATTATCCAAATTCTATAGATCAAAATATTATTAGTTGAATAACTTTTCCAGAGGGATTTAAAATTAAGGTTATTCAACCGATACTTAGGCTAAAATAAAACAAAAAACCTACTTGGTAAACCAAGTAGGTCATTGAAAGCGTTAGGTCGAGAATATAATCAAAGATCAATCATTAGGATTACATAGTTACACTTAATACTTTTAATAAAATTTTTGAATCTTTCAAAATTGATCTGCAGAAATCAATTTTGAAAAACTTAATGGCAACTTTAGTGCGCTCGGAAGGATTCGAACCCTCAACCCTCGGAGCCGAAATCCGATATTCTATCCAGTTGAACTACGAGCGCTTATCAAAAAAGACTACCTACTTGCAAATGACCTTATCTAGCAACACATTCCGTGATTATTTAAGGTCAAAATAGGTAGCCTTTTATTTGTATTGTTTGTGACAGCTAGTCTGTGGTGAATTTATCAATTGTTAAATCACAAGTAGAATAGTTGACAGTATTTTTTGTTTAGGCAATAGCTTCTTTCACCTTGTCCGCAGCTTCTTTCAAAGTGATGGCAGAAGATACTTTCAATCCTGACTCGTCGATGATCTTTGCACCTTCTTCAGCATTAGTACCTTGAAGTCTGACAATGATTGGCACTTGAATGTCTCCGATAGATTTATAAGCTTCTACTACGCCATTAGCGATCCTATCACACCTTACGATTCCACCAAATACGTTGATCAAAATAGCTTTTACATTTGGATCTTTCAAGATGATTCTGAATCCTGCCTCTACTGTAGTTGCATTGGCTCCGCCACCTACGTCTAGGAAGTTAGCAGGCTCTCCACCAGAAAGCTTGATCATGTCCATAGTCGCCATAGCTAGACCAGCACCGTTTACCATACAGCCTACATTACCGTCAAGCTTCACATAGTTTAGTCCAGATTCAGCTGCTTCAACTTCCAAAGGATCCTCTTCCTCCAAATCTCTGAGTGCCGCAAGATCTTTGTGTCTGTATAGGGCATTGTCATCCAAGTTTACCTTAGCATCCACTGCCAAAATCTTATTGTCAGATGTTTTTAAAACTGGGTTGATTTCAAACTGTGAAGAATCTGTTCCTTCATACGCTGCATAGAGTGCAGTGATGAATTTTACCATTTCCTTGAAGGCATTCCCTTCTAATCCCAATTTGAAAGCTACTTTTCTAGCTTGGAATCCTTGAAGACCTACTTTAGGATCGATCCATTCTTTGATGATTTTTTCTGGAGTTTTTTCTGCCACCTCTTCGATGTCCATTCCTCCTTCTGTAGATGCCATGATGACATTACATCCTTTGGCTCTGTCTAAAAGTATAGAAAGATAATACTCCTTTGGTTCTGAATCACCTGGATAGTATACATCTTCTGCGATCAATACCTTGTTTACCTTCTTTCCTTCAGGGCCTGTTTGGTGTGTTACCAAAGTACCACCAAGGATGTTTTTGGCCTTTTCAGCTACATCTTCAAGTTTTTTGGCCAAAACTACACCATTTGAATCTGTTTCCTGAACTTTACCTTTTCCACGTCCACCTGCATGGATTTGTGCTTTGATCACATACCATGAAGTGCCAGTCTCTGCATTGAGTTTTTTGGCTGCTTCAAGTGCTGCTTCAGGGGTTTCTGCTACGATGCCTTCCTGAATTTTTACACCATAACTTTTTAAAACTTCTTTTGCTTGATATTCGTGTATATTCATCCTTGAGAAAATTTTTGCACGAAGTTAAGTCCTTCGTCTTGATTTTTCAAGCTAAGTCGATCTCTTTTTGGTAAAAATATGGCATTTTTGATTCCTTGATAGATTTTGATTTAACTTTGTCATTCATAAAAACCGATACCATGCTACAAGCCAAAGGAATACAAAAATACTACGGAGACTTACATGTTCTTAAGGGTGTGGATGTTATGATCAATCCCGCTGAGGTAGTATCCATTGTTGGAGCTTCTGGAGCTGGAAAGAGCACGCTGCTTCATATCCTTGGTACCCTAGATGAAGCTGACATGGGGGAGGTATTTGTTGGAGATATCAACGTAACCAAACTAACAGGAGATAAGCTGGCTGCTTTTAGAAATAGAGAGATTGGTTTTATTTTTCAGTTTCACAATTTACTTCCTGAATTTACGGGTGAAGAAAATATTATTATTCCAGGATTGATAGCAGGCAGGTCTGAAGTAGAATTAAAAAAACGAGCTCACGAGTTGGCAACAATTCTGGGTGTAGCAGGAAGACTTCAGCATAAGCCTTCGGAGCTCTCTGGAGGTGAACAGCAGCGAATCGCAGTCGCAAGGGCACTGATCAATGATCCGAAAATTATCTTCGCAGATGAACCAAGTGGTAATCTAGACTCTAAAAGTGCAGAAGATTTGCACCATCTTTTTTTTAAGTTAAGGGATGAATTCAAGCAGTCCTTTGTGATTGTCACGCATAATCAAGAGCTTGCTGAGATGGCTGATAGGATGCTGACTATGCAAGATGGTAGGATAATAATGAACTAATCAAAGAAAAGAATCATTTAATTGTTGTCTATTGTCTAGCACCAAGAGGCTGTGTGAAAGCCTTTTAAAATTTAAAAGATTCGATCTAGTTATTTGTCTCTAAATTTGGAGAAGATTTGAAAGCAGAATTAATTAAGGTGTATCTAATAAACTTTATGTGATCATACAAATAATTAAGTAAATAGCTTTGAGTAAAAAGAGTGTTCAGCACATGTTATTGGCGGGGTTTTTATTTGCCTTGATGAATGTGTCAGTAAAATTGATCCCCCATATCCCCGCTATTGAGATAATTCTATTTCGATCAGTGCTGAGTTTTTTCATGACTTTTATAGTTCTAAAACGCCTAAAAGTACCATTGTTTGGCAATAATCGTAGCTTGCTGATTACTAGAGGTATTGCAGGATCGGTAGGATTGATTGCTTTTTTTTACAATCTCCAGACTATTCCCCTTGCTAGTGCTGTGACGATCAACTATCTAGCGCCAATTTTTACGACTATTCTTGGGATTTTTATAGTAGGAGAAAAAGTAGCAAAGCGAAAATACCTTTATTTTGGAGTATCATTCCTTGGTGTATTGATCATCAAAGGTTTTGATCCGAGAATTTCAGTCTTTGATTTGTCTATTGGTTTGGTAGCTTCTTTAGCTATGGGGGTGGCGTACAATGTGATCAGAAAGCTAAAAAACAGTGAACATCCTTTGGTTATTATGTTCTATTTCCCTCTGATCACCACTCCCATAGCAGCATTGATTTCCTATTTTGTATGGGTGATGCCTGTAGGGTGGGATTGGGTGGTCTTACTCGTGGTAGGTGTATTGACTCAGGCTGCTCAATATTTCATGACTTTGGCCTACCAAAACGCCAACCTTTCCAAAATTTCAAGTTTGAGTTATATAGGGATAGTTTATGCTCTGGGATTTGGCTTTTTTGTTTTTGATGAGACTTACACTTTGATGACTTACTTGGGTATGTTATTGGTTTTGGGTGGGGTATTGTTGAATGTGACATCTAAGAAATGACGACCATGTAAATGCCTCTATTCCTTCAAAGTTTAATTTACAGTTTTAACTTTTTGGATAACAACGATTTTTAAGATACATTTAAGATTATCAAGGATTGAATGGTTTGATTTATAGTTTAATCTAATAGCCTAAATTTACAAAGTAGTACACGCTTATATTCTAAATCATTTCCGATAAGAAAATTGAGAAAATTTAGTTTTCCTTTCACATGAAAGAGAGATCAAATTTTGGGACAAAAGTCAATTCAAAAAATAAACCCTAAAACCCAATTTAAAGGATATTCAACGATGAAATTTGATAGATCTTTAGCAATTGAGCAAATTAAAAAGAAATTAAATTGGGATGTCATTATCATTGGTGGAGGAGCTACAGGCTTAGGCGTAGCTGTGGATGCTGCAAGCCGTGGATTCAAGACTTTGTTGTTGGAATCCCATGATTTTGCCAAAGGAACATCAAGCAGAAGTACCAAGTTGGTTCACGGAGGAGTGAGGTACATGGCCAATGGAGACATAAGTTTGGTCCGTGAAGCTTTGAAGGAAAGAGGAGTCTTGGCAAAAAATGCCGCTCACCTATTCAAAAATCAAAAGTTTGTGATTCCAAATTATACTTGGTGGGGTGGAATGTATTATAAGTTTGGTCTTTCCATCTATGATTTTTTGTCTGGTAAATTGAGCTTGGGAAAGACAAGTTATATTTCAAAGAGTAAAACTATAGAAGCCATTCCTACTATCAATCAAGACAAACTAAGCAGTGGGGTAGTTTATTATGATGGACAGTTTGATGATGCACGGCTAGCACTTAACCTGGCACAGACAGCAGTAGAACAAGGAGCCTATGTGGTTAATTATTTTCCTGTCACGGGTTTTCAAAAGGATAAGACTGGAAAAGTAGTGGGGGTAAAGGCCACAGATATGGAGAAAGGTGAAGAGTTTATTCTGAACACAAAAACCGTCGTCAATGCCACAGGGGTATTCACCAATGATGTCATGAGTATGGATGAACCTGACGCTGGGAAGATGATTGTCCCGAGTCAAGGTATTCATTTGGTATTGGACAGGAAGTTTTTACCATCTGAACAAGCTCTGATGATACCCAAAACTTCCGATGGCAGGGTCTTATTTGCCGTTCCATGGCACAACAAAGTGATAGTGGGGACTACAGATACATTGATAGATTCTACCTCTTACGAGCCAAAGCCTCTAAATGAAGAAATTGATTTTATCTTGGAAACAGCAAGGAGATTTCTTACGATTCCTCCTACAAAGGAAGATGTGAGGTCAGTTTTTTCAGGACTCAGACCACTTGCTGCGCCTTCAGATAAAAATCAGAAAACAAAGGAGATTTCCAGAAGCCACAAAATAGTGATGTCTGAATCTGGGATTTTGACAATGATAGGGGGGAAGTGGACCACTTATAGAAAAATGGCTGAAGACATTATTGATAAGTTGATTTCGTTGAAAAAACTACCACCAAAACCTTGTAAAAGTGAGGAGATTGCCATTCATGGGAATGAAAAATCTACAGATATAGACTTCAATAATCCATATTATGTGTACGGGAGTGACCTAAAGCATATAGAAGACCTGAGGTTAACAGACGAACGATTTCAGCAAAAAATTCATCCTAATTATGATTACTGCATGGAAACGGTAGTCTTTGCAGTTCAAAACGAGATGGCTCTTCACGTGGAAGATGTTCTTGCCCGTAGGACTAGGTTATTGTTTTTGGATGCAAAAGCTGCCAAGGATTCAGCTTTGAAAGTAGCAGAAATGATGGCTGAACTGCTGCATAAAGATCAGCAATGGATAGATCGAGAGGTTGATAATTTCTCCAAACTAGCCGATGGATACATTTTAACCAAGTAAGAATTACATAGCCCATTTTAACCTTGATAGCATGAATAAATTTGTAATGGCTATGGATCAAGGAACGACAAGCTCCAGATCCATTATTTTTGATCATAAAGGAAATATAATCTCTTCAGGTCAGAAAGAATTCAAACAGCATTTTCCAAAATCTGGATGGGTAGAGCATGATCCCTTGGAAATATGGGAAACTCAAGCTGAAGTTACTAAGCAAGCTATCAGTGAAGCGAATCTGACAGCGAAAGATTTGGTAGCTATAGGTATCACCAATCAAAGGGAAACTGTAATAGTTTGGGATAAAAAAACGGGAGAACCAATTTATAATGCCATCGTTTGGCAAGACAAAAGAACTTCTGATTATTGTGAAGCATTGAAAAAGGATGGAAAAGATGAAGTGGTAAGAGAGAAGACTGGTTTACTTTTAGATCCATATTTTTCAGGAACAAAAATCAAATGGATACTAGACCATGTCGAAGGATCTCGTGATAAGGCAAAGAAGGGAGAGCTGATATGTGGAACGATAGATACTTGGCTGGTATGGAAGCTTACAAATGGAGAAGTTCATGTCACTGATGTAAGCAATGCTTCAAGAACGTTATTGTATAACATCAACACTTTGGAGTGGGATGAAGAATTACTTGAATTGTTTGAAATACCCAAAGAAATTTTACCAGAAGTAAGGGACAGCAGCGAAGTCTATGGTAAGACAAAATGTGATTTTTTAGACCAAGAAGTCCCCATAGCTGGAATAGCTGGTGATCAGCAAGCAGCTTTGTTCGGTCAGCAATGTACCAAAAAAGGCATGGTCAAAAACACCTATGGCACGGGTTGTTTTATGTTGATGAACATTGGGAGAAAACCAATAATTTCTGAACATGGTCTATTAACAACTATAGCCTGGAAAATAGGAGAAAAAACGACGTATGCACTTGAGGGGAGTATTTTTATAGGAGGGGCAGTAGTACAATGGTTAAGGGACAAGCTAGGAGTAATTCTCACTTCCAAGCAAGTCGAGGAACTAGCGGGAAAAGTAGAAGATACAGAGGGAGTGGTTTTTGTTCCAACATTTGCCGGTTTGGGAGCGCCATACTGGAATTCTTATGCCAGAGGTACTTTATTTGGATTGACAAGAAATACCTCAGACGCTCACATCGCAAGAGCAGCCCTCAACGCTATTGCCTATCAGACTATGGATGTATTGGAAGCTATGCAGGCAGATAGTGATCTTGATATCAAAGAGCTTCGAGTAGATGGTGGGGCTACGATTAATGATATTTTGATGCAGTTCCAATCTGATGTATTGGATGTGAATGTGATTCGACCTGATATCACAGAGACCACGGCTCTTGGTGCAGCATTTTTGGCTGGTTTGGCAGTAGGGTATTGGGAAAATACCAAGGAGATCAGTAAGTTTTGGAAAAAAGATAAAACTTACAAGCCAAATTCTGATAGATCAAAAGTAGAGAGTGGTATAGCTGATTGGAATCATGCCATCAAGACGATTCAGTTTTGGACAAAAAGAGATTGATGATTACTTATTGAAACAATAAACCCTAAGTCATAATTGATGCAAGCGTATATTTTTGAATTCATTGCTACAGCCATATTGCTTTTAATGGGCTGTTCTGTTGTCGCCAATGTGATCTTGAAGGATACCAAAGGCCATGGAAGTGGTTGGATAGTGATCACTACGGGATGGGCTTTGGCTGTATATTTAGGAGTAGTGGTAGCTGGTCCATACAGTGGTGCTCATTTGAACCCCGCAGTGACTATTTCTCTGGCTGTTCATGGGTCATTTGATTGGAGTTTAGTTATAGGATATATTTTAGCTCAAGTTTGTGGGGCATTTATCGGGGCATTTATCACATGGATTATCTATAAAGATCATTTTGATCGCACCCAGGATACAAGTACAAAGCTTGCAGTTTTTGCGACTAGTCCAGCGATCAAAAATTTGCCTATCAATTTCTTCGCAGAAATGACTGGTACATTTATACTGCTTTTTGTAATATATTTTATCACCGATGCTGAATTACAGACTGAGGAAGGTGGTACACCAATAGGGCTTGGGGCTGTAGGAGCGATACCAGTGGCATTTTTGGTTTGGGTGATAGGGCTCAGTTTAGGTGGAACTACTGGCTATGCTATCAATCCAGCAAGAGATTTAGGGCCAAGGCTTTTTCATGCCTTGGCACCAATTTTTCAAAAAGGTTCTAGTGAATGGGGTTATGCTTGGATTCCTATACTCGGTCCCCTCTTAGGTGGTGTATTGGCAGCAATTCTAGCAGGATTTCTGATCAGTTAGGGAGCAATCAATTCCTCAATTTAATTTCGATATCTGAGTTTGCAGATATCCTATTGATTATCTTTCTATAGATTTCTTTGTTTTGATTGTTGCTAATGACAATTGCTCCATCGGTTAATGTAGCGTTTTCTAGTTCTTGATTTGAAACATTGGAAAACCAGTTGTTTACCTTGATTTCCAAGAGAGCAAGTGGGTTATTTGTTCGATCTATGGAAAAATAACCTCCGTCTTTTCCTTCTATTTCTACTTCAAAATCTATATCATCACCAAAATGCTCAAATCTTAACAAAACAGAATTCCCGTTTTCTTTGGTGAATGTACCAGAGAGAAAGATAGAGGGCTCATTTCTAAAATCTATTAGGTCTAATTCTACTTCTATTTCTCTGTATTCACCTTCAGGGATATTGATAAAAAAATCAGCATCTGGATTGAATTTATCTAATGATATCTTTCTGATTTCTTTGAATTTGATCTCTATTTCTCTTTCGAACCGACCATTTTCATTTCTACCCTCTACTTCGAGTTCTAATTCTTTGACTTGAATGAAACCATCGATGATGTTCAATCTTGAGGCTTGGGTTCTAGCTTCGGTATTTGGAGTACTTTCATCTTTTAGTTTTAGCGCAAAGCCTAGCTTTCCTTCTCCGATTCCAGGAATCTCTTCCTCATTGGAACATGACGAAGTAGACAAGGTAAATGTAGCAATCAACAAAACAGTGAGGAGGCCAAATAGTTTTTTCATAATGAGTTGGTTATAATCCATTCGCTTATCAAAATATTAGCCAATTTTTTTATTTGAGAAGAAAAGAATTTAAAATAGGTTGTTACGCCACAATTTTATCAAATTCTAGCTTGTCCAAATGGAGCTTTGTCATCAATCATTAAAATTATTTGATTAGATTTTAATGGGAATCGTCATGGAGACACAGATATAAAACGAATGGACAATCAGATTTAAAATGACCAAAAAATTACAATTTCCTGCTGTTTTCGCCATTTTCCACTACATTTGAATTGCTAGTATGTTTGCCAATGAAAATCACGAAAGATCTTTACCAAGGTTCCCTTGCATTATTGACCGATTTCTATCAATTGACCATGTCATATGCCTATTGGAAGTCAGGAAAAGCGGAGCAAGAAGCTGTTTTTAATCTGTTTTTTAGAAAGCATCCTTTTCAGAGTGGGTTTACTATAGCAGCAGGACTTGAATATGTAATTGATTTCTGTAATAATTTTCATTTTCATGAAGATGATCTAGGATACCTTCGAGAGATGAAAAATACTGATGGGACATCTGTTTTTGAGGAAGGTTTTATTGATTATTTGAAAAGAATGCGCTTCACTTGCGATCTTGAGGCAGTAGCAGAAGGAACAGTGATTTTTCCTCATACTCCGATGATCAAGGTGAAAGGACCATTGATTCAGTGTCAATTATTAGAGACTGCCCTATTAAATATCATCAATTTTCAGACACTTATAGCCACCAAATCTGCAAGGGTTGTCTTGGCCGCAAAAGGTGATTCCGTCTTAGAGTTTGGACTTCGAAGAGCACAGGGAATCGATGGTGCATTAGCAGCAAGTAGAGCTTCATATATAGGAGGATGTGCCGCTACGAGCAATGTGATGGCTGGTAAGCTATTTGGCATACCAGTATCTGGTACACATGCGCACAGTTGGATCATGTCTTTTGACTCAGAAGTCGAGGCATTTCAAGCTTATGCAGATGCTTTTCCTGACAAATGCATTTTTCTTGTAGATACATACGACACTGAGACAGGTATCAGGCATGCCATTGAGGTAGGAAAAATACTGAGATCAAAAGGTAAGGAATTGCTAGGAGTGCGGATTGACTCTGGGGATTTGGCATATTTCAGCAACTTAGCGAGGCAAATGCTGGATGAAGCGGATTTTCCAGATGCCAAAGTTGTAGCAAGCAATGACCTTGACGAGCATATCATTAGTTCTCTAAAATTTCAAGAAGCATCAATAGACACGTGGGGAGTAGGTACCAAGCTTGTAACAGCCTATGACCAGCCAGCCTTGGGGGCTGTCTACAAATTGGCTGCTTTGAAAAACATGAATGGCAAGTGGGAGCCAAAAGTAAAAGTATCCCAGCAATCCATCAAAATCAATATTCCTGGAGACCATCAAGTGAAGCGGTTTTTGAAAAATGGCAAAGCTGTAGCGGACATGTTGTACTTGAAGGATACCGTTCAAGGGAAATCCAAAATTGTCATCATCGATCCAACAGATCCCACCAAGAGAAAAAAATTAAATGTGGAGGATTTGGAAGAGGTGAATTTGTTAAAACAAGTTTTCAAAGAAGGCATACAGGTCTATACCAGCCCTTCTATTCAAGAAATAAAGGAATATACCAAATCAAGTTTATCTTGTTTTGACAAAGCGCATAAGCGATTGATCAATCCCCATATCTATCCAGTAGGCTTAGAAGAGCAGCTGTATGACTTGAGGACGGATTTGGTATTTAAGATGAAAAATTATGAACATGAGTAATACAAATAAGATTATCTTTTCTACTCAGGCTTACTGCTATTTGAGAGATGAAGTGATTCGATTGGGAGGTTTTGAAAAGGGAGAAATTGAAGTCAAGCATTTTCCAGATGGAGAAAGGTATCAGAGGATTTTGACTTCAGTTTATGAAAGAGATGTAGTACTCATCGGGGGCACTATTTCGGATGGAGATACTTTGGAGTTATACGATTTGGCCTATGCACTCATTAAGTATGGAGCCAAATCCATATTTATAATATTTCCGTATTTTGGTTATTCTACCATGGAAAGAGCGGTGAAACAAGGAGAGGTGGTGACTGCCAAATCACGAGCTGTGATGTTCTCTTCGTTACCTCGTACCAGCCAAGGTAATCATTTTATGTTTTTTGACCTTCATTCAGAAGGTATACCTCATTATTTCGAAGGACAGGTTTTGATCAATCATATTTATTGCAAATCAATTGTGATCAAGATAGCGCAAGAATTAGCTTCTCCTGGATTTGTGATGGCATGTACAGATGCTGGACGGGCCAAATGGGTAGAGTCTTTGGCCAATGATATGGGGGTGAATGCAGCTTTTGTATTCAAGAGAAGAATATCAGGAGATGAGACTTTAGTGACGAGCATATCGGCTGATGTTGAGGGAAAAGATGTGGTTATATATGATGACATGATCCGTACTGGCGGCTCTTTGATCAGTGCTGCCAAGGCATATAAGGAAGCAGGTGCAAATAAGATTTACACCATCACAACTCATGGGCTCTTTACCAATGAGGCCCTAGAGAAAATAGAAGCTTCTGGAGTGATTGAAAAAGTTATAGCTACAGATACCCACGTCAATTGCCATACCTTAAGGTCGAAGATCCTTCGGGTAGAAACGGTGGCTGATTTGATCGTAGAAGCACTCTGATGAATTTATGTATTCTTAGTTCATTTACCTTGTTTCTTAATTTTTTTGTTTTAATATTACAATTTATAACCGTACAGATACTTATCACCCCAGAAGTATTTAGAGTGAATAATCGCATGAACATATGTTAGGGAATATTAGAAATGTTAGGATCATGCCTAAGTCGATGGTGGCCTTTCTAGATTTCATCGTTTTTGGCATATCTGGCTTTTTAGGCTATATCATTCGATTCAATTTTGAATTTTATTTAAATGATTTTAATAAAAATATCTTAGGTGTCTTTACCTTTCCAATCTTTGGAATTATGGCCATGAGCATTACCAAAAGCTATGATGGCATAGTTCGGTTGACAGGTCTTAAAGATATCTTAAAACTTTTTCAGACTGTTTTGATTTCTATTCTCTTCTTAGAACTAGCACGTCTTTTTGATAATTATAGTTCTTTGAATTTACAGCTTATGCCTACCTCAGTAGCTGTCATATCTTCGCTTATTGCAATGGTGACGTTGGTTCTTTATAGATTCATAGTAAAAGAGGTGTTTATATTTGCAAAGACTCAAGATCAGACAAAAGCATCAAAAGAAAAAGTTGCATTGATTTTCGGAGCTGGTGAGGCAGGAATGATTACCAATGAAGTGATCAAAAGAGATAGTGGTACTCAGTTGAGTATTGTGGGATTTTTGGATGATGATCCAAAAAAGGAGGGGAAGCAAATAGACGGAAAGAGTGTATACAGAGGCTTGGAAGATTTACGATACTTGGTAGAGAAACATAAAATCACTGACCTAATCATTGCCATTCAAAATTTATCAACATCTCGCAAAAGAGAAATTACAGAGACCTGTCTGAAGTATGATCTTCATATAAGTATAGTCCCACCTGTGAGTCAATGGGTCAATGGTGGGCTTGAAGCAAATGCGATCAGAGAAGTCAAGATAGAGGATTTGCTAGGTAGGGATCAGATATCATTGCATAGACCTATTATTAGAAATGAGCTTGAGGGCAAAGTTGTTTTAGTCACTGGAGCTGCTGGGACTATAGGAAGAGAACTATGTATGCAGATCTCAAATTATCAGCCGGCCCTGTTGATACTTCTTGACCAATCCGAGGCAAGTTTATATGAGCTAGAACAAAACTTTAAATCCCTTGACTCTCATGTTCCATTGAAATTTGTCTTAGCTGATATCAAAAACAAAAGCAAAATTCAACAAGTCCTCAAAAGCTTCAAGCCTAATTTGATTTTTCATGCAGCTGCCTACAAGCATGTGCCTATGATGGAACATCATCCGGAGGAGTCTATCAACAATAATATTATAGGTACGAAAATTTTAGCAGATTTGGCGGTTTTGAACAAAGTTGAAAAGTTTGTGCTAGTAAGTACAGATAAGGCTGTAAATCCAACAAATGTCATGGGTGCTACCAAGAGAGCTGCTGAGATATATGTGCAAGCACTGAATGAGTTTTTGGAAAAGAATCATCAAGAAAATTATACCAGATTCGTTACAACAAGATTTGGTAATGTACTTGGCTCAAGTGGCTCAGTAATTCCACTTTTCAAAAGCCAAATATTCAAAGGAGGGCCAGTCACCGTAACTCATCCAGAGATTACCAGGTACTTTATGACTATCCCAGAAGCTTGTCAGTTAGTATTGGAGGCAGGAATCATTGGCAATGGAGGGGAAGTTTTTGTTTTTGACATGGGAGAAGCTGTCAAAATAGTCGATTTGGCAAAGAAAATGATTCAGCTAAGTGGAAGAAAGGTAGATGAAGATATTCAAATTGTATTCACAGGATTACGTGATGGGGAGAAACTCTACGAGGAATTGCTCAATGATTCAGAATCAGTAGGACTCACTCATCATCCCAAAATTCTGATTGCAAGGGTTCAATCTTTCAATTATTCCAAGATCAATACTCAGATAGAAATGTTTTCACCCTTACTTGAAAAAGCCAATGAAAGTGAAATCGTGGCTCATTTAAAAGCAATTGTTCCAGAATTTATCAGCAATGCTTCCAGATTTCAGATACTGGATCGTATGAATTGAGAAGGGTTGAAGCTTATTTTAAAAAGATTTTTCAAGCAAATAAACAGAGAAAGGCAAACTTTTTTCAAATCGTTCAAGTTGAATTATATGTCAAATGAATTCAAATCACCCAATATTAATTGAATGATCTTGACACAAATGAATGCATAATTGATTTTTCATTTTGACGAAAAATCACCATATTACGTAAAACCCTTTTTTTTATTTTCTTTAACCAATTTAAAACTAACCTACATGTCACTCGATCCTTTTAAAGTAAAAAGTAGTTTGAAATCAGCAAAGGGAGAATTCACCTATTGGAGTTTGAAAAAATTACAAGATTCTGGTTTTAAAATTGACCACCTTCCATTTTCTATCAGAATATTATTAGAAAATGCACTTCGAAATTTTGACGACTTTGCGATCACCCAAGACCATGTCGACACATTAGCCAAATGGTCACCAAAGGCTTCTGATAAAGATATTCCATTCAAACCTGCAAGGGTATTGATGCAGGATTTTACAGGTGTACCAGCTGTAGTAGATATTGCGTCATTGCGTGCAGAAGCAGTGAGAAAGGGAAAAGATCCAAATAAAATCAATCCTTTGATTCCTGTAGACCTTGTCATTGATCACTCTGTCCAAGTAGATTATTTTGGGACAAATTATGCTTTCCAAAAGAATGTAGATGTGGAGTACGAAAGGAATGGTGAACGATATCAATTCTTAAAGTGGGCACAAAAGGCTTTTGACAACTTTTCTGTAGTCCCTCCAGGCATGGGTATTTGTCATCAGGTAAATTTAGAGTATTTAGCACAAGGTGTAATTGCAAGAGATGGTTCAGTGTTTCCAGATACCTTAGTAGGCACTGATTCACATACACCAATGGTCAATGGTATCGGTGTAGTAGCTTGGGGTGTAGGTGGAATCGAAGCAGAAGCAGCTATTTTGGGTCAGCCAATTTACTTTATCATGCCTGAAGTAGTAGGGTTGGAGTTGACAGGTGAATTGCCTCTCGGTACTACAGCTACAGATATGGTACTGACTATCACGGAGATTTTAAGAAAGCATGGTGTTGTTGGGAAGTTTGTGGAGGTTTTTGGTTCTGGATTAGATAGTTTGACTGTTCCAGATAGGGCCACAATCTCCAACATGTCACCAGAGTTTGGCTGTACTGTCACATATTTTCCCATAGATGATAGGACATTGGATTACATGAGAAAAACCAATAGAGCTGATGAGCAGATTTCTTTGGTAGAAGAGTACACCAAAGCGAATATGCTTTGGCGGGAAAACGAAGGGAAAATTGAGTATAGCTCTGTAGTATCTCTTGATCTGAGTACAGTAGAACCTACTGTTTCTGGGCCAAAGCGACCTCAGGATAAAATTCTCGTAAGAGAATTCAAAGAAAAATTCGGCGAGCTACTTCAAGAAGTCCATGGACGTGAATATATTCCAATTGACAAACGAGAAGAAGGAAGATGGTATGGAGAAGGAGGTAGTCAACCTTCAGAAAATAAAGGAAATAGTCCCAATGAAGTGGAGTATGAAACGAAAGTGAAGAATGGGCTAAAAACCGTCGTAGTGAAGTTGAATAACGAAAAGTTTGCCCTTCATGATGGCTCAATAGTGATTGCAGCAATTACTTCATGTACCAATACTTCTAATCCTTCCGTGATGATAGGTGCTGGATTGGTAGCAAAAAAAGCTCGTGAAAGAGGTTTGGACGTAAAGCCTTGGGTCAAAACCTCCTTAGCTCCAGGTTCAAAAGTAGTGACAGATTATCTTAGTTCAGCAGGATTGTTAGATGATCTAGAGGCCTTGCGTTTTCATGTAGTGGGCTATGGGTGCACTTCCTGTATTGGTAATTCAGGACCACTACCAGTACATATTGCGAAGGCAGTAGAAGAGAATGATCTAGTAGTCAGCTCAGTATTGTCAGGCAATAGGAACTTCGAAGCTCGTGTACATCCTCAAGTGAAGATGAACTACCTGATGTCCCCAATGCTCGTAGTAGCCTATGCTCTCGCTGGAAGAGTAGATGTAGATTTGCAAAATGAACCTATCGGCTATGATCCTAATCTTGAACCAGTTTATTTGAAAGATATATGGCCGAGTAATGAGGAGATTTTTGAAGTGATGGGTAAAGTACTATCGCCAGCAGATTTCCAAAAAAGTTATGGTGAAATATTTGAAGGAAACGAACAATGGAAGCAACTGAACGCACCTCAAGATGAAATCTACCAATGGTCAACTGAAAGTACCTATATCAAAGAGGTTCCATTCTTTGAAGGTCTTGCAGAAGAAGTGTCCGAGCCAAAAGATATAGAAAATGCACATGTTCTACTCAAACTCGGCGATTCCATTACAACTGATCATATTTCTCCAGCTGGATCATTTGCGATCAATAGTCCAGCTGGTCAATATCTAATCGAAAGGGGAGTAGAAAGAAAAGATTTTAACTCTTATGGTTCAAGAAGAGGAAATGATGAGGTAATGGTAAGAGGTACATTCGCCAATGTTAGGATAAAGAATCAACTCACTTCTAAAGAAGGAGGCTATACTGTCCATATCCCTTCTGGCCAAGAAATGAGCGTCTACGATGCTTCTAAAAAATACAAAGAGAATAATACGCCGCTTATAGTATTAGCAGGGAAAGAATATGGCAGTGGCTCCTCGAGAGATTGGGCTGCCAAAGGAACAAACCTCCTTGGTATAAAGGCAGTAATTGCAGAAAGCTATGAGCGAATTCATAGAAGTAATTTGGTAGGCATGGGTGTCCTTCCATTGCAATATGAAGCTGGAGATACAGCCCAAAGTCTAGGACTTGAGGGCACTGAAGAATTCTCCATATCTGGAATCGCTGATGATTTGACTCCACTTAAAACCCTTCAAGTAAAAGCTAAAAAGGCAAATGGAGATGAAGTGTCTTTTGCTGTATCGTGTAGGCTAGATTCAGCAATTGAAGTTGAATATTATAAGAATGGAGGTATTTTACATTATGTTTTGAGAGATTTTCTAAAAAAATAGTGGGTCTATAGAAATTCCTTTGGTCTAGCAATCTTTAAGTCAATTTATTGTCATATAAAAATGATATCAAATTTCTGATTAAATTTGGGCTTTAAAACTCATGTTATGAAAAAAGTATCCATTCTTATTTTGGCACTATTGCCACTACTATTTGCTTGTAATAAAAGTAAACAAGATGAAGTTAGCGAGGAGGTTGTAACCGAAAGTGATGTGGAATCACAAGTTCCAGGGAACTATGGTGAATTTGTTTCTGAACAAGGCGTGGTATCTTTAGATCAGTTGTACAAAGAATTGCTGGCTGACGGTGAATTTGAAGGTAAAGTCGTGGGGCAGATCAAAGAAGTGTGTACAAAAAAAGGATGTTGGATGACCTTAGATTTGCCAAATGGTGAGACCATGAGGGTGACATTTAAAGACTACGGCTTTTTTGTACCTCTGAATGCCCATGGATATCCTGTAATCATAGAGGGTGTAGCGACCAGGTCAGTGACTGATGTAGCCACCCTGAAGCACTACGCAGAAGATGCTGGCAAGTCTAAAGAAGAAATCGACGAGATCACTGCTCCCAAAGAAGAGTATGCTTTCGAGGCAATTGGTGTAGTAATCAAAGAGAACGCATAATCTCAGACAATCATGTTGAAATCTTTTCCTGCTATTGTTTTTTGTCTGATCCTCATTTTTGCTTGCTCAAAAAAAGAAAAAAATGAAAATGAAAGTGAAACAAAACGTTACCCCAATCAAGATGCACCACTAGCATTATTGATGAGAGAAATGTTTGAGGATATGGAAAAAATCAAGATTGCAGTAGCAGAAGGTGAGGAGATAAAATCTTATATTGAAAAACACAAACAGTTACTCACTGCAACTCCCACTGATGCGGCAGTAAAGACAGAACAATTCAATTCAATGGCTATGGCATACTTGGCAAATTTAAAGCAACTTGAGCAAAGCAATGAATCCAATCAATTGGAAAATTACAAATCTCTGGTAAGCACTTGCTTAGCATGCCATAGCAATTACTGTCCTGGACCAATCAAAAGAATCAACTTACTGAAATTAGATTAAAATGCCTATTGCTTTAGACAATTTAAGGGTAGGGAGAGTATATGCTTTTAAGAATATGGGAGAAGTCAGAAAGCTTGAAATTTTAGCAAGACTTTCTGGCTCCAATTTCAAAGTAAAAGACATAGAGACTACAGAAATTTACACTATAGAGGAATTGCTTCGATGGGGTAAAGGTCATGATTATGAACTTGACGAATGCCTAGAAACAGGCAAAGGAATAGTTCCAAAGCAATTCTAGCTATATTCCATTCTTACAATGGGATATGGCTTCCCTTGATCATCTTTTTCACTGCGATCAAAAGCTCTAAATCCCAGTTTTTGATAGAAATTCAGAGCTTTTTGATTTTGCTCATTTACATCAACTTTATTTACATTATGTTTTTGTATAGCATATAGAACAAGTTGCCTGCCTTGACCCTTTCCGATATGTTCAGGTGATAGGAACAGCATCTCTATTTTTTGTCCAACTATCCCCATAAAACCAACTATTTCTAGGTTTTGCTCTAGGCAATATACTTCAAGCTGATGAAAATTAATGGTTTGAACGAGGGCTTTTAATTCTACGAAATCCTCATGAAGAAGAAAATCATGGGTCGCAAGAACGGACTTTTCCCATACTTTTATGATTTGCTCTTGATCAGCATTTTCAAAAGGCTTGATATTGTAAGGATTCATTTGTTGTTGGTAATAAGTATCCACTTCCATCAATGGAATGTTTTGAATCCAGGCTCATAAATGATTCTCACAAATGAGCTCATGCTTTTTTCAGTGCCACTGACAGGGATTCCAGTAACGATACCAACCATTAAGTTTTCTGCTAGACCAACCCTCATTTGAGGTCGAAGCACACCTATGAACTCATTGTGATGGAACTCTTTGTTGAATTCTATTCCGATGAAGTTTCGTGTACCTGGGATCATGTAATGGAAATTTGAGTGAACTTCATAGGAAATTTCTCTACGCTCATTGAAGATTTTTTCAACCCTTGGCCCTGTATATACCAAAGTATGATAGTTCCTACCCCATCTCTTTGCAGCTACAAAAAATGGATTGTAAATATTGCCTTTAAAAACTTCACCTTGACCGATTCTGTTAAGATCCACAAATTCAAACTCATGAATGTACCCAAGGGCAAGGGTAGTTTTTGCTTTTTCAGATACTAGAAATGACCATTGAGTGGCTAGTTTTAGCGATTCTACGCGATTTTCTGGTCTATCAATTCTTGAAGAAATGTCTCCTCTTGCTGAATACAGCGTAACAGGAACTTCAATTTCAAACCCTAATCGGTCGATGGGTGCCCACTCATATTCTACCAAAGCTTCATATTCGTCAAAGCCTCTCTTGTCGGTCATTCCCATGCCAAGGTTCCATTCTTTTTCTCCTTTCCTCGCACCCAAATCTCTGATCAAGTCAATGTAAAGTGGCTCTGCGTGTAGTACTTTCGGTTTTTGAGTGGGAGTTTGGATTTCTATCTCAGCTATGAAGATGCTATCTAGCTGGATTCGTTCTTGTCTTATGCTGTCTTGTTCTACCTCTTGTCCAAAAACACAAGTATTAAATGCTGTACATATGCATAGTATGCCATAAGCTATCCAAAGCTTATAGTGTGTGGTGTATTTCATGTTGGTTTTTAATCTTAAATTATGATAACTAAATAGGGTTCTTTTTTGCAATCATTCAATTGCAATCGCAAGTTAGAAAACCTGCAAGGCTTAGCTTCAAAATTTAGACTTCTGGAGGAGGGCCAGTGATATCATCCCAATTGGATAAGTGCAGGACTTCATTGATCAAAGGCCAGGATTTCAATTTGACAACAAATTCAATTTTTTCTTTTCCAAAGGGTTGATTACAGAATAATTTGAAGTCCTTGAATTTCCTTTCATTTTGGGAACTTTCAGTGTCTGGAATGATGTGATTATCAAAGTCAAAAATAAACTCAACAATGATCTCTGCAAGTGTGTCAATCGGATCATGAACTTTGACCCCATGGGAGAACATGCTGTCAGAGTTGTAAAAATTTGCTGACAGGTTGATGAAATTAATTACCAAGAGAACATTGATCCACTGGATTAGCTGATTTTTTCTGGTCGATTTAGTCAACATACCTGCAAATATAGAAAATATGGATAAAGAATCTCTAATTTCATGTTTTACTAAATCTATAACATTTTGTTTAGTGTCTTTTCGATTGATCTATTGTACCTTTGTGAAAAGAAAAAGAAATGAGTCAAAAAAGTTTAGGTGGAGCAATACTAAGTGGAAACTGTCCTAGATGTAGGGAAGGTAATATTTTTCCAGTCTCCATGATTAGTTATAGAAGGTTATCCGATGTTCATAATAGATGTTCAAAATGCCAAGCTGTACTTACGCCTGAGCCAGATTTCTTTTATGGTGCAATGTACATCAGTTATGCATTCTCAGTAGCGCTGGTTGTCAATGTACTCATCATTCTCAACTATGTGTTTGATGACCCCGATGTGTGGACTTATGTATCAACTGTCCTTGTGGTGAATATCATCTTAATACCTGTCATGCTTAGGTATTCAAAGGTGCTTTACCTTTATGCAGTCGGAAAGCTATCCTATGATCCAAATTGGAAAAATAAGTCACCAGAGCTCGACGAATAAATGTGTGTCGTCTAGCATTACCTAGATGGACAGCATTTTTTACTTACAGTTTTCGCATTAGGGTAAGAAATTTCAGTTGTCTTTGTTTCAAAAAGTTTGACCATCTGAGACATTTTTATGAAAATTTATTTAAAACTAATAATTCGTAGTCCTTTCCAATTTTTATTGAATACCAATCAGTTATCAGAGATCATTAAGTAATACCTGGAAGGTGTTTTGTTTCTATATATCAATCGATTATAACATTACCTTCCAGATTTAAAAATTTATCTGATCTGACCATTTCCTCTAATTACCCATTTGTAACTGGTCAGTTCTGGAAGAGCCATAGGCCCCCTTGCGTGTAGTTTCTGAGTACTTATACCTATTTCAGCGCCCATACCAAATTGATTGCCGTCGGTAAAAGCTGTAGAAGCATTGACATATACTGCTGCGGCGTCTACTACTTGAAGAAATATCTCTTTGTTTTCTGCTGAATTTGTTACTATAGATTCACTGTGTTTTGAACTAAACTGATCAATATGCGTCAAAGCTTCATCGATATTTTGTACTGTTTTGATGGCCATTTTCAGGGCAAGAAATTCAGTTCCAAAGTGTGATTCGTTTGCAGCTTTGATTTGGTCATGCTCAGGTAGAACAGATAATGCAGCCCGATCAGCGAAAATCTCTACTTCTGCGTCAAGCAAATCAGTGATTAGTGCCAGAAGATCATGTAGCCTATTTTCATGAATAATAAGGCAGTCTAAGCTATTGCAAACGCTTGGTCGTCTGGTTTTTGCATTGAATATTATAGACTTACCCATCTCTAGGTCAGCTGATTCATCGAAAAAACAATGTACTATTCCAGCTCCAGTTTCTATTACTGGGACCTTAGCATGATCTCTGACATAATTGATGAGACTTTGACTTCCTCTAGGAATTATGATATCTACAAAACCAACTGCTTCAAGTAGCGCTTGGGTAGCGGATCTTTCAGGAGGAAGGAGGATAAATGCCTCCGTTGGTAAAGAGAGTTGTGAGAGTGTATCATGTATCACCTTGATGATGGCTTGATTTGAATCTGCGGCATCAGAACTTCCCTTGAGCACTAGTCCATTACCAGATTTCAATGCAATACAGAATACATCGAAAGTTACATTTGGACGAGCTTCATAGATCACACCGAGTACACCCAGTGGCACAGATATTTTGTTCAGTTCGAGTCCATTGTCCAATGTTCTATTTTCTATGGATTTTCCTAAAGGAGTTGGCAATGATTTGATTTGACGGATTTCAGATACTATTGCCTGAATACGATCTTCATTCAGTAATAGCCTGTCATACTTCGGATCGCTCTTGTCCATTTTGGCTAAATCCTTTTGATTAGCTTCAAGAATGACCTCAACAGAAGTCAAGGTGTTGACTGCAAGTTTTTCTAAAGCTTGATTGATGAGTTCTGGATGAATCCTTGAAAGAGACTTTGATGCTACTTTGAGTTTTGAAAATGTTTCATGAAATTGATCCATACTAGAAAATATATAAATAGTTGTAGTGAATAATTGGTTTTTGATTTTTTAGGCCAATTTTTTCTTGTGTTGCCTTAGAGCCATATTCTGCTCTACCTAATCCAAGCCTTTGGCCTTCTTGATCTATGATTCTCAAGATGTCGCCTTTTTCAAACTCACCTTTTACATCGATCACACCTATAGGTAGTAAGCTGCTGATTTTTTGACTGGTAAGGGCATTCTTAGCACCATCATTGATGGTTACTTCACCTTTGTAGTATTGTTCACCATGGGCAAGCCATTTTTTTGTTGCATGTTTGATTTTGCTAGGTTCAAAATAGGTGAATGAACCTTGATTATTTTGTATTTTACTCAGAATATGGTCTTTTTTGCCATTAGCAATGATTACTTGAATTCCAAGACTTGCAGACCTTTTAGCCATATTTAACTTGGTCAACATTCCACCTCTTCCAAATGAAGACTTGGTAGCGGAGATATAGCTGGACAAATTATCAGAAAAGGCATCCACTCTCTCGATAAGTTCAGAAGAAGGCTCTGATGGTGGGCCTGTGTAGATGCCATCTACATTAGTCAGAAGAATCAGGGAGTCTGCATCCACCATGGCAGCAGTGAGGCTAGCCAGTTCATCATTATCTGTAAACATCAATTCAGTAATAGCGACAGTATCATTCTCGTTGACTATAGGGATGATGTTTTGATCAAGAAGCCCTAGTAGACAGTTTTTCATGTTTAGAAAATGCTTCCGATCTCTAAAGTCTTCTTTTGTAACTAAAATTTGAGAAATGGCTATTTGATGTTCACTAAACAGGGATTTGTAGGTTTTTATCAGTTCGATTTGACCCATCGATGCCCAAATTTGCTTCCTAATCACTGGGTTGATTTTATCTGATAGCTTTAGTTCTTGTCTGCCAAATGCGACTGCTCCTGAACTCACAAGAATCACTTTGGTACCCCCTTGAATCAGAGTGGCCACTTGAGCTGATAGATGACTCATCCTTCCAAAATCAGGCTTCCCTTCGGCTGTGGTCAATACATTGGATCCGATTTTGATTACACAAAAATTTAGCTTATTCATATCCGAAATATCAAATTGATGCAATATTACTCGGATACGGGTAAAAATACTACTTTTAAATGCTTTTGATCTTAGAGAATTGCTAAAACCAGCGTTTTCTTTTGAAATAAAACACCATGAGCAAAGATACTACTATGAAGAAGATCCAGCTGGTCAAGTATCCATATTTCCAACCTAGCTCGGGCATGTATTCGAAATTCATCCCGTAAACTCCCGCTATGAAAGTAAGAGGTATAAAAATCGTTGCTATGATCGTCAGGGTCTTCATGACTTCATTTTGCTTCAAACTTATGTTTGACATGAAGATTTCGACCAGAGTAGTTATGGATTCCCTCTGCATCTCCAGATTTTCAATGATTTCTACTGCACTTTCATAGATGTCATTGATGAAGGGTATGGCTTTTTTGGTCACAAATAGACTGTCAGATTTTCTCCATGAGGATATCAATTCTCTGGTAGGCCACACTATCTTTTTTATTTCCTGAAGGTTTTTTCTCTGTCTATAAATATCTGCAAGATGAACCTTTTTTTGATCATGTATGATGTCATCTTCGAGTTTTTCGGTCTGATCGCTAATCAGTTCTAAAATCACGTAATACTGATCTAAGATGGCATCAAGTAAAGTATAGGAAAAATAATCAGTACCCAGTTTTCGCATTTTCCCTTGAGGATTTTCGAGTCTTATCCTTATTGGGTCAAAAATATCATAAGCATGCTCCTGAAATGTTATGATCAGATTCTTATTGAAAACGATGCTTAACTGTTCTACTTCAAGCTCTTCTATCGAGCTCTTGGTGTATAGCATCTTCGTGACTATGAGAATGAAATTATCAAAGTCTTCTAACTTTGGTCTTTGATCAGTATTTTGAATATCTTCTAATGCTACTGGATGAATTTCAAAAAAATCACACACCTCTTTAAATACCGATTCATCAGATCCTTTGTAGATATTAAGCCAAAATTTCTTATCTGTAGAGATAGTCTCAGCTATCTCCTGAATACTCTTGAGGTGATACTTTTCAAAATGATTTTCTGAGAAGGCATAAAGCTCAAAACTTCTTTTCAAGGTATTGTTTTCCATAAGGAAAGTTAAAGAAGATTCTTGAATTTATCGGGAGTAAGTGGTTTTTCTATGAAACCTTCCACGCAATCATATTTTTTTGCTTTCTGTTGATCTTGAAAATCTATAGAGCTTGAAAGCATAATGATTTTGTCTTTTCTGTGCTGATTTTTTTCTAGATATTGATTGAGAAAATCCCAACCATTCATCACAGGCATATTGATATCGAGGAGAATAAGCGTTTTTTCATCTGGCGAGATATTCGCCAATCTTGCAAGTGCTTTTTCTGCTTCAAGATACTCTTCCACTTGTTCTGCGATATTCATTTTGGTGATGAGTCTTTTATTGATCAAGTTATTGATCGGATCATCGTCTACTAGAATGATGGAATAAAATTGATACATTAATACTAATCGCGGTAAAAGTGGACTTTGACTTTAGGTAACTTTGTACTAAAGTACAATTATATTTGGATGATTGAAAAATTATATCAGAAAAAATGATTTAATGATTGATGGACTTTTGAGATTTCTATGATCTATTGTCGTGAAATGGTAGGTGATAGAAACAAAAAAGGGAGAAAAATTCTCCCTTTTTTGTTTATTCATCTATGAAAAGATGCAACTGATTACATCATTCCACCCATTCCGCCACCCATTGGAGGCATTGCTGGTCCTTCTTCTTTTACATCTGCTACTACACACTCAGTGGTAAGTAGTAAAGCAGCGATTGAGGCAGCATTTTCCAAAGCAAGTCTGGTCACTTTAGTTGGGTCGATTACTCCAGCTTCAAATAGATCTTCGTAGACGTCAGTTCTTGCATTGTATCCATAGTGTCCTGAATTTTCTTTGATTCTATTCACTACTACAGATCCTTCACCACCTGCGTTTTCTACGATTGTTCTCAATGGAGCTTCGATAGCAGTTCTGATGATATTGATACCAGTGTCTTGGTCTTCGTTTTCACCTTTGAGTGAATCCAAAGAGGCAGCAGCTCTCACTAGTGCTACACCACCACCTACAACAATTCCTTCTTGTACGGCAGCTCTAGTGGCGTGAAGTGCATCATCCACTCTGTCTTTTTTCTCCTTCATTTCTACTTCAGTAGCAGCACCTATATATAGGATTGCTACACCACCAGAAAGCTTAGCAAGTCTTTCTTGTAGTTTCTCTTTGTCATAATCTGAAGTAGTTTTATCGATTTGAGACTTGATCTCTGCGATTCTAGCTTGAATAGCTGAAGCGTCTCCAGCACCATTTACAATGGTAGTATTGTCTTTATCTATATTTACTTTCTCAGCAGTACCTAGATAGTCGATAGTTGCATTTTCTAATTTATATCCTCTTTCTTCGGAGATTACAGTACCACCTGTAAGGATAGCGATATCTTCTAGCATTGCTTTTCTTCTATCACCGAAACCTGGCGCTTTCACAGCAGCTACTTTGAGAGCTCCTCTGATTTTGTTTACTACCAACGTGGCTAGTGCTTCACCATCCACATCTTCAGCAATGATTACTAGAGGTCTTCCAGCTTGTGCCACAGGCTCAAGTACAGGAAGCAATTCTTTCATGGAAGAGATTTTCTTGTCATAGATCAAGATATAAGGTCTCTCCAATTCAGCTTCCATTTTTTCAGTATTGGTAGTGAAGTATGGAGAAAGGTAACCTCTGTCAAACTGCATACCTTCTACAGTTCTTACTTCTGTCTCTGTACCTTTAGCTTCTTCTACAGTGATCACACCGTCCTTGCCTACTTTTTCCATAGCATCGGCGATCATCTTACCGATTTCATCATCACTATTTGCAGAGATGGTCGCTACTTGCTGGATTTCTTTAGAAGTAGAGATTACTTTGGAGCTAGATTTCAATGAAGCTACTACAGATTGTACAGCTTTATCTATTCCTCTCTTAAGATCCATTGGATTTGCACCAGCTGCTACGTTTTTGATACCAGCATTGAAGATAGCTTGTGTTAGGACCGTAGCCGTGGTAGTACCGTCACCAGCATTATCAGCAGTTTTTGATGCTACTTCTTTTACTAGTTGAGCACCCATGTTTTCGATTGGCTCAGCCAATTCGATTTCTTTGGCTACAGATACTCCATCTTTAGTGATGGTCGGAGCACCAAATTTTTTATCAATGATGACATTTCTACCTTTTGGGCCTAAGGTTACTTTTACTGCATTTGCCAATGCATCAACTCCTTTTTTTAGTTGATCTCTGGCGTCGGTATTGAAAAATAATTGCTTTGACATTTTTTAAATTCTTTTTGGTTTTTGAATGTTTTTGATAGAATGATTAAAGTACTGCAAAGATGTCAGCTTCTCTCATGATCAAGAAATCCTTACCATCCACAGAAAGCTCAGTACCAGCATACTTACCATAAAGGACAGTGTCGCCTACTTTTACAGTCAATGGTTCGTCTTTTTTGCCACTGCCTACGGCTACTACGGTGCCTTTTTGAGGCTTTTCTTTTGCTGTATCTGGAATGTACAATCCTGAAGCGGTTTTTTCTTCAGCTGCAGCAGGCTCTACCAGAACTCTGTCTGCAAGAGGCTTGATGTTGACTTGTGACATAAATTATTTAGTTTTAATTAAGGTTAGTTCAAATTTCTTTCGTGCATCAATAATCACTTTTTGTGCCAATCGTCGAACTTGACTTGTTCCTGCCATAAAGTCTTAAAACGCCTTATTGAGACTGTCAGAATTGATTTCTTTTATTTTTTTTCTGTCAAAATTTCAATCTTAACTTTATATTATGTCAGAAATTTACTAAATTTTAAGTGCTTAAATCGAACGTTATGAAAACATTATCTGAAAACTGGATCACAGAAGGATGGATAGATTTTGAGTACAAGAAATACATTCTTTTGGCCTATTTGAAAGATGTAGATCAAAATTTCAAAAAAGTCAAGCTTTATCCTCCTCTCGCTGACTTGATACATCACTATGGCAGGTTGAGACAATTTGCTGATAACAAAGAACAGCTCAAAGCTGCTTTTCCTAAGCTTATCACCCATGCGGACTTAGATAAGCTAAAATTCAACTACAAGCCCTTACATATTGATGATGATACGATGCAGCTGCTTGAGGATATTGTTCAATATGCCCTTCCTCAGCTAAAAGAACATATAGAGGAAGGTAAAAGAATCTATGATTTTCTAGAAGGAGAAATGTCTATCGAGCCAATAGGTATAAGTCCTATCTATCAAAAGGAAGGTTATGTGCTTTTATCTCAAGAAAAGACTAAGGATATTTTGATCTATAGGTATCAGATCAATCTCTTTCAAAATAGTGTTGATCGATTTAAAGGTATCATGCTCCAATTTATAAAAAATGTAAGACACTCATTAATCTATACTTTTGAGCATATCAAAATGAGCTTGGTAAAAGAGTACAAAGAGCTTCCAAATCCTGCTACGTATCGAATTCATTCAAAATTTCAGTTACCAGTAGAGGAGAGTTTTATCCCAATCAGTAAGAGGCTTTTACTAAGGTATGTGGAATAAAAAATGGCTCTTCAATTTTGAAGAGCCATTTTTTTCTATTTTTAGGAAGGTTAATCTTCGCTAGAATCTTCTGCTGGTACTTCTGACTCAGTAGGTGAGGATGGTAAAAGTGAACCACCTTCTTCATTACCGTCAAATTGAGGAGCTACCATTTGTCTTTTTGCGTTCTCAATATTTGGAGAGCTGAATGAATCTACGCTTGAAGAAGTGTAGAATGCTGAGCTTACTAAAGAAAGAACAAGGATGGCAACGGCCAAAACCCAAGTTGATTTTTCGAGGATATTACCAGTTTTGGTAACCCCCATGATTTGTGATGCGCTTCCGCCAAATGCTGCACCTACACCACCTTTTGAGTTTTGCGAAAGGATGACCAAAATCAATAATACAGCCAATACAATGATTATGCTAATAAGTATGGTAAACATATTTTTAACTTTATTCTTCTAATTCTTTTATCAAGTCCGCAAAGTAAGTGCTTTTATTTGGAAATTTCACAATTAATTTTTTATAAATTTCCTTTGCTTTTCCTTTTTTCCCTTGCTTTACGAGTAATTTGGCAAATGCCTCTGAAATGATGTTGGGATTGAGTTTGGTACTATTTTCAGATAGATCTTCTTGTTTTTGTACATTTTCAATCTCTTTGATTGTAGCAAGCTTGATTTCTTTCTTGCTGAATGCTTTGATGATATCTATTTGTTCTTTTTTCTTACTATCTATTATTTCCTTCTTTTCTTTCTTCTTGATCGTTTCGATCAGGTCATCCGATGTTCCGACTCTTTTGGCTTTTTTTCTTCTTATTACCTTTTTCTCGGGTATCTCATTTGAGGGGTCTTGCTGACTCTTTTGATGTAGATCTTCATCCAATTTTTTTAGAATACTCGCTCTTTGACTTGGGCTTGGATCCTGAGAAGGCTCAGGAACTAAGTCGAATGATTTTTCAGCTTCCTCTTGGATTTTTTGATCTGTTGGCTGATTTCCTGCATAGTTTGACTGGCTTGAAAATTCGATATCATTTTCAAGTAGATGTTTCAACCATTGTCTGTTTGGGCTGCTAATTGCTGCCCAAGGTAGGAATTCGTTTCCTTTTCCTTTGGTATGTTGGTGTTCATATTTGGCAAGCAGGACATTTGGAACTTGAAAATAGGGGAAATTTTCATGAACCTTGATCATCTGGTTGACTTGCTCTTTGTTGAGCTTATTTCCATGCTTGACGATTTCTTGAAATTGTTCTGCGTTCACTTCTTGTATCTACTTAATGGATTTCGAATATAGTCAATTTTACCAATTAGCTACCGTAGCAGTGAAGATATCCTGAATGATGTTCTCAAATATCTCCTCTATCAAGGTACTTTCCACTTGAAGTAAAGAAGTAGTTCTTGGATTATAATCTGAAAAGAAAGAAAAACTCCTTTTGAGATTATCCTCTTCGTTCTGAAGGTTGATGAACTCTACCTCGACGACTATAGTGAGTCTCTCCTGACCTGCTCTGTCTGGTACATTGGGGTCAGTGCTGGTAACTGAAGCCTGAGGAGCAGTATTGTACCTCACTATAGATCCAGAGAGTTGTAAGTCTCCATTGCTCCGAACGAGCTCTAATTGGGTATTTCTTTGATAAAAATCTTTCAATGATTCTGTGAATAGTTGCCCCATATTGGCTGGTCCTCCGCCTGAGTCATTGAAAAAGTTTTCAACTGAAAACGTTTTGGTAATATTATAATCAATGTTGGTACCTGTAAAGCTGTACTTTACCGAGCAAGCCTGAATAGAAAATGCAAGGATTATAAAAACCCCCAATCTCTTCTTTAGTGATCTAATCAATGTCATATTGCTTGATTTTCCTATATAACGTCCTTTCGGAGATTCCAAGGTCATTGGCAGCATGTTTTCTTTTATTTTGATGCTTTTGCAATGCCTTTACAATCATTTCTTTTTCCTTTTTCTCTAATGACAATGAATTGTCGTCCTCTTCATGAATGATATCTTCTATGGCCTCTTCTTCATAGGATTCATGTTCTTCATTTTTCTTCACTTGATCGATTACCAGCGGGAAATTGACAGGGGATGAAGATTGAGGCGGAGAATCATCGAATTTGACAGCGTGATCAAGGTCCTCAAATAAGTTTTGATGTTTGTTGATGATGTTAGCACTAAGGCCTCCCGACTGATATGTTTCCAAAACTAATTGTTTTAGTTCATTCATGTCTTTTTTCATGTCAAAGAGTACCTTATATAAGATGTCTCTCTCTGAAAAATCTTTGTTTGAGTCTTGACTTGATCCAGCTCCTGAGTATGGTGCTGGGAGTCTTGTCTGATCGGAGGGAAGGTATCTGCCCAAAGTTGCAGCATCTATTTCTCTCTCTTGTTCTAGAAGGGAGATTTGTTCGGCTAGATTTTTCAGCTGGCGTATATTTCCAGGAAATGGAAATTTCATCAAAAGCTGCTTGGCATCTTCATCAAGCGAAACGGGTTTTACGCTATACTTTTCCGAAAAGTCTGTCGTGAATTTTCTAAAAAGTAGGACCATGTCTTCTCCTCTTTCTCTCAATGGCGGAACATAGATAGGGACGGTGTTCAACCTGTAGTAAAGATCCTCTCTAAACTTACCCTTTTCTACTGCCTTTATCAAATTGACATTGGTGGCAGCTATTACCCTTACATTTGTTTTTTGAACTTTCGAAGAACCTACTTTGATAAATTCACCATTTTCTAACACCCTTAGAAGTCTAGCTTGCGTACCCAGGGGCATTTCACCGATTTCATCCAAAAATATGGATCCTCCGTCTGTGACTTCAAAGTAACCTTTTCGAGCTTCATGAGCACCTGTAAAGGATCCTTTCTCATGACCAAATAGCTCAGAATCTATCGTACCTTCTGGTATTGCTCCACAGTTGATAGCAATGAATTTACCATGTTTTCTGACACTGAGAGAATGTATGATTTTGGAAAAAGACTCTTTACCACTACCACTTTCGCCCGTGATGAGCACAGTCATGTCGGTTGGAGATGCTTGCATGGCTACTTGTATGGCATGATTGAGCAATGGACTATTGCCAATGATTCCAAATCTTTGCTTTACACTTTGTATCTCTGATGCTGTGATCATTTTTCTGGTTTTGATTTATGATACTACTTCACCAAACAAGGTAGCTGGTGTGCAATCTGTAATTTTAACAGTCACATAGTCGCCTTTCTGAAAGTTTCCTTTATCTATGATGACAACCTTATTAGCAGTGTTTCTGCCTTTAAGTTGATCGGAAGATCTCTTGGACTCACCTTCAATAAGGATTTCTTGGATTTTGCCAATATCCATTTTATTTCTCTCATCTGATAGTTTGTTTTGCTTATCGATGATCTCATTGAGCCTTCTCTTTTTGATATCCAAAGGAATGTCATCTTTGAATTTTTTGGCAGCCAAAGTTCCGGGTCTTTCTGAATAGTAAAACATGTATGAAAAATCGTATTTTACAATATCCATAATGTTCAAAGTGTCCTGATGCTCTTCTTCTGTTTCTGTACAGAACCCTGCAATCATATCAGAAGAAATACCACATTCTTCACCTAGTATTTCTCTGATTTTTGAAACTCTTTCGATATACCATTCTCTGTCATAAGTGCGGTTCATGAGTTCAAGTACTCTTGAGTTGCCACTTTGGACAGGAAGGTGGATGTATTTACAGATGTTATCGTACTTTTTCATGGTATAAAGTACTTCATCTGTAATGTCTTTTGGATGGGAAGTGGAAAATCTGACCCTGAGTTTTGGATCTATTAGAGCAACCATTTCTAGTAGATTTGCAAAATTTACGATCTCGCTAGCATCACTTTTCTTGTTGAGCCTTGCCTTGTTGTTTTCCTCAGGAGACCATTTATAAGAATCTACGTTTTGACCGAGTAGTGTTACTTCTTTGAAGCCTTTGTCAAATAGTTCCTGTGCTTCTTTCACGATAGAGTGTGGATCTCTACTTCTTTCTCTTCCTCTTGTAAATGGCACTACACAGAACGAGCACATGTTGTCGCAGCCTCTCATTATGGAGATAAATGCACTTACTCCGTTGGAATTCAGTCTGACAGGAGAGATGTCTGCATAAGTTTCTTCTCTTGATAAGAAAGTATTGACTCCTTTATTGCCTTCTTCAGCAGTAGCTACTAAGTTTGGTAGATCTCTGTAAGCATCTGGGCCTACCACTACATCTACGATTTGTTCTTCTTCAAGGAGTTTTTCTTTCAATCTTTCTGCCATGCAACCCAGTACTCCAATCGTCATCTCAGGTTTATGCTTTTTGATGGCATTGAATTGAGATAGCCTTTTACGAACGGTAATTTCTGCTTTTTCTCTTATAGAGCAGGTGTTTAAGAAAATCACATCAGCTTGTTCAAAATCCGAAGTAGTGTCGAATCCATTATCTTTCATAATAGAAGCTACAATCTCGGAGTCCGAGAAATTCATCTGACAACCATATGACTCGATGTATAACTTTTTCGATTTTCCTGTGTTTTCATCTCCAGTAGTCTTAAAATCACATGCCTGTGCTTCTTCCGCTGAGATGATATCTATGTCCTTGATGATATTTTCCATATGCTACTTCATTTTGAAGTTGCGAAATTAAGAAAATACCGACAAAATGACAGGCTATTGTGTCGTATTTATTTTGAAGTCTTTACGAAATGGCTCTTGATTTGCTTAAATAATTCTTGAAACTGTTATATTTGAAATTCACCTAAACATAGATAAATATCAAACGCTTTTTATATAGGTTTTTAAAAATTGCAGGTATTGCAATAACCGTTCTACTGCTTTTATTGGCAGTTTTGATACTTTTTATACGAAGTCCTTGGGGACAAGGTATCATAGTGAACAAAGCTACAGCATATGTCTCTGGTAAAACGGGGACTGAAATTTCAATAAATAGACTTTTTGTAACATTTCAAGGAAATGTTTACTTGGAAGGATTATATCTAGAGGATTTGGAAGCTGATACTTTACTCTATTCAAAAAATCTGGAGGTAGGTTTCGGCTTAGTGAAATTCCTAAGGACTGGCGAAATTGATATTACCAAGCTAGATTGGGAAGGCTTAAAGGCAAACGTCTACCGAGAAGAAGGCGAGGGAAATTTCAATTATCAATTTATCATAGACGCTTTTGTATCACCACAAGATACTACTTCTACAAGTGTGGATGATACAGAAATACAAGCCGATGAAGAAACATCAGAACCACTCAAAGTTAGCATTGCTCCTGTGAAGCTCAAGGATTTTGAATTGAAGTATGAAGATGTGGAAGGAGGTATGATGGCTTTTCTCAGTTTTGAGGAGTTATTGATTGATGTTCCTCATTTAGATCTAGATAAATTTGAATTTGATATCAATGAAGTCTCTTTGGTCAAGAGCAAGGTAAGCTACATCCAATCAAAATCCTCTGAGGAGAAGGAAGAGGAAGAATCTTCTACATCAATCCCACTTCTTATAGCATTGAAAAAGCTCAAGATTGAAGAAATTGATATACTATACCATGACCAAGTCAATCAGCAAAAGGCCTCTGTGAACCTTGGGTCGCTAGAGGTAAGCATGCCTGAATTTGATCTTGAAGGTCAAAAGGTGATTTTAAATAGTCTTGACTTGAAAAAGTCTGATATAGCATATCAAGATTTTTCTCCACAGACCTTTGCCAACACCAAAACTTCAGATCAGCAAAATGAGGCTTCAAGTTTTGAATGGCCCGAATGGTTCGTGGAAGTGGGATATGTTGATTTGGAAAATATAAATTTGATATTCAAAACCAAAGATGTATCACCTCGCAAAGGGTTTTTCAATCCTGAATCCATGGAATTTAAAGACTTAAATTTGAATATTTCCAATGTGGCTCTTGCTGACAAATCTGCAAAATTGAAGTTAAGAAACTTCAATTTTCAAGAAGCTGGAGGGTTTGAATTGCAGCAATTTGCTTTTGGTGTCAAGCTTGATGATAATAGAATTGAAGTAGATGATTTAAAGCTCAATACAAATCGTAGCGAACTCAGGGCATCTGTGGATTTATCTTATGCATCTATTGATCAGCTTATTGAGAGACCAGAGTTGGTTAATATGAATTTGAAGCTAAATCGGCTTAGTGCGGATTTGAGAGATGCTTTTTACTTTGAGCCAGATTTGGCCAAAGATCAGATGATAAAACAAATAAGCTCAAACCCCATTTTGGCAAGAGCCAGTGTCAAGGGAGATATGTCCGCAGTTAGGGTGAGTGATTTTCAAACCTCTTGGTCGGATGCAAAGATTACAGCGAAGGGATCATTGAGGAATGTTCTAGATACGGATCAGCTTTATTTTGATTTTCCAGATGTGAACCTAGAGGCAAGTGGAGCTACGATTGGGAAGTTTCTTTCAGAGGCTCAAAGAGAAAGCTATCAATTGCCTGAAAAGGTACACATAGAAGCCAGGGCCAAGGGTAAACTCGAGGACTTGCTATCGGAGATAAAACTTGAATCAGACCTTGGAAATTTGGATCTATTAGCTAAATACAAGGATTCTGGAAGCATGTCTTTTGATATAGAATTGAAAGTAAACGAATTTCAGCTTGGTAATTTACTCAAGAACCCTTCACTTGACACACTTACATTTAGTCTAGAAGCAGTGGGGGAAGGTGCTGATATATCTAGCCTGAATGCCAGTCTCACTTCTAATTTTGAAAGATTGAAATTGAACGGCAATGATTACTCAGGTTTGGAGCTTTCGGGAGAGCTGGTAGATGGAAATGGAGATGTGAAAATGGCACTTGATGCTGATGATTTGAAATTTGAACTTTTGACTAAGTTAGCTTTAGATACAGTAAACTATGATATTGAGTTGAAACTGGATCTTCAAGGTGCAGACTTGTTTGCTTTAGGTTTTACTCCACAAGATACAAGAGCAAAGCTGCTTTTCGAGGCGCATTTTGAAGGCAATGAAAAGTCCTTTGATTTGAAGACCAGAATGACAGATGCGCTTGTGGTTTTTGATCAAAGAACGTATCCTTTGGGGAGATTTGATATAGATGCAAAGATACGTGAAGATGAGACCAATTTTAGCATCAAAAGCTTGATGCTGAATGGGGAGATGAAGTCAAATGCATCGCCAGATGTACTTATTGAATCCATTACTCATCACTTGAGGACTTATATAGACACTCAGGATACTTTGGAGAATTTGATGGGTGAGGATGTGAAGATGAATTTAAATTTGAAGATCAATCAAGCACCAATTTTGAATCAAGTCCTTTTGCCTGCACTAGAAAAGCTAGATACAGCAACATTGCAAATTGATTTTGATCTTCAGGCGGCATTATTGACCACAAGACTAGACTTTCCGTATTTAAAATACGGAGGTATAGAATTAGACAGCCTAGGTTTGAGAATCAAAGCAGATGTCGAAGATCTTGATCTAGCATTTGGGTTTTTAAAACTGAACACTGGTCCCCTGGATATGGGTAAAACTTACTTTACTGGAGAATTAGAGGATTCTAGGCTTTATTTTGATTTCAATTCCTTTGATGGTGATGAGAGAATGGTTCACGTGGCTTCGGATATTGGATTGTTTGGGGATACATTAAGTATACATATTTCACCTGAAGCATTACTACTCAATAAGAGAGATTGGAATATTCCGGAGAATAATGAGATTTTATTAGCTTCAAATTACATTCATTTTCAAGATTTTAAATTCACCAGAAATAATCAATCCCTAAGCATCAGAGATGATGTGGGCAATGTAGCAGAGGAGCACATTGCTTTAGAATTCAGTGAGTTTAGGCTAGAGACTTTTACGAGCTTGTTGAACCCCGAGGAATTGATTGCTGGAGGACTTTTGAATGGTCAATTGATCGTCGAAAATCCTTTTGGTGCATTGGGATTCTTAGCTGAGTTGAAGATTCAAGATTTAAAAGCCTTGAATGTACCCTTAGGAAACCTAAGTTTAGATGCAGAGGCTGAAAATCTAGGTGAATATGTATTAAAACTTGCGCTCAAGGACGGAGGTATTGATTTGGATTTGACTGGTAATTTTATGGCAGATGAGGCAGGAGCTACATTTGATTTGGATTTGGATATCAATAAAATAGAAATGGGAGTTGTGGCGGACTTGTCTGGTGGAGAGCTAAGAGATGCCGCAGGTCAACTGAAAGGAAAAGTAAATGCATCAGGTAGTACTTCTGAGCCTAATTATAAAGGAGATTTAGTGTTTGATGATGCTTCATTTGTTGTTTCACAGTTGAATGCTAAATACACTTTGTCCAATGAAAGACTATCTGTTGATAATCAAGGTGTCAAACTGGATAAGTTTACCATTAGAGATGCTGATAACCAGAGCTTTATCATCGATGGTTCAATTTTGACAGATGATCTAACCAATCCGAGCTTCGATATGAAGCTAGTTGCTAAGAATTTTAGAGCTGTTAGTTCTACGAGAGATGATAATGATCTTTTTTTCGGTACTGCTATCATTGACGCAGATGTGTCTATTCGTGGAGATTTGAATCTTCCTAGAGTTACAGCAGATTTGAAAGTTAAAGATGGAACAGATTTCAATGTGATCATACCAGAATCTCAATTGGACATGGTAAAGCGAGATGGTACAGTGATCTTTGTCAATCGTCAAGATCCGTTTGATATTTTGACTCGACAGACGGATGAGTCTATCAATGCATTTACAGGTTATGACATCAGGGCAGTACTGAAAGTAGATCCAAATGCTGTTTTTAAAGCAATCGTAGATGAGCGATCAGGAGATAACTTAAGCGTATCAGGTCAAGCAGATTTGAATATGGAGATTAATCCGAATGGAAGGATTACGCTGAGCGGAACTTATGAATTGACCAAAGGGCATTATGAAATGTCACTTTACAATTTGGTAAGTAGGAGATTCGAAATAGCAGAAGGCAGTACCATATCTTGGAATGGTGATCCAATGGATGCCAATCTGAGCATATCGGCTATCTATAATGTAAGGACTGCATCCTCGGAATTGATGGCTTCTCAGATAAGTGGCACTAGTGCGGATGCGAGGGTGCAATATCAGCAAGAATTGCCATTTATGGTATATCTCAATGTAGATGGTGAGCTACTCAGACCAGAAATTTCTTTCAGACTAGATATGCCAGAAGATCAGCGGGGAGCTTTGGGCGGGAATGTCTACAGTAGGGTACTACAAGTCAATGATCAAGAAGACGAGTTAAACAAACAGGTATTTTCACTATTGGTACTCAATAGGTTCTTTCCTTCACAAGGGAGTGATGGATCTGGGGGAGGAACTTCTGCTATTGCCAGAAGTAGTGTCAGTCAAGTCCTTTCTGGTCAGCTCAATGCCTTATCTAGTAATATTTTTGGAAATAGTGGACTTGAACTTGATTTTGACTTGGATAGCTTTACTGATTTCCAGAGTGGAACAGGTCAAGACAGGACCCAACTCAATGTCAATGCAAGGAAACGATTCTTCGATGATAGGCTGATCGTGCAAGTAGGAAGTCAGATGGATATAGAAGGAAGTTCACAGAATCCAGACCAAGCCAATGCTGTACTTGGAAATGTGAGCTTAGAATATATGCTTACAGAAAATGGGCGCTACAGGGTTAGAGCATTTAGAAAAAATCAGTTTGAAAGCATTATAGATGGACAGTTGATAGTTACTGGTTTTGGTTTGATATTCAATAGGGAGTTCAACGAGTTCTTTGAACTTTGGAAAGGGGTAGATGCTTCTGAGAATCGTACAAATCCAATAGATAGCATAGAAAGAAAGGAAGAAGAGGATGAGGAGGAGAAAAAGAAGAATGAGACCCAGGAAGCTGAAAAAAAGGAAGAGGAAGAAAATGAGGAAGTTGAGAATGAGAAAACTAGTAATCAAGGCAATTCCGAAACTTTGAAAAGGGAGAAAAATGAGGATTAATCAATTTTTAGTAGGCTTAATTTTAAGTGTATTGATGCTATATTCATGTAGTGTGAAAAAATACATTCCAGAAGACGAGAGTTTGTACACTGGCTCTGAATTGGAAATTGAGACAGAGGAGAAAATAGATGATCTCAAAGGAATCCAAAGGGAACTAGAGGGATTGTTTCGCCCAAGTCCCAATAGTAAGTTTCTGGGGATGTACTTTGGCCTATGGGCACATTATAAGGGGAGTAAGGAAAAGCCTGGATTTATCAATAGATTTTTGAAAAAGAGATTTGGAGAAGAGCCAGTATACTTCAGTCGTGTGAATCCCCAGACCACCGAGGAATTGATGCTCAATAGATTAGAAAATAACGGGTTTTTCTTTGCTGAGACTTCCTCTGAGGTAAAAAGGAATGGAAAATTTACCTCTGTAAGTTATCAAGCCACCTTAAGTGAGCCTTATGTACTTAGAGAATTGAAGATTGATAGAGATTCTTTGGAAGTGGACAAAGAGATCATAAAACTTATGGAAGAAAGTGAGCTTCTTCCTGGAACTAGATTCAACCTGTCCAAGCTAAATGAGGAAAGAGAAAGACTGGATGAATCATTGAAAAACAAGGGGTACTATAATTTTAATCCTAATTACTTGATATTTGAAGCAGACACCAACGTCACAGACAAGCGTGAGTTTGACTTATTTTTGAGGTTTAGGAAAAATGCACCAGAGAATGGCATTATTCCCTATAAAGTCCAAAAAATAAAGATTTTTCCTAATTACTCTGTGACAGAGGATGAAAATAAGCTGGATACTGTAGTAGTAGATGGTAAGGATTTTATTCAAGGGAATTTGGTGTTCAAACCGAACCTCCTAGAACAATATATCCTTTTGGAAAAAGAGGATAGATATAGCCCACTAAGATCTAGACTAACGAGTAATAGGCTGAGCTCCATAGGTACTTACCGATTTGTAAATTTAAGGTATGAAGAGTTAGAAGACAGTGTGACACATGGTAACCTTGAAGCTAACATATACCTTTCACCACTTACCAAGAGGTCTATTAGAGCAGAGCTTCAGGGGGTGTCGAAATCCAATAATTTTGCGGGTCCTGCCCTGAATCTCGTGTATAGAAATAGAAACTTATTCAAAGGGGGTGAGACGCTGAGTCTTACAGGTAAATTTGGATTTGAAACACAAATTGCAGGAGGAGACTTGTCAGGTCTTAATTCCATTGAGTTAGGACTCAAAGCGGATTTGGTTTATCCAAGGGTTATTTTCTTTGTGCCGATCAAGGAGAAGTTTAGCTATTCGGTACCAAAGACAAAGATGAGCTTAGGGACTGAGTATCAAAGTAGAGGAGGTCTATATAGGTTAAATACCTTCTCTGCAAATTATGGTTATTTCTGGAATGCCAACCGATTTGTGTTTCATGAGATAAATCCAATCAGTTTGAATGTAGTGAACCTTACTCGAACATCTCCAGAATTTGAAGAGATTCTTGATAGCAATCCATTTTTGAGAAGAAGTTTTGAGCAGCAATTCATTGCAGGTATCAACTATACCTTCAACTATGATAAACTTTCCGGTAGGTTCAGAACTCATGGAGTCTTTATTGGGACTACTTTGGATTTTGCAGGCAATGCCCTTGGTCTAGCCAATTCAATAGCAGGATGGGAAGAGGGTAAATTTTTAGGATTGAATTATGCGCAGTATTCTAGAGGCGATGTTGATCTTAGATATTACTTTAGAATGAATGAAGAACATACCATTGCTACGAGATTGTTTGGAGGCGTAGGATTACCTTATGGGAATTCGGAATCTCTTCCATTCGTAAAACAATTTTTTGCAGGTGGTCCAAACAGTGTCAGGGCGTTTCGAATTAGATCCTTGGGACCTGGGACATACAGGCCAGAGAACACTGGTATTGGAGCATTTTTTGATCAAGCTGGAGATATAAGGTTTGAAGGAAATATCGAATACAGGTTTCCTATCGTGTCTGTGGTCAAGGGGGCACTATTTATGGATGCAGGGAATGTTTGGTTGATGAATGATAATGAGGCACTGCCAGGTGGGAAGTTTACTTCGGATTGGTGGTCTGAACTTGCTGTGGGAGCAGGTTTTGGTATGAGAATAGATATTGAGTTTTTTGTGATTAGATTTGATTTAGCTACTCCACTTAGAGTACCTTATTTGCCCGAAAATGAAAGATGGGGAAATACCTTCGATATCAGAAGTGGAGACTGGAGAAGAGAAAATTTGATATTTAATTTTGCGATTGGGTATCCATTCTAAAGTATGGTTATGAAGATTTCAAATTTCTATAAATAGGGTTCAAGTAGGAATAATCCAGACTAAGCAGTGAGTGAAGGCCGAAACCTGATCTCTTTTGGATATGGGAATGCATGCAATAATTCACCCTTAGTGATTCTATGTTGAATGTTTTTCCAATGATTGGGATCAAACAAGTCCTTATGATATTGTAAGAAATGATCTTTTACGTCTTTTCTTCCGATCATGAATCTTTTGAAATCTACTGGGAAAATGTCATTTCTAGCGATATCGTACCATGGTGATGAAGCGTAAATTTGCTCATAGTTTTCTGGTTTTGGCTTCCAGCGAAAGTTCATATCAGTGAGAAACTCTATTTCATCATAATCATAAAAGATCACCCTTTTTTGACGCGTTACACCAAAGTTTTTTGTCATCATATCGCCTGGGAAAATATTGGCTTGCGCTAGTTGCAGGATGCTATTCCCGTAATCTTCCACGGCAAATTTAGCATCTTCATGATCGCAAGATTCTAAAAATATATTGAGTGGAGTCATTTTACGCTCAGTGTACAAGTGCTTGATGATAAGCTTTTCTTCTTTGAAAATCAACAAGGAATTGACTGTGTTTTTCAATTCTTGAATAAGCTCTGGGCTTATTCGATTCAAAGGAAGTGAAAAATACTCAAACTCATGTGTATCTGCCATTCTGCCAACTCTATCGTGCAAGGAGACAAGTTTGTATTTTTCCTTTACTTCTTGTCTTGTCATATCTTTGGGTGGCTCAAAATGATCCTTTATCAGTTTGAATACAATATTGTAGCTTGGTAGGGTGAATACAGTCATCACCATACCTTTGATACCTTCTGCTATTTCAAATTGGTCGCTACTTTCTTCCATATGAAGCAAAAAATCCCGATAAAATTCTGTTTTCCCATGCTTATTGAATCCAATGGCATTATATAGTTCATGTATCTGCTTGTGACTGATGACTGCATTCAAAAATGAAACCATTTGAGAAGGTATATCCACCTCAACCATAAAGTAAGACCTACTAAAGCTAAACATATGAGCCATGATTTTAGGGTCAAAAATTAGGGTATCTACATATATTCCATTTTCACTATGCAGAAAAGGAATAATAAATGGCATCCATTTTTCTCCAACTCTGGTACGCCCAATGAGGTAAGCAGCTTTGTTTCTATAGAAAACACTTTTTAAAACTTGAGTCACGGTATCTTTGGTGGTCTCATACCGACTCAAGATGACTTCCCTTACCGCCCTGACAAGTAGCTGAATATCTTCTTCTTTATTGTAATAGGGAACTCCAAAATCAAAGTCTTGAACTATTTGTCTTATAATCTTTTGTAATCCCCATGTCGAAGGATAGCTATAGTAAAGGTTTTCATTTGGATGTAGATCGCAAGCATCATATCCTTCATGTACATACATTAATTCCTCATCTACGGCCAATTGATGTATGGATTTCCGTATGACCGAATTGTAGAATGTTTCAGCAAGTTCTCTGTCTTGTCGATTTTTTATGGCTTGTGTGTATTGATTTTTCACCTCTACCCAAAAAGCTCTATTCTCTCCTTTATTTGCCTTTAGCACATCTATTGAATCGCAGCAAGATTTTACTAAGTCTTTGTATAATCTCAGCCTTTTTCGATGATTGGCTTGCATTTCCCTCCAGTTTCTTGTTTTGAAATATTCTGGGGCTAGGATTGTGAGTTTTTTAAACTCATTGATGTAATGATCAAATCCTTCCGTTATGTTGTTAACAGTTTCAGTAGAAAAGTTTACTTCTTGATTAGTATTCATAAGCTTTAAGTCTCGTAAAAATGCAATAATATAAATAATACTCCAAGTTGATCAACTAGGTAATTTTATGACATGTATATCCGCATAGATACAAGTGACCAAGTCATATATGGAGTTTTCAAGGTCCAGATATTAATTGATACTGGACCCACCTAGACGGACAAGTTACTAGTTGATACTATTTCTGAAGTAATCTATTATTTGAAGGAATTACTTCTTCTTGTATGAAACCAGAAATACATACTTTGTAATTTGATCTTATTTGTATATGCAACTTATTCAGTAAATTATTGAAAATATCGAATTTACTTTGTTTTGATTTGATGCTGCCAAATGATTCATGGATATAGACCAAATTCAACCGATTTTGGCAATGCATTGATATTATTGGCAAAAGAGCGTTCAATCAAATTTGATATAATAGAAAATTTTATCCTAATAATAAGCATATTTTCTTTCAGGATAAATTTTACTTGTGCTCTACTTCTCTTTTACCAAAGGAAGTTATGATTGATGAAGGGCGTGATGATGATTTGAATTTTTTATTGAAAAAATCACAAGTAGTTTTAGACCATATTTTCTTGGATTGATTTTGTCCATTTGACAGATTTTTTGACGAATTAAACTATTTTTACACGCAAAATAAAATTTTCGCAATCGATTGCTTGTACAATAAAAAAACATTTTCTACCTTTCAGCCATGTTATTCACATACTGAATATCTACAATAGGTTTAATAGGTTTGAGAGATAAAAAAGGTTTGGGCAATGTCCAAACCTTTTTTGATTTCTGCGGAATTTACACTTTTTTCGTAATCTTATTGTTGATATTTATATGCGCCAAATTCAAATAACTCAAATTTTACTGTTAGCATGTTTTCAGGTAATTCTATGGTCTTGCGGTGGAAGCAAGGAGGATAGTTACACTGATTCTATATCAATCGGTGGAAATTTACCTGAGGAAGAGCAGTTGTTGACGAGTGGATTTCAACAGTTGACAGATTGGACAGCCCATTGGAAACTTCAAATGCCTGATTTTAATTTGGGTGAATTTAAGCTGTCCAGGATTGATACGATTGAAACTATAGAAAGGCCAGAAGAAAACTTTATCACACAGGGTAATCCATTTTTTCCATTTTTGAAATATCATCCTGAAGGTAAGGGTACTGTAGATATATATAGCTATAAAATCACATTTCCTGAGGAAGGCAAGCCATATTTTAATCCAGATTCTGAGGTTACCTATTTTCGCTCGGATGGTATGCGGGAAAGGCTTCTTTTTATAGGGCCATCTGGTGCATTTGAAGATGCTGTTTGGTTGAATTCAGAAGCACTCTTGGTAGTAGGTCACTTTGAGAGTGAGACAGGTGTATCACCTAAAGCTTGGATTATCTATCCCGAAGGCCAATTGATTTATCAGTATGAAACAAGTCTTACCACTAGCAGTTATACTCGTGAGGGATTTTTAACCAAAAGATTTTCAGTAGAAAAACAATCAAATGGAATTTGATTTAGTGATAGAAAGGGTTCAAAAGATGATGAAAAATCCTCTTCCTGGAAAGATGGGGCAATTGATGATGTCTCCTAAACCTGTGGATGAGTCTCGGTTTGGAAGTCTAGTACCTGATAACGTAAGAAAAGGTGCTGTTTTAATACTGTTTTATCCAGATGATAATCAGGCTTTTGTTCCATTTATCAAAAGACCTAGTTATGATGGTCCTCATGGTGGTCAGGTGGCACTACCAGGAGGGAAGCAAGACGAAACTGACTCAGACTTGAGTTTTACTGCCCTTAGAGAGGCTGAGGAAGAGATTGGAGTGAATGCTGCAAATGTAGAGCTGATAGGTAACTTATCAGACCTATTTATACCTCCGAGTAATTTTTTGGTAAGACCATATATTGGATTTACAACCGAAAAACCAAATTTTATACCTGATCCTTACGAAGTAGAAAGGATTATACCATGTCAAGTAAATCACCTTATTGATAAGGAAATCAGGAAAGAAGGTGAGGTAGTGGTAAAAGGAAATTTCAAGCTTCAAGCACCTTATTTTGATATTGATAGTGAAATGGTGTGGGGAGCTACTGCGATGATGCTTGGAGAGTTTATGTTTCTTTGGGAAAAAGTAAAAGTTTGATTTTTTCGGGCATTTGGTGTATTTATGTATTTCAAATAGCCCAATTTATAATGACAGAAGAGACACCATTCTTGACCAATGATGCAGTAGTTTTTGGTATTTTAGTGACCATATTAGCTTTAGTATTCTCCACATCTTCGAGCAAGCAAGCATTTTGGGTGAAGTTTTACAGGATAGTTCCTTCGATATTGTTATGTTATTTTATTCCGGCGATACTCAATTCCCTTGGACTGATTTCGGGAGAATATTCAAAGCTTTATTTTATGGCCTCAAGGTACCTGCTGCCAACTTCTTTGGTGTTATTGACTTTGAGCATTGATTTTAAAGGAATCATAAAATTAGGTCCCAAGGCATTGATCATGTTTTTGGCTGGAACGCTGGGGATTGTTCTTGGTGGACCGATGGCTCTATTTGTCATTTCGGTGATATACCCAGATATCTTAGGAGGAGTTGGGCCAGACGAAATATGGAGGGGCTTATCAACCATAGCAGGGAGCTGGATAGGAGGTGGAGCAAATCAAACAGCAATGCTTGAAGTATTTGGAGCGAGCCCGTCCTTGTTTTCACAAATGATTGCAGTAGATGTTTTGGTGGCGAATGTTTGGATGGCTGTGTTGTTATATTGGGCAGCAAAGCCCGATAGAATAGATAGACTATTCAAAGCGGACAGTTCGGCAATAATCGAACTTCAACAAAAAGTAGAGAAATATAGAGCCGGTATTTTGAAAATTCCAACAATGGCAGATACGATGAAAATCTTAGGAATAGGTTTTGGAATCACAGCAATGGCTCATTTTATAGCTGATATAGTAGCTCCTTATATTGGGCAGCACTATCCAGCATTAAGTGATTATTCATTGGATTCTACCTTCTTCTGGATAGTGGTATTGGCTACTACAGGAGGCTTAATTTTGTCCTTTACCAAGGCTAGGGCACTTGAAGGAGCAGGAGCATCGCGTTTGGGTTCGGTGATGTTATACGTTTTGGTAGCGACTATAGGAATGCAAATGGATCTCAAGGCAATTTTTGATAATCCACTTTTCTTTTTGATAGGGATAATTTGGATGATATTTCATGTTTTGATTATGTTACTTGTAGCTTATCTTATCAAAGCACCCTTCTTTTTTGTTGCTGTGGGTTCACAAGCGAATGTTGGCGGAGCAGCCTCTGCACCCATTGTAGCTTCTGCTTTCAATCCAGCACTTGCGCCAGTAGGGGTTTTGATGGCTGTATTAGGTTATGCTGTAGGGACCTATGGTGCCTTGCTCTGCGGCTATTTGTTGCAAGCTGTTCATCAAGGGTTAGGTTGATGATTTTTAGCAATATTTTGAATCAACAAACTTCATAATTTACTTAAGAAAGGCCTGGTTTTTAATACCCATGTGAGCTGACAAATTAAGTAGATTCTTTTTTGAAGAAGCACCAAGTTTTTGGGGCTTGTTTGAATTTCTGCCGAAATTTGACCGAAAGAATTCGAATAAAGAAACAGGGTGATTAAATTGTGCGTGAAAGAGATATAATTTCAATTAAATAAAAAATCATGATAGTATCAACAACCCCATCCCTAGAAGGATATGAAATTAAAGAATACCTTGGTGTAGTTACTGGCGAAACCATCATAGGAGCTAATTTATTCAAAGACTTTTTCGCCAGTATCACGGATATAGTTGGCGGTAGATCTGGAGCTTATGAGAGAGTACTTCGTGAAGCAAAGACTACAGCAATGACTGAAATGCAGATGCAGGCAAATGCATTTGGTGGCAATGCCATAGTAGGGATTGACCTAGATTATGAAACAATCCGAGACGGCATGCTGATGGTGACTGCTAGCGGTACTGCTGTAAAGATCGTCAAGAAAGAGAAGGATATTTGAAATAGGTAAAACAAATTGGAAACCGGACTTATTGGGGAGAAGATAAAAAAAAAGAGGCGGTATCGCACCGCTACAACCGCCTACCCTTGCTCCCTTCCGGACCTGGGGGATTCAGCAGGAGCTGGTCGTACCGCCGACACAAAGGTAAGTCAATTTTATTCTATTCCAAAAGCTAAGATTGGAATATTGCATTTGTAAATCTAAAGAGCTCAATTTCAGTTTGAAAAAGTGTGGCAAAGTTTTTGCCGCTTCTCTACAAAAGATATTAAGTTATGAAAAAATCAATTGTTTTTGTATTTACAGTGTTTTTGCTTGGATCATGTGCAGTTTTCACACCTAGACATGAATTCAGAGAAGGTATGTCAGAAGGTCAGTTTTTGAGACAAAATAGAGCTGCAGTGCTAAGCAATATGGAAGGCCCATTAAAAGTATATAGGCTTGATAGGGGAGATCGGTTTTATGTTTTGGCTACATTCGAAAATGGAACATTGATCAAAGTAGAAGAGAGAGAATTGACACCAGGGTGGATGCCGGCAGGTCCACCAGTCGGTAATCAGGAATAAGTACGATACAAACCCTTGAATTGAAACCTGTTCTTTTCAAGGGTTTTTTATTGGAATCAGCTGGAAATATAAACGTTCGCTGATCAGTTTATTTGAGATTAGAAACATATAAGTTGAATTCCATGGCTCCAGATTCCTCAAATTCATCTACAGCCAAGTCCTCAAAAATTTCATCATCAAATTCCATTTCAGTCTTTTCTATTTTGCCATCTGGGTGTATGATCAATTCGGTTCCAGTGTAGTCCTCAGGGTTAACTTTTACCAAAACTTTGTAATCATCGAATGTTCTTTTAAAATATCTTACTATTGCTGACATCTATATTTGATTTTAATTGTACTGTATTTTTTTTTGTTCCCAATGATCTTGCTTTCTGATTATACGCTTTTTTGCCAGTAACGTCAATTCATTGGCTCAACAGGTTGTTAATGGTCAATATCCATGAGTATCCAATATCAATTTATATCGGAAGTTAGATAAATCGGAATTTTGTAATGTCATTGGCAAAGTTCCGTATATCCATTTCTTGCTTTTAATCATTATCCCTTTTGACTTCGGAATTAGAAATTCATAAAATATAAGATCACCTCTAGATCAGCTCTCTTGATGACTTTTTCAGGCCTAATCCAATATTCATTTAAAGCAAAATCATAAAATGGTTTGGTATGATTTTGTAAAAAGGATCTTTGCAGAAGTACATTTTACTTTTTAAGGGCTTCAAGATAAAAGAGATAAATTGATCCACGTTTCACTAAAGAATAGCAAATGTCAGAATAAAAAACTTAAAATCAAGTGCAAATGAAATGATAAGAAGTTACGAATACGCTTTACTTTCACTATTTGTAGTCTCAGATTCAAAATTTTCTATTTTTCAGTCTCAAAAATCCTTTTATAATTCATGTATAGGAAAAAAACTATTGATTTTTTCGCTTTGACTTTTGTCATTCCGTTTGGTGTATTTATATTTGAGCCATATTAGTCATTATGAAATTCATTCAAGCAAAATATTGGTGGTGGCATTTACATTCTTTTCTAGGGGAAGAACCTATTGCTATTGTCTAATATCTACGCTTGTAAAAAGAAATATTAAGGCTTGCTGGTTTTTCCCGGTAAGCCTTTTTTTATTCCAAATTCTCAAAAACATTGCAACCACCTATGAATCAGATCAAACTGAAAACACGACATAAGAAACTTCTAGCTGATACCATTACCCCAGTATCAATTTATCTCCAGATTAGAGACAGGTACGCTAATCCTATACTTTTGGAGAGTTCCGATTACCATGGACAGGAAAATAGCTATTCTTACGTATGTTTCAATCCCTTGGCTTCTTTTTCTTATGATGGTCATGTCATAACGGAAAAGCTACCAGGAAAGGGCACATTTCAAGTTCAGTTGAGTCATAGTGAGAAATTAATCGATAGTTTGAGGACATTTTCATCCAAATTTGATGCATCTACCCAAGATTATAAATTTATCACCAACGGGCTTTTTGGATACATGCAATATGATACAGTTGCCAGTTTTGAAGATATCAAGCTTTCGAATACTGAAGAATCTTCTATACCTATGATGCACTATGCGGTTTATCAAAACGTCATCGTAGTAGATCATTTCAAAAATGAGATGCATTTGATTGAACATACTGTAGAAGGTAGTGAAGTGCAACCGATTTTAGATGATATAGAAACCTTATTGAAAAACAAAAATATTCCTTCTTATGGATTTACACTAGTGGGTGAGGAGGAGTCAAATTATTCGGATGAAGAATTCTTAGATATTCTAAAAAAAGGACAAGAACATTGCTTTAGAGGCGATGTGTTTCAGATAGTTCTATCGAGGAATTTCACCACGAAGTTCAAAGGAGATGAATTCAATGTGTATAGAGCCTTGAGGTCAGTTAATCCATCACCCTACTTGTTTTATTTTGATTACGGTTCTTTCAAGGTATTTGGAAGTTCGCCAGAGGCTCAGATTGTAGTGAAAAATAACAAAGCCACAATATATCCTATAGCAGGGACTTTCAAGCGTACAGGCAATGATCAAGCGGATGCCAATTTGGCTATGAAGCTGTATGACGATCCAAAGGAAAACTCTGAACACGTTATGCTTGTCGATCTTGCTAGAAATGACCTCAGTAGATCATCTTCCAAAGTAGAGGTAGAAGTATTCAAAGAAATACAATATTATTCACATGTGATCCACTTGGTATCCAAAGTGACTGGAATCTTGCCTCCACAAGCAAATCCACTACAACTTGTAGCAGATACCTTTCCAGCAGGTACACTTTCAGGTGCTCCAAAGTTCAGAGCGATGCAATTGATAGATGATTTGGAAAATACCTCTAGAAAATTCTACGGTGGCGCCATAGGGTTCTTAGGCTTCAAAGGCGACTTTAATCATGCTATTTTGATCAGGTCATTTGTTTCTGAAAATAATCAACTTCGATTTCAAGCTGGTGCAGGTGTAGTAGCTAAGTCTTCTATACAATCAGAATTACAAGAAGTATCCAATAAGCTAGAGGCCCTTAGAGTAGCTCTCAAAGCTGCCGAACAAATCTAGAAAACCAAAAAGTAAAGACTTGTCATTATTCAGTTATTTGTAGAGATTTTGACATTCAATGAGTTGAAATAGTTATGATTTGAAAAGTTTGTATGTTTGGTTTGGTTATAGCCCAGAATAGCAATCTCAAAAGAAATGTAATCGAATAGATTTGAAGGCCAAAAGTTCTCTACTTCAATAATCATAATACTTCCCGACTTTAACACCTAGTAATCTTCCAATTTTAAAATGCCCAACCTTAAAATTTCTTATGAAAATACTTGTCCTTGATAATTACGATTCCTTTACCTACAATTTGGTGTATATCATCAAAACATTGGGATATGAAATGGATATTTATAGAAATGATAAAATCAGTCTTGAAGATGTGGCTCAGTACGATAAGATTCTGCTTTCTCCTGGTCCAGGAGTACCATCTGAAGCAGGGATTATGCCAGAACTGATCAAGAAATATGCAGACACTAAAGATATCCTAGGAATATGTCTAGGTCATCAAGCTATAGGTGAGGCATTTGGATCCTCGTTGACTAACTTGTCAGAGGTGGTGCATGGCTTAGCTTCTGAAGTTACGGTAAAAGAAGATCTTCTTTTTCGAGGACTGCCTGAGTGCTTCAAAATCGGTCGTTACCACTCTTGGGTGATTAATGAGCAAACCTTGAGCCCAGATTTGGAAGTGACTGCACGTACTCCAGATGGTCAAATTATGGCAGTGAAGCATAAATCTTTAAAAGTACGTGGTCTGCAGTTTCACCCTGAATCTGTACTCACAGAACATGGGGTAGAATTGATGAGGAATTGGCTTTCTTAAATTTGATCCTCGATCAAAAGCTTGAAATCATTTGTCGAAAATTATTGTTATTTAGACCCAACATCAAATGGTCAGCTCATTAGGTAAGTGATGAGATAGAACGTAATAATTAGACATATACAACTATTGAATTAGATCACTTCATTATCTTTGAATTTGTCAAATACACTAAAGCAAGCATATTAAAATCACCATTTAAACCATGAAAGAAGTACTGAACCATTTGATAGAGCATCGCACGTTAGGGAAAGATCAAGCCAAAGAAGTATTAGTTAAAATCACTTCTGGAGAATATAACCAAAGCCAAATCGCAGCATTTCTGACGGTGTATATGATGAGGTCTGTCACAGTAGAAGAGTTAGGTGGCTTCAGAGAAGCCATGCTCGAGCAGTGTATACCAGTCGAAATTGCTGAATATGATGCTATGGATCTGTGTGGTACAGGAGGGGATGGTAAGGATACTTTTAATATATCTACTTTGGCCTCTTTTATAGTTGCTGGTGCAGGTCAAAATGTGGCCAAACATGGAAATACTGGTGTTTCTTCCATTTGTGGATCATCCAATTTGCTCCAGAGTTTTGGTTATGAGTTTACCAATGATCTAGGGAAAATCAAGAAAAGTTTGGATGAAGCAGGAATTTGTTTTCTGCATGCGCCATTGTTTCATCCAGCAATGAAGCATGTGGGACCGATTAGAAGAGAACTAGGAGTCAAAACGTTTTTTAATATGCTTGGCCCAATGGTTAACCCAAGTTTTCCCAAAAAGCAACTTGTAGGCGTATTTAGTTTGGAGCTTGCTAGATTGTATGCCTATTTGTACCAAAATCAAGAAGGTCAATTTAGTATTCTTCATGCCATTGACGGATATGATGAAATTTCCTTGACTGGCGATTTCAAACTAATCAGCCAACTAGGGGAGAAGCTTTACAGTCCCGAAGCTATTGGCCTTCCTATAATAGATGCCACACAAATCAAAGGTGGAGATAGCATCGAGGAGTCTGCCAAAATTTTTGATCAAATTTTAAAAGGTAAAGGCTCCAAAGAGCAAAATGCAGTTGTCATAGCCAATGCAGCAGCAGCATTACACACCGCATTGCCAGAGCTAAGCTTTCAGGATGCTGTAGAAAAAGCCAAAGATTCATTATTGGGTGGTTCTGCACTTCAAAAATTCAACGCTTTGGTAAAGCCAAAAAAAATCATTTCACTTGCATAAATTCAAAAATCAATGAATATTTTAGATAAAATCATTGCACATAAAAAACAAGAGGTCGCAGAGAAAAGCAGTCTTATTCCTGTGAAACTTCTAGAGAAAAGCATTTTTTTCCAGTCAGAAGTCGTTTCCATGAAGTCTTATGTAGCTGATCCTGATAGAACAGGTATCATTGCTGAGTTCAAAAGGAAATCACCCTCCAAAGGTGTGATCAATGCCAGTGCAAAAGTTGAGGCAACCAGCATAGGATATATGCAAGCTGGAGCCTCAGCCTTGTCAATCTTGACAGATCAGCAGTTTTTTGGAGGAAATAATGAAGATCTAATCCAAGCCAGAAAATTTAATTTCTGTCCCATACTTAGAAAGGATTTCATAATAGAAGAGTATCAAATCATAGAGGCAAAGTCAATAGGTGCAGATTGTATCCTTTTGATTGCGGCAGCTTTAGCGCCAAAAAGGTTGGAAGAATTAGCAAATTTTGCCAAGTCCCTTGGTCTGGAAGTGCTGATGGAAGTGCACGATGCTGACGAGCTTCAGGCCTCACTCAATGATGCCTTAGACCTGGTCGGGGTAAATAACCGTAGCTTGAAAACTTTCGAAGTTTCTGTTGATACATCCTTTGATTTGGTAAATAATATTCCGGATCAATTTGTAAAAATTTCTGAAAGTGGACTTTCAAAACCAGAAACACTCGTGGAATTAAAAAAAGCTGGGTATTCGGGGTTTTTGATTGGAGAGAATTTTATGAAATCTAGTAGGCCGCATCAAGCTGCTTATAATTTCATGAAAGCTTACCATAAGGCACTGTTGGCAGAGGGCTATATTCAAGAAAAATGAAGTTAAAAGTCTGTGGAATGCGTCACCTGAACAACATTCAGGATTTGGTCACAAAAGTTTATCCAGATTGGATGGGATTGATTTTCTATCCTAAGTCCTCACGGTATGTACCTGAGGAGTTAGCTGAGTCCATATCTCAAATACAGGTAAGGAAAGTAGGAGTGTTTGTTGATTCCAATTTTGCAGAAATAAAAAGCAGAATAAAGTCTTTTGGACTGTCTACTGTTCAGCTTCATGGAGGCGAGACGGTAGATTTCGTGAAACAAATCAAAGAGGAAACAGGTGTAGAGGTTTTCAAAGTTTTCTCAGTGAAACAACAATTGGATTGGAGTAAAATGGAAGATTATGTTTCTAATGTAGATTACTTTCTGTTTGATACTTTCACGACGGCTCATGGAGGCAGCGGAAAGACATTTGATTGGAATTTGCTTAAGGAATACCCTTTTACAAAACCCTTTTTACTCAGTGGAGGTTTGGATAATACACACATGGAAAGACTACTGGAATTGCACAGCCAGATTCCTCAAATGGTAGGCTTGGACATCAATTCAAAATACGAAGTCTCTCCAGCCTTAAAGGACATTGAAAAAGTATACGAGTTGAAATCAAGGATTTCAAATTAGAAGTTAGAATCAAAAAATATATCATAATGATAAAAGTTGATGAAAAGGGTTTTTATGGGAAATTTGGCGGTGCCTATATCCCTGAGATGCTTCACCCAAACATTGAGGAATTGAAAGATAGCTATGAGCAAATCATGGCTTCGGAAGAGTTTCAGGCTGAATTTCAGTCTCTACTAAGAGACTACGTCGGTAGACCAACTCCGCTTTATTTTGCAAAGCGAATGTCAGAAAAGTATGGAGCAAAGATTTACTTTAAGAGAGAAGATCTATGTCATACAGGAGCTCATAAGGTCAACAATACTGTTGGTCAGATAATTCTAGCAAAGAGACTTGGGAAAAAACGTATCATAGCTGAAACTGGTGCAGGGCAACACGGTGTGGCGACCGCCACGGTTTGTGCTTTGATGGGACTAGAATGCACTGTGTATATGGGTGCCCTAGATATACAAAGGCAGAGACCAAATGTGGAGCGCATGAAGATTTTGGGAGCAAAAGTGATCCCAGCAACTTCTGGTAGTCAGACACTCAAGGATGCTACAAATGAAGCTATGAGGCAATGGATCAGTAATCCAGTCGATACGCATTATATCATAGGATCTGTGGTAGGACCGCACCCATACCCTGAAATGGTTGCTAGATTCCAATCAGTGATTTCGGAAGAAATAAAAAGTCAGCTTCTAGAAAAAGAAGGTAGACAAAACCCAGACATTGTCATAGCATGTGTCGGAGGAGGAAGTAATGCTGCTGGTGCATTTTATCACTATTACAATACACCAGAAGTAAGACTTGTCGCAGCTGAAGCTGCTGGATTGGGAATCCATTCGGGCAAATCTGCCGCTACTACAGTTCTTGGAACAGCAGGTATTCTTCATGGTAGCAAAACGATTTTGATGCAGACTGAAGACGGACAAGTAGTGGAGCCACACTCTATATCCGCTGGTTTGGATTATCCAGGTATAGGACCAGTACATGCGCACCTATTTGATATTGGCAGGGCTGAATTTGTTGCAGTAGAAGATGAAGATGCCATGAAAGCTGGTATAGAGTTGAGTAGAATGGAAGGAATCATTCCTGCCATAGAAACTTCTCACGCTATCCATGCCCTCAACATGATCGAGTACAAGAAAGACGATGTCATCGTCATCAATTTATCTGGAAGGGGAGATAAGGACTTGGATACTTATATCAAGTGGGGAGGGTATTGAGGTGAAAGATTAGAAACAAGAGACAAGAAACAAGAGACAAGAAACAAGAGACAAGAGACAAGAAACAAGAGACAAGAAACAAGAGACAAGAAACAAGAGACAAGAAACAAGAGACAAGAGACAAGAGACAGAGAGGCGAGAAGCGAGAGAGACAGAGAGGCGTGAAACGAGAGAGACAGAGAGGCGTGAAACGAGAGGCGAGAAGTGAGAGACAGAGAGGAGAAGATTAGAAACAAGAGACAAGAGACAAGAGACAAGAGACAAGAGACAAGAGACAAGAGACAAGAAGCAAGAGACAAGAAACAAGAGACAAAGAAACAAGAGACAAGAGACAAGAGACAGAGAGGCGTGATACGAGAGATGAGAGTCGAGGAAAATTAGAAACAAGAAGGAAGAGACAAGAAGCTATCCCGTAAACCATTGAATCATTGGGTAATAGAAACTTATCGCTCAAATCTTATGTCATATTTCTTGTATCCCGCATCTAAAATCTACAATCTAAAATTACACATGAATCGATTACAAACATTATTTGAAAATAAAAAAGAGCGAGTACTGTCTATATATTTTACAGCGGGATTCCCAAGATTAGAAGATACAATTCCTACTATGGAGGCTATAGAGTCTGCTGGAGCTGATATTATAGAGATTGGTGTGCCTTACTCTGACCCTATTGCCGATGGGCCTACGATTCAGGATAGCAATATGATAGCTTTGGCCAATGGGATGAGTTTGAATAAGCTTTTTGATCAGATCAAGAATATGAGGAATTCTGTTAGTATTCCTGTGGTGTTGATGGGATACCTTAATCCTATCATCCAATATGGTATGGAGAGATTTCTTCAAAAATGCCAAGAAGTGGGTGTAGATGGTTTGATTTTGCCAGACTTACCCATGCAGCAGTACTTAGATGAGTTCAAGGAGATGTTCGAAAAGTATGGTCTTAGCAATACCTTTTTGATATCACCTCAAACAAGTGAGCAGCGAATCAGACAGATTGATGAGCATTCACAAGGCTTTATTTATATGGTATCTTCACATAGTATCACAGGAGCTAAGACAGGTCTCACAGAAGATCAAATCAATTACTTCAAAAGAGTACAATCGATGAATTTAAAGAACCCACGATTGATTGGATTTGGAATATCTGATGGAGAGACTTTCATGAATGCTTCCAAATATAGCAATGGAGCTATCATAGGTAGTGCATTTATCAAAACTGTAAAAAATAGTGTAGATTTAAAAGAGTCTATTCATACGTATATAAAGTCTGTAATTCAATAAAATATGATCATACAGTTAAAACAAGATATCAGTGAAAAGGAAAAGTCAGCTCTAATTGACGAAGTCAATGGGATCGGCTATAAAATCACAGAAGTCAAAACACAGCTTGGCGATTACTTGATCGGGATTGGAAAAGCTGACTTTGACATTCGAAAAATTGGGAAGAAAGCAGGAATTGCAGATATCCATATTGTCTCTGATGAATATAAGCTGGTTTCTAAAAAGTGGAAAGTTAAACCTACTTCTATAGATTTAGGAGATGGAGTGTTTGTCAAAGATGGTGATATGGCTATCATGGCAGGCCCATGCTCTATCGAATCAGAAGACCAGATCAGAAAAGTCATCAATCACTTGAAAGAAAACAACATCAAGTTGATGCGTGGGGGTGTATTCAAACCAAGATCTAGCCCATACGCATTTAGAGGTTTAGGTTTAGATGGCCTAAAGCTTTGGTATGAACTGGCACAAGAGGCAGGGATCAAGATCGTCACAGAAGTAATGCAAGTGTCTCAGATCGAAGAAATGTACCCTTTTGTAGATATCTATCAAGTAGGTGCTAGGAATACACAGAATTTCAACCTTTTGGATGAATTGGGTAAAGTAGATAAAGCTGTGATGATCAAGCGAGGGATTTCTGGCACGATTGAAGAGCTTTTGCAGTCAGCGGAGTATGTTTTTTCAGGAGGAAATGAGAAATTGATCCTTTGTGAAAGGGGAATTAGGACTTATGAAAAGGCAAGTAGAAACACTTTGGATCTGAATGCCGTACCTATTTTGAAGGCTAAATCACACTTACCAGTAGTGGTAGACCCTTCTCATGGTATAGGAATTAGGGCATATGTTCCTCAGATGGCACTTGCTGGTGTAATGTCTGGTGCAGATGGAATTATCTATGAAGCGCATGAAGTCCCTGATAAAGCATATTCCGATGGACAACAGACCTTGGATTTTGCGCAAAGCACTTTGCTTGCAGATCAGATTAGAAAGACCTTTGCTCTACGCAAAACATTTGAATTGTTGTAATTTTCCTCTAAATCCAATACTGTAAATGTATTGATCCAATTGCTCAACTTTGAATGTGAAGTTCTGTGATATTCCCAAAGTGACTCCGTAATATAACCCAAATATAAATGATCAATAAAGCGAAAGATTGGGTCTTCAGTGACCCGAGGTTAAAACAAATGACACAAGATTACGCTGCTTACACAGAAGAGGATTTCAAAGTTTGGAAGATTCTTTTCGATAGGCAAATAGTAAATCTACCAAAAGCTGCTTCAAAGGCATATTTAGATGGAATCAAGGAAATAGGATTTGCTTCTGATAAGATTGCAAACTTTGAAGATGTCAATAGCAGACTTGCTGAATCCACTGGATGGGCAATTCAAGTAGTTCCTGGACTGATAGACGATGATCTGTTCTTTGGATTGATGAACAATAAGAGATTTTGTTCCTCTACCTGGTTGAGAAAAATGGAGCAGCTAGATTACCTACAGGAGCCAGACATGTTTCATGATGCTTTTGCACATATGCCAATGCTTACCAATCAACCTTATGTTGATTTTCTGGAGAATTTGAGTGGCTTGGCACTGAAGCATATTGATAACAAATGGGCCATAGAGATTTTGTCTAGAATTTATTGGTTTACAATAGAGTTTGGACTGATAAGGGAACAAGGAGAGGTCAAAATCTATGGTGCGGGTATTTTGAGTTCGGCTGGAGAGACCAAGTATAGCCTTTCTGATGAGCCATCACACTTTGATTATGATGTTCGCAAGATTATGAATACACCATATTGGAAGGATAAGTTCCAAGATAAATACTTCATCATAGAGAGCTACGAACAACTTTACGAGTCCTTGCCAGAAATAGCTTCCGTGTTGGAAGAGATGGTGGAGGCTGAAGCAAATTAAACATAATTGAATCCGCAAAGGCACTTGCAGTCAATATAAAATTAGTGGTTGTATGATTTGGATAGTAATAGAGCTTGTTTCTAAATCATACGTTTCCAAAGTTTTATTCGTCATGGAACCTTTGCGGATGAATTTTAAAAATAACCATTTAAATTATTTCGCTAAACTTTCAAATCAATTTCCAATGCGAGGGCTTATTATAGTAGATGTTCAAAATGATTTTTTACCTGGTGGTGCACTTGCTGTGGATGAGGGTGATCAAATCATTCCGATCATCAATCAGCTCCAAAGTAGGTTTGATTTTATCATAGCTACTCAAGATTGGCATCCTGAAAATCATGGAAGCTTCGCTGCAAATCACCCAAATAAAAACCCAGGTGAATTTGTGATTTTGGAAGGTGTCCAACAAATATTATGGCCAGTCCACTGTGTTCAAGGTACATTTGGCTCTGAATTTCATCAAGATTTAAATCAAGAAAAATGGCAAGCGGTATTTAAGAAAGGGATGAACCCATTGGTAGATTCTTATTCAGGATTTTTTGATAATAATAAAAAAGGTGATACTGGATTGAGCAAGTTTCTGAAAGATCATGGAGTTGAAGAGATTTTCGTGTGTGGACTTGCAGAAGATTATTGTGTGAAGTTTACGGTATTAGATGGGCTAAATGAAGGGTTTAAAGTTCACTTGATTTTAGATGCCACAAAAGCAGTAAACCTTCATCCGGATGATTTTGCCAAAGCAATGATTGAAATGGAGAATGCTGGAGCGATTATTACTCACTCTGATTCCTTTTAAAGCTAATGTGATTCTTAATACAAATACATGATATTTTGTACTGTACATTTCGAAAGTATTTTCAAATATTCTTCGGATTAAATATATACAGTACATGATATGAATAAAAAAATCAAAATTCTGATAGTTTGGTTCATTTTACTTTCTGCTGAAAGGGTCTACGCAGATGGTATTAGATTAAGTGATTTTAATACGATTGGGTGGTATAACATACATTTAACGCATAAGGTAAATGATAAATGGAGTTTGCACGGAGAGTTCCAATGGAGAAGAGCTAATCTGATAAAAGAATCACAACAAAATTTATTTAGAACAGGAGTCAATTACCAAATTCACCCTTTTGTTTTGATTAGGGCTGGTATTGGTCACATTGAAACCCATCCCTACGGGAAAGTACCTATTCAAAATTCTAGTAGAATTTTCCCTGAATTCAGGTTTTTTCAAATGGTCCAGATCAATAACCCTATTGACAAAATCTTATTGAAGCATAGGTTTATGTTGGAACAACGCTGGGTCGGGAATTATTCAAATGGCCAACTGAACAAAGTATATAACAATACTTACGTGAATAGGATCCGTTATATGGCAACCTTACAATTACCTCTTGACAAGTATTTTTTAGAAAAAAATACGCCATACCTTTCAGTTTATGATGAGATAATGATTGGTTTTGGTAAAAGTATCAATCAGAATATTTTTGATCAAAATAGAGTAGGGTTAGTCTTTGGTCTCCACTTGAACCATAATTTTAAAATGGAATTTGGCGGTATCAATCAAATTCTTCAGTTTGCTCGATTGATAGAAGATAAAGCACTAATTCAGACCAATAGTGGATTGATTTTCAATACTTATTTTACCTTTTGATCTAAAATCTAAAGCAAGGTATTACCGTGCTTCTTCTGTTTCTTTGATTGGGATCTCCGTACATAAAGGAATATCTGATGGAAATCTCATGAGCTCCTGCTGATTGAAGATTTCCCAATTTGGATAATGTGAAATCATAACTATAACCGATGTCGAGTCCGCTTTCCAAAGTCAATCCGAGCAAGCCAGCAATAGACTCATTATTTGGTAAGGAATATTTGACTGGGAATCCTCTATACCAAACCCCAAGAACCAAGGGCTGAAGAAAGAACTGTGTACCGATGTCTAGCTGATTGAAGGGGGCTTGGTGCTTGTAATTAAATGCAAAAAACACTGATCTTTCTTGCCTGCTATTGCTGTAATAATTGTTGATAAACCCTTCTCCAAGGTCAAATTTCATACCGCCATGTGCAGACAATCTCATGGGAAGCTTGCTAATGTTCCCATCTACAAATGAAGTGTTGGGTTGAGAAAGGTGGTGGCCAGATATCCCTAGCCAGTAGGTTTCTGTATGGTATAAAAGGCCAAAGTTATAATCCATGAAACTATGGCGGTAATCACCCGAGAACAACTCTCCACTGTCACCCCCAATACTTCCAGTGTTGATGTCCAATTGATTTCCAAATACTAAATCACCAAAATATGCATCTCTATTGATGTAGCTTACTTGTCCTCCAAATCGTAAAAAGGAATCAAAACCAAGCTTCAATCTGTAGGAGTACGATAGACCAATTTCATTGGTTGATAGTTTAGCTTTACTTTCTTTATTGGCATTGAAGATCACACCTATACCAGAATTGATGTCAAACATGTAGTGATCTATATATGCAGAGTATGAATTGAAAGAGTGATCAAGCCCTGGCCATTGATTTCTATAATTTGCACCTATTCTGGTGAGTTCTGAAGAACCAGTGAAGGCTGGATTTAGGTATAATGGAGCAGCATAGAACTGCGTATATTGCACATCTTGAGCATATGTCGTTCCCATCATGTTGAAAATACACATGAAAATAATGAAGAACTTTATGACCGATGGATAATTCATGACTTACTAATTAATAAGTGTAAATACACCTGTTTGACTTCCTTTTTCACCATCTTCGGCTTCAAAGACCAACTTATAGACATAGTTTCCATTAGGACTCATTTTGCCATTTAGCTGGCCATCCCATCCCTGATCTTCACCAATTACATGTGAATAAATCATTTCACCCCATTTGTTGAAAATATAAAATTCAAAAGTTTTGATTCCCCTGAGTTTAGGGAGAAAAAAGTCATTGATTCCATCACCGTTAGGAGTGAAGGCATTAGGAATCATGATTCTGTATGAGGCAAGCACTTCTATGGTGATGGTAGCTTCTGAAACACATCCATAAATATCGAAGGTTTTTAAGGTGACCTCGTATATTCCAGGTTTTTGATATGTATGAGTAGCATTCTGTGTAGAAGTGTTGGTGCCATCACCGAAACTCCACTCCCAAGCAATTACATTTCCGAGTGTTCTATCTAAGAATTGAACTTCATCATTGACTAATATTTCACCTGTAGTTCCTATGGAAGGAATTGTATAGATGAAATCTGATTCTGAGAATACTAGTGGAAGTTCTACTTGATCACTGATTTCAACCTGGCAACCATTTGAATCTGTGATGATTGTGGAAATTCTACCACTATTATTAAACTCAATTTCAGTTGAATTGTTTACGCCGTTACTCCAAGTGATTTGATAATTTGGAACTCCGCCAGAAATTTCCAGCCAAGCTACACCTACCATTGTTTGATTTTCACAGTCTATGTCAAATCGGTGATTAAGCCTTGCTTCTAAAGGTTCTGGTTCTCGTATTTGAAAGGTTTGTTCAATGATGCAATTGTTGTCGTCTATCAATCTGACTGTGTATGATCCTGCTATAAGACCAGATCTATTGAAGCTGGTAATTTGATCATTGTCCGACCAAATTATGGTATAGGGCTGCATACCTCCAGCCACGCTTACGTTGATGTAGCCTTGATCGTCTCCATAGCAGTTTAAGTTTTCACTATGGTCAGCTGTCATAGAAAGTAGGGTTGGCTCTGAAATGTTAAAACTTCCACCAGTGCTACAACCATTTCTGTCTGTAATTATTACACTATAAGTTCCAGGAGGTAAATTTTGAGGGTTTCTGCCATTGAACCCATTTGACCATGCGTAGCTGTAAGGTGCAGTGCCGCCTCGTACATTTAATTCTATTCGACCATTAGCGGCACCGAAACAGGTGACATTTTCCACTGTTTCATTATAAGAAATCAATTCAGGTTCCCTGATATTGTATGTAGCAGAGGTGATACAACCGCTAGCGTCTGTAATGCTAACATTGTAGTTGCCTGCTACAAGTCCAGATATTGAAGTTTGGTTTCTTACTCCATGACTCCAAATGATCTCAAACGGTGAATTTCCATCTTCAATTGAAATGCTTATCCTTCCATCTGATCCTCCAAAGCAAGTTACATGCACAAGTTCATCAAGTCTCATGGAGAGATTGCTTGGTGGGAGAATCTCAACTTCTTCTATGGCAATACAACCATTGGAATCTGTCACAGTTAAGCTGTATGTTCCAGATGTCAGGTTGGAAGCTATTGGTCCTCTTGCACCAGTTGACCATAAGTAAGTATAAGGTGCTGCACCTCCACTAATGGATGCGGAGAGCATCGTATGGCCGCCTGATGAACATATAGTAGTATTGCCTTCGAATGAAATTTGTAAAGTGGATCTTGGCACTGGAATTTCAAACTCAAGTACTTCACTACAGCCATTCGAATCAGTGACAGTGACCTCATAGTTACCAGTTGATACATTTATCAATGATGTATTGGTAGAACCATTCGACCACAGGTAAGTATAAGGTGCAGTGCCTCCTTGAACATTGAGAGTCACATCTATAGTGTCATCAGGAGTACAAATTTCCGTTGGAAAGATTGCCTGAATTGTCAAATGCTCAGTTGGTTGTGATATTATGAATGTCTCTGAACTGACACAAGAGTTTCCATCATTTACAAAAACTGTATATGAACCAGCTGTAAGGGCACTTATTATTAACCCTTCTTGCCCATTTGACCATTGTACTTGATAGTCTCCACTTCCCCCATTGATCTCAATTTCAATACTTCCATCATTACCATCTCTACAACTCACCTCTTGAATGGAAGCTAGATTAATTTGTATAGGTTCTGATTCAATGATCTCAATTGTAGTGGTAGGTGTTTGACAGCCATTTTGGTCAATAACATTGACTTCGTAAGTACCTGAGGTAAGATTATCAAAAGTCGCTATGCCAGTATAAAAACCAGTTATTGATCTTGTTACACCGTTTTGACCTGTTAAGGTGATTGTTTTTCCAAAATTCCCCCCAGATATATTAAGGATAACTTGCCCTGATTCACCAAAACAAAAAGTTTGTATGTTCTGAGTAAATATTTGAATTTCATCTGGTTGTGTTATGATGTAATCCTCAGAATCTAAAGTGCAATTATCATTATATTGGAATCTTACGAAGTACCGACCTGCTCCTAATTCATTTAAAGTATCAGAGCTTATAGGTGATAAGCTGCCATTGGATTCTCTTCTGTACCATTGATAAGAGATTTCATTGAAATCTCCCAAAGTTTGGAAAGTTAATTGGCCATCATTACCTCCAAAGCAACTTGCGTCTTGAACCTTTTCTACATCATAAACAGGTTGATTTGGATTATTGATTGTAATTGAATCACTATCTTCACAGCCTCTGCTATCCCTCACTGTAATGATATAATTTCCAGATTCTAAATTGGTAATGATATTAGAATCAAGCTCTTCTTGAACTCCATCTAGAGAGATAAAATACCTGTAACTTGGAAGTCCCCCTGAAGCAGAGATAGCTATGATGCCATTTTGGCCTATACAGGTTGGGTTCAATGCATCAATATTTATTCGAAGAGGATTGGTTGGGCCAGCTACATTTATAATATTGTTTACACTACAGGATGTTCCATTTCCAAAAGTGACACTGTAGATTCCGGGAGACACATTCTCCAGTATATTGGTGTTTTCTGCGACAAGAACATTCTCTGGCAATCGAAACCATTGACTTGAGAATGTTTCATCTCCACCTACAAACTCTACCTCAATCCTGCCATCGGTATGTTCACAACTCGGTTCATTTATGTCAATCAAATTGATAGACAATTGATCTGGTTGGGTAATTGAAATGTCTTCAAGCCTAGCTACGCAACCTCTAGCATCTGTTATTGTTACAGCATAATTTCCTACTCCGAGATTTTGAGGGTTTTGATTGATAAAACCATGATCCCATTCAAATCTATATGGAAAAGTACCGCCAGTAACTTGAATATTGATACTTCCATCATTTCTCCCGAAGCAGCTTGCATTTTGTACACTTAGTGCGCTGATTACTATTTCATCTGGTCCTTCCAAAGTGACATCGTGTTCTTCAATACATCCGGCAATATCTCTAACTATGATCTTATAGTTTCCAGCTCTGATACCTACAAGAGATTGTCGTGACCCTCTGAAATTTTCAAAGACACCATTTTCATTCTCTCGCTGCCATGAAATGTAATAGCCAGGACTTCCACCCGAGATTCTGACTTGAAGGGTCCCATCAAATGCTCCTGGACACGATGGTGGTCGTGTAGATAAGGTTTCAATTGACAATGGAGCTTCAGGCTGAGTTACTTCTATGTTGGTAAGTTCTCTATAGCATCCATTTTGGTCTATGACTCTTACACTATAGATTCCAGCTGGAATATTGCTTATGTTTTGTTCGGAAGAAAAGTACCCATTTGACCCGCTCCAAGCAAAAGAATAGTCGCCCGTACCACCACTGACTTGAATGCTGATAGAGCCAGTAGATTCACCATAGCAAATTATGTGAACAACTGATTCGTCTAATTCGAGTTGAAGTTCTGGAGTAGGTAATATTTCAAAAGTCCTTTCTAAAAAGCAATTTTGATTATCAATCTCTGACACTCTTAATACATAACTTCCTGGGCCTATTCCTTCTAAACTTTCGGTGTTTGCGATCACATTATTTAAGTCATTGGAAAGATACCATTGATGTTGCAATTGTCCATCTCCACCAGAAGTTTCGATGAATATATATCCATCTGAGACACCATAGCAACTTTCTTGACTGATTGAAATTAAGTCAATCCTAATCTCCTCTGGTGAAAGAATGTCAAATTGTAATTCATTTATATTGCAATTATTGGCATCCCTAACTATCAGATTGTATCCATTTCCCGAAGAAAGGTTAGGAATAGTGATAATGTTTTCTGTTGTACTGATAAATGAAGCACCATTCAGTGAGTATGCATAGGGTAAATTTCCTCCATTGATAGAGAATGTTACAGAGCCATCTGATGCATTGATGCAAGAAATGGGTTCTGTTTGAAGTCCATTAACTACAAATGGATCTGGCTCATTGATAGCAAATTCTATTTCACTGAAACATCCATTCTCATCAGTTGCTGTGATTTTATAGGTTCCAGCTTCTATGCCTAGCAAGTTCAAAGAATTGTTTCCATTGATGTTAACGTAATTACCATTTTCCAATTTTTGCCATGAAATCGTCAAATTTCCATTGCCTCCTTGGATTGATAATCCTGACACGAAGCCATCAGACTGACCAAAGCATGATACATGAGAGACTTGAAGATTGCTAGTATCAAACTCCACACTTACTACGCTTTCAATCGTGAAATCCAACGTTAGATTACATATACCTTCATAGGTGATTGATACAGTGTGCTCTCCTTCAGGTAAGTTTTCAAAAACTACATTATTTCCTGTGAGTGTTTGTGCTCCTATTGACACATTGTAGTTTGCTGTACCGTTTATTTGAATATTGACCCTGCCATCAGATTCACCCGAACATGACACTGGAAAAGATTCAATTACTACTTCGGGTGGGGGAGGGGAACTCAAATTTTCAAATAGGGTAATGGAGCATCCCAGCGCATCAGTGATGGTTACAGATACCTCACCCTCAGGTAAGCCTTCGGCTCTTTCTGTATTTTGCTGTCCTATGCTCCAAAGAAAGGTATATGGTTCTACACCACCTTGGATATTGAATACCCTCGCCACTCCATCATTGGCACCTACACAAGAGAGATCATCGAGTATTTCAATCCTAGCCTCTAGTGCCGGGGCAATATTTACAATTTCAAACATCTCTCTAATAGAACAACCACCAGCATCAATAATATCTACAAAATAGTTTCCAACAGGCAAATTGTTGATTTGAGAATCTGTGGAGCCATTGCTCCACAAATAGGTATAAGGCTCCCAGCCTCCAGAAGGATTAACTGATGCTACACCCGAGTTTTCTCCAAAGCATTTAATATTTTCTGAAGTAGCATTGGATACTAAAGGGGAATCTGGACTATTTATTTCTATTTCAAAAATTTGGGTACATTCTGGGTAATTGGTACCTCCATGGCTAAAAGTGATGAAATAATTTCCAGAAAGAAGATTATCAAAAAGATGTTCAAAACTTGAAGCTGCCATATCAATGTTGATCACATTTTCAAGGACTTGTCCTGCTGAATTTGATAGTGTGATTTCCACCTCTTCGGGTAGAGTTGAATTGTCAGGATTTCTTTCAATTTCGAATAGGATACTTCCATTTGAATCACCAAAGCATGTAATATCAGCTGTTGTTATTTCATGAAATAATAAAGGATCGTATTCTATGGTAAAAGGAAAAATTTCCGGACAATTTTCTTGTCTAAAGTCATCTGCAATTTCCAAGAAATATTCTCCTGTTGAAAGGCCTTCATATCTGATTTGACCATTGGGTGCTGTAGTCCAAGTATTGATGTAACCGTTTGGAGACCTCCTTCTTATTCTAAATCTCACATCTCCTTCAAACTGCAAGATATCGTAAGCTATGCTACCATTGTCTACACAATTAGATGGGAAGGCTCCTAAACTTCCTCCTCTTGCAAGCCTGATAGGAATGATTGGATCAAGTTCTACTTCATCAAATTCTATACAGCCGTTTGCATTTTGGACTTCTACTAAGTAAGTACCTGCTTGAAAGCCGGTGAGATTGATGGTGTTCCCTGAAATTGGAGTCGATCTTACAACTTGCCTTGACTCATTATATATCGTGACAATAAATGGTGCTACGCCATTATTGATCTCACCAACTATTCTTCCAAATGTGATGCCTTCACAATTGTTGTCTTGCAAGACATCGACATTCAGCGTAAAGTTGGATGATCCTTGAAAGAAAAAAGAGTCGGAATAAACATCTCCATTGGCATCAGTCACTGTAGAAGTGTACATGCCTCTTTTGGCCTGAGTTAAAATACTAATGTCTGATGACCCGAAGTTTTCATCAATTTGAACTATCTCACTATCGTAAGTCCATACATAGGTATAAGGAGGTTGACCGCCTCGAACCCTGAACTCTGCTATCCTTTCACATTCGAATCTTAAGTATCTATCACCTGTCATCGATTGGGCAATAGCGTATTGACATCCCAATGACAAGATGGAAAGTACCAAGAAGCATAATTTTAAATACTGAAATTTCACTACCTACTTCATTTTTAGATAATCAATTTGAGGAGATTTATAAAATCTTTCTCTATAAATACTTTTCACCCTACCTATAGTTAATTTCAGATATAGATAAGAGAATTTCGAATAGTGAATTTTGTAATTGGTGATTACGAATTATTATAAATGTATTTCATAATTGTCAAAATACTATTTTGAAATTATCTCATATCATACAAATATATGTATAAAATGTAAGTTTTTAAAAAATAATATTTTATGAGATTTGATGATTTAGCTTGAGTTTTATATGAATTATTATATCTCTTAATTTTTGTTATTGATGACACAAATAAGATTTTTCATAAAATGAAATTTTTAAATTTCAATCAACAAAAAAAAGGTTTCGGAGAAATATCAACCAAAACCTTTTGTAAAAATAATTTTTTAAAGAATTATGTTTTGTAAAATCAAAATATTAGAATTTTACCTAAATCACTTCTAGAACTTCTACTTTGTTATTTCTAAATTCCCCTTTTTCACCACGCTTCAGTCCCCATAGAGCAGTTAGCAGTGGGGATTCTTTAGATACAAGTTGGTAGTCTGTGCCATCCAAGGTTACTTTTCCCAGTGGAATTGAAACCCATATCCAGCCCATTGCCACTTTGATCAAAGCCCCTTCTTCTACTGAATGTAGCGCTTTGACTGGAACCGCATTCAGTTGATTGAGCATCACCTTGGTGGTGCTGAGTTGCTTTTGAAGCATGCTTCTATTTTGGTTGAGCATTTCTTGGTGCGTTTCATACTTATCTCCAGCAGAGCTCTTTTCTTCTGCTTCTGAAGATTGTTGAAGTTCACTCAATTGTCTATCTATATCAATGATTTGTTCCTTGAGTAATTGTTGTGATTTGCTCAATAGTGCTAGCTTGATTTCTGGGCCATTTGTCTTCATTCGGCAAAAGTAAATAAAAAACAGGAAATCCACCTAGACTTCCTGTTTTCTCAAATAATAACCCAAATAAATAAGTATGTTGTTATGATATTCTTAACCCTTGCCTAAGTAACTATGCATAGCCTTATGTACAGCTTCTGCCAAGCCATCATGCCTACTTAGGTCTTCTCCCCATAGGGTTTCTTCTTTTAAAGCTGATGCCACGATCACATTTGAATCTTCTATAGTCCAAAGGTTTTTGAAAAAACTTGTGATTTCCTTTTCATCATGAACTGGTGTTGCCACACCTTCAAAATCTCCACTGTAAAATATTAGTAAGGCTGCAAATGATTGTATTAAATTATTAGGCCATTCACCCTTCCGTTTTTTATATTCTAGGATACTAGGAAGTACCCTTACTTTAAATTTGGAAATGGAGTTCAGTGCAATAGAGCTCAGCTCATGTCTGATAAAAGGGTTTTTGAATCTGTCGAGTACATCACTTGCAAATTTCTCCAGTTCGGCGGAAGGCAGGTCAAGTGTAGGTATAATTTCATTGTAAATGGCACCTGTGATAAACTGCCCCATTTCAGGGTCTTCTACAGCTTCTCTCACTGTACGTAACCCTGAAAGATATGCTACTGGTACCAAAGCTGTATGAGCACCATTCAGAATCCTCACTTTTCGTGTCCTATAGGGACTTTGGTCTTTTACAAACTTTACTTCTAGACCTGTTTGAGGTCCTGGTAGTATTTCTGCTAATGATTCTTTGCCCTCTATGACCCAAAGGTGAAATGGCTCTGCCATTACTACTAATTTATCTTCGAACCCTAATTCAGCTTTAATAGTATCAATGGTATCTTTTGGAAATCCTGGCACGATCCTGTCTACTAGTGTATTACAAAAGGTGTTGGAGGATTCGATCCAGTTTGCAAATGCCTCAGGAAGTTGCCACAATTTAATATACTTTAATATAGCAGCTTTGAGTTGTTCTGCATTTTTATCTATCAATTCACAAGGAATGATGATAAGCCCTTTGTCATTATCTCCCTCAAACTTCTTAAATCGCTCATAAAGTAATGCTGTAAGTTTACCAGGGAATGTATTTGGTGTGATATGGTAGTCAGTGTCATTTTGATCAAATGCAATGCCTGCTTCTGTGGTATTGGAGATGATGAATTTCAAATCAACCTGATGAGCGAGATGTAAATATTCTTGATAGTGATCATATGGATTGGTGACACCATGGACACAAGTGATCAGCTTGGTCTTGTCCACGGTGTTTCCATCAAGGATGCCTTGCAATTTCACATGGAAAAGTCCATCTTGGTCATTGAGCAGTTTTCCTAAGCCTTGTGCCAATGGTTGTACAATTTGAACATTGCCATCAAATCCAGACTTTTCGTTCATTTCTTCAATCATCCAGTTTACAAACCCTCGTAAGAAATTACCCTCTCCAAACTGAATAACTTTTACCGGTCTTTGTATTGTGTTGACCTGATCTCTATTCAAAGCTTTCATGGATTCCGTTTATTAGAAGTTGAAATAATTTTTTGCATTGTAATAGCTGATGTCCGACACTATTTTACCTAACCAAGCTTCATCAGCTGGCAACTCACCATTAGCAACATCTTCTCCTATGAGGTTGCATAAGATTCTTCGGAAGTATTCATGTCGAGGAAATGAGAGGAAGCTTCTAGAATCTGTAAGCATACCAATAAAACAGCTGAGCAAGCCCATGTTTGAAAGGGCATTGATTTGCTTTTCCATACCATCTTTTTGATCTAAAAACCACCAAGCTGATCCGAACTGGATTTTACCTCTAATGGATCCATCATTGAAATTACCAATCATGGTAGCCATTACTTCATTTGCGGTAGGGTTGAGGTTATAAAGTATAGTCTTAGCAAGCTGATCTGTGCCATCTAGTAAATTTAGAAAACTTGCCAATGCCCGAGCTTGTGAAAAGTCACCAATTGAGTCAAAGCCAGTATCTGGTCCGAGTTTACTTAACATGCGCTCATTGGTGTTCCTAAGTGCACCCAGGTGAAACTGTTGCGTCCAACCTTTTGTGTGATACATTTTGCACAGTTCATACAAGGTGTAAAATTTAAAGTATTGGGTTTCTTCTACACTTAAAATTTTGCCACTAAGGACATTGGTGAATAAAGTGCTGATGTCGTAGCTTCCCAATTCAAAATAATAGAGTTGTTCAAGTCCGTGGTCAGACAATGTCCCTCCATGATTGTGAAAATGATCAATTCTATTTTGTAATGCAGCTAGTAAGTCATTGTAGTTTTTAATCTCGATGCTTGAAACCTCAGAAAGTTGTGAAATATATGCTTTGAAGGCAGCGGGATTTTCTACTGCATAGACCTTGTCAGGTCTGAATGCTGGAAACAATTTCGTGTCAGGGCTACTGCTTTCGGCGATTTTGTGATATTCTAGACTATCAATAGGATCATCTGTAGAGCAAACTATTTCTACATTCATCTTTTTCAACAAACCTTGGGTGTGGTATGCTGGCGATTGAAGTTTTGCAGTGGTTTCATCATAGACACTCTTTGCATTGTCAGGCCCTAGTAAATCTGTGATGTCAAAGTATCGTTGCAGCTCAAGGTGTGTCCAATGGTAAAGGGGATTTCTTAAAGTGTAAGGAACTGCTTCTGCCCATTTGGTGAATTTTTCCTCATCTGTAGCAGCTCCAGTGATGAATCTCTCATCTATTCCAAGTGTACGCATTGCTCTCCACTTATAGTGATCACCAGCAAGCCAAACTTCAGAGGTGTTGTTGAACTTTCTGTTGGTAGCGATATCGTGTGGAGAGAGGTGACAGTGATAGTCTATTATTGGAAGTTTTGAGGCGTAATCATGGTATAGAATTTTTGCGAATTCACTTTTTAGCAAAAAGTCTTTAGTGAGAAATTTGCTAGAGTTTTTTGTAGCTGAGATCATTTTATAATTGAAAATTGATGAAATAATTAGCTTTTGTTCAGAGAAGATTCTCTGATGATTAGTTCTGGTTTCAGAACCGTTTTATGGGTAGCTTTCTTATTGTTTTCTGATTTGAGTAATTCGAAGAAGGTCTCCGCAGTTACTCTTCCCATTGGAATACTCTTTTGATCTACGGTTGTGATGGGTGGAGCAGTGAAAGAGGTAAAAGGTTCATTTCCAAAACCTGCAAGTTTTACTTGATCAGGTACGGAGATTTTATGTTCTCTAAGTACCTGCATCGCACCCATAGCAGCATAGTCAGAAGATGAAAAGACAGCATCAAAACTTACTCCTTTGCGGATGATTTTTTCCATTGATATTCTTCCATCTTCAAGTTGCATGTTACCTTCCTCAACCAAGTCAGGATCAAGGGGGATTTTAGCTTCTTTGAGTGCATCTTCATAGCCCCTTAGCCTCTCTCTATAGATGTTGATTTTCTTTGGTGAAGTCAAATGAACAATTCTTTTGCAGCCTTGATCAATGAGGTGCCTTGTGACTTCGTATGCTCCCTGATAATCATCAATTACCACTTGACTTACATCTAGCTCATTGGTAATCCTATCAAAGAGTATGAGAGGAATGCCCTTGTCAAGCACTTTTTTGAAATGATCAAATGTATCGGTGTTTTTCCCAATCGAGGCAATGATGCCATCCACTCGTGCATTGAGAAGGGCATCTACAGTCTGTACTTCTTTTTCAAAATCTTCATAAGATTGTGAAATGATAACCTTGTAATCTAGCTCATTGGCAATTTCCTCTATCCCCCTTACGACAGAGGAGAAGAAATTTCGGTTGGCAGTAGGCACAAGGACACCGATCAATTTGCTCTTTCCACTCCTCAAGGCAGAGGCGATATGATTTGGCTGATAATTGAGCTGTTTAGCCATTTTAATTACCTGCTTTTTGGTGTTTTCTGAAATCCTCGGGTTGTCATTCAGTGCACGTGAAACAGTCGAAGCTGTGATATTCAACTTTTCAGCGATATCATGTATCGTCGCCTTGCCTTTTTTCATAAATATTAATCTTGTGGCTTACCTATGGTGGCAAGAATGCCGCCATCTACATAAAGAATTTGTCCATTGACAAAGTCGCTGGCTTTACTACTTAAGAATACTACAGCACCAGCCAAGTCACTTGGGTCTCCCCATCTGCCCGCAGGGGTTCGGCTAATAATCCAGTCGTTGAATGGGTGGCCATCTACTCTTATCGGGGCTGTTTGTTCCGTTGCAAAATATCCTGGCCCAATGCCGTTCACTTGAATATTGTATTTTGCCCATTCTGTGGCTAAGTTTCTTGTCAACATTTTGAGACCACCCTTAGCGGCAGCATATGCACTTACAGTGTCTCTTCCTAGCTCACTCATCATAGAGCAAATATTGATGATCTTTCCTCCACCTCTTTTTACCATTGATTTGGCAACTGCTTGAGCTAAGATGAATGGAGATACCAGATCCACATCAACGACTTTCCTGAAATCATCAGGTTCCATTTCTAGTGCTGGTACACGCATGATCACTCCAGCATTGTTCACCAATATGGCTATGGGACCCAAATCTTCTTCAATTTGGGCAATGTTTTGGTTGACAGCACTCACATCTGTGACGTCAAAAAGGTAACCTTTGGCATCGATGCCCTCATTTTTATAAGCTTCAAGTGCTGCTTCCATTTTGGAAGGAGTGTGTCCGTTGATTACCAATGTGGCGCCATGCTCGGCAAGTGCTTTGGCCATCGCCATTCCCAATCCGTGGGTTGCTCCCGTTACTAGAGCAACTTTTCCTTTGATATCGAATAGATCTGTCATTATTTTAATGCTATAGGTGCTACTGTATCCATATCTCCATAATCCAAGTTTTCACCAGCCATACCCCATATAAACGTATAGTTTGATGTGCCAGCGCCACTATGAATTGACCAAGGTGGAGAGATAACGGCCTGATGCTTTTTCATCCATATATGCCTAGTCTCCTCTGGCTGCCCCATGTAGTGACATACTGCTTGATCTTCATTCATGTCAAAATAGAAATACGCTTCCATTCTTCTATCATGGGTGTGAGCAGGCATGGTATTCCATACAGAGCCTGGCTTCAATTCAGTCATTCCCATTTGTAGTTGGCAAGTAGGGACCACAGAGTTTACAAGGAGCTTGTAGATAGTTCTATGGTTAGAATTTTCTAAAGCGCCTAAGGTTACAACTTCTGCATCTTTTTGACTCACTTTTTTGGTAGGGAAAGTTTTGTGCGCAGGTGCGGAGTTGAAATACAAATAGGACTTGCCTTCAGTGGAAGGGTGGAAAACCACATCTTTTGCTCCTTGTCCTATATAAAGTGCCTCTTTGTGAGCAAGCTCGAAGGTATCTCCATCCACTTCAATTTTTGTGGGTGCACCTACATTGATGATACCAATTTCTCTTCTTTCTAAAAAGTATGAAGCTTTGAGTTGATCTACAGTTTCTAAACTTAAAGCTTTGTTTACAGGATGAATTCCACCTACAATAAGGCGATCATTGAGTGTGTATACACCGTTGATCTGATCTTCTACAAAAAGATTCTCAATTAAGAAATGTTCTCTGAGTTGGGAAGTGTCATAGTTTTTGACATCTGCAGGGTGATTTGCGTATCTGGTTTCTATGTTAGTATGCATAATTTATCTTTATGTAATCGTTTGCGCAATATAGTGTATTCTGTCTCAAAGTTGCAAAGGATTGATTGAATTATTATATGTCCATTTTTTTCAAATTTTCGCAAAATTAAATTTCCTAAAAATCTGATTTGATAATTATTTATCGATTATTAAATTTTTATTATTTAATTCTTTTTTAAAATTGATTAATACTTTTTATATATGCAATCGATTGCCTATATATAATTGATTTGCGCACTCAAGTGTGCAATTGCAGTGCAAAAAATATGAATGATCAAACCCTATATTTATGCTAAATTTATTTATGAAAAAACGAACTATCCTCTATCTTTTTCTTTTCTGTATGACAGCTTGCGGGACGCAAAGCGAAGATGTTAGTGATGCTTTTTTAGCATTGAAAGTAACCAATCCTTCTGATGCTATGAGAGTTGATCAGTTAGTTTGGGTTGAAATATCTCATATTCAAGACAATCTTGACGTTGTCAATGACAAAGGATTCACTGCATACATTGGAAACATTGAACTGGCGTCTCAATTTGTCAGAGAAGGAGAGCAACAAGGTCTGGCAATTTTGATTCCTGAGATACAAGGTAAAGAGACACTCTCTGTAAAAGTGATTTATGATGATGAAAGGAAAGAAGGGCGCTTCTATCCCAAAAGGACGCAGGCCGAGCTTTCTCATAAATTTGGAGGGTATTTTGAGAACCGAAAGTACATTGGTGGTGAATTTCAGAATGTAAAAGAACTGCATGTGCCCAAAGAGCATACCGAACACTCATGGTATATTAAATATGAAGGGCCAGGATGGGAGTCTGATAAAGTAGCCTATAGATTCTATCTCGATTGGAGAAATGGGGTGGATGTATTTGGCAAAAGGATAAACGAACCTGTTCTTCAAAATGTGGGAATAAGCAATTTTGACTCTTATCACGATTTACATGATTGGGGTATGGATGTCTTGAAGGTAGGTCAATCTCTGGGCGTCGGTTCTATAGCTACATGGGAAGGAAATAAGGCTAGAAGAGTAGATGTGACTGATAGCCTTTATGCCGCTGTTACTAATGATGGGGCTATATTTTCTTCTGTTTTGACTAAATATTATGGTTGGGATGTAGCCACTGGAAAGACAGACTTGACTTCAAACCTAAGCATCCATGCAGGAAGCCGATTGAGTGAGCAGCGACTACATAGTAGTGAATCAATTCCAACCATAGCTACTGGTTTGATCAAAGATCAGTTGGCAGAAGTGATCCAGAGTAGAGATGATAAAGCATATAGCTACTTGGCTACCTATGGTAAGCAAAGCTTAAATGATGATAATCTGGGTATTGCGATTTTTTATAAAACAAATCAAAAACTGACAGTAACTGAAGATGATCACTCTCATGTAGTAGTGCTCAAGCCAGAAGCTAATCAGATCAAATATTATTTCGCAGCTGCATGGGAGCTAGAACATGAGGGTATCAAAACACGAGAAGATTTTCAGTCTTATCTTGATCAAGTAGTGGAAGAGCTATCGAATCCATTGGTCGTAGAGTTGAATAAGTAGAAGTGCCCTTAGGTTTTTATGTGGTTAGTTTTCAATAATCTAGGTATCAAATGTTAAGCAAAATTTTGTTTATCCTAACCTTATTCTTGTTTTGTTTTCATAGAAATGAGATGGGAAATAAAAGAAAAGTAACCTTGTTCTTGATTGGAGATTCAACTTTGGCAGACAAACCCTACGCAGGTAGCAATCCCGAGAAAGGCTGGGGTCAAGTTTTACCACTATACTTCGATGAGGGGATTGTTGTTGAAAATCATGCCGTCAATGGAAGGAGTACTAAAAGCTTTAGAGATGAAGGGCGATGGGATACAATTTTAGCCAAAATCCAAAAGGATGATTATGTCTTAATTGAATTTGGACATAATGATCAAAAAGTCAATTCCCCAGATAGATACGCTGAAGCTGATACAGACTTCCGAAATAATTTGATCCGATATGTGGAGGAAAGTAGAAAGAAAGGAGCCTTACCTATTTTGGCAACTCCTATTTCGAGACGAAGCTTTGATGGAAAAGGGGACTTGATAGATACACATGGAAGATACTCTGAGGTAGTTCGTGAAGTATCTGAGGCATATGGCGTTCCCTTATTAGATTTACATTTACGGACAATCGATGTCATAGATCAGTTTGGTGTAGAGAAATCAAAAGAGTTGTTTCTTCATTTTAAACCAGGAGACTATGAGCAATTTCCTTATGGTATAGAAGACAATACGCATCTTTCGGCAACTGGGGCGTTCAAAGTTGCAGATCTGGCAGTGCAAGAACTGAAAAAGCATATACCAGAGATAGGTGTTTATTTGAAGAATTGATTTATTGAAAGTTCTACTTTTGAATTTAATAATATCATTTTTGCCAAAAGCTATATGCAGCACCTACTAGCCTTTTAAATCACCTTTATTCGAAGAGGGGAAAAATTAAAGTCAAATTTATTTAGAATAATTCTAAATAAATTTGACTTTCTCAAGATCATCTTGCATCTTTACATCAGCAACGACAAAGACCAATTTTAAGTCCTGGGTTTGGCTGACATAAATAGTGCATTTGGGTTTATTTGCAACTAAATTATAAACGCTAGATTCCAGGCACTAATTTTTTAAGTATCAATAACTATCTACTAATTTTCCCTCCTCAATTATCATATTTGGTTTGCTGACTTTAGCCTTTTGTTCCAAGAATTGAATCGTTTCATTCAATACATTTTGCCAATCTTTTGAAGTGATATCAGAGGCTATCACGTGATCTCTAGCTTCTGGAAAAGCAATTTTAGCTTTTAAGGAGTCCGCAGTATTTACTTGGTCAAACATAGCTATCATCTTGGGGACTGAAACTACAAAGTCCTGTTCCTGATCATTTTTATAATAATAGCCAAGAAAAAGTGGTTGATGGATATTGGCAAAAGTACCTTGATGCATGGTACTTTTCAGTAGGACGGCAAGACTTTCGTAGCCATTGACATGGTAGTTGTCTGACCAATATTTAGCTTTATCTCCTGTTCGGTTTATTGTTTGTACACCATTGGGGAACATGAATTTTTCTGCATAAGTTTTGACCCATGGTTGGAAGAATTGGTCAAGTTGATCACCCCATACGGCAATAGCTGGTGAATACAACACTACGGCCTTGATGTCTGGACGTTCGGCTGCGAGATTTAGTGCCAAAGCACCTCCCATAGATGTACCAATCACGATGACACTATCCCCAAGACTCTTGCCAATCATAAAAGCTTCTCTAGCACTTTCCATCAATTTGGCGGCACTTAGGTGCTTCATTGCATCATCTCTTTGGATACCGTGCTCAGGTAGCCTTACTAAGAAAAGGTTTGATTCAAAATGAGCAGCTACTTCTCTGTTCACAGGATTGCCCTCCATTTCACTGGCGCCAAATCCATGAATATAAACGATGCTATATTTTGTCTTTTGTTTATTTGCACTATCAGCCCAGATGATTTTTGCTTCATTGTTTGGTTTTAGCCCACTAATAGTATCTTCTCTATGTTTTATGAAATCTTCCAAAGCTGATAAATCTTCTGTAACCGTAGGGTAAGTACCATCGAGTCTCTCAATGGAAGCTTTTGGACCTACTGCATAAGCTATGACCAAAGTAATGGCTATAGCCATGATGAAAGGAATGATTTTTTTTAGCATATTATGTTTAGTTGAATGCTTTTCGATTTGAATGTAAATATAGCGTTTACTGGATCTTTTATCTTGGGATTTGCTGATTAATAATATTTATTTGAAAGTTTATATTTTTGAAATATTGTCATAATATAAAGATAATCAATTGTTTACTTTTTTTGTTTTACCCTTATGAATAGTAATTGTTAAGCTTTTGTTAGTATTACAAACAAAATCATCATTTTTGTAAACTATTTCAAATAGGTTCTCGTTAGTAGGTAAGTTTGTAATGTTTTATGGAAAGATTACTTAAGAATATTCGTGTAGACGTCAATGATAAGATCTACATGAAGGATCCCTTTAGTTCTGAATTAGGTCGAGAGATCGTGAATCATAGCTTGGATTTGATTCCAGAGCTTGGACTTGAACATTTTACTTTTAAGAAACTTGCGAGCAGGGTAGGTTGCACGGAAACTGCCATTTACCGATATTTCGAAAACAAGCACAAGCTTATGTTGTTCTTGACCCTATGGTACTGGGGTTTTCTTGAGCAGAATTTGATTCTATCTACCATGAATCTCAAAGATCCCATCAAAAGGTTGAATATAGCTATAGAAATTTTAGTCAAAGGACCTGTATACAAGGATAACGATTTTGTAGATCCAGTTTCGTTAAAGAAACTAATTATAGATGAATCTACCAAAGCCTACATGACCAAGGATGTTGATGATGATTATAAAAATGGTTTCTTTAACTTGTATCACAGGTTGGGAGAGCGTATAGCAAGCATTATTTTAGAGATCAACCCAAAATATGAATTTCCTAAAACTCTAGTATCTACTGTGATGGAGTCTAGTCTCCTTCAGTCGTATTATTCAGAGCATATACCTAGCCTCACCGATATTCATCCAATGGATAGTAAGCGAGTTGAGTTTTTCCAGCAATTAGTATTTAAAGCCATAGAAAATGAAAATTGAAGCAGCACTGACACCTCTAAAGCGGTTTCTCAGATTTCTTAAAGAGGAAAAAAGAGACGTCTATGCGATTTATTTCTATGCCATTCTCAATGGTATAGTTGCTCTTAGTTTACCATTAGGTATTCAAGCGATTTTGAATTTTATCCTAGGAGGAAGGATTAGTACATCTTGGATATTGTTAGTAGTAGTGGTTGGAGCGGGGATTTCTTTTGGAGGCTTTTTACAGATTAGCCAATTGTATCTGACGGAGAAGCTTCAGCAAAGGATTTTCACCAAGTCAGGCTTTAGCTTTGCATATAGATTACCAAGGCTTAAATTGGACAATTTACACGATAAACATGCTCCAGATTTGGTCAATAGGTTCTTTGATGCTGTGAATTTGCAAAAGGGAATGTCGAAGATTTTGATTGACTTTTCTGCGGCTTCGATTCAGGTGGTATTCGGTCTGATATTATTGGCATTCTACCATCCCTTTTTTATTATTTTTGGTTTTATACTGATCTTACTATTGGTTTTGGTGTTTTATTATACCAGCCCACAAGGTATGGAAACTTCACTCAAGGAGTCTACATCGAAATATAAAGTAGCTTATTGGCTGGAAGAGATTGGTAGGACCATGGCTACTTTCAAGCTTGCAGGTAACTCCAAGCTACCATTTATGAGAGTGGATAAGCTACTTCAGACTTATGTTGATTACAGGAACAAGCACTTTTCAGTTTTGATTTTCCAGTACAAGATTCTTATTGTCTTCAAAGTACTTATTGTTTGTTCATTGTTGGTTGCGGGTAGTTTGTTGCTGATCAATAATGAAATCAGTATCGGGCAATTTGTAGCAGCCGAAATAATTATTGTATTGGTAGTAAACTCAGTTGAAAAGTTGATTTTGACTTTGGAGACTATATATGATACATTGACTGCTACAGAGAAGATTGGCCAAATCATGGATTTGCCTGTAGAGCGTATAGAAGGTACTGACAAATCCCTTACTTCTGAGTTTAAGGGCTTGGAGTTCAGTATAAAAAACCTCTCTTATAATTCAAGAGATATGCAATCAAACATCTTAGATGATGTTACCTTTCACCTCGGTACAGGAGAGAAGATAGCATTGACGGGAACAAGTGGTAGTGGTAAAAGTACTTTGATGTACCTCATGGCAGGTTTGTATTCTGATTATAAAGGTAAAATACTTGTCAATGGCTTACCTATTGATACCATGAATCTGGACAAGTTCAGAAGCTTTGTAGGAGATTCATTGACTCATCAATCCATATTCCATGGTTCAATTTATGAAAATATTACGCTGGGTAAGGAAGTAGAAAATAGTCAACTCAAAGAAATCATTGAGTTGGTAGGCTTGAAAGAATATATTTTTGCTCTTCCAGATGATGTAGATACCATTTTGATGCCTGAAGGTAAAGGTTTGAGTAAAAAGACCATAAGTAAAATTATCATGGCGAGGTGTCTGGTAGGATCTCCGAAAGCTTTGATCTTAGAAGATTTGTTTAGCTACTTTGATAATGAGCTCAAGCAAAAGGTTGGTGACTATATATTGAGTGGTACTTGGACTACCGTTATGGTAACTGATGATGTTGAGTTGCTGAAAAAGGCACCTAGGATCATTGAGCTGAGTGAAGGTAAGATTGCCTTTGATGGTCCTAGTGATGCATATTTTGAATTTAAAAATCTTTAATCTGCATAGAAGATGTTAAATATTTCAAGAAATAACGTAGAGAAGAAGGTTTCATTTGATGGGTTCAAGAGCTTAATTATGACTGAACCCTCCAATCAAAGTAGAAAGCGAGTTAGAATTTTACTTTGGGTAGTACTTGCGGTTGTTTTGATGGTGTTTTTGCCATGGACACAGAATGTCAGATCCAATGGCTATGTCACAGCGTTGCGTCCAGATCAACGACCTCAGACAGTGCATTCGATCATTGCAGGAAGGATAGAGAAGTGGTATGTGTCAGAAGGTGATTACGTAAGTAAGGGGGATACTATTTTGATGATTTCAGAAGTGAAGGATGATTACTTTGACCCCTTGCTCTTAGAGAGGACGCAACTTCAAGTGGATGCGAAGAACTTATCAGCAAAATCTTATGAGCAAAAAGTAAAAGCACAACAAGCGCAGATAGATGCGCTAAGGTCAAATAATGTTCTGCGAAAAGAACAGGCTACAAATAGATTGAGAATGGCTGAATTGAAAGTTACTTCTGATAGTATTCGATTTGAACAAGCCAAAGTAAACTATGCGATTGGTGAAGAGCAGCTTCAAAGGGCAGAAGTCTTGCTTCAGGAAGGACTTAGGTCTTTGACTGATTTTGAAGCACGTAAGCTAAGGTTTCAAGAAGTACAAGCTGGCTTGATAGCTTCAGAAAACACCTTGCTTAGCTCTCGGAATGAGCTCATTGCAGCGCAGATAGAATTGAATGCCATAGACAATGACTTCAAAGATAGAATGGCTAAGGCAGAGTCAGATATGTATTCTGCTATGTCGTCCCAGTTTGATTCAGAAGCAGCTGCTACCAAGCTTTCCAATCAATATACCAATTATGAATTCAGGACCGGCTTTAGGTATATCCTCGCTCCACAAGATGGCTATGTAACTCAAGCTATTCAAGTAGGTATCGGAGAGACTATCAAAGAGGGTGCAGAGATCATTAGCATTTTGCCAGCAGACGCTCAGCTAGCAGTAGAAATGTATGTAGATCCTGTGGATCTTCCTTTGTTACGCCCAGGGAACAAAGTAAGGTTTATCTTTGATGGATGGCCAGCGATAGTATTCTCTGGCTGGCCTCAACTCTCAAATGGGACATTTGGTGGGAAGGTAAAAGCCATCGACAATTTTACAGGCCCAAATAACAGGTATAGGGTATTGGTAGTGGAAGATCCAGAAGAAGATCCATGGCCATATGCATTAAAGATCGGTTCTGGTGCAGATGGGATCGCACTCTTAAACGATGTACCTATCTGGTATGAGATATGGCGACAGCTTAATGGTTTCCCAGCAGACTATTACACCAGAAAAGAAAAACTAGCAAACCAGAAAAAGTAATTGATATTGGAATCTTGCCTGATAATAAGTTTCTATTTAAAGAAATGAATTTTGAAAGGGAAAATTCATCGTATCGGTTTAAAGAAGAATTATAAACATATGAAGTATTTAGCTGGTATTTGTTTGAGCTTGATCCTCATAGGGACTAATCAGTCAGTAGTCGCTCAGGAGATGCTCAGCTATGAGCAGTTCTTAGAGTGGGTTAGATTTTATCATCCTGTAGCAAGGCAAGCTGATATCAACTTGAGATTTGGTGATCAAGAATTATTGATGGCTAGGGGAGGTTTTGATCCTAAACTCTATGGGAATTATGATAACAAGGATTTCAATGGTATAGAATATTATGACAAAAGAGAGGCTGGTATAGTCGTGCCCACCATGGCTGGTGTGGAGCTGAAGGGAGTCTTTGAACAAAATTCAGGAACTTATCTTAATAGAGAAAGGACTGTACCAAATAATGGTTTGATTGCAGCTGGTGCATCAGTGAATTTAGGTCAGGGATTATTCATTGATCAAAGAAGAGCCACTTTAAGGCAAGCAGAAATCTACCGTGAGTTGACACAATCTGAAAGGCAGCTTTTTCTCAATGATCTTTTCGTAGAGACTACTGAAAGCTACTGGGACTGGGCCACAGCATATCAAAACATGGTGATCCTTGAAGAAAGCGTTGAACTGGCTCAAATAAGATTGGAAGCTGTGAAAGAAAGTTATAGACTAGGAGAACTTCCCGCTATAGATACAATCGAAGCCTATACTCAGGTTTTGAATAGGGTTTATAGGTTTCAATCATCGCAAATCGATTTTATCAATGCGTCTCAAAATTTGAGTACGCATCTTTGGGATCAAGATGGTGAACCTATGATCCTAGTAGACACAGTCTATCCCCAAAATGTCCTAGAGCCTTTAGAGCTTCCTTATGATGAAATTTCCCTGAGAACTCTGGTAAATGACCATCCAGTCATAAGGATTACAGACTTCGAACTTGCTAGTTTGGATGTAGAGAGGAGATGGAAAGCTGAACAATTGAAGCCTGTGGTGAAAGTCAATTATAACTTTCTTACAGAGTCAGTAGGGCAGTTCAATGAATCTCAATTCTTTGAAAATAATTACAAATGGGGTTTTACAGTCTCTACACCACTTTTTCTTAGAAAAGAAAGGGGAGGACTTGGTCTGACCAAAGCAAAAATAGATTTCAAACAAAATGATAGAGATCTCAAGTTTGTGCAGCTCCAAGCAAAATTGGAGGCAGAAATTAATGGTTTTCAGATTTTAGGTGAGCAGCTTAATGTTTTCAATGCAAATATCCTAGGCCTAGAGCGCTTACTTGAAGGTGAACAAACGAGATTCAGAATTGGTGAAAGTTCGCTATTCTTGATCAATGCGCGAGAGGTTAGTGTATTAGATGGCAGACTTACCCTCAATGATCTTGCTGCAAAGCGTAAAAAAGCTTATGCAAAAATGTTGAATGCAGCAGGTATTGGTTTTGTTGAATAGAAAATCAAATATTTATTTTAGCAAGTTTTAAGCTAATCCTATTGATCTTAAAAGTATCATTTGACAAAAATAAGTGTGCCTTCCTATCTATTTTATGTTCAAAACATTAAGTAGGGCTTCTTGCTTAATTATTAACTAACTGATAATCAGTAAAATAATTAACAAAAACATAACACAAAAACCCCGAATTTGGCTGTTCCCAGCTTTTTTCGGGGTTTTCTTTTTTGTATTTTAAGGT
>NZ_JAKZGR010000072.1 GCF_022549675.1 Belliella kenyensis | reverse complement strand
GTGGCAATAGCAGTGATGTAATGATTGCCCAGAGGAGCATTGTCCCAGTTGAAAGTAAAAGGCTCAGCCTCCACACTTGCGATCAAAAGGTCATCTGCATAGAAATCTACCTTCACGACTTCACCATCTTCATCCGCACTTAAGGTAGTGATTTCGATAACCTGCCCTTGCTCGAATACCTGCTGATCTTCTGGTGTGATGATGCTGATTGTTGGAGAAACATTCACAGCAGGAGCTTCAGGAGTTTCAGGCATTTCAGGAGCTTCATCAACTGTTATGTAAACAGAATTAGAAACCGTCGCAGCCCCTTCATTGTCAGTGGCAATAGCAGTGATGTAATGATTGCCCAGAGGAGCATTGTCCCAGTTGAAGGTGAAAGGCTCAGCCTCCACACTTGCGATCAATAGATCACCTGCATAGAAATCTACCTTCACCACTTCACCATCTTCATCTGCACTTAAGGTAGTGATTTCGATAACCTGCCCTTGCTCGAATACTTGTTGAT
>NZ_JAKZGR010000071.1 GCF_022549675.1 Belliella kenyensis | reverse complement strand
CAAGCAATACATTCACAGGCTTAGCTCCAGGTACCTATAGCTTAAGAGTAAGAAGCACGACAGACAATACCTGTTCCACGGCAGGATCCTCAACGGTAACGATTGAAGAAGTACCAGATGCTCCATCTGTACCTGCGGTAGCAAGTACGATACAACCAACATGTGAAGTTGCAACAGGAAGTGTGGAATTGAGTGGCTTGCCAACAGGAGATTGGACGATAACAAGTAGTCCGGCAGGCTTTGGAGCAACAGGAAATACCGCTACGACAACGATTAGTGGATTGACTCCAGGCACAACATATACCTTTACGGTAACAAGTGATGCAACGGGATGTAGCTCACCAGCAAGTACCGATGTAGTAATCAACGACATTCCTGAAAGACCAATTTTAACAGTAGGAACAGTAACCTGTTCAGATACAGGGTACAGCTTTACAGTAACCACAAATGCAACGAACGTAACAGTAAGTGCAGGTACATACGCAGGCGGAGTAGTTACAGCGCCATTGG
>NZ_JAKZGR010000070.1 GCF_022549675.1 Belliella kenyensis | reverse complement strand
AATAGCATTAATGAAACTACCAAAATAATTATTTGTTGTAATCTGGTTTCAGAACTACTAATCTCTTTCATTCTAGTCTTCATGCTTTTTGCCGAAATTTATTGAGACTTTATAACCAACTTCAAGATTTGCTTTAATTACATGTCCTAAACCTACACTTCCTCCTAAACTTGCCCCCATTGTACCTGATATAGATGAAGGCTTATCTGATCCACCTTCAGCACCGAATGATGATTTAAATGCGGCTAAAGTCCCTATTTTCCCTTCTTGGCGAACATTTCTATTTACTGTTTGTCCATTCTGCTTTGTTATAGTATGTGAAATACCTGATTCTCCAAAAAGCCCAAGCGCTCCTCCAAAAGATAAATTAATTTTCCCATCTTTATTTAAATAGTTGAATTCTGAAGTGGTACTACTTTTAGTACTTTCAAATGATATTGAAGCAAGCTCCACAGAGCCAGCATCGACATCGACACCAAGCCCTTCAACTTTCCCTGCAAAACGTCCACCCATCGTCGAGGTAACCTCTCCTTTTGTGTAAGG
>NZ_JAKZGR010000006.1 GCF_022549675.1 Belliella kenyensis | reverse complement strand
ACCTTAAAATACAAAAAAGAAAACCCCGAAAAAAGCTGGGAACAGCCAAATTCGGGGTTTTTGTGTTATGTTTTTGTTAATTATTTTACTGATTATCAGTTAGTTAATAATTAAGCAAGAAGCCCTAATCAATCAGTAATCTCTTATGTGAATGATATACTTTTTCTAGTATTGTACGGATATACATAATTATAAATCTGATTATACGCTTTTTTGCCAGTAACTTCAATCCATTGGCTCAATCGGTTGTTAATGGTCAATATCCATAAGTATCCAATATCAATTTATATCGGAAGTTAGATAAATCGGAATTTTGTAATGTTATTGGCAAATTTCGTATATCCATAATTATAAATTAGCCATTCTTAATCACAAAGAGTGGCTTATTTATGAAATATGACATTTTCTTGGATATATTTTGAGAGAAAATCTGATCAAACCATGATTTCTTTTTGCTCATAGTAACTAATATATCACCTTTTGCTGTGATGAGATAATTTTCTAGACCAAGTCCAACTCCATCTCTATATGCTTTGAAAACATAATTGACTTTGTGATATTTTATAAAAGGTTTAATTTCCTCGACCATTGTCAAGTGCAAAAACTTTTCAATTGATTTTGCATTGGTGCTAACATGTAGAACATCTACTTCAGACTCAAAAAAACTAGCTAATTTGGTCACTTTCTGAATAGCAATTTTGTCCTCCTCTATATAATTAGTGGCGTAGACAATCTTTCGAGGAATTTTAAAATATACCTTTCTGGGGATTAACATTAAATCAATAGAAGTGTAGTCCATCAATTTGGAAGACCTTGTGCCTATAAAATTATTTTTAAAATCATTGACTCCTTCCGTCCCCATTATGATCAAGTCAGCCTTCTGGTCAATAGAATAAGCATGAATGGTCTCTACAATTTTTCCTTCCTTGATTGCCGCCGAGCAGGACCTTAATCCTTTTGAAAGACTCTCCTCTTTTACTGCCACAAGAAGGCTATGGAGCTTTTTTTCAATAAAACTCAATTGATCTATCTTCTGATCCTCCTTATTGGTCAATTTCCTGTAATCTTCCAAATTAGGAACATGCAAAAGGATCAAATCAGCATTGTACTTTTCGCCCAGTTTAGCAGCATATTCAATTGCATTCAAAGAACATTCAGAAAAATCAGTTGGACAAATAATCTTAAAATTGGTTTCCATTTTTATTGAGGTTAGTACCCTCTCGCTCTATCTATTTGATTGGTGAGAGGTTGTTGGTTTAGTATATTGTGGTAATTATTAACTATTTGTGGTACAGCGGCCTTTGGGTTTGTGACACTTGCGATATGAGGTGTGACTTGAATTTTATCATGCCTCCAGAAAGGATGCTGCTGAGGCAAAGGCTCTTCCAAAAAAACATCCAAAAGAGCTCCAGATAACTGCCCTTGATCTAAGGCGTCGATTAAATCAGCCTCAACTAGGTGCTTACCTCTTGCCACATTTATCAAATAGGTTCCTTTCTTGCATTTCAGAAAAAAATCTTTGTTCAAAAACTTTTCTGTATCAGGAGTCAATGGTAAAAGGCAAACGATCACATTAATTTGATCCAAAAAATCCTGTAATTGTCCTCCATGATAATAAGGATAAGAAAGCCCTTCTTTGACAGAATTACCATATCCAGCCACTTTCAAATCTAGCGCTTGTAGCTTTCTGATCAAATCACCTCCCAATTCTCCAACTCCTAAAACACCAATATGAATAGGTATCTCTGGTTGAGACATATCCCACTTCTGCTCAACTTGTTGTTTTTGGTATCTTGGCCATTGGCGGTGATAGTTAAGTACCCCCATGATCACGAAATTACTCATTGAAAATGTTAGTTTTGGATCGACAATTCTAGTAATAGGTAAATTATCAGAAATTGTATCATCGGCTAATATATGATCAACACCCGCTCCCATTGAGCATATTAGCTTGAGATTTGGGAACTTTGACAAAAGTCCTGTAGGATGATTCCACAATAAGGCTACTGACACATCCTCATATCTTTCAATATTTGGAAATACCTGAATATCTATATTGGGATCAATTTTTCTAATTTCGCTTTCCCAAACATCGGTACTCCTATTTGGAGAGATGATTACAATTCCCATTAGAATCTAGTTTTTTTAATATAGTGAACAATGATTAATTCCATTAAATTAGCAAATTCATCTCAGCTCAAAATATGTTTTCAAGAAACTTTGCTGATCAATTTTAGTGAACAAATTACCTACCAATAATTACATATCGGACTTCAATTTTTGAATAAGCACAATACGCTTTCGCATATTTCTTCTCAACAAACAAAATTTGAGCTACAGTAATAAATTAATAATTTACTTGTAATTATTTATGCAATATTGATCCATACATTGCGGTTATTAAGAAGAAAATTACTTCAAATTGCATAAATTGCTTTGTCAAATATACAAGAATTATCTCTCTTTAACAGGAAGAAGAGGTAAAGTTTGCGTATTAAATATAAGTAACTAAATAAATCAACAATAATATCATGACCAAATTGAATATTACAAGTAAAATATCTACTATCGTATGCTTTCTATTGTTTGTAGCAACTGTAAATGGCCAGCAAATTGATATGCCACAAGCTAGTCCAGCTGCATCAATCTCTCAGAAAATCGGTCTAACAGATGTCAAAATTGAATATAGCAGACCTAGCACCAAAGGAAGAAAAATCTTTGGAGAACTAGTTCCCTATGGACAAGTATGGAGAGCAGGGGCAAATGCGGCCACAGTAATCGATTTTTCAACTCCAGTGAAAATTGAAGGCAACAAAGTCCCAGCTGGAAGCTATGCTATATATGCAATCCCAGATAGAAATGAATGGACATTTATTTTATCAAAAAACACAAAGTTATGGGGTGCGGTAGGTTATAGCCAAGAGGATGATTTTCTAAGATTTAAAGTAAAAACAGCAAAAACAGGTCAAAAATATGAGACCATGGAGATCGGATTCACAGACATGACAGATACTGGTGCAAACATTGTCTTCAAATGGGAATCTGTAAAAGCTGGATTTAGAATAGAGACAGAAGTAGATGAGATAGTGATGGCTCAAATCAAAAAGCTGGTCATAGATCAAGAACCAACTAATCCAGGTCTATACTATCAAGCTGCCAACTACTATTTTACCAATAAAAAAGACATGTCAAAAGCGCTAGAGTGGATCAACAAATCAGTAGAATCTGATCCTAAATACTGGACTGCACATCTTAAAGCAAAGATTGAACTAGAGCTTGGGAAGAAGAAAGAGGCATTGGAAACTGCAAAAATGTCAATGGAAATGGCAAAAGAAGCAAAAAATCCAGATTATGTTGGCCTAAATGAGAGATTGATTAAATCGATCAAATAAAAACCAAGCATTGTTTCTCAGAACAAATTCATTTGAAATAAAATCGTCGACCGAAAAACATCGACGATTTTTTTTAGTTTTTGACCCAAAAGTATAGACCTCTTTCTAGGCCTATTTTAAAATTTATCTGGAAGGAAATTAAAATTGACTTTAAGAAGATCCGAAAATATCCCAGATCTGACCCTCTCAAGATTGAAGCAATAATTGATACTTTCACCAAAAAGGCAGATTAGATCCTCTCAGGCCAAGTTGTAAATGTATAAAGATCCTAAAGCAAGTGCTTCATTGACTAAAAATTCTTTCTATTAAGTGAACATAACTTATCATCATGGTTATTATTTTAAAATCTGATTATACGCTTTTTGTCAGTAACTTAAATTCATTGGCTCAACAGGTTGCTAATGGTCAATATCCATAAGTATTCAATATCAATTTATATCGGAAGTTAGATAAATCGGAATTTTGTAATGTCATTGGCAAAGTTCCGTACATCCATATTTTAAAAAACTCAAAAATAATTTAAAAGCAAATTCTACCCTATTTTTTATTACAATCGATTTCGAATCTTCTGTAGAATTGACATAGAAAGTATTTTTTCTAATTAAAGTGTTTAATTTTTAAGAATATCCTAATTTTGAGAACAAATCATTAATAAACTATTACAAAATGCCCAATAACACAAAATTCATCATCGATTTTGACAGTACGTTTACACAAGTAGAAGCTTTGGATGTTTTGGGGGAAATCAGCCTAAAAGAAGATCCAAAACGTGATGAAAAACTGAAAGCTATAAAAGATATTACTGATTTGGGAATGGAGGGAGTTCTAAACTTCAGAGAAAGTCTCGAAAGGCGACTAGATATCCTAGAAGCTAACAAATCTCAAATATCTGAATTGATAGAAGCTTTGAAGTCAAAAGTCTCAAAATCATTTCATAGAAACAAAGAGTTTTTAGAAGAAAATGCCAATGATATCATTATCATTTCGAATGGTTTCAAGGACTTTATCACGCCTATAGTTGGGCAATATGGAATCAAATCAGAAAATGTATATGCCAATGAGTTCATTTATGATGAATCTGGTAAAATTATTGATTTCAACAGAGACAACATTCTTTCCAAAAATGGCGGAAAACCTGAGACGATAAAATCTTTAAATTTGGAGGGTGATATATATGTGATAGGTGATGGATATACAGATTACGAAATAAAGGAGTCTGGATTAGCCAATAAATTCTACGCTTTTACAGAGAATGTAGCCAGGCCTAAAGTAACTTCAAAAGCTGACCACATCGCTCCTAGTTTGGATGAGATTCTATATGTAAACAAAATGAATAAAAAATTTTCCTACCCAAAAAGCCGTATCAATGTACTGCTGCTAGAAAATGTTCACCCAATTGGAGTGGAACTTATGCAGCAAGAAGGATATAATGTGGAAGTAATATCTTCTGCACTTTCAGAAGATGAACTTGCCGAAAAAATCAAGGATGTAAGTGTCCTAGGTATCAGGTCTAAGACAAACGTTACCAAAAAGGTATTGGATAATGCTAACAGGCTGATCTCCATAGGTGCCTTTTGTATAGGGACGAATCAAATTGACCTAGATACTTGTACAAAAAAAGGAATTGCGGTCTTCAATGCACCATTTAGCAATACCCGCTCTGTAGTCGAAATGGCAATAGCAGAAATCATATTCTTGATGCGTAATTTCCATGACAAATCTCTGGGTATGCATAAAGGGATATGGGACAAATCAGCCACAGGTAGTTTTGAAATCAGAGGTAAAAAACTCGGAATAATCGGATACGGAAATATCGGCGCACAACTTTCTGTTTTGGCAGAAAATATGGGCATGGATGTGTACTATTATGACGTGATCGAAAAGCTCGCTTTAGGAAATGCAACCAAAATTGATTCACTTGATGACTTATTGGCGCATTGCGATGTAATTTCTCTTCATGTAGACGGAAGAAAAGATAATAAGAACATACTTGACGAAGCAAAAATCTCAAAAATGAAAAAGGGATCATACCTTGTCAATTTGAGTAGAGGTCATGTAGTCGACATCCCTGCACTTAAAAGAGCATTGGATTCTGGACATTTGGCTGGTGCTGCTGTGGACGTATTTCCAGAAGAACCGAAAAACAATGATGAACCATTTGTTTCAGAATTAATTGGTTGCAAAAATGTGGTGCTTACTCCGCATATAGGGGGATCTACTTCAGAAGCGCAGGTAAACATCGCAAGATTTGTACCTGGTAAAATCATGGAGTATATCAATACAGGCAATACTTACAATTCTGTAAACTTCCCTAATATTCAATTGCCATTTTTGCAAAACGCACATAGATTGATTCATATCCATCAAAATGAACCTGGAGTCTTGGCAAAAATCAACCGGACACTGGCTGATTATGAAATCAACATAGTAGGGCAATATTTGAAAACCAACGAAAAGATTGGATATGTTATAACAGATATTGATAAAGCCTATTCTCCAGAAGTGATCGATAAAATGAAAGAAATCCCAGGCACCATTAGGTTTAGGGTATTGTATTAGGATGGCAGATTTCTTAAATGCAAGTTCTAGTATGAATACCTAGACGAAAAACTAATATTTCAAAGCGTTTGAGATCTCTTTCCAAATCAAAAAATCCATTCACGCAACTTCAAAAATCATAAAAAAAGGTGACTTTGAGAAAGTCACCTTTTTTATTTAAGATTAGCATTTTACTTTATATCAAATCTATCGAGGTTCATTACTTTGTCCCAAGCTTTGACAAAGTCTTTGACAAATTTTTCTTTGGCATCATCTTGTGCATATACCTCTGAGATAGCTCTAAGCTGAGAGTTTGATCCAAAAATCAAATCTACCCGAGTACCAGACCATCTTACTTCACCAGTCTTTCTATCATGCGCTTCAAACACATCCTCTTCTTTTCTGGAAGGTGCCCAAGCAACACTCATGTCGGTGATGTTCACAAAGAAGTCATTCGTCAACTTACCAGGCGTATGTGTCAAAACACCATGCTTACTTTGCTTATAATTTGCATCTAAAACTCGCATCCCTCCTACTAAAACCGCCATTTCTGGAGCACTTAAAGTGAGAAGCTGGGCTTTGTCTACAAGCATTTCCTCATCCGAAACGGTAAATTTTGTTCTTCTGTAATTTCTGAAACCATCAGCTTCCGGCTTAAGTGCTTCAAAAGAATCTGCATCAGTCTGATCCGCAGTAGCATCAGCCCTACCTGGTGTAAAAGGCACGGTGATAGCGAATCCTGCATCTCGTGCTGATTTCTCCACAGCTGCACATCCACCAAGCACAATCATATCTGCCATAGATACAGATTTACCATATGCCACTTTGACTTGCTCAAGGGTATCCAGAACCTTCTTAAGCTGATCTGGTTGATTGACTTCCCACCCTATCTGTGGCTCAAGCATGATCCTAGCACCATTGGCACCACCTCTTAGGTCAGACCCTCTGAAAGTCGAAGCTGAGGACCAAGCAGTGTAGACCAATTCTGAAATACTAAGACCTGATTCAAGAATTTTACCTTTCAGTGCTGACACATCTGCATCATTGATCAATTCATAGGCAATCGGAGGAATAGGATCTTGCCAAATCAAATCTTCCTCTGGAACTTCTGGACCAAGATACCTAGATTTAGGCCCCATATCTCTATGAGTAAGCTTAAACCAAGCCCTTGCAAATGCTTCTGCAAACTCCTTAGGGTTCTTATGAAAATGTTGCGAAATCTTCCTGTACTCAGGGTCTTCTCGCATGGCCATGTCGGCCGTTGACATCATGATTTTCACTTTGATACTGCTATCCTCAGCATCTGGTGCATGATCTTCAGGTTTAAGATTCTTTGCTTCCCAAATATGCGCACCTGCTGGACTTTTGCTCAATTCCCACTCATATCCAAACAGTACGTCGAAATAAGACATATCCCACTGGGTAGGTGTAGGTGTCCAAGCTCCCTCAAGACCAGAAGTAATGGTATCCCTTCCTTTTCCACTCTTGAAACTACTCTTCCATCCGAATCCCATTTGCTCAATCTCTGCACCTTCTGGCTCTACTCCTACTAGACTAGCATCACCTGCACCGTGAGTTTTCCCAAAAGTATGTCCACCAGCAGTCAAAGCTACCGTCTCATAATCATTCATCGCCATCCTGGCAAATGTCTCTCTAATATCTCTCGCAGATGCAAGCGGATCTGGATTTCCATCAGGGCCTTCAGGATTGACATAGATCAAGCCCATTTGAACAGCAGCCAAAGGATTTTCTAAGTCTCTTTCCCCAGAATACCTTTTGTTACCTAGCCATGTATCTTCTGCTCCCCAATAAATATCCTCCTCAGGCTGGAAGATATCCTTTCTACCACCTGCAAACCCAAATGTCTTCAGACCCATCGATTCTAATGAGACATTTCCCGTCAAAATAAATAAATCAGCCCAAGACAGTTTATTACCATATTTTTGTTTGATGGGCCAAAGTAATCTTCTTGCTTTGTCCAAATTACCATTGTCTGGCCAACTGTTCAAAGGAGCGAATCTTTGATTTCCAGTGGAGGCACCTCCTCTTCCATCACCTATCCTGTAAGTGCCTGCACTATGCCATGCCATTCTTATCATAAAAGGACCATAATGACCATAATCTGCTGGCCACCAATCCACTGAAGTTGTTAGCACTTTTTCAATATCTTGTTTTACCGCAGCCAGATCAAGCTGTTTGAAAGCCTCAGCATAATCAAAGTCTTCTCCTAATGGATTGGATTTCGGTGCATGTTGATGAAGTATACCGATATTAAGTTGATTGGGCCACCAATCCTTATTCATCGACCCATTTCCACCCAATCTTGTGTTTCCTCCATGCATTACAGGGCATTTTCCTCCGCTGTGATCTGGGTACTTGTTAGACTCACTATTGATATCTGCCATAATAAAATATGTTGTTAAGGGTTTAGTAAATTCTTCTAATTATTTATGCTAATGTAATCAAGTATTTTGACATGAAATATTAAAATCGATTGATAAAACCTATCGATAATTTACTCAATCTATCAATCCATTGGGAAACAAATTATACCTTGCATCGATTTCATGAACTGGATTAATAAAATGATCATAAGACCTAAAATTCGCAGACTTTTTAGGTTTTTATTGATTACCAATCAGTTATTAGAAATAATCGAGTGAAACCTGAAAGGTCTATTATCGCTATAAATCAGTCTGTTATAACATTCTCTTGCGGATTCTAGGTAAGAAATAAATGTAAATTTTATCGAAAGGCTGAACATTCGCCACTCATTAACACTTTTGACCCTATTACTGAAGTTGTGAGCATTTCAAATATCAAATCAAACTGCAATTATTTAAATATTAATTGCAGTTTATCAATTTCAGACGAAATAGGGTCTTAGCATTATTGAATATAATCTTTTAAATTTAAATTCTCTTTCATTGAAAGTAACATTATGAAAAAAATCTTGTTCATCTTTTTAGGTGTTTTCTTTATCCTTATAGTAGGATTACAAATTTTGAATTATCATTTTTCACCAAAGTATTCTGGTGAAATTGATCTGGAGAAATTAAACTCTGATACAGATATATTTTTTGATGATTTTGGCATACCTCATATATATGCACAAAATGCAGAGGATGCATATTTCTCCCTAGGTTACATCCATGCACAAGAAAGGCTCTTTCAAATGGAAATGATGCGTAGGGTGGGAACAGGTACATTAGCTGAGATTTTGGGGGAAGACTTGGTAGAAGTTGATAAATTTTTCAGAACACTAGGAATACCCAAGCATGCCAAATGGAGCGATGCAGTATGGGCCAATAATAAGAAATCTCCTTGGAAAGCAGCGACCAATGCTTACTTATCGGGAATTAACAGCTATATAGAAAATGGGAAATTACCCATAGAATATACTTTGCTAGGAACAAAGCCTCGACTATTTACAACTGAAGACATTCATGGCATTATTGGATACATGTCTTTTACATTTGCGATGGCTATGAAAACAGATCCCTTGGTCACAAAAATGGCACGTACGCTAACTCCAGCACATATGGAAGTCTTATCAATCCATACACTTCCTAGCCACCATGTCATCCCATTGAACTATCCCAAAAGAACAGATGAAAATGCAATCATGAGCGATAATCTCATGAGCATGTTGGACAAAATACCAGTACCACTATTGGAAGGAAGCAATGCCTGGGTGATCAGTCCTCAAAAAACTGCCTCTGGAGAAGTCCTCTTTCTCAACGACACCCACATTGGCTTTTCCCAACCATCTGTCTGGTTTGAAGCTCACATAGAATACCCTGGATACAGCTATTATGGCAATCACCTGGCAGGCGTACCATTTGGCCTAGTTGGACATACTAGAACGCATAGTTATGGATTGACGATGTTCGAAAATGACGATCAAGACTTCTATGAAGAGCAAGTAGACCCATTGAAGCCAAATCATACTATCTTTAATAATGGATACATTCCCATAAGAAATCGAACAGAAAAAATAGCTGTAAAAGGTCAATCTACCATAGAATTTGAAATAAATGAATCCTACCATGGGCCGATTATGAATGAAGTAATTCCAGAAATTGGAAAATTGACTTCAAATCCTGTAGCTTCTTGGTGGGTATATCTGCTAGAGCCCACAAAGGCTTTGGAAGCTACCTATAAGCTTGCTCATGCTGCTGATATTCATGAAGTCGAACACGCAGTAAGACTTATACACGCTCCAGGATTGAATGTAATGTATGGAGATAAAAAAGGCAACATCGCCTGGTGGGCAGCAGCAAAATTACCTAATAGACCAAAGCATGTGAATAGCAAGATATTTCTGAATGGAAGCACTGACAAAGATGAGCCCAAAGGGTGGCTACCTTTTGAAGAAAATCCAATGTCTATCAACCCAGCATCTGGCTTTGTGGCTACAGCAAACAATCAGCCCGACACACTTTCTAATGGAGTATTTTTTCCTGGGTATTACTATCCAGGAGACAGATGGGATAGAATTGCCAAAGTAATAAATTCTAGAAATGATTGGACTCAAGAAGATATAAAAAACCTTCAATTAGAGTCCATAAATGAAAAACACCCTATCAATGCCAAAAGCATGATTGATGCTGTAAACCCAAATCTTTTTGAAGGATTTGAAACCATCAAATTAGCTTTGAGCAAATGGAATGGAGATCATAAATTATCAAATACCGCACCCACTCTGTATTACAAATGGTTGTATCATACCTTGAAACTAATGATGTCAGATGAATTAGGAAATGAAGATTTTGAAAATTTTCTAAGTACATTTCTATATATCAGAAGTGTCCCGAACCTTATCAGTACCGAAAATTCTCCATGGTGGAACAATGTGAATACTAGTCAAGTAGAAAGCCGAAATGAAATCATCGAGAAAGCATTGACCATAAGTCTAAAAGAACTTAGTAATCAATTTGGAAGCAACTGCGAAGATTGGACTTGGGAAAAAGCTGTAGTCCTGGTACACGAGCATCCGCTAGGTGCTAAAAAGCCCTTAGATAGAATATTCAATGTAAAATCAAGTGCAGTTCCCGCAAATGAGGAGGCAGTAAATAAACTAGCTTTCAAACTGAATGGGAGTGGAATTTATCATGTAAAATCTGGTGCTGCAATGAGAATAATTATTGATTTTGCAAATGTAGAATCATCAGAGTCTATCATTCCAACAGGTCAAAGTGGAAATGTATTTAGTAAACACTACAAAGATCAATCTGAGATGTATGCAAATGGACAATATAGACCGCAACTTATGAATGAATCTTTTATAAAATCAAATTCCAAGAATCATCTTAAGCTAAGAGCTAAAATTAAAATCCAAGAGTCATCCAACACCACCAAATAAGCAAGCCATGAGTAATAAGGAATATGAAATCCAAAAAAATGAAGAGGAGTGGAAAAGTGAGTTAGACGAATTAAGTTATCACGTTTTGAGAAAAAAAGGTACTGAGAGACCAAATAGCGGTGCGTATTATTTGAATAAAGAAACAGGAATCTATGAATGCAAGGGATGTGGGAATCCAATTTTTCATTCCAAGGCAAAGTATGATTCAGGTTGTGGATGGCCAGCTTTTACTGAACCAGTGAATGAATATGCTATAGATGTTGAGATGGATTATTCCCATTTTATGATCAGAGAAGAAATCTTATGTGCCAAATGCGGTAGCCATCTGGGGCATAGATTTCCTGACGGACCAACTGACAAAGGTGGTATCAGGTATTGTATCAACTCTGTATCGATGGATTTTAAAAAGGAAGTTTAAAATGTTTCTTTTCTATAAAGGAGTTGCAAAACAAAAAGACCAGCAAAATTTCTGGTCTTTTTGTTTTAGTTTTCTAGCTGATTTAATCATTAGTGATTTTTATGCTGCCACTACTCGCTCTTCCTTTGATGACATGACTGCTACCGTTATTGATTTCAAGTCTTTTAGATGACTTATCCTCTCCTACTCTAACGGAGCCAGAATTTGCCACCAGATCATAGTCAAATAGTTTCAAGTCTGTAAGTGTTTGAATTTTTATACTTCCTGAACTGGATTTCAATTGGGTAAATTCGCTCAATCCTGATTCGGTAGCAGATACCCCGCCAGAGCTTACTGATAGATCCCCTATATACTTCACCTGATCAAGTTTAATCGATCCTGAGTTCACCTTAGCATTAACCAATCCTTCTACATCATCCAATCTGACACTTCCTGAGGAGGCCTTTACATCCACATTTCCTTTGATTTCATTCATCCTGATTGATCCAGAATTCACTTGCGCATTGACATCACCTACTGCGCTTTCAAGCTTGATACTTCCAGAGCTTGCCTTCAATAGGATATTATTGACTTCTAATGCCAAAGCTTTTATAGATCCTGAATTAACCTTGAGCTCAATCTCATCATGCTGAACATACTTTATATCAATCGCTCCCGAACTATTGAATACATTAAGCTTAATATTCTCTGGTCCTGAAAGATTTATGAATCCCTTCTTCTGTCCTCCAAAGGTGAAGAAGTTTATATTGGAAGACTCTCCTTTTACTTCCACTATCAGTTTAGAGCCTGATTGCCTATATTTTATCTCAATATCGCTACCTTCTGGCACTTCGGTATAGCCATCTAGTTCTACGATAGTGGCATTTTCATTTCCTTCATAACTGACCTCAAGAAATCTACCATTCACTTCTATTTCTTTTATGCCCTCAAAAGATTCTTCATAATACCTAGGGACACCCTCTTGATCCATTTCACAAGCCCAAGTAAAACTACCAATAAGGAATAATGCCAGAAATTGATTGAATTTAATTCCCATTTTGCTCTGGGTTTTGGTTTATATTATAACTAGCATTAGACATCATTGCCAAAGTCTCATGAGCTACTTTCACATTGAACTCATATGCCAAACTTTTGTAATTGATCAAATCGACAATGGTACCAATGAAACACAAACCAGCTGTAAGCAAATAAAGTATACCTAGACCAATTTGACCTATGATAAATCTATGCAAGCCAGCAAATCCGAAAAATCCTAGCAAACATAAAATTAGAATCATTTGATTGTCCTTTCTTCTTGCGCGATATACTTGCGCAAACATGTTTGCTTGATCCTCATCCATGTTTTTCAAAATACCTTGGATATAACCCAATTCCATACCTTCAAGCTCAGGAAGGTGTTTTAATACATTAGCCATTGTGTTGTGTTGTTTTAAAGTTTCTAATCAATTCATAAATTCTAAAGATAATCACTGCAAATGCAAACATCGCTAACGGATGCATAGACCATGATGCATGAAAATCGCCCTTGGATAACAAGCTCATTGATCTTCCTAATCCACAGCCTGGACACCATGTGAATCCTAGGCTATCCAATGGGCAAAGGCTGAAGTGATCACCACTGTAGGGGTCTATCCTCAAGATCCCAATCAGTGCGCCGATCCAAAAGATCAATTCAAAGGGCAATTTTCGAAATGTAGTGATAACCTTTCTCATTTGATGTCTAAAGTACGAAAAGGATGCCAATGCAAAAAATCGCTAATTTTACGCAAATTTAACAGTTTTTAAGATCAACACAGGTTATAATCGGACAAAAAGTGTACGATTATGAACGAATTAACGCAGGGATATTTAAAGAAACATCCTTCCCAAAATTGTTTCGTGTTTGAATTTGAAAATCCCGCCTAATGCGATGATAGCTGGGCTTCAATCCAGACTGCCTAAAGAAACTAAACTGCAGTATAAAATTATAGAGTGGTTTTGGGAATTCAGCGTACTGCTTGATGCCTAATGTAGATGACACTTTTTCCCCAACAAAATAAGCAATAATTGTCTCTGAAAGGTTTGCAAGACTACTATCAGGTATGGAAAATTTATAAAAATTGATCAATGAAGACACTAAAAAATGACCAGCTTCTGAAGATTTCAAATGTCTTTTTCTGATCAACTTTTCTAACTCATACGCTTCTTTAGCCGAGTCAGGCCAATATTGAGTTTCAATACCCATAAAGTGACCTACTATTTTCCAGTAATGTAAAACTGCCTCGAGTATTTTTTTACCTGGGAAAACCCCTAATTTTTCAAAACCTCTAATTACCAAAAGACTAAAAGCCAAATTGGTACCTAACATATCCTCCTGATTGATCGGAACGCCCCAATTCTGATCCCAATCTTTGGATTTCAATTTTATAAAATACCTACTATAAGCATGAATCAACCTTACTTTAGCTATTGTCCAAAGGCCGTCAGCATGCTGTAAAAAATTACCGGGCATAAATACATCCATTACAAATAATGTAGTCTCCGCAAGTCTCATCCCAATATCTTCAGTAATTCTGCGTGACCTGTATAGCACTTGAGCTCCATCAGCAAATGCATAGCAATAAGGTAAAGAATAAAAGCCTAGCATACTCAAGTAATAATTAGCATTTCGATCAAAAAAATCATGCGCAATTTTTACTTTTTCTACATTTATCCATGATGGTAAATCATTAAAAGATTCAAAATATAACTTTAGGTCTACCGGGAGCGTCTCGATTTGGGATACATCGGGAAACATATCCAATAAGTTTAGCTTTGAAACAAGTTCTGGTCTAGACAATAAAGTCAAAACAGCTGATTCAGCAAGCTCATCCCCTTGATTTCGGAGAGAGTTCAAATTATCTTGATTATAAAGTTTCAGCTTTTCCACTTCAATCTAACCTTAGTTTTGTAATTTAGTTTTTGAAAAATAAATGAATAATGATAAAATATGTTTTGCTTGGCATTGTACTCACTTTGCTGTCGAGAAATCATTTGAACGCTCAAGGGAACAGTGACTTGATTTCTATAGATGTAAAAAAATCAGGAAAAAAGATTGAATTGGGACAAGTCTCAAAAATCACCGATAGAAAAGGTTATGATAATCAGCCCAGCTTTATAAATGATACCCAGATGGCATTTTCTTCAGCTGATGATACTGGGAATTTTGATATTATCATTTATAATTTTAAGACAGGTAAATTCACCAACTTGACAAAGACCAACAATCAAAATGAATACTCTCCAAGACTTACAGATTGTGGCTTGTACGTATCTGCTGTGACTGTCGAAGAAAGTGGCAAGCAAAGGCTTTGGCTATATCCAACCAACTTTGGAGAACCTGAGTTACTCTATGATGACATAGAGCCAGTAGGCTATTATGATTGGTATGATAATAAAGCTGCAATGTTTGTATTGGGACAACCCAATACACTCATCTATCCCTATAGCAAAGACGATAAGCTGACTATAAGTGAAAATGTAGGTAGAACAATTCGCAGACAGCCTAAAACGAGTGTAATAAGCTATATTGATAAAAATGATGAGGTAGAAATTAAGGGTGAGCAGACCTTCAAAATCATTGGATTTGATATAAAGGGCAGATCCTATACCCACTTTGGTAATACGCTAGGTTCAAATGAAGACTTTGTCTGGCTAGACAAATATCATCTCATGAGTGCAAAAGGCAATACAATATATGTCAAAAAGCTTAACGAAGAAAACTGGACAAAAATTGGTGAAGTAGATATAACTGGTTACAAAAATGTATCTAGAATGGCTTATTCTAAAAAGTTAAAAAAGTTAATATTAGTGATGGATAGGATTGATTGAAGACTATAGGATCTTCTACCTATTTCTTAAAAAACGAAAAATCCTGCAAAAACCTATGATGTTTATGCAGGATTTTCTTATTTAAATATTTAGAAAACAAACTATTACTTTCTTGCAATTGCTGCTTTAGCTGCTTTCACGATGTTTTCAGCATTTAAACCATATTTTTCCATTAGCTCTGTAGGAGTTCCTGATTCGCCAAAGCTATCATTCACACCCACATATTCTAAAGGAGCTGGGTTATTTCTTATCAAAGTCTGAGCTATGCTATCTCCAAGGCCACCATTGAGTTGATGCTCTTCAGCAGACACTGCACAACCTGTTTTTTTCACAGATTCTAAAATTGCTTCTTCATCCAGAGGCTTGATTGTATGAATATTGATCACTTCTGCCGAGATACCTTCTTCTCTAAGCATGGCTTCTGCCACTACTGCTTCCCATACAAGATGTCCAGTGGCAAAGATTGTCACATCTTTACCTTCGATCATTTTCCAAGCTTTTCCAATCTCGAATTTCTGATCTGCTGGAGTAAATATAGGCCAGCTAGGACGTCCAAATCTCAAGTAAACAGGCCCTTCGTATTCAGCGATGGCCATAGTAGCTGCTTTTGTCTGATTATAATCACAAGGGTTGATCACAGTCATATGAGGGAGCATTTTCATCATCCCCACATCTTCTAGAATCTGGTGAGTAGCGCCATCTTCACCTAAGGTCAGGCCCGCATGAGAAGCACAAATCTTCACATTCTTGTCAGAATAAGCAACAGATTGTCTGATTTGATCATAAACTCTCCCTGTAGAGAAGTTTGCGAAAGTCCCAGTAAATGGAATCTTTCCGTTGATCGTCATACCTGCTGCTAAACCTATCATGTTGGCCTCAGCAATACCCACTTGGAAAAAACGCTCTGGAAACTCCTTTTGGAATGCACCCATTTTCAAAGAACCAATCAAATCCGCACAAAGTCCAACCACATTTGGGTTTTTGCGGCCAGCTTCAAGCAAACCATCTCCAAATCCAGATCTGGTATCTTTTTTCTCTGTATATGTAAATTTTAAATCTAATGTCTTGTCCATCTTTGTCTTTGATTAATAGTCTCCTAAAGTTTCTTCCAATTGACCCAAAGCATTGGCTAATTGCTCATCACTTGGGGCGATTCCATGCCATTTGTGTGTACCTACCATGAAATCCACTCCGAAGCCCATTTCTGTATGAAGTAAGTTCAATACGGGTTTGCCTTTACCTGTCAAGGCTTTCGCTTTTTCCAATCCTTCTAGTACTGCTGCCATGTCGTTGCCTTGCTTGGTCTCGATCACTTCCCAACCAAATGCCTCCCACTTTGCTTTCAGATCTTTTAGATCCATCACTTCTTTGGTAGGTCCATCGATTTGTTGTCTATTGAAATCAATGGTAGCGATCAAATTATCCACTTTGTGGTGAGCTGCATACATCGCTGCTTCCCATACTTGACCTTCTTGCTGCTCTCCATCTCCCATCAAGACATAAACAGTACGGTCATCACCATCGATTTTTTTTGCTTGAGCAGCTCCAGTGGCTACAGAAAGTCCTTGCCCCAAAGATCCTGAGGCTATTCTGATACCTGGCAAGCCTTCTTCAGTGGCAGGGTGTCCTTGGAGCCTACTATCAAGCTTTCTAAAAGTTGTCATCTCCTCTGGAGAGAAGTAGCCGCTTCTAGCCAACACGGCATACCATACAGGTGAAATGTGCCCATTTGATAGAAAGAATAGATCTTCATTGGCACCATCCATGTTAAACTTGTTGTCGTGCTTCATCTGATTGAAATACAGGGCTACGAAAAATTCCGTACATCCTAATGAAGCGCCTGGGTGACCTGACTGTACCGCATGTACCATGCGAAGGATGTCACGTCTTACTTGGCTTGAGATTTTTGTGAGTTGTTCTAAAGGTTGTTTTTCCATTGGTTTGGAATATTGTTATTTGAGAATTTGTTTCGTGTGTTCTTTGGTTTTGACTTTATCGATAATCTCCTCGATTTTGCCTTCTTCATCTATTACAAATGTAGTACGAGCAGTGCCCATATATTTTCTTCCATACATAGCTTTTTCTACCCAAGTACCATAGGCTTCATGCACAGACTTATCTTCGTCAGCAATCAACGAAAATGGTAAAGATTGCTTTTCTATAAATTTTTGGTGAGACTTTGCTGAATCAGAGCTGATTCCTAGCACTACATAGCCTGCTTTTTGCAATGCTTCATAGTTATCTCTCAAATCGCAAGCTTGCGCTGTACAACCCGGAGTATTATCTTTTGGATAAAAATACAAAATCACCTTTTTCCCTTTAAAATCAGAGAGTTTGATTGGATTACCATCTTGATCAATAGATTCAAAATTTGGTGCTAAATTTCCTACTTCTAGTGACATTTTCAAATTGTTTTAAGGTTAAGTTTATTGAATATTACCAGTCCAGGTGGATTCATTACCAGCCATGTCTCGCACTTTCAATAAAACCTCTCCTTTGAAAGGTTGTTTATTTAATTTTTCAGACCAAATTACAGCTTGTTTGTGCTCATATTTCATCAGCACCCATTCTCCATTCACAAAAGCTTCAAAATCTTTTACACCAGATTTATCATCACTTATTCTAAATCGAATTTCTTGCGCTGTAATCTTGACTGGATTGATGCGAGGAGGTTCCTCATCATAATCGAGTACAAAAGTACCAAAATTTCTGGTTTTAAACTTGATATCCTCTCCTTCCCAAGTACCTCCTACAAAAGATTTCCTTCCGTTACCCGCAACGGAATATACGTGAAGTTGATCTTTTTTTGAATTAGTTGTAGCTCCGTGTAGAATCACTTCTACAGCTTGCTGAAGATAATCTCCTGACGAATTGATCATTACAGAAAGTCCACTGGCTTCAGTCTTGGTTTGCAATCGTAAAAAGAGATCATCTAGAAGGGAATTTTCACTGAACCTTAAGCTAACATTTTCATTCCTGAAATTTAATTCTTTTCCAAAGGGAATCTTTTGAATCACATTGGGTTTGATCACCTCAGTGCATAGATCTATGCTGTCTGGGATAGCATAGTTCATATCCCAAACATACGTTCTTCTGCCTTTTTCGACATAGGCAGGAGCAATCTCCATATATTTGCTTCCCACATAGACTTTGGCTAAGTTACCTTCTTGTGACAACTTAGTGTCTACCACCAGCACTTCCCTTTCATATCTCAGTTTCGTCTTACTTTCATCAGAAACTGATGAACCAAACTGAACGACCGGCATCTCTCCCTCCACGAGTACTTCTAAAGCTCTTCGATTACCGAAAACATCGCTCATTTGAACAAGCAATTTCTTTGATTGACCTTCCATAGCCATCACCAAGCCTTCATTTATGGAATCCTTTTCATACAATCTCATAGGATTGTTTGGGTAAGGATAGAGTCTTGTAAATTTATTTTGGTAAGTATGTGTCAACAAAAATCGACCAATATTGAAATCTATATGGTCTACATTGATTTTATATATTAATCTATCATCTTCCCACAACTCATATTTGGGGATTCCAAAAATATTATGTACGTCATCCTTTTTGTCTACTGCATAGACCTCTAATCCTACTTTTCCTGTAATTTTCACAGGTTGGGGCAGTACATATTTCCCTCCTTCTAAAATGGGAGTAAACTCTTGTCTTTCAAAAACTCCGTTGACTCTGGATTCATAAGTCAATGGCTTTAGTGCCACTTTGTATAGGATAGGCGGAGTGTTATCCTTCACTTCTTTTGAGAAACCAAAAGTCAATGGATCAATTGCCCGATCTAAGCTATCTCTTATTTCAAAATGTAAATGAGGGCCACCCGAACTTCCTGTATTCCCTCCATTCCCGATCACTTCACCTCTCTTGACAATCAAATCTTCTGGAGAGGGAAATGCCTCGTGTTCATTTTCTCTAGCAGCGTACATTTGATTGTGCATCCATTGAGCAATTTTCGGACTGAATTTTTGCAAATGCGCATATACTGAGGATGAGCCATCATCATGTTTAATATAAAGCACATTCCCATAGCCAAAGGAGGACACTTTTAGCCTGTAGACATACCCATCGGCAATTGCCAAAATGGGCTCGCCGTCTACACCTCCAATTTTCACGTCTATACCACTATGAAAATGATTTGGACGTATTTCTGCAAAATTTCCTGATAAGTAGTTTCTCTGACCAGGCTTGACAGGAAATAAGTAGTCTTGAGCTTGTAGGCTAAAGCTAAAAAGACAAAGAATGATAAGGACTAGCTTATTTAACTTCAAAATCCAATAGCTTTTTGTCTTCAATAAATGCTTCAAGTCTATCACCAATGGATACTTTGCCTACTCCTGAAGGTGTTCCAGTAAATATAAGATCTCCCTTTTTTAAAGTAAAAAATTGTGAAACATAAGCAATAATTACCGAGAAATCGAACAACATCATCTTGGTACTTCCTTTTTGTCTTAGTTCCCCATTGATGTTTAGGTGGAAATTTATATCATTGAGTGCTTTGAATTCACCTACTGGAAGAAACTCCCCTACAGGAGCAGAACCATTAAATCCCTTTGCAATCTCCCATGGTAAGCCTTTTGCTTTACATTTGTCTTGAAGATCTCTGGCCGTAAAGTCTATACCTATTCCGATTTCATCAAAGTACCTATGAGCAAATTCAGGCTGGATATATTTACCTTCTTTGTTGATCTTTAACACCAATTCTACCTCATGATGAATATTTTTTGAAAAATCAGGATGATAAAAAGGCATGTTATTTTTCAACACTGCTGTGTCAGGCTTTAGAAAAACCACTGGTTCGGAAGGTCTCTCATTATTCAATTCCTCTATATGCTCTGTATAGTTCCTACCTATTGCTATTATTTTCATTTGTAATAATTTTCTAAGTTATTCATATTTCCTTACTTACATAAGCCGCAATGAGATGCTCGGCACATCGCTCTCCATCCATAGCAGCCGAGACAATTCCTCCTGCATATCCTGCACCCTCGGCACAAGGATATAATCGCTTGATAACAGGATGCTCATATGTTTCTTTGACTCTCGGAATTCTGACCGGAGATGAAGTTCTACTTTCTACACCGATCAACTGAGATTCATTGGTATAGTAGCCCTTCATTTTCTTTCCAAAAGCTTGGAATGCGTCAGCAAGTCGATTGGAGATAAATGGAGGCAATACATCATGCATATTGATAGATTTCAATCCTGGCTGATAAGAAGTATCTAGCAGAGAAGTACTGACTTTTCTATTGGCAAAATCGACCATACGCTGGGCGGGAGCAACTTGAGACTGACCGCCCAATAACCAAGCTTTCTTTTCTATTTCTGCTTGAAATTCCATAGCTGCGAGTGGACCATATTTTTGATAAGATGGTAAATCTTCTAACTCAACTGCAACTACAATTCCTGAGTTTGCAAACTGACTATCTCTCCTACTTGGACTCATCCCGTTCACCACCAATTCCCCTGGAGAAGTAGCTGCTGGCACTATAAATCCTCCTGGGCACATACAGAAAGAAAAGACTCCTCTTTGCTTCTGTTCAAAATAGGTCTGATGAACCAAAGCATAACTCGAAGCAGGTAAATAAGGTCCCCTATCTATTTCGCAATTGTATTGGATTTGATCAATTAAATTTTGACTGTGCTCTATTCTAACTCCAAGTGCAAAAGGCTTTGACTCAATCAATATCTTTTTTCGATGTAGCAATTGAAATATATCTCTTGCAGAATGTCCAGTAGCAAGTATCACCCCTACTCCATGTATCTTCTCTCCATCCTGAGTAATCACACCTTTCATTTCATTATTATCGAGAATAAAATCCACCACTTTGGTATCAAACAAGACTTCACCTCCTGCTTGAATGATAGATTCTCTTAGTTCAGTAACTATTTTGGGTAGCTTGTTGGTGCCAATATGTGGGTGTGCATCTACCAAAATCTGTTCTGTAGCTCCATGAGCTACAAAAATCTCCATGATTCTCCTAATATCACCCCTCTTCTTTGACCTAGTATAAAGCTTTCCATCTGAATATGTTCCAGCTCCTCCTTCACCAAAACAATAATTTGATTCTGGGTTGACAATATGTTCTTTGTTGATAGCTGCAAGGTCTCTTCTCCTTGACCTTACATCTTTCCCTCTTTCGATTAAGATGGGCTTCACTCCCAGTTCTATCGCTCTCAAAGCTGCAAAAAGACCCGCAGGCCCTGCACCAACAATGATGATAGGATCTGCAAGACTTACATCTTTATACGCTTTGGAAGTATGAAGAAGCGGGGTAGCTGGTTCATCAATAAAAGCCTCTACCGAGACATTCACCTTAACCTGTCTACCTCTAGCATCTATGGATCTTTTTACTTGTCTTGCTTCAAATTGCTGTTCTCGAAGATTCAGACCCAGTTTTTTCGCTACTACTTCTTGAAACACAACATCATCGTAAGCTTCTTTCGGACTGAGTTGTAAATTAATTTCTTTCTTCATGTAAGGTATTTATCCTTAAACAAGTTAAATTCTTGAATATCAACACAATATAATTAAAGAATCTTATCAACATGTATTCTCGTATTAGAGTATCAGTTGATAGATTCAACCTCTTTGTCATAAATTACTAAGGCGCTTTTGCCAATTCCATGAATCTCTGAGGGATTCTTCTAAGCTGTATTTTGCATTCCAACCTAGTACTTTATTGACTTTATCAGTATTTGCCCACACTTTTTCTATATCACCCGGTCTTCTTGGTCCTAATTCATATTTGAGTTTTCTTGCTGATACCTTTTCAAAAGCCTGTATTACCTCGAGTACAGTATTACCATTTCCAGTACCCACATTGAAAGTGTCGATAAAATTGTCTTCTTGATTATCTAGGTATTCTAAAGATTTAACGTGAGCATCTGCTAAATCCAAAACATGTATATAATCTCTCACGCATGTACCATCCTTGGTGTTGTAATCATCCCCAAATACTGTTAATTTTTCTCTCAAACCTGCTGCTGTTTGAGTCACAAAAGGAATCAAGTTAGCAGGTACTCCCAAAGGTAACTCGCCTATCTCTGAACTGGGATGTGCACCAATAGGATTAAAATACCTTAATGATACGATCTTGGCACCGGACTTACTTTTAACATGATCATGAAGTATGTCTTCACAGATTTTTTTTGTATTGCCATAAGGACTTTCAGCATCCTTTCTAGGTGTACTTTCCAATACAGGCAACTCATCTGGCTGACCATAAACTGTACAGGATGAAGAAAAGACTATATTTTTTACATCGAACTTTCTCATCGTTTCAAGCATCACTAGCAAGGAGCCGATATTGTTTGCATAATATTTCAAAGGAATTTGAGTGCTTTCTCCTACCGCTTTACTTGCAGCAAAATGTATTACACCAGAAATTTCGTTTTCGCTAAAAATTTTTTCAACTAATGCATGGTCACTGCAATCACCAATGTATGTTTTCACTTCTAGGTTCAAAATTTTTTTCAATCCTTCAAGTGCACTTTTTTCTGAATTCGAAAAATCGTCAATGATGATTGGTGTATAGCCAGACTCTACTAGTGCCACTGCTGTGTGAGAACCAATGTAGCCTGCACCCCCGGTGATTAAGATTTGCTTCATTTGAATGTTTTGGTTTAAAAGGTAATTGAATACAATATTAAAAATATCTGTAGATAAGTTCACAAGGATTTATAAAAACTATCTTACCAAAATGAAGCTTCCAGCAGTTTGTCCTGTTTTGGCCTCCCCATTCAGGATATAATTATAAGTCAATACAAATGTATATGATCCAATAGGTGCCGCATTGCCATTGATCTGACCATCCCACCCAGTATTATTTTTGTAGATCAACTCTCCCCATCTGCTATAGATCAAAAGATCATATGATATCTCACAATTAGAAACCCCTTCTAGTATTCCATCTCTTGGATCAAAGCCAGTTGGCATTCTTACTATAGGATCCGATTCTATCATTTGTCCTGTACCATATCCAATACAATCTCTACTATCGTATACAGTGACTTCATACTCCCCTCTAGAGATATCAAAAATTTGCTCGCCTTGGGAATTATCCCAGCTCCAAAAGTATCTAAATGGCCCCACTCCACCCAAAGGAAACGCACTAAGAATTCCATTGGATTCTCCTGGACATGCAAATTTTTCTACTCTCACATCTACAGCCAAAGGTTCTGGAGAGTCGATTGTGAAAGTTACTGGCAAGACACACCCCTCAGCATCCACTACTTCAAGCTCATACAACCTCCCTTCTAAGTCCCTAAGGACAAAAACATTATCTTCCTGCATCTGATGTGGGTGGTTTATGATATAAGGTAAACTCCCTCCCATTACAGTGAGGATGGCTTCACCATCACTTCTTCCATAACAACTTGTTTCAGTGAGGGAAATATCCATAACCTCCAATATATCAGGCTGTGTAACTTCAACATTTCTAATGATTCTTTCACACCCACTTTGATCCGTAACTTTTACCTCATAGATACCAGCAGCCAATCCTGTAGCCAACGTAGAATTAAAACTGCTATCATGATTCCACTCCAATTGATAAGGTCCTATACCTCCTTGAATCTGAATGGTAATTTCTCCAGAACTCTCTCCATAGCAAGTAACATGAACAATATCTTCTACACCTACTAAAAATAATTGACCTACATTCACTTCAAGGGCCTCTGAGATCCCCTCACAATCATCATTGATTAAGCTATATTCTCTATACCAAACAGATCCTTGAGAATTTTCTTCTATCCAATTGATCTGTACTTCAGGTCCAAGATTTGATCCGATAATTTCTCCATTTGTGGCAAACCATTCATACCCTCTACCATTAAGGGGATTTGATGCAGTGTAGGTGTGAGCAGTAATCCCATCAAAACAAATATCGTCTTCACCGAGAACTGTTCCTGAATCTATTTGATTATTTATCCTTACATCATATTCAATTTGATTTCCAGGACAGCCTTCTAAGTTATATGCTCTAGCAAAAAGTTTAGCAGCTGTATTTGCAGCACCCCACCTGACAATCGCTTTGTTGTCAATAGTTTCAATTATTTCTCCACCTTCTACTTCCCACTCCACTTTGGATATTTCTTTCTCTATCAGAAACTCATACTCAATTTCCTCAATATCAGGACATACGCTGATAGGTCCTGATATCTCACCCTCAAAACCCTCTACCCTTACTTCAAACCTTATTTCTTCCTGACCATCACAACTCTCAGGACTCAAAGAAGCAATTATCAATACTTCGTATACTCCCTCATTCAAAAAGGTGTGAGCTACTTCTTGACCTTCCACTTGATCTGAACCATCACCAAAATCCCAGACAAAATATTCAAACAATTCATTTTCTGGAACAATCTTCCACAATCCCTCATAGTCTAAACATGCCACTTGCTCCCCCTCGACCTCAAAGCCATAATCTGCACTCACTGCAAAATTTAAATTGTCCAAACTCGCCCCTACTGCATAGCCGTAAGACTCCATCTCTCCAAAGCCATATACATATCCAATAAAGCCATCTTCGTTCACCAAGTTATGAACCCCTTGATTGATATTTACTTGAGCATAGGAATAGTTTGGATTGTTTGGAAAAGCGGTAAATTGACCACCGATACCTTGTCCATCCAAGAAAGTCTTGCCTACAGAGCCAGACCCAACAATGATATTTACATAATGGGATGCAATAACAGGTAGATTTATGGCGTTAAAAGTAACTTGACGTAAGAGTTGCTGATTTGGGCTATAAGTTAGCATGAAGGGGTCTCCCATACCCGAATTGAACCCGGGGAGATTACAATCCATACTTTTAGCAAAACTTGTCACAGAAATCGGTTTGTTTGCCGTAATGGCTGCAGTCTCTGTATGTGAGAAATTCCTTGCAATAAATTGACCAGTTCCTATTGTTCCCGCTACGTTTCCATTGATTGTCACCACTGTGTTTGGCTCTGACGCGATGATTTTCAGCAATTCTCCTGATGTCCTTCCTGTAAATGGTACATGAAGAAACTCAGACCCCCATGTATTGATAGGGTAAGATTGCTGAAATAGGTGATCCCCTGCAAGTCCACAATTACCTATACAAGTATATTTATTCCCTTCAAAAACAGCAATATTTTTACAGTCATTTACATTTGCCCCTATTACTTTTACTCGTGTTCCTGTTAGGTCTTGATTTGCTTTCAACTGGTAAGATTGTCCCGAATTCAAGGTAATCTCGAAAGGTACTCCTTGGATTTGTCCTGAGGTAGTATTGGCTGTTGGGATGATTTCTACTCTCGTATTGTTTTCCACTGCCACAACAAGCATGGTAGACTCATAGCTGTCAATTACAGTCCCCAATAGGTTCGGATAATTGACATTTGTGATTCTCGTGTCACTTACTTCAAAATAGGATGTGATTATATAATCTTTGCCTAATGCATTTGCAGGTAATACTACTGTACCATCTGCACTTCTTATTCTCTCATTGAAAGCATAAACAGAAATTTTACCTGAAGATTGAATAAAAACTCCTTTTTGCTCAACTACGCCAGAGGTCCTATGCAAAATATCCACATTCGTTATACGATGAATAAATTGTTCACCAGAGCGGATATTAAAATTGACAGACCTTCCTGAATAGGAAATGACGCCCACTGCATCTTCTGAGGCAGTTATGACTATCATTCCAATATCTAAAGCATTTCCAGATCCATGATTTTCCATAAATCCGACCCAAAACTCTTTACCTACAGTACTTATCTGAGCATTACAAAAGTGGGTAAACGCTAGACAATGGAACATTAAAATAAGAATTATATACCTGTAGAATGCCATTGATTTAGCGTGATTATTTTATTTTAATTGAAAATATAAGGTTTTATGAGACATTTATCTAATCTTCTAATACAAAAAAATGAAATTGGCCTTAATCGGTAAAATTTTTCTTCAAAAAGAAAAAAATGTTAATTTTGATCATAAGAAAATATAAATTCAATAAAAGTCATTGTAGAAGCGTTGATTTTTAGAAGCTTTTATAGGATAAGAATTATTTAAAATTTAAAAATATCTATACGGTGCCCTATAAAGAAAGAGATATAGAGAAAAAGTATTTTTCAATAGGTGAGGTTGCTGCTATTTTTAAGGTAGCTCCTTCATTGATCAGGTATTGGGAAGGGGAGTTTGAAATGATCAACCCCAAAAAGGATAAAAAAGGCAACCGTAGATTTACAAAAGAGGATATTGAAAAAATCAGGTACATCTATCAATTGGTAAAAGTAAAAGGGTTTACTTTACAAGGTGCACAAGAAGCGATCAAAAAAGATCAATCGAAAGTTTTTGATAAAGTGCAGATGATAGACAAGCTACATCAAATAAAGAAATTTTTAGTAAATATCAGGGATACCATGCATGTCAAACCCGAGTGAAAATCTAAAGTATGAACTGGCATTAAGTCTGGTCCCAAAAATAGGCCCTGCTGTATTTAGAAGCATTCTTGCGCACGCAGGAAGTGCTAAAGGTTTTCTTGATATTACAAAAGGAAAAGCTTCAAAGATCAGTAGGATAAGTTCGTCTATCATTGAGATAAGAAAGCAGTTTGAGGACAACCTTCCTAAAGCTGATCAAATCATTAGTCAATGTATCAAAAAGGATATAGGAATCATTTCTTTCTCAAGTGATGATTATCCTCTGAGGTTAAAAAATATTGATGATTTTCCGCTTATAATGTTCAAAAAAGGCAAATGCGACCTCAATCCCACTCGAAGTGTAGGAATAGTGGGGACTAGAACTTGCACAGAATATGGAAAATCAGTCACCAGAAAGATCATTGAAGATCTAGCACCCTATAAACCTACCATTATCAGTGGTCTAGCATATGGTATAGATATCGAAGCTCATAGAGCAGCACTTCAGCTTGATTTGCCTACTATAGCTTTCATGGGGTCTTCAGTAGACAAAATCTATCCATCTGCTCATGCCAGTATTGCTAAAGAAATGTGTCATTCTGGCGGGCTAGCAAGTGAGTATTTGCCGGGATCTACGATGCACCCCAGTAACTTCCCTCAAAGAAACCGGCTTATTGCTGGACTATCTGATGCGATTGTGGTAGTAGAAGCTGCCATCAAAGGAGGTGCATTGATCACAGCTGAAATAGCTTATGGGTACAACAAAGAAGTGTTTGCAGTACCTGGCAACCTCCAATCTCCACATAGTGAAGGATGCAATAAATTGATCAGCAAAATGAAAGCAAGCATCTACACGGGGGTATCTGATATAGAGGAGGCACTCTCTTGGTCAAAAGAAGACCCACAGACAAGCAAATTCACTAAAGAAAAGGCCTGGTCACAACTGCCCAAAGAAGATCAACTTATACTGAATATATTAAAAGAAAAAGGAGAACTCGATATAGACCAACTGTCTCTTCAGACTGAACTAAACATCTCAGAATTAGCCTCCAAACTATTAAGTTTAGAATTTGAAGGATTGATCAGAGCAAAACCGGGCAAAAGGTATGGATTGGGATAAGAAAGTTGATGAAGCCTGTGTTTTACTTCAGCTTAAAATAAATTGTATTTTTTGATATGTACATTCACAAATATCCAAGTAAACAAAATTTCTTAGGGAGTTTTCAAGATTCAGATATTAATTGATATTAGATATTAAAGGATATTAATGCAGTAGTTTACTTTTGTTTGAATAAATACTTACTCTGGAGTAAATGTAGAAAATCACTTTTTCGGATTTTACTTTTTAGAAAACATTTGTGATAAAAGTAAAATAATCTCTAGTTTGAAAAATTCATCAAAAAAGGCTGTTACTTTTTCGTAACAGCCTTTTTTTCTTATAAAAGAAAATTGCTAAATAGCTTACCTTCTGCCCATCTTAGGCATGATGTTACCCAATGCCTTTTGTGCCCCTCCCATTTTATTCATTTGCTTCATTAGCTTTCGCATATCTCCAAATTGCTTCAAAAGATTGTTGACTTCAGTGATAGATCTACCACTTCCATTGGCCAATCTTTTTCTGCGGCTTCCATCAATAACATCGGGATTTTCACGCTCATATGGTGTCATACTTCTGATAATCGCTTCTATTGGTTTGAATGAATCATCATCAATATCCAATCCCTTCATGGCTTTGCCCATACCAGGAATCATCCCCATAAGATCTTTGATATTTCCCATCTTCTTGATCTGCTCAAGTTGAGAGAGAAAATCATCGAAATTGAACTGATTTTTACGGATTTTAGCGTTGATTCTTTTGGCTTCATCTTCATCAAATGTCTGCTGTGCTCGCTCCACCAATGAGATCACATCACCCATTCCGAGAATTCTCTGTGCCATCCTATCTGGGTGAAAAACATCCAAATTCTCCATTTTTTCTCCTGTGGAGATAAATTTAATTGGCTTGTTGACAACGTGACGAATAGAGATTGCAGCACCACCTCTTGTATCACCATCTAACTTAGTCAATACAACTCCATCAAAATTCAATCTTTCATCGAAAGTCTTTGCGGTGTTCACAGCGTCTTGTCCAGTCATGGAATCTACCACAAACAGGGTCTCTGAAGGATTTAGAGCCTTTTTCAAAGCCTCTATTTCTTTCATCATCTGCTCATCTACTGCAAGTCGACCAGCTGTATCGACGATTACAGTCTTTTTACCAGTCTTCTTAGCATAAGCTATCGCATTGTCAGCAATTTGAAGTGCATTTTTATTCTCTGGCTCTGCATACACCTCTACCCCTATCTGCTCTCCCAATACCTTCAATTGGTCTATCGCAGCGGGGCGATATATATCACATGCCACAAGCAATACTTGACGACCTTGTTTCTTAAGATAGCTAGCAAACTTGCCCGAAAAAGTCGTCTTACCTGATCCTTGCAAACCAGAAATCAAAACTACTGCTGGATCTCCTTTGATGTTGACATCTACTTTGGTCCCTCCCATCAATTTGGTCAACTCATCCTGCGTGATTTTGACCAACAATTGACCCGGTGATACTGATATCAGTACATCCTTACCAAGAGCTTCTTCCTTGATGGTGTCTGTGACTTCTTTTGCAACTTTATAGTTGACGTCAGCATCGATCAAAGCTCTTCTGATTTCCTTGACCGTAGTAGCTACGTTGATCTCCGTAATTTTCCCAGTACCCTTTAGGGTCTTAAAAGCTTTATCTAATTTTAAACTAAGATTATCAAACATGCTGTCTATTCTATTTTGTGCAAAAATAGGAATTTATTTGTGAAAAGGGTAGACAGTTCCAAGCTTTTGAATGTCAGAATAAAAAGAGCAGTCCAACTGATTGCTTTTCAGTATATCTACATTTTTAGCCCGAACAATGCTTTTATTTGTTTATTTTGCAGAGATTATCAGAAATGTAACAGAAAGAAATGTCAAACAACCTGAAAAAAAATATTCTGCCTCACCTGATCAGCATAGCTGTATTTTATCTCATCACCCTTTTTTATTTTTCTCCAGCAGTATTTGAAGGGAAAATTATCTTTCAGAACGACATCCTCCAATGGGAAGGTGGTGCAAAAGAAATCTTAGATCATCGTGCACAAACAGGGGAGGAAGCATTGTGGTCAAATAGCATGTTTGGTGGGATGCCTGCATATTTGGTGAGTTTTGAAATAGCTGGTGACATCACCAACTATATCCTCAAAGTTTTGACATTGGGACTTCCCCACCCTATCAATTCCATATTTTTCGGAATGGTGGCTATGTATATCCTTCTTTTGAGTTTCAAAGTTCGGCCTGAATTTTCGATCATTGGTGCCATTGCATTTGCTTTCAATTCTTTCCATATCATCAGCATAGATGCGGGACACAATGCCAAAATCTGGGCGATTTGTTTAATCCCACTTATTCTTGCAGGGATACACTTGGCATTTCACAACAAAAAACTATTAGGTCTTGGAATTTTCACCCTTGGACTTTTGCTACAGTTGAAATTCAATCATATTCAAATCACCTATTATACGGTGATCATCGTTGTAGTTTATTTGATAGCAGTGCTTTATCAATACATTAAAGCCAAAGCTTTACCAGATTTTGCAAAAGTTGCAGCTATTTTGGTCTTAGGAACTGTTATCGCAGTGGGTGGCAACATCAGTAGATTTTTAAGCGTCTATGAATACGGCCAATATTCGACAAGAGGACCTTCTAATTTGAATAACTCCACCGATGGAGCCAAGGGATTGGACAAAGAGTATGCTTTCAATTGGTCGCAAGGAAAGGGAGAAACTTTTACCCTCCTGATTCCATATTTCTATGGTGGTGGAAGCAGAGAAGCACTGGGTAAGGATTCAAATACTGAAAAAGCTCTAAGAGCAAATGGTGTTGACAATGCTCAAATCAGAGGATTTGTAGAAGGTGCGCCTACTTATTGGGGAGATCAGCCTGGTACAGGAGGACCTATCTATGGAGGAGCTATTATGATTTTTCTTTTTGTTCTAGGGCTGATTTATGCACCAAAACATTACAAGTATGCATTCTTGAGTCTAACTGTGATCTCATTAATTCTAGCATGGGGAAAAAACTTGGAATGGTTGAACTATGCAATATTTGATTACCTTCCTGGTTACAATAAATTCAGGGCTGTATCTATGGCATTGTGCATAGCCCTATTTTCTATTCCTTTGCTCGGAACGTTAGGATTAGAACAGCTTTTTACCAATCCATCAAATAATAAAACTATCAAAAATCTCCTCATTGCACTTGGTTGTACTGCTGGAGTGGCTTTACTCTTTGCCTTGGTTGCTGGTATTTTTGGATTTCGTTCACCTGCTGACACAAATCTTCCGGATTGGCTTATTGGATCCATTCAAGATGACCGTAAAGCTATGCTTAGGGGAAGTGCTTTCAAAAGTTTTATTTTCATCACCTTATCAGGTGCTTTGATTTGGGCAGCATTGAAAGAGAAACTTTCCATTCCTGTAGTGGGACTAGGAATATCTTTATTATTGACTTTGGACCTTTGGCTGATCAATAAGCGATATTTGAATGCCGATGCATTCGAATACAACCCATCGGCTCAATTCTTTTCACCAAGCCCAGCTGATAAGGTGATCCTCAAAGATCAAGGTTATTTCAGAGTTTTAAACTTAGGAAACCCGTTCAATGATGCCAGAACATCTTATTTCTTCAATAGCATTGGTGGATACCATGGTGCAAAAATGCGCAGGTATCAGGAACTGATTGAAAACGTTATCCATCCAGAAATGAGCCAATTTATTCAGAAAGCTCAAGAAGGCAACTTTGATTTTGAAAGTATTCCAGCACTAAACATGCTCAATACAAAATACATCATGGCTGGCCAATCTGAAAATGCTGTTTTTGAAAACCCAATGGCAAATGGCTATGCATGGATGCCACTCTCCATTAGGAATGTCTCCTCAAACAATGAGGAAATAAGCCTCATCAAAGAACTCAATACACTTGCTGAAGCAACAATCAATTCAGAAGAATTTGGAAGTATTACAGCGGGCGCTGGAGAAGTAAAACTAACACACCAAAGTCCAAACATTCTACGCTATGAAGTCGATGCCGATAAAGGCGGCTTGGTTGTATTTTCTGAAATTTACTACCCTGCTGGCTGGAAAGCGTATGTGAATGATCAGGAAACTGATATCGTCCGCACCAATTATCTATTGAGAGGAATTGAAGTTCCAACTGGAAACAGTAAGGTAGAAATGCGTTTTGAACCGGATAGTTATTACAAGACCAAGCCTATCAATGTTGCTGCTCAATATATTTGGCTTTTGATTTTCATAGGAGGCATTGCATTCGAATTCAAAAAGAAAAAATCATGAGCACCAGTAAAGAAAAAGTAGAAGGCTTCTATGATCAATTTGCAGAGAAGCAAGAAAAAACTGGTGTGAATTCACGACATCTGAGTATCATTCATAAACTGATAAAAGCTGGACTTCAATCACATCACAAAGTGCTCGAAGTTGGTTGCGGAATAGGTACAGTTAGTCAATTGATTGCCTCAAGGCTTAAGTCTGGCCATGTACTTTCTGTAGATATCAGCAAAATCAGCATAGAAAAAGCAAAAAAACTGTGGTCGACTCAAAAGAACCTCAGTTTTGAAGTATCAGACATGTCTGATTTTGAAAAGAATGGCAAGTCTTTCGACTTCTTTGTTTTTCCTGATGTTTTGGAACATATTCCTGTAGATCAGCATGAAAATTTATTTGCCAATATTGCGAAACATGCACATGAAAACTCAGTCATTTTCGTTCACATCCCCTCACCTAGGTTCCTAGAATGGATGATTAAAAATGAGCCTGAAAAACTTCAAGTTATAGATCAGCCACTAGATACTTCCAAGCTAATCGGTGTACTCCAACAATTCGGATTCTACTTGGAAGAAATGAAAACATACAGTGTTTTTTACGAAGAAAAAGATTACCAATATTTCATATTCAGAAAAAACAAAGCGATAGAAAAAACAACATTGAGGAAAAAAATGGATGTTTTTCTCGAAAGATTAGCCATCAAGTTGAGTGTTTGACAGAAAGAAAAACCCTAATGCTTTTATACATCTATCCAGTTGAAACTGCTTTCACCCAAAGAGATGTAGCAATGCTACATGAATCTTATAAGGTGAAATGTTTGAAATTCACTCAATCACCAGTTTTGCTTCCATTTTTTTTCCTTTTACAATTCTTTCAATTGTTGCTATTCTTACCATTTACCAACAAGTACTTGTGCTTTTTTGGGGGCTACCACAGCATATTACCTGTCTGGTTTGGCCAAAAGTTTGGAATCAAAACATATATCCAATCAGGTGGTACAGATGCTACCAATATGCCTGTTATACAATATGGAAACTTTAGAAAAAAATGGCTAAGAAAAGCCACGGTCTATAGTTTTCAAAACTGTACTAAGATACTCCCTGTAGCTGATTCTTTGGTTGGATATGATTATAAATATGATGAAAACATTCCCACGAAGCAAGGGCTTAAGAACCTTATTCCATCTCTTCAAACGCCAATTGAAGTGATTTATAATGGATTTGATCATGAATTCTGGAAGGACTTAGGCCAAGAAAGAACTTCAAATTCATTTATCACCATCGCCAAAGGAATATCCCATCCTACAAGGGCACTGATCAAAGGAATTGACCTGATTGAATTCCTAGCTGGGAGTTTTCCTGACTGCACATTCACCATCGTAGGTGATCAAAACTATCCTAGCAAATCAAAAAATATACACCTTATAGGAGAGCTAAATGCCGATTCTCTCAAATCAGAACTTAACAAACACCGATTTTACCTTCAGCTTTCCATGTCTGAAGGATTTCCAAATGCCTTGGCAGAGGCCATGCTTTGTGGTTGTATACCCATAGGATCGGCAGTGGGTGATATTCCCACAATCATTGGGAAAACAGGTCTCATACTACCCAAAAAAGATGTAAACTTGTTAAAATTTAAACTTAAGGATTTCTTGTCCATTGCCAATCAAAACCTGCTGAGATCATGTGCAAGAAACCGAATTGTTGACAATTTCACTTTTGAAAAAAGAAAACGAGCTTTACTAAAAGTATTGAGTGAATAATAAACAGCATCGACAATTTACATTTTGTCAATCCTAGCATACTGATGAAACAAATCGCCAAGCAAAGTATCCTTACCACACTTTCATCATACCTTGGGGTACTGATTGGCTATTTTAACGTACTCTGGCTACTTCCCTATGCGTTACAACCTGAGCAAATTGGGATTTTTCGCACCATACAAGACATGGGGCTACTATTCGTCCCCTTTGCGCAACTCGGTGTAGGCAATGGAATTACAAGGTTCTATCCAAAAGTAAAAGAAAATCAATTCTCTTTTTTCACTTTGAGTTTAGTGATCGCCATTATTGGCTTTGTGGTAGTGATGGCGATTTTCTTTCTATTCAAAGATTTGATCATAGATACATTTGCAAAAAACTCTCCTGAGGTCATTGATTTTCTGGCTGTTGTGATTTTGATCACCTTATTTGCAGTATTGAACAGTATCTTGGATTCTTTCTGTAGATCTTTTCTTAAGGTAGCTGTGCCTGCATTTTTCAGAGAAGTCGTACTTAGGTTATTAAGTGCTGTTTTGATACTTATCTATTTGATAAAATGGATTGATTTCAACCAAATGATGTGGGGCTTGGCAGGGATTTATTTTTTGGCATTGTTAGGTATGATTGTTTATATGATTCAGGAAAAAATTTTTCAGCTACGATTTAGATTCAAAGCATTCCCAAGTGGCTTATTGTCAGATTTCATGAAGTTCAGCTTGATTACCCTGCTTGCAACAACAGGCAGCATGTTGATCATGAAAATAGACAGCCTCATGGTTACTGCAATGATTGGGTTGGATGCCAATGCGATCTACACCATAGCTTTTTCGATTGCCGTGGTAATAGAAATGCCCCGGAGAGCCATTTCGCAAGTTGTGATGCCTATTGTATCAGAGCATTTTGAAAAAGGTGAAATTTCCAAAATAGACAAACTCTACAAAGAAGTCGCAGTTCATCAGCTACTACTTTGTTCATTTATTTTTTTCGCTATATGGATGAATATAGACAGCCTCTATCATTATGTCCCCAACAATGCAGTATATGAAATGGGAAAATGGGTAGTCCTTTGGATTGGCTTGGGAAAACTCACAGATGTCCTTTTTTCAATCAATAGCGAGATTATTGTCTTTTCGAAGCATTATGTATTCAACATCACCGCTACACTGATCATGAGTATTGCCGTTATTGTTTTGAACATGCTTTTGATACCTATTTTTGGAATCAATGGTGCCGCGATGGCTTCTTTTATGGCAATGATTATTTTTAATCTAGTCAAGTTTCTTTACATTCGACAGAGACTTCAGCTAAACCCTTTTTCAATCGATATTTTAAAAATTCTTGGATTAAGTGGGCTGTTATGGATCATGCATTATTTCAGTGCTGGATTGATGCCAAATGGCTTTTGGAGCATTGTTGTAAATATCCTTTTGCTTACAGCAATGTATGTAGGTGGGATTTTCTTACTTGATATTGCAAAACCAAATAGAGATCGGTTGATGAAAAAAATAAAAGAAGTCAGGTCTTAGAGTGTTACAAACCTCTTTATAGACAAGATTTGAGCTGCCTTAGAATCGCAAACTTCCACTGTTATCCTGCCTCCGAAGAGACGAGGTTCCGTCCCGATAGCTATCGGGAGGAATGAGGCCTGTTTTTGAAAGAGGCTTCACTCGGTATTTTTGTTAATTGTGAAGTTTGAACATGTCGGCGACCCGACTTCCTTGTGCAAATATACGCAAATATGTAAGGGGAGTTTAATTTCAGAGCATATCCTTTTCAGAAAACTAAAGGAATTTCCTCATTCCTCAGGAAAATAGTGCATAATTGTAATTTTCACCTTCTAATCAGCTAAAGTGAATTTAAATTTAGTAAATGCAAAAGATTTCGGATACTCTGGTTTAGGTCATGAAATCGAGCAAAGTGAATCCATTAAAAACGAAATAATATTTTTCAAACCTGGAGATTTCATCAATTAATTCGATAATTTTGCATGATCATATTTTCGTTTGTCATGTATCAAATCAAAAAACTCATAGTTTGCCTAGATCAAAGTGCTTTGGACGATACGCTAGTTCGTTTTGCCTCATTTGTTGCACAAGTAAATCAGACAAAAAAAATCTACTTTACCAACGTGATTAGGAACATGAATATTCCTAAAGAAGTATTGGAGGAATTCCCCAATTTGATTCAGAATATGGTGGATGAGCGCAAAGGAAAAATGAAAGATTTGGTAGCCAAACATTTTGGCAAACAAGACGGAATTGAGTTTTCATTTGTAGTCAAAGAAGGACAGCTTTCTAAGAAAATATTGAAACTAGCGCATGAAAAGTCGGCTGACATGATCATGGTAGGTAGAAAAGTACAATTGCCTGGCACAGGCGTGCTTTCTCAGAGGCTCGCTAGAAGAGCAAGCTGTAGCCTTTTGATTATCCCCGAACATGCAGTTCCTAAGATTGATAAACTTCTCGTTCCAAGTGATTTTTCGGATTATTCTAAAGATGCCATGGAAGAAGCTATCATGATTGCAGAAAAATATGGCGGCAAAGCTAAGATTTACTGTCAAAATGTATTTTCTATCCCGTCAGGGTACCATTTTACAGGAAAATCTTATGAAGAATTTGCATCTATCATGGAAATGCATGCAGAAATCAACTATAAAAAATTCATCAGAAAAATAGATGTCAAAGGAATCAATATCAAACCCTTGTACACAAAAGATGAAGACGATGATCCTGTGGAAGATATACTAAGTAAGGCATCTGAAATAAACGCCGACGGTATCATCATTGGCGCCAAAGGAAGAACAGCGGCCACTGCTCTTTTTATCGGTAGTTTGGCTGAGAGATTGATCCAAATGAATGATAGCATCCCACTTTTAGTCACAAGGCCTAAGGGAAAAAATGCTGGGATTTTGGATTATATTTTGGAGATTTGATAGTAGTCCCGATAGCTATCAGGATTAGATTTTGGGTTTTAGAATTATGGATAGAAATCGGAATTAGATTATAGATTTGATTGTCCATTTTTGACCTGCTAGGTTTATGATCAGATTGCAAATGTGCGAATTAATCACACTTTCCCAATACTTAGAAAAAAACCTAGCAGTTCTTATGAGTTTAAGTAAATGCATTTTTTTCTGATTATGCGCTTTTTTGCCAGTAACTTCAATTCATTGGCTCAACAGGTTGTTAATGGTCAATATCCATAAGTATCCAATATCAATTTATATCGGAAGTTAGATAAATCGGAATTTTGTAATGTTATTGGCAAAGTTCCGTATATCCATATTTTTTTTAATTGAGTGGAAATAGATTAATTTCATTTCAATTAATATCCATCTCACCAGGAATACAAAAACTATGTGCCTATGCGGCAAAAATTGACATCGTTATCATAACTACTTATTTCAAGCCCTATTTGAGTGAGTAATTACATTTTTTCACAAGCATTTTTAAACTTATTGGTAACTTGGCTGTCTAACTACCAATGATGTCACTTAGCGATCTCACCATCCTTAACATGATCAAAGACCCCAATCAACGTGAAAAGGGGTATCGAACATTGGTGGAAACCTACCAAAGACGAGTTTACAGCATCATTCGGAAGATGGTCATCATACATGAGGATGCAGATGATATCTTGCAAAACACCTTTATAAAAGCGTTTCGGAACATCAATTCTTTTCAAAGCAATTCCTCTCTTTATACTTGGTTATACAGGATTGCTGTTAACGAGAGTTTGAATTTTCTTGAAAAGAAAAAAAAGAAATATTTCTTTCCTGTAGAAAATCATGAAGAAACGATGAAGAGCTATATCGACCAATCACCCTTGATCGATGGAGATGAAATTCAGAGGATCTTGCAAAAGTCGTTGCTAAAGTTACCCGAGAAGCAAAGGTTGGTCTTCAATTTAAAATATTACGAAGACTTGAGTTATGAAGAAATCAGTAAAATCACAGATACATCTATAGGTGCACTCAAAGCAAGCTACCATCATGCAGTAAAAAAAATTGAAAGTGATTTGAAAACAGAATAAACCATTGAACAAATACTTTGTCTAAAGCAAATATGATAAATAACATTCCCAAAGAAAACATCTATAAGGTCCCTGAGTCTTACTTTGATAAACTCTCTGAAGATATACTAGCAAAAAACAAGGAGAGAAATACAAAGATGATATGGATGAGAAGCATGGCTGCTTCAGTGGCAATCCTAGTAAGTGTGGGTTTGTACGTATTCAATAACGGGGTAGCCAATCCAGAGACTTTTCAGGATAAGGTAAATAGTGATATCAATCTATACATCAATTCTGGCTATTGGTCAGCGGAGGACGCCCTATCCCTAACTGATAACCCAAATGACATATTGGATCAAATCATTGCTGAAGAGTGGAGCTCCTACTCCAATGCCGATTTGGAAGATGAATTTTGGTATTAAAACAAAACTAACATGAAAACAACAAGAAACCTATTGATCCTCATAATGCTATTCATTTCAAGCCTAGCAATAGCTCAAAGAGATCAAAACCAAGGATTTGATAAGGAAAAATTTGAGACTGCACGTGTTGCTTTCATTACCAATAGGCTAAACTTGACAACAGATCAGGCGGAGAAATTCTGGCCTGTATTCAATAAATTCAATGATGATAGAGAAATTATCATGACAAAATTGTCAGACATCAGCAAAGAATCCGAAGGAAATATTTCGGAAAGTGAAGCCAAAAACCTAATCAATAAAAGACTTGAATTGCAAGGAGAACTTTTAAAATTAGATCAAAAATTCATGTCAGAAATCACGAAAGTCATCACAAATAAACAGGCTTTGGCCTTGGGTGGAATTAGTCGAGACTTCGCTCGTCATATTTATAGAATGAATCAAAGGAGAAGGGACAATTAAAATAAAATTACAAAAGTACTTTCAGTTTACATTTTGTAAAAAAAGTAGATGTATTTACTACAATTAAGCCTTCCTTTGAAAACGGTAACTACTTACATTCAATTACCAAGTATCCAAAGAAAGGCTTTACCATTAATTAATTAATTAATTAATTAATGAATAGATACAGAATAGATATTCTGAAAAGAAAAAAGATATGGGCTGTTAGTTTGAAACAAAACCAATCAGATTACTTTCATTCAATCCACTTTATCCTTGTTTTTTCAACAAATCGCGAATTTCTTCAAGTAAGATTTCCGATTTTGGAGGAGTAACTGGAATTACTGGCACAGGTTCTTTTTTCTTTTTGGTCAAACTAATACCCTTAATTACCAAAAAAATCACAAATGCAATGATTAAGAAGTCAACCACATTTTGGATGAAGTTACCATAACTTAATACAACCTCTGACATTTCACGGCCTTCTTCTGTAACATACGCATCTCTCAGTACTACAGACAAATCTTTAAAATCAACACCGCCAATAAGAATGCCGATAGGAGGCATAATAATGTCATTCACAAAAGAAGAAACAATTCTTCCAAAAGCACCACCGATGATTACTGCGATAGCTAGATCAAGGACATTTCCCTTCATTGCAAATTCCTTGAATTCTTTTAACATTCCCATAGAATAAATTGAATTGGTTAATAAGTTTTAAATAATCTTTCAAAGATAATTTTTTTAAACATTTTTATTCGGAATGTTTGAAATATTTTAAAACATAAACAGCCCAATACTTGTATTACAAAGTCAAAAAAAAGAATTTTAACATAGCGGCAAAAAGTAAAAATGTATTCTTGCTAAATTTGAATTCCTTTTTACAAAATTTCATAACTTTGAAGCAAACCTATTAAATCACTTATGAAAATTGCATTAATTGCACATGATGGAAAAAAAGCCGACATGGTTCATTTTCTATCTGGATTCAAAGAAGAATTACATCAAACCGAAGTCAAGTTATTTGCCACAGGCACTACAGGATCGCATATCGAGCGAGCTGGCTTTGAAGTGACCAAGCTGCTTTCTGGTCCTCTAGGAGGTGATGCACAAATTGCTTCTATGGCAGCACAGAAAGAGTTAGATTTGGTGATATTTTTTAGAGACCCATTGGACAAACATCCTCACGAACCTGACGTACAGATGCTCATGAGAATCTGTGATGTGCACAACATCCCTTTGGCCACTAATCCAGCCGCTGCTGAAATGATTTTTAAATATTTGACAAATTCAAAAGAGACATGGAACCAAAAGCGATAAAAAAAATTGGAGTATTAACTTCTGGTGGAGACGCACCAGGAATGAATGCAGCTATTAGAGCTGTCGTGAGAGCTGGATTTTATTACAATCTTGAAATGTACGGTATCTATAGAGGGTACGAAGGCATGATCAATGATGAAATCAAAAAACTAGAAACGAAGAATATAGCACATGTTCTAGAAAGAGGTGGAACATTCTTAAAATCAGCTAGAAGTGCTGAATTTAGAACTGCTGAGGGAAGGCAGAAAGCTTATGATAATTTAAAAAAACATGGAATAGATGCCCTTGTAGTCATTGGGGGGGATGGTTCACTTACAGGTGCACATTTATTTTTCCAAGAATTTGGCATTCCTGCAATCGGACTACCTGGTACCATAGATAATGATCTTTCTGGTACAGACAGCACTATTGGATTTGATACAGCATGCAATACAGCCATCCAAGCAATCGATAAAATCAGAGACACTGCAACTTCTCATGACCGATTATTCTTTGTGGAGGTGATGGGCAGAGATGCTGGATTTATCGCCATCAATGCTGGTATCGGTAGTGCTGCGGCAGCTACTTTGATTCCTGAGAAAAAAATGCCCATCGAGAGATTAGTTGAAAGATTGAAAGCTAGAAAAAAGGCAATGAAACAATCCAACATTGTCATTGTAGCCGAAGGAGGCAAAAGTGGTGGTGCAGCAGAAATCGCAGAAAAAATCAAAAAACAACTTCCTTCCTATGATATCAAGGTCACTATCTTAGGTCATTTGCAAAGGGGAGGTTCTCCTTCTTCCTTTGACAGAGTACTAGCTAGTAAACTGGGAGTAGCTGCTGTTGAGGGTTTGATGCAAGGCAAATATGACGTCATGGCTGGTGTGATAAACAATAAGATTGTCTATACCCCTATTACGAAGGCAATTGTAGATGACAAAGAAGTGGATGAAGATGATTTCCGAATTGCCAAAATCCTTTCAACTTAATCTATCACGTCGAATAATAATCATCAAAATGTATATCCAATAAATATGTATCTCTCTAAAAAGGTATCAAGCAAATACTTAGATGCTTTTTGACCTTGATATGAAACTGGATGGATGAAAATTGTGATTGAACATAATTTGCAAATGTTGAAACCATTTCAAAATATCTTAAGAAATGTAACGAATTATCTTGCTCATTAAAAAAGAAAACCACTCGTTAGAAGTGGTTTTCTTTTTTTTAATACGATTGATTTATGGCGTATCTTTTTTATTGAATGGATAGAACAATCGCCAGATTTTTATATTAAAATGAACATCAGCTTTTAGACCTAAATTAATAATTCACACTATTTGAAGAATACTATTAGATCAATACCTACAAACCAATAATAGCCGATAGTGTATTAAATATCCAAATTCTCTGAATATTGAGAAAATTATCTGATTTGATAACTAGGAATATGCTGATGTACATAGAAACTAAAAAGGCAACGCAATTTTTTGTTTCTACACCTGTTTTGAACAAATCCAAAATTAATTTTTGGAAATAATCAGGGTAGAATAACCAGGCATCCTAATTTGTCCATTTTCGACATTACTAGATCCATAATTATAAATCAACTTATCAAATCCTTCGGGACTTTGCATTTTTAATTCTTGGTCACTTATGTTATGCAAAACCAAAAATCTCTCACCTTCATAATCACGGTAATATATCATCAACTCGTCAGGTGCATCTCCTTCATAAAGCTCCAAATTTCCTAAAGCTAAAACTTGTTGCGTATTTCTTAATTTGATAATTTCTTTATAATGATTGAAATAACTAGTACTCATTGATTTTTGAATGGCTAATGGAGTGACCATTTCATCAGTAGAATATTCAGGCTCTATCCATGTCGCTCTACCTTTGTCATTTGCTTTGATATCCCAAAGAAAAGGTTCTCGAATATGTTCATCTGGCTTTTTACCAAGCATACCTATCTCTTCACCATAGTACAAATAAGGAGCTCCAGGCATGGTCATCAGTATATTGATGGCTTGCTTATACTTCTTAGGATTTTGATCCAAAGAATTCAACAATCTCGGTTGATCGTGGTTAGAGGAGAATGTAGCGTCTATAAAATCATCGGTGATGTTTGCATAAAAATCTAAAACTTCCTTTTGTTTTTCTACAAGTAGTTTTCCATTCACTTTCTCATAAGCTTCCAGTAAGGTATAATGAAAATCAAAATTAAAAAGAGCTGGTAGGCCTGGCAAATAAGGGGCTACAACTTCTTTCATGTCGTAAACCTCGCCCACCAAGTAGACATCAGGTTTTATTTTGGTCATTTCAGCACGAAATTCTTTCCAAAAATCATGATTATCTTCTGGTCTATCATCTGGAAAAATATGCTTAGCAGCATCCAATCTAAAACCGTCAACACCTACTTCTTCAAGCCAAAACTTACCGATATCATAGATTTCCTTCCTCACTTTTGGGTTATCAAAATTCAAATCAGGCATTCCTCCATAGAAAAATCCATAATAAAAATCCTCCCCATGGCCAGGGTCATGCCATTGTCTGATATTATCACTATCCAAAGTGATTGTTTTCTTATTCAAAAATTCAGCTATGGTATCTTTTTGCGCCCAGACATAATAGTCCCTGTAGGGGTTATCCCTACCCTTTTGGGATTCTTGAAACCATGGATGCTCAGTGCTGGTATGATTGATAATCATATCAATCACAATCTTCAAATCTTTTTTATGAGCTTCTTTAATCATCTTTTTGAAATCATCCAATGTCCCATAATCTGTATGGATCTCTTTGTAATCTGTTACATCATATTTATGGTAACTTGGTGATGGCATGATAGGCATAAACCATATTGCGTTGGCACCCAATTCTTTGATATGATCAAGTTTCTTGGTAACCCCATTGATATCCCCGATTCCATCACCGTCAGAATCATAAAATGATTGAATAAAAATCTCATAAGTAATGCCAGAATGAGGCCAATGATTTTCCAAAGAGTTACTCTTTTCGGGTGTACACGAAAATGTAGTCATCAACAATATGAAAATTGAAATTCTGATAATATTATTCATTTTTAAAGCATTAATAAATCCAATTTTTTAACTATCAAAAAAACACTTTAAAAAAGAAAAGTCACCTCAAAGTGACTTTTCTTCTATTAAAGTAAAGAAAAATTAATTTCTATTTAATGCATTTAGCATGTCGAAGGCTACTTCTAATCTTTTTGTAAAGTTCTCCTCTCCTTTTCTCAACCATACACGCGGGTCATAGAACTTCTTATTTGGACTGTCCTCTCCGTTCGGATTACCTAATTGACTTTGAAGAAATCCCTCGTTTGATTTATAGAATTTCAAAATACCTTCCCAGAATGCCCACTGCATATCTGTATCGATATTCATTTTGATAGAACCATAGCTATTAGCTTCTCTGATCTCCTCTACAGATGATCCAGATCCTCCATGAAACACAAAGAAAAGTGGCTTTCCAGAGGTACCGTATTTCTGATTTATGAAATCTTGAGAATTTTTCAATATCTCAGGTCTCAATGATACGTTTCCAGGCTTGTACACACCATGAACATTTCCAAAAGCTGCTGCAATGGTAAACAAATCCCCCACTTGCTTCAAATTTTCATAAGCATAAGCCACTTCCTCGGGTTGCGTGTATAGTTTTGAGCTATCTACATCTGAGTTGTCTACACCATCTTCTTCACCTCCTGTTACACCTAACTCAATTTCTATTGCCATTTGAAGTTTATGAAATTCTTCGTAGTATTTTACGGAAGTTTCTATATTTTCTTCTAGAGGCTCCTCAGACAGATCTAGCATGTGTGAGCTATATAATGGTCTTTTGTAAGCTTCATAGTAAGCTTTTCCTTCGTCCAACATGCCGTCGATCCATGGTAAAAGCTTCTTGGCAGCGTGGTCAGTGTGAAGAATAACAGGGACACCATAAGCTTCGGCCATTTTGTGTACATGTAATGCTCCAGAGATAGCACCTGCAATGCTTGCTTGCTGCTTGTCATTTGCTAATCCTTTGCCTGCATAGAATTGTGCCCCTCCATTTGAAAATTGTATAATAACTGGAGAGTTTACTTTTTTTGCAGTTTCTAAAACACCGTTTATAGTACTCGTATTGATTACATTTACTGCTGGTAAAGCAAATTCGTTTTCTTTAGCATAAGACAATAGGTCTTTTAGCTCTTCACCATACTTAACTCCTGGTTTGAATTTCATCTTTTTGATTTAATGGTTTGTTTAATTTTTAATAAACCGTCTTCTAGAAACCTGACGGCCATTGTAAAGTTCAAAGATATAAATACCTGCCTTAAAATCTCTTATTTCAAGCTCTAAAATATTCGATAATGAATCATTCGTCCCTGAAACAAGCTCTCTACCAGTCATATCCACTACTCTATAATTGAAATCACCACCTTCTGTACCGGTTTGGATAAAAAGCCTATCATTGCTAGGGTTGGGATAAAGATTGAATTTAGTATTTTGTAATTCTTCAGGATTAATAGAGGTAATAATATCTTCTAGGATTTCACCCTCTGGCATTTCTAACTTTTTATTCGTGTACAATTGAAATTGATTTGGTCTCAAACTAGTATTAAAAACTCCAGAATTCACCGAAATTTCTTCGCCTGTAAAATAGTTATACCAAGTCCCATTACTAGGGAAGTTCATGGTCATGTTATTAGCAGCATTGGTACCGAAATTGCCATACAAAACTAATTGCATTTCGCTACCAATAGAAGTTATTGACTTCACAGATTCATTCAAGCTCAAATTCACTTCAATAGGTTCATTAAACAAATCATGTGATTGTTTCAATTCAATCATGGCTCTATAAAGGTTATAAAGTCGAGCTCTATGTGAATTATTTAGGTATTCCCACCTAGTGGGCTTTATTCCAAGTCGATCATTGTTTAGCTCTAAATCATACCCAAACTCTTCAAATTGCCAGATCATTTTAGGGCCAGGAATAGCAAAGAAAAAAGTGGCCATCAATTGATTTCTATTCACTGCATGATTAAGCTGTCTAAAGTCTATAGGTGACCTTCTTCCATGTGTAAGTGACTCCCACATAGTTCTCTCCTCATCATGGCTTTCCATGTAGCTCACTAAGTTATTTTGATTCCATCCTCTTGTTTGAAAATATCCCCAATCAAAATTCCTAGAATTTCCTTTAGCCATTTCTCTAAAGTCGTGATTTAAATTACCCCAAAACATTAGACCATAATTAGCGAGTTCTTGTTCTTCACTATTGTCAGCAAAATGCTCTAAAATCACATAAGCATCAGGAAAATCAGCTTTGATTTGATCATAAATATGTTTCCATATAGCGATCCTTGATTCATCTCTCTGACTCCAAAACCCTACATCATTCCCAGAATTAACTTGTGTAAATCCTTTGCTTAAGTCAAATCTATAGCCATCAAACTTATACTCTGATAACCAATAATGATTGACTGAATCTACAAATGCTTTTGTGTATGAACTTTCATGGTTGAAATCATATCCAACATTAAATGGGTGTTTAGCTTCTCTGTTGAACCATGGATTATCCAAAGTTGGAGCACCATAATCTCCATCATTATACAATCTTACCATGGGATTTTGACCAAAGGCATGATTCAATACCATGTCTAGTATAACAACAATATCTCGCTTGTGAGCCTCATCTATTAGTTGTTTTAGGTCATTTTTGGTGCCATAATACTTATCAGGAGCAAAGAAAAAAGTGGGATTATATCCCCATGAAAGATTTCCTTCAAATTCCTTAACAGGCATTAACTCTAAAGCATTGATACCAAGATCTTTAAGGTAATCTAGGCGGTCTATTACTGCTTGATAGGTTCTTCTATCATCAAAATCTCGAACTAAAAGTTCATAAACCACCAACTCCTCTGGCTTAGGCTTCTTGTATTCAGTATATTTCCAAAGGTAAGGATCTTGATTTGTTTGTAAGTAAGAAGCTTGAAAATTTGTCTTTCCATTAGGAAATGGTCTCAAATCCGGATATCTATTTTGATCTATGATCTCTTGATCATGAAATGGATCCGAAACCTTGTCAGCATAGGGATCACCAATCCTAAGATTTCCATCTACAAGGTATTGGAAGATATACTCTTTTTTGCTTTCTAAACCTGAAATTCTCAACCAAAATTTTTCTTTATCAGGAGTTTGGAACATTTGATAATCAGGGTGAATCTGCCAATCATTAAAATCCCCGATCACAAAAGCATTTTTTTTCAACGGAGCTTCTAGGACTAAAACAACCTCTGATTCGGATATGTAATTTATACCCTTTAATACTCCACTTGGTAATTGTGCTTGTGGACTTTGATCTACCACATTGATCAGCAGTTCCTTACTCACTTCTTGATTTTCAAGCTCAGCTTTTGCTGTGATCACAAATGAGCCAATATTATTTGCATTAAAAGTATAAGTCAATTGATCCGTCTGTAACTCTGATAAAACTATCTGTCCGTCTATTAATATACTTAAGTCCGCTATTTCAGAAGATCCAATACTAATCTCCTGATTTTCGCCTAATTCTAATAGCAATGAAGAAACATTAGGCTTAGTGATAAAAACATCAAACCCTTGGCTTAAATCAATAAAAAAATCGCCATTTGTTTCACTTTTTCCTTCTCTGCTACCATTTGCATTTCTAAAAACCATCCCTAGCCTGTAAATCGTTTGATTAGGACTAGTCTCAAATAATGTACTGGGATTTACTTCCCATTCCCAAATATTCTGCTCCCCTTCCACCCTCGTCATTCTTGCTTGAGGGTTAGAAGTTCCCCATTGAAAAGGCACTATGGCCCATGTTGTTGAGTTTTGACTTTCTATCACAGCTCCTATGTGAACATAAACCGCCTCAGCACCTATCAATCCTGTGGTACCCTTAGATGCATCATAGATGATTTTTATGTTCTGATCGGCTTTTGGGAAATTGGGCTGTGTGGTGATTTGAGCCATTATTTGACTTTGGAATGCAAACAATGCCAAGAAGACCAAAGTATTTGTAAATCTTAAAATCATTGAATTTTATAAATACAGTTTTGAAACATAGCAGAAAAGGAATCCTATAAAAAAATAAAAGTATCGGGTATGCCCGATACTTTTATTTTCTCTAGTCCATCAATTTAATTCTTTGTAAAAGAATACCTAATCTCCCATGGAGTCTTCATATCCAAAATGATGGTATAATTACCAGCCTCGGTGATATCTATATCTGAACCATCAAAAACGGCAATTCCAGCTTCAGAGCTTGCCCCATAGTTTTGTGCCCAAGTATTGTCTTCGGTTCTGAATTTAAACTTACCAACTACTAAATTAAGCGTAATTTTCAAAACGTTTTCATCCCTATCGAACAACATTGGAGTTTCAGTATTCCAACCACCAGGAGTAGCATCACCGATAATTCCCCATGTACCTACTTTTTCAAGCTCATATGTCAAATCATCCAAGTTTGCCTTTACTTTGTAAGTACCAAACCCAGCAGGAATACTTATATTTCCACCACCTGCTACCAATGAATTGGCGCTAGCACCAAGTCCATAGTCAGGAAATTCGTCCCACGCAGGACCTGTTATGAATTTAAACTCCCCAGTACCTGACAATACATGAACAAATCCTTCGTATACATCATTTGATTCCTCTGAGTAGATTATGGTATTATTGTTACCAGGATTCCATCCTTGATAATCACCTGGTATTCTAAGTGAAGGTAACTCAATTTGAGTAGGGTAAGGTGTAACCGAAATAGTGACCGCAGGTCCTACAACATTTGGTAAACCTTCTCTCGAGGGATCAGAAAGAACTCGAAATTCTAAGTTACCGGCTACCTCAGCATCAAGGCCTTTTGCAATTGCTCTTCTATTCAAATCACTCACTTTAACTTCTACGGTTGTCAAAGTATCAGTACCTACTGCAACAGGCGCTGCAAAATTATTTCCCACTGCATCAATTTGAATAGTATAGCTGACTTTCCCAGCCTCAACGCCAAAATTACCCGGGGCTACATTGAAAACGATGACTTCTTCTGCATTTTCACTTAACAATACCAAGCTGCTTGGTGGGCTTGCGATAGTTGCGCCTGTTTGCGTGATAACTTTAGGCTCATCAATGGTTTCACATGACCAAATCAAGGGCAATGCAAAAACAATAAATAATAATTTAGTAATAATTCTCATAAGTAGTTTGATTTTAGGTATAAATTGTCAAATTGATATATTATTTAATTGATATTTAAAATTCAGATAATACAAAGATTCTATTTTAGTGGGTAATTGATTTTTTTACAATCAGTTTTAACCATCAACTATATTATATAATCCTTCATTACTTAGCAAATATTTTTTTCTACAATCTTCTATAAATATTTATGCAATCGTCACCGCAAACGATTGCGATGTGGTTGATTTTACAAAAATAGTAACATGGGCATCACTTAATTTTAAAAATTATAATTGATATTTCTGAAACATAGCTTGCAAATATTCGATTTTAACTATCTTTAGAATATTAGAATAATATAATTTTCATGAAATTAGGGCAAGCCACAATTAAAGATATCGCAAAAGCACTCAATGTATCCACTTCCACGGTATCTAGAGCGCTAAAAGATTACCCAGGGATTAGCAATGAAACAAAAAAGAAAGTCAAAGACTTGGCTGAGCACCTCAACTATCGCCCCAATGCCGTAGCGCTCAGTCTGAGAAAAAGCAAATCAAATACCATTGGAGTGATTATCCCTGAGGTGGTACATTTCTTTTTTTCTACTGTGATCAGTGGAATTGAGGAAGTGGCCTTTGCCAACGGGTATAATGTAGTACTTTGTCAAACCAATGAGAGATTTTCTAGAGAGTTATCTAGTATAGAAACTATGCTTGATAATCAGATTGATGGCCTTCTCATAAGTTACTCGAAGGAGACCGAAGATTTCAATCACTTCAAAAAACTTCTAGATTTAAACTTTCCCATTGTCTTTTTTGATAGAGTACCGGAAATTCCAAATACTGTAAATGTCATAGTGAATGATTTTCAAGGTGCTTATGATGCGACTAAACACCTCATAGATCAAGGTTATAAGTATATCGCCCACCTAGCTGGCCCAAAAAACCTCACAATAAGTAAAAAAAGAATGGAAGGTTACCTAGCCGCTTTAACAGATCATAATCTATCAATTAATAATGACTGGATCTTTCATTGTCCTGAAGGAACAAAAGAGGAAAGCCTTGACATTATAAAATCGCTTTACCTTAAAGGAGGCATACTTCCTGATGGAATATTTGCCAGCAATGATATCGCTGCCGCTGGTGCTATGGTAGCATTAAAAGAACTTGGGTACCAAATTCCTTCAGATATTGGCATAGTAGGCTTCTCAAATTGGCAATTTTGTTCCATGATAGATCCTCCATTATCAACTATCGCGCAGCCAGGATTCAAAATGGGTGAAATAGCTACTACACTTCTATTGTCATGTATCTCGAACAAAAACAATTCTGATGCTAAAGGCGAAACAGTTGTTTTGGATACAGAATTGCTCATTCGACAATCCTCAGTCAAATAACATGTGAATTTTCTGATATTTTTTGGATTTTTTTATGCAAACGATTGAATAAGCCTTCATTTCTATTTCAATAGGGTTGTTCATTTATTCTAGTGATTTCAAAAGTGATCGATGCTCAATTGTATTTTTTTACTTTGAATATCATTTATATTTTTATGGACAAACAGTCTAGTAAACCAGCACCGACTGTTTATCAATTCTAGATAAAAAATAAAATGGAAAATTCTTCAAATCGATCTCAAAACGTACACATTGGGAACATAAGATCTATCGAATATGGAGTAAATGTAATTTCAGGAACCACTGATGTAGCAAATTTCAAAATCTCTGTTTTTTCTCCAGAGATCGTAAGAGTTCAAATAAATAGGCTAGATCGATTCTATCCTAATCCATATAGTGTAATCGTAGAAGAAGATAATGAGGTGAAAGTAACGCTGAAAAAGCTTGATCAACAAACCATCATCATCACTGAAAAGCTTGAAGTCCTAGTCAATCACTTCCCTTTTCACATAAAATATAAAGACAAATCTGGCCAGATTCTTAATGAAGATGACGAGGCATTTTCTGTTTCTTGGCTAGGAACAGAGGTTACCAATTACAAAAAATTACAAGCTCAGGAGAAGTTTATTGGCTTAGGAGAAAAGACTGGCAACTTAAATAGAGCTGGAGCTGCATATACCAATTGGAACACAGATTACTTTGCATATGGCGTAGGTGACGATCCTCTATACATGTCCATTCCCTTTTATATTGGGATATTAGAGAATCGGGCATATGGGATATTTTTTGATAATACTCATAAATCCATTTTCAATTTTGGCGCATCAAACAGGCGATTCATGTATTATGCAGCAGATGATGGGGATATGGATTATTATTTTATACATGATGAGACAGTCGAATCCATCATTTCATCTTATACATATCTCACAGGTAGAATGGAAATGCCTCCATTATGGACGCTTGGTTTCCAACAGTGTAGATATTCCTATTATCCCGAATCCGAAGTTTTGACGCTTGCAAATACCTTTAGGGATAAAAAAATGCCCGCAGATGTCATTTACTTGGATATTCATCATATGGAAAAATATAAGGTTTTCACCTTTGATGGAGAGAAGTTTCCTAATCCTGAGCAAATGATTCAAAAACTTAAAGCAAAGGGATTCAGGGTAGTAGTGATTATGGACCCAGGGATCAAAGTGGAGAAAGGATATGACCCATATGATGATGGAAAAGAAAAAGATCTTTTTGTGAAATTTCCTGATGGACAAGAATATGAAGGTCAGGTCTGGCCAGGATGGTGTACTTTTCCAGACTTCACTATGGAAAAAACAAGGAAATGGTGGGGAGAAAAAATGAAATTCTATAAAGATGCAGGAGTAGACGGGTATTGGACTGATATGAATGAGCCTGCTTCTTGGGGACAATTCACTCCGAATCTCATCAATTTTGACTATGAAGGTGAGCAAGTGAGCCATCGCAAAGCCAGAAACATTTATGGTATGCAAATGGCAAAAGCAGCTAAAGAAGGGGCTGAAATTCAAAATATTGAAGAAAGACCTTTTGTACTCACGAGATCTGGATTTTCTGGTGTACAGCGCTATGCAGCCGCTTGGACAGGAGACAATGTATCTAATGACGCTCACATGCTTGCAGGAATTAGATTAGTAAATAGCCTCGGTATCAGCGGAGTTTCCTTTGCTGGCTATGACATCGGGGGATTTGCAGGAGAAGCGAGCAAAGGTCTTTTTGCCAGATGGATAAGTATTGCTGCATTTGCTCCATTGTTTAGGGCACATTCTATGATTAATTCGAATGATGCAGAACCTTGGGCTTTTGGGGAGGAAGTGGAAGAAATAGCGCGTAATTACATGATGCTTAGGTATCAACTATTGCCAACCATCTATAGTGGCTTTTACAAAAGCTCTAAATTTGGCACGCCGATAGTCTCTAGTCTAGCGATATCCTATAGTTATGATGAGAAAATATATCAAGGCGCATATCAAAATCAATATTTGTTTTGTGACAGCTTTTTGATAGCCCCAGTCGATAGTCATACCCTTATTACCAAAGTATATCTACCTGAAGGAGATTGGTATTATTTATATGATGACCTTTTTTATAATGGTAAAAGTGAAGTATACATAGAAAGCCCTTTGAGTTACTTACCCGTATTTGTCAAATCTGGTGCAGTTTTCACAATGCAATCGTCCATACAGCATACAGGTGAAGCCAATGACGGAAAACTACACATACATTTGTACCATGGAAAGGGGCAATTTACCTATACCCATTATGAAGATGATGGGGTTTCAAAATCCCATTTAGATGGAAACTATCACATGAGGGAGATCATCTGGGACTCCACAATAAAAGTACTTAGCATCGGTTCATCCGAAGGTGAATTTCCATCAGCATATGATACCTTGGTTATACATCTCCATGGATTTTCTTCAAAGACAATTCAGCATAAAGGCCAGGATATTAAGTCAAGCCAAGGTGAATTTGCATTTTTGGATAAGCTTACAGAATTTGATCCATTACCAGACCATTTTCATCCTTATCACAAAATCAGCGATCTAAAAACATTTATGATCCCAAATCAGCAAGATTCATTTACAATTCAGTTTTAGATTACATTAAGCAATTAACATTTAACCCATAATATGCAATTAGAATACAATAAACCAAAGCTGAGCTTTTGGCAAATTTGGAACATGAGTTTCGGATTTCTAGGCATCCAATTTGGATTCGCCCTTCAAGGTGGTTTTATGTCTAGGATCTTCCAGACTCTGGGTGCTGAAAAAGATGCTATTCCTATGTTATGGATTGCGGCTCCTTTGACAGGACTTATTGTACAGCCCATAGTAGGGTACCTAAGTGATCGTACTTGGCATCCTATCTTGGGAAGAAGAAGACCATTTTTCTTCATAGGTGCTGTGCTTAGTACATTGGCATTATTTTTTGCTCCTTACTCCAGTGCGCTATGGATGGCAGTTGGGTCACTGTGGATTCTGGATGCCTCCATCAACATCAGCATGGAGCCGTTCAGGGCTTTGGTAGCAGACAAACTTCCTGATAGTCAAAGATCTTACGGATTTGTGATACAAACATTAATCATTGGTATAGGGACTTGGATAGCGAGTAATTTACCATGGTTTATGACTCAAATAGGAGTCCCAAACACGGCTGAGCCAGGAATCATCCCTGATTCTGTTAAGTTTGCTTTTGGTATAGGAGCTTTTGTATTGTTTTCTAGCATTTTGATCACCATTCTCACTACCAAGGAATATCCGCCCGAAAATCTAGCTGAATTCAAAGCAGAAAAAGAGAAAAATCAAGGCTTCTTCAATGGGTTTGTAGAAATTTTCAAAAATATCATAGGCATGCCCAAAGTGATGTTCCAACTGGGGCTTGTTCAATTCTTTTCTTGGTTTGCCTTTTTTACCATGTGGAGTTTTGCTACCCCTGCCATTACTGAGCATGTCTTTGGTGCCACAGATCCGACATCCTTAGCTTACAACAATGCCGCAGATAGTGTGGGAAACTATTTAGGTACCTATGGCCTGACCTCCATGTTTTTTGCGTTGACACTAGCTATGATTACCAGTAAAATTAAAATTAATAGAAAACTTGTCCACATGCTTAGTCTCATTGCTGGCGGAATTGGATTTATAAGTATTTATTATGTAGATCAAGCGTGGATGCTTCACATAAGCTTCTCTTTAGTAGGTATAGCTTGGGCAAGCATACTTTCAATGCCTTACGCCATGCTCTCCAGCTCAGTGGATCCTAAGAAAATGGGCGTTTTTATGGGAATTTTCAACATGTTCATCGTACTTCCTCAGATTCTTGCTGCCTTAGGAGGTATCAATTTCTTATACAAACTTTTATTTGGCGAAGATGTAGTATTTACGATGGTTTTGGCTGGCACATCTTTGTTCATAGCAGGTCTATGTACCTTATTGATTACTAACAAAGCTGTGACTCATGATGGGTAAAAAGTCAACTACAAATCTTTAAAAAAATTATTTACACCCTTTGTGAAGGTTGAAAATCAGCATTCGGTCTTTAAATTTTGATTGTATGATACGTTAATGGTATGCTTAATTATAAACACACTATTAACGTATCTATTTAAATAATAATTTCCAATACATAAGATTTAATCCTCTACTATTTCATCAATTTGATACATTCCTGTAGGACTAATCTCTATCCAAGCACCTTCAATTTCCTTGGTTTCAGAGGTACTTTTACTTTTAATGGTAAGCTTATAAGAAACTTTTCTTTTTCTCATTTCTATACTAGTCGAGAATACTGAGTTCCCAGCTGGCGCATCCAAAGTTGTAAGTTGATTTGACAAGTATGGTGCAGTAGCAGGTTCTTTACTGTAAATTCTTTGAACCCCTGAAAAATAAATATTTCCTTCATGTATCTCTGATGGTACTTCCACTTCTAAAGATTCACTTTCAAACCAAACAAAGGCATCAGGACTATCACTCTCAAAATACGAATTTATCAGAACATCTACCCCATTGAATGGAGAGACTTCAACTTGACGAGGTTCCAAAAAGTCAAAATAGTAGCGAAACAAATCATTTCTCATGTATAATGAATCCTCATCATTTTCGCCAAGATAAAACTCAATTTGCTCAAATTCATAACCTGCCGAAGCTTCTTGATCAACAAAAATCCTCCGATTTTGATTCTCATTTTGAAGTGTTACGATAAATCCAAAATGTTGACCAGAGGCATTTTCATTTAGCATAATTTCAAAGACACCAGGGGTTTCATGTCTTATTTCAAAGCCAACTTTTGATCCTGTAAAAACCACATAGCCAAGTCCATCTAAAGCTAACAGCCGGTTTTCTAACAAAATTTCATCATTTAAATCAAAAGCATCTCCAAAAAGCCTATGCATTCCATCTAAACTTTCGATACTCATGGTTTTCCAACCTTCAGCCCCTAAATCCACTACTTCTATCCCTCCTTCACCTACATATTCAAGGTGGACATCAGACACATCTTCTAATGATTCATCATCTGTAACACAAGCTGTAAGCATAAAAATAGTAATACAAATTACCTTAAGACTAAAAGGTATATAACGTAAATTTTTCATTTGAAAGAATTTTAGAGTTGGGAGGTATTGAAATGTAATTATACATAAAATTAAGATTAGTCAATAAATTCTATAGGTTTTTGATTATAATTAGACATAAAACTCATAATATTTAATATTTTTTCAATGTATTGTTAAATTTATTAAAGGTTCCTTTACCAGTGATTTCAATTCATTGGTTAAACTGGTTGGTATTGATCAATTCCATCAGTTTCATTTTAAAATTTTGCAGAATTTGACTTAGATTTACACATGCAAAAAATCAAAATCACTGGAGTTCCTGAGCATTTTAATTATCCTTGGATCAAAGTTATAGAAGAGCAGCCTTTTTTGGATGAAGGTTTTGAACTTGAATGGATAGAAGAGTCAAGAGGGTCAGGTGCGATGAACAAAGCATTGAGAGATGGTAGTACAGACCTAGCATTGGTGCTCACGGAGAGCTTTATCAAGGATCGAATAGAAGGAAACCCAAGTAAAATCATAGGGCTGCACATTGCATCTCCCCTTACATGGGGAGTCCATATTTCTGCAAAATCTCAAGAAGAATCACTTGAAGAACTGAGTCAAGCACCCTTTCTAATTAGCCGATATGGATCAGGGTCACACTTGATGGCTTTTTTACTGGCCAAACAGCAAGGATGGGATCAAAGTAAATTAAATTTTGAGGTTATTGACAACCTTGGAGGTGCTAAAAAGGCTTTTGAAAAAGAAGAAGCTAAAATGTTCCTTTGGGAAAAATATACAACCAAGCCACTTGTGGATGCCGGACTTTTCAAGAGAGTTGGTGAAATTCCCACACCATGGCCCTGTTTTGTAATTGTAGCTACTGAGCAAATCTTAGAAAAGCAACAACACCTGCTTATCAAGTTGAGGAATCACGTTTATGCTTATGCGGATGAGATGGTTAAAAACCCTAATTTTGCTTCACTTATCGCCCAAAATTACGGACTCCAAGAAGCCGATGTAGTCGCTTGGCTAAGTCAGACAAAATGGGCCACTAGCCCATCAATTGAAAAATCAGAACTTATACAGACTATGAAGATACTTTCAGATCTCAACCTTATTAGTGAACAGACAAGCTATGAGCATCTTGAAGCAGATTTATTGTAGGGTTTTGAAATTATGATAAACAATCTTTCAGTAAAAAAAATATTTCATAATTGAAATGAGGAAAAATTCATTTCGATACCCCAATTTTCAAATAGTATAAAACACAAGGACAAGCCTTTTGACTTGTCCTTGTGTTTTAGAATTTCTCCCAATCCCAATCCTCATTCATCAACTTGATGGCATGGTGAGCAGTTAAATCATACTGACAAGGAACAATGGATACAAAATTGTTGGCGATTGCCCATTCATCATTATCTTCTCCTTTATCAAAATTGACAAAATTACCTGCCATCCAGAAATATTTTCGTCCATTTGGATCGTACCTTTCTGAGAATTCTTCTTGCCATTTGGCATGGGCTTGACGGCAGATTTTTACACCTTTGATTGGTTCATTTCTTTTTGGGGGAAAGTTGACATTCAATGCCACTCCTTTGGACATCCCATGATCCAGCACTTGTCTGGCTATTTTATAGACATATTCTTCAACATGACTAAAATCTGCATTGGAAGAATAATCACAAAGACTAAAACCAATAGAAGGATATCCTTCCAGAGCACCTTCGATGGCAGCAGACATAGTACCTGAATACAGCACAGAAATAGAGGTATTGCTCCCGTGGTTGATGCCACTGACGATCAAGTCTACTTTTCTGTCTTTTAAAACGTAATGTTTGGCCAACTTAACACAATCTGCGGGAGTCCCACTCGACTTATAAGCAACAACATCGTCAAAAATATCTTCCTCATATAGTCTGAGTGTTTCACCGATGGTAATGGCATGCCCCATTCCTGACTGAGGACTATCTGGTGCGACTACCACCACGTCCCCTAATTTTTTCATTACATTTACTAGTACTCTTATTCCTTTTGAAGTGATTCCATCATCATTGGATACTAGAATCAAGGGTCTTTTTGACATAAAATTTATTTTATTTGATTGTAATAGGCGGTGATGCGGAGCAAGTCTCCTCGCTTGTCATGTGCTAGCCTGTTTTTTCTCATATACAATTTTACTTCATCTTCTCGGTCATCAAAAAAGTCCATCAAGTCCTTTTTCTTTTGAGAGTACTTCTGGATTTTACCATCCTTAAAAAAGAAAAAATTGAAGGCTAAGCGATGACCTCCCATCATGGGTCCGCCCCACATTGGATTCATCATCATAGGGCCATACATTCCCATACCTCTATTATCCGTGGCGATATATTCTCTACATAGCAACGCTATATCTTCTCCCTGAGTCAAAACCTCAAAGAAAACTGGTGTCTCATAATCCGTAGATTGAGCGTATGGTAAAGAATAAAATGTCCTGATACCTCCATAGACTTCGTCATAAATCTCAAATTGGGTGACATTTGAAGCTCCAAAAGTCTGTACACTTTCTCTTTGCAGCTGTACTACATTATTATCCAAATCATACATCAACAAACCAGAAATCGCCTGACCATCCGTAGTAGAAATTTTTCCCCTGTGCCATACTTGGGATGGAAATTTGTTTTGTGCATCTGCATAAATTGAAATCACAAAACTCAAAAAAAGAAGTATACATGCCTTTTTCATGATTGCTGCTATTTTGGTCTAACTTAAAGAATAACGAATTTCATTTGAATTTGGTTGAAATCCATGGTATAAAATTCAAAGGTAAATATGTGTGAGAAGGTCATTACCAATAGACTAAATGAAAAATCCTCTCTTTGTAGAGAGGACTATTTAATGTAGTTCATTATTTTTTCAAAATACTATGTCCCATTTTATCTCTTTTGGTTTGGAGGTATTTTTCATTGTGAGGATTAGTCTGAATTTCTATTGGCAATTGCTCCACAATTTCCAAACCGTAGCCTAAAAGCCCGACCCTTTTGGTTGGGTTGTTGGTTATTAATTTGATTTTGCTAATATTTAAATCTCTCAAAATCTGAGCACCAACTCCATAGTCCCTTTTATCTTCAGGAAAACCCAAAGCTAAATTGGCTTGAACAGTATCCATGCCCTGTTCTTGAAGTTTATATGCTTTCAGTTTGTTGATCAATCCAATACCTCTCCCCTCTTGATTCATGTATAGAACCACACCTTTCCCCTCTTTCTCCACCATTTCCAAAGCCCTATGCAACTGTGGCCCACAGTCACATCTACAAGAGCCAAATATATCTCCAGTCACACATGAAGAGTGAACTCGAACCATCACTGGCTCATCCGCCTCCCAAGTTCCTTTGATGAGTGCCATGTGAATATCCTCTGTATTGGTCTGACGAAAAGCAATCAGCTCAAAATCTCCAAAAGTCGTAGGCATGGCCACACCAATTTCTCTTTTGATGAGTGATTCGTTTTTGAGTCTATAAGCAATCAAATCTTTGATTGAAACCAATTTCAAATTAAATCTTTTGGCCACTTCAACAAGATCTGGAAGTCTTGCCATGGTTCCATCTTCATTCATGATCTCTACCAGTACACCTGCTGGCTGTAAACCCGCTAGTCTCGAAAAATCTATAGAAGCTTCTGTATGTCCTGCTCTTCTCAGTACACCTCCCCTTTTTGCTTTAAGAGGAAAAATATGCCCAGGTTTACCTAATTCATCTGGATGTATCGAATCATCTACCAGTGCCCTGATAGTCTTTGCCCTATCACTTGCAGAAATACCTGTGGTACACCCATGCCCCACCAAGTCTACAGAAACTGTAAATGGTGTTTCAAAAGCGGCTGTATTGCTACCAACCATCAGTTGAAGGCCCAATTTCTCACACCTATCCTCAATCAAGGGTGCGCATATCAATCCTCTACCATGAGTAGCCATGAAGTTGATGATTTCAGGCGTAACCTTCTCCGCAGCACATACAAAGTCACCTTCGTTTTCTCTATCTTCATCATCTACTACGATGATTACTTCTCCATTTCTAATGGCTTCTATTGCTTCCTCGATGGAATCTAATTGGTAGGGTAAGGATGTCATTTTTGAAGTATACTTTCTTTCGGACTGCAAAATTACGAGATTTATCCCTGAAAAACGCCTTCTTTCTATTTTAAGTTTCTCAATTGCTAATTACAATTCCTAACTGTTTGTCTATCTCCACTTGATATCGCTTCAATTCCATGTAAACGCGCAACTTCTCATCCATTGCCTCTGCACTTTCATTTTGATCCTGCGCTGATTTTATCTTGATCCTTGCTTCTTCTAGCATCTTTTTCACCACCTTTTGCTTCAGCCTGAGAATATTATCATAGACAGATTTGGCAAGATCGTCTGCTTCTGTGGTTGTGAAAATTTGAAAACGCTCTTGCCAAAGTTTTGAAATCTCATGCTTCTTGGTGATCATATTGATCACCTCTTGCTTGACTTCTCGGTCGTTTGATTCAAGAAAATATTGGGGCTGAGGTAGGATTCCTTTTGAAAGTGCTTGTTTGTATATCCCCAGAATCTTATTGAAAACTGGTATGGTAAACTCTAAATCTTCAGTCTCCTGTAGTAAATATTCGCAAACGCTGAGCTCATCAGAAACCATCTCAAAGCCATAGTTTACCAACATCCTCATCATCTCACGCTCTTGTGCTTCAAGTTGGGTGGAATATGGTACTTTTTCCTCTTCAATGGGAAGAAAAAGATCCACTGGTGGTGCCATATCAGCTTGATCATGCTGATCTCTTTGCTCTTTGAAGTATTGATCCTTTTGTACTTTGAGAAGTATCTTATTCAATTCAATATGAATAATCTCCTCATCTATTTCAAGCAATTTGGATGATTGCCTTATATAAACAGATCGAATGATGGAATCAGGGATTTTTGATAAGCTCAGAATCACTGATCGTATCAATTCTGCTCTTTTGACTGGATCTGTAGCTGCTTCTTCTGCAAAAAGTGAAATTTTGAATGCAATAAAATCTTGAGCACTATCACTCAAATAATCCGAAAATACCTGAGAACCAACTTTTCGAGAATAGCTGTCTGGATCATCACCATTAGGAAAAACGACAGCTTTTACATTCAATCCCCCTTCCAAAAGCATGTCAATCCCTCTCAAAGACGCTTTGATCCCAGCAGCATCTCCATCAAAAAGTACAGTGACATTATCTGTAAATCTTTTGATGACTTTGATCTGATTTTCGGTTAGGGATGTTCCAGAGGATGCCACTACATTTTCAATTCCCGCCAAATGCATCGAAATCACATCTGTGTAGCCCTCTACCAAGTAGCAATTATCCTTCTCTCGTATAGATTTCTTTGCCTGAAACATACCGTAGAGTACATCACTCTTATGATATACTTCTGTCTCAGGTGAATTTATATATTTAGGTTGCTTCTTATCTTGGGTCAATATCCTGGCACCAAACCCTATGGGTTTTCCTCCAAGATTGTGAATTGTGAAAGTCACCCTTCCTCTAAATCGATCATATATCCGACTTGGATCACCTTCTTTCTGTAAGACTAAGCCCGCCTTGAGTAAAATATCTTCAGAATGCCCCGCTGCTTTGGCAGCTTTGAGCAAATGATCCCAACCATCCAAAGTATATCCAAGATCAAACTTATCAATGATGGCTTGATTGAATCCCCTTTCTTTAAAATAACTCAGCCCTATCGCACGACCCTCTTCGGTCTGAAGGTTTTTTACAAAAAAATCCTTGGCATAATTCAGTACAATATAAAGACTCTCTCTTTCATTGTATGCTTGCACATCTTCTGGAGTGACAGCTTTATCTTCCTCTACCTCTATCCCGTATTTTTGAGCAAGGTGTCTGATCGCTTCATTGAATCCCACACCTTCGATATCCATCACAAATTGTATGGGATCTCCAGCTTTTCCACAGCCGAAGCATTTGTATATTTGCTTTGCAGGAGACACAGAGAAGGAAGGAGATTTTTCGTTGTGAAAAGGACAACAAGCCCACAAGTTTTGCCCCTTCTTTTTCAAAGGCACATAATCATTCACAACGTCTTCTATATCCGCCCTATCTCTTACTTTATCTGCCGTTGCTCTACTGACTACCATGCTTTATCCAAATCAAAGTTCAAATATAATAAGTATTCAGCTATTCTGAGATTTTAGATTTTAGATTGTAGATTTTTGTCTTGATAGCTCAGGATTAGATTTTAGAAAGGATGAAGGTAGAAGGATGAGGGAGAAATACGCAAAAGCGAAATAAAGTGGAAATATGCCTGCAGCGAAAGGGAGGGGAAATTCTCTCCTATCCTAGGGGGAAACCTATTCATAATTCTAAGTTCTATTGTGTCCCGAGTCTTGTTTCTTGTTTCTTGATTCTTGTTTCTCTCGCTTCTCGTTTCTATTCTCTCGCTTCTAGCCTCTCGTCTGTTTTTTATTGATTTTTGTTAAACCTTAATACATGTTAAAGGTTTTATTTAGAATATTTATAGATTAACTTGCGCACAAATTGAAAAAGCAGTTCATGACGATTACAAAAGAGCAAATACTAAGTGCACTATCTAAAGTTGAAGACCCTGATTTGAAAAAAGATCTGGTGACTTTAGGAATGATTCAAAATATACAAATTGAAGGGAATAATATAAGCTTCAAAGTGGTATTGACCACTCCAGCTTGTCCACTCAAAGAAGTAATCAAAAACAATTGCATAGAGGCTATTGAAGATGAAATTGGAAAGGATATTTCCCTTGACATTTTCATGACCTCTCAAGTAACGACTACCAGAGACAACACACCTCTGCTTCCCAATGTAAAAAACATCATTGCCATAGCATCAGGAAAAGGAGGAGTAGGTAAATCCACTACTGCTAGCAACCTTGCAGTAGCTCTTGCTAATTCAGGAGCAAAAGTTGGGCTGATAGATGCAGATATATCTGGTCCATCTGTACCTACGATGTTTAATGTAGAAGCTGAACAACCAGCTGTAAAACAAGAAAATGGCAAAAACCTTATCATACCTATAGAGCAATATGGCGTAAAATTGATGTCCATTGGATTCTTGACACCATCAGACTCCGCAGTGGTATGGCGTGGTCCAATGGCTAGCTCTGCCTTGAAACAATTTATAGGAGATGTAGAATGGGGCGCATTAGATTACCTCTTGATAGATTTGCCTCCAGGTACTTCCGATATTCACCTAACGATGGTACAAACTATACCCGTAACAGGTGCTGTCATAGTCACTACTCCACAGAAAGTAGCTTTGGCAGATGCCACCAAAGGACTATCGATGTTCAGACAGGCTCAAATAAATGTTCCTATCTTAGGTGTTGTTGAAAATATGGCTTATTTTACACCAGAAGAATTGCCCAATAATAAATATTATCTATTCGGAAAAGAAGGTGGAAGAAGGCTGGCTGAAAAGTTTGAAGTCCCCTTTTTAGGCGAAATTCCAATCGTGCAAAGTATAAGGGAAAGTGGGGATTCTGGCTTTCCAGCAGTGATGAAAGCAGGAATCACAGAAAAGGCATTCTCAGAATTGGCAGAATCAGTAGCTCGTCAAGTAGCGATCAGAAATGCAGAAAAAAGTAAGACTACGGTAGTACACGTTAATGAATAAAAAGAAATCAGTGCACCGAAAAGTGTATTTGAAAAAATAACAATATGGAAATGAATGATAAAATAGAACATGCCTTGGATAGCATCAGACCATATCTCGAAGCTGATGGTGGCAATGTAAAAGTAGTAGAATTGACGGATGACATGGTGCTAAGATTAGAACTTACTGGAGCATGTAGCTCTTGTCCTATGTCCACAATGACACTGAAGGCTGGAGTAGAAGAAGCTATCAAAAAAGCAATTCCGGAGATTGTAAAGGTAGAAGCTATCAATATCACAATGGCCTAAGTCCAGAAAATAATCTTTATGATAAGAACATCTAGCCAACTAAGGGTAAACAATTGTTTTACCCTTTTCTTCTTTCTTTTGAGTTTTTCAATCAAAGCACAAAGCTTTTTTGGTCAACCTCTTCAGCATATTCATGATGAAAAGTGTGCTCATGTTTATTTTGAAAAACTACAAGAAGAAGCGCTAGGTGTGTATGGTTCTAGAGACTACTTCGAAAGTTGGATAAGTGGAAAACTAGAAGAAGTAGCCAAATCTCCAAGGATTCAAAGCAGAATGCAGAATGATCCAAGGGTAATACCTGTAGTAGTACACGTAATTCACGGAGGTACACCCATAGGTCAAGGTTCCAATATACCAGTTTCTCAGATAGAATCTCAGATTAGAATTCTCAATGAAGATTTCAGAAGGGAAAACTTGGACAGAAATCAAACGCCTAGCGAATTCCTGAATGTAGCTGCAGACGCAAATATTGAATTCGTCCTTGCTAAAGTTGATCCTAGAGGACTACCAACAAATGGGATAGTTCGAGTCCTAGGCACAAAAAATCTATACGACCAGACAGATGCTGCATTGATTTCAGAGCTGTCTATCTGGCCACCAGAGAGTTATCTGAATATTTGGGTAGTACCACTTCAGCAACCATTCATAGGTTATGCTACTTTTCCTGTTTCAGATTTACCTGGCTTGAACTTTATACCTACTCAAAGAGAACTCGATGGTATCACGGTTGACTACAGGTATTTTGGACAAGGAGGAAATGCAATCTCGGGGTCTAGAGGCAGGACTGCAACGCATGAAGTAGGTCACTTCTTCGGACTCAGGCACATATGGGGAGATGCTCAAAACCCTGCCAATGGCTGTGATGTGGATGACTTTGTAGAAGATACTCCAAACCAGCAGAACGCAAACAACTCCTGTAGAATCAACATTCCAATTTTTTCATGCGGTAGCAGAGATATGACTGAAAATTTTATGGATTATAGTCCTGATGCTTGTATGAATTTATTCACACAAGGTCAAGTGAATAGAATGAATGCAGTGCTTGAATTTAGTCCAAGAAGGAATTCTCTCATAAATAATTTTGCCACTCAAGATCCAAACCTATTTGGACTCGATCTATCCATTGAAAGAATTATCGACCCACAAGACCTCATTTGTGAAAGTACAATCGTACCAAGTTTAGAAATTCTTAATAGAGGGACTACAACTATAACGTCCGCAGTTATTGAAATTAGGCTGAATGGTGCCTTACTTCAAAGTAGAAATTTCAGTTTCAACCTAGCTATAGGTGAAGTAGCTTTAGTAGAATTCAATCCAATTACTTTGACTGGAAATGGGCAAGACCAGTTCCAAGCTATCATCACGCAAGTGAATGGGCAGGACTCTGATGACAATACATCTAACAATGTGATTAGTAGTCTTCCAGTATTACAGACAGCGCTTACACTACCTTATGCATTGAACCTATCGAGCGATACAAATAATTGGATCATAAGAAATCCTGACAATTCTTTCACTTGGGAAAAAATTTCTCTCCCAATTTCTGGAACAAATCAAGATCTGATGAGAATACAAAACTTTTTATATGAAGCCACAGGTGCTTTGGATTTCTTTATCTCACCTTCGATCAATCTCAATAATTTCCCAAACGCACAATTAACCTTCAACATGGCCCATGCGCCTTATAACTCCGCAGGTATATCCGACGCTATGTTTATCGCTGTGTCAACTGATTGTGGCAATACATTCAATATCCTTGATGCTCCATACAGCAAAGAAAGCTTCCAACTTCAAACAGCTAACCCTACCCTGAATGAATTCATCCCAAGTTCAAACGCACAATTTAGAAGGGAGATCGTAAATCTGGAAGCATACAATGATTTTGACAATGTAAGAATAGCTTTTATTGCTAGAAATGGTTACGGCAACAATATATACCTAAAGGATATTGAAGTCTTAACAGAAGAGACATATAGCTATAAACTTGATCTGATTAAGCTAATCAGTCCAGGCCCCATAAATAATGGTACACAGAGTGAGGAAGTACTTCAAGTTTTCAACTCGGGTAATCTCAGTATCAATTCTTTTACTTTAAATAGACAAACTAATAATAGTACAGTACAATCATTTGTAGGGACAGGCTTCAATATTGGTCCCAACCAATCTTTTGACTTAGAACTTGACAATTCCTTGAATAGTAATGGAACTTCGAGGATCTCTTACGAAATTACATCTCCGAATTTTGACCAAAATCCTGGAAATGAATCTTCTTTGATACAATTTAATGTCAGAAATACCAACACCATCACCGTACCATGGCGACAGAATTTCAATAATTCTACAGCTTTGGAACCTTGGACTAGTGTAAATATCAATAGCAATCAAAATAGTTGGGAAGTAATACCTCTTCAAAGTGAAACCCAAAACAACCTGATCAGGTTGAGAAATGATAATGCAAATGAAGAGCATTGGTTAGGATCTCCAACTTTTGACCTCTCTGGAAGCAGACAAGCTAGTGTATTCTACAGAATAGCTGCAAGTAACCAATCACCAAGTACCATATTCAAAATTATGGGAAGCATAGATGGTGGTGTGAACTACACCGAGTTAGACAGAAAATCTGGAGAAGAAATCAACACACTAACTTCTGGCATAGTAAATCCAAATATGAGAGAGCATTTTAGTAGAGGATTCGTAGATTTAAGTTCTCTCACTGGAAGCGGCAGGACAAATGCAAGAATAGCTTTTGTGGCTGAAAATGGAAGCACTACCAATGATCCTATATACATAGATGATATTGAACTATTCCTCTCTGCAAATCCAGATCCTGTTGACCCAGGTCTAGGAAATACGGTGATCTATCCCAATCCAGCAAGAGATGTGTTTAATGTAACGTTTAACTTAAGAACTAATGAAGAAGTAAATATCCAAGTAATTTCTTCTACTGGAGCTATGGTACAGGATATTAATTATCCTAATACCTTGAACCAAACCTATACTTTCAGTACCAGTTTATTCTCCAAAGGTGTATTTATTGTAAAGATCACGAGCAATTCCATTACAGAAACACGAAAACTGATCATTCATTAAGGAATTTCAAAAACATTGGCTCCCATGATGGATTTATATGATTTTTGAAACGCGTCAAACTTTTTGAAGGTTGAAAAAAATAATCTTAAATACAAATTGTATGTCTGAACTGTTGGAAAGTGATCGATAGTGAAAAAAGATTGACATACATTTTTAGATCAAAAGGGCACATTTATTGGAGAAGGTTAAATATAATTTTACCTTTATACGTTAGCTTAAAAAAAATCTATCTTCATGAGTGAAATCAAAGGTTCCATAAAAAAAATTGGGATACATATACTGATCATATTTGGGGTGATCACCCTGTTTTCATTTTTATTTTTAAAAGTATTTTTACCATCTTACACGAATCATGGACAGACTGTATCAGTGCCTGACTTAGAGGGCTTTGGACACGACGAATTAGAAGACTACTTAAAAAGTAGAAACTTGCAATATGAAGTTGAGTTAGACAGTGGATTCAATGCTGACTTACCATCCTTGACAGTTTTGAAACAAATCCCAAAAGCAGGAAGTCAAGTTAAATCTGGGAGGAAGATTTATGTCACGCTGAACTCAAAGAATGCACCTATGATCAAGATGCCAAATTTGGTACATAGTCAATTGAAAAATGTCCAAGAAATTTTGGCCAACATCGGCTTAGTTAGAGGTGAGATAAAATACGTTCCAGATATTGGAAACAACGTCGTTTTAGAGCAAAAGTATAGGGGTAGAAATATCCCAGAGGGCTTCGAAATCCCAAAGGGATCTCAGATTGACTTGGTCGTGGGTGATGGATTGGGAAATCAAATCCTAGATGTACCAAACTTGATCGGGATGGATGAAGTAGATGCAGAATTCTTGATCATAGGATCAGGGTTGAGAATGGGAAGGATCAATTATGTAACTACTGATTCTGTACCTCAAGGTACTATAGTGAGGCAAATTCCTCCAGCAGGTGCAGAAGTAAAAACAGGTGAACCACTTGATCTATGGATTTCTGAAATATCAAAAGAAAGAGATTTTGAATGACAAAGCTTAAAACAATCTTTATTTTTTCACTTATACTACTTTTTCAAAGTACAAGTGACCTACTTGCTCAATTTAAACAACTCGGTATTCCTAATCCTACTGACCAAAATCAATTACAAAATGCTAGAGTGAGAGAAGACATAGTTTTGAATCTTCCATTTTGGGATGATTTTAGCACCAGAGGGATAGATGATACCAAATGGATCAATCAAGGAGCCTCTCATTCATATACCGTCGCCAATTCTGCACCTAGTATAGGAGTGGCATTACTTGATGGAATTGGTTCAGATGGTCAACCTTATGCAGATAGTCCATTGACTCAAGGCGTTGCTGATAGGTTATCATCTCATATGATTGATTTGAGTGACTTAACAGACTCAGAAAAACAAACAGTCTTTTTGAGCTTTTATTGGCAACCAGCAGGGAAAGCTGAAATGCCAGATGCCAATGATTTTATCACATTGGAATTTTTGAACGCCAATGGAGACTGGATGGAAGTATGGAGGCAAAATGGAGAATTGGAAGCTAATCGCCTCTTTTTTACGCAAGAGATGGTTCAGGTCACTGAATCATACATGCATGAATCCTTTCAGTTTAGATTTCAATCACGTGGAAGACTGTCTGGACCTTTCGATACTTGGCTAATAGATTATGTATATTTGAATAAAAACAGAAGTTCACAAGACCTAAATAGACTTGACCGGGCTTTGACACAGGCAAACACTCCCATATTCAATCGATACAGTTCCATTCCTCTGTTTGAGTTAAAAGCTAATCCAGAGATCTATCTGAACAGAACTGGGAATGAATTTAAAAATCTAGAAAATAGATTCCGAGCGATGGAATACTCTGTAGAAGTAAGAAATAAAGAGACGCAGACCGTATTGCAAAGGATCAATAACAACACACCGATCAACCCTGTACCTTTGGCTTTGGAAAGGAGGACAATTTCTTCGAACCTGATCACCTCAGAAGCACTACCTGAAGGAGAGGCGGATCTTGAGGTGCTTACTTATCTGAGTACTGGTGATCGATCTCTGTTTCAATTGATAGAAGGTGATAGTATAATTTTTCCAGAAGTAAATTTAAGGATCAACGATACGGTAAGAACAACTGTGGCAGTTAGAGATTTTTTAGCTTATGATGATGGAGAGCTAGACTATTCAGCTGGTATCAATCAACGATCTGGCATGCTTGCTGTAAGATTTGAAAAGATTCAAGAAGCATTTCTCAAAGGAGTAAGCATCAATTTCACTAACTTCCGACAGTTTGGAAGAGGTATAGACATTATGGTATGGACAGATCTAAATCAAGCACCCATATACGTTTTGGAAACAGTTATTCCATCAAAAGAAAGCTTGGGAGACTTTAGTTATTTTGAGTTTGATGAAAATATTCAGTTACCAGAAGAGTTTTATGTAGGATTTATGCAATTTTCCAATGATTTTGTATATGTAGGTTTAGACAAAAACAGAGATAATGGAGACCAAATTTATTACAATGTTACAGGAAGTTGGCAGCAAAATGAAATTGTCGAAGGCTCATTGATGATTAGACCACATTTGAGCGAATCAGCACCTTTCGAATCTGGAGAAATTATCCCAAGAGGTGGTATAAAAATCTATCCAAATCCTGCTACAGAATATGTGCTAATAGAAGGTGATTTTCAGCTGATTAGTATTATTGATCAATATGGCAGATCAATTAATGTTCAAATGGAAGAAGCTGAAAAGGGTAAAATCCTTAATTTTGGAAATCAAATGAGGGGTATATATTTGATCAATGTATATGAACAAGGAAAACCTCAATCTTATAGAATAATCGTAAAATAATCATGGAAGATATTCAAGTAGAAGAATTAAAAGAAAGATTGGAAAATCAAGAGAACTTTGTATTCATCGATGTCAGAGAAGAATGGGAATATGAAGAGGACAACTTAGGCGCATTGAACATCCCTTTGGGAACTTTGCCTCATCAACTTGATGAAATAAATCAGTACAAAAATCAGGAGATCATCATTCATTGCAGATCAGGTGCAAGAAGTGGTAATGCTAAGAAGTTTTTGGAAACGAAAGGATTCTCCAAAGTAAGAAATGTAATCGGAGGTATCAATGCTTATAGAGCCTTAGAAGATTAAGATAAAGTAAATTCGAACCCATTAAAAAAAGGTGTCCGATCAATCGAGACACCTTTTTTATTTTTCATCAAAATGGAGCTGGCTCATTGTTACCGAAGCCTCCAGGAAAGGGACTATCTTCATCACCTCCATTAGCTTTAGATTGTACCCTGATCATATTGCCTGAATCAAAGCCTTGTCCACTTGCACTACTTGGGAATTTGCTCCCATACAAAGCATCTTGGGGTTTGTATGGAACATTAAGTTCCAAATCTGTAAATCGGGTATACTTACCTATAAACCTCAACTTCACGGTCTCTAAAGAGCCATTTCTATGCTTGGCTATGATAACCTCACCCACACCCATGGTTGAGTTACCATCTTCATCCTCATTGATTCCATAGTATTCAGGTCTGTAGAGGAACATTACCATATCGGCATCTTGCTCTATGGCTCCAGATTCTCTCAAATCAGATAATTGTGGTCTCTTATCTCCTCCCCTAGTCTCTACCGCCCTTGAAAGCTGAGACAAAGCTATCACTGGCACTTCCAATTCTTTGGCAATCATCTTAAGTGATCTAGAGATGCTGGCGATTTCTTGTTCTCTGTTTCCACCTCCACTCGACTTTGAATCTCCAGACATCAGCTGCAAGTAGTCAATGACAATCATTTGAATGTCATGCTGCGCCTTGAGCTTCCTACACTTTGCCCTAAGTTCAAGAATGGAAAGAGCTGGTGTGTCATCTACGAAAAGTGGCGATTTGGAAAGTTTTGCTGTTTTATGAACTAATTGCTCCCACTCATAATCCGCTAGATTACCCTTCTTAATTTTCTCTGAATCAAGTTCTGCCTCAGAAGAGATCAACCTATTGACCAGCTGTACAGATGACATTTCTAGAGAGAATATGGCTACTGGTCTATTGTGGTCTACAGCGGCATTTCTCAATACAGAAAGTACAAATGCGGTCTTACCCATCGCTGGCCTAGCTGCAATAATCACCAAATCTGATTTTTGCCAACCTGAAGTCACCCTATCCAAAGCAGTAAATCCACTCGGAACACCAGTAAGCCCATCTTTCTGGCCTTTTTTAGACTCCAACTCCATGATAGCAGCTTTCATGATGGATCTCATATCTGAATAATTTTTTCTGATGTTTTTCTCAGAAATCTCAAAAAGTGAGGATTCCATTTTATCCAAAAGCTCAAAGACATCAGTAGTATCCTCAAAAGCCTCCTTTTGTATCTCTGAGGCAATACTGATCAGATCACGCTTCATCGCTTGCTCTGTGATAATCCTCGCATGATATTCAATATTGGCAGCAGAAGAAATCTTGGATGTAAGTTCTGTGATAAAAAATGCTCCTCCTGCAATTTCCAATTTACCATTTTTCCTGAGCTGATTCGTCACAGTCAACATATCAATCGGTTGACTATCTCCAAAAAGATCTAAAATGGCTGAATAAATCACTTTGTGAGATTCTTTGTAAAAACTCTCTGGACGCAAAATATCCACTACTTGTGTCAGTGCATCTTTCTCAAGCATCAACGCACCTAATACTGCCTCTTCCAATTCAATAGCTTGAGGGGGCAATTTCCCTACTCCTGAGATACTTGCCAAATCAGGCTTCTTTCTTCCTAAAATTCTATCTTTTCCCTGTGATTTTTGCTCTGCCATAATAACAAATGTAAGCTGTTTGTTTCAAAGGTTTTAAACAAATTATACACCAGTTATCAACAGCTCTCTTAATCTCCATAAAATCAATACCATAGAACATTACTTGGTTTGAGAATAAAAAAAGCCAGAGAAAAATCTCTGGCTTCTGCTTAGCTAAGAAGTATATCAAAACAAATATACAATGCAAAATAAAAATCTATAAATCACTATATATCATTTACTTACGAATCACTTTATCCTTATTAGTTACTCACTCCTAACTTTGATTGATGATTTAGCTGAAAGACTTCATCTGGCAGACCATCAGTACGTACGGTCAGTTTCAGATTTTGATTTGCTGACTTGATTTTGATATAAGCTTTTACTTTGCCTTGGTAGGTATATCTACTTGAAGCTTGGTATTTTTCATGGCTACTCAAATCCCCGCTTTCCATGGCCAATACTTCTGCTCCTCCATCTATTTCTATAGAGACCAGATGAGATCCATCTTCTATCAAGTTTCCATTGCGATCTACAATCTGCAAGTTCAATTCTATCACTTCTCCTGCTTTTTCATAGGTTGGAGTAGAAAGTTGACCTGTTACTTTTGATGGATCACTTGGAGTATTTAGGATGTAGGTGGCTACTTCGTGATCATCTTTATAAGCTATGGCCTTCAAACTTCCTTTTTGAAAAGGAACTTGCCAGCCAGGCATAAGATCTACTTTATAGCTCATCTTTTGCTTACCGAGTGATTGATCATTGAGAAAAAGCTCAACTTCATCTGCATTGGAATATACGACCACCCATTTTGACTCACCTTCTGCACCACTCCATGTGTTTGATATCCCCGCTCTACGAGTGACTTGCCTTTCATTTTGAGCTATTCCGATATAAACCATAGGTTCATCTGACCAAAGACTTTGTCTAAAATAGAAATCAGGCTTAGGATTGCCAGCCAAATCTATAATTCCAGCCCCACTACTTCTCGAGGGCCATGGTCTAGCTTCGCCGATGAAATCAAATGCTGTCCACAAAAATTGTGAAGAGATAAACTCATTCTCTGTCACTGCAAACCAAGCATCCAAACCATCTCCATTTTCACTTCCATAAATCACCCGATCAGGAAATGTTTCATGATCTTCTTTATACCTATACTCTTGATAATTGTACCCTACAATATCCAAATTGTCAGGATAATCTGTAAAATTGGACATGGCTACTCCTGCAAGTGCCGCAGTCACTGGTCTTGTCGTATCCCATTTTTTTACCGCTTTAGCGAGTATAGCTGATATTCTTCCCAATTCAGCAGCTGGGGGATTACTGGGCTGATATCCTTTACCATATATCTGCGGATTCCTGCCTTCGTCTAGGATTGGATGGCTATAAGGGTCATTAGGATAATCGATTTCATTACCAATACTCCACATGATGATCGAAGGTCGATTCCTATTTCTCCTTACCATATCCTCCACATCTCTCTCAGCCCATTCTTCAAAAGCATTATGATGCCGATCATTGCCTGGAGTTCCTGCATTCCATCCTTCTATCCATTTATTTTTCCCAAGCTCCCATTCATCAAAAGCTTCATCTTGAACCAAAAAACCCATTTCGTCACAAAGCTCATAGATATAATCCTGGTGCGGATAGTGGCTCATTCGAATAGCATTGCTGCCCAAAGCTTTTAATGTTTCCAACCTATTTCTCCATACTTCTTCAGGTACGGCCGCTCCAAGTGCACCTGCATCATGGTGTATGCAGACTCCCTTGAGTAGCATGGTTTCTCCATTGAGTGAAAAACCTTTTTCTGCATCAAAATTAAAACTCCGAACACCTACGTTTTCATTCCACTCATCTAGCTTCTTGGATCCATCCCAAATAGAAACTTGCAAAGCATAAAGATTCGGATCAGCGGGAGACCAAAGTTTTGGAGTAGGTATATCGAAAGACAATTCCTGTATACTGTTGGAATTTGAAGTCAAATCAAACTCATGATGCTCACTGATGACCTCCTTTCCAGAAGGGTCACGTAAAGAAACCTTCAATTGGATCGGATAGTCAGCATGTTTCTGATGATCAATTGTTACTTCAAGTAAGGCCTCAGCTGAACTATGACTAACTTCTGGTGTATGAAAATAAACTCCCCACTGAGCAAAATGAATGGGTGAAGATTTGATCAAATATACATTGCGGTAGATTCCAGAACCAGTATAATACCTTGCGTCAGCAAATTCACTGTGATCTACTTTGACGTAAAGCGTGTTTTTTCCAGTATTCAAATGGCTTGTGAGTTCATATTGGAAAGGGATAAAGCCAAAAGGCCTCTTTCCTAAATGCTGACCATTGAGCCATACTTCACTGTTTTTGTAAACTCCATCAAAGTATATTGAATAAACCTGATCTGCATCAAAATTCTCAATTTCGAATTCTTTCTTATACCATCCAATGCCACCTGGCAAATATCCTGTGCCACTTGCCCACTCCGAGCTAAACGGCCCTTCAATACTCCAATCATGTGGCAAATCTAAAGTTCTCCAGCCTGCATCTACTTTTTGAATTTGTTCCCAGCTTGCATCGTTGAGTTGAAACTGCCATTGATCATTGAACAGCTCTTTACCCGATTGCTGAGCCTTTGCTAAGGAGAAGAAAAAAAGAAAGAAAATGATTAGATAAACTTTTTTATTCATTTTTCTAGTCATGAGTTTTAGTTTTGGGTGATCAAAGTAAGTATAGATCTTGCTGGCAGCTTGATTGGTTCTCCTGCAATTATTTCATATGATGCCAAGTCATGCTCATGGTCTGTCAAATAACCTTGCAATTCACTATTTGAGTAGTCGCCAGATAAAGGAAGTTCTATATTCACTTCATTTGTCGAGGAATTGATAGCCACTATCACTAGTTCGCCTGTCTGTGGATTCTTATAGGCTGAGCAAAGCAAGTTCTGGTCTTGTGCTTGCTGCTGCTCTATAGTCAATCCCACACGAACAAACCCCGGTCTGATAAACTTGCTATAATTTCCCAAAGCCCAAAGCATTTTGCTTGTTTCATAGGTTCCATCAGTCTTTGATTTAGAAATATAAACCAAGCCATCTTTATAATCATATGGAGAAATCCCAATCCACCAATGCCACGCAGAAGCTTGAGCAATCGTAAGATCATTATGAATCACCCTTGCCATGTACAAGGCTGGTGTTATTCCTAAATCTTTTCCGTTTCCTTGAATTTCACCATCATTATCACCCAAGATACAGTATTCAGACATCCAGTATTTCAAACCTGGAACACTTGACATGGCTTGAGCTAGCTGATTCCTTTTACTCACTGCCATCTGAAATGGAGAAGTAGTAAAATAGCTATGCCCAGAAATATTATTACTCAAGTGCTTGAGGTCAGCAATATAATTATCAGATCCTGGTGTGAAAAAATCAGCTATCTGATTGGATCTTCCCGGTCTATTATGAACCTCATACAAGTACTCAATTTGACCAGACTCAGCAATATCAATCTTGGTAGAAAGTCCATTTTCTTCTAACTTCTTATCCAAAGCTCTCACAATTCCCGCAATTTCATGGTTCCAAAAAGGTGTACCCTCTTGTCCTCCATCTATCCAATCCCACTGAGGTTCATTGATTGGAGAAATATAGTCTACTTTTAATCCTTCTTGTTCTATACCCTGAATAGCCTTGGCCATGTATTCACCAAAAGCATCGTATTGCTCACTTGCTAAATTAGATTCGTTGGCATTGGATGCAAAGGCTTTTCCATTCCTAGTCAACCAAACTGGCGGGCTATTGAGAAATACAAGCAAATGATCTACTGACCTTTCTTTGGCAGCTTGAGCAAGCCATAACTGAGCCGCTTGTCGCTCGGGACTGAATTGCCCTTGAGCATCCATAACTGATGAAGCCCTTCTCCATTCGTCTCCGATACCACTGTCAGATCCCTGCGCTGCACTTCCAGCTCCAAGGTTGAATCTCCAAAGTGAAAGACCAATCCCTTTTGGATTTCCTTGTGCGTCAATCTCTTGGCTAAATAAGAGATCCGCAATGGCATTTTTCTTGGCATCTGACCAAGCACCAACAAACTGTCCAGACCAAGCATCTGATGCTCCAAAGTGATCAATTTGTTGGAAAGTTTCATTAGGCTCTAGGTTAAGCTTAACTACATTCCCCTGTTTGTCATTGTCTTGATCTTGGGGATTATTGTCATTGCATGAACTGAAAGAAAGCATCATCCATGAAGTAGCAAGAAGTAACTTAGTGCTGATTTTTTTATTAAGTCTATTTTTCATGTTCGTTGGATTAAAAAAAGAAAGGGGGAAAATCCCCCTCCCGTTGGTTGCTGAAGCCAATTTAATTATATCCTGGATTTTGCTCCAATGCATTGTTTGAAGCTAAGATCTCTTGTCTAGGAATAGGTAGCCAATAATGTCTCTGTAAGAACCTTCTACCTTGTAGAGCAATTTTTCTTTGATAAGTGAAAGTACCATCTGATGCCCTTCTGATATCAATTCCGTATGCAGGTTCGTTTTCTGTATCCTCTGCAATCATCCATCTTCTGACATCATAGAATCTATGCTCTTCAAATGCCAGCTCGATTCTTCTTTCATGTTGGATTCTTTCTCTCATTTGATCCTTGGAAAGTCCGGCAGGTAAAGGAGGCATGTTCACACCATTTCTTCCCCTGATGCTGTTAATAGCTTCATACACCGTAGCGTCAGGCCCACTGGCTTCGTTTCTGGCTTCGGCATAGTTGAGAAGGATCTCAGCGTACCTGAAATATAGCCAGTTTTGAGTACCAGCTACTTGCCATGGATTCTGAATAGGAAGAGATTCATCGATGAATTTTCTCATGTAATATCCCGTTCTGCTAGTATTCCAGTTGGAAGGACCATCTTGACTATCCCTTCCACCGGGAAGGAATGTTTCCACATTCCTTCCGCGATAGGGAGCTCCATTGTGTAGAATGGTCTCATAGAATCTAGGGTCACGGTTTGCATATGGATTAGCTGCATGAGTTGGGTTATCCCAATCAAATGAAGAACCATCCATCATTTCATAATCATCTATCAGGTTTTGAAGAGGTGCATTTCCACCCCAAGCATCATAGCCATTTGGGCCATTGGCAATCTCTAATGCAGTATGCCTCTGGTTCAAGTTGTAAAATCTCGCAAAAATCACTTCTTGATGACTTCCTGATGCAGTAAACATCTCACCATATCCTTGCTGATACAAAGAATATTGACCTAGGTTCATCACATCTTGTGCAGCTTGTGCTGCCCTCTGCCATTGCTCTGTAGAGCCAGTTGTACCTCCGTTATAAAGAGGACTAGCAGCATAAAGAAGTAATCTGGACTTCAATGCCATAGCCGCACCTCTTGTAGCTCTACCTTCAAGCCAAGACCCACTATTTTGCGATGGAAGTCCAGCAATAGCTTCATCTAACTCAGCAAGCACGTAACTTAAGCCTTCTTCTATACTGGCTCTTGTAAACAATGCAGGATTGCTAAAATCATCTCCAAGCATAGATACTTCATCACCTCTCAAGACAACTCGACCATAATTTCTGATTAGGTCATGATACCTGTAAGCCCTGATGAATTTCAGTTCTGCTCTAAGACGTGATTTCCCAGTCTCTGACATGTTAATGTTTGGAAGATTGACTAAGGCAAAGTTACACTCCCTGATACTTCTATAACTTCTGCCCCACAGAGTACCAGCAATACCAGTATTTTCAGGAGAAAGTAGCCCTTGCTGTATTACCCAAGTGTTGTCATCATTATTGTAAACTGATTCATCTGTAAGAGAAGACCAAAGTGCATATTCAAATCCTCTACCAAAACCAGGCACAGAACCATCTCCTTCTTTGTCTCCTAACCTAACGCCCAAATATCTATTGATCACATAGGCTTCAAACAATGTCGTATCCGAAAGAATAGAGGCATCTGAGACCCTATCTGGTGGTACAATATCAAGAAAATCTTCATTACATCCAGCTAAAGCGATACCGATAACAAGGATGATATAGTACTTTAAATTTTTCATTTTGTAAATGGCTTTTCGGGTTTAAAACTGAATATTGACACCTAAATTGAGAATCCTCTGCTGAGGGTAGAATTGACCGCTGTTGCTTGAACCTTCTGGGTCAAAGTCCTTCACCTTGGTTATGGTCAATAAGTTGAATCCATTAGCATACACTCTTAGATTTCCTACTTTATATCTTTCCAATAAGTGCTTTGGAATATTGTATCCTACTTCCAAGTTTTTCAATCTCACGAATGAAACATCTTGGAGCCAAAAATCAGATGGAAAAAGTCCACCACTTACAGCAGAAGAAGATCTTTCACTAACTCTTGGGAATGTTCCATTAGGATTGGTTGGACTCCATCTGTTGTCTGACCATGAGCTGTAATAGTTACCTACAGTTCCAGACTCAGGAAGGACATATTGTCTTGCACGACCTTGACCAGAGAATAGCATCGCAAAGTCAAAATTCTTGTAAGTCGCATTCAGGTTCAGACCAAAAGTGATTTGAGGAATATTACCCAAATTGGTTCTATACATGTCGTCAGCAGTGATTTCACCATCTCCATTGATATCTTCATAGATCAAGTCGCCTAGACGTGCTCCAGGCACATGAGGAAACTGATCAAATTGCTCTTCTGAGGTGAAAATTCCAATTGCTCTGTACAACAAGTAAGTATTCATCGGTCTACCAGTCAGCCTTTGATAGTCAAGTACACCTGCTGCCTCATCCATGAAAATGATCTCGTTCCTAGCAAATGTAAAGTTACCTGCTGCTCCGAAAGTAAAATCCTTGCCTCTGTGCTCATACCCTAGAGTAGTCTCAACACCGCGACTTTTAACCCTTCCGATATTCTCTGAAGGAACCAATGATTCACCACCATATGGATTAACTATTCCAGAAGACCATGGGATTGAAGCATTCCTAGTTGTCAAGATATTTGTTCTGTCTTCATAGAAATAGATCGCTTCAAAATTGAATTTTCTTGCAATAACTGCATTCAATCCAATATCTGTTTTGTTAGCCGTCTCCCAAGTAATGTTTGGATTCCCAAGTCTAACCAAATCTATCCCTGGTCTTACGACATCACCCAGTACATAGCGATTGTTGAATGTATAATTGTCAAAAAACTGGAATTGCCCCACATTGTCGTTACCTAGCTGACCATGTGAAACCCTGATTTTCAAGTCATCCATGAAGCTAAAGCTATCTCTGAACCAATCCTCTTCTGATATCCTATAACCTGCTGATACAGCTGGGAAGAATCCGTATCGATTACCTCTTGGGAAGATCGAAGATCCATCTACCCTAGCTTGGAATTCCAAAAGATATTTCTCGTTGTAGTTGTAGTTAAACTTACTGATAAAAGATCTTCTGGTAAAATTGTAGCTTCTTCCCCAGTTGTTGTAGTCCGTAGCTGCTGATCCACCTTGAGATAGCTCTGGAGTTTCCGCAGTAGGAAAGTTAATCCTCGCTGCACCAAATTCTTGCTCTTTGTTTTCACTTTGCTCAAAACCTACAAAAGCATCTACGAAGTGATTTCCAAACTGCCTGTTAAAGTTCATTTTGATGTGACTTACAATCATAGACGTATTGGTATGTCCTTGATCCAAAGAAGGTCTTTGATTTGGCCCACCGCCAATTACAATAGGGTCAAAAGTATCCGCTGTCCTATTGTAGTTGTATAAAGTGTAAGGCACTCGGAAAGTTCTATACCTATTTGAGCTTTCATCCACAGAATAAAAACCATCTACGGAAAGTCCTTCTAGTACTGGAAGATCATATTTCGCTCTCAAAATACCATTGAATACATATCGTGGGTTATCATTTGTACCTCCAAGATCTGTTGCTAATATCGCTGGATTGGCATTTTCAATGCCCGATGATGGGAGTCCGTTAGGATAAAATGCATTCACTGTAGGATATGCACGATAGATAGATCTAAAGATTTGACCTGCTCCTTCAGTTGGGAACATTCTTGCTTCTTTTCTTCCTGCCAAACCCAGTCCTACTGTCAAACGCTCGTTTACAGTTGCATCGATGTTTGATCTAAAGCTATACTGATCAAATTTTGCAGCGCCATTTCTATAGAGACCATCCTGAGACAATTTACCCAAAGAGACGAAATAATTCACATTATCGCTACCTCCTCTGATGCTCAGGTTATGTTGATTTTGCAATGCAAAATCTTGTAAAGTCTCTCGTTGCCAATTCGTGTTCGGGTAATTAAGAGGATCAGAACCATTTCTAAAGCGCTCTATTTCTTCTTGGCTATAGACTTGATTCATTCCATTCTGATTGTTATTGTAGAATGCAATCTCGTTTCTGATCGTAGCATAAGTAGCTGCGTCAGCCAATCTTGGTAGCCTAGTTGGAGAAGAGAAACCTTGGTTATAGCTGTAAGAGATCACAGGCTTACCTGATTTACCTCTTTTGGTAGTGATGAGGATCACACCATTAGCTGCTCGGCTACCATATACGGCAGCAGAAGCATCCTTAAGTACAGAGACACTCTCAATATCATCAGGGTTCAACCTTTCCAATCCACCGATCTGACCTGGTACACCATCGATTACCACAAGGACATCATTATTACCGGTAGTAGCAAGACCCCTGATAGAGATACTAGATCCATCATAGCCTGGCTCACCACTTCTATTGCTAGCTATAAGTCCAGAGAATCTCCCTGCAAGTGAATTGGAAACGTTGGGCTGAGGGCTTCTTGTAAGTTCCTGACCATCTATTTGAGAAACAGAGCCAGTTAGGGTCACTTTCTTTTGCTCACCATAACCCACTACTACAACTTCACTTAGATCATCCATATCGGATTCCATGTTTATTGTAAATTGGGTTTGAGACCCTACAGAAACTTCCTGGGTCTTGTATCCTATAAAGGAGATCCTTAAAACAGATTGGGGGGTGACACTGGCATTGATTGTAAAGTTCCCATCAATGTCCGTAACTGCACCTGAGGTGGTGCCTTTGATAATTACAGATGCCCCTGGTAGGGATTCACCAGTTTCATCTAGTACTTTTCCTCTAATGGTCGTCTGCTGAGCAAACGCCATTTGGTGAAAAGTGAAAGTTAGTATCAATACCATAAATGATACCCAGCTAGTATAAGCTTTTTTCATCTTTCTTTTGGGTTAAATTGTTAATAAGATAAATTTGAAATGTAAGAACGAACACAGAAATTTCTCCCTGAGATTGATTACAATATTCCTCATTGTACATTTGTATGTGGGGTGATAAACCGACAAAAAAAGGGGTATAAATCGTCCAAATCCTCTCAAAATTATCAAATTCCATCATATGAGGGAATTTTCTATAAAAATATCATCATGTACAAGCCCTTCATCCTAATCTTGATCAGTATAACATGTAGCATATTTATAGCTAATGGTCAGGATGAAAACACCATAATCACCAAGCCCCAAAATCCACTAAATTTTTACCTTTTAGATATGGAGCTTGGACTAGCTCATAATGTCATCAACAGTATCACACAAGATGAATTGGGCTATATTTGGATAGGTACCAATGAAGGTATGAGCAGATACAATGGAAGCAAATTCCAGAATTTCAAACAGAACTTAGATAATCCTGAATCTTCTCTTGCCAATAATTTTGTCCAACAAATCAAAGCTATCGGAAACAACAAACTTATGATGGCTACCGATGGTGGGCTTATCACCTATGATATTCTAAAAGAAAAGTTTGATGTCTTACAGCAAAAAGATGGACTTATAAGCAATAGCATCAGTGCATTCCAGCATACACCTGAGGGTAAACTTATCTTGGGTGGATACAGGTACGGTGTACAAGTGATCAATAAAAATGGGAAAATAGAACATACCATCATCCACAATCCCAATAGTCAGTCAGGACTTTCATCGAATCAGATCTCTTCAGTAGCACTTCAAGGTGATTCCATTGCATGGATTGGGACATACGATCAAGGGCTAAACAAATTGAACCTGATAAACAAAGCGAACCAGAGGGTTAATCTTAGCATTTTGGGCAAAAAGGTTTCTCAAATAAATTCCCTTTATTCAGACATTGATGGGAATATATGGATAGGAACTAATGAAGGTCTTCGTGTAATTACTGTCAAAGGTGATACGTTGGCTTTGAAAGCAGGTAAAAATCAAAACTCTGGACTATCAGATACAGATGTATTGTGTTTTGAAGAAGATGGTGATGGCAATATATGGATAGGCACTAGAAATGGTGGCTTGAATATCCTTGAAAAATCTCATTTTTTGCAAAGTAAACATTTAAATCTGGTATGGCATCTTCCAAAATCAGATGGCTCAAGTGTCTACAATCGTACAGTATCTGCAATAAAAAAAGATGAAGATGGAAATATGTGGCTCGGAACCAGTACTGGGCTCAATTTCGTAAATCCAAAAGGAGAAGCCATTACTTTAATACAAAAAAATCCAATGGCAGACCACTCGATCTCTCATGAAAGGATCGGATCTATAGCCACGAGCATGTTTTCGAATAGGATTTGGATAGGCACCGATGGAGGTGGTTTGGACAAATACAATCCAGAAGACCGAAGTATCTCTAATTTTCGAAGCCATCAGGCTAACTCCAATAGTCTCACCAGTGACTATATCATTGCGCTAAAAGAAGACTCTAAAGAAAGGCTGTGGATAGGCACTTACCAAGGAGGATTGAACAAGCTGGATGTCAAAACTGGTAAAATAAAACGGTACCTTCAGGGTCATGTTCGAGACGGTGCAGATGTAAGGGTGATTGCTGAAGATGTATTGAGCAATATATGGGTAGGGACCAACCAAGGAGGTCTTTACAAATATGATGAAATTAATGATACGTTCGAATACATCAGAGAGCTTGGCAAGCTGGATATCAGAGGAATTGCTTTCGATGAAAAGGGCAATCTATGGTTGGCTACTTTTGGCTCAGGAATCATACGCTATGATCCAAATAGTGGGTCATCTAAATCTTTTCTAACCAAAGAGTTAGCAGCGATCAATGTATACTTTGGAATAGCAATTCTTCCCAATCAAGATGTACTTATTGGAAGCAGGTATGGTGGATTGATAAGACTTGACCCTAAAAATGAAACTTACAAAGCCTTCACAGAAGCTGATGGATTGAGCAACAATACCATCGTCAGTATGCAGATCGATGATCAGGGTGTGGTATGGCTCGGAACAAATAATGGCATAAGTTATTACCATCCAACTAGCAATCAAATCGGTCATTTGAATGCATTTGACAATATCCAAAAAAGCGAATTTAATATTGGGGCAGTTGCATTGAGTAGAGATGGAAATTTAATTTTCGGAGGAAATAAAGGAGTGAACATCATTCATCCGCAAAAAATCACACAGAAATTAAATCAACGCTTGATTATTGAGAATCTAAAACTCTTTAATGATAAAATTTATGCTGGAGATGTCTTCCTAGATTCAGCAATTTCTTACAAGCAAAAACTCCAATTCAATTACTTACAAACACTCATTTCTATTGACTTTTCACTTTTGAAATTCCCTTTTGCGCAGCAGGTCAACTATGCTTATAAACTTGAGAATTACCACGACCATTGGATACAGGTACAAGGTAACGGCTCCGCAAATCTGAGTAACATCCCACCTGGAAATTATACCTTGAGGGTAAAAGCAAGAATCGGAAACGAACAAGAAGTGGAGCGTAAGATACTATTAACCATTACCCCACCCTTTTGGAAAACGCCCCCAGCATACTTTTTATACTTTGTGTTGATTTTGATAGTCATCATTTTAAGTCTCAGGTATTATAATGACAGACTGAAGCTAAAAAACTCCCTTGAATTAGAAAGACAACAGCGTATACTAGAACATGATGTGAATGAGGAAAGGATAAGGTTCTTTACGAGCTTTTCACATGAACTCAAAACACCACTCACGCTGATATTGGCTCCGATAGAAGATCTAATCGGTCAAATAAAGTCCAAAAGTCAGCTCTCTAAATTATCCATTGTCCAAAAAAATGCAGCATACCTTCATCAATTGATAGGGAATCTCTTGGAGTTTCGAAAAGCTGAAACAGGACTAAGCCAACTAAATGTAGGCGAATACAATCTTTCAATGTATCTGGAGCAATGGGTTCAGAACTATAAACCGCTCGCAAAAAAACAACACATAGAACTTTCATGTGTACTTTCAGAGAGAAACATGATGGTAAAATTTGATTTTGAAAAACTACAAATCATATTCAACAATCTGGTATCTAATGCGCTAAAGTATGCCCAAAAAGATGATAAAGTTTTAATTAGCCTAAGCTCAGACCAAGAATATTTTCGACTATCTGTAGCCGACTCAGGCCCTGGAATCGCACTAGAGGAGCGCAAGCGAATTTTTGAGTGGTTTTATCAAACGGGCAATAAACATAAAAAAAGTGGCACTGGTATCGGATTGGCATTGGTCAAAAGCCTTACTGAGCTACATCATGGAACTGTAGAAGTAGACAGCGAGCCAAAAAAAGGAACAATATTCACCATCAGTATTCCCAAAACACTTGAGATTTCAAATACTGATTATCTCCCAATCAATCAAACGAACATGGATTTCGATCATATGACTGAAATGTTACTTATTGAAGATCAGCCCTATCAAGAAGTGTTGGTAAATGCAGATGAAGAGAGACCAATAGTGCTTTTGATAGATGACAATATTGACATTTTGTCCTACTTGGATAGCCTGCTGAAAAAACATTATGATCTCATACATGCTCAGAATGGAGAGGAAGGTGTAGAGAAAGCACTGAAATATGTACCTGATTTGATCATTTCGGATATCATGATGCCCCTCAAAGATGGACTGGACTTGTGTATTTACCTCAAGCAAAATGACATCACTTCGCATATTCCCATCATCTTGCTATCAGCAAAGGGAAATATTGAAAGTATGCAGACAGGATACAAAGAAGGTGCTGATGACTACATCACCAAGCCATTCAATAGCATGCTACTTCAAACAAGGGTTCAAAATTTGATTGAAAACCGGAAAAAGTTAAGAAAACATTTTGCCGCTCAGGAACAAGCAGTAGACACTTCGCCTCTTGATGCCAAAGATCATGACCTGCTGCATGTAGAGAAAAAATTTCTTCATAAACTGGATCAAATCATCCTAGAACAAATCGGAAAAGAAGAGACACAAGTAGACAACATAGTCGCCGAAATGGGCATGAGTAGAACTTCTCTTTTCAGAAAAATAAAAGCTATCACAGGATACAATATCAACGCCTATATTCGAATGATCAAAGTAAAAAGGGCCGCTCAGCTCATTTCTGAACATAAAATACCTGTGTCTCAAGCTGCATACGAAGCCGGATTCAATGACATCAAGTATTTCAGAAAAGTCTTCAAAGAGCACTTTGGCGAATTACCTTCGAGTTACAAAAGTTAAGCTTTTCGATAGATATTTAGTATTTTTGATCAAATGCCTAGGTAATCAATCTTTTTGGCAAGCATGACTTACTGGCCATTAAAGCGAGTTATGCCTCAAAACTATTGTTTCCTGCCCAGTATTTGATCTCAAACCTACCAATAAAACCTATCAAATGACCTACAAAAATCCATTAATTTACGTTTTTGGCATATTCTACTTTTGCTGTGCCTGCTCTCAAGAAAACCAATATGAATTCCCCTATCAAAACCCTGATCTCCCTGTCTCTGAACGAGTAGATGACCTAGTCTCTAGGATGACGCTGGAGCAAAAAGTCAGTCAGATGGTGAATGAATCTGTCGCTATTGATGAGTTTGGAATTCCAGCTTACAACTGGTGGAACGAAGGACTTCATGGGATGGCTCGAGCTGGTATTGCCACAGTGTTTCCACAAGCCATCGGAATGGCAGCATCATGGAACACAGATTTGATTTTTGATGTGGCTACAGCAATCTCAGATGAAACGAGAGCAAAACACCATGATTTTGTAAGAAAAGAAAAGCGATATCTTTACCAAGGACTCACACTTTGGTCTCCAAACATCAACATTTTCAGAGATCCACGCTGGGGAAGAGGGCAAGAGACTTATGGAGAAGATCCATTCTTGAGCGGTTCACTTGCAGTACCATTTATCAAAGGACTGCAAGGTGATGATCCTGAGTATTTCAAAACCATTGCCACCATCAAGCATTTTGCAGTGCATAGTGGTCCAGAGCCAGAACGGCATGAATTTGATGCTAAGGTGAGCTTGAAAGATATTAGGGAGACATATTTACCACAATTCAAAATGGCCATTGAGCAAGCCCACCCCTATTCTGCCATGTGTGCTTACAATAGGCTTAATGGTGAAGCCTGCTGTGGAAGTGAATGGTTGTTGCAGACTACTTTGAAAGATGAGTTGGGTTTTGATGGGTTTATTGTATCTGACTGTTTTGCGATCACAGATATTTGGGAATTTCACAAAATAACTGACTCTGAAGCTGAGGCCTCCGCACTTGCAGTCAAATCTGGAACTGACTTGAGCTGTGGAAACGAATACCTGTCACTTGTCGAAGCTGTAGCTAAAGGCTACATTACAGAAGAGGAAATAGATGTCTCCGTAAAAAGATTACTTACAGCAAGGTTCAGGCTCGGCATGTTTGATCCCATAGAAAAAGTGAAATATGCTCAAATTCCATATGAAGTAGTCGATCAAGATTCCCACCGGAAATTGGCCTTACAAACAGCAAGAGAATCAATGGTACTCTTAAAAAATGATAATCAAACATTGCCTCTATCCAAAGACCTCCATAACATTGCTGTCATTGGTCCCAATTCAGATCAATGGCTTATGCTTTTAGGTAACTATAATGGTGTCCCTTCGGAAGCAATCACTCCACTTCAGGGGATCAAAGATAAGGTCGGTAATGGTACAAAAGTTGAATTTGCTCAAGGTTCAGAGTATGCAGATGGCTTGCCGATGTTCTATACCATAGAGAAGTCAGCGATAAAAGGAAGGATTCAAGCAGAATTCTTCGACAATAGCAAGCTAAAAGGAAATCCACTATTCACAGAGGAATTTGCAAACATTGACATCAATTGGAGTGACCGAGCGCCGAGGAAAGATATGGACGATGATGATTTCGGTGTAAGGTGGAAAGGTGAATTGATAGCCAATAAAACGGGTTACCACCAAATAGGTGTCATCACCACTTGCAATACACAGCTTTATTTTGAAGGTGAATTGGCAGCCAAAACCAGTTATCATTTTAGAGATGAATATGGAGATCCAAGGCTAGTTCATGGAGAATCGATCTGGCTCGAAAAAGGACAGACTTATAGTTTCCGAGTAGATGCTGGAGAAACTTATGCAGATGCGATGGTTCAGTTGGTATGGGCAGAGCCAAAACCTGATTTAGAAAAAGAAGCCATTGAAGTAGCCAAAGATGCTGACGTTATAGTCATGTTTATGGGTTTGACACCTCGTATGGAAGGTGAAGAAATGGACATTCAAGTCGACGGCTTCCGAGGTGGAGACCGTACCAAACTTGGATTACCGGAAACCCAGCTGAAACTGATTAAATCCATGCATGCATTGGGTAAACCTGTTGTATTGGTCTTGTTGAATGGCTCTGCTATTGCCGTAAACTGGGAAAACGAACACATTCCTGCCATCTTGGAGGCCTGGTATCCAGGACAAGCAGGAGGTGCCGCTATAGCCGACATCCTTTTTGGTGATTATAATCCTTCTGGGAAGCTGCCGATTACATTTTACAAGTCTGAAAAAGACCTTCCTGACTTTACTGACTACACCATGAGTAATCAAACATACAGGTTCTTCAAAGGTGAAGCACTGTATCCTTTTGGGCATGGATTAAGTTATACAAGTTTTGATTTTGCAGATTTGAAAACCAACTCAAAAGTCAAAGTTGGCCAATCACTAGACTTAGAAGTTACACTTCACAATACTGGTGAGAAAGATGGTGAAGAAGTGATTCAAGTATATGTAAGTGATCAAAATAGAAAATCAGACGACCCAATCAAGAACTTGGTGGCTTATCAGAAAGTATCGTTGAAATCCGGAGATAAAAAAACTGTAAAGCTTAAAATAGATAAAAGTGCATTTCAGACATTTGATAAAGACTTCAATTATGTCAACCTACCCGGAGAATTCGAAATTTCAATAGGAAACTCTTCTACTACAGACAACTTGAGAACTTCTATAAAAATCGAGTAATTTTAACAGGCTGCCTCCGCTTCTACGTTTCAACAATTGGTCTACCTATAATCAGGTTATTCCATTGATTAGATTAGAGGCAGCCTGTTTCCTTACAATTTTATGAGGTTTTACCTTTGAGTGAAGCATAAATAGCCATTGCATGACCATGGCCTAATTCGTATTCTTCCTTCAACCAATCGGTAACTTGAGTGGCTTTTACTACGACTTGACCACTAGAGACAAATCCCTTTTCCTCTGCCAGTTTTTTAAAATCCTCAGGCGTTTTGCCTGTTTTTTTCTGGATATTATCTATATATGCTTGAAATGACATGATTAATGTTTTTTTAAATTAAGACCTTCCTTCTTGATAATTGACCATCCAATTGATACCATATTTATCCTGAAAACTTCCATAATAGGCACCCCAAAACATGTCTTGAATGGGCATTTCCACGACTCCTCCTTCCGAAAGTTCATCAAAGATTCGCTTAGCTTCTTCCCTAGATTCAGGTTCTAAATTGATATGCATATTGTTCCCTTTGATCACTTTCATCCCGAATTCCTCTGGCGCATCAGTTCCCATGAGTATGTGACCTCCGAGAATAGGAAGCTCTATATGCAAAACCATTTTCTTAACTGACTCAGCCATGGGTGGTTGATTGGGATCTTCAGGGACGTCTCCAAACCGCTGAATGCCATTGACAAATTCAGATTGGAACACATTCCTATAAAAAGTAAAAACCTCTTCCGTATTTCCCCCAAAGTTTAAATAACTTGAAACCCTAGCTTTATTGCTAGTCTTGTTTTGGTGTCTCAACTTGAATTGAGATTCGATATATTGGTCTAGATTTTCGAGTCCTGCGGCGAATCCTTCTTTGAATCCCATCTCTATAATTTTCTCTAAGTCTTCTAAAGAGTCAAAACTCAGAAGCATATCGACCAAAGTTTCATCACCACGGTCTTGAAAATCATTTTCCCACTTATTCCGGGGCAATGAAGCATTAAAGTCCCCATCCTCATCACAAAATCCATCAATAGCTGTAAAGTGTTCCTTTGGTGTGATTTTGATATAATCTACTCTACTCCAATGCTTCTCTCCCTCGGGGCTGACCATGGCATAAATCCAATACCCACCCTCTCTAAAATCCATGGATTTGGTCTTAGCATTCCATGGCTTAGGCGCCCACCACTGGTCCAAAATTTCAGCTTCAGTCCATGCAGTCCATACAAGGTCTCGAGGAGCATTAAAAGACCGCTGTACTTTGATTTGATTATTGGCTTTATCAACATCAAAGTTAAATAAAATAGCTTTTTTCATTTGTTATTGGGTTTAAGTTGTTCTAATACCTGGTCTAATTGATCAAATCTCTTTGCTAATAGCTGCTTAAATTGCTCAAGCCATTTTTCTACTTCCTTCACCTTTTCTGCATTCAAATGATAAAAAATCTCTCTCCCTTGTTGGACTTGCTGTACGATTTCACACTCAGACAATATCTGAAGATGCTTGGAAACAGCCTGTCTGCTGGACTCAAAATGTTCTGCAATTCCATTGGGAGTCAAAGCTCCTGCTGTCAAAAGCATGATAATTGCCCTTCTTGTGGGGTCTGCAATTGCCTGAAACACATCTCTTCTAATCTTCATACCTCTATTTGCTATCATTTGATTGCAAATATATACGCAATTATTTGATTGCGCAAATAATTGAAAAAAAAGCGGCAAAAACCTAGATTTTTGCCGCTTTGAAATTAATTCTAGTTAACTCAATTATTAAGGTTAATAACCAGGATTTTGATATTCATTTCTTGCTGTTTGATCTAGGGGCTGACCGTTTTGATCGGTCAATTGAATAAGATAATTGAAAGGCCAGGGTCTGAAAGTATGAAATCTTTGCATTTGACCCTTTCCATTACCATTTTGACCATTTCCTCCTGCTGTATTAGCTGCTACGGGCCACAGCCCCGTCCTATTGGAAGCCATTTGATTAAAATGCATAACCCTGTCATATAGGATGCCAGCGTTATGTAAGTCTTCCCACATGATTCCTTCTCCTAGAAACTCTCTATTTTTTTCATTATAGATAAAATGGATAAACATATCTCTTTTAGTACTTACAGTAGGTATATACCCTTCTCTATTTGCTTCTATAGTACCTGGCGTAAAGTGGTTTTCAGTAACCATAATTCGATCATATGAATCACCAAGCGCAGCATAAGGAGCTTCAAGCTCAGAGTTATCCAATTCATTAGCCTCAGGATACCATTGCACAATAGAAGAAGGTCTGTTTTCCCCACCTTTGAATGCCGCCCTTTGTCTTAAGACATTGATATCAGCCACAGCGGAGGCATAATCCCCGCGTCTACCATATGCCTCTGCTCGTATCAAGTAAGTCTCTGCTAATCGCATAAGAATAGCATCTCTAGTACCATTCTCTGAGTTAAAATTACTTTCATCTGTTGAGCCTCCTCTAGTTGGATCAGTAAACTTCTTTACTGAAAGATAAGGTGCTGTCTGAGTAGCCAAACCTAAATTAGCTCCATTAATGAATAACCTATAGTAATAATTTCCAGTAGCAGCAGATCTCACCCATCTAACCAAAAACTGAAACGGTTGGCTCATTACTTCCATCGAATCAAGAGCATTTTCCTTATCATTTTCAAGGTAAATTATCGCTCTTCTACCGTTTTGAATTCTAATATCCCCTGATCTTACTTCAGGTTGGTCTGCTGGTTTATTGGCATTCCACCATGCTGCAGTAGCATCTGTCCATCTAAATGAGGTGGTGTTTGACCCCATATTCCCTATGTATTCATGTTGGAAAGTTTTGGCATACCTTGAGTCATGCATTTTATCTTTAAAATTATCATATCCATGATCTGTTGGCTTAAAAGTACCAAAAGGTCTTCCATAAATCATCGATCTATTCACACCAGATTGCTCTGTATAGTTTCCTATGTGGTAATTTACAGACCTATTACCCCCAAATCTGCCATTCAAACCAATGTTAGTATCAAATTGTGCAGCCCACAACACTTCCGGATGTGGGTTTGACTCAGACACTGCCGGATCAAAAAGCGTCCAATAATCTGGAGCCAACCCTCCTACTCCATTGATTACTTCAGTGGATATGGCTATTGCATTATCCAAATCATTCGCATTAGTACCCTTGTACAACATTCTCAAAGACTCTTCAGAACTATTTTGAAATTCAGCACCTTGAGCTCGATTAAGATAAAGTTTTGCTAAAAAATGTCCTGCGGCCCATTTCGTCACTCTTCCACGGGCGGAACTCGTCGGAAGGTTATCATAAGCAAATGTCAAATCAGTTATCATTTGGTTATAGACATCTTCCATAGACGACTTTGGATAGTAATAAATCCCATCATCTTGTCTCCTAGGAGTCAAAAGCAATGGAATATCGCCTAGTTGATTCGAAACCAAATAAAATGCCCAAGATCTCAAAAACAATATCTCAGCTTTTCTTTGATTAGCAAAAGACTGATTGGTTCCAAATACTCCTGGAGCAATATTTTCTAGTACATCTAAAGCAATATTGCAGTTATTGATATGAGGATATGCACCCATAGGAGCAAAAGAGGCATTGGCATTTCCAAGGTAATTAAACATGTTATTCGCAATATTACTCAAATCGTTACCATAGACACCTACTTCCATTCTAGCCCAAGCAGGAGCAGAAGTCATGTAAGCGTCAGTTTCTGCAAGTGTAAGTCGCGCACCGTTAGCCTCCCACTCGTGTTTTACCCTTGCGTAAACATAAAGGCCATTAATAAGGGATTCAAGACCATTTTCATCATTGAAATAATCTTGGGTCAAGTTTGAAACTTGTCTTTCATCCAAGAAATCTTGACAGGAATAGAACAATGTCATCGCTGTCAGAGTAATTAATTTTATATATTTTTTCATTTCAATTCTCTTTTAAACGATTAAAAACCAGCTCTCAATGTAAAAACAAAACTTTGAGGCAATACCCTGTTGTTGTTTAATCCACCAAGTGGATCACCTTGGCCATTTCTCAATTCCCATGAAGTATCATCATCTGGATTGATCCCCCATCTGACAAGGTCACCTCCAAAGATGAATGGGTTTACCACTTGTACATTAATGTTCAAATTACTCATTCCGAATCTTTGAGCTGCTGTCACTGGCACATCATACCCCAAAGAGATGTGTCTGATAGTCACAAAGGAAGCAGTATTGAATTGCAATGGGTTGACAATATTTTCCACATTCGCACCAATCACAGGCAGCGGCCATCTTCCATTCGGGTTATTCCAATCCCAAAAGTCTGTCTCAACTCGACCATTTGGCCATGGACCACCAATGTTTGGCATACCACCAAAGTAAGTTTGTCCAAACCTACCAAAAGCCATCATACTCAATGTCCAATTTTTGTAACCTACTGTATTGGTAATACCTCCAGTCCATCGAGGCTGCCTAGAACCTACCACTACCCTATCATCACTATTGATTCTGTAATCTCCATTTTGATCTACTACTCTTACAGTTCCAGGATAAAATCGATGACCATTCTCATTGAACCTTGCCATTTCTTCTAAATCTTCAGGTGTGTTTTGCCAAATCCCCAAATGCTGAAAATCAAAAAATGAATGAATTGGGTGTCCGATAAACAAATTGTTGGCAATCATATCCTCTGCACCATTTACAAGCTCAAGGATTTGCTCTCTATTTGCTCCAAAGTTAAAATCTGTCTGCCAAGTCCATCCATTTCTCTCCACATTGACAGTAGACAGTGTCAATTCAACACCTCTATTTCTAGTACTACCAATATTTTCGAACTTTTGGACATAACCAGTAACTGCTGGTAAAGATCTTCCAAAAATCAAGCCTGTAGTAGTCATATCATAAACTTCCAATGCACCTTTGACCCTACCATCAAAAAAGCCAAAGTCTAAACCAGCATTCCATTGTGCTGTCTTTTCCCATCCTAGACCTGGATTTTGAACAAGTTGAGGGAGAAATCCTATCGCAGGTACTGCACCGAAGATATATGGATTTTGACTTAAAGGACCTGTGGTAGTATAAGGGTTGACTGAAGAGTTTCCAGTAACTCCATATCCAAAGCGAGGCTTCAATTCATAAATCCAACTAACGTCTCTTAAGAATCCTTCTTCTTGCATCTTCCATGCTGCCGAGAACGAAGGAAAAAAGTCCCATTTGTTTCCGGGAGCTAGCACTGAAGCACCATCATACCTCCCTGATGCAGTGAGCAAATACTTATCCTTTAAGGAATAGTTCACTCTTATCATCCATGACTGTATGGTATTTTCTGTGAAACTAGTGTTGTATCCATCCGGCCTTCCGTTGGTGTTTGATCCTAAGCTATACCATAAACTTGCTGGAATTACAGTATTAGAAACATTCATACCCATACCTTCCCTTCTTGAGTATTGTGAAGATTGTAACAGGGTCACTCCTAAAGTGTGAATATCATTAAATGTTTTATCAATGAATAAGAGGTTTTCAGCAACCCATGAAAAGTTTTCATCTCTAGACATTCCTGCCGTGTTTCTCCTCAATGTCAAGTGATTGGAAGAGTTTGGACCAGTCCAGCTCCCATTTCTGAAATTTCTCACTTGACCACCAAAATTCAACCTATACTTCAACCAAGGTGTGAAAGTGATTTCTGAGAAGATATTTGCCATAATTGAAGCTGTTCTTCTTTCATTGAGTGCTTGATCTATGTCCATCAAAGGATTCCATAAATTTAGATTCCCCCCTGGGTTTGGAATCAACTCTCCTGAATTATTTCTTGGTAATGCAAACGGAAATTGTTCTGAAGCTCTAGAATACAAATCTTTAGACCCAGTATTGCTTGTGTTCGGCCCCATAAACCCAAAGTTCTGAGTAGAAAAAGAACCAAGCACTGAAGAACCTAAGGTCAACCATTTGTTTGGTGTAACATCACCATTTAAGTTTAGTGTAAATCTTTCAAAATCCTGATCCTGTTGAACACCAGTTTGATTAAAGTATCCTAAGGACAAATAAAGTCTAGAACTTTCTGTTCCTGCTGACAATGATACTTGATGTACATTTGTTATTCCCTGCCTGGTCACATCATCTCTCCAGTTGTGATTACCTACATTTGCTGAATTGTAAATTGGGATTTGATCTGGCCAACCCAAGGCCCTTTCCTCTGCTGTAGTAGGTCTTGTTCTTGGAGTAACACCAAATTCTTCCCATTCATAACCTTGCCATACCATGTCTCTTGCAATAGGATCCTGTCCCAAGCCCATCACTTGTTGGTCTAAAAAAGGATCTGGAAACCATGGCTGTGCAGGAGTATTCAGATCTTGGTTGCTAGCATCACCATAAAGCCGGCCGTTAATCAAAGATCTTCTCCAAATATCAACATACTCTCCACCAGACATCCAGTCTGTCAAATCCCTGAAAGAGTCTAGCGAAACGGTGGCAGTATAATTCACTTTTAACTGCCCTTTTTTACCTTTTTTTGTCGTCACTAGAATTACTCCATTTGCACCCCTAGAGCCATAAATTGCTGTTGCCGAAGCATCCTTTAATATCTCTATAGATTCTATATCATTAGGATTGATATCATTAAGTGAAAAAGAACTCACACCTAATTGAGAAACTACTGGTATACCATCGATAACGTATAATGGATCATTTGACGCATTGATAGACCTGTTACCTCTTATTCTTACTGTTGGCAACTCTCCAGGTCTGTTATTAGTAGAAACATTCAATCCTGCAGCATTTCCTTGTAAAGCTTGAGCAATATTGGTGATTGGACGCTCTTCTAACGTTTTTGAACTTACACTGGTGATAGCTCCTGTCAAATCACTTTTCTTTTGAGTGCCATACCCTACTACCACTACTTCTCCAAGCTGTTGTAAATCTGCTGATAACGAGATATTTATTGTGCTTGAAGTACCTACTCTAAACTCTTGAGTAACATATCCAATTGAAGAGAAAACCAATACAGCATCATTGTCTGGTACTGAAATGGTATATGCACCATCAATATCTGTAACTGTCCCATTGGTAGTACCCTTGATCACTACATTTACTCCTGGAAGTGTGGAATTATCATCCTTATCAGTTACGATACCAGAAATTGTAATGTCCCTATCCAGATTATCTGGAGTTGCATAAGATTCGAATGCTATCAATGGTACTAAAAAGACCATGATAAGTACCATTCGAATCCTGTAATAAAACTGCAGGAATAAAATTTGTTTCATAAGATTTGGTTTTATTTTAGGTATATTGTTAAGGAAACTCTTAGTGATACTTTGATCCAACTATTAATTGGAAGTCAAGGCATTTTTAAGATTTTTAAATTTAAATGAACGAATACCTAAATCAATCCTGTTCTGTCATGCCTGACTGGATTTTAATCATTCTTCACCTCAAAAGATCAGGATACAGCAGGATACAATAAATTCAACTTTAACATATTTTTCAATCTGAATTTATCTGTCAAAAAAGTAGCAAATCTTATCAAAACCACGCCGTCATTCACCACCCATGAAACGACTGTAGCTTAATCATTTGGAATAAAATAAATCAAAAATCAATGGTAAAAATTAATTCTACTACATACTTCATTAGTTTTGTAGTAATTGCCATCCTTTTCAGCTCAATGAGGACAGCTTTAATTCAACCTACTCAAACCAATATATTCCTCATCGGAGACTCTACAGTGCGCAATCAAAGTGGAACAGGTGGAGCTGGACAATGGGGATGGGGCACTTTTCTGCAAGAGTTTTTTGATAGCACTGAAGTAGTAGTACACAATCACGCTATGGCAGGAAGGAGTACACGAACATTTATAAAAGAGGGTCGTTGGGACAGTGTACTAGAATCTATTAAACCTGGTGATTTTGTCATTATGCAATTTGGACATAATGAAGGCAGCGATCCTGACACTACTAGATCAGGATATAGAGGTGTACTACCAGGCATCGGCTATGAAACCAAATCTTTAACTTGGCCTGATGGGACACAAGAGACTGTTCATACTTATGGTTGGTATTTGATGAAATTTATACAAGAAACCAAAGCAAAAGGAGCATACCCTATCGTTGCATCTATGATCCCAAGAAATAAATTCCACAATGATAATGTAGAAAGGGCAAATAAAGATTTTGGACTATGGGCAAAGGAAGCTGCTAGAAAAGCTGGTGCATCATTCATCGACTTGAACAGCATTGTTGCGGACCAATATGATAATTGGGGTCCACAAGTAGTGCAAGGATTTTTTGAAAAAGACCATACCCACACCAATGAAGCTGGTGCGAGGATCAATGCCTGGTCAGTAATCAAAGGACTCCAAACGATTGAAAATAAAAAACTCCAAGCATTACTTCCTAAGAGAAAACCTCGACTTCTCCTAGTTGGTGATTCCACTGTCAAAAACGGTCAAGGTGATGGAGCTGGCGGTCTTTGGGGATGGGGTGATTTTATAGCTCCATTTTTTGACAGAGAGAAAATTAGCGTAGAAAATCACGCACTGGGTGGAACTAGTTCTAGGACATTCCAAACCTATGGAAACTGGCAGAAAGTTGTAGACAGGATAGAGCCAGGAGATTTTGTGATCATACAATTTGGACACAACGACAGTGGTCCTCTAGACGATGAAGCTAGAGCCAGAGGAACAATCAAAGGTTCAGGGTTAGAAGCAGAATTCATCTTCAACCCTATCACCAAAAGACATGAGACAGTTTACTCTTACGGTCAATACTTACGAAATATGATTTCGGATACTCAAGCAAAAGGCGCGACTCCGATTGTATGCTCCCCCATTCCACGCAACAACTGGAATGAAGAAAAAGTATATAGATCCAATGAAAGCTATGGCAAATGGGCCAAAGAGGCCGCTACAGGTACAAATGCTATATTCATTGACCTTAACGACATCATTTCAAATGGCTACGACTCCCTTGGTTCTGAATATGTCAGCAGTCATTATTTCAATGATCAAGACCATACACACACCATACTAAAAGGTGCTAAGTTCAATGCTGAAGCCCTTGTAAAAGGTATCAAAGATCTAGAAAACAGCACTTTGCATTCATTTTTGAAGTAAAATAAAAAACCACAGATGAACACCGGAAACACGGTCATTTTCTAACTTAAATAAATCACTTCACCCAATGGGTGCATATTTGAATAAAGTAAAGAGAAATAGTGCGAATTGTTCGTCTGTGGCTGATTTTATTTTTCGATCACAAACTCTTCTGTTGGAATTCGGACTTTTTTCATTGAGGCAATCCAGTCCTCTTCAGGGTTGGCATAGCCAACATACATTAAGGATACACTTTTTAAGCCATGCTTCTCCAGCTCTAAAACTTCATCTACAACATGGGTATCAAATCCCTCGGCAGGTGTAGAATCTACCCTCAGCTCTGCTGCTTGTGCCAAAGCCAAGCCTAAACCAATATAAGCCTGTCGGGAAATATGAGCAAAGTTTTCTTCGGCAGATTCTTTGAGATAGATGGATTTCAACATATCTGTGTAAGAACTGAACCTTCCACGAGGTAATCCTCTCTCGTCAGTGGTGAAATCATAGACTTTATCAATCCTCTCAGCAGTATACCTATCCCAAGCTGCAAACACAATTACATGCGAACAGTCTCTCATGCAATCTGGATTCAAAGCTCCCTTGACGAGTTTTTCTTTTGTTTCTTGATCTTCTACCACGATCAACCTGAATGGCTGCAATCCAGAGGAGGTTGGAGCCAGACGGGCTGCTTCAACAATTTTATCAATATTTTTTTTACTTACTTTTTTGGTAGGGTCATATGCTTTCACAGCGTGCCTCCAATTCAAATCTTCAATGAGTGACATCTTGTTTATTTTGAAATGATGACAAACAGCATGGCCAACAAAGCCGGAACTGCCTGTATAATGAATATTATTTTGCTTGCTGTCAAGGTCCCAAATATTCCTGCAACTGCTACACAGCCCAAGAAGAACAAGCGCACATTCACAGCCCATTCGGGATCACTGATCAAGAATGACCATACCAATCCCGCAACCAAAAAACCATTGTACAAACCTTGGTTTGCAGCCAAAGACTTGGTGGGCTTGAACAAATCATGGGGCATAGAAGCACCAAAGGTTTTTTTCCCGGCTGTTTCCCAGGCAAACATCTCCATCCAAAGTATGTAAAGATGTTCGATGGCTACAATTACGGTCAGAATAACGGCTATAATGTTCATGGTGATGTCTTTAAATATTGATTAGATTGTTGAAACCCCATTAATATAACTGTTATTGACATGAAGATCAAGATTTGGGTTTAGCTTTTAGATATCAATTACCAGCTTAGTAAAGGCAACCCATCTGCTAAAAGACAAACTTAACAGCAACACAAAGATAGCGTAAAATTAAATTGTATACAATCTATTTTTAACTAATTTTCTAACTTCACTTTTTTGAGAAAAAAAGAAATAAAGCACTTCGATACAAAATAAAGCGGGTGTCTTCTACTTTGACTGTAAATATTCCTTCAAGCTTTGCTTGATAAAATAAGTCCATCCCGCTTCGCAGCTTTCACGTGAAAATTCGGGAATCTCATCAGAAAAGTCCTCTAAAACTGTGTGGGTTAATGTCAGTTTGGATTGCTCTCCCGATCCAAACAATTCAAAAGTCACATCAGAATCACCTTTGTACCCTTCATACTTCCAATTATATGTTATTTTCCTAAATGGATCCACCTCGGTGATTTTCCATAAATGTGGAAATATCCTGCCTTTATTTTCTACGACAAACCTTGTCTCAAAACCCAACACTTCCTCAAAGGTTTCTATATTCACAAAGAACCACTTTTTCATCTGATCCAGTTCCGTAATCGCTTTCCAAAGCTCCAACACAGAAACATCAAAAACTTGCTCGACGACAATTGCTTGTTCTGATTTTTTCATAATGCACTTAGATATCCATTTGCTTCATCGCATTTACGTGTTAGATTAACTGTGTTTTGATTGTAGGTACTCGATGGTCGATTTCATCAATTTTTTAAGGGTTTCTTGATTGATGTCTGATAGTTTCTTAATGTAAATACAAGACTTTCCCATCTTGAACTTCCCCAAATCTTGCAGCAATTCTTCCTGGCCCGAACAACCAGAATAAACATACAGTGAAATTGCCGCTTTGCGTGGCGAGAAACCTACCAGTGGCCAATCACCTTCTTGACTGCTTCTTTCTGACTTATAATGATATTGCCCAAACCCTATGATTGAACCGCCCCACATTTTCGGCTCAAAGCCTGTGAAATCCTTCATGAGCTGTAAGATTTCAAAACTGTCCTTTCTCTTCTGCTCAGTGTCTGCAAATGAATTGATAAAATCGTGAACATTCGCATCATTTTGTTTTGTCTTTAACTCAGCCATTTCGGTAGGATTTATTTCTAGTATAAAGCTAAAATAATAAAAATTCAGAATTTCAAGAGTCAAACTCAATGCAAATGTTGATTTACCCTGCCTAACTATTGGCTGGTTTTTTAGTAGGTTTTAAATCAATCGTTTATGGTGCTATTGTCATTTTTTTCGACTCTTTTCTCTTGTTTCTCTCTCATCTTATCGGCTCATCATTACGCTAACTCGCCATTCCCTCCTCCCTATTCATTCCAGTTTAGATTCATGCATCCAGTTTTGTCGCTTGTGCATATGGTACTTGATCTCTCACTCTATAATTTTTCCTTGGGTTGAAACCCAAGGCTAGAATGTCGCTCGTGCCTATGGCACTATCGCTTTTCCCTCTCACCTCTATTCTCGTAACTCATCTGCCCTGATACTTGATCGTCTTGATAGCTGGTAGTTTTGGCTTTTCCATTCCATGCCCAAAAAAATAATCTGTGTGAGGTGGTTGATTATAAGCTACATTTTGCCAAGCTATACTCATGCGATACTGTGGATTATGCATCAAGGTATAAATCCTGTGCTTGGTAGGTATGGTCGTAGAAAATATCCGAAGCTCTTTACCATCCTCTGTACGAGTGATCAACTCCTCTCTCCAGTCTCCAAAGATATCAGCAGACAAATTGGGGTTAGATTTTGTCCCGTTATTTTTGACTAGATTGAAATCTGCTCCTGATAAGATCCTTACCGTCTTACTATTCTCGTAGTCCCATTTGTCAATATTGACCCCATCAAGAATCTCTCTAAGCAGATCTCCGTCCCACCATATGGCCATATTGCAAGATGAAGGTTTGACTTCTGAAATAATTTCCCCGTGAATATTCCACAATCCCTTCAATCCATCACCAGAAGCCCAACTTTCAAATCCATCATGTCTGGGATCAATATCTATAGCCAAACCTCTACCTACATCTTTGGAAGGATATGACCATATGATTTCACCTGTGAGCGCATCTCTCAAGTTTGCTCCATGAGGGTGTCGGGCATTTTCATGTATGCCAAAGATTTCCATCCCTTTTCTATTAGGATTCATATTGCTCACATGCATCGCATCACCATGACCTAAGCCTGATGAATATAGACCTTTGCCGTCATGATTGATCACCATAGAGCCAAATACTACTTCATCTTTTCCATCATTATCCACATCAGCGATGGTGAGACTGTGGTATCCTTGACCTGCATATTTTCTATTCTCTTCATCACCGCCATGACTATCAAAAGTCCACACATGAGAAAGTTCACCCCCCCTCCAGTTCCATGCGGAGATAACTGTGCGTGTATAGTACCCTCTACTCAGTATCAAGCTAGGTTTCTCACCATCTAAGTAGGCTATTCCTGCAAGAAATCTATCAATTCTATTTCCGTAACCGTCTCCCCAAATCTCCTTCATCTCATCGGGACTTGGATCTTGGATATCAGGATGCCTAGCAGGCACATAATCTGTAGTAGCTAGGGCAGCTCCTGAAAGCCCATCAAAAACCGTAAAAAACTCAGATCCCTTCAAAATATAACCATCAGCGTTTCTATGATCAGCATTTGCATCACCGATGATTTTACCCTTACCGTCTATGGTACCATCAGCCGTCTTACATGCCACCTCAGCCCTACCATCACCATCCAGATCATACACCATAAATTGTGTATAATGTGCTCCCTCTCTGATATTTTTACCTAGGTTTATTTCCCATAAAAATTCTCCTTCCAATGTATACGCTTGTAAGATGGGGGCTGTAGTTATACCTTTTTGTGAGTTATCTTTTCCAGAGCCTAGCATATGAACGACTATCTCATATCTACCGTCTCCTGTCAGATCCCCTACAGATGCATCATTGGCATGGTACCCTTCAGGAGTTCTCAAAGGGATGGAAAGGTAAGGCTTATCCCAAGCCTGATATGCCTCTCCTTGTTTCACTTCTTGACCATCGATGATAGCGGTGACATAGTAGCTGTTTTCTTGAATGGGATCAGCTGAGGTATCAAGGTAGTTATTACTGTCTTTGATGGGGCTGCTATTTACTTTGACAGGTTGCTCATCGTTTTCGATCCTATAGAGATTGAACCCAATATCATCGGGCTCTGTACCCAACTGCCTCCAACTGACAAAAACCCCATCTTCAGATTGAATGGCTACTAAGCCTCTGTCGAGATATTCCATTTGTCGGTCCTGAGGATACGCTGTCAATGAAAAGGAAACTAAGATCAGCAGAAATAAAAAGGGCTTGCTTTGCTTTAATAGAAACATGGTTATTTGATTTATCAATTATTCTTTGGAATAGGTATCACACAAATGTTCATTGTCCGATCATCTTCTGAAAGCATCGCCGATTGGATTTGGATTTTGGTTCCTTGTGGATTGAAAGTAGGATGAGGATGATCAGCCGCTGTGACTTTATGTCCTGTAGATAAGACTTTCATCTCTTTGGTCTGCCTATCGATGAGGTAAATTGTTCTTGAAAAATCATCCCCTACAGCCCATTTACCATCTGGGGAGCCGTGAACATGCCATAAGCCACTTCCACTTTCAGTTTGTCCTTCTATCCTCATCTCACGTGTTCGTAAGTTAACTATAGCCAGACCAGTCGGCTTTTCTCTTGTCCCAGATTTGCCCCAAGACGCTTCTTGACCTGGGTTGGTTGATGAAGAACTTGATACATTTTTCACATCTACATCCATTTCTACATCCCTATGCCCCATGATTGCCATGGCAACTTCATCTTGGCTGATGACTGCTTCGTGTGTCACCCATTCATATTCAGACTCTGGATACAATGGCCTCAGCCCAGTACCATCAGCCATTACTGTCCATGTCCTTTGAGGTGCTTTGCCTCCTGTTTCCCAACAAAAAACCAACTCCCCTGGAACCCAAGGATTGACTTGTACATGACCAACTTGAAAAGGTACAGAAATCACATGGCTGACCTCCCCAGACTTCAAATCCAAACTTGCTATTCCCCCGGGACCTGCCCCCATCCCTCTTGGCCCAAAACTAGATGCTACAATTGCGTCTTCCGGAAGGTGCTTGGCCGCTGCTTCTTTGTTCACTTTGAAATAAATGCGAGAATCATCAGCATCAAGAGCCATATCTCCACCATTTTGTATCGCTTTGGGAACTATCCCATGGATGGTTTCATAGTGATCTTTTTGCTTCAAAACACCCGATTCGCTATCAGAAAACAATCGCTGTAGGTTAACTGATACGACTTCCATATCCTCAGAGGGTAATTTTCTCATATAATACAATCGCATCTCCTTCTGAGACAAGGTCAGCATACCATCATACCCCCCCTCTGTCACTTGTACCATTTCACCTGAATCCTCATTCACCGCAAGTGCCTCTCCTTTGATCCTATTTGATCTGAATACAAGCCATTCACCATCTGCTGTCCATTGCGGATGCGTAGGGTAGATTTTAGAATCTCCTCCTGCTGTACTTGTCAAAAATATCAAGTCTACACCAGTAACAGGATCTTGCACGACCTTTCTTTCAGAAGGTAGCCTTTTCCCAATCTGGGCATTTACTAAGCTTGTGGGAAGTGCAACTCCTAGAATAAAAAGTAGCAATGGTACTTTCAAAATGTTTTTCATAACCAGCTTTCTGTGCATGTTTATAATTTAAAATTCGTCTTTGCAATGAATGTATTTCAGGTGGATGGTGATCTGATATCCTACTGGATAGAAACCGAAACTTCAGCTTCCAAATGGGCTACCAAATCTCTTAGGTACTGTTCAAAACCTGCTGCTTCCATGAACCTATCTTCACTTAGTTCCCATGCACCTACTGCATAGTATTCGATAGTTTTCCCACTTTCAGATTTCATTTTTGCCAAATAAGAATCAGTCAACTTACCTGACTTGGGAGCTTCTATCATTTCTAAGTATTGTCCTTTTGGAAGGATCAATGCCATACCTATGATCCATTCCTTATCATACCCTTGCGCATCATGTGTCATCAATATCACCCAATCATCAAAATCTGTGATTTCTTTGATTCCTTTATCATTGTGTATATTCACCAGACCGACAGCTATGTGCTCATCGCCCTGTAAGCCCTCAAACATCACTTCGTTTTTATAAGCGTACATACCTGGAACAATACTTACCCTCTCTACTATCCTTGGATACTTTCTATCAAATGCATCCCAATCCCTATATTCAAATTCCATGATAGACCTTACAGGACCTTCTGTCATAATCTTGAAAGATGATTGATAGATATTGCTCATTTCCTCATCGACCAACACTCCTAACCTAGCGGGTTGATCATCTTTTAACAGTGTGATACCACCAAGACCCACTGAGTTTCCTACTGCAAGTATATCCCTACCCCAGTCTTTCATGACGTGATAATTGTCTTCAACTTCACCCTTTTCATTCACGCCAACATCTTTGGGGCTCATTTTGGAAGTTTTTTTACCGAAAAGATCCTTGGAGTTTCTGCCATCAAAGTAATGCCTAAAGCCTACCTTATCATTTTCCCAAGAAGGGCCATCCGTTTGATATGGTTGATAACCCATACTCTTGGGTAATTCATGAGAAAAAAACAAATCTTCTTGTATAGGTGTAACAGGCTGATCGATATCATCTCTTTTCCCAAACCTGACAGCTGTCCGCTGTTCAAATTTAGGCTGACTATCCACCCAAGTGATGTCCAGTGATTTTTCTTCATCAGCCTTGAGATCTACTAATATAAAAAGTTGATCAGGTGTACCATCTCCATTGACATCGTCGATTTGATAAGCTACTAGATTCCCTTCAGCATCAGCTATCTGTAGGAATTTATTAGCTTCTGATTTCAAATCCTTGAATTCAATTATTACACCTTTATCTTTAAGATCTATGGAACTTTGGTTTTTTAGTACGATTTGAGGAGAGGATTCTTCTACAGCAGGATTGCATGCAAACAGAACAAATACTAAAGCTGAAAGTCTGATGGAATTGGTTTTTAACATAATTAGGTTGAAGTTGGGTTAATCAGATAAATTTGGTCGTTAAATTATGAAATTCATATAATCATCAATAAATCAACCAGCGCTAGAAAGCAGGTAAAATACTATCTAACTAAACTGATCACGAATAATGATTTGACACAATGTTTTCAAAATCAATCATTTAAACATAATTTCCCTATCAAATGCTTGAATCACTTTGTTGATAAGACATTATTTGCACGATTTAGATGAACAATATACCTCATATCATCCAGACAACATCCCTGTAGTGTCTTGCATCATAAAATAACTTTATCTACTAAAGACCTAAAAAAACCATACCTTATTGCGGTATGGTTTTCCAAACTAATTAACCCTATATATTAAAACGCGTATTTTAATTTTTCCTTAAAAACTCCTTTAGCTTGATCACTTCTAAGCCCGCATCAATCACTGAACCGACACCATGCTTCTCATTGGGGCTGGCTGGTCGTGTGTAGTAAAAAACCAAATCATCACTGATACCAGTCCCTACACAGATTGCTCTTACTTGTCCATCTTCCTCAATCATATGCTTGCGTAGCCCTTCCCATCCTCTCAAAGCCACTGATGCAAAACGCTTATCAATCCAACCTTCTGTGATGGCTTTGGCAAAGCCTTGCACAAACATGGCTGACGCAGAGGTCTCTTGGTAGGAATCATTTTTATCCAATAACTGCCTCCACAGTCCATCCTGATCTTGATATCTTGATAGGCCTATCAATTGCTTCTCTAAGTTTTTTCTTACCTTTTCTTTCCTAGGATAGCCCTCTGGCAATCGCTCAAGCAAATGCAACTGAGATAATACCAACCAACCATTACTTCTACCCCAGTGTGCTACACCGTTTTGCTCTGTATCTGTGTAATAACAATGGAAATACAGCCCATTATGAGGATTCCAAAGGTATTTGTCAAAGCTCAGTACTTGATTGATCGCATCATCAAAGTATTTGGCTTCTCCTGTATAAAGAGCTGCCCTTGACAAAAATGGAACACTCATGTACAAATCATCCGCCCACAAAGTCATGTTTTGAGGAAAAGTCCTTACTAAAGTTTTATCATACAATCTTTCTTGACCATAAGAAAGTCTTTCTAATCCATTTTTAATGTATGTCTCATACCGAGGATCATTGTCACGTTCCATTACCTCCAGCATACTTGCTGATATCGCTCCAAAGTCATCCAGTTCCAACATAGTCCATAGTTGCCCCAATGGATACCTATGGTGAGGCCTGTCATTCGTAAAGCGCTTTTGAAAGAACTCATAATTGTCAAAACCATGGGCAATATGGTTCTTAGCATAAGCAAAATACTTATCATCCCCTGTTTGATTAGCAAGATGAGTCATCGCCAAATTGATGACTCCATTGGTATAATGCCATTCCCCATACTTAGAAGCAAATGACACCTCCTTATCTTTTGGAATATCTTTGGTTGAGGCATATGACTTCCCATTAGCATCTATAAAGCCTAACTTTGTTTCAGAGAGAATGTAATCAGCAACTTTTCTCACCACATCCAAATCAGAAAGGGCCTCGTCTTGCTGAGCTTGAAGAAAACTAGATTGAAATAGGATTAAAAAAGAAATTATAATGGTTTTTAATGATTTGTCAAATTGATTCATTGGGGATCTATTAATGGGTTTAAATGATGAATTCTATAAGTTTCAATAATTATATTTTCTGATTATAAGCTTTTTGCCAGCAACTTCAATTCATTGGCTCAACCGGTTCTTAATAGTCAATATCCATAAGTATCCAATATCAATTTATATCGGAAGTTAGATAAATCGGAATTTTGTAAGGTTATTGGCAAAGTTCCGTATATCCATATTATATTTTTATCGAAATTAGTCTCTTGACAGGAGTATCCTATCCTGTACCTACCCGAAAGAAAATTTCCCAACTGTAAGTCAAAGGCTCTATAAAAATCATTTCGCATCCAACTCATTTCATTTAATGATGTCAAAAATGGGTTCTAAGCAGCAAAGGATAGGCATACTGTTGTGATGTAAAGACATCAATAGCTTTACTGGTTAGTTCCAATTGACTTAGACCCCACCCTGTACTATCCTGTAGCAATAGCTTTTCTCAAAGACCAAATTTGCCCAATTCAAATTATTGACCTATCCTTATGTCCTCAAACAATCCCCGAAATGAAGTACCTATCATTATTCAGCCTTAGCATTTGCGCCATAATCATATTATGTAGTGCCCGCATAGTAACAGAAGAACCTAAAGTGTACATGTTCTCATACTTCATAGGCAATGGAGAAGATGGCTTGCACTTGGCGTATAGCATGAACGGCTTGACTTGGAAGACTTTGAATGATGGGAAGTCATTACTCGCCCCTACAGCGGGAGGAGATAAACTCATGAGAGACCCATGTATCATAAAAGGTGGAGATGGAAACTATCACATGGTATGGACAGTCAGCTGGACAGAAAAAAGTCTCGGCTATGCCACCTCTGCAGACTTGATCAATTGGAGCGAGCAGCGAACTATCCCCGTGATGGCTCATGAAGAAGATGCAAGAAACACCTGGGCTCCGGAGATCTTTTACGACGAGAAAGATGACATCTATATGATCTTTTGGTCCACAACTATTGATGGATTGTACCCTGAAACCCAATCCAAAGAAGAAAGTGGCTACAATCATAGAAAATATTACACCACGACCAAAGACTTTGAAAACTTCAGCCCAACTGCATTGCTTTATGAGCCAGGATTCAATGTGATCGATGGGACCATCATCAAGGAAGGCAAAGAATACATCATGTTCGTCAAAGATGAAACCAGAGAGCCTGCCCAAAAAAATATCCGAATCACGAAAAGTAATAAGCTTAGCTCGGGCTATGGAAAAGCATCTCAACCTATCACAGGAGACTACTGGGCAGAAGGCCCTACAGTAGCTAAGATCGGTGATCAATGGATCGTATATTTTGACAAGTACATAGAGAAAAGTATGGGGGCTGTCATGTCCTCAGATTTGGAAAACTGGACAGATATTTCTGACCAAATCAGTTTTCCAAAAGGAACTAGACATGGAACTGTATTCAAAATATCAAGTTCTGAGTTGGAAAAATTGAAGGAGGAATTTGAAAAAAAATAGAGAGTAGAATCTAAAAACAGTAAAAATAAAGGCGTAGAGAAGAGAAGCGAGAGATTAGAGATTAGAAATTAGATACAAGAGCCAAGAGTCAAGATACAAGAGTTAAGATACAAAGGAGGAGAGTAAATACTAAGTACAAAGTACAATGAACCAAGTACAATGAACTCAGTACCATGTAAATTCAATACACACTTTCTTAGAAGCTTGAGTCAAAAGACAAGAGGGTGATTAATAAGGTCACCCTTGCTGCTTTAACCCCAAGGCCTTGTCACTTAAATTTGAGGAGGGAAGTGAGAAATTTTACAAGTGCCAAAGTACAAAAAACAAGAGGGACATTTAAAAAGACATGAGTTTGACCTATGACAAGACAAATTGCATTCCGAATGAAAATTAAGCCTGGAGCTGAACAAGAATATCAAAAAAGACATGATGAAATCTGGCCAGAATTGAAATCATTACTCAAAAATGCTGGGGTAGTTTCCTACAGTATTTTTCTAGATAGAGAGACCTCTACCCTATTTGCCATTCAAGAAGTCACAGGAGAAAATGGCTCTCAAGAGCTGGGTCAGGAGGAAATCGTGCAGAAATGGTGGTCTTATATGGCTGACATCATGGATACCAACGAGGACAATTCACCAGTATCGATTCCTTTGGAGAAGGTTTTTGAACTGTAATAAGCTATGCTGCTTTACAAATGTATCAAAGCCCAAGTCGACTAACAATGAAACCCCATCACCTTTACCTCTTCAAATTCTTCCATTTGTCCCTGTCAATCACATTGATTCTAGCGTGTGATTCCTCGGATCAATATGGCTTGGAATCAAATTTGGAATCGTATAATATTCCAGCATCTCAATGGCCAGAAGTCAGCAAAGAACACAAGCCATGGGCTAGGTGGTGGTGGATGGGAAGTGCTGTGGATAAGCAAAATATAGATTTTTTATTAGAAGAATATGCAAGAGTAGGAATCGGTGGTCTAGAGATAGCACCGATATACGGAGCAAAGGGATATGAAGATAGGTACTTGGACTTTTTATCTAAGCCATGGATAGCAGCATTGAATCACACCGTATCCAAAGCACATCGCCTAGACATGGGCATAGACTTAACTTTGGGTACAGGCTGGCCATTTGGCGGTCCTCAAGTCAAGATGGAACATGCCGCTTCTAAAATGATCATTCAGGATTATATCATCGAAAAAGGTCAAAACACCTTAGAGATCAAACAAAAAAAAAGCAACGAAAATGAACCAGATGGCATCTTAATTCATTTGATTGGTATCTTCAGAAATGGCGAGAGAAGGGAAATCTATGACCTTCTTGAGGACTTTAAGTTAAGCAATATTCCAGCAGACCTACTACAGGTTCAGGCAATGTATTTTGCCAAAACAGGTCAGAAAGTGAAAAGAGCTGCACCAGGGGGTGAAGGTTTTACCTTAGATCATTTTTTCCGCACAGCTGTCAATAATTACCTCGAATCATTTGACAAAGCTTTTGATCTTAACTATCCTGATATCAGGGCTTTTTACAATGACAGCTTTGAAGTTTATGGTGCTGATTTCACAGCGGACTTTTTAGATGAATTTGAAGAAAGAAGAGGATATGATTTGAAGTTTATGCTCCCTGAGTTGATTTCTGATAATGGCGATGATGCATCTGTTAGAGTCAAATCAGACTATAGAGAAACTTTAAGTGAGCTTTTGATTGAAAATTTCACAGAAAACTGGAGTGAATGGGCAAAATCAAAAGGCAAAAAAACCAAAAACCAGGCTCATGGATCACCCGGAAATCTGCTTGACATCTACGGTGCCGTGGATATTCCAGAATGTGAGACATTCGGGTCAAGTTTTTTTCCCATTCCAGGCTTACGCAGAGATAGTGCAGACGTCCGCAATGTAGACCCTGACCCCATCATGCTGAAATTCGCCTCATCTGCGGCTCATCTTACAGGAAAAAACCTGGTATCGTGCGAAACTTTCACTTGGCTCGGTGAGCACTTCAAGTCTTCATTTTCTCAAATGAAACCAGAGCTAGACCAAACATTTTTGGCAGGAGTCAATCATGTATTCTACCATGGAATTACTTACAGTCCTCAAGATGTGCCTTTCCCTGGTTGGATGTTTTATGCGTCCCTCAACCTCACACAGCACAACAGCTTGTGGGATCATCTTCCCGCATTCAACAAGTACATCACCAGAACACAGTCAGTGCTGCAAGCCGGACAGGCAGACAATGAGCTATTGGTTTATTGGCCGATATATGATGTTTGGGCTAATCCCAAAGGGACAATGGAACTGATCACCGTGCACCACGTAGATGAATGGCTTCATCCTACTGAATTTTACAAGCAATCCAAGAAACTAATCGAATCAGGGTACTCAGTAGATTTTATTTCAGACAAAATGATAGGCTCGGCTGAAGTGGAAAAAGGCCAAATCAAGCCACATCCCAACTCAAACTCTGCCAAAGCACTTCTTATTCCTAAGGTTGATTTCATGCCAATCGCCACTTTAGAACACATACTTGAATTAGCCCATAATGGTGCCAAAGTCATCTTTCAGGCTAAGCCTCATGATATCCCTGGCTATCAAGATGTGCAAGAAAACAGAGAGAGATTGGCTAGCTTATGGAAGAAAACTGGACTTGATAAGCACAGCCAAGTTCGTTGGGGCAAAGGTAAATTAATCTTAGCTCCAAGCTTTGCACCTGCCCTCGCAGCTGAAGAAATACTTCCTGAAGGAATCAGCAACTCAGGCTTGAAATTTATCAAAAGAAAAATAGGTGAGGATAAATACTATTTCCTTGTCAACCATAGTGCTAAGACAGTAAGTCAATCTGTTGATTTTTTGACCAATGCCAAAGACGCTGTGATCATGAATCCAATCGATGGTAAGATTGGAAAAGCAAAATCAAAAACAAAAGGAAATTACCTAAGCGTAAAATTACACTTGGAACCTGGAGAATCACTGATAGTAAGAACTACTAACCAACCGACTGCAAATCTACCTCTCTGGACATATTTTGACAGCCCAAGTGTCATTACTGAACTCAAAGCTGATTGGATAATCACCTTTGACAACAATGGCGGTCCTAGCACGCCAAAAGATCAACATCATGAGCAATTGACTACTTGGACAGATCATGAAGATACTGAGGCCGGTGACTATTCAGGAAAAGGTACCTATACTGGCACTTTTGCTTTTGAAGTAGATTCATTGAAGGTATATAAACTCAACTTTTCTAAAATCCATGAAAGTGCCAAAGTCTGGCTCAATGGGCAATATGCAGGGCAAGTATGGAGTCTTCCGTATATTTTAGATATCACCGAATTCCTTAAGGAGGGTGATAATGAAATCAAAATTGAAGTTGCAAACCTCATGGCAAACCGAATAAGGTACTTGGATAAAAACAAGATTAGCTGGAGAAATTACCATGAAATCAATTTCGTAAATATTGATTACAAGCCTTTTGATGCTTCTGACTGGCAAACCATGCCATCTGGACTTTCGGGCAAGTTAATGATTAGCGAGTATTTGAAATAAATTCAATTTTACTCCTTCAAACTCACACAGGAAAGCACAGGACAGTCAAACAGGTCAAAATCTCTGTCAAACCTCAATGTATTTACTAAATTGCTAGGCAAGCGATTTAAAAACAGTATTAATCAAAACATAATTTTGCTTGTTGAATTCCATTAGAATTTAATAAGCTAATACAGCACTACAACATCTCTTTCGATTGGTCAAATTCTTTCTATTGAGGATTTTTTAACATAAATTACAATCGATTGCACAACACCAAGTAATAAACCCAACATGATCACATTTGATAATATCATCCGAATCGAGAACGATTCCAGAATTCCAAAGTACCAGCAACTTGTACAATGCCTCATCGAAAATATCGAAAGAGGCTACCTCACTGTGGGAGAAAAAATACCTTCGATCAATGAAGTCAGTGAAAAATTTTACCTATCCAGAGATACGGTAGAGAAAGCCTATAATCAACTTAAGAAACAGAAAATCATTCTCTCTGTCAAAGGCAAAGGCTACTATGTTGCACGAAACGTATCCCAATCAAAATTGAAAGTATTATTTCTACTCAATAAGCTGAGCAATTACAAACTGCGCATCTACAATTCTTTTTTGGAAAGCCTCGGTACGACTGCCAAAGTAGACCTTCATCTCTATCACTGTGATGCCAAGATTATGCTAAGCATCTTGGAAGAAAACATGGGAGCGTACGATTTCTATGTAGTCATGCCTCACTTCAAAGATGACAAGCTCCGACACCTCAATATCAATGATCAAGTCACAGAAGCATTGCAAAGAATTCCTTCTGAAAAACTCGTCATCATGGATAATGTGATTCCAGAACTTGGTGAGGATGTAGCTTCTATCTATCAAGATTTCAAAGGCGATATTTATAAAGCTCTCAAAGAGGGAATCGCTAGGTTGAAAAAATATGACAAACTTGTACTAGTCTATCCTGACAAAGTGCTCTACCCCTACCCTTCAGAGATCAAGTGTGGATTTCAAAAATTCTGTGCAAACCACAATTTTGATTTTGAAATCATACCAACTATCTATCCTGAAATGGAGCTAGAAGTCAATGATGCATATATTACCATAGAAGAAAATGATCTCGTAAGCCTAATCAAACAAATCAGAGATCAAAAGTTCCAAATGGGAGAAGACATTGGGGTGATCTCTTACAATGACACCCCACTCAAGGAACTTCTCGGCATCACTGTGATGTCTACCAACTTCAAAGTGATGGGTGAAACTGCCGCCTACATGATCAAAAAACACAAACATGAAGTGGTCAAAAATGTGTTCAACTTCATCGACCGGGGATCGATTTGATCATTCACAGTAAAGTACAGGACAGTTATCCGAGTTATTCATGATAGTTTGTGCTTTCTTTTTAACCCAAAATACATCATGAATAAAAGCACAAGTCTGGTAGCAAAACTGAATGCTATCAATGAATATGAGCGTCAACCCATTCCAGAAAGCAAACTTAAAAGTTGGAAAAAATTCATAGGTACTTATGCCGGAGAACACACCGCTGGTACCGAGTTTGTTCTTGGACCACTTTTCGTAGCACATGGTGCGTCTGCCATAGACTTAGTCACAGGATTACTTATCGGTAATGTATTGGCCGTGTTGAGTTGGGCATTTTTTACTGGTAAAATTGCTGCCAAAACACGACTCACGCTTTATTATCAACTTGAGAAAATTGCCGGATCAAAGTTTACTTTGATTTACAACTTGGTGAATGCAGGGTTATTTTGTTTCCTCGCAGGTGCGATGATTGCCGTATCAGCCACTGCTGTAGGCATCCCTTTCAACCTAGAAATGCCAACGCTTACTGATATCCTACCCAACTCACTTGGATGGATATTGACAGTATTTGCTATCGGTGCGATCACTACAGTGGTCGCCATGTTTGGCTTTGAGCAAGTTTCTAAGTTTGCCAATATAGCTGCACCATGGATGATTATGGTCTTTATCGCCGCGGCTGTAGGTGTACTACCTAGGCTAGGCATCAATTCTCTAGCAGACTTTTGGCCTGTAGCCAAAAACACAATCTGGACAGGTGTGCCGTTAGAGGGACAAAGTCAATTCACTTTCTGGCACATCACTTTCTTCGCATGGTTCTGCAATATGGCCATGCATATTGGCATGGCTGACATGTCTATCCTTAGGTATGCAAAAAAATGGACTGCAGGATTTTCAACAGCCTCAGGGGTCTTTCTGGGTCATTATATAGCATGGATAGCATCTGGTATTCTTTACTCACTATTTCTCTTGGAGTCAAACAATAGCTTGACATTTGCTCCCGGCCCTATTGCCTATGAAGCAGCGGGTATAGCTGGTGCAGTGTGTGTCGTGATCGCAGGCTGGACTACTGCCAACCCTACACTATATCGAGCAGGGCTTGCTATCCAATCCATCAATCCAAATTGGAAAACTTGGAAAGTCACACTCTTCGTTGGCCTCTTCACAACTATTGCGGCCTGTTTCCCGGCATTGGTCATGAGGCTCTTGGAATTTGTAGCATTGTATGGCTTGATCTTGATGCCTGTAGGAGCTGTTATCTTTATAGATGTGTATTTTATGGAACGTTGGGGACTTGTAAAAAATTATGCGCTTGAATCTGGTAAAAAACTGAATCCAGCTGTTGCATTCACTTGGATCCTCACCTTAGGATTTTGCCTGGTCCTCAATTTGTTTGCTGATGTTGAAATCTTCTTCTTGGGCTTGCCTGGATGGTTTGTGGCTGTTATTGCTTATTTGATTTTTAGCAAGTTGTTTCAAAAACCCATTGTATTCAAAACTCAAAAAGTAAACTTAACATCAGAACCCATCTTAAACCACTGATTCAAATTATGAAACGACTCATCATTATTACTTCCATCCTTGGATTGATTACCACAATCGTTCCTCCATTCTTGGTATTCACAAATCAAATCGATCCTTCTACATCTAAAACACTGATGCTAATCGGAACAGTTGTCTGGTTTATTTCAGCTCCTTTGTGGCTCAATAAAAAAGAACAAGAATCTGTATGAGTGATGCTGAATGGGAGTTTTTTCATAGTAATGAATTACAGGTAGATCAGCATACACCCCCAGCTTTTCTGGTTCACAGTTGGGATGATAAAGTAGTACCAGTAGAAAACTCCATTCGTTATGCCAAAGCTTTAAATGCTTATGATATACCAGTCACCCCCACCTTTTTGAAAAAGGTGGACACGGATACGGCAGAGGAAACATTGAGCAACACGGCACTACTTCCCAATGGATTGATTTAAGTCTAGTATGACTTGTTCAAATACTAAAATAGTAGCTTCTTAGAATACGAATAGGAAAAACCAAAGATGCTTGTTCAGCTTCAAGTAATTTTTATGAAAGTATTGTTTTTAGTCGAGACAATGCAAGTAATTTAAAGACAACATGTTAAACATAACATTATCATAGATACACGTCTTTTACAGTACAGAACAGGATAGTAAAACGCATTTATAAGGATAAATTTCCACTTGTAACTTAAACCTAGTTTACCATGGCTATTTTGGAAAAACAATTTAAACATGTCTCATTTCTCTGGGACGAACAAAAAGCAAATTCTTTGGGTGATGATGAAGTAGCCCTTTTGATATACCGATCAAATATACTTGGTGCTGATCTTAGGATCACCAACTATGGAGGTGGGAACACCAGCTGTAAAACATATGAAAAAGACCCTCTTTCAGGAAATGAGGTAGAAGTCATGTGGGTAAAAGGCTCTGGTGGAGATATTGGAACCTTGACTAAATCAGGACTTGCTGGTCTTTATGTTGACAAATTACGTGCATTAGAAGGTATCTATAAAGGAATTGAGTTTGAAGATGAAATGGTGGGACTTTTCAATCATTGTATCTATGACTTGGACTCCAAAGCTCCATCCATTGACACACCGCTACATGCTTTTTTACCATTCAAGCATATCGATCACCTTCATCCAGATGCAGCCATTGCAATAGCTGCTTCCAAAGATGGGGAAAAAATCACTCAAGAGCTTTTTGATGGCCAGATTGCCTGGATTCCTTGGCAAAGGCCTGGATTTGACCTTGGGCTACAACTGAAAAAAGCTCTGGACGAAAATCCTGGTATCAGAGGTATTATGCTAGGTGGACATGGTCTATTCACCTGGGGAGACACTGCATACGAATGCTACATTAATAGCCTCGAAGTCATAGAGAAAGCTTCTCAATATTTGGAAGATAACTATGGCAAAACCAGACCTGTGTTTGGAGGGCAAAAAATCGACTCCCTTTCTCCTGAACAAAGAAAAGATCAGGCAGCGATCATCTCACCGCTATTAAGAGGCTTAGCATCAAGCTATGACAGAATGGTCGGCACATTCAATGATTCTGAAGTAGTGCTTCAATTTATCAATTCCAATGACTTAGATAAATTGGCTCCATTAGGCACTTCCTGTCCAGACCATTTTCTTAGGACAAAAATTGCACCCCTGGTATTGGATATTCCAGCTGATCAAGATTTGAGTGATCTTCAAGCTATCAAAGATCACATCAGTAAGCTATTCGAAACCTACAGAAAGGGATACAAAGATTATTATGAAAAGCACAAAAGGTCAAACAGTCCTGCCATGCGTGATCCCAATCCTGTGATCATCCTATGGCCTGGTGTTGGACTTTTCTCCTATGCCAAAAATAAGCAAACATCTCGTGTAGCCAGTGAATTCTACATCAACGCTATCAATGTGATGCGTGGTGCGGAAGCAGTATCATCTTATGTTTCCTTACCATTGCAAGAAGCTTTTGACATAGAGTATTGGCTACTTGAAGAAGCTAAGCTTCAAAGAATGCCTAAAGAGCAACCCTTGTCTAGAAAGGTGGCATTGATCACTGGAAGTGCTGGAGGTATAGGTAAAGCTATTGCAGACAAACTAGCAAAAGAAGGTGCTTGTGTGATATTGACTGACATCGATCAAGGGAGACTGGAAGAAGCTGTCAAAGACTTCGGAAAAGACACTGCGATCCAAAGTACACTTAATGTCCTAGACAATGAGACTATTGTATCTGCATTCAAGGCTGCAAACTTGGCATTCGGTGGAGTAGATATCGTGGTAAATTGCGCAGGTCTTGCCATCAGCAAGCCGCTGAACGAAACCTCCGAGGCAGATTGGGATTTGCTTCATGATGTACTTGTCAAAGGTCAATTCAAAGTAAGTCAAGAAGGCGTGAAAATATTGAGAGCACAAGGACTTGGTGGTGATATCATCAACATTGCCTCTAAAAATGCACTGGTCTCTGGACCAAACAATGTAGGCTATGGTACTGCCAAAGCAGCACAAGTTCACATGTCAAGACTTCTTGCAGCTGAACTTGGTCCAGATAAGATTCGAGTAAATGTGGTCAATCCTGATGCTGTGATCGAAGGATCTAAGATTTGGGAAGGAAAATGGGCAGAAGGAAGAGCCAAAGCTTATGGTATCAAGGTAGAAGAACTACCAGCACACTATGCTAAAAGAACTTTGATGAACGAAATCATCAGCACTGAGGATATCGCTAATGGAGTATTTGCCTTTGTAGGTGGAGTACTTTCCAAAAGTACAGGCAACATCCTCAATGTAGATGGAGGAGTAGCGGCAGCTTTTGTAAGATAATTTGCACAAACCTATTAACACCTTAATTCCTTTCAGGTTTTTCCTAAATTAGATACTACTTTAGCCTAAAACCTGAAAGGTTTTTACTTATCAAAGCATTTCAAAAAATGAAAATAACCGCTAGCCATATAGAAGAAGCCAATGAAACTTTAGAAAAAGATCACTTGGAATCTCTTGACTTTTTGTCCCAAAGACTTGCCAAAAAAGGAGTAGATACTAACCTTATCATCGAAAAACTACAAGAACTACAGATTGCAATACCCTCATGGGCATTGGGTGCTGGAGGTACACGATTTGGTAGATTTTCTGGAGCTGGTGAGCCTTCTAATATCATCCAAAAGATCGAAGACATCGGGTTGATACACGCACTGAATCAGTCAAGCAATGCTGTCTCACTTCATATTCCATGGGATATACCTCAAGACTATGAAGCGATCAGACAACTTGCAAAGAGCTTGAGTATTCAGTTTGATGCTGTCAATTCAAATACCTTCCAAGACCAAGTCGGCCAAATAGAATCTTATAAATATGGTTCACTAGCAAACACTGATCAAGCTGTTCGAGAACTTGCTATAGCACACAATAAAGAAGTAATCAGTATAGGAGAAAAACTTGGTTCCAAAGCTTTGACTGTATGGCTAGCTGATGGATCCAGCTTCCCTGGACAACACAGTATCCGAAAAGCACTACAAAATACCCATGAATCTCTATCCGAGATTTATGAAGCACTTCCAGAAGATTGGAAAATTCTCGTAGAATATAAGCCATACGAGCCGAACTTCTACAGTACAGTGATACAAGATTGGGGAACTTCATTTCTCCTGGCAAATAAACTTGGGCCAAAGGCATATACGCTCGTGGACCTTGGACATCATCTTCCAAATACCAATATTGAACAGATAGTGGCTACTTTGATGACAGAAGAGAAGCTGGGTGGATTTCATTTCAACGACTCCAAATATGGTGATGACGATCTTACAGTCGGTAGTGTCAAACCCTATCAACTTTTCTTGATTTTCCATGAATTGGTACAAGGCTTCTCTGAAACCAATAATCCTCCACTATCATGGATGATAGATGCAAGTCACAATATCAAAGACCCCTTAGAAGACTTGTTACAATCCGTAGAAGCCATCAAGCTTGCTTATGCCCAAGCTTTGATCATCGATCAGAAGGCTCTAGAGGAAGCTCAAGGCAATCATGATACAGCAAAAGCTCAAGAAATACTCCAAGATGCTTATCGATCAGACTTGAGACCATTGGTAGCAGAAGCTGCGAGACGCTCTGGCGGAGCTATTGCTCCACTGAATACCTACAGGCAAATTGGTGTTAGAAATCAATTGATCAAAGAAAGAGGCACATCAAGTAAAGCAAGCGGACTGTAATGATACCTGTAACAGCCATATTTGATATTGGAAAAACCAATAAGAAATTCTTCCTTTTTGATAGTGAGTTCAGAGAGGTATACAAAGTCTATCATCGACTTGAATACACGACCGATGAGGACGGTGATCCCTGTGAATCGATCAAGGAGCTCACGGCTTGGATCAAAGAGACCTTGGCTACAGCCATGGAACTGCCTGAATTTAATATCAGAAAACTGAACTTCACCACTTATGGTGCATCTTTGGTGCACTTGGATCGAGAGGGGTTCCCTGTGACACCACTTTATAATTATACTAAATCCTATCCAATTGAACTTTTAGAAAAATTTTATTCAAAATACGGCGGGAAAAATCAGTTTTGCATAGAAACCTCCTCACCTGCTCTCGGAATGGTCAACTCTGGACTACAACTTTATTGGTTAAAGTATTCCAAACCTGAGATCTTCAAGAAAATCCACAATACTTTACATCTGCCCCAATACTTGAGTTACCTATTTACAGGAAAAATGGTCTCAGACTATACCAGCATAGGTTGCCATACTGGAATGTGGGATTTTGCGAACGATAGCTATCATGATTGGTTAGAAAAAGAAGATTTGATCAAGCTTTTGCCCCGTGCAGTAAGCACTTCCGAGACTTACCCCATTTCTTTCAGAAAACAATCCATGTCCGTTGGTGTGGGTGTACATGACTCATCATCTGCCCTAGTTCCATATTTGATCAAAAATGATGAGCCATTTGCTTTGCTTTCCACTGGCACATGGGCGATCAGTATCAATCCTTTCAATACACTTCCATTGAACCTGGAAGAGCTAGAAAGAGATTGTCTTCACTTTATAGGTATCCATGGACAACCCATCAAGATCAGTAGGCTTTTTATAGGGGAAGAGCATAAGTACCAAATTGAAAAACTTTATGAGCATTTCAAGCTGGAAAAAGGTTATTACAAAGCATTGAAATTTGATTCGAAGTATCTTAAGGATTCGAATGAAAACAAGACCAAAAAATACGATTTTCAATACTTGAATCCCGAAGTCTTTGGATTGAGTCAGGCAAAATCAAACGATTTCTCTCAATTTGAAAATTTTGAATCGGCGTATTATTGCTTTCTAGATGAGCTTACTGATTTGCAAGTAGCATCTCTGAAACTAGTCCTCGATCAGTTTCCAGTAAAAAAGCTCTATATTGATGGTGGATTCAATGCCAATGAAATATTTGTAGAAATGCTTCGAATTAAGTTGCCCAACATCATTATCGAAACCTCAAATTTTGCTTTGGGGACCGCATTGGGTGCAGCATTGTTAGTCAACAATGTGGAAGTCAAGCTACTCAAAGTTGCTCCATCAAATCAGAGTTACTAAAAATTTATCAATTAGATTGTAAAATGTCTTCCAGAAAAAAAATAGCGCTCTTTATACCATGTTATGTGGATCAGTTTTATCCTAAAGTAGGCATTGCTACTTTAGAATTATTGGAAAAACTGGGTTGTGAAGTAAGCTATCCAATCGAGCAGACATGTTGTGGGCAGCCCATGGCTAATGCTGGTTATGAGCATGACACCATGGATACCACCAAGCATTTTCTAAAAACCTTTGAAAGCTATGATTATATCGTCGCTCCTTCTGGAAGCTGCGTACTCCATATAAAAGAACACACTCCAGAGATTCCAGAAAAAGGGAAAGAACAACAAGGCATCAAGAAAAAAATCTTTGAACTAACTGAGTTTATCACCGACATTTTGCAAATCAAAATGCTAAAAGGTCACTTTCCTCATAAAGTCGGATTTCATGCATCTTGCCATGGTCACAGAGGTCTAAGGTTAGGGAGCTGTTCGGAACGAAACGAACCCTATTTTAGCAAAGCAAAATCCCTTCTAGACCATATCGAAGGGTTGGAATGGATACCGCTTCGAAGGCAAGATGAATGCTGCGGCTTTGGTGGCACCTTCGCTGTCACAGAGGAAGCCCTATCCGTTCAAATGGGCAAAGATAGACTGGATGATCACCTCACAAGTGGAGTAGAAATTCTCACCGGAGGAGACATGTCTTGCATCATGCACCTTGAAGGGATAGCAAGAAGAAACAAAAACCCTCTGAAATTCATGCATATTGCAGAAATTTTAAACAAAGCCATCCAATGAGTCACCCAGTCAAAGCATCTGAGTTTTTGAAAGATCCTGACAAAGCCAAATGGCATGATGAGACCTTATGGTTTGTTAGAGACAAAAGAGACAACAGCAGTAAGGGTATTCCTGAGTGGGAAAAACTGCGGGATACAGCTTCGCAAATCAAAGACAATGTACTTGCTAACTTAGACAAATACTTGTTGGCTTTTGAAGAAAAAGCCAAAGCCAATCACATCCATGTACATTGGGCAAAAGATGCAGAAGAACACAATCAAATCGTCTTGAGAATTCTCCAAAAGCATAAATGTAAAGCAATAGTCAAAAGCAAGTCAATATTAACAGAAGAATGTCACCTCAATCCATTTTTGGAAAAACATGGTGTAGATGTGGTAGACACTGATCTGGGAGAGCGTATTGTCCAGCTTCTGCATCAGCCACCAAGCCACATTGTTCTGCCAGCAATTCACCTAAAGAAAGGAGAAATTTCTGATCTTTTCCACGAAAAACTACAAACTGAAAAAGGAAATGAAGACCCCGAGTACTTAACTCACGCGGCAAGAACACATTTGAGAGAGAAGTTTTTGGCAGCTAAAGTTGCTATCACAGGTGTAAATTTCGCAGTGGCCGAAACTGGTGAGTTTGTTGTTTGCACCAACGAAGGCAATGCTGACATGGGTGTACATTTGGCTGATGTACATATCGCCTGTATGGGAATTGAGAAAATTATTCCACGAAGAAAGGACTTAGGTGTTTTTCTCAGACTTTTAGCTCGGTCAGCTACAGGTCAGCCGATCACCAATTACAATTCGCATTTTCGCTCACCAAGTCCTGGCAAAGAGCTTCATGTCGTATTGGTAGACAATGGTCGTACAAAGCAATTGGCAAGAGAAAAATTCAAGAACTCCCTGAAATGTATACGCTGTGGTGCTTGTATGAATACATGCCCCATCTACAGAAGGAGTGGAGGATATAGCTATGGCTCAGTTGTACCTGGTCCTATAGGATCGATTCTTTCCCCTGGTCTTGACATCAAAAAACACAGCACTTTGCCCTTTGCTTCTACCCTTTGTGGGTCATGCTCAGACGTCTGCCCTGTGAAGATCAATATTCATGAGCAGCTATATGAGTGGCGACAAGAGATCGCCAAAAGCCAAGGTCTCAATATTAAAAAATTGTCCATGCAAATTGCAAATGGTGTTTTCTCTGTGCCATTTGCATATCAAATGAGTGGGGCATTACTTAGAGGTGCCTTAAAAATACTCCCAAATAGCATCGCCTATTCTGGCATCAATGCTTGGGGAAAACAAAGAGAACTTCCTGAAGTACCTCAAGAAACATTCAAAAACTGGTATAAGAAAAACAAGGCATGAGTAGTAAAGCATCTATTATAGCAAGCATCAAAGAAATCCCTTTAGAATCAAAGGAGTTACCAGAGATTCCTCGGTTTGAATTTTCGGGAAACTTGGCAGATAATTTTTCGATTGCCATCTCAAATAATAAAGGCGCAGTGATCAGTCAAACTCAATTAGGTAATTTTATTGCATCTAATGGAATCACTGAGATCATTGCTCTCTCTGCTGGATTTGATGCTTATAATACACGATCGCTTCCTAGCAGCGCACATGAGTTGGACAACTTGCAGCTGGCTATCATTCAAGGGCAGCTTGGTGTAGCTGAAAATGGAGCCATTTGGTTAACTGACGAAAACATGGGGCTTAGAGCACTTCCTTTTATCACGGAGCATTTGGTTATTGTCTTGTCCAAAAATGCCCTTGTACCTTTCATGCACGAGGCCTATGATGTTATAGGAGATCAGCAGTCTGGTTTTGGACTTTTTGTCGCAGGTCCTTCCAAAACAGCCGACATTGAACAATCTCTCGTCATAGGCGCTCATGGCGCAAAAAGCCTTCAAGTTATATTGATTTAAAACATTTCTATATTAAATTTTGATGCTATTATTTTGAAAAGGGATCTGGTGAAAAAGATTTAATTAAATTAAATACATACCAAAAACCAGACATAAATTAACAAATATGAATTTTTCCGATAAAAAATTTAAAAAAATTTACTTTTGATATAATCCATCACTATTTACTACCTCGTAATTGTTTTCATGCTAGCATAAAAAAGGGCTATCCGAAAACCTTTAATAGAGTAGGAAACTAACTAACAAAATTTAATTATTATGAAATTCCAAGAAATGAATTCCGAAGAACTAAGAGAAGTAAATGGTGGATTGTTAGGTGGACTTTTAGGTTCGCGAAACAGAGGTGAGTCAGCTTCTCAAACAACTCTAATAGGTGGTATCGGCCTTAACATCATGAGCGAATCTGAGTCTAGAGATGGAGATAGAGATTCATTTGGTTTAGGTCTTAACCTATCAAATATTGGCTTGTTTGATTCTGCTAGCAGAAGATAATTATAGGTTTTTAACCTAGTTCAAAAGACAGTTGATCACTAGGATCAGCTGTCTTTTTTTTTGAATTTAAATCCTAGAGTCTGGTACAATCAGGATAAGATGCATTTACATACATTTACCTATTTTTTTTCACCTGATTATGTAACATTTTTTTGGTTTCCTCATCTAAAGTGAAATCAAATCAAAAAACTCATGAAAAAGATTATTGTATTATTTGTTTCAATTGCTGTAAGCTTTTCAATTCAAGCCAAAATCAATAGCCAAGCCATACATGTAGAAGTAAAAGGAGAAGGAGATCCTATCCTGTTGATTCCTGGTTTTACAGTGCCGGGAAACATATGGTATCCGCTAGTAGAAAAACTTGAAAGTAAGTACGAATGCCATATTGTAACCCTGGCAGGTTTTGGAGGTAAAGAGCCCGTAGAATTTCCATGGCTACCAAAAGTAAATGAGTCACTTAAAGCTTATATCTTAAATAATAATTTAGAAAAAGTTACTTTAATTGGACATAGTTTGGGTGGTACAGTAGCCACATGGCTAGCGACCCAAGAAGAATTGGATATATCTCAAATCATTCTGATAGATGCACTTCCTGCCTCAGGAGCTCTAATGTTTCCTAATTTTGATCCAGAGACACTTATGTATGAAAGTTCCTACAATAATCAATTATTGACTTTGGATGATTCAATGTTTGAGCAAACTGCTACAGCAATGTCAAAAAACTTGAGCCTAAAAGTGTCGGAGCAAGAAAAAATTAAAAACTGGATACTCGAAACTGACAGAAAAACTTATGTTTACGGATATACCGATTATTTGAAATTAGATCTCAGAGAGGATTTAAAAAAAGTCTCAGTTCCTGTGAATATTATTGCAGCATCAGAGCCATATGGTAAGGAAATAGTCCATCAAACCTACAAAAATCAATATGCTAATATGAAAGATTACAATTTGATTATTGCGGAAGAGAGTGGACATTTTATAATGTTAGATAAGCCTGATTGGTTTATAGAACAAACCCTTTTGATACTATCAAATCAATGATCACAGAAGAAGAATTTACAAGAATTTATTATCACGCAGCTCCTAAAGTACAGAGATTATGTCTAGGATATGCGTCTGGAAACAAGGATTTAGCGAATGAGTGGCTTCAAGAAACTTTTATAAAAGTTTGGACTCATAGAAAATCATTTGAAGGTAAGTCATCTGTTGATACTTGGATTTATAGAATTGCTGTCAACGTATGTCTGGGAAATCTACGTAAGTCTAAGCAAATCATTACAAGTGAGAATGTACACATGATTGACATACCCATTGAAGATACTGATGAAAATGATGAAAAAAAAATCAATACGATGTTTGAATGTATCAATCAACTAAATGAGCAAAACAAAGCTTTGATCTTATTAGAACTTGAAGAAGTTTCACAATCAACTATTGCAGAGACAGTAGGTTTAGCTCAAGGAACATTACGAACCAGATTAAGTCGCATTCGACAATCACTTTTAAAATGTATAAAAAATGGAAAAAGATAAATTAAAAGATATTTGGTTAATGCAGACGAACGAAGATTTAATCTTGCAGCCAAATGATATAATTAAGAAAGCAAATAAGATCAGAAATAGGCAATATACTAGTATTAGCATCATGTCTTTTACAATAATCATCCTTATCATCTATACTTTCTACCACGCCTTCCTTGAATGGAATAGTTTTAATTCAGGACTTGTTCTTATGATTTCTAGTCTTTCTTTGAGAATCTTACTAGAGATATACACTGTGTATTATAAAGAGCAGAAGTTGATTTCCATGACTCAAAAATCATATCAGGCCTATTTGAAAAAATTCTATAAAAATAAATTAATTATCAACTATGTGGCCACCCCAATCTGTGTCTTAACTTACATTTATGGATTTTATTTGCTTTTGCCATATTTTCAAGCTATTTTTTCGTACGGATTCTATATTTACATAGTGTTCTCGGGATCTTTATCAATTACTTTTATCATTGGAATCATCATTTACAGTATTTACAGAGAGCAAAAGTTGCTTTTACAATTAGAAAAAAAATAATAAACGAATAATAACAAATGAATTGAGGATAGTTTAGATCACTTCCCTTCTACCCTTTCTTTATTTTTAATCAATAAGAGGTTTAAAATCAACATTAGAAAATCTATTGAAAAATGACAATATGGATATACGGAACTTTGCCAATGACATTACAAAATTCAGATTTATCTAACTTCCGATATAAATTGATATTGGATACTTATGGATATTGACCATTAACAACCTGTTGAGCCAATGAATTGAAGTTACTGGTAAAAAAACGTATAATCAGTATAAATAAAGCCAACAATTAAAACTACAACCTTATTGTATGAAATGAAAATGTATATCCGCAAAATTCCAGTAACCAAGTCATATTAGGGATTTTCAAGATCCAGATAATAATTGATATGGAATCCGCCTAGATTGATAAGTTTTCAGTTGATAATGATACCGAAGTAATCTAACATTTGAATGAAATACGCCTACTTGTATAAAAACGGATTTTTATCAAAATTAATTAAGAATATATCCATAAACACCCTTCCTATGATCAAACTTATTTGGTTTTTAATAATTGGTTTTTTCTTATCTTCTTTTTCAATTAAAAACAGTATCCCCGAAGAGATCAACCAATTCTCTCAAGAAGTAATTGAAGCATCCATAAACACTTATCCAATGGTGGATTTTTATCAAACTTACTTCGATCAAAGCGTTCCTCAAGAATATATCGACAACCTCATGGCTAAAGCTGTGATTTGGAGAGGACTGGAACATAAAATAGAGCTAAGAAGCGCTCAATTGACCTATAAAAATGAGGGAAAATCAGAATATCTCTTAAAATATTGGGTTACTTTTAAGGATAATCGCAAATTCTCATATTCTATTAGTGTATTTGAACAAAATGGAAAAATGACTCTACATCGTTTTGAGCCAAATGATGTTGACGTCATCAATACTTTTTATTCAGCGAGGTCAAGCTTCGATATTCCTGACGTTAGGAATAACGTTTCTCAAATTATCTTTGCCCTTGCCGCTATAGTTTTATCTCTCATTGCTATTATTGTTTTGGCAATAAGACGAAAGAACTATTTATTGTTGATAACCATCCCTTTGCTTTTTATTTACAAAAAAAGTATGACTATCTTTAATTTTGAAGGAATTGAAATCATTACTCCCAAAACATATTTTGGACTACCTTTACTTCAAAATATTGATCTTTATTTCACCTCTATCTCACTTTTATCAACTGGGGTTTTATATGCATGGGCGATTATCGTAGTTATTTTATGGACAAAATTGAATGATATAGCTAGTATTTCCAGATTCACTATATTAGATTCAACAAGATAAGAACCCAATAAAAATGCTCCACCGCTCAAATTGGTATCCAATACAGTCACCCCCTCAAAATGATTAACCTCGTTCACAAAACCTGCTATATTTAACCCATGTGAACCAAGGTTACCTATTAGAGTTTGAGGTAGTTCCCAAGTTAACTTAGAAACTATTTGTCTTAAATCTCCTGTCAATAGGCCCTTATCAATGTTCCATGCATTATTGGTAGGAGACTCTTTTCTTGTTGGATCAATATCCCTCCATGCAGATTTTCTTGCTGAACTACTTGTAGGATCTAAACCTCCATCATAAAAAGCTGTTTTGAAGAAATCTCCCACTTATTTTCAATTTTACAACTATTTATTGATAAGTCACCACCCAGTTCAACTCATTTAAATCTTCAACAGTGTAAGTCCTCTTTTCTATGGCACTCTGATTAAATTTAACTGGATCACAATCAGGAAAATTATCTTTGAAGCTTTCATCAAAGAAATAAAAAACCACCGCCCCTTGATACCCATTATTTATCTGGTCTTCCCAACAGCTTCTTATTTCAAGATCATAACTTTCTCCCGCCGAAATAAGTCCAGGGATTTGTTGACAATTAAGTCCATTATACTGACTACCAGATTCTGCTATCCAGATATCTCCTATGGAATTATTCACCAGCTTGATTACACGATGGCAATCATCCTTTTCAAGACAGGATTGAGCTGTCAAAATCATAAATACCATTAAAAATCTCAACAAATTTCTCTTCATATTTATGTGAAATGGCTTTTAAATGTGTTTTAAATATACAACAAAACCTTACAACATAGTTGATGCCTAGAGATTTTACTCCATGTTTACTCAATAATTATTAGTATCTGGATGCTTTTTTATTTTCGCTAGTTTAAGTATTTGATTTATTTGGTTTATTTCGAAGGGTGTCATCTCTATCAGCTCCATCTCTTTCTGTTCAAAATTTCTAAACTGAGAGGTAATACCGGCGGTAGTATTCCCTTTCTTCTCAAAGTATTTATAAAAAGAGAGAGAGTCTATTTCTATTTGGCTTTTGCTTGTGAAAGGAAGCAACATAATAAATAAAATTATTAAAGTTCTCATTTGAAAATCAATAAAGATGATGTGAAAATAGATATGGGCTTACTCCAAAACCACGCAAATACATCTGTGCATGTAAAAGGTAAGGGGTAGATACAATCTACTACTAGCTCCTCTTCTAATCTTCACCCAGATATGAAGCTTTTATCATAGTCTCATATAGACAAATCCAATGAAATGAATTTTCCTTTCAACTATTTTTATTATTTCAACATATAAACCAAATTAAATTGATTCAATAACAATACCTTTCAAATTTTCCTAAAACATTTTGTTGCAAAGTTTCAATAGTACAAAACTCACTAATAAATAAATCTGGTTCATAAATTTTCATATTCTCAAGATTTAGTAACCAAACTTTTTCATTCTCTATAAACCAAATACAATTTCTAATGTATTTTACAGAAAATAGAAATGAAAAATTATGTTTTTTTAAAACTTCAAGTGCCTTATACATCCCCGTATGATAATCAAACTCATTTGTAAAATCTTTTGAATCTGTGTAATTACAATAATATTTTATATCAGGATTGTAAATTTTATCAATCAAACTCATCACTCCCTCATATTCTCCTTTTTGAAAGACATAAATATCTGATAAAGTTGGCTTTTTCATTGGTTTCAAATAATCTTCTAAAGGAATCCCCTCCTTATAGCTTAAAATTCTATCGGAAAATTCAAACGATGCTACAGTTAAAAAATCGAGTTTTTTAGAATCTATTCTTGCAAAAATCCACTCGTTAAAATCTTCACCTACACATTTGATATATTCCTTTCTTGCAATTCGTTTACTCTTGGCATCTATTTTACTCAAATCAAAATTCCTCACCTGAGAAAAGGAAGTATGATGAATAATTATTAGAAGAAATACAAGGGATTTGATGATATAAGCTTTCATTAATTTCTTTTAATTAAAAATGTTGGACTTTTATATGATCTAAATTTTCTTGTTGTTGGCATCCTTTCAGTTTTCGGATCCATATATTTTAAACTAAATGCAGTCTTTGGACTACTGAACCGATAAGTCTTTCAGAATATTTCAATTTTAATTGGGACTATGGCATGATTTCTATTTTGTGCAACTATAGATAGATTTCCTAATTCCATCTGCCTCCCTATCGAAACAGGATTTAATTCACTATAGGCACTAACTTTGTTTTTACCATACAACTTCTCAAGTGCTTCCATAGTATTTGTACCAGTTTCTGGATTATAAGAATTTCCAATCTCTCTCAAAATTTCATCATATGAACGGCTATCAAAATAGTCAACTGCACAGATTAGACAATCAAATCCTCCACGTTGTTTAAGACCTTCTGATGAAGCATCTTTTAAATTATATTCTGTAATTTTATTTATATCAGGCTTCTCTATCATCTTAGTATATCCTACACTTGAATTAAAATCAAATCCGCCATTTTGACTCCAGCCTAATCCCAAAGAACTATTGAAATTGTTATGTGTTAAACCATAACCTATTCCAATGTTGAGTCCATCTTCACTTCCATAACCAACTCCTGCATTAAATCCTGAATATCTATATCCCCAGCCTGCGAATCCACCCTCTGAACCATATCCAACATAGAAGCCAGCGGCAAAAGCTTAAGCAGACCAATATCCAGTACCTGACTTAAAGTTATATCCTCCAGTTACTTATACACTTTTTAAACCTGGTATTCCAATTCCAACTTCTATTCCCAAACTTAAACCTCCCTGCTTACTCCATCCAATTTGTGGAATTAGAAAAACAAACTCCCCATCAGGATCAATTCCCATCACTGGATTATTCCCCATTGCGAGATACGGAGATGCAAATTGATCCTGAGGATCTAATCCAAACCACCTTCCTAAAGCAGCGTCATACTGTCTAGCATGGAAATCATACCATCCTGTGAGTTCTTCATGTCCTTCTCGCAAGCTGGCTCTTCGCTAAAACAGTTCTCAGAACTGTTTCTTAACGCTCAGCCCTCTTGAAATAACTCCTTGGTCATTTTATCACCAGTCCTAATATTGTTTCTGGCAATCAAGCCATAAGGAGGGCAAAGACGAGAGTCTTTGAGCCAGGTTGTGCGGCTGCCTTTTGCTGCACTATATATGACTCCGAAGTCATAATGGTGAAATCATCAAAGAACGCTTCCGATCCAGTATTGGAATCGTTGGATAGAGCTTGTCCGCCGCGGTGGATAAATATAGTAATACCCAGGCTCATCTGCCACTACTTCTTGAGATAATCTTTCATGACTTTTCATTGTACCATCTTCCCGAGCTTCTTGAGACATCTGGGCACTTGTCAGTCGTGGCGGAAAACCACCATACATGTTACTCATCTCCCCATCGAAGAAAAGATAGTTCAGATAAGCGGGCGGGGGAAAGTGAGGAAAAAGGGCATTTTTTGATCTCTTATCTGAAAGGATTCTCCAATATTTGAAAATAGTTCCTGCAAACTGGAATTGCAAATTCCAAAAAATTAAGTAGGAGTAGATACAAACTAACCCTAGCCTCTCTTCTAATCTTCACCCAGATGTAGATAGTCTCCCTAAATCAGCGGCACTTACTTGGAAAAACCACTAAAAATCTGGCCATTTTCAACCAAATGAATTTCTAAACTTCATTGCCAAACTTAGATTGGAATTTGACTTAAAACCTTATCTAATCCCCCGTATTTTCTCGATCAAGGCTTCCAACCACAACCGATCTTCCTCATTCTTTATTAAATAGTTTTGATAATTTGTCAAATCTACAATTATATTTTTTCCTATTATAAAGTCTATTTTTTTCTCACCTATCACAGCCTTGCAGAAAAGAGGAGCAATCCCAAACTTTGTCTGCCGATGCTTTTTTATTTTCGCTAATTTAAGTATTTGATTTATTTGGTTTATTTCGATAGGTGTCATCTCTATCGGCTCCATCTCTTTCTGTTCAAAATCTCTAAACTGAGAGGCAACACCTGCTGTAGTATACCCTTTCTTCTCAAAGTATTTATAAACAGAGAGAGAGTCTATTTCTATTTGGCCTTTGCTTGTGAAAGGAAGCAACATAATAAATAAAATTATTAAAATTCTCATTTGAAAATCAATAAAGATGATGTGAAAATAGATATGGGCTTACTCCAAAACCACGCAAATACATCTGTTCATGTAAAAGGTACGGGAGAATACCAACATTAAAAACACCTGACACATTTAAAGCTCTGGAAGTCATAGATACACAGCTATTTACTGCTAAATTATATTTCCCATTGCCTTGATTTAACATATTAGAAAATTTATCTGTTCTAGATGTATTTACGCCTTTTATTGTAATAGAATTCCATTTCATCTTACTAGCTGGGATTGAAACTCCACGTTCATAAGAGTTGGTTCCTTGAACCCAATCTCCAAAGCCACCCACTCTTTCTGTTGGCTCCCAATCAATTATGGGTTTCCCTTGCAAGTCTGTTATTTGCGAATGCCCCATTAAATCTTTATGCGGAATAGGGTTTCCATGTGCATCTAACGATTTAGAATAGTTAGGATCATTTCAGTCCTTAAAGAGACTTCTCCAGGCTTAAAACCAGCTAAAATATCTGATATATTTACCAATGCTCCTAGACCATAACCCAAATTCTCAAGTTTACTATTCCTTTTTTTCCCAAATAACCAATGTCTCCACTTGACCAATTTACCGAAAATGCGCCAAAGCTTGTTGTTGCACGAGGATTCATTGCTATTTCAAAAAGTTAGAATCAAGAGGTAAAATCGTTATAACGGCATTTTTATCTTTTCTGTTTAACATATACACCTTGCCTTCCAGCAACTTCCTGTGTTCTTGCGGAAAACCTTCCAATCCATAAATATCTTCACCAACTTCATCAGAACTTACTATTAATTTTCCCATCCAGTTTAAACTTATATCGAAGATAGAAAATATATGCTTATTTATTGTATAATCAAAATCCCAAAAAACTAAGTTATCATCCCAAACCCCCAAATACTGTTTTTCTTCAGGAAGAAATAATTTATCAAGTCCATATAAGTTATCAACTTTCCCAATTAAGTTCCCCTTCAAATCAAAATGAAGAAATGCATGTTCTGTATCAATGGAAATTCTTTCTTCCAAATTAAATGTACTTGCAATTAAAGCAGTATCTGTCAAAATATAGTTGCTAATAGAGTTTTCAATTATATTTGGATATTTTTCAATAATTTCACCTGTTTTGATATCAAGAACAAACAAATTATTTCTTTTATAATTTGGATCAAACACATATAGTCTATCACCAACTATATTAATAGAATTTCCACCAAATTGAGTGATGTTTTTTTTATATACAAGTTTGTTTTTTTCAAAACAGGCTAATATTGACGAATTTCCTGATTGCACTTCTGAATTTACCAAAAAATAAAACAAGCCTGATTCATCTACATCGAAACCTTCAATAATATATCCATAAATATTTACATCATTCAAAAAGGGGACGCCTGAATTAAGATTTAAAGGTATAATAATTTGTTCATATTTTAATTGCTGTTTTTGTTGGTTTATACTATTGCTAAATACTAATGTATCCTCTTTTGAAATATTTTTAAATTCCCTTTTTTCCTCTAATTGGTTAAAATAAATATCTTTTATATTTATCTCATTAGACGATTTCACACTTTGTTCACAAGAAACTAACCAAGCAAAAACATTAGCATTGATTAATATATTCCAATAATATTTTGATTTGTTTTTCATTTTTGAATGTACTATTTAAATATCTGTCTGTATATAAGAGGTATACCATGATTCCTTAGCCACCACCCTAAATCGTTGGTTGCTCCAACTAATGTCCCTGCTCTTCTTGCGTGAAATAGATTTTGGCCGCCACCCGAAAATGCAGTATGTTTTCCTTTCCAAACGAACAAATCTCCTTTTTGAGCACTTTGGATAAACGATTCATGAGAACCAGTATTATATTGGATTTTTTGCCAATTCCCTGGAGGATCTCCCATTCCTGTTGACCATACTCTATTAGAATTACCTGTTGATCTATTTACCAATCCAGAACAATCTAACCCCGCACATGTCATTCCCCCAAATAAATAAGGAATCCCTTCAAATGCTAGAGCCCTGTCGTAATAACTAGCTGTAACAACAATTTCATTTAATGTTAGTCTTGGCTGTACATTAATAATTTTTTGCTGTAAAGACCCTGTTTTGTTTGGTAAGGTTGGCTTTGGAATTTTAATATCTGGCAATAAACTATATTTCATGGTTTGATTTCCTGCTGTCATTTTTCCTGACCAAAAACTCCTATCCGCATTTGTTGCAGAAATACCACCTAGTACTCCACCCAATAAGCCCCCACTGGCACCTCCAACTAATCCTGAACTTATACCTTGGCCAAAAGCACGTCCAATACTTTGACCTCCCAACAAACTATTTCCAAATCCAGTTGTAAAACCTGCTCCTGCACCTGCACCCGCTCCAATTGCAGCACCTGTGAAAAAGCTAGATGATGCTGCGGTCAATCCAGATCCAGTTAAACCTGCACTTCCTGAAAACGCAGCAGAAAAACCTGCACTAAATCCAGATCCGCCTATTGCTGAACTTATCACCGCCGACAAGCCACCCCCTAATGCCCCAGCAGCTGCGCCAACTGCTGCGTAACCTAACCCCTGCCAAAAATTATTTACATTACCCTGTGCCGCATTAACACTAAGGTTCATTACAGCACCAATAATAATCGGCACGAACCAAGCCAACTCCCCATCCGGATCCACCATCATCACCGGCTTATTCCCCATCGCCAGGTAAGGTGAACTAAACTGATCCTGAGGATCCACTCCAAACCATCTGCCTAACGCAGCGTCATACTGCCGTGCATGAAAATCATACCAACCTGTAAGATCTTCATAAGTCTTGCCCTGGAAAAGTTCCTTGGTAACTTTATCACCAGTCCTAATATTGTTTCTGGCAATCAAGCCATAAGGATAGTAATCTATTTGCTGCACTATATATGACTCCGAAGTCATAATCGTGAAATCATCAAAGAACGCTTCCGATCCAGTATTGGAATCGTTGGATAGAGCTTGTCCGCTGTGGTGTATAAATATAGTAAAACCCTAACTAATCTGCTACAAACACCTTGGGTAATCTTTCATGGGATTGGGAGGTCCCATCCTCTCTAGTTGCTTCAATGAATTGTATTTTCAGTGGTTAATGGAAAATCTTAATGTTGAAAATTTCCTCTTTCTACATCAACTCCATATGAACTTAAAACACTCAAAACTTCGTTAACTTTCTTTTTATTACGATAAACTCTTAGTTTATAACTACTTTTATTTGTTAATATCTGAATTATTGGCACTGTCTTTAATGAACTATAAATCGAAACTATACCAGCCACTCCCAATATCATTACAGCAATCAGACCATGTCCAAAAACATTGTAAAACCTTACTGTCTTATCACTAACTAATAGACTATTTAGTAAATGATATAAAAGAAAAACTGAGAGAGTTAGAAATATCCCTCCAAATACGATTATGACAATCCAATTTTTAACCGATTTCCCTTTACTCAAATATGCACTTTCAACATCTTTATATGCAATCATGTGATAGGTATACTTATTCCTTAATAAATGTATTCCTTTAGGTGTTAATTTAAACGTAGTATCAATTATATCTTTCATAAGTTTATATTTGAATTATTTGGATTTTCAAGTGGTAGTCCTGGTCCAAAATAAGGTTGGCCTGGCATGGTTCCATATGGCATCTTTGGCCCAAAAAACCATAAAACGTTATCCAAATGATTTACAAAGTGTTCCCTTATATAAATTCCTAATTTAGATTGTCCCACATGTGTATTTTTGAAATTTTTACCCCCTGGGAAATATGAAAACATTCCATATTCCTGATCAACATTTTGACCATCAGGACCAATTGTAAAAAATGAACCTTTTTTATCAGCATATGCCGTATAGCCATTTTTCTGCTTTATTACCCTATGTTGACCTATGTATTTACCACTTTTTTCATATTTCCCTTTCGTCTCCCATTGATCGTTTTGAACTCTATGTGCCAAATGATTCAAGCTTGAAACTGTAGCCCCAACTGCGGCACCCCTCCAAAAATCACCTCCACTGAGTTCCGCACCAATCCCTCCCATCAATGAAGAGCCAGCTATTTGGCCAACTGCTCCAAGATTATGAGTAGCTGATCCTACAAGGGATCCGAGACTACCAGATGCAAATGAAGATAAGCTCGGTGTTTGTCCAAATGCAGCTCCAATCATCATGTTAGAATAGCCATGTGTAACAGCTCTGCCGACTTCATGTAATGCTTTGCCCCCAAAAATTACCTGCAGTTCCACCTACTCCTCCAAAAGCTGAACCAATACCAGCAGACAGAACACCCGAAACTGCACCAATAGCCGCAGATTTCCCTAATTGTCCCCAATTCCAATTTTCAAAACCACCTTTGCTAAATGCAACATTTGCTGTATATGAAACACTACTAATTAAAGCTCCGACGGCAGCAGCAATTAAAATAGCCACTTCCCCATCAGGATCCTCCATCATCACCGGATTATTGCCCATAGCCAGATATGGAGAACTAAACTGATCCTGCGGATCTACTCCAAACCACCTTCCTAGTGCCGAATTCCCGATTTGCCATGCTATCGGGACAGGCTATACTGCCGTGCATGAAAATCATACCAACCTGTGAGTTCTTCATAAGTCTTGCCTTGGAAAAGTTCCTTGGTTACTTTATCACCAGTCCTAATATTGTTTCTGGCAATCAAGCCATAAGGAGGGCAAAGACGAGAGTCTTTGAGCCAGGTTGTGCGGCTGCCTTTTGCTGCACTATATATGACTCCGAAGTCATAATGGTGAAATCATCAAAGAACGCTTCCGATCCAGTATTGGAATCGTTGGATAGAGCTTGTCCGCCGCGGTGGATAAATATAGTAATACCCAGGCTCATCTGCCACTACTTCTTGAGATAATCTTTCATGACTTTTCATTGTACCATCTTCCCGAGCTTCTTGAGACATCTGGACAAACCCACCATACTTGTAGTTCATTTCAGTATCAAAGAAAAGGTAACTCAAGTAAGCAGGAGGAGCATCATTATTGCTATCCCTTTTACTTAGTATACCTGCAAGGCTTCCTGTTTCAGAACCTGTATTTGCTATCCTTGCTGCCATCCCTCCATCTACTCCAAAACCAGTGGGATTACCTCCTGTAAGTCCCATCAATACAGCCATTACAGCAGGGTTGGTTTTTTCATCGCTTAAGTTTATGTATTTACCTTAATCGCTAAATACTCTATTAACTAAACTGCTTTTTTTGGGAAAGAGGATTTTAAGGATAGGTTATTGTCCAGTTCACGTCTTCTAAATCTTCCAACGTGAGATCATACCTTCTCAAGATCAAATATTCGTCAACTATCCTTTCCCAAGATACTTGTTCTATCGTGTCACTAGAAAATAAATAGAGCATCAAAATATCATCTTGATAATCATTTAAAATTCCTTTATAGGAACCTGGGAATGTTGCTGAACTGTTAGGCTCTATTATTCTGGAATTTGTATTTTCAAGAGTTAAACTAAAAGGGAAATTGGATAATAATGTATCTTTTGGTGAATTAAACTGATCAAAAAAAATGATTTTTTTATCAGAATTATTCATGATAATTAGCTTAGAGTCAGGTTCAATAAAACTTTCAGGACAACCAGCACATAAGAAAATTATTGAGATAAGAGAAAGTGGAAACACATATTTTTTCATAGCTATTAAATTTATTTGTTAAACAAAAATCCAAAAAGACCTAATCCTCCATTAAATAACATATTAATTGGTACATCTGACCAGTGAAAACGACTTTTTATTGGATTACCTCTAGTATTAAAACCTTCATTTCTCGGATTTCGATAAGGGCTACTTGTTCTATCATTGACAAACGAGTTTCTATCAAAATGATTTTCACTTCCTGAGAAATACCCACTTGCCCCTGTTCCAAATTTTCCATCAAAATAATTTGCTGCTAATTTACTTGCATTTGCCTCGTTCCATCTTGTGCTATGCAAATTGACTTTGAACAACTTGTCTACCAAATAGAAATCAGTAACACTTGGCAATGCAACAAATGGCAGGTAAAGAGGTCCCATTCTTTGACTTTGCAAATAGTGCCCAAATTCATGAACAAATAAATGATCTCTAAAATCAGGTTTGAATCCATTCGGCCCAATAAGATACGAGCCCAATGAAAATGCTCCACCGCTCAAATTGGTATCCAATACAGTAGCCCCCTTGAAATGATTAACCTCGTTCACAAAACCTGCAATATTTAACCCATGTGAACCAAGGTTACCTATTAGAGTTTGAGGTAGTTCCCAAGTTAACTTAGAAACTATTTGTCTTAAATCTCCTGTCAATAGGCCCTTATCAATGTTCCATGCATTATTGGTAGGAGACTCTTTTCTTGTTGGATCAATATCCCTCCATGCAGATTTTCTTGCTGAACTACTTGTAGGATCTAAACCTCCATCATAAAAAGCTATTTTGAAGAAATCTCCCACTTATTTTCAATTTTACAACTATTTATTGATAAGTCACCACCCAATTCAAAGCATTTAAATCTTCAACAGTGTAAGTCCTTCTTTCTATGACACTTTGATTAAATCTAATTGAGTCACAGTCAGGAAAATTATCCTTAAAGCTTTCATCAAAAAAATAAAAAACCACGGCTCCTTGATATGTTCTATTGATTCTATCTTCCCAGCATACTCTCATTTCTAGATCATAGCTTTCTCCCGCCGAAATAAGTCCAGGGATTTGTTGACAATTAAGTCCATTATACTGACTACCAGATTCTGCTATCCAGATATCTCCTATGGAATTATTCACCAGCTTGATTACACGATGGCAGTCATCCTTTTCAAGACAGGATTGAGCTGTCAAAATCATAAATACCATTAAAAATCTCAACAAATTTCTCTTCATATTTATGTGAAATGGCTTTAAAATGTGTTTTAAATATACAACAAAACCTTACAACATAGTTGATGCCTAGAGATTTTACTCTATGTTTACTCAATAATTATTAGTGTTTATAAATTTGATATTCCTAACATTTGACACCTGCTATTATATCATTTGCTTTTAGGGCATTGCTATAAAAACTCCATTCCTTACCTTCACATAGGTTGTATGTATAAAATTTTCCAAAATTAAAGGGTAACTTGTATTATTTCCCAATCATCTGCAGTCTAGGTAAAATTGTGTTTTGAATAAAGCTTTTCTAGATGATTAATTAGTCTCTCATCAGGATCTAAAGTTGCAATTCTTGAATAGTATCTATCCAATCTTTTACTGCGAAGTATGTTGTCATCATCCAAAAAATCAGAATGAAAAAAAGGCTGGAATTTATCCAGCCTTTGTGGGCCCACCTGGGCTCTTCCGATAGCTATCGGAACAGGGACCTCCTGCCCCGATGTCCCGAAAGCTTTCGGGAGGGGAGTCAGAAGCTCTTAAATCTTTCCAATAGTTTATCAATCATCTCTGGATATCTTTTCATGTTTTCGATGTACTTTGAAGACTTCATTCGCTTGACATGAAGCTCTAGCTTTCTTGCTTGACTATAATCTTGGCAAGCGATTGAAAGAAAAATAATCCAATCATCTGACTTCTGTGTAAAATTATCCTTCGAGTACAATTTCACTAGGTGATTCTTCAGTCTTTCATTTGGATCAAGGGTCGTAATACCTGAATAGTATCTATTCAATTTTTCACTACGAAGTATATAGAAATGTGTAGTCATATTCAAAAAAATTAAAATGAAAAAAAGGCTGGAATTTATCCAGCCTTTGTGGGCCCACCTGGGCTCGAACCAGGGACCTCCTGATTATGAGTCAGAAGCTCTAACCAACTGAGCTATAGGCCCTACTAATTTATCCTTTTATGGGACCTCCTGTCCCGATATTTATCGGGAGAGTCAGAAGCTCTAACCAACTGAATCCCGATAGCTATCGGGAGCCCTATTTATCTATTTTTTTATAACCTCCTGTCCCGATATTTATCGGGAGAGTCAGAAGCTCTAACCAACTGAATCCCGATAGCTATCGGGAGCCCTATTTATTTAATTCTTTGCGCACCTCCTGTCCCGATATTTATCGGGAGAGTCAGAAGCTCTCACCAATAGAATACCGATTACTGTCAGAAGACATACTTCTTTCAGTGCGAAAGTTAAATACTGATTGATTAAAATTTCAATTCTCATTAACCTTGCAAATCGGAGTGCAATGTTACATATTTGAATTTAAATTTACAACTTGATCGACCATGAAAAAACTTAAAAATGTAGATTTTTTACTCTTTGATTTGGGAAATGTAATCATCAATATAGATTACAGCTTTACTATCAATGAATTAACAAAAAGACTCCCAAAAGAAAAACATAGCTTGACTTCAGAATTTTTTCCAGCAAAATTTCACAAAGATTACGAAAAAGGCTTGATCTCAACTGTGGAATTTAGAGAAGCTATCAAAAATCATTTTCAAGAGCCTTGGGAAGATAATGAAATTGATTATCTATGGAACAGTTTGCTCAAAGATATCCCGAACGATAGAATTGATTTAATCAAGAAGTTGAGTGAGCATTATGGATTGGCGGTATTGAGCAATACTAACGAATTACACATTGAAGCCATCAATATACTGTTAAAAAAACAATTTGGTGTATCCTCGTTGCATGATATCTTTGATGAAGTTTATTTCAGTCACGAATTACAATTGGCAAAACCTGATCCAAATATTTATCAAAAGGTTTCTGAATTATTAGCAACACCACCTACAAATATTCTTTTCTTTGATGATTTGAAAGACAATATAGAAAGTGCAAAAAACTTAGGCTATCAAACTCACCATGTCACTCATCCCCAAGCATTAATCAGCTACTTTGAAAATGTACAGCACTAAAGAATACATTCGCCATTTTATTTTGTTTTTTACGACCTTGATATGTACCACCTTTGCAGGGGGGGAATGGCTATATGGTAGAAGTATTTTAGGTGAAGGAGAAAGTTTTTTGAATTGGGAATATTTTCTAAAATCCTTACATTTTTCGGTTCCATTCATCGGCATATTATTGATCCATGAACTGGGACATTGGTATACATCTATGAGATATGGAATCAAGTCCTCACTACCCTATTTCATTCCAGCTTGGTTTGGGTTTCTAGGCACTCCTTCTTTAGGTACATTTGGTGCGGTGATTCGAATTAAGAGTTTTATAAATAGCCGAAAAAAGTTTTTCGATATAGGTGTAGCAGGGCCTTTAGCTGGATTTGTGCTGACAATGGGAGTTTTAATTTATGGTTTTACACATCTTCCAGATGCAGATTACATATATGAAATTCACCCAGAGTATTTAGATCCAGATTTCGAAGGACATAGTGCAGAAGATGGGTATCTAAAAATAGACATAGGTTATAATTTATTATTTTATGCCTTGGAAAAAACCTTGGCAGATCCCGAAAAAATGCCTGTCATGTCCGAAATCATTCATTTCCCTTACCTTTTTGCGGGGTATTTGGCTTTATTTTTCACAGCGCTCAACTTACTACCGATAGGACAGTTGGATGGTGGACATGTTGTTTTTGGATTATTCCCTAAGCATCATTTCCATGTCTCTTTGGCAGCTTATATAATGTTTATCTCCTATGCGGGTCTAGGCATTATTAGTCCTTTCGAAGATATCAATACCTTGATGTGGTCTGTACCCTTATATATTGGATTTCTTTATATATGTTTTAGAAAAGCACCCATATCCACTCAGGCAAAATGGGCCATTGTTTTGAGTATTTCAGCATTCCAGTATCTCCTAGTTTCTATCTACCCTACCATTGAAGGATATTCAGGTTGGTTGTTTTTTGCTTTCTTATTGGGACGAGTTATGGGAATTCAACATCCTGAAGTTTCAGGTCTCAAGTCTTTGAATAAAGGTAGAAAAATAATTGCTTGGATCACGATCTTGATTTTCATCCTTTGTTTTACACCACAACCATTTCAAATTAGTGTATAATTTAATAACTCTACCGTTGACTTAAAAACATTAAACCCTACACCCTAATACTCGATGGACATTGACCAAATTCTCGATTCAGTTTCCCCTATTCATAAAGATCCAAAAGCAATTTTGAAGTCTTACATTAAGGAAGTGAATTTCCCTAAAGGTCATTTACTCCTACATGCTCAGAAATGTGAGAAGAGTATTTACTTTATCAAAAAAGGAATCGTTCGAGCATATTCGAACACAGCAGAAAATGAAGTGACTTTTTGGTTTGGGAAAGAAGGTGATGCGGTGATTTCTATGAAAAGTTACATAGCAAATCAGCCTAGCTATGAAAACATAGAGGTATTAGAGCATTCATGTTTTTATGAAATGAATCATACCGAACTTCAAAAACTCTACAACGAACATATTGAAATAGCCAATTGGGGAAGAAAATTTGCTGAAAATGAGCTTTTAAAAACAGAAGAGCGACTCATATCAAGGCAATTCCGGACAGCCTCTGAAAGATATAATGAATTATTAAAAAATCATCCGCATCTTATTAAGAGAGTACAATTAAGTCATATTGCCTCATATTTAGGGATTACTCAAGTAAGTTTAAGTAGAATAAGAGCTGCGAAAAACTAATCTCATTATTTAACATTTGTAAAATTTTCTTTGTCCATAGATATCGAACTTTGCGGTGCAATCAATCATCAATTCCAAAATGAAAAATTAGCAGGTTTAAACTGTTTTTTTTCTCTAGGATTAGAAAATTAAAAAAATCACATGAATTGGATCATATTAATCATCGCAGGTTTATTTGAAGTACTATTTGCATTTTGTTTGGGAAAAGGAAGGCAGGCCATTGGGAGTGAAATGTATCTCTGGTATGCAGGTTTTGTAGTCGCTCTGACGATAAGCATGATTTTACTAATCAAAGTTACTCAAACATTGCCATTGGGGACCGCCTATGCTGTTTGGACAGGAATTGGAGCTGTTGGAACAGTCTTAGTAGGAATCTTTGTATTTAAAGAACCAGTAACCTTTCTTCGGCTTTTCTTCATCATAACACTGATAGGATCAATAGTTGGGTTAAAAGCTGTTTCGGTACATTGAGAGCTTTTTTTTCAGAAAGTTGTCTATGTGAAATACTTTTGCAATACCAAATCGACACCCTAATTTCTGTCTTCGCATTCAAAACTGTACTCCTTTCTCCTCAGTTTGTGTCCCCACAAATCGATACTACCTCCCCTACCCTAGGTTTGTATCCTCCCAAACCTATTCTGTCTCCAAAAACCAAAACTCACTTAACTCAAGCCTAAACTTCACAAAATCCCAAATTAATCATAACTTTAGTAATTATCCAAACCCCGCAAGAGAATGTTGTAATCGATTGATTTATAGTAACAATAGACATTTCAGGCTTCACTCGAATATTTTTAAAAACAGATTGATAATCAAAAAAACTAAATGGTCTGCAGGTCTTATAAATTAGCTATATTGACAAATAACATATAAAAACTCAATAGTCAGTTAAAAACATGCCTACTTATATATCTATATTGAGGGGAATCAATGTCAGCGGTAAGAACCTAATCAAAATGGATTCTCTGAAAAAATTGTTTCTTAGAATTAACTTTGAAAATATTCAAACATACCTTCAAAGTGGAAATGTTATTTTCAACACAAATCAAGAAGATATTAGACTTTTAGAATCTGCCATTTCTCATGAGATCAAAACCGAATTTGGATATGAGGTTCCTGTAATTGTTTTATCAATTGATGAGTTATCAGACATCCTATCCAAGAACCCTTATGCAAAGACAATGGATAACTCATTCCTACATGTCACATTTTTAGCTCATGAACCCGAGAACTTAGAGATAGCTATACTAACTAAAAAACTTGAAGCAAATGAAGCCTTTTTTTACTATAGAAGAACCATTTTTCTCTACTTGCCCAATGGTTATGGAAAAACTAAGCTGAATAACAACTTTATAGAAAACAAACTTAAAATCACAGCCACCACTAGAAATTGGAAAACAACAAACGAAATCTTAAAAATCGCTAAAGAAAAATCTATGTAATCACCCCCTCGATTTTTGTCCTCACAAATCGAAACTTACATGCTCATCCTTCCTCTCTTTGTCCCCTTACAAACCGAAAAGAAATATTCTGCGTGGAAAAAGAATATGGGGATGGATAACAAACTCAAGAGTATTCTTGTATGGCATCCTTGATCCTAATCATATTTTTCTATATTTGATTCTTCGAAAACTTGGAATCGATACATGAAGCATTCATTACTGATTTGCCTGACCATCCTAATGGCAAGTTCTTGCATCAGCAATAAAAGAATAACTTATTTACAAAACCTACCTGGAAACCCAGAGATAAATTTGGATGAATTCATACCTTATGCTGAAGTTCAATACAAATATATTCTACAGCCATTTGACATAGTAGATATTGACTTCGCTAGTGCGAGTCCAGAATTGACTGAAGTTTTTGAATTCCAAGGATCCAGAAATATCCGAGGTGGAATGATGGGTGGAGCGGGCAATGGTGACCTTTTCTTTTTCACTGGATATTCCTTAGATGAATCAGGAAATGTAGAACTTCCCAAACTTGGAAAAATCAAAATCAGTGGAATGACTGAAGAAGAAGCAAAAAATTCGATCCAACATGCTATCAATGCATACTTTAAAGAAGAAGTCTATGTAAAGCTTAGAATGGCGGGGATTAGGTACACTACTTTGGGAGAGTTTGGCTCATCAAGTACAAAGGTAATTTTACGCAATAGGGCAACAATATTTGACGCCTTAGCAGCATCTGGAGAATCAAATATACTAGCGAAAAGAAATAGATTGTTTATCATTCGACAATATGATGGAGGGACAAAAATCCATCAAATCAACCTAAATGATCGTTCACTTTTGGCTTCTCCCTTTTTCTTTATTCAAAACAACGACATACTATATTTAGAACCAATGAAAATTAGGCAATTTGGAAATGCTGATAATTTGGCTTCTAGCTTGCAGTTGTTTGGTACTTTTCTAGCATCGGGATTATTACTTTTTGGATTGTTAAGAGGAAATTTCTGATACTATGGAAAAAATTGACTTTAGCCAACTAGATGGTGAAGAAAAATCACTTGAATTAAAGTACCTTATAGCAAGATATCTTAGGTATTGGCCCTGGTACGTACTTTTTATTATCCTACTTGTCATTGGTACTTACTTTTTTCATCGATACACGGTGAATCAATATATGGTTTCAGGCACTTTAGTGATAAGGCACAATAGTAAGCCCGAAACAAGAATTCTAGATAGGTCTGCAATCTTCTCTAGTCAATACAACTTAGACAATGATATCTTAATGCTTTCTTCAAAGAACCTTGCAAGAGAAGCATTGGCCAAATTGCATTTTGACGTCACCTATTTTGCAAAGACCAATATCAAAACTATAGAACTCTACAATAGTAGCCCTATACGACTAGCGGTAGATTGGAGCCACATGCAAGTCCAACAGGTCCCTATGCAAGTTGAGATTTTAAGTGAAAAGACTTTCAGAATCCTGCATGAATCTACCAACATTTTAGATATCAATTCAGGTCAAAATCAACCTGATCAACAGCTAATTGATAGAATATTTGAATTTGGACAAGAAATAGAAACAAGCAAGTCCAAGTTCACCATACATCTTGTGAACCCATCAAGAGTTGGTGAGACAATAATTTTTGAACTAAAAAGCCCAACCTACCTCGAAGAAAAATTGTCTAAAGAAATCAGCATTCACTTGGTGAACAGTGCCGCATCCGTGCTAGAGATCCGAATGACCACTACGATTATAGAAAAGGGCAAAGATTACATCAATGCATTGATGGAATCCTATCTAGAGTATGAGTTGAAAGAAAAAAATAGAATTTCTGAAAACACACTCATCTTCATTGAGGATCAATTAAATCTATTGGAGGATTCGTTGAAGCAGAAAGAAAGAGAACTCCAAGACTTTAAAGTAAGCAACAGAATGGTCAATGTGACCGCGGAGTTTTCAGAAATACTTGGTCGAATCAATCAGCTTGACGATGACGCCAAAGCTTTAGATTTGGAATTGGCCTATTTCAACGCTATCAAACAATACATGGTTGACAAGACGAAGGATTATAGTCAAGTAATTGCTCCATCAGTGATCGGTATTCCAGATCCATTATTGAATGGGTTAATCCAAACTTTGGTCACTTTGTCTCAAGAAAGGAGAAAACTTCTAGCATCAGTAAACGAAAATCACCCGGAAGTTTCCAAAATTGATGTACAAATGGAAAAAGTGAGAGAAACGCTTTTTGAAAATGTAATCAATCTCATAGAAAATACTGAAAAGAAAAAAGCACTTCTTTCTCAAAACATAAGAAATTACGACAAGAGATTTGAAACCTTGCCAGAGTCAGAATCCAAATATACCAGTATATTTAGGGAATATAGGTTAAGGGAAAACCTATATACTTACCTACTAGAGAAACAAGCAGAAGCAGGAATCGCCAAAGCTTCGAATGTATCTGAGAATGCAATATTGGATTATGCAAAGCAAGGAAAATTGGTCTTTCCAAAAAAAGAAAGCAATTACCTGATGGCTATTGGACTTGGATTTCTATTGCCTTTTGGGTTCTTTTTGATCAGAGATATGCTTGACAATAGAATTCGCGATCAAAGAGATCTAAAGAAAAATTTCATGATACCTCAATTAGCAATCATTGGTCTAAGTGAGAAGAAAACGAACATGGTCGTCTTAGAACACCCAAAATCATCTGTCTCTGAATCATTTAGATCCCTTAGATCTGCCATCAATTACCTAGCAACAGAGAAATCCTCAAAAAAAATCTTGGTAACTTCCAGCGTGTCAGGTGAAGGAAAGACATTCACTTCCTTAAACCTAGCCTCTATCATGGCACTTGGCGGCAAAAAAACTGTCGTAGTAGGTGCTGACTTGAGAAGACCAAAATTGGCCTCTTACTTCAATCATAAAGTCAAAACAGGGCTATCAAATTTTCTCATCGGTGAACATGCTGCTGAGGAAATAATCATTCCCACAGGCCATGACAATCTATTTTTTGTTCCTTCGGGAATAATCCCTCCTAATCCCGCTGAACTTTTACAAACACAGAAACTCAAAGATTTCCTATTCTACCTGGAGGAACACTTTGAAATAGTGATATTTGATACGCCCCCTTTGGGCTTGGTCTCAGAGACAGTGGACTTAATGAGACTATTTGATATCAATCTGTACGTAGTCAGACAAAATTACACCCTAAAGAATCACCTTGTCATGATCAATGACCTCTTTAATAACAAGCAGGTCAATAATGTATATGGTATCTTCAATGGAATAGTAGATGCTGGCTACTATTATGAAGGTTACAATTACGGATATGGGAATACCTATCTCTATTCTCAAAACAATAAGTACATTTACAATTATTTTGAAGACGAAGAAAAACAGATGAATATCAAGAAAAAGAAATCTTCGTTTACCTTATTTTGGAATAGATTCATCGAATCTTTCCGCAAATAGCTGGTCATTCATACTTTCAATATGAAAAAATTAAAAACAACAGCCCTAATCCCTGCTAGGTATGCTTCTACCAGACTTCCTGCGAAATTGGTCCAAGACTTGGCCGGAAAATCAGTCATTCAACAAACCTTTTTGAGTGCAAAAAACACAGGGCTTTTTGATCAAATTATCGTGGCTACAGATCACGAAGAAATTGCCGAACAAATCAAAGCTGTAGGCGGTGAAGTCTTTAGGAGTCAACATAGTCATGAAAGTGGCTCTGATAGAATCGCTGAGGCTGCTCAAAGTATCGAAACGGATTTGATTATCAATATTCAAGGTGATGAACCACTTTTGGACAAAGATACTTTGTCAAGGCTGATCGAAGCATTCAGAGATGATAGTGTTCAAATGGCCTCTGTAATGTTCAAAATTCCTGCATGGGAGGCTGAAAATCCAAACGCTGTAAAGGTCGTCGTGGATGAAAACTTAAATGCCCTATATTTCAGCAGGCATGCTATTCCTTTCAATCGAGAAAAAGAAGTTGAGCTGAGCTACTGGAAGCACGTAGGTATCTATGCCTATCGAAAAGAACTTCTGATGCAATTCACCAAATGGCCAAAGTCCGCATTGGAGCAAGCCGAAATGCTAGAACAATTACGTGTCTTAGAACATGGCGTAAAAATCAGAATGGTCGCTACCACTCACCAAGCCATTGCCATTGATACCGCTGAAGACTTGATAAATGCCAGAGAGAGATTCGAGAAGACAAACAAATAAAATTAAATAGAGATCTATTCGCTTAGGAGATTGATCCAAATTCAAACTCCTAGGTGTTGACTCTAAGCTACATCTGCAAAGATCCTCTCCATCCTGCGGAAATATAGCGTTCCATAAAAGAAAAACAACACCGATACTATACTCCCAGGCCATATCCATTCCCATGGCATTGCTCTGTCTAAGAAGGCAGCCCGAAACCCTTCAATCACCCCTACCATAGGGTTTAAAACATAAATTAATTGATATTTCTCTGGCACAGCAGTAGTGCTATAGACAACAGGTGCCGCATAAAGTAGAATTTGTACCAAGAAGGTCAATGCATGCTTAACATCTCTATATTTGACAGCCAATGCGGATAAGAACATCCCTATTCCCAAAGAAGACATCAATAGTTGAAGAATCAAAACTGGGAGAAAGAGTAAGCCCCACCCTGGACTTACTTTAAAATAGATAAGCAAACCAATCACAACAACAAATGCAATGATAAAGTCTAAAAGTTTGGACAGGATGGAAGAAAGTGGTAATACCATCCTCGGGAAATAAACTTTGGTAATCATGTTGGCATTTTGAATCAAACTATTGGCTGACTCTGTCAACGTCCCTGAAAAATAATTCCATGGCCAAAGCGCCAAGTAGGAGAAAAGCAAGTATGGTATACCGTCAGAATCTACTTTTGCAAGATTTCCAAATACTACTGTGAACACTATTGTGGTGAACAATGGCTGAATTATCGCCCAAGACACTCCTAGAATAGATTGTGCATATCGAGCTTTGATACCTCTCAAAGTCAGAAAGTAAAGCAAATCTTTATACCTCCACAACTCTTTCAAGTCTACCAATTGCCAGCCTGAACTTGGTGCTATGATTTTTACTTTTTCCGATTCCAATTTTATGCTTTTCTTATACCTTATCAGTTCTGGGTGAGTGCTTTGATTAAGTAAGGATTTTTTCCTATTTCAATTTGTCTGCAAAATAGCTATTCCCGGTGAATATCAGCTAGGCTTTGCATCGAAAAACTTTCCATACCAAAGTTTTCTTTCAGCATAGTAAAGTGATCCAAAATCTCTTCTAGCTCTTTCATAGATTGCAATGGATCATTTCCAAAGTTGTGTGGATGCCACCAAAGGTGATAGACTTCTTGGTGTTTTGCAGCATAAGTCATTTCATTTTTGATGCGAATTAGCTTGAGTCTATTTGGCCACTTCCACTGATCATGATATGGCCTCAACAGTCTAGAAGCTGGGATTTGAATCATTGCAGAAGGGCTACTTGCTAGCTTGGAATCGTCAAAAGTCTTCCTAGATCCCACTTGCACAAAACAGTCTGCTGTCCTGAACACTTTTTTCGCAAATGTCTCTCGATAAGTCTCTTGCCAATACCAATCTGTAGGATTGGATCTGTATTGCTCAAAACCCTCTTCTTGACAAATCTTCAAGTAATCTAGGTTTATTTGATTTCGGGGAAAAACGAGTGATTTCATCCTTAGCTGGAATTTGTCAAATGCAATCCTTTTCGCAGCCTGAAGATCACTTCTCCATTGATCAGCATGCTGTCCAGGTTCACCAACATAGTAATGCCCAAAAGTATGGCTACCAACCTCTTGATGTGGTGTTTTCAAAATGATTTGTATCAATTCAGGCGCAAAATTCCACAGAGGATTTAAACCAAATCGATCTACCCATTGATATGGAGAAAGGTTAGGATTATGGTAATTAGGTAGATTTTTTGGGATATAAGCTCTCCACTCCTCCTCACTTTCAGCAAACAGCATACCTACAGTAGCCCAAGTAGCTGCAACTTGATGTGACTCAAAAGTTCTTAGAATTTGCGGAATCACCTTTCTTGTATTTGAAAAATAGGTCGGATTGACCTTACCTCCTACTTTATCAAAAGTTCCCCATAGGAGTTCAAAGTCTAAAGAGATAATAAATTTCCCACAATTTCTAAAATCAGTCATATCACAAATATATCAAGTATAGTTGATACTCCTTTTTTTTCTTAACTTTAGAAATTGTCTTTATCCGCTACTAATTCTTTACCCGAATACATAAACCCTAAAACAGCGGAGAATCTTTTTCAAATCAAGGAAAAAGTATAATTATCACTTTCTGAATTACTTGTTTATCATTTAGTGTGGTGCGATAAGCTGTTTGATACAACTTGGTTCAGCTCATTAGATAATCTTGATCAATTTCAATTAACCTATAAACCAAAATAACAATGAAACCAAAGCACACTAAAGAACAAATTTCTTTTCAAACTTATCAGTACAAGCATTTTATCTTTACAATTATCCTAATAATGAGCTCGTTTGTAGGATATGCTCAAGAAAGAGCCTCAAGAATTGTCGAAAATGGAGGGAATGGTCCGCACAGCGCCATCATGGAGCAAGATCCTTCCCTACTCACACACACGATTTTCAGACCTCAAGACCTTAATGAATTTGGCTCTACCAAAAAGCTTCCAATCATTGCTTGGGGTAATGGTGCCTGTGCAAACTCTCCTTGGGAACATGTAAACTTCTTGAATGAAGTGGCATCTCATGGATTTTTGGTGATAGCCATTGGGCCCATGCCTGAAGAGGGTGAAAAAGGCTCTGGCAGATCTTCTTCATCTCAAATGATTGATGCTATCGATTGGGCTATCGCCATCAACGAGGATCAAAACAGTCCCTTATTCGGAAAAATTGATACTTCCAAAATCGCTGTCAGTGGTATGTCTTGTGGTGGTTTACAAACTTTGGAATCTGCTCCAGACCCAAGAGTAACTACAGCAGTAGTGTGCAACAGTGGTATACTTCCAAGCCCAGGAAATGGTATGCCGGGTATGCCAAGTCTAAGCAAAGATCAACTCGAAAAGCTGCACACACCTACCCTATACCTACTAGGAGGTGAATCTGACATAGCCTATAACAATGGCATGGATGATTTCAAAAGAATCAATCATGTCCCAGTTTTCGTTGGCAATATGGATGTAGGACATGGAGGTACTTATGGTCAGCCAAATGGAGGTGAATATGCTCGTGTCGCCACTGCCTGGTACAAGTGGCAGCTGATGGGTGATCAAGAAGCAGGCAAAATGTTCACTGGAAACCCAAGTGGCTTATCTCAATCCAAAGAATGGACCGTGGATAAAAAGAACATGGATTAATTTGTGAAATAAGAAGATAAAGCTACCCTTTTGAGTTGTGGAAAAAAAAGTTATAAACCCTAACATTTTTCTATATTCAAAAGGGTTTTACTTTGCTGGGACATTTAGACAAATGGAGTATCTTGCACCATGCAAAAAAAGCTCAAGATTTTACATATCATAAAATCTCTTGGACGAGGAGGCGCAGAAAAGTTAATCGCTGAAACTTCCAGAATCCACAATAGAGAGATATTTGAGATTCATTGCATTTACTTTCATCAAAGACCTAATCATGTCATTGAAGAATTGAATTCATGTGGTGTACATGTCACCTACTTTCAAGCTGGTAATTTTGGTTTGGTGAATCAAGTCAAAAGGGTCAAGAAGTTCATCAAATCCCAAGAAATTGACCTAATACATGCTCATCTTCCCTGGGCTGGTATCCTTGCGAGATTGGCTGGAAATCGAAATGGCATCCCCATCATATACACAGAGCACAATGTCTGGCACAGGTACAATAAGCTCACCTACCTTCTAAACCGATTGACCTATGGCATGCAAGACCTTGTTATTGCTGTATCTGATGAAGTAGCACATGCGATTAAGCCATTTGAGTCATTATTTTTTAAAAATAAAAATCCAAAAATAATCACCCTTCAAAATGCCGTAGATACGACGTTTTTTACCAAAAACATCGAACTCGGTAATCAAATAAAAAATTCTCTATCTATTCCGAATACAGCTTTTGTGGTTGGAAATGTGGCTGTGTTCAGAAAACAAAAGCGACTTGATATCTGGATCAAAGAAGCTACAAAGATCTGGAAAAAACTCCCCAACACCCATTTTATTTTAGTCGGAGATGGTCCATTACTTCCCGTGATCCAATCAATGGTCAATGAATCACCAGCTGCCAAGAATTTTCACCTAGTTGGAATTCAGCATGATGTACTTCCATATCTAAGTGCTATGGACTTGTTTATGATCAGTTCAGCCTTTGAGGGACTTCCTATTGCCATGCTGGAGGCGATGTCCTGCAATATCCCAATAGTATCTTGCCAAGCTGGAGGGATTGGCGAAGTAGTAGAGCCTGGCAAAGAAGGGTTCCTATGCACTGTAGAAAATCATGATAAGCTATCTACACTTTGTCTTCAAGCGCTCCAAGATCCAAGTACGCTGGTGTTGATGGGAAAAAATGCACGGAAAAAAGTACAGGAAAACTTCTCACTTGACAAGTTTGTCTCTCAGCTGGAGACCATATACCAGAGTACAGTCCAATCCACAAAAAAAACTGCTGAAGAATAACAAAAACAATTCTTCATAAAATCAAAATGAAAGCATCTTCAAATTCATTTCAAAATCCCATTTTCAATGCTTTACCTATTTGGACAGGAGTGATATTCTTGGTGTCTGTGTGGTACTTGGGCTATGATGGCATTACATTCAGTGATGATGTGTATTACTTGCTCAAAGGGAAAGAATTTTGGAATGGTGAAAATGTCCTAAGCGATCATCACTTTTCTAGCCGATTGGGTTCATACATTATCTCTGGCTTCTTCACCTACCTTTTTTATTTTGATGATCATATTGGGAGCATTGCCTCTCTTTTATCCTACATCTTAGGACTACTACTAATTACACGCCTGATCAAAACTCCTGAGGATCAATTATGGACAGTTGCTTTCTTTTCCACACAGGTATTTTTTATGCATTTCATTCATAAAAATTATCCTGACAGCATCTTGATTGGATGGATTTCTATGATCCTTTTCGCTTCATGTATACGCCATCAAAAGCCTGTGATCGCAGCCTTTTTGATGAGTTTAGCATTTTTTGGAGCTATGTTGACCAAAGAGACCATCGTTTACTTGTTTCCATTTCCATTGGCTTTGTATTTCTTAGAGAGAAAGACCAAAGACAGGCATAAGTTTTATTTATGGCTTTTGATTTTCGCAACGGTTACTATGGTCATTTATTTAGGCTTTTACTGGTTCAAATTTGGAAATGCGCTCTATAGAATTCAGAACATACAAGATGGACACTATATTTCTGAATATTCCTTTGCCGATAAAAACTGGAAAGTGATGCTTTGGAGAGTTACCTTTTGGCCTTTCGTTTCCTTTGTTGAAAGAGGATATTGGCTGTGGATTGTCTTGGCTGTTCCTGCAATCATCTCTGGTGTCAGGCACAAAACTAAAATCAGTTTTGAATTTGGATTAGCTGCCATTTGCTTGTTTGCTGGATTTTGGTGGATGAGCACCAGTCTCCAATTTTACAATCCAATACATCTCAATCCCAGACACCTGATCATTCTAATCCCTGTTCTTGCTCCATTGATTGGAATTGGCTCTGGTAGTTGGCTGCATGATAGCAAAACCCGAATTTGGGTATCATTAGCCATCCTAGTTGGAGCGATAGTAGCTTTGGCTGTAGGCGATTGGAAACAGATGACTTATCTTGGATTGCTTTCTGGTCTATTGTTGCTCAAGCCAATCATCAGACGAGAACTATTCAAAATAACATTGATTCTGATGCTTGTGATCCCGGTAGTTTTAAGTATTGGATATCAGAAAAAATTAAAAAACTATGCACATCTCGTATCAGCACTCCATGATCACGTAGAAGCCAATGAATTGGTCGTGGTCAATAATTTCGTGGATTTCAGTAAGGAGGTTTTGCTCCCCAATCAAGGTCAGTATCAAGCCAAACTTTTCCCAATAGAAGACCTAGAGGGATTTGAATCACTGAGCCCAGACACTTTTACTTTGTTCATATACAACTACTACATCCATGCCTACCCCAAAGAAATTCCAGATGTCGAACTTTTCTTTGAACTTTGTGAATCCCTAGACTATGAAATCACTTCCGAAGTTCAAGACGATTGGTTGAGGATTATACGTTTTGAGAAAAGGAGGATGGATGAAGGGTGAAGGGGGAATTTGATATATGCTAAAGCGATATAAAGTTGATATATACCTTCGGCGAATATAGGCTTGCTTTATGAAGTTTCTCGTCTCTCGTCTCTCGTTTCTCGCTTTGTCTCGTCTCTCGTCTCTCGTTTCTCGCTTCGTTCCTCGTTCTTGATTCTTGGTTCTTGGTTCTTAGAAATTAGAAGGAGGAAGGATGACATTTTTGATATATGCTAATGCGATATAAAGTTGATATATGCCTCTACCTATGGGTAGACAGGTGCGGCGATATAGGCATGCTTTATGAGGTTTTCTAGTTTCTCGTCTCTCGTTTCTCGCTTCGTTCCTCGTTCTTGATTCTTGGTTCTTGGTTCTTAGAAATTAGAAGGAGGAAGGATGACATTTTGATATATGCTAAAGCGATATACAGTTGATATATGCCTCTACCTATGGGTAGACAGGTGCGGCGATATAGGCATGCTTTATGAGGTTTTCTAGTTTCTCGTCTCTCGTTTCTCGTTTCTCGCTTCGTTTCTGGTTCTTATTTCTTGATTCTTGTTTCTTGATTCTTGATTCTGTCTCGATTCTCGCTTCTCATCTCTCGCTTCCCTGTCTAATTATTAAATCACCGAACAGAAAACTAAAACACTTTCTATTCTTCCAACCTATGATAAAAATAGAGGATAGGAACTATGGCATTGCTAAACTCACTCAAGGTATAATATGATTTTTCGGCATCAAAGCATATTGCTTCTCCTTGAGGTTCAGTAGGATTATAAGGGGCTATCTGAGGGGTTTTTGTAAACATATCAACCATGTTTTCATCCCCAGTTCTCGTCCAATGGAGAATAAAATCATACGTTTTGATCAACATCTCATTTCCATCTAAAGAGATATTACCTCCTACCGCTCTAGTAAATGGAAATTCACCAACTTTCACTGCTTCAATCTGCTCATTTGTATTTTGCGGATAAGGCAGAACATAGATGATAGAATGAAAATCTCTCTTCGTAACTAAAAACAAATCCTTTGTCCATGGATCAAGAAGTAATGTTTCTACATCATGTTTTGTATTGCCGGGGTATTGGAATGTAATAGTTTCAATCTCATCCCGCGAAATGGTATACTCACTTGTTCCATTAACAAAAGTAGGCTCTTTAAAACGATAGATTTTATAATCTCTATAAACTCTGTCGTTGTCACCTACTTCACCCAAGTAAATATAATTAGCACCTTCCTCTGGCCCAGGGCCTATTTCTATGTCTTCCCAATCTCTATTAAAAACTCCATCTAACTTGAATTTGGCAGCAGTTTCTCCAGTTTGGATATTTAGCAAGTATATCTCATTCTGATTTCCTTTATCCTCATGAGTCCATAGAAAACCTTCATTTTCAATACTAATCACAATTCCAGAAGCTTCTATCAAGTCTGACTCTCCTCTAGCCTCAGCAGTTTCAGGGAACCTATTTGACCTTACTAGACCTAATGAAGTACTGTAATCAAGTTCAAAAGGAATGTGTGACTCCCAGAAGTCTTGAATAGTATCTGGTGAATCTGATGCTTGATCACAAGAAAATAAAGATAAAAGGCTCAGTAAGGTTATAAATGAACAGGTCTTCATGCTTAAGATGTTATGCTAAGTTTTAAGTTGTTTAAAAAAATGAAAGGAGCCGAACCATTATGATCGACTCCTTTAAGGTTTTGTATTTAATCGGCATTTACCGCACCAAAAAAAGTAGATGGTAGTGGTGTTGTATATGTTTTTCCATTGGCTACATACTCGGAATAGATTGGACTGAAATCAGTCGTTCCGCCTGTTATGGCTGGACTTTCAGGGGACAGTTTGAACATTTCAAACAAGTCATTAACAAACTTTGCATCGCTCATTGCTCTGTAGTTTGCTGGAGTATAACTTCCCACACTATATCCCACAAACATAGGATCATTATCTCCTACTGCGCCAAATATGTCAGAAGTTGGGATGGTAATTCCTTCATATCCTGGAACATTCTGACCAATGATACCATTGATTGGATGAAATCCTTCAACCATTTCTTCATCACTTCCATAGTAAAAATGATTTCCCCACTTCATATTGGCCATATCTGGCTCATCATCTGGTGGAAAAAGACGTAAACCGTATCTACAGTCAGCCACCAAATTATTGAAAGATTCACCACGTGCACCATTTTCATAATTCAGTGATCCACCTCTACCTGCTTGAGATCTTCTCCAGCCTGACCCTACGATGGTATTATTGTAATAATTGTTATTACACTGTGGCTGACGACCTTTTGAGTTAGCTGCCTTCAGGCCATTGGTTGCAATTCCATAAAACACATTGTAACAAAAATCTCCTACCACACCACTTTTAGTGTTGACAGATTCACCACCTGTTTCACCGTTGAAAGCAAACTCACTATATGCAATTAGCGTTTTTGCACCGTTGAGGCGGATAGCATCATCTTTGGTGTAAGCTATTCTAGAATGCCACATGATGAAGTTCCCTTCAGGATTGACCATATATACGGCATATCTTGGTTCTCCTTCATCGATCTCACCTTCTGCAACGATTGATGATCCTGCTTCCGCAGGTGCACCTGCAAACTCTATGGTAGTGTACTCAAACACCATATCTTCTGCAGTATCTGTACCTATTATACCTCCCCAAAATCCTCTAAAGATATTGGAAACAGTACGCTTTTCTTCTTCTACACCTATATATACTGGTTTTTCGGCTGTTCCATAACTGTAGAAACTTCCAGCAACATTGATCTCAGGACTACTTCCTGCTCTTCCAGTACCATCGATAATGAGGTTTGTACCTTCCATAATTGTCAAGGACTCCCCTGCTCTTATGAACACATCACCAGTAACCCAATAATTTTCATCTGGTCCTAAAGTACCACTTACTTCTCCTTCCAATTTGGTAAACCCAGCTGGTACATCATCATCTCCTCCAATGATGTCTCCATCATCATCATTGACAAATGAATTGTCACATGCAGTAAATGCCAAAAGTAGCATTATCAAGCATGGTAAACTAAATCTCAATTTTCTCATATAATTAATCATTTTATTGGTTTTCTATATTTATATTCCATTGATTTTGTATCTCACTCCGAGTCGGAAAGATTGCCAGAAAAAATCCCTCTGGACGATAGTTTGACCAGCTCTATCTTGCAAAGGGAAATCTAGTTGCTCAGTTTTTCTTGGACTTTTGACAAATAGTTCGTAGGGAGTATTGAGCAAGTTGTTTGCCTTTCCAAAAACTACCCAGTTACCTAATTTTTGCTCTATAGAAAAATCAAGCTGCGTAAAAGGTCTTGACCAAATATCAAGGTCTAGCCACGGAGAGACAATCTCTATTCGCTCACCTGTATATACAGCTGACAACTGCAAATCAGTCCCCGTCTGTTGGTTTTTATACAACAAACTTAGGTTACCTATATGATCAGCTTGTCCTTGAAGAGGTCTTGTTTGATTTACCTCTCTTAGAATGAGTTCTGAGCTAGTATCATCAGGATTTTCTCTCACACGCTCACTTTTGGTCGTAGTAAGTGAAGATCTTGTAAAGGTATAGTTTGCCCTAATCCCAATATTGTTAAAGAACTTACTGTAATCCATTTCCAAACCCCAATTGGTAGCCGTACCAGAATTCGTTGGGGTGAGGTTTCTTGGGCCTGTGGTCAGACTGGTCTGTCTGACAAGTAATAATTCAATCGGGTCTTCTATTCTTTTATAAAAAGCGCCAAAAAGAAACTGTTCATTTGCATTTGGAAAATATTCATACCTTATATCAAAGTTATCAGCAATAGCCCTCTGCACATCAGGATTTCCTTTGAATGGGAACTCATCATCCTCATCAGAGATACCATCTACAATTTCAAAATAACCAGGTCTATTGATCGCTTTGTAATATGAACTTCGCAAATTCACATCACTTTTGGGCTTGTATTTTAAGCTAAGATTAGGAAGTACATCTGTATAAATTTGACTCAATTCAGGTAACTCAAACTGATTGGTAGTCCTCGATACATAGCCTTGATTGGTATGCTCTACCCTAGCCCCGGCATTGACATCAAGCTTTCCGAATTCGAGATGCAAAATCCCGTAATATGCACCAATTTGCTCATAAGCATTGTAATTCAATGCATGCCCAAGTGTTCCTGTAGGATTCAAAATTTCCCACTGCACATCTCTGAAATCGTTCCAATCCGGACCTTGTTCTTGAAATGGCGGATTAGGATCAAACCTATACCTGTTGAAGAGCGCTCCTCGCTCCTTGTCTCTTGCCATTCCACCTACTTTAATGTACCCTTTGTAATCATCCAAGAGAGTAGGTTTATATAGCATATTGAGGTGCAAAGTGAAATCCTGATCATAATGCTTTTCCCATCTTCTAGGATTTCTTCTTTCGATGTTTTGAGGCATTTCAACCCCATTTTCTACACCTCCATTTCTTGAAAAAATAGCATTATCAGGTCTATCAAACTCTGCCCTAGAATATACAGCAGACCAGTCTACAAGAAGTCTTTCATCAGCAAGGTTATGTTTACCTTGCAATGTGGCATTCCTAATACCACTGTAAGTCGACCTGATTCTTGTTTGGAAAAGATAAGTTGCATTTACATTGTCTGGAGAGATATCTCTGTCACTAGTGATCATTTCTCTAGACTCAAAATCATTGAGGGTAAAATCCCCATAGTATAAGCTAATGTTGTTACGCTTATTGAACTGGTAATCTATTTTGGAGTGAAGGCCCAACCTAAACTGCTGGATTGAGGTTTTTCTCATTTGGAAACTTGAAAGCGCTGGACGTCCTGTGCCAAGAGGGTCAACATCCACTTTGTACCAATCCCTATCTGCACCTCGAAAGGAATTCTGCACGGACGCACCAACCATCACACCCAGTTTACCTTGCATAAATCTATCCCCGATTGTGATACCTCCAAACAAATCAGGAAGTGGATTGATCGGATTGATGATTAGGTTTCGAGTAGAAAAATCCGACATATTAGCCTCATACCTGGAGCCAAAGCGCTCAGCAGGTGAGAACCTATTCTCGGTAGCACGGTCATAGCTATAAAAAGGTCTATTCATATGAATAGTGTTGTATCCAAGTTGAAAATCTGCATTGACCTCAAACTCTTCTGGAGCACTTTTCATTACGAGATTCACACTACCTCCTATGGCATCCCCCTCCATATCAGGCGACAAACTTTTGGCAACTTCTAGCCGCTCAAGCATTTGTGCAGGAAAAATATCTAGAGGAACATATCGGTTTTTATTGTCTGGAGAGGGTATTTTCACACCATTCACTAAAGTGTAATTGTACCTTTTATCCATTCCTCTGACTATAGCATACTGTGGATCACCGCTAGCATTTCTCTCAATAGAAAGTCCTGATACACGCTGTACTACATTAGCTACTGTAATATCTGGTGATAATTCAATAGACTTGGCTGATACCACATTAATGGTATTGTTTGCCATTTGTTCAAGCTTTCTGGCTTGAGCTTCGGTTCCACGATTGACTGAACCCATGATCACCACCTCGCTTAAAACCTGACTATCTGGATTCATTTTCACTGATTCATAGATAGAGGAATTGGAGACTTCTAATGACTTTTTGTAATTTTTGAATCCAATGAAACTCACTTCCATTTCATAACTACCTTGGCGCACAGTCGACCAAGCATACCTACCATCTACATCTGTGACAGCACTATGGTCTGAGCTCCCATTTTTTAAGGTAACTACAGCTCCTATCAATGGTTGATTGTATTCATCGTACACAGTACCAGCCACTTCTACTTGAGCATGTGCCATATGCACAAGGGTAATCGAAATCAAAAAGAGTGATATAAACTTTTTCACAATCTCTTATTTTGGGCGATTCTATGAATTGCCATATTTACAGCATATTTTTTTGAAATAATAGGCTGATTGATCTTTTGCACGAAACCAATCAGCCTAGTCAGCGTGAACTCGATTAGTTACAATCACTGAAATCTCCAGCAGCTGAAGACCACTCCAACTCGCCCTCTGGAAAATTACCTACCCATGGATAGATTGCGCAAAGATCTGTGATTGCATTATTTTGAATATCCAAAGAAATCTTATTGTCAAACTCTTCAGAAAGTGCTTCGGTGAAAGCACCTGCTTCGAATAATGGAACTAAGGCCATAACAGAAGTGATGCCTGTATTTCTGATATTTGACTCAACCAATTTGGTCTTGTTAGCAAAAATCTCAGCAAAAAGCTCATCTCCAAGTACAGTGTTTCTTAAACTTAGATAATAAAGATTTTCCATTGAAGTGATTAGCTCTGGGTTGGTAATACCATTTCCTCCACCAGCTCTATTCAGGTTCAAAAACTGTAACTGAGTCATGCCCGCTAAAGCAGAAATATCAGACACATCAGTTTCTCTTAAATTGATGTGCGTGAGTGAAATCTTTCCAGCAAGTGCTGAAATGTCAGCAACAGCAGTGTTTTGAAAATCTATGTTTTCGATATTTTCCAAAGGAGCTAGAAAAGACAATGATGTAGGAGTTACAGCATCTCTCATATCCAATACGATCAAGTTTGTCAAACTGGATATAGGAGACAAATCTTCCACTTCTATACTTCTAGCAAGAAGAACCTCCAAATTTTTAGCTTCTTCAATACCACTAAAAGATGTCAATACAGCATTACTGACATTCAATTCAGTCAATTCCATCATTCTAGCTTTTGTCAAAGCTCCAGTGCTTTGGATGTTCAGTTCATCCAGAATGATCTCTAATAGCTCCGAATCCTCAATCACTACTACCTCATCTAGTGGATCTACGGCAGGATCATTTTCATCATCACTACAGCTTGTAAATGTGAATCCTAAGACTGCCAAAGTCATTAGAAAACTGATTGATCTCTTCATTCTTTCAAAATACTTCATAAAGGTTGGTTTTTTTAAACGATGCCTCAAACCTATAAGCTTGATCTAGAAATGCCCAATTGACAAGTCGATTGTAATAGAATCATAACAGGTAGGTGAAGTTCAATTAACATTAACCATGATTATGGTAACATTCTCTTAACTTAGAGAAGGGTGAAGGAGACGATGAAGGAGGAAGGAGGAAGAGAGGAAGGGTGAAGGAGGAAGGATGACATTTTGATATATGCTAATGCGATATAAACTTGATATATGCCTCTACCTATGGGTAGACAGGTGCGGCGATATAGGCTTTATATGAAGTTTCTCGTCTCTCGTTTCTCGCTTCGTTTTTCTAGTTTCTCGTCTCTCGTCTCTCGTTTCTCGCTTCGTTCTTGGTTCTTGATTCTTGGTTCTTGACACTCTCTCTCGCTTCTCGTCTCTTTGTGTCTCTGTGCCTTAGTGGCAAAAAAATGCAATGCATAGCATAAAATACATCGAAACAGAAAACTAAAAAATACAAAAATCTAAATCAACTGACATCAGGATGAAGCCCTAATCCTCCTCTCTTCCTCTTGGACGATCCTATTATATATCATGGCTCTCTTTTTAAGTCTGTTGGTCTTCTGCCAATCTATGAATGCTACAATCACAAATAGCATAAAGTACATGATTTGACTTTTTTGCCTTATAATAATCCCCAAATTTGACATGATGTAGGTCATCGATATAGATATGGAAATAAAAACTACACCAGACATTTTCACCATAGCTGGCGCATCTTTGATATAGGTAATGAAATCTCTACTGAATATTTTGCTAAACATGTAGATATATAGTGCATTTTCAAAACTCACCACAATACCAAGGAAGTTTGGAGAATCTATAAACAACGGTCTAAACCAAAAAGTAAACAACTTCATCGGTAAACTATAGCTACTCATGTTTACTGCTGATCCAGCCGAGTAGCTTAACCTGTGCGCATTGAGCGCAGATTCCTCCTCAAATGATTCCAAAATATTATTGGGATCATAACCTAAATAAAGAATGATCTTTTCATACAAAATCACAGAGACCACAAGACCCGCTATAGCTACCAAGTACTTTTGATATACTGGCACTTTCCCCTTTCCCAATACAAAACCTACCGACATACCAATCAGTACTGCAAAAAGTATATGAGGTCTTACCAAATAGGAAACAAAACTTCCTATCATGATATGTGGAATGCGCTGAGCCGGCTTGGACAAGCCATAAACCAAAAAACCTAAACCACTAAATATAATGGCACCTTTGCCCAATGAAGCTGTCCAGAAGTGCATATTAGGCAAAAACATAAAAATCGTTATTGCATCCCAGCCCTTTAGTTTCGGATTGAAATTCAAATTTTCTTTGATAAAAAGATAGAAGTACAAAAATCCCAAAAACCCAAACCAAGTGAATAACATCATGGTCATTTCATAATTGAAATTTAAAAATCTAACAAAGGGAAATGCCAGCCACTCTATGAAACCAGTCCCAGTGGAAAAAGCATCAGACCACTCTTCCCAATACTGTAAAGTTCGCTGATAATAAAGCTTCGAATCAGATCTATTGAAAACGGCATATAAATAATATACCAAGCCAAAAAACATATGATACCAAAACAATTGATTCAAAAGTTGGAGATTGACCCATTTATGCTTCGCCTTTACATCCTTGAGGATGGGTTGGGTCAACAAAAACAAGAAAATAATCAAGATAAGGGCTCCAAGCATGATCAGAAAGAAAGTGAACTACAAATAAAGCGGATAATACATGATAAATCAACACTATAAACTTCTTGATGATCTCAAACACTGTTCACTCCTAAATAAATTGTGGAGCATTTTTTCGGGATGATTAAACATCCAAAAATTATCAACTATCTCAAAATAATATCCGCATAAAAATCTAGTTAAATTGAAACTATTTCTTATTTTTCAAGCAAAATTCACCTTTAATTTATCAATCTAAGTTTCAGGTAAAATTCAGATGTAATAAAACCAACATTTCTCCAATCATAGCGATAATAACCACAGAAATGCCTTGAATCAATTTGATATAGGCAAAAATCTGTATAAAAAGCATTGCTGTAGAAATCAATCATTCAAATCAACTGAATAGAATCAAATTAGGATTGGGAATTTTCAATATCTATTACAACTTAGCTTGAAACTGAAAATGCAAGTGAAATTCTTTACACCAATCATGAGATCTATCACCTGGAAACTGATATTGTTCTATTTCTTGGTACTTGTATTTTCCCAAAAATCATTTGCTCAAAATGAAAACCCTATTCCTTTCAAACATAGAGTCGGTCAGTCCGCACCAGAAGGTAATATCTATAGAATTAAAGGAGATTTCACTATCATTGGGAATACCAATTTGAGACTCTTTTACCATAATGATTCCGCTTACAATTCTTTTTCTGAGACCCTCTATGTAGATATAGATAATGATCAAAAAACATTCAATTCTTCCTCTGCCACACTGGTTTTTTCAGAAGAAAACAATGCCGATCCTGACTGTTCTGAAATACGTTATGCTGGTCTCTATTGGTCTGGCAGGACTGTCCCAGGTACAGATGTAACTTTTGATGTCACCAAAAATAATCTTTCAGGCGAAACAGTTTACTTCAACAACGATGAGTATGGTGTAAAAATGAATGATCCCATCCCATATACAAGTTTAACTTTATCAATCTTTGAGTTCTCTGATGAAAATGACAAGCATGAAGTAATTTACTCTATCCAAGATCCTGAAACGGGTTTCTATTTGGTGCTAAATTTTGATGATGAAGCTGATAAGGATTATTCCGTGAGATACTCTATGGATGGCGTAAGCTATTTATATACCGAAAATACTCAAATTACCACACAAAATGATTTATCAACTGTCCGATTCAAACCCATCCAATTTGAATATAAAGGTTTTTTTATTTCTATTAATAAATTAATTAAAAAGAATTCTGTAGGATCTTTGAATGACGCTATGATTTTCATGAATTACGATGGAAGCCATACCCCTATCCTGCCCCATACAGTTTCATTTGATAAGAGAAAAGTGAAATTAAAAGGACCAAATGCCAATGCTTATACAGAAATAACAGCTGATGGAAATGCAATCTTGTACCCAAAAAATGAACTTGCTGACATCTATGTAGGCTATTCAGATATCACTGACTACATCAAAACTCATGGGATAGGTGAATACACCGTAGCTGATATTGCTTTACAAGAAGGCTTTTCAGACAATGTAGGCTTCTTTGGAAACTGGGGAATCATTGTGATATATCAAAACTCCAAAATGAATTGGAGAGACATCACTATTTTCGATGGATATTCTTTTGTCCAATCCTTAGATCGAAACGAGCATCTTGGTGAAATTGAAATCAGTGGTTTTGGAACCGTCAATGCTGGTCCAGTGGAACTCAAACTAGGACTAATGGCTGGTGAAGGGGATCAACCTACAGGCGGAGATTTCTTAGAGATCATGGATCAAAAAGGTGAATGGGTACGATTGAAACACCCTATGAATACAATTGACAATTTCTTCAATTCAACTATCTATACTCCAGTAAAAAATGCTGCAAATCAACCTATTCCTACGCCCAGATTCCCAAACCTGAAAAATAATATAGGTGTAGACATCGTGCAATGGGACATAGCAAATCCAAATAATAGTATAATAGGCAACAATCAAACCAGTACCAGATTCCGTTTTGGTACCAATCAAGACTTGTATGCAATCTATGCTTTAGCCTTTTCAGTATTGAGCTATATTCCAGATGTACAGGTGCTCAACCAGCCAATAAGCATCGATGGGTTGCCTGTCGATGGTGCTACGCTCACAGTAGAACCAGGTCAAGAGATCACCTACAAAGCTGAAATCAGGAATCTAGGCTCTGAAGAGGTCAAAGACTCCAAAATAAGCATTCCTTTACCTTATACTACTAATTATATTTCTGCTATTACTGTGCCTGATAATTATGGAAAAATCACCTTTGACCCAGATTTAGGCTTGAATGGAACATTAATCTGGGATATTGGAGATATTCCATTGAAGCAGAACAAAGAGGAAATCATTGCAACACTATTTTATACAGTAAAGGTGACGGAGGATTGCACGATTTTGGCAAATACCAACTGCGAGGCCAGTGTGAATATAGAAGGATTTGTCTCAGGAACTGGAAAAGTATCCGAGAATAGCTTTACCAACTTGCCGTTTGTCTACGAATTGAAAGAAGGAACATGTGAAGGAGAAGAAATAAATACGCCATTAGAAATACCAATTGTAAAAAGAGCTGAATTTGCAGCCGCAAATTGTTCAAACTTTGAAGGCCTAATTGGACTCATCAATGCTTCAATCCCAGCTTTTTGCATGAGAGATACTCCAGTAGATTTAATTGACTTGATATCCCCTACAATCCCTGATTTCAAGGTGTACTTTTATACTCAAGAAATAGGTGGCAACCCACTTTCAAACTATTTTGTAAACACCTACAACCAAGGAAAAGAAGTAATATGGGTAGCTCAAGGAATTGATGGAGCCTGTACAAGCCCAAGAGTCCCAATTACAATTGAAGTCAATGGTAAAGCTCCAAATCCAGAAGTTAGCAACAGTATATTTTGTTTAAACTCCTCAGATGTATATTTTCAAATAATCAACAATGAAGGATATACACTGAATTATTATTTAGACGATTCCCCTGATTCAAATCCTTTGGATAGTGCTCCTGAGATAGACCCCAACACTTCTAATCTATATACAGTATGGGTAAGTCAGTCCAAAGCTGGTGAATGTGAAAGTGATCGAATAAAAGTGGTAACAAGAATATATGATTGCTCTCATATCGCAGACATATCTCTTGAAATAACTGCTGATGTGAATCCGTATTCGTATGAAGGCGAGCTTGTCAATTTTACTATTACCGTCACTAATATTGGAGATATTCCAGTTACCAATGTTGTTATTCCTGAATTTTTAATGGGAAACACTTGGAACATCGAAGAACTACAACCTACTGAATCAAAATCTTTTACCTTTCAATACCTTATTACTGATTGGGACTTACACAATGGATCAGTAACTGCAAGTGTATCAGTGAATGCCACTAGCTTCTTAAGAAATCTATACAATTATACCTACGCTAGGATTTTCGGTTTTCCTGAATATTTGAAAGATTACGAAATCACCACCATCAATGAGACATGTAACCAAAATAGCAATGACATTGGAGCATTAATTATCAAATTCAAAAGCGAATATGCCTATGGTACTATAGATATTCGAGAGGATGGCAAATCAGTTGAAAATTTCTATTTTGATCCTACAAATCAGCTAAAAGTAAACTTAAAAGCTGGAAATTATCAAATATTTTTTAGTGTTGGTGACGATTTAGAGATCACTGATAATAAGACTTATATTATTGAAAAACCTTCTACGATCCAATTCGAGCTGCAAGAAGTGGATGTATTCACCTGTGATGCTTATGAACTTTCGCCTATATCTCAAGGGAATATCTCCTTTGAAGTTTTTGATCCATTTGGCAGAAGAGTTCAAGCTCATGAGCTGAAAAAGTATATGCTTACCCATTCTGGAACGTACAGAATCCTTGGTATAGACCCTGATGGTATAAAATGTCCATTAGAAAAATCAATTAAAGTAGAAATTCAAGCAATAAGTGAATTGTCTGTAGAAGTGGGATCTTTTTGCCAAAATGATTATTTGACCACAGTCCAATTGCTAAGCGCTGATCCTTCCCAACAAATCAATTGGTCAGCACTGACAAATAACGACTACATTGCTTTAAGTGAATTTGATGATTTTTCGCTGATTCAACTAACAGAACCTGGATCTTATCAAGTGACAACCACTAATCAAGAAGGATGTATAGTAGGAAGAAAAACCTTTGAAGTAAATCGAACGCAAAATCCTGAACCAGCTTTAGCCGATTTCTACACCATTTGCCCTACAAAACAAGGGAATCAATCCATAACGGTCTCAAATCAATTTGGACAGCACTCTTGGTTCATTGGAGATATCGTAATCAGTCAGGAAGCCACATTATACCCTAAAGAAAGTGGAAAATACACACTAGTGACCACTGATTTGACAGGCTGTACTTTTGCTAAAGAATTTGAAGTAGAAATCAAATGCGAACCAACCATCATATACTCTAATGCAATCCTTGCTGGAAAAGACAATCACGGACTAATGATAGTCACTGACAACCTCATAGAAAGTGTAACTGTGCAAGTGTTCAATAGATGGGGAGAATTGATTTACACATGTCAAGATGCACAACCTCAAAACGGGAAACAATCCTCATGCTTTTGGGATGGAACCGTCAATGGAAAAAGAGCAATCGCCGGTAACTATTCTCTAATGATAGAATATACCCTAAAAGGAGAAGAAAAAAAGAAGCACAAAATCTTTGACATGATCATGGTCATAGAGTAATGACATTAATTTGAAGCATAGAAGTAGATAATTTTTCGATTTTTTTTATTCATGACTCTAAAAGTGTATATTCAACACTTGATTAAAATCTATTGAATTTGCTTGATTAATTCTCTATTAAACTCAATTTGATCATTTGTCCCTTTTCCAGTGATATCAATACATGGGTTAAATCCAGTTGCTATTGATCAATTTCAATGAGTAACTTGATCATGGGAGATTTATCTTCACCTTCATCGGACAAGTATTGATCGATAACTTGTCTGAAATGGCGGATCAAAGCTATGTTAAATAGATATTTACTATAGTTACTGGATAAATTCTGTATATAAATAAATCTCAATTAACCTTAACAATAAACCAATGAACGCAAGAAGAAAGTTTTTACAAAAAAGCCTTTTGGCTACAGCAGGACTCAGTATGCCATCCATACTTACCGCTGAGGAATTTTTCAGAAATACATCACGTATCAGTCCTAATGATCAAATTAACATAGGCTTGATAGGCTGCAAAGGTATGGGCTGGTCAAACATGAGTGCACTTCTCAAAATTCCTGAAGTAAATTGTATTGCGCTGGCAGATATAGACTCAAGTGTACTAGATCAGAGAGCTGACGATGTAGTCAAAGCTAGAGGTAAAAAGCCAGCCATTTACAAAGACTACCGTAAAATGCTCGAAAACAAGGACATTGATGTAGTAGTAATCGGAACACCTGATCACTGGCACTGCTTGAACCTTGTCGATAGCCTGGATGCAGGCAAGCATGCTTATGTAGAAAAACCACTCGCCAACTCCATAGAAGAATGTCGTATCATGGTGGATGCTACAAAAAAATATGGAAAAATGGTTCAAGTCGGTCAATGGCAAAGAAGTGGTTCTCAATACAGTGACGCAATAGATTTTGTCAAATCAGGACAGCTTGGCAACATTCGCTTGGTGAAATGCTGGGCATATCAAGGCTGGATGAATCCAGTCCCAGTCAAAAACAATAGCCCTGTACCCAATGGTGTAGACTATGACATGTGGCTAGGTCCAGCACCTAAAAAACCCTTCAATGAAAATCGATTCCATTTTAATTTCAGATGGTTTTGGGATTATGCTGGAGGATTGATGACTGACTGGGGAGTTCATGAAATTGACATAGCTCTCTACGCCATGGGTGTCAAGGCACCAAAATCAGTAATGGCTTCAGGTGGAAAGCTTGCATATCCTGATGACGCTTCTGAAACACCTGACACCTTACAGACTGTCTATGAGTATGATGGCTTCAACATGCTCTGGGAACACGCCACAGGCATAGATGGAGGCAATTATGGATATTCAGAGGGAATCGCTTTCATAGGCAACAATGCTACACTCGTAGTCAACAGAGGTGGATGGGAGGTGATTTCTGAAAAACAAGGCGACAAACCAAAAATCGAAGCTGTTTCCAGAGTCAGACCCCAAGGAAATGCCATGGACAATCATATGAGTAATTTCATACAGGCAATCAAAAACAATGATGCTAATTCATTGAATTGTGGTGTAGAAACTGGTAGTGTGGCTGCAATAAACGCTCACATGGGAAATATTGCTTATAAAACAGGGGAGAAAATCTACTGGGATGAGCAGAAAGGCTTATTTACCAACAAAGAAGCCAACAAACTGATCAAGGCCCAATATCATAATGGCTGGAAGCTACCGAAGATATAACTTCAATTTGCATTTATAAAATTGTAATAGTAGCAATGGACTATGGAGGATTGACTCGACGTTCATGTGGATTGATACCTGAACGATGCTTGTCGGCTAGGTACGACACTTCGAAGTTCCTTATTGTTATAAACCAATAGCTATTGATTTAACAAATGGATTGGTATCATTGGCTAAAAGCCTTTAATAAAAAATTCATATACTTGATCAATTATGAAAAAAAGTAACAGGTAATTGTGTGCTTTAAAAAGAGCATTTCTACCCGAATGATCATACAAATAGCTTCTGCAAAGTGAATGCAGAAGCTATTAACTATTTTTTCTTTAGCAGCTTGGCAATATCCTTTTCAATAGCCTCTGGTTTTGTTAATGAAGAATATCGTTTTACCGGACGACCATTAGAATCTAAAAGAAACTTCGTGAAATTCCACTTGATTTTCGACCCAAATAAGCCTCCTTTCAATTTACCTTTCAGATATTTGAACAACGGATGGGCTGCATCTCCATTTACATCCACCTTTGAAAACATCGGAAAGCTTACTCCATAGTTAATTTGGCAAAACTCCTCTATCTCACCGTCACTTCCAGGATCTTGACCCCCAAACTGATTACAAGGAAAGCCAAGAATTACCAATCCTTGATCTTTATATTTTCGATGTAACTTTTCTAGGCCTTCAAACTGTGGAGTAAAACCACATTTACTTGCTGTGTTCACCACTAGGACTACCCTACCTTTGTATTGTTCCATTGATTGCTTTTGACCTTTAATGTCCTCAGCTGTGAAATCATAAAATTTATTTTCCATAAAACTAGAAAGGTTTAGTTGTCTCAAAGAATAACAATTCATTTTAATGAAAGTTATCAATTCTTCAATTAAATATTCAAATGAAAAGCAAAATGAATCTATCTCCTCATTTTCTTAGTGAAATCTTTAAAATCATGTTCATATATTAGGGTTTTCTGTTGCATCAGCATCAAACCTAAAAAGTACCAAATGAAAAATCATAAATCCACACCACCTTACTTCTGGAAAGGCAGACATGCTGACACTCTTCAATATTGGCATCAAAAAGTACGCTGCGTGGAAGACTTCAACACAGAATTTACAATTGATAATCAATGCATTGCACTACTTGGGTATGCTGTGGATGAGGGAGTGAGAAGAAATCAAGGTCGAATCGGAGCATCATTAGGGCCTGATGGTATCAAAAGTGTGATGGGAAGTATGGCTTATCACTTACCACAGGATATTGGCATACATGATTATGGAAATATAGTTTTGGAAGATGGTGACTTAGAAGAAATGCATGCACTTACCAAAAGGACTATATGTCAACTTTTAGAAAAAGGTTATTTCCCAATCATTTTGGGTGGAGGACATGATTTGTCTTTTCCACATGGGTCAGCTTTGATGGATCATATGCAGCATTCTAACTTAAAGTTAGGTGTATTAAACCTTGACGCTCATTTCGATTTGAGACCTTTAACAAACGGAATGACCCATTCAGGTTCTCCTTTCCTTCAGCTTCATAAGTATGCTACAGAAAAAAACATCAAGCTCAAATATGCCTGCATGGGCATTCAAAGTGCTGCCAATCCTAAATCACTATTTGAATTAGCAAAAAACCACAATGTTTCTTGGTTGACATCTGATTCTTGCCATTTGTTTCACTTCGACAAGACAGTTGATTTTCTAGAAGAATTCTTAGAAGAGGTAGATAAAGTGTATCTCACCATAGATTTAGACGGCTTTTCCTCGGCATTTGCACCGGGAGTAAGTGCAAGTTCCCCCATGGGTTTTGAGCCAAGATTTGCATTTCAGGTATTGGAAATACTTGCTAAAAGTGGCAAATTAGTCAGCATGGATGTAGTAGAATACAATCCAAACTACGATATTGATCAGATTACAGCCAAGCTAGCAGCCAGATGCGTAGAATACACGCTTAGGAAAATCTATGAATGATCGGTAGACTAAGGAAATTCTTGTATTTTTGCGCCTTGAAGTTTTAAAACAAGCGCATTAATTATACTTATGTCATTAGCTACGAAATACAATCCAGAAGAAGCTGCATCAAAATGGTATGCTTACTGGATGGAAAATGGTTTTTTCTCCTCTAAAGTAGATCACAATAAAGAGCCTTATACCATAGTCATCCCTCCACCCAATGTCACTGGAGTCTTGCATATGGGACACATGCTCAACAATACCATTCAGGATGTATTGATCAGAAAAGCTAGGATGCAAGGGAAAAATGCCTGCTGGATACCAGGCACAGATCATGCTTCTATAGCTACTGAAGCCAAAGTAGTAGCAATGCTCAAAGAAAGAGGTATTGATAAAAAGTCTCTCTCTCGTGAAGATTTTTTAAAGTATGCTTGGGAATGGAAAGAAAAATATGGCGGCATCATTTTAGAGCAATTGAAAAAACTTGGAGCGTCATGTGATTGGGACAGGACCAAGTTTACCATGGATGCAGACCTCAGCAATGCAGTGATTTCCGTTTTTGTAGACCTCCACAAGAAGGGTAAAATATACCGTGGAATTCGAATGGTCAATTGGGATCCTCAAGGAAAGACCGCTCTTTCTGACGATGAGGTGATCATGAAAGAGATACAGTCTAAATTATACTATATAAAGTATCAAATCCAAGGTTCCAATGACTTCTTGACTATAGCTACCACTAGGCCTGAAACCATCATGGCTGATGTGGCTATTTGTATCAATCCTAACGATCCAAGATTCAGCCATCTCAAAGGAAAGAATGCAATCATTCCTTTAATTAATCGTGCCATCCCTATCATTGAAGATGAATATGTCGACATGGAGTTTGGTACTGGATGCTTGAAAGTAACACCTGCACATGATATCAATGATTACGAACTTGGCATCAAGCACAAGCTGGAAGTCATTGACATCCTTAACGATAACGGTACGCTCAATGAAAAAGCACAAATTCTAATCGGTGAAGACAGGTTTGTAGCTAGAAAAAAGATAGGCAAAATGCTCGATGAAGTCGGGCAACTTGAAAAAATCGAGGAATACAAATCGAACGTAGGTCACTCTGAAAGAACTGACGCTGTAGTTGAGCCTAAGCTATCTTTACAATGGTTTCTAAAAATGGAAGATATCACCAAGCCAGCATTGAGTTCCGTGATGGAAGATGTGATCCAGCTTCACCCTCCGAAATTCAAGAATATGTATCGCTCTTGGATGGAAAATGTGAGAGATTGGTGTATCTCTCGTCAGCTGTGGTGGGGACATCAGATTCCAGCTTACTATCTTCCAAATGGTGAGTATGTTGTGGCCAAAACAAAAGAAGAAGCTTTGGAAATCGCACAAAAACAACATGATGCCTCCTATACCATCTCCGATCTCATTCAAGACGAAGATGTATTAGATACTTGGTTTTCTTCTTGGCTTTGGCCAATTTCAGTATTTGACTCAGATGTATTCTCCACAGGTCAGCAAAACGAAGATCTCAAATACTTCTATCCAACCAATGACTTGGTGACAGCACCTGAGATTTTGTTCTTCTGGGTAGCTAGAATGATCATCGCAGGATATGAATATACTGGTGAGAAGCCATTTAGAAATGTATACCTCACTGGGATAGTGAGAGACAAGCAAGGCAGAAAAATGTCAAAGTCTCTAGGCAACTCTCCCGACCCACTAGAGTTGATCAAGCAATATGGGGCAGATGGGGTTCGTACAGGAATGTTGTTTTCCTCTCCTGCTGGAAATGATCTTCCATTTGATGAAAAACTAGTAGAACAAGGAAGAAATTTCGCAAACAAAATCTGGAATGCTTACCGCCTAGTAAGTGGATGGGAGATCGATCATAACCTTACTGGCAAAGAAAATGAAGCTTCTATCCAATGGTTTGAAAACAGATTCAATCAAGCACTCACGGAGATTGAAGACCATTTTGATAAATTCAGAATTTCTGATGCCTTGATGTCTACTTATAAACTGGTGTGGGACGATTTCTGCTCTTGGTATCTGGAAATGATCAAGCCTGCTTATCAAGCACCTATTGATCCTCATACTCACGCTAGAACAGTGCTGTTTTTCGAAGATATACTGAAAATCCTGCATCCTTTTATGCCTTTCCTTTCAGAAGAATTGTGGCATCAGATCAAAGAAAGAAATACGGAAGAAGCATTGATAGTTGCATCTTGGCCTAAAGCAGGTTCTTATGATTCTCAAATCATCTCTGAAGCTATTCAGGTATTCGATGTTGTATCACAAGTAAGAAACACAAGGGCTTCAAAAGGTATATCTCCGAAAGAAACTTTCTCTTTGACGATCAAAACTTCCCAACCAGATCTTTACAAAAGATTTGATATAGTTTTGAAAAAACTTGCCAACTTAGATGAAGTAAACTTTGGAGATGGCCTAGACAATGCAGTAAGCTTCGTTGTAAAAGCTGATGAATGCTTTATCCCAATGGAAGGCCAAGTCAATCCTGAAGAGGAGAGAGCAAATATCGAAAAGGAGCTTTCCTATACAAGGGGCTTTTTGAGCTCGGTAATGAAAAAACTCAGTAATGAGAGATTTGTAGCTGGTGCACCCGAGGCAGTAATCGAAAATGAAAGAAAAAAACAAGCTGATGCAGAAGCCAAAATTAAAACCTTGGAAGATGCTTTAGCGAAGCTAGGTTTATAATATTAAAAACCATCGACCTTTACAAAAACGATGACTTTAATTAAAGAAATGGTTTTTGTAAAGGTTTATATTTTTAAAAAAACATCAAATCAATAGGCTAATGACACTTATCAAATCGATAAAAGGCAAAAAACCAAAATGGGGTGAAAACTCATGGTTTGCTGATAACGCAACGATTGTAGGAGATGTAACCATGGGAGATAATTGCACTGTATGGTTCAATGCCGTAGTGAGAGGTGATGTGCATGAAATCATCATTGGCAATGACACCAATATACAAGATGGAGCTGTGATTCACTGTACTTATCAGAAAGCAGGTACCTACATTGGGAACAAAGTATCTATTGCTCACAACGCCATAGTTCACGGTTGTACAATTCACGACAATGTGCTGATTGGTATGGGAGCTATAGTAATGGATCACGCTGTGATTCATTCAGGGGCTGTAATAGCGGCAGGTGCAGTTGTATTGGCTGGAACTATTGTCGAAGCGAATTCGATTTATGCAGGTACTCCAGCCAAAAAGGTGAAAAACACAGGTCCAGAAATGCTAGAAGTAATCGAAAGAACTGCCAAAAACTACCCTATGTATGCAACCTGGTATAAGGAGACATGAGATTTGAGATTCTCATTAGCCTCACTGTTGGTCCAGATTTCGCCGCACCTGTCTACCCAAAGGTAGAGGCATATTTCAACTATATTTCGCTTTAGCTTATTTCAGTGGTAAAAATCAAGATACGAGTCACTTAAATGATCAGTCTCTCGTGAAGCAATCATATTTCGTTGCGGGCATGTTTCAACTATATATCGCTTCAGTATATTTCATTTCTCATCCTTCTTACTTTCTTCATTCTTATTTCTAATCTCAGCCCCCTCCCTTTCCCCCATAATTTTTCATTACCCTTCCACAAAATCCCCAAAAGTTATTTGATTTCATTGTCATTTTTATAGTTTTGTCAGCTATTCATTGAAAATAAAACAATCATGACATCAACTCAAACCCAAGGTTACCAATCTATTTTAGATAGAAGAGCTACAGAAGCTGCCATAGATTATATCAAAACAAGTTTTCCTAAAAGACTTTCTGAAAAACTAAACCTATTCAAGGTAAGTTGCCCAGTTGCAATCATTGATGGTACAGGCATCAATGATGATTTGAATGGAATTGAAAGACCTGTAAGATTCCCCATCAAAAATCAAGGAGATAAATCTGCTGTGGTAGTCCATTCTCTAGCTAAGTGGAAAAGATGGACGCTTTCACAATTGAGTTTTCCAAAAGGTGAAGGGATCATCACTGACATGCGTGCCTTAAGGCCTGATGAGGACTATTCTCCGATTCACTCTCTGTACGTAGACCAATGGGACTGGGAAAAATCAATAGATGCCAATGATCGCAACTTAAACTATCTCAAAAGGACTGTGGAAAGTATATATGAAACGATCAAAGAAATCGAAGTGAGCTTATTTGAACAATACCAAGGGCTCATTCCAACTTTGCCTGAAAAAATCCATATGATGCATAGCGAAGAGCTACTTCAAGACTATCCTAATGCCACTCCAAAAGAGCGAGAATATGAAGCTGCAAAAAAATATGGTGCAGTTTTTTTAATGGGGATTGGTGGTAAGCTATCCAACGGAGATGCACATGATGGAAGAGCTCCAGATTATGATGACTGGAGCAGTCAAAATGCTGATGGATACTTTGGATTAAATGGTGATATCCTTGTTTGGAATCCCGTTCTACAAAATTCATTTGAATTAAGCTCCATGGGAATAAGAGTAAATGCCGAAAGCCTTATAAATCAATTAGAAATTGCAAACGCTACTTCTAGAAAAACACTTCTTTTTCACAAATCCTTATTGGAACGAAAACTTACAGAAAGTATAGGTGGTGGAATCGGTCAATCAAGACTTTGTATGTTTTTATTGCAAAAAACACACATTGGAGAAGTTCAGGCTGGTATTTGGCCAGAAGAAATCATCACATCATGCAAGGAAAACGGAATTGATTTAATTTAAATTTTGGTGATTCTAAAGATTTACAAAAAAATATTCTCCAAATTAATTTTTATTGAAAAAACTATGCGTACCTTTGGTTTATAATTAATTCAATACAATATCATGAACACAGGAAAAGTTAAATTTTTTAATGAGTCCAAAGGATTCGGTTTTATCATCGAAGATGAGTCTTCTAAAGAGTATTTTGTACACATCTCAGGATTGGTTGACGAAATCAGAGAAGACGATGCAGTAACTTTCGACCTTAAAGAAGGTAGAAAAGGTCTTAACGCAGTGAATGTAAAATTAGCATAATACATATTCATTGACAACCAATAAAATGGCTCGAATCGAAAGATTTGAGCCATTTTTATTTTGCCCAAATCGTATTGGGATCGTAGATCAAAGTCCCAGAAACTATTTCAAGCGGAGAAGCAATATTGTTATGATACAGCTGCCCAGTGCCTAGACCTTGTGGAAGCTTGTTGTTTTTGATGGCTGTGTATTGTGCTATTGCATTGAGCCCGATATTACTTTCTAAAGCTGAGGTCATCCACCATCCAATATTCAACTCCTCAGCAATACCGATCCATTCATTGCATGATGCAAACCCTCCCAAAAGCGTAGGTTTCAAAATTACAAACTGTGGCATGATTGACTCTAACAAGCTCCGCTTATCTTCTAGACTATGAACGCCAATCAATTCCTCATCCAAAGCAATAGGTAAGGGAGACTTTTTACATAGCTCGCTCATTGCCTCCAATTGCCCTTGTCTGATCGGTTGCTCTATGCTATGCAAAGCAAACTGAGATAATATGTCCAATTTATTCATGGCTTCATGACTGCCAAAAGCCCCATTGGCATCTACGCGTAGGGTTATTTTTTCTTGCCCAAAATGCTGGCGTATATATCCTAACAATTCGCATTCTTGGACAAAATCTATAGCTCCTATTTTCATTTTGATACAGTTGTACCCTGATTGAAGCTTTTGATCAATTTGTTCAAGCATAAATGCCTTATCACCCATCCATATCAGTCCATTGATTTCAATTGCTTGCTGACCTTTTACAAAATCACTTGGGAAAATCGTACGATTGCCACCATGTAATAAATCTAAAATAGCCGTCTCGATTCCAAACCTTATGCTCGGAAGACTAGCAGGTACAAAATGCTTGACTAACTCATCAATTTCCTCAAAATTAACTGATATATTAGCCTTAGTCAATTGATCAAGCACTCTTGACAATATCATTTCAAAATCCACTAAGTCATCCAAGCTCAAATTTGGCAATGGTCCAGCCTCTCCAAGTCCTACTGTATTTTTTTTTATCTTTTCATTCACCGCTATGATATAGCTGTCTTTGTGTTTCAATACACCTCGTGAGGTTCCTGCTTCAAATTTGAAGTCAAGCGTCAACTTTTCATAACTAAACTGCAAGTTCTGTATATTCTTCATAAAATATCCTAAATTTCATTGATGAGTCATTTTAACTTAAAATCATGTATATCAATTTTTCTTGACTAAATGCATGAAATTATTTTGATTCTCATCGAGGGCGATTTTCTATCTTTTATATTTGCATTCTATTTCACACAAAGATAGCTACAAACGGAATGCATAAAGATATTATTGATAGTTTACAACTTTCCGACTACGAATATACCCTTCCTGAAGAAAAAATAGCCAAGTTTCCCTTAGAAAAAAGGGATGCTTCTAAACTACTACATTATAAAGATGGGAACATCAGCCACTTCAGCTTTGTAGAGATCAGTAAACTAATTCCCGCTGGGAGTCTGATGGTATTCAATAATACCAAGGTAATCCCCGCAAGATTAATTTTTCAAAGAGATACTGGTGCAAAAATTGAAGTATTTCTGCTTAAACCTATTTTGCCCACCACAGTGATCAATGAAGTCATGCTTCAAACAGAGTCAGTGACTTGGGAAACAATGATAGGAAATTTGAAAAAATGGAAAGATGGAGAAATCCTTTCTGGTGAAATCATTCATCATGGCACATCCATCAAACTATCTGCAAGTCTTGAAAACAGGAATAGCAAAGTGGTCAAATTTTCTTGGAATGGCAATGTCCCATTTGTAAATATCGTGGAAGCTTCGGGAGAAGTCCCTCTCCCACCCTATCTCAACCGCAAAGCTACTGAAGAAGATAAACCTAGATATCAAACCGTTTATTCAAAAAAAGAAGGAGCTGTAGCAGCACCGACCGCAGGTCTTCATTTCACAGATGAAGTCCTCCATGAATTGAAAAAAAACAAAGTGAAGCAGGATTTCCTGACGCTTCATGTGGGAGCAGGCACATTCCAACCTATCAAAGCTGAAAAAATTACTGATCATGATATGCATAGTGAGCAAATCGTCGCTACAAAACATATCATCGAACAGATAGCCATTCAGAAAGACAAAATCGTCGCCGTCGGTACTACATCAATGCGTTCCCTTGAAAGCTTATATTGGTATGGGGTGATGCTACTGCGAGGTGAGGGAGAAATATTCATGATTCCGAAACTATATCCCTACATAGACCATGATTCTCTACCTACTCGACAAGAAAGTTTTGAAGCAATATTGGAAATGATGAATTCTAAAAATTTAGAAGAAATCACTGGTAGTACAGAAATCTTCATCATGCCTGGGTATGAATTTATGGTATGTGATGGTCTAGTTACCAACTTTCACCAACCAGGCTCTACGCTTATTTTGCTTATTGCAGCATTTACTCAGGGATCTTGGAAAAAAATATATCATCAGGCTTTAGAAAAATCATATAGATTTCTAAGCTATGGAGATAGTAGCTTACTTTGGAAAGGAATTAGTTAAAGTTTAATCTTTTACCCAGTAATGACGCTTCTACTCATTACCGCCAGAGGACAATTTGTTGATGCCGTTGATAAGGTTTTGGTAATAAGTCCTACCTACAGGAACGGTATCTTTTCCCACAGTGAGCTCTCTTGGGTTGATAGCTACTATTTCATCTAATCTGACGATATAGCTTTTGTGAATTCTTATAAAATCTCCATCAGGAAGTACTGACTCAAAATCCTTCAGTATATTTCTCAAAGAATAAACACTTTCTCTAGTCACCAGTGTAGTATAATTGCCATCACCTTTCATCCAAAGAATATCATTGAATTTGACTTTTACCAAACTACCTTTGTTTCTTACAAATATGGCATCTTTGATCAATAGATTTTGATCTAAGTTTCCTTTTATGCTTTCTATTTCCCTTTCTTTTGTACCGTTTCCATTGGAACGATGATTTTCAAATAACTCTTTCATATTTCTCACCTTTGACTTACTCTTAACTTTTTCAGTCAGAAATTTGATTTTATACTTCTAACAAGCACTTAACCCTTTAAATGATAATAAGTTTTGATTTTGAATAAAAATCTTGGAATTATTTTAAAATTTTTTCACAAACTCTGACTTTAAAGCCATAGACCCAAATCCATCTATTTTACAGTCTATATTGTGATCCCCATCTGTCAGCCTTATATTTTTGACCTTTGTTCCTGCCTTGATAGGTTTAGGGGCTCCTTTTACAGGTAAATCTTTAACTATCAATACTGTATCACCATCTTTCAGCTCAGTACCATTAGCATCTTTTACTTGAAGTCCTTCCTCCGAATCTACTTCTATAATCCACTCAAAAGCACATTCAGGACATACAAATTTATCATTCAGTTCATATACAAAAGGTGAACTACATGATGGACATAAGGGCATATTTTTCATCTCGTAAAGATAACCCAGATTATTTATCACATGTAAAACTTGATCCAAAATTTCAATTTATTGATTATAATACATTTATCTGATTATACGCTTTTTTGCCAGTAACTTCAATTCATTGGCTCAATCGGTTCTTAATGGTCAATATCCATAAGTATCCAATATCAATTTATATCGGAAGTCAGATAAATCGGAATTTTGTAATGTTATTGGCAAAGTTCCGTATATCCATATACTTTTATATTGCTTCCATTCAAATTGCCGTATCTTTGCAATAATTAAATGAAAAATCTAACAAAATGTCCCATATTGATATCTATATCCAGGAACTCAAGCAAAATACCCTGACTGTAAAAGATAGATTTGGCACCTTAAGTATTGAAATACTTTATGCGAAACCCTCTCCATCAAGCTGGAGTGTTGCAGAAAACTTGGATCATTTGATTACTTTGAACAGCAGCTATTTCTCGATTTTCAAAAAATTGAAATCTGGTACTTTCCAAGCGGCATTTGTAAGCAAAATAAGTTTTTTCCCAAAGATCCTTGGAAATATGATCATGAAGTCGGTTGATGTAAACAATTCGAAGAAAGTTAAAACTTTTCCTCAATGGCAACCCAAAGTACAAGCAGATTCTAAAGTAGATATCATCAGAAAGTTCGAAAAGCATCAAGCAGAATTGATCAAATACATTAAAGAAATGGAGAATTTTATCGAAAAAGGAACTATAATCCATTCACCTGCAAACAAACTAATCGTATACTCCCTTGAGCAAGCTATTGAAATCATAATCGAACACGAAAAAAGACATATTAATCAAGCTGAGCTCGTCTGGAGTCAAATAAAAGATAAAGAAATTAAAAAAGGCTAGTCCAGTTACGGATTAGCCTTTTATGTTTCTATTCATTTTCGCAATTACTTCAATTGAGCAAGTCCATCTTTTGCAAGCTTAAAGTTTGGCTCAAGTGCTATTGCCTCTTGATAAGCTTTTCTTGCATCTTCTTTGCTCCCTTGTTCGATATATACCAATGCTTTCAAGTTCAAAGCCGCCGCTCTCATACTTATTTCTTGATTCTCAGTTTCAGAAATAGGAAATCCAAGTTTTTCCTCTGAAGACTTTGCATTTTTCACAAGCATATTGATAGAATTCATCGTCTCATCATACTTCTTCAAGCTAAACTGCAAATAAGCCGATTTATATAAGGCAAAAATATCATCTGTAAGCAAATAAAGTCTTTCGAACTGGGTCAATGATCTTTCCAATGCCCCAATTTGTTCTAAAGAATAAGCTGCAATTTCTAAAGCTTCAATGCTTCTATCGTTGATTTGTAATACATCTAGAGCAGAAATCGCCGCAGAGCTGAATTGATTTGTATCGAAATAAAGTGTCGCCAAAAGCTCTCCATATCTTGAGTTTGTAGGATTCCTCTCTAGCAATTCCATCAATTTTGTTCTTGCTACAGCCATGTCGTTGTATCTGATAGCCAACTGGTACACTCTTTGGTCTATTTCGTTTCGCTTTCTTAAAGATTCGGAAACCTCTTGTGCTGATTCTTCTTGTGCTAAAACTGGAAAAGCAGCCATCACCAACAACACCAATAGCAATCTCATTTTGTTCATCATGTTACTTTTAATCTATTTTACGTTTTAATCCCCTAAGTTCAGCTAAACGGTATAATAACTGCAAAGCTTCTTCTTTATTGTTTTGGATGGTACCTTCCAAAATGGCTTCTTTGATTTCTTCTTTCAATTCACCAATTGTTCTTGAAGGTTCGATGCCAAAAATAGACATAATTTCTTCTCCCGAAACAGGTGGCTGAAAATTTCTTACCTGATCCTTCTCTTCTACTTCCAATATCTTTTGTTCTACCTTGTCGAAATTCGCAAGATAGCGCTGTACCTTATTATTGTTTTTGGATGTCACATCCGCCCTACACAATTTCATCAAATCATCTATTGCGTCACCAGCATCAAAGAGAAGTCTTCTTACGGCAGAGTCTGTCACTTTATCACTTACCAATGCTATGGGTCTCAAATGAAGTCTGACGAGTTTTTGAACATACTTCATTCTCTCATCCATAGGCAATTTCAATCGTCTGAAAATCCCTGGTGTCATCCGGGCACCTTTGTCTTCATGACCATGAAAAGTCCAGCCTACTTTTTTATTGAATCTCTTAGTAGCAGGTTTGGCAATATCATGCATGATGGCAGCCCACCTCAGCCAAAGATCATCTGTCATTGTACAGATATTGTCTAGCACTTGCAAAGTATGGTAAAAATTATCTTTGTGAGATTTGTCCCCTACTGAATCTACTCCTTGCAACTCCACCATTTCGGGGAAAAACTCATGAAGCAACCTACTCGCAAATAAGAGTTTGAAACCGTAAGATGGCTTATTCACCATGATCATTTTGTTCAGCTCATCGATGATACGCTCTCCAGAGATAATGCCCAACCTGTGCGCATTGCCCACTATCCCTTCGAATGTATCCGCATCGATATCAAAATTGAGCTGTGTCGCAAATCTAATTGCTCTCATCATTCTCAAAGGATCATCTGAAAAGGTAACATTCGGGTCAGTGGGAGTCTTTATGATCTTCCGCTTGATATCTTTAACTCCATTAAATGGATCCACTAACTCTCCAAACCTGGCCTCATTGACGCATATTGCCATGGCATTGATTGTAAAATCTCTTCGCTCTTGATCCTCTTGGAGTGTACCATCCTCAACGATAGGCTTTCTAGAGTCCATCTTGTAGGATTCTTTCCTAGCACCAACAAATTCCACTTCCCAGTCATCTAACTTGATCATGGCCGTCCCGAAATTTTTGAAAACAGAAAGTGGTACATGAGCATCAAAACTTTCAGCTACTTTGGTGGCCAAATCTATCCCTGCGCCTACGCACACAAAATCAATATCCTTGCTGGGTCTCTCCAAAATCAAATCACGTACATATCCTCCCACGACGTATGTTTCAAGACCCATCTCATCAGCAATCCTTCCGACTCGCCTAAATATATCCTGATCTTCTAATTTTTCTTTAAAATTCATCCTTTTATAATCTTCACATCACCATCTGGACTTAGAAAAATCTCCTTCACATCTGGTCCAAAAAGCGGAAATCTTTCCTTTGTTTCAAAATCAAAGTTTCCACTTTTCACCTCAAGAAACACCACCGGTTGAGAAATAGCAAAAAGAATGTTGTTCCAGAAAGCATTTCTAATCAAGGAAAATTTAACCTTCCCCTCCTTCACAGGCCCCTGATTGAGTACTCGATTCACGGGGCTTTGGTAGATAGTTGCTTTGGTCGCAAAATCTACAATATCTAATGAAACCTCGGAAAACTGCTCTGTCAATGATCTAATTTGAAATAGATCAAATAATAGAAATACAGCCATCTCTTCATTTTCATTTGTTTTCCAATTGGAAGGAAGAGTGAGCTGAATCATCCTCCCATTACCTTCCTTGATGATGACTTGTCCCTTTGATTTTAATAATTTGGCTACTGCTGTATTCTCCACGTATTTGATTTTTTGCCAAAAATACAGCAGATTATTGGGAAATGGGATTTAATACCATAAAAAGTGCAAATGTTGAGAAATTATTGAGACTTTAGGTTCCAATTTTTATTTTGATACACTCCCAAACAGAATATTTCCTTACCTTTGTATCCCATAGGAATCAAAATAAATATTATCCGCACTATTTCTTATGGCATCTTCCACTAAGTTTATCTTTATTACCGGGGGCGTAACCTCATCACTTGGAAAAGGCATTATCGCAGCATCTTTAGCCAAATTACTCCAAGCAAGGGGCTTCAGCACCACAATTCAAAAATTCGACCCTTATCTCAATATCGATCCAGGGACACTTAATCCCTACGAGCATGGAGAATGCTATGTAACAGAAGATGGTGCTGAGACGGATCTAGATTTAGGTCATTATGAAAGATTTCTCGACACCAACACTTCTCAAGCCAACAATGTCACTACTGGAAGAATCTACAATAACGTAATCACCAAAGAACGAAAAGGCGAATACCTCGGAAAAACCGTTCAAGTCATCCCTCATATAACCGACGAAATCAAAAGAAATTTTTTTAAACTTGGCGAAGAAGGTAAATATGACGTGGTCATTACTGAGATTGGAGGATGTGTGGGGGATATCGAGTCATTACCATTTATTGAAGCGGTAAGGCAAGCCAAGTGGGACCTAGGTCAAAACAACTTTTTGGTCATTCATCTGACCTTAATACCATTCCTGGCCGCAGCTAAAGAGCTCAAAACCAAACCTACCCAGCATTCTGTAAAACAACTTCTTGAAGCAGGTATTCAGCCAGATATTTTGGTCTGTCGTACAGAGCACCACCTACCTCAAGATGTCAAAAAGAAACTTGCACTTTTCTGTAATGTGCAGTTGAATTGCGTCATTGAAGCAATGGATGCTGAAACTATCTATGACGTCCCGCTTTTGATGAAAAAAGAAAAGCTTGACGAGAGGGTAATGAGTAAGCTCAAGCTAACCTCCAAAACCAATACTGACTTAGAGCAATGGAAAGATTTCCTTGGAAGACTGAAAAATCCAACTCAAGAAGTAAACATCGGACTTGTAGGCAAGTACGTTTCCCTACCTGATGCCTATAAATCCATCATTGAGGCATTTGTTCATGCTGGTGCAGCCTCTGAATGCAAGGTAAACCTCAAACTCATCTCCTCTGAAGAGCTAAATTCTGAAGCAATTCCTAAAAAATTAGAAGAATTGGACGGGGTGATAGTAGCGCCAGGTTTTGGAGAAAGGGGTCTGGAAGGCAAAATAGAAGCTGTGAGATATGTTAGGGAAAACAACATCCCATTCTTTGGAATTTGCTTGGGAATGCAAGTAGCTGTGATCGAATACGCAAGAAATGTCTTAGGGCTTTCAGATGCCAACAGTACCGAAATGAATCCCAACACGCCTGAACCAGTCATCGGTCTCATGGAAGATCAAAAGAATGTACAGCAGATGGGCGGAACCATGAGATTAGGCTCCTATCCATGTGAGCTCAAGAAGGGAAGTAAAGCTTACCAAGCATATGGTAAATCAAAAATAAATGAAAGACATAGGCATAGATACGAGTTCAACAATGCCTATTTGAAAGTATTTGAAGAAAATGGAATGTTCCCATCTGGGATCAACCCTGAAACTGGTCTTGTAGAAATTATGGAAGTAAAAAACCATCCTTGGTTTTTGGGCGCACAGTTTCATCCAGAATACAAAAGTACAGTACTTACGCCCCACCCTCTCTTCGTTCGATTTATCAAAGCGACAATAGAAAACAAAAAGACAAAATAATCCTGCTATATTTGCGCCCAATATGCATGGTAACATCAAGGAACCTGTTACAGATCCCTTGGTGTTACCTTTGCTTTTGAATAGAAAGTTTAAGTTAAAATTATGGATAGAAATCAAGCGACAGGTTTAATCCTTTTCGCCGCAGTCATACTGGTATATTCGATTTTCTTTGCCAGTACACCTGAGCCACAAGTGCAAGATACCACAGGGGAAGTGGTGTCAGAAGTTCAAAACAAATCTCAGAATGAAGATTTTTCAGCATTTGAAGCTGAACCTGACAGTCTTCAAGACATCAAAGCTCAAATTCAATTCGGCGTATTGGCTCCTTTTGTGAAAGGTGAAGCCCAAGATATTATTTTGGAGAATGACAAAATGATTGTCACCATATCTTCTAAAGGAGCCGAAATCAAAGAAGTAGTACTCAAAGAATTCAAAAAATGGGACAAAACACCCCTAATCCTATTGGATGAAGAGTCTTCTGACCTTGTATATCAGATCAACACTACCAAAGGTCTTTTAAGTATCAATGAGCTTTACTTCAATGCTAGTTCTGGACAAAGACAAGTGGAAGAGCGTAATGTTTCCTATGTCGAATTTACTGCACAATCTGGCTCTACGACGATCAAAAGAACTTATTCCTTAACAGAGGGAAGTTATATCGTTGATAAAGGAATAGAAATGAATGGTCTAGGAAACTTCCTGGTAGATTCTAATATCAACATTCTATGGGATGACAGAATCAAAAAACAAGAAGAGGATCTCGAAGAATCAAGAAGAAAAACGAACATTAACTTCTATAAAGCCTCAGGGAAGCATGATTACCTAAGCTTAACTAAGGATTTTGCCAGTGAACAAATTTCTGAACCTGTAAAATGGGTAGGATTTAGTCAAAGATTCTTTACCACAGGTATCATAGCCGCTGGTCAATTCAATGCTGCAAGTCTGGAGCAGGTAACTCCAAACGACTCTCTTTCAGTAAAAAACATGAAAGCTAGTTTGTCCTTACCGCTCACTGATGGAAAGGCTATCTTGAGTTATTATTTTGGGCCAAACAATTATAACGTCCTCAAAAGAGTAACTCCAGGTTTCGAGGAGAATGTGGATATGGGTTACTTCTTCGTAAGCTGGGTAAACAAATATATTATTGTAAACCTATTCCAGTTTTTAGAGAAGTACTTTAGCAACTATGGAGTAATTATCATATTGATTGTATTCATTATCAAAGGATTCTTATTCCCACTGACCTACAAGTCTTATGTGGGCATGGCAAAGATGCGTGTCATCAAACCTGAAATCGATGAATTGAAGGAAAAGTACAAAGATGATCAGGTAAAACAGCAACAAGAACAAATGAAACTCTTCGGGCAGCTAGGTGTAAGCCCAATTTCTGGCTGTCTTCCTATGTTGCTCCAGATGCCATTCCTATTTGCAATGTTCTTCTTCTTCCCAAATTCCATTGAATTGAGACAAGAATCATTCTTGTGGGCACATGACTTGTCTACATATGATTCAATCATCAAGTTACCTTTTACAATTCCATTCTATGGGTCTCACGTGTCATTGTTTACATTACTCATGACTGCCTCTCAGATTGTATACACAAGGTTCAATAATCAATTGACGGCAGCTCAAGGCCCTATGAAGAACTTAGGATACATAATGCCAATAGGATTTATGTTCATACTGAACTCCTACCCTGCCGCTTTGAGTTTTTATTATTTTGTTTCTAATATGGTGACATTTGGTCAGCAAGCTTTGATCAAGCTTTTTGTAGATGATAAAAAAATCAGAGAAAAAGTCGAAGCAAGTAAGATAAAAAATGCCAATAAAAAGAAATCGAAGTTCCAAACTAGATTAGAGGAAGCAATGAAAGCTGCTGATGCTAATAAAAAGAAAAAATAGAATCATAATTAAAGACGTATATAGAAAGAGGGATTGGCTGATGCTAATCCCTCTTTCTATTTAAAGACCAATTGCCATAAGCATTAGCCTGTTCATTGTCAAATCGTTATCAATATCCACAAAGAGATGTGGAAAACAAAACATGTTGCATACAGATTAAAATGATATATTTGTAGATCAACAAAAACCGTAAAAGCAAATCAAATGATCGATATCACATTCTATGGGCATTCGGCATTCATGGTACACATCGCAGGGAAATCTATCCTATTCGATCCATTTATTAGTCCCAATCCCCTAGCATCAGAAATAAACGTGGATTCTATCAAAGCTGACTATATTTTGATAAGCCACGGTCACGAAGATCATGTAGCCGATGCTGCACAGATAGCAAAGCAGTCAGCTGCTATGTTGGTTTCTAATTTTGAAGTTGCGACTTGGTTTTCTGAACAAGGAGTAGAAAAATTCCATCCCATGAATCATGGAGGAAGTAAAGTTTTTGAATTTGGGAAAATCAAATATGTAAATGCTATTCATAGTAGTACTCTACCTGACGGAACACCAGGAGGTAATCCCGGAGGCTTCGTCATCAGACATGACAAAGGCTGTTTTTACTATGCAGGAGACACTGCTTTGACATATGACATGAAGCTTATAGGCGAAGAATTTAATATTGACTTTGCTTTTCTGCCTATAGGTGACAATTTTACCATGGGAATCGATGATGCGATCAAAGCAGCAGATTTTGTGGGTACAAATAAAATAATCGGAATGCATTTCGATACTTTTCCTTACATCGAGATAGACTTAGAGTCTGCAAAAAAAACTGCAACGAAAGCAGGAAAAGAATTGATTTTGCTTAATATTGGAGAATCTATTACCATTTGAACCTAAATAATGGGAAAAGTAATTGCTATTGCAAATCAAAAAGGTGGAGTTGGCAAGACTACCACAGCGATGAATCTAGCAGCAAGTTTGGCTGTACTAGAGTTCAAGACCCTTGTCATCGATGCTGACCCTCAAGCTAATACTACGTCTGGACTAGGGCAAGATCCCAAAGAAATCGAGACGAGCATATATGAGTGTATGGTAGATGGAATTGAAATAAGCACCATCATCACCAAAACAGATCTTGAATATTTAGACTTAGTGCCTTCTCACATAGATTTGGTAGGTGCAGAAGTAGAAATGATCAATTTGGAAAATAGGGAGGAAAAAATGAAATCAGTTATCGCATCGATCAAAGATCAATACGATTTCATAATCATAGATTGCTCTCCATCTTTGGGATTGATTACGATAAATGCCCTTACAGCAGCAAATTCAGTAATTATACCTGTACAATGTGAGTATTTTGCATTAGAAGGATTAGGGAAATTATTGAATACTATAAAAATTATCCAAACCAGATTAAACCCTGATTTGGAGATTGAAGGAATACTATTGACTATGTATGACGTAAGACTTAGGCTTTCTAATCAGGTAGTGGATGAAGTAAGACTTCATTTCAAAGGATTGGTATTCGATACCATCATACCTCGAAATGTCAGACTAAGCGAATCTCCAAGTTTTGGATTACCAGTGATTGCTTTTGATGCAGAAGGAAAAGGTGCAATGGCCTATTTGAATTTGGCTAGTGAAATTGCCACCAAAAATGGAATGGAAAAAGTAAATTGACAGCAAAACTATGGCTGATAAAAGACCACAAAAGAAGAGTGCATTAGGAAGAGGATTGGGAGCATTACTTCAAGACTCACCTCAGAAAATACAAAAAGAAGAGCTAATACCAGCGCAGAGTACTGCGGGTATATATGAAATTTCAATTTCAGAAATTCAAGTAAACCCATACCAACCACGAACGCATTTTGACAAAGATGCACTACAGGAACTTTCCGACTCCATCAAAGTCCAAGGCATCATACAGCCTATCACAGTTAGAAAATTAGCAGACAATGAATTCCAACTGATATCAGGTGAGAGAAGGTTTCAAGCTTCAAAATTAGCTGGATTGACAAAAATTCCAGCCTATGTAAGAACTGCTAATGATCAACAAATGCTGGAGATGGCATTGATTGAAAACATACAAAGAGAGAATCTTAATGCACTTGAAATAGCTCATTCTTATCAGAGATTACTTGCAGAGTGTGACCTCAAGCAGGAAGAACTTGGCGATAGGGTTGGGAAAAATAGGACTACTGTAAACAATTATCTGAGACTTCTCAAGCTGCCTCCTGATATTCAAGCTGGTATTAGAGATCAAGTCATAAGTATGGGCCATGCACGTGCATTAGTCAATATAGAAGATATTGATAAGCAGTTGGCAATCTTCAAAAAAACTGTTGAAGAAGAGCTCAGCGTACGTAAAGTTGAGGCCTTGGTAAAAGCTCTAAACAACCAAGGTGATGAGCCTGAATCAAAAAACAATGGAGGCCTAGATCCAGTGAGAAAATACGAAATAGGCAAACTCCAACAGAGACTCGCCAATCATTTTGGTTCTAAAGTACAACTGAAAGCTAATGAAAAGAACAAAGGTGAAATCAAAATCCCTTTCTCTTCTGCTTCAGACCTCAACAGAATCTTGGAAATACTTGAGATCATTTAAGCTTGTGAGGCCCTTTCCCAACAGCCAAAAAAATAAAATATATAAATTAGCAATGGTACTTTTAAAGTCCATTGCTGTTTTTGTTTTATTGCTTTCAGCAAAGACACCTTGCTTTTCACAAAATGAAGAAGAAAGCAATGAACCTTTGGAAATCAAGATAGAACTTAGGGAAAAACTACCCAAAGATCCCAAAACCGCAACTATATTGTCTGCAATTCTTCCTGGAGCAGGGCAAATCTACAATGAGAAAATATGGAAAGTTCCTATTATATATGGTGGATTTGCGACCAACCTTTATTTCATTGATTTCAATGGTAGAAGGTATCGCTTGTTTCGCCAAGAATTGAGATCCTTTGATCAGCAAGGACAAAGTGAAATATTTCCAAACCTAAACAGGGATGCACTTGTACGCAACGTCGACACCTGGAGAAGGTACAGAGACCTCAATTATATCGTGTTTGCAGCTATCCATGTTTTGAACATCGTAGACGCTCAAGTAGACGCTCACCTATCGGGATTTGATGTAAGTGATGATATCAGTATGAAGTTCGAGCCCTCCTATGAAAGCCTCTTTGCAGGAGGTAGAGTGATTGGGTTATCTTTAAAACTAAATTTCTAAACCATGAATATACTAATACTCGGATATGGAAAAATGGGTAAAATCATAAGCGAAATCGCTGAGTCCCGTGGACATTCCATAGCAGCAAAAATCAACATTGATAACAGATCGGATTTAGACCATCTAGATGCAGACTCCATAGACGTCGCTATTGAATTTTCTCAACCTGAAGCAGCTGTTGAAAATATCAAATGGGCAATCAGTAAGGGAATTCCCGTTGTATCAGGCACCACAGGATGGTTGGATCAGAAGCCCAATATCGATCAATTGACCATAGATAAAAATACAGCCTTCTTTTATGCCTCCAATTATTCAATTGGTGTCAATATCTTCTTCAAAGTCAACAAGTTTTTGGCTCAGTTGATGGGCGATCAAAAAGACTATAAAATCAGGATGGAAGAAGTTCACCATACTGAAAAAAAAGATGCTCCAAGTGGTACAGCAATTACACTTGCTGAAGGTATTTTGCAAAACATCCCCAGTCTAAAAGGCTGGAAACTGTCCGAAGAAATGATCGAAAACGAACAGATCATTCCAATTATAGCCAAGAGAATTGACCCTGCACCAGGGACACATATCATTCGCTATCAGTCACCTATAGATGACATTGAGATCACCCATACAGCACACAGCAGACAAGGTTTCGCACTTGGTGCGGTTTTGGTAGCGGAGTGGATCAAGGATAAAAAAGGTGTGCTATCAATGGATGATTTCCTATCTTTCTAAAACTTTTGAAATTTATGACTAGAGAAAAAAAGAAAAAATCAGCAACAAGAGAATGGATTGACGCATTGGTCTTTGCTGTAGTTGCTGCAAGCTTGATCAGGTGGCTATTATTAGAGCCATTTACTATCCCTACTGCATCCATGGAAAAATCCCTGCTGGTAGGTGATTTCCTTTTTGTAAGCAAAATGCACTATGGTACAAGAGTACCAAAGACACCTTTACAAATGCCGCTTACACATCAAAAAATTTGGGGTACGGATATCAATTCTTACTTGGACTGGATTGAACTTCCCTATTGGAGGTTACCAGGTTTCACTTCTGTAAAAAGAAACGATGTGGTGGTATTCAATTATCCTGCTGAATATGAATATCCAGTAGATCTCAAAACAAACTACATCAAAAGAGCGGTGGCTGTACCTGGAGATCTACTCGAAATCAAAAAGAGTCAAGTATATATCAATGGTGTGGCTGAACCAAGTCCTCCAAAACTCCAACTGTCCTATGACCTTTTGACTGATAAAAGGCTTTCTATTGACTTTTTTGAAGATAATAATATCAATAGAGACAGCTTTTATCCATTTGATAATGGTGCTGGATATTTAATCTATGCAACAGCTGATGATGTTCAAAATTTGGAAAAATCCCCTGCTGTAAATGATGTAACCCCAAGGATTGATAGAGAAGGAATGGGAGACGCCCGTGTGTTTCCTGACGGAGCATATTTTGGATGGAATAAAGACAACTACGGACCTTTGGAAATCCCCGGCAAGGGCTTTACAATTACCTTGGATGAGGAAAACATGGCCAAGTATGCTTTTACCATAGAAAAGTACGAAGGTCACAAGAATCTGGAAGTTCGCAACAACAAGCTCTTCATAGACAATCAAGAAATTACCGAATACACTTTCAAGCAAAATTATTATTTCATGATGGGTGATAATAGACACGACTCTTTGGACTCTAGGTATTGGGGATTTGTACCAGAGGATCATATCGTAGGAAAAGCATGGTTCCTGTGGCTTTCTCTAGACAAACACAAATCAATGTTCAGCAAGATCAGGTGGAATAGAATTTTCAATGGAATAAAATAAGGATGAAGGGGGAAGGATGAAGTGAGAAGGAATATGCTGAGGCGAAATAAAGTTGAAATATACCTCTACCTTTGGGTAGACAGGTGCGGCGAAATATGCTTTATTTATGCATGCTAATCCTAAACATGTAAGGCCTAAGTTATTTTAGATCTTGTGTCTTGAAACTTGAGTCCAAAAAAAAATTAAGAGGAATGCATGGTGATATGAAAGAACCAATGGTTTCATTTTAAATCAATACAAAAAAATGTATCAAACAAGAATCAGGACACAAGATAACTCTTGTGTCTTGATTCTTGTTTCTTTGATACTTGATTTTAGTCACTTGATTCTTGTTTCTTGACTCCCCTAATCATAGGAGACTTAATTAAAATCAAATTGAACGCTTTTTCACCAATTTATCTCTTCTAAGCCATTTTTAGCCAAGTATTCATTGGTTTTAGAAAAATGTCCACAACCTAAAAATCCCCTATGAGCAGATAATGGACTTGGATGTGGAGCATGTAGCTTTAAATGAATTGAATCATCAATAAACGAAGCTTTTTTTTGTGCGTAAGCACCCCACAATAAAAACACCACATGCTGTTTCCCATCGGCGATTCTTTTGATGACCGCATCTGTGAAAGTTTCCCAACCTTTCTTTTGATGAGAACCCGCTTGATGCGCCCTGACTGTCAAAGTAGCATTGAGCAAAAGAACACCTTGGTCAGCCCAGCGGGTAAGATCACCATCCGATGGCATAGGTAAGTCCAAGTCTCTATTGATTTCTTTAAATATATTCAACAAACTAGGCGGAAATGGGACACCTGGCTTGACAGAAAATGAAAGTCCATGTGCCTGATTTATTCCATGATAAGGATCTTGACCTAAGATTACGACCTTGACCCTATCAAATGGACAATGAGCAAATGCATTGAATATATCTCTCCCCTTCGGGAAAATTTCATGAGAAGCATACTCCCTTTTCACAAAATCAATTAGATCCAAAAAATAAGGCTTTTCAAACTCATCTTTTAATATTGTCTTCCAACTATCTTCGATTTTTACATCCATTGTTATTATTTTTCGTTGTCTTTTGATTAGAATGATATAGATTTGTTTCCAAGGTCTCAAACCAAACATAAATTATGGTCAGCGCCACTACAGATGGAGTTACGGTAACCGTAATAGCTTCCTATCAGCCAGAATTCTCAAGCCCCTATCAGAAGCATTACGTATTCACATACAAGGTAAAGATAGAAAACAATAGTCCTTTTACCATACAACTTCTCACCAGAAGATGGGAAATTCATGATGCAGGTGATGAGTTTAAGATAGTAGAAGGTGATGGAGTAGTTGGTCAGCAACCAGTTCTCGAGCCAGGAGAATCACACGAATATATATCAGGTTGCAATCTCAAATCAGGATTGGGTAAAATGAGAGGAAGCTACACCATGGAGAAAATACAAGATGGTTCAAGATTCCGCGTAACCATCCCAGAGTTCCAACTAATCGCCCAGATATTTAACAATTGAGTTTATTTCATAAAACACATCCTTTGATAGCCTATCTCAAATATTGGCTTTATCAAGAAGACCAGTATGCATTACAGTCTCCTTCCGTATTTGAAATTTATACAGGACTTTTAGATTTTCTCGAAAAGCAAAAAAAACAAAACCTCGAGATTGAAGAATATAGATCAAAATTATTATTGGATCATCAGGAACTGCATATCGAAGACTATGGAGCAGGTTCCAAACATCTGAAAAACAATAAGCGGAAAACTTCCAGCATTACAAAGTATAGCACGTCCAGCAGGAAATTTGCTCAGCTTTATCAATATTTTTGTCAATATACACCAGCACAACAGGTTTTGGAACTAGGGACTTGTACAGGCATCACTACAAGATATTTGTCTAAAGCTACCCATGGAATCCTCTACACTATTGAAGGATCCAAGGCTTTGTGGAAAAAGGCACAAGTACATAAAAAGGATCTAAACACCAACTTTATACTAGGTGAAATCGAAAGAATACTCCCCAAGTTGCTGATGAAAATAGAGAAATTGGATTTTGTTCTGATCGATGCTACCCATACCTATGAAGCAACATGCTCTTACTTCGGACAAATTTTACCATATACTCATACACAATCTATCATTGTAATTGCTGACATCCACTGGTCTCCATCTATGGAAAAGGCTTGGAAAGAAATCTTGAAATTTCCAGAAGTCCGTCTGTCTATGGATTTTTATGAAGCGGGAATTTTATTTTTTAATCCAAAATTACCCAAAGATAATTATGTGCTCAAGATCTAACATTCACTTTTAATTCCCATAAATTTATTTTATGGATATACGGAACTTTGCCAATGACATTACAAAATTCCGATTTATCTAACTTCAGATATAAATTGATATTGGATACTTATGGATATTGACCATTAGCAACCTGTTGAGCCAATGAATTTAAGTTACTGCCAAAAAAGCGTATAATCAGATTTATTTTTTACAAAAGGTCAAAATCAAAAGCAAGTTATTTAACCAACTTAATAAACAACTCTGATTCTTGTCTTGGTAAAATAGAGTTATAGCAAGATTCCATTATTTGTATGTCAAAGAATGGTTCAAAATAGCCAATATATTCGTCCTTACTGCCTCCAAACGGAGGGCCTACATGGGTGAAGTTTTTATTGAATAATACACCAGCCAATACTCCCCCATCTTTGAGTAATTTCGCCATCTTCTCAGCGTACATTGACCTAAGAGATGGATTCAAAGCACAAAAAAAAGTCTGCTCAATGATCAAGTCATAGCTACCCTCATGATCAAAGAAGTCCTCACAGTATAATTGATTCATTGGGAAATTTGGATAAGTTCGTTTAAAATTGTCCAAAGGCAGCAATGCAAAATCTAAAACATAAACATTTTTAAAGCCCATATTATAGGCGTATGCAGCCTCATAGGCATTTCCTGCTCCAGGTATTAATATCTTTATGTTTTTATCTGTGACTTGGTCTAAAAATTGCTTAATCGGAGTGGAAGCTTCTCCGAGATCCCAGCCTGTTTGATTTTCCTTATATCTTGCAGACCAATAGTCCTGATCGAGTGAAAGATTCATGATAAATTATTAATTTGCGCAAATATTACTTTCTATTTAAAATGAACACCAATTTAGAGAAGGATAATTCCAAAAAGTCAGAAAATGGCAAAAATATTTTAATCATCGTATTGATTATTTTGGTAATTATAAGTGGCATAAAGTTATACTATGATGCAGTAGATAGAAATAAGAAGTCAGAAGAGATCATTGTATTATCAGAAGAAAACGATGAAATCAACAAAAGGCTTGATTCTATAACTTACCAGCTTGACCTAAGGATCAAAGAAATAGAAAAACTCGGTGGGGACATAAGCTCCCTAGAGGAGATTAGAGAGCAACTCATAGCCGAAAGGAATTCAGATCGAAAAAGGTCATCTCAAGAAATTGATGCTTTGAACAAAAGAATCAATAGCTACACCTCTATGCTCCAAGAAAAAGATAAAGAAATTATCAACTTGAGAGAAATGAACCAGCAACTATTCTCCGAAAATCAAGAGTTGAAAAGCTCTCAAGCTGAGATTGAGGAAAAAGTGGTACAGTTAAACATCAAAAAAGAAGAACTCGAGGAAAAAGTAAATATCGCTGCAAGGCTCAAGGCTGAGAATATTGTAGTGGCCGCGGTCAACTCGAGAGGAAAAGAAAGAGAAGATGGTTTTCGCAACAGACAACTAGAGAGATTGAAAATTAGCTTCAATTTAGCTGATAACAAAGTAGCTCCTAAGGGTCCAAGAGATATCTATGTACAGATCATAGCTCCAAACAACCAACCAATATTTGATATTGCAAGAGGTTCAGGCACCTTTATAATCGATGGTCGAGAGGAATTTTACACGGTACATCAAGACATACTATTTGACAACACGATGCAATCGATAAGCTATTTTTATGAAAAAGGAAGCAAATATGCAGCAGGAACATACGAAGTACGCATCTATGCTGACAATTATCAAATCGGGAAAGGTAAATTTGAAGTTAAATAAAATTGGAATTTAATTTCTAAAACACTACTTTTGCGGACTGTTTAAGTAAACAATATTTAATCAAATCAAACATGTTCCAGAAAAATTATGAAACGGTATTCATACTAACTCCCGTTTTGTCTGATGTTCAGATGAAGGATACCGTAGACAAGTTTGTAAACTTGTTAAAAGAAGAGGGGGCAGAAATCGTAAATGTTGAAAATTGGGGTCTAAAAAAGATGGCTTATCCAATTCAGAAAAAAAGCACCGGTTTCTACGTATTGGTTGAATTCAAGTCACTACCAACTTTGATCAAAAAGTTTGAGCTTGAAATCAGAAGAGACGAGAAAGTAATGAGATTCTTGACGACAGTATTGGACAAGCATGCAGTTGCTTATGCTGACAAGAGAAGAAAAGGTGAATTTAATAAAAAAGCTGAAGCTAAGGAGGAGCAAGCCTAATGACACTAAGAAACGAACCAATCAACAGAGTTGAGAATAGAAAGAAATATTGCCGATTCAAAAAGAACGGTATCAAATATATCGATTACAAAGATCCTAACTTCCTTTTGAAGTTTGTGAACGAGCAAGGTAAAATCCTTCCTAGAAGATTGACCGGAAACTCTGCGAAATTCCAAAGAAAAGTGGCTAATGCTATCAAAAAAGCAAGACACTTAGCTTTATTGCCTTTCGTAGCTGATGGATTGAAATAATCCAAAACGGATCGATTATTTACAAATCAAAAAAATTAAATTATAATGGAAGTTATTCTTAAAACAGACATAAAGGATTTAGGCTACAAGAATGACCTTGTAGATGTAAAGCCTGGATACGGTAGAAACTACCTTATCCCTCAAGGGTTTGCAGTATTGGCAACAGACTCTAACAAGAGAGTTCTTGCTGAAAACATCAAGCAAGCAGCGCACAAAGCAGAAAAAGTAAAAACTGAAGCTGAGAACATCGCAGCTAAGCTTGAGTCTATTACTTTGGAAATAAAAGCTAAAATCGGTGAGTCAGGTAAGATATTTGGTAAAGTGACTACGCTTCAAATCTCTGACGCACTTTCAGCACATGGTATCGAGATCGATAGAAAGAAAATCTCTATCAATGTACCAGTACAAACAGCAGGTGAATTCGAAGCTGAAGTTGATCTACACAGAGAAGTGAAAAGCAACGTGAAATTCGCAGTTGTAGCTGAGTAATCATAGATTATTCAACAATAACAAGGGGGGGATGTTTCTATTGAAGCATCCCCCCTATTATTTTATATTCCAATGAGCTGAAGGGGACAAGGCTTCCCCCCCAAATGAGGTTTCAATTCCCATCCCTAATACAAAAACATCAACTATTCTGCTGATACAAGCTTCTCTAAGTCCTCAATTAGCTTTTTAGATACTGCTCTTGGGCTTTCCTCTCTTTTTGCTTTAAGCAACTCCAATGCTTGATTACTTTTCTCAATTACACCAACTGGGTTTTGATCATTCTCATAGCTTCTGTAGCACCATGAAAGCTCAGCATATAATTTTTCATCAAGCTTAAGTTTGTCCAGCTTTTCTAAAGTACTCAAAACGGTTTTTTCCAAATTTTTAATTGCCATGACTCAATAAATAAAAGGTTAATAATGAAATAATTATCAAATGTTAAGAACTATTTCCATATTAACAAACAAATATCCGACTATTTAATAAAAACATAATTTTCAAACGATTTCGGTTCAAATTTTTATTTCCTTTTCATGAAAATCTGCAAAATCAGTAGTAATCTATTTAAAATATTGCTTCTATGATATATTGTAGCTCTCAACCCTGCTCTAGATGGATGGAAAGCTTAGAATATAATTAATCAGTAGGAATCCATTCTAAGGTATAGTATTCAACCGATCCACTGTACATGCGGAATCTGGCTTCCATATAGGCCTGTATGAATACAGGAAGTTCAAGCAAGACTTAAAATCAGCTTGCATTTATTACTCAAGAAGGAAATTTCGAATAGGCTAATTATACTTCGAATTAGCTCTTGATTATTGATCATTTCAATAGTTAAAAGAAATCTACCCTACCTTGAATATATTTCATAAAAAAACAGCTGCTATTGATTTTTTTCTTTCTGAAATTAAGGGAATTAAGGTATTTAGCAAAAAAACTTCAATCATACACTTGCATAAAATAGAAAGTACCCCTACATTTGTGACACAATAAAGGAAAGCAGTTTCCTTTTAAGAATTACTGACCGATGGTGTAACTGGCAACACGTCTGATTTTGGTTCAGAAGAGTCTAGGTTCGAGCCCTAGTCGGTCAACAAAAACCCTGTTTACAAGCTGTAGACAGGGTTTTTTGTTTTGTTACGTACAGAATCACGTACAATTTTAGAGATCAGGGATCAGCCCTAAAAGTTGGGGAATTGAGGTCAATAGATTTCCAGGGTAAATTAAAGAATTGGAAGAAATGGATTACCTCAGTTGGTTTTTGCCTCAGAGGCTAAGGATCAGGTCTAAAAGTTGGAGAATAAAAAAATCAACCATAGAAATCAGAGAGTCTGAATTCCTCTGGTCTTAAAAAAATAACCTTACAAATATCTTCTAAGCTTTATTGTTTTTTAGCTAAAAGAATACCTTAAATTGAAACCGATTTCATTCCAATATCTATTTATTAAGCTAACACGAAGCATTTCATATACATTTATCAACTTAGCTTCTCAGAAGATCATGTGTCCGAATCTTTCCTGAAGTACTATGTTTCTCATTCAATGTTACTACAACTTTTGAATCAGAATCAGATATTAAGATTTTGAATGATGCTATAAGTAAAAAAACATTTTGAAACCGATTTCATTTTTTATATTTTGGTTGTTCAATTGAAACAATCTTTAAAAATCTAAATCTATGAACCTAAAATTCCCTAAACGACTGCTTTTATTTTCGGCAGTTCCTCTTTTGATAATGAGCTGTAATGAACAAAAGCAGCAAGAAAATGAGGAAGAGCAATCCGTTGAAATTGAAAACGAAACCAAGTTTCTAAATAAACCTTTGGTCAGTCACATGTATACAGCTGACCCTTCAGCGCATGTTTTTGATGGTAAAATCTACATCTACCCATCACACGATGTGCAGTCAGTGGTAGAAGAAGATGATTCAGGGGCGCATTTCAATATGAGAGATTATCATGTATTTAGTATGGATGATGTCAATTCAGAAGTCGTAGATCATGGAAAGGCATTGGATTTAGATGATATCAAATGGGCAAAAAGGCAACTTTGGGCTCCAGATGCAGCAAAAAAGGGCAATAAATATTATTTGTATTTTCCAGCTAAAGATCACGACGATATATTCAGACTTGGTGTGGCTGTGAGCGATAGCCCAACAGGACCTTTTACCCCGCAGCCAGAGCCGATGAAGGGTTCTTACAGTATAGACCCAGCAGTATTTCAAGATGGCAACGAATATTATATCTACTGGGGTGGAATATGGGGTGGTCAATTGCAAAAATGGAGAACTGGAGAATACCTTTCTACAGGTAGCTCTCCATACGATGACGAGCCTGAAGACGATGAGCCTGCGATCAGTCCAATGGTAGCAAAATTAAGTGGAGATATGTTAGAGTTTGGGGAGAAGCCAAGAAAAGTTTCTATTCTAGACAAAGACGGTTCCCCTATCACCGCAGGAGACCACGACCGAAGATTCTTTGAAGCAGCTTGGGTGCACAAGTATAACGACAAATATTACTTCTCTTATTCAACTGGAGATACGCATAATATTGCGTATGGTATTGGTGACTCTCCGTACGGACCTTTTACGTATCAGGGAGTCATACTGAATCCTGTACAAGGCTGGACAAATCATCACTCTATAGTTGAATTTAATGGTAAATGGTATATCTTCTATCATGACACAGAGCTTTCGGGAGAAACCTATCTGAGAAACATTAAAATGACAGAATTAGAACATCAAGCTGATGGCACAATCAAAACCATAGACGCGATTATCAAATAAGCTCACTGTTAAATTGAAAAAGCTGCATCTTGAAGGTACAGCTTTTTTTCATTTTACATTCCATCAATTTAAATTCCGCCAATCAAAACTGTTCAGATCGGCCATTTTTCCATTTTAAAAGCAGAATCCCAAAACATCCACTCAAGTTTCGTAGCTCTTTCAAATGCTAAATGCATGGATTCTTTTTGAATAGAATTAGATGAATCAGCAAGTTTATCTGTAATTGATATTGCCCTTTCTACTGAACTGGCAAATTCTTCTCCAGCGTATGTGTCTATCCATTCCTTGTATGGATTGATACTTACATCCTGCTGAAGTTCATAGATATAGTCCCCTACCCTTTTGTAAATCCAAAAACAAGGCAAAACAGCCGCCAATGCTACTTCAACACTACTATAAGCTGCATGATTCAATAAAAAATTGGTATAAAGTAAGCAGGTAGGCGTTGGCTTGACATCATCAGGTACACCCAAGGTTTTGAAATAGCCTTCGTGCAAAGCTCTCTCTACTACTATGGCACCTGTAGCAAAATTTGAGTAAGCCAATACATCATCTAAATCTCTCATTCTAGAAGAAATAGCACTCAATGCTTTACCAAATTCACCTAAATAATAGGCGTCTTGAGCCATATAAAACTTAAATTTCTCCTTGTCCAGTGTACCGTTTGCAAGTTGGGTATTAAAATCCAGGTCTAGTATTTTCTGGTAGATTGGTTGGATTCTTGCCCAAGCTTCATCACTCCACTTCATTGATGATTTGTTTTTGAGGATTGAAGAAATGATTTAGTGGTCCATTTCCGTGACCTATTTGTACAGATCTTCCTAGCAATATTGCTTGAAAAATGTAATTTCTCGCTTTAAGTACTGCTTCTTGCAATACTTCTCCTTTGGCAAGTTCTGCCGCAATCGCTGAGGATAGTGAACATCCAGTGCCATGAACATTTTTTGAAGTGATTTTTGAATTTTCGAATACGAATGATTCCCCATGCTTCAAGATTAGTAGATCTTGAATCACTTCATTATCTAAATGCCCTCCTTTTATTAATATTGCTTGATTATTGAGATCAAAAAGTTTTTTTCCAGCTTTCTTCATCAGGTCAAATGAATTGACTTCGAATCCACAAAGAAGAGCAGCCTCATCCAAATTTGGCGTAAGTAATGTTGCAATAGGCATCAAATACTCTTTGATAGAAGCAATAGTCTCTTCTTGAATTAGACGATCTCCAGAAGTAGCCACCATCACAGGATCAAATACAATAGGAATAGAAAAATTCTTCAGTCTGTTTGCCAAGGCCTCTACAACTTCAGGCCTATCCAGCATCCCGATTTTGATAGCTTTTGGTGGTATATCATCAAGAATTGCATCCAATTGATCAATAATATGCCCTACGGGGATACCGTGGATACCTCTCACACCTTTGGTATTCTGAGCTGTAGTGGCTGTCAATACAGTCATACCATAACATCCAAGAGCTGAAAAGCTCTTCAAATCTGCTTGAATCCCAGCTCCTCCACTACTATCAGAACCTGCAATACTCAGTACAGGAACATATTTTTTCTTCATTTTCATGATTTTTTAAGACCTCTATCTATTTCTTTTTTTAGTGCTTTCGCAGCATGTGCAGGATCATCTGCACTACAAATCGCAGAAACCACTGCAAGGCAATCCGCACCTGCTGCAATGATCTCAGCTGCGTTTTCTACTTTGACATTACCAATTGCCACCAACTTTTTCTCAGTCAGTTTTCTCAGCGCTTGTAAGCCCTCCAAGCCCCACACTGCCCTAGTATCACTCTTGGTGGGGGTGCTGAAAATTGGACTCACACCATAATACCACGCATCATTAGCATCCTCGGCATACAATTCTTCTAGGTAATCTAAAGATAAACCAACAGGAATCATGTCACCTACCCTATTGATCACAGTAGAAATAGACATATCAGATTGACCTACATGTATTCCATCAGCTCCTACAGCCTTGGCCACGTCTACGCTATCATTGATAATCAAAGGCACATTATACTTTTGACAAATGACCTTCAATGATTTTGCTTTGAGATAAAAAGCTTCTTCATTGAGATTTTTCTCTCGAAGCTGAATCACATCAACCCCTCCTTTGATGGCCTCTTCGACTACCCAAAAGAAATCCCGTCCCAAACATGCCGCCTCATCAGTCACCAAATAAAGTCTGTAAGGAAAAGACCTAATCATAAATCTCTAGTTTGATTTTACTCATGAGGATATCTGAAGTCAACTCATACAATGCATCATAAAAATACAATTGTAGTGTCCCAGGACCTTCTGCTTTTTCATTAGCTATATCTCCCGCCACACCCATGATACCCATAGCAGTTACTGTTGCTAGGTAGGGATCGTTCTCTCTCCCTAAGAATGCACCAATGACAGCAGTTGCGGTACATCCCATACCTGTCACCTTTGCCATCAATGGATTCCCATTGGCAATCGACACTAGTCTATCTCCATCTATGATGTAATCGATGGCTCCTGAAATACATACAACTGACCCGTATGTGTTTGATAATAGTTTTGCTCCTTCCACTGCCTCATCGGAAGAATTGGTGCTATCTACGCCTTTACTTTTGACACTCATTTTGGCCAAAGCCATGATCTCAGACGCATTACCTCTGATCACAGTAGGCTTCTTCTCCAGTAATTTCTTCAATGTCTCATTTCTATAAGAAGAAGCTCCTGCACCAACGGGGTCTAGTATCCATGGCTTCCCATACTTTTGGGCAGCAGCTACAGCCATCTCCATGCTCTCCACCCAATAGGCATCCAAGGTCCCAATATTAATCACCAAAGCATCTATGATTTGGGACATTTCTTCCATCTCCTCATGAGCATGTGCCATTATGGGAGATGAGCCTAACGCCAGTAAAGCGTTGGCTGTATTATTCATTACCACGTAGTTGGTAACAGATTGTACCAGTGAAGGATGAAGTTTAACTTTCTCGAATGTTTGAATTATTGATGCTTTCATATACTATCTTTTATGAAGAAAAAAATTAGTGCGTCAGCATCGACTAGAAACCTATACATTAGTAGTATATAGCTTACTTTTTCTTTCGTTGGTATGATCCAAATCAAGTTCAAAGGGTATGATCTCAGCCTGCTGGCACCCCTAAAGTTTTTCCAACACTAAATTAACTATTATTTTTCTAAGTTATAACCCAAAGCATTCATTTTTTGGATAGTATCTATTTTATAACCTAATACAAATAGAATTTTGTAAAAAAACCGATCAAACCAAACAAATCCTCCTCTTGACCAAAACATAACAAACTAAGAACGATATTATAATAACTTCATAAAAGTTTGTAATAATTTTATGAAGCCATTTTAATTTTCAAACAAACTCAATTAAATAACTTTTTGATAACAATATTATTTGGCAGTTTATCACATTTAAGACTACTTTTAACAACATTTATCGGAATGTAAACCGAAAAAAATTTCTTACCAAAACCAATTTTAATGAAAAAACATTTACTAATTACAGTAATCCTCCTACTGACCTTCATCTCAAGTATGAGTCAAATCATGGCTCAGACGACAGTAGTTGCAGGTTGGACCTTTGGAACTATTACGGGGAGTGAGTCCCCACTTGCAGATCAAGGAACATCCAGTAATGTGGGTGTAAGCGAAATTTCGCTTATCAATGCCAACTCTACAGGCTACGTGGCAGGTTCGCCAGGAAGAGCCATCACCTCAAACGGATGGAACAATTTTGCTTTAGAAAGATATTGGCAGGTAACCGTAAATACTTCAGGATACGAAAACCTGACACTTTCCTCAAAGCAACAATCCTCTAACACAGGACCCAAAGAATTCAAGGCTCAATTTAGCTTGGATGGTAGCTCATGGCAAGATATCCCTAATGCTGCCATTAATGTAGCCAATAACCTGACTACGGGTGTCTTGAACAAAGTCCCCTTACCGCAGGATCTGAGCAACCAAAGCTTAATCTATATCAGATGGCTCAATACCTCTGATGTTTCAGTTAATGATGGAATCACAGCTTCCACTGGAACCAATAGAATAGATGAGATTTTTATAGAAGGTGAATCCTTAGGTATCATCCTTCCAAATGCAGCAGCACCAGCCTTCAACCCTAATGGTGGTTTTTTTGATACCATTCAAGAAGTCTCTTTGAGTTCAAGTACAGTCAATGCTTCCATCTACTATACTTTGGATGGTAGTATACCTACTCTGGGAAGCACGCTCTATGTATCTCCAATTCAAATAGCTTCAACTACAACTATTGCTGCTATAGCAATTGCGGAGGGGTTTGCTGTCAGTGAGGTGACATCTGCTGAGTTTACCATTGAATTACCCTCTACCCCGACAGCTGGGATACCATATATACAAGACTTTACTCAGTTTGTAAATTTGACTAGTCCAGTGAATTCTTTTGGAGTAAATGGAGAATGGAGCTTTACTGGTGGAGTTTTAAACTATGCGGGCCTATTTGGAGCAGGTACAGCTGGTGGATTTAGAGGAGGCGACGTCATGGGATATCAGCATACTGGTACTACAGGAACATTTACAGCTTCTTTGACTCTTGAAAATACAACTGGTCAAGTTATCAATGATCTGGAAGTTTCATATTTAGGTAAATCCGCTAGGCTAGATCAGACGAGATTTCCTGAATGGACTGTAGCTATCAATGGGGAAGTCTATTCTGACTTGAGCTATAGCTCAGGTGCAGGTGAAGATATTACTGTTTCCGCAACTATTTCAGATCTCAATATTGTACCAGGCGAGCAAATCATAATCACATGGACTTCTGATAGAGGATTTAATACATCAGGAGGAAGTAGGCAGATTGGTTTGGCGCAAGTAAATGTGAGTATTCCAGTGGTGCTAGAACCTATCACTCTGATCAACTGGGACTTTACCAATCAGCCAGGAAACCAAGTTTCTACTGCTGGTACATCGCTAGCTCAAGGCGTAATTGCTCGTGATTTTGCTAGAGGGAGTGGAATCAACCCAGCAGCTGCGGGTAATTCTATCAGCTCAAATGGCTGGAATGCAGGTGACAACAGGTATTTTACTTTTGGGTTCGATATTGCTCCAGATAAATTAATCGATCTGACCTCATTACAAATCGGATCCACTTCTTCCAATACTGGCCCTAGAGATATGGCCCTAACCTACAGTGGAGATGGTTTCAATGCCCGATTGGCAGAATGGACACATACAGGAGCATTCGTAAACCAAGAGATTGACCTTACTGGCTTGCAAAACTTAAGTGGTGATGTCGAATTCCGAATCATTAGTACGAGCGATGTTTCTGCAAATGGAGGAACTGTAACCTCTGGCGGTACATCTAGGGTGACCAATTTCTTCCCTGGAGCTTTGCCAGTTTCATTTACAGGAATCATCAAAGATGCAGCTGGAGTGATCGTACCTAAGATCAATTTGACTCCTACAGAACTTAATTTTGGTGCTGTAAGTATTGCTAGTAGTGCCCCAGTCTTGACTTATGAACTGTCCGCAGAAAATCTAGAAAATGGCATTAATATAACTTCAAGTAATCCATACTTGGTTTCTAAAGATGGTATTACTTTTACATCTACTTTAACATTTAGTGTAGAAGAAATGAACAATGTACAAACCGTTTTTGTACAGTTTAGCAATGAAAATATTGGGAATTTCAATACTACTATTAGTCATCAAACCACGGGTACTCTTCCAGTTTCATTGAGCGTGAATGCCTCTGCTTTTGATCCATTCAATATTTTTGAAAATTTCAACAGTACTTGTCCTAACCTTCCAGCAGGATGGGAAGCGGTGAGTGTATTGGGAAATCAAGTTTGGGAATGTACTACTTTTGGAAGAGCTGGCACTACCCCTACTGCCTCAGCACCCTTTGGCTTGCAAATCAATGGGTTTTCAGGTGGGGCTGTATTGAATGAGGACTGGTTGATTTCTGCACCATATGATCTGACAGGCTTTGATATCCCCTTGATGTCATTCTGGAGCAGAGTAGCATTCCAAGGACCTAGACTTAAGTTATTGATATCAACAGATTATAATGGAGGAAATCCAAATAATTCAACTTGGATAGAACTAAGTGATAGATTTGCTTCTGCGGATCAGTGGACTTTCTCTGGTCAAGTAGACTTGAGTGCCTACTTGAATCAGACAATCAGAATTGCATTCCTTTACGAATCTTCTCCAGAAGCTGGAGCAGCAAGATGGACTTTGGACGATTTTGAACTTACGAGCTCAGACATTCCAGCAGAGCCATTCTTCTCCAATAACATTGGTAATGTAGATTACTGGCATTTTGGAGTAGTACCTGTAGGCAGTGTTTCTAGTAATGTGAGGAACTTCAATTTTGGACTTTCAAACCCTGTGGCAGATTTGTCAATTACCGCTGGAGAGGGATTTGAATTTTCAAAGGATGGAGTGAGTTTTGAATCTAACTTGATTTATACACTTGCAGAGCTGGGAAGTCAGCAGACAGTTCGAGTGAGATTTGCTCCACAAACAGAAGGTGCATTTGCATCCCCTATCAAATTCCTAAGTGGAAATTTAGAGCTTTCGCAAGGCTACCTGACTGGATCGACAATCAATAAAGACAAAACTTTTGATGTAGTGAATTGGAACATAGAGTGGTTTGGATCGACCAATTCTGGTCAAGGACCGACAAATGTTGATCTACAACTTCAAAATGTGAAGACTATCATTGAAGATTTGGATGCAGATGTATATGCGTTCCAAGAAATAACATCCTTGAGTAAATTTACAGAATTGGCAAATGCACTACCTGCTTATGGTATGGCTGTATCACCAGCTGCATCCGCGGGAGGTGAATATGCAGAGGAAGCACAAAAGCTTACTTATTTATTCAAACTTGCCACTGTAGATACCATTCAAACTAGGGTGCTTCTGAAAGACGTACCAGCGAGTCTATTGGTAGATTATCCATCTACTCCTGATAGATTCTGGGCTTCTGGTAGACTTCCATATTTGATGGATATCAGAGCTAATATAGATGGAAGCACTCAGAATTTCACCTTGATAAATCTTCACACAAGATCAAATGGTGGAGGAGAGAGTACAGGCAATCCACGATATGCAATGAGAAGATATGATGTGAATGTCCTAAAAGATTCCTTAGACACTTATTATGCAGATGTTCCTCTTATCATCTTAGGTGATTTTAATGATGACTTAGATGAAACAGTAGCTGATCAAACAGCCCCAACAGTAAATACCTCAGAGACATCATTCATCAATTATATAAATGATTCAATCAATTACACTCCTATTACGATTAGTTTGAGCAATGCTGGGTTACGAACTTTCCCTAGCTTTGAAAATGTGATTGATCATCAGATCATTTCCAATGAACTAGATGAATTATGGATAGTAAATTCAGAAAGAATAGTTGCACCGTATGATTTGATACCAAATTATAATTCGACTACCTCTGATCACTTACCTGTCAAAACTAGATTTATTTTCAAGTGTAATTTAGAAGCACCAGTAGTAATTCCTTCTTCTACTGATATTTGTGCAGGAAATAGTGTTACATTCGAATTGTCAGGTGGTTCATTTGCAAGTATAGCTGGATGGGAGATATCGACAGATGATGGATCATCTTGGTCCTTGATAGAAGGCTCTACTGAGCTGTATAGCATTACACTATCTGATATCACTGAAACTTCCTTGGTAAGAGCTATAGTAGATGCAGATCTTTGCGAGCCAACAGTAACGTCTGCCGCAGAGGTTCAAGTAAGCACCTTACCTCAACCATTCGTTTACTTTGAAAGCAGTAAACTCTACACTTTGGAAGGCCCATATACTTACAAATGGTATAAAAATGGTCAGTTGATTGCAACTACAAGCATTAATGAAACAAGAATCCAAGGTGCTGGTAATTACACTGTTCAAATCTCAGACGCAGGCGGATGCACTGTGACTTCAGATATATTCTCATTCCCTGTAAAAGGAAACTCAAATCAGATAAGAGTATTCCCTAACCCTGCAAGGCAAATTGTAAACGTAGAACTTCGAAAAGTAGAAGGATTACAGTTGATTGAACTTCGATCTGCTTCGGGTATTTTGATTGAGTCTCAAATCACTCAAGGAAATGGACTGGTGCAATTCAACACATCAAACTTAGCCGCAGGTATATATCTTATTTATGTGAGAGAGCAAAATGGTGCTACTTCTGTACAAAGGTTAGTCATCAGGTAAAACGCTAAAACCAAATGAGTTAAAAGGTCAGTCTTCATAAGGCTGACCTTTTTTATATTTAGACTTGTAAGCAGTTGAATGTGTTTCAGCATTTTTTCGTTTATTTGTGATGCACAAAAACTAAAAGCATGTCCCCTTTTGAAGAAATCAGGCCTTTTTACGATACAGAGGTAGATCAAGCAATAAAAGAAATCTTAATGCACCCTATGCTTAAGGAGATGATGAATTTCACTTTTCCAAATGTGAGTGATGAATATTGGAGAGATCTAATGACTCATTGTCATTCAATCAGAGATTTTCAAATCAATTTTATATATCCAGGAGTACAAAAAGTTCTGGAAAAAAGTTCTGAAGGACTTACTACAAGTGGATTTGAAAACCTTGAAAAAAATGTCTCTTATTTGTTCATTTCAAATCATAGAGATATCATTCTTGATACTTCTTTGCTGAACGCAAGTCTCTATGAACATGGATTGGCCATGACTACCTCAGCTATTGGAGACAATTTGGTTAAAAAACCATTTCTCAATTCTCTATCTAGGCTCACAAGAAATTTCAAAATAAAAAGAGGTCTTCCTGCGAGAGAACTTTTGGAAAGCTCTAAATTGACTTCTGCCTACATCAAAAACTCACTATTGAGGGAAAATAGGTCTGTATGGATTGCTCAAAGGGAAGGAAGGACCAAAGATGGTAACGATCAGACTCACAAAGGTGTATTGAAGATGATTTCTATGGCATCTGATGAAGACAATACCATTGATTATTTCAAAAAATTAAACATTGTCCCTGTATCTATTTCTTACGAATATGATCCTACTGATATGCTAAAAATGCCGGAGTTATTAGCCAAAGCAAGGTCAGAAAGCTATATAAAAGGTGAAAATGAAGATTTTATCACCTTACTTAGTGGTATCATGGGGCAAAAAAAGCGGATTCATATTCATATTGGTGAAGTGCTGAATGATAAGATTTCTGAAATTGGAAGTATGGAAAGTAATGGGAACAAGCAATTTCAGTTGATTGCAGATTTGCTTGATGAGCATATTTTAAAAGGATTCAAATTATGGCCAAGCAACTTCATAGCTCACGATTTGCTTACAAATACTTCAACTTATCAAGATAAGTATACGCATGAAGAAAAAGCACTCTTTGAAAGGAGATTTCAAAAGGGCGTCGATACTAGCAACCCAATTGCTTTCAAAAGCTACTTAGACATGTATGCTAACCCTGTCTTGAATAAAGCCAAAAGAAATTAATTTAACACCTTTATCTAACCCTCGTGTCATTTTTAAATTATATTGAATACCTCAAGTTTGAATAAAGCATTTCTAGGATTTACCTGAGAAAAGATAAAAGACCTCTTCTATAGTGGTCTTTTACTTTTTAGGTCAAATCTGATTTCATTTTCATTGATAAATAATCGGCTAGTTGATAATCCCTCTATAATTTTTTTAGCCATAGAAATCCTTTCCTTTCAAAGCTTTCCAATTGCTGATTCAATGATAAACAAATGGGAGTTTTAGACCGGTAAATGAATCGTGAAAAATGTACCCCCACTATCAGATGATTCTATTTTCATTTCTCCAGAAGCTTTGTCTACTAAGTGCTTTACCAAGGTAAGACCGAATCCAAAACCATGCTCTCCTCCTGTACCATCCGTGGATTTTGCGTTTCCATTTAAAATTTCTTCTATCCGCTTTTGGCTTATTCCAATTCCAGAATCATTCACCACAACTACAAGGTAGTTTTTCCCCTCATTTTTTTCTAAAATATCTAAATTCACAAAAACTTCACCTTTTTCCTGCGTGAACTTTATGGCATTAGATATCAAGTTACCTATGATTTGTAGAAGCTTATTTTTTGGAAAAGGTACATCTTCGACACCCTTGGTGGTAGTAACCTTAAAGAGAATCTGCTTATGCTTGGCTTGAGCACCAAACATATCCAAAAGCTTATCTTTCAAAGTTTCTAAATTATAAGAAATGCCATGATTAATCACTGGAGCATGAGCTTGCTGTTTGGGATAGTCTTGAGAAAGAATTTCATCGGCTAGCTCTAATACCGTACTTCCACTTTTTTGAATTAAATTGATAAAATCAAGTACTTCATCCAATTGATTGTCTTTGCCTTGATCTTGAATAATCTTTGCCAAGCCTATGATTCCTCCTATAGGCCCTCTGATATCATGAGCTACCTTTTTTTGATTCTGCTTGATTTCAAGCATCTTCCCTTTCAAGTCGTTTACAGCCTTGATAATTTTCAGCCTATTAACTATTTCATCAGCTATAATTTTGAGCAATTCTATTTTCTCCTGAGATAGCTCTCTTACATCATTATCCAAAACGCATAAAGCACCTAAATTAAAACCATCAACAGTGGTAAGTGGCACTCCAAAATAATAAACAAGACGCTTTTCATGAACCATATATTCTCGGTTTTCAAACCGTTGGTCTACACGTAAATCCTTGATCTCTAAAAATTCACTCTCCATCAAAGTATATTGACATACTGTATCTTCGCGAGGAGTTTGTCCTGTCCCCATTCCATATCCAGAGACAGACCATTGAGTAAATGAGTCTATGAGGTTTATCAGGGATAACTCCGTGCCTGCTACCTTAGCAGCTAGTTTCGTTAGGTCTTTGAATTGTTTCTCTAGATCAGTATAATCAAGATCAAACTCAGATAGCGATAGAATTCTATCAAACTCATTTTTAGGAATTGGGGGTTGATTAAATGACATTCTATTTGGGCGATTTTTTATGTATAAGCAACTATTTTTCAAGCACGATTAGTAAATATATAAGCAAACTTACCAGTAACTATGGGAAATGTAGATTTATAGTGACATTGATATCAGCTGCTATAGAATAGTGGTTCATAAATACCAATTGCAAACTAATTTGCTAATGAATTGATATCATTGGCAACGATACGTATAATCAATTTTTTAAATCTTAAATTAACAAATACCTGGAAACAAACGAAAAAATTCTTATAATTTAAAAAAAAATTATAAAATCATGCATCTTAGAATTCAAATCTTAGACATACAGAACTTTGTCAATGAACTATTTAAACGGCCATTTAGCTGGGTTTAAAAACTGATTAAAATAGTTCTTTTCTCATGATTGATTGGTGAATAGCATTCGAAATTATCCTCGATAGCATGGTACACTGAATGTGACCTTTCCTCTTTAATAGATCATGAATATACATAAAGATCCCCTACTACAGATTTCAAAATGTATCGAAAAGACTTTGGTAACAATGAACCTATTGAGATTAAGAAAACTTAAACTCTGCACTTTTAAGCTATTTGATAATGTATAATGATATGAAAATGAATTTGCATAGGTATGTATTTCTGCTCAAAAAAGAAAGTTGTATACTTCTAAGTGATTTGAAACATTGCTCGGTATGAAAGGAATAAGTCTATTCACCAAGAAAGAGTATACTTTTCTTTCTTTCTAAGCAAAAACTCCTAATCCCAGATTCTTTAAAATTCTTGATTTCACATCTTTGCTCAGTTCAAGGTGACCAGTATAGACATCAGTGATTTTTTCGCAATACCTTTGTCCATTTTGCCTCATTAGCAGGTTTCTCAGAGTCTTTTGGTGATAAAAAAGCTGTGCCAAATAACCTGTAAACTTCAATTCAGGCAACAATCTAACGCTGAGTGCATCGAGATAAGATTGCTCTGCTAAAGTTGGTGAATCAAAATGTTGTGCAATTGCTTTACCTGCCAAGCTACCTGAGTATAAGGCATTTGTGATACCTTCTGCTGTCAAAGGATCTGCAAAACCTGCAGCATCACCAGTAAGAAAAACATTTTGACGTACAAAGCCATCTGTCCTCGGAGATACTGGTACTTGGAAGCCATGTGCCTGTTCGGAGATAACATGCTTTATTCCTAACTTCTTTACATATTGCTGATAATGATCTCGCAAATTCACCTTGCGCTTTTCAAAAGTACCAACTCCCACAGATAAATGGTTTTTCTTAGGAAAACACCATCCATAACCTTTTGGAATGGCGTCTATATCAAACCTTGCCTCTTTTGATAGTGATTCGAAAGACTCAGTATCTACCTCAATTTCATATTCCAGAGCTGGGATTGTCTTTCTAGTCTCTTTCCATCCAGCTAGCTTCGCAGTCGGCCCCATCACTCCGTCAGCCGCTATGAGGTATTTACATGAAATAGATCCTTGAGAAGTTATCAGCTGAATATTTTCTTGAAAATCTATGCTCTTGAGTTGGTGATTTTCTAAAAGGACTGCTCCACTTTTACTTGCTTCTTTGACAATCAACTCATCAAAACTATCACGCATCACCATTGTAACGATGGGATAGTCTCGCTTTGCAACAAGAGGGTTTTCCAAATGATCAAAATAAATATAAAGCTCATTGAAAGCACTCTCTACTACATGACCAATATCAAAAGGCAACATATCCTTGCCTCTAAAAACCAGTCCACCACCACATGTCTTATATCTTGGCAAAGTCTCCTTTTCTAATATAGCAACACTTAAACCTCCCTTAGCAGCTTCTAGTGCTGCCATACCACCAGCAGGTCCAGATCCTACGATGACTACATCAAAGTTTTTCATGCCGAAAGATAGGAAAGTATTGTATTTGGAAAAAGCTGAGTTTCTTAAAATCCAATTAAAAAAGGGGCCAACTTTATGTTGAACCCCTTATTCAATTTAAATCATTCGTCACTCAACAGTAATCATTTCCTCTAGGTAACTATACATATTGGAATCAATATAGAGTTAATTATCCCACCATAAGGGTGTAAATAATGGCACTTCCTCTGGAACATTTGAACCATTTTTAGAAAGCTCTCCTACCGGATATGCCACCCTTCTTATAAACTGATTAAATTCTGCATTCAAAGGCAACCTGAAATCTTTGTACTGATAATCATGTCGTCTTGCGTCATTCCAAGCTTCAGCATTCAAGTATGTAGTTACATACTTTTCTTTGAATATAAGATTAAGTGTCAAATTCGCTTCCCCTACACTTACGATAGGATCATCGATGTATTCTTGAGCCTTGGTAGGAGCTACAAGCAGCTTTTGCATGTTTGCATTTATACCTGCTAGATAAGCAGCATAGGCTCTAGGCCTGTTGTTTGCTCTAAGCGCCGCTTCTGCTTCAATAAATTTCAACTCAGCAAATGTTACAATCCATAGTTTGGAATCCCTACTCGTCCAAGGTGAATTCACACTGATGTAGCATTCATCTTTTATCGTATTTGCGCCAGGGCCTCTATTACCTTCACCATTCCTAGTACCTACATAGACTCCATTGACAGTCAAATCTGTTATTTGCTCAATTCTCGGATCAAAAAGGCCATAGGTAGTACCATTTAGATGGTTTATAAAATTCTCAGATAGCCAACCTCCCAACAATGCATTGGCGTTACTAATAGCTACTTGAGCCCAAGGGTTTACACCTACAAATGTACCCATGCCTGCATCGTCTGTATTTGATGTGTATGAATTATCCAATGCGGCTAGGACGGCTTGAGGATTATAAGTTGGCTTTTTGGAGATTTTATTTAGCAATCTTGCTTGAAAGGCATAAGCGGTTTTCAACCACGCTTGGCGATTACCTCCATGTATCAAATCTTCATTCGCACCAAGCCTCACAGCAGAGTCTGTTTTTCTCAATTCGACGATGGCCTCAGCAAGCAATGCTAATGCTTCATTATAAACTGACTCTTCTGAATCATATTTAGGATTCAAGACCATCCCAAAAGCTTCAGAATAAGGCACGCTTCCAAAAACATCTGCAACCAACCCTAGATTGTAAGCTAACAATACATTGGCCACTCCTAGGTGTTCGGAAGAATTGACTCTTCTAGCACTTTCTCTAAAATCATAAATATCGGCCATGGCCAGATAAACTTGATCCCAAACACTCGTCGCATCTGTAATTTGATAAGTATCAATAGGAGAACTAGCTACTGGACTTGCTAAATATTGGGTATAATTACTCACTATATTTGCTACATTTCTACTTGTCAATCCAGATTTATGAGTTGCTGTAGAAAGTAATGCATTGATTGTGGGAGACTGAACCAGATTAGGGTTGTCATTCAAGTCGAAATAATCATCACAGCTAGGTAAGACACCTATTGACACAATCAGTATGCAACTGAGAAATAGTTTATTGATTTTTTTCATAATTAGAATCCTAAATTAAGTGTGAACAAAAAGCTTCTTACACCTGGGTAAGTAAATCCTGCAAACCCATCTATGTTGGATCCAGATGCAAAAGAGGAGCTCTCAGGATCAAATCCCGAATATTTCGTTAATAGAATCAAGTTGTTTCCTGTAACGCTGATATTTGCATTCCGAACAAACTTTCCTCCAAAAATGGCAGCTGGCAAATTATAGCTTAGTGATAGAGATCTAAGTCTCACCCAAGAAGCATCTTCCACAAAGTTCTCAGACACACCTCTGTAATTCAGCCTATAAAACCCGTCGCCATAGTTTCTTCCAGAAATCGGATCTATACCTTGACCTAACCATACCTCTTGGGTGTTTGGCGTACCATCGGCTAATACCCCTTCAAAAACCATATAATCATTTCTATTTTCAGTAATTTTTGAAATACCAAAAGCAGAGTAGAAATTAGCCAATTGATTGTACCTGTACTGCCCTACTCTTGCATCTATTAAGGTTGTTAAGGAAAAATCCCCATAAGCAAAAGTATTTGACCAACCGCCAATCCATTTTGGCTGAGCATTTCCTAGAATCTTTTGTACAGACACAGGCTCTCTGACAGGGAATCCATCTGCACCTATTACAATAGGTTTCGATTTGTCTACTCTAATTGGATCAGGTGTATCATCTCCATAAAATCTCTCAAACACTGTCCCATAAAGAGCTCCAAATGGCTCTCCAGGTATCAACTTCATCGTAACAGTAGCACCGACATAGCCCGATTGAGAGGCAAGTACTATCTCATTCAGGTCGTCCCTGATATCAAGTACCATATTTCTATTTGCCGCATAATTTACTTGTGTAGACCAGCTAAATTTACCCTTTTGAATAGGTGTACCTGAGACAGTCACTTCAAACCCTCGATTTCGCATAGACCCAGCATTCACAGCTGCGTTGATATAGCCTGTGGCTGTTGATACAGGGACTCTTATGATTTGATCCCTACTTACTGCATTGTAATAAGTCACATCAACATTCAACTTGTTCTTAAAAAAGCCCAATTCAATCCCCGTTTCAAAAGTTTCCGTAAATTCTGGTCTCAATCCAGGATCACCTAACAATGCTGGCCTTGTGAAACCTATAATCCCCGTTGGTAATCCAGTGTAAGAAGCAAATCCTCCACTAGTAGAATATTCTCCAGCATCCTTTCCTATCTCGGCATAGGAAAATTTAAATCTACCCTTATCCATAAATGATGGTAATTCAAAGTTTTCGGAAAACACATAACTCATACTGGCAGAAGGGTAAAAGAATGAATTGTTTGGAGCCATCAAAGAAGATGTAACATCATTTCTTCCTGTAAAAGTCAAATAAATAATATCCTTATAATCTAGGGTCAACTCCGCAAATGTCCCCATTAGTCTATATTCACTCAAACTTTGCGTGGCTTGAAGAATATTAGCATTTCTTAAGTTGAACCAATCGGGGACTGTCAAATCAGCTCCTTCCACACCTACATTTGATATTTTCCTATCATATAGCTCTTGACCAATTCTGAAAGTTCCGCTGATTCCATTATCAAAAGAATGGTTGAAACTAGCTATAAAGGTTGAATTTATAGTTCGAAATCTAGTATTATAGTCAAAAACAAAACCCCTACCTACAGCTCCAAAAGCTCCATTTTCTGAAACTAATCTTTCCCCATCCAAACCTCTAAATCCTGGAGCGGTTCTGATTCTATTTTCAGCATATGTATCCACACCTGTCCTAAAACTCAAATCTACCCAATCAGCTGGCTTGTAATTCAAATTGAACGCCCCAATGAATCTATTGACATTATCATTCATTAGGTTCGTTTTGGCTACATAAATGGGGTTATTGGTTCCACCATATGACCTCATCGTTCCGTTCTCTTCGATATAATCACGGATATTATGACGTGGTGACCAGTAGGTAAGCTGCTCATTGTATCTGTTTGCATTATATCTTTGACCACCGGAATTGGTAAAGCTCATATTCAAACCTCCAGATAACTTATCGCTAAACTTCATGTTTGTATTGAGTCTCGCTGAATAGTTTTTGAAGTCCGTACCTGGCAACATACCTTGCTGATCTAATTGGGATAAGGACGCCATGAATGTGATACTTTCAGAACCTCCTGAAAAAGATACGTTATTACGGATTTGTGTTCCTGTTCCGAAAGCGTCCTCCACATGCCTGTACAATCTTTCTGGATGTGTAGGATCAATCTCCCTTGCCTCAGCTACAGTGGGACCCCATGAAGGCCAAAAACTTTCTGGGTCATATTCATTCCTCCAACCTTGGGTATATGTATCTTGAATTTCAGGAAACTTGTTGACATTCTCAAAACCGTATGTACTTGTGATATTAACTCTTATACCACCTGATTTCCCTCTTTTTGTTGTAATCACCACTACGCCATTGGCACCTCTAAGTCCATAAAGTGCTGTAGCTGCTCCACCTTTCAATACATTGATGGATTCTATATCATCTGGGTTGAGATCAGCAGCTCTATTACTCATACCTCTTAGTCCGGCACCAGAACCGAAATTTGAAGTACTATTATCCATTAAGACTCCATCAATCACAAACAATGGCTGATTGTCTCTTGATGGATCGATTGAATTAACACCTCTTATTTGTATGTTTGATCCTTGTCCTGGAGCCCCTCCTGTACTATTTATAGATACCCCTGCAATCTTTCCTTGAAGGGCATTTACGACATTTACCTCCCTATTGACATTCAATAGGGCATTATCGACCTTTTGTGTAGAGTAACCCAGCGATTGCTCACTTTTCTCTATCCCCATGGCAGTCACTACAACCTCCGAAAGCTGCGAGAGATCTGGGGCCATAGTGACATTTATCGTACTCCTACTTTGAATTTGAATGCTCTGCCTTTGGAATCCAATGTATGAAAACTCCAAAGTTTCATTTCCTGACTGTACTTGGATGGAAAAGTTTCCATCAAGATCTGTTACAGCTCCTGAGGTCGTACCTTTTATCAAAATACTCACTCCTGGCAAGGGTTCTCCATCTTCTTTGGATGTCACCACTCCTCTTACTGTCATTTGTTGTGCTTGCAAACTCTCGATGCACAGCATGAAAATCAGTAAGCATAAAATACTCGTAAATTTTCTGATCATGTAATCTCTTTTAAAGGGTTAATAAATAGAATTAGATTGTATCAAAAATTCCTATCTTTTTAAGGTTGGAAAAATCGGCAGCTGTAGCTATTGATAAAAACAAACCTCTCACAAGATTGGATGTATTTGATATTGTGATTAGATATTTTGGGGAATAATAAAATGAATTTAACCGAAATGTGAAATTTCAGACCAACTGACATTTATCGTAACTTTATAATTGAATAAAAAAGCTACTCTATGCCGTTCAACATAAAGCTTCTCAGTAGAAAAAAGAATTAACAAATCACTATGGCTCAATTTATAATCTTTCATTTAGCATCTGAAAAACCATCAATTATTGCCGATAAATTAACCCTTTTCGATTCTTTACCTTAGAAATATACCTAATAATATAAAAAAAACGAAATTTCACCAAAAAAGACAGTAATTAAAAAAAAATAACTGCTAATCTCTTAATTGTTGTGATCAGCCCAAACCAATCCTAACTCAAGTCCTCGCAATTCAGCCAAACCTTTAAGTCTACCTATTCCTGAATATCCTGGATTGGTCGACTTCAGAAGATCATCTAGCATCTGATGTCCATGGTCTGGTCTCATTGGAAGGGATACTTTTCTATTCCTTTGTAGTTTTGACAACTCGAAGACTACTTGTTCCATGGGAACATCTCCATCCAAATGGTCTGCTTCATAAAAATTCCCTAAAGCATCTCGTCTAGTACTTCGAAGATGTATAAAATGAATTCTCTCACCAAACTCTTTGATCATTGATGGAAGGTCATTGGACTTCAAAACCCCAAATGAACCGGTGCAAAATGTCAGACCATTGCTGACGTTGGTATTTCGATCAAAAATTCTCCTGATATCCGAAGCATTACTGACAACTCTAGGTAAGCCAAAAATATCAAATGGTGGATCATCTGGATGAATTGCCATCAAAACTCCATTACTGGATGCAGTAGGAATGACTTCATCCAAAAACATGGAAAGATTTGAAGACAACTGCTGATGATCAATCCCCTTATATGCATCCAATGCCAATTGAAATTGCTCCAGACTATACCCCTCCTCCGAGCCTGGAAGCCCTTTGATTACATTGCTAACTAGCTGCTCTATGTCTTCTTCACCTAGTTTTTCCAAATAGGCTGATGCACGATCAAGCTGATCTTTGGTATAGGACTTAGCACTTCCTGGTCTTTTCAAAATAAAATGATCAAAAGCTACTACTGCATCCATCTCGAACCTCAAAGCCTTTGCGCCATTTTCCAATGTGAAAGCCAAATCAGTTCTTGTCCAATCCAAAACTGGCATAAAATTATAACAAACTATCTTGATACCTTGTGAAGCTAAGTTGATGAGGCTTTGTCTATAGTTTTCTATATAAAGCTGAAAATCTCCTTGACGGGTCTTGATGTGCTCATGCACAGGTACAGACTCTACCACCTCCCACGTAAGACCCGCAGATGCTATGATTGCCTTGCGCTCTTGAATATCTTCGACAGGCCACACTTCCCCGTTGGGGATATGATGTAATGCTGTGACCACTCCTGAGGCACCTGCTTGTCGGATATCAGACAGGGAAACAGGATCTTGAGGACCGTACCATCGCATAGTTTGCTTCATCAAATATTGCTGACTCATCTTTCAATTCTTTTATTTCACAAATCGAAGGTAGAAATATTATCCTTTCAGCAGGATTCATTAAAACAATATTGTGCAATCGTTTCCGATTTTTTTATGCATATTTAGATCTCCAGGCTAGATAAACATTAATTAGCGAACATGTCAGAGATTACCATCAAATTCTTGGCGGAAAAATTGAACCTCGCCTCCTCTACTGTCTCAAGAGCTCTAAATGATAGTCACGAAATCAGTGACAAAACCAAAAAACGTGTGTTGGATTTAGCCAAATCTCTCAATTTCCAACCCAACGCCAATGCCAGAAGTTTACGCGAACAAAAAAGTAAAACCATCGGTGTGATAGTACCAGATCGTGTAAACAATTTTTTCAATCTTGTGATCGAAGGTTTAGAATCAGTGTGCAGGGAAGAAGGATATAGTCTAATAGTATATAATTCTTACGAAGATGTAGAGCAAGAGAAAAAAATCATCTACAGCCTTCTAGGTGGAAAAGTTGATGCAGTGGTCATTTCTCTAGCGGATGAGGAAAAGGAAGTGCAACACCTAGAATGGCTACGCGAAAAAAACATCCCCATACTATTTTTTGACAGAGTAGCTCGGCATGTATCAGGTCTCAAATACACAACAAACGATTTAGAATCAGCCTATTTGGCTACCAAACACTTGTTGGACAAAGGTTGTAAAAAGGTGGCATTTCTAGGTTTGTCAAATACAAGTAGTGTTGGAAAAGCTAGGCAAGATGGATTTATCAAGGCTCATATTGAACATGGATTAGTTTATGATAAAAATCTCTTGATTGGATTTGGGCATGATGATATAGAAAACCAAAAAGTTTTAGAAAAGCTATTTTACAAAATTAATCGTCCTGATGGTGTTTTGGCTGCCGCAGAAAAGCTTGGCATAGCGACCTTACGGGCATTGCACAATTTGAGAATTAAAATTCCTGAACAAGTCAGAATAGTAAGCTTCACCAATATGCAATTTGCTGATTTATTATCTCCAGCATTGAGTACCATTGCACAACCGGCATTTGAACTAGGTAGTACCTGTGCCAAAGAACTTATACGAGGACTTAAAAGTAAAAACATCAACTTATTTGAAGAAAAAAAGATAGAACTACCATCGAAATTCACCATTAGGGATAGTTCAAAATAGTTGGAAACGATTGCATAAAAAGGTATCACTAGCTGATTTCCATTTGTCAATTTTGTCGAAATTCAAAAAATAATCATTCTGGATAATGAGCTTTGTCAGTAAACTAAAACACCCACTGATTGTGTTTAGCATGGATATCAACTGATATTCGTCTATAACAATCGATGGAGTCTTCAAATTTATAATTCTGATAAAGAAACAATAATTCATAAAAACCATTAATAGAATTCTAAATTGCAACATATGAATAGAATAAAAGGTAAAGTAGCCATAGTAACAGGTGGGTATGGGATATTGTGTGGATCTATGGCCAAAACACTTGCAGCGGCTGGCGCAAAAGTTGTGGTCATGGGAAGAAGTAAGGAAAAAGCTGAGGCATTTGCAAATGAAATCAGACAAACTGGTGGCGAAGCCATGGGAGTGCCAGCTGATGTCTTAGACAAATCTTCATTGATAGAAGCTTATAAAATCATCACTTCATCCTGGGGTACTTGTGATATACTCATCAATGGTGCTGGAGGCAATCATCCTGAAGGTATCACAGACAAGCCTCACTTAATGGAAGAAGATTTAGAAAATGAATCAGTCAAAACTTTCTTTGATCTGGACACAGTTGGTTTCAAACACGTTTTTGACTTGAATTTACTTGGAACTTTATTGCCTACTCAAGTTTTTGCTAAGGACATGGTAGGTAAAAGTGAATGTTCCATTGTAAATATTTCTTCCTTATCTGCAATCAAACCATTAACCAAAGTATCTGCTTATAGTAGTGCAAAAGCCGCAATTTCTAACTTTACGCAGTGGTTAGCTATCCATTTTTCCAAAACAGGCATAAGGGTAAATGCGATAGCACCGGGATTTTTCTTAGCAGACCAAAACAGAGCCTTATTGACTAATGAAGATGGTAGCTTGACCCCGAGAGGTCAGCAAATCATTAATCAAACACCTCTAGAAAGGTTTGGCAACCCTGAGGACTTGTCTTCAACACTTTTATGGCTCATAGATCCAACATCTGCATTCGTTACTGGCGTAGTAGTTCCAGTAGATGGTGGCTTCTCAGCATATGCTGGTGTCTAGTACATAAAACAAAAAGTCAAAAAAAGGATGTCAAATTGATATGACATCCTTTTTTATAATTATGAGTTCTGTAAATTTTTCATTTTAGTCTTCTTCTCCCTCTCCAGGAGTCGGCAATACCAGCACATATGCCCCAGGATTCAATCCAGAAGTAATCCCTAAATTCTCTCCATCTTCATCTGTAGCTTCATAAGCATAGGAAATACAATCGCCATCAGTATTTCTTTCAACGACATAAGATACAACATAGGATAGCTCTTCATTGAAGCTTATCAAGTACTCAATAGTACCATCAAGGCTCAACTCTGACATTTTTTGTGACTCAAAATAGATATCTCCAGAAGTATATTCCTTCGCTTCGAAATCAACTGATACAACTTCTCCCTCTTCATCTATGTAGGTTATAGTCACCAAATCAGCATCCCATTCAGCATCCTCCGAATAAATATTCTCACCATCTTCATCTTGAGCTATAAGACGAAAAGCATTCAAAGTCTCATCTTGACAAGGATTCTCATCTTCATTACAACTGAACAAGGCAAATGTACATGCCAAAGCGATTAATAATAGATTGGTTTTTCTCATGATTAATTTTTCTTTTGATTAGTTTGAAATTCAATTTTGAGCGCTCACTTTTACCTAGACGCTATTAATCACAAAATCGCTACAAGAAAAATTAAAATAAATCAATATAAAAACATAAATAACCCAAAATCAGTATAATTACGACTTGATTTTTTGTTTATTTTTTCTAAAAAATAGCACATGATCTGTCAAATTCAGCGTAAAAAGGGTAATGCCATTACATTTCTCAATTACAGCTATACGTTAACCTGCACCAATTAAAAATATAAAGTTACATTTTAACTATTTTAAACAATATCTATACATTTTTTTTTCATACTTGCATAAATTGCATCGATGCTTAGATGGGTAAGTTTCTACATCAAGGGCAACCTAATTCTTTAGAGTCTAAGAAATCGCAATCGATTTCGTAATTGAATCCAAAAATCATGGCAAATTCACATATAATTTTCAACCTTGTACGAGAATTAACAAAACTCAAATCTATATGACCATAAAAAAACTATATCCTATATGCTTTATTTTACTTTTGAGTCTGACCTCTCAGACTTGTGGAAATGAATCGCCAACAGTAGAAGAAGATGCGTGGGTTTCACTCTTTGATGGTGAGAGTCTTGATGGATGGAAGACTGTCATGGGAAAAGCTAATTTTGAAATAATAGATGGAGAAATAGTAGGTACTGCCGTATATGGGACACCAAATACTTTTCTGATCACAGAGGAAAGTTATGAAGATTTTATTTTGGAATTTGAGCTTAAAATCAATCATATTTCTTCCAATTCTGGTGCAATGATAAGAGGTCAATATGACGAAGCTGCAAGAGATGGACAAGGTCTCGTATATGGATATCAAATCGAAGCAGACCCAACTGAAAGGGCCTGGTCTGGAGGACTATATGATGAGGCAAGAAGAGGATGGCTATACCCGCTAGACTTAAACCCACAAGCTAAAAGTGCTTTTAATATGGGTGAATGGAATACATATAGAATAGAGGCTATTGGTAACGAAATCAAATCTTGGATCAACGGTCAAGAAGTGGCCTACGTAGTAGATGACATGGATAGTAAGGGATATATTGGCCTTCAAGTTCATGCTATCTATGATGAAGCTCATGCTGGTGAAAAGACATACTTCAGGAATATTAGAATCCAGACTGAAAACTTAAAACCTAAAGCTTTTGAAGGTAATGTGTATGTGGTAAATACTGGTTACAACACACTTACTGATTATGAAAAAGAAAATGGATGGAAACTGCTATTTGATGGAGAATCTTCCGAAGGATGGAAAGGAGCTTACAGAGCTGATTTCCCTGACAAAGGATGGCATACCAAAGATGGAATATTGATGGTAGAGGCTTCCGACGGATCTGAATCTATGAGTTTCGGTGATATTGTGACCAAAGATAAGTTTAGTACTTTTGATCTTTCTTTTGATTTTAACTTTTCAGAAGGAGCTAATAGCGGAGTTAAGTATTTTGTAACCTTATCAGAAGGAAACAAAGGATCTGCCATAGGTCTAGAATATCAAATCTTGGATGACAAGAAGCATCCAGATGCAAAAAATGGACGAGACGGAAATAGAACTTTAGCATCATTGTATGATCTAAAGACAGCCGATAAGCAGGAGAGATTTGTCAAAAAGCCCGGAGAGTGGAATCAAGGAAGAATTGTAGTATATCCTGACAATACTGTTCAGCACTACCTCAATGGTGTGAAGGTTTTAGAGTACGTAAGAGGATCTGAAGATTATAGAAAATTAGTGAGCATGAGCAAATATAAAGTTTGGGAAAACTTTGGTGAGGCAGAAGAAGGACATATCCTGCTTCAGGATCATGGAGATGAAGTGAAGTTCAAGAATATCAAAATCAAAGAGTTGAAATAACCGAAATTTCTATTGCTTTAGCTTAAAAAAATTAACCAACCACTAACAATTAATAGTTTGAATTATGGCTCTATGGAAACGTAGGGCCGTAATTTTTAAAGGGGTTTCTATCAGAAATAAATTAATCATCAAAAACATCCATTTTTTACCAGATCAGAAAATAATTCTTTTTGACATGAACAAACTACACTATTGAGAATGGAATGAAAAAATCAACAAAATTTAACATACCTCTCTGAGGAGCTTGGCGTTTATGTTTGTGATGAATCCAGAAAATAATTGTCATTCGAATCCTTATACACTCACCGCTAGTCAAAAATTTCATTGTTGAAAAATATGAAATCTACTATATTTAAATCAAACTCGTAATAACCAACTAATAATCCATTGAAAAGAAGAGATTTTATAAAAAGTAGTGCCATTTTAGGATTGGCTTCAGCAGTACCTTCCTTTGCTTTACACCATGGAATAAAAAAGCAATACACAGTAGGGATTTTGGGCTACGGTGACAGAGGAAGTGGACTTCATTCCGTATTCAACGAAATCCCTGACATGTTTAAGGTGACTGCCGTGTGTGACACGTTGAGTTTTCGTACAGATCGAATAAAGCATGCTGGAAAGAGTGCAGGAATCAAAGTTTACACTGACCATAAACAGATGGCTGCGGACAAAGATATAGACATCATTCTTATTAGCACTCCCCTATCGTTTCACTTTGAACAAGCAAAAACAGCCTTGGAGGCTGGAAAGCATGTGTATCTAGAAAAGGCTATGACCCACACAGCTGCTGAGGCAATTACTTTACAAAATCTAGCTTCCAAATATCCTAAACAAGTGATACAAATAGGCCATCAATACAGGTATTCCCCATTGTATTTCAAAGTAAAAAATTACATCCAATCAGGATATTTGGGAAAGGTCACTCAAATAGAAGTGAGGTGGGACAGGAATCACAACTGGAGAAGACATGTGCCTAGTCCCGATCTTGAAAGACTCATCAATTGGAGAATGTATCATGAGTATTCCGGTGGCTTAGCAGCAGAATTGCTCTCTCATCAAATGGATTTTATCCATTGGGCCTTTGAAACTACACCTGACAGCATTTTTGCTTCTGGTGGCATTGATTTTTTCAAAGATGGAAGAGAAACTTTTGACAATGTACAGATCCTTGCTAGATACGATGAGGCAGGGATGATTGGGAATTTTGGGGCTACCTGCTCAAATGCTCATGAAGGATATGTTTTCAAAATAAGAGGAAATAAAGGTACAGTATCTCTTTTCTTTAATGATGGATATTTCTATGCAGAAGAAGATCATATCAGAGAGCTACAAGAGGTCGATGGTGTATCTGGTGCTACCAAACTCAACTGGACAGCTGATAGAAAAGGCATCAGACTTATCGATGAACCTTTGAAAGATGGTAGCTTCTATGCGCTCACCGACTTTTACAGGTGCTTAGAAGAAAATGCCACACCTCATGCCAATGTAATGAATGGGGGAACTACTGCAATAGCCGTGGCTATGGCCAATGAATCGCTCCTTGATGGAAAATTGAAAGTTTGGGGAAGTTAATCTACCCTCTGGCCGTAATTGATCGATAGATATTCTGAAAAATATATTTCACAGGAAAGATACCATTAGAATAAGCTGTTGCCTATTTTCAATTCATTTCGATAATAAATAAGATCAGTTATTAGGGTTAATGAACAAATGCAAACATTAATTTTATCAATTGATTTTACCAAGAGACTAGCATTAGTACTTTCTAAAAAATATTTATGGATATACGGAACTTTGCCAATAACATTACAAAATTCCGATTTATCTAACTTCCGATATAAATTGATATTGGATACTTATGGATATTGACCATTAACAACCTGATGAGCCAATGAATTGAAGTTGCTGGCAAAAAAGCGTATAATCAGAAAAAATATTGTAACTGTATCACCTTGATTTACATCAATTGAAAAAATAAAATGTAATTTATATCATCTTTTTCGAAATAGCCCTATTCCCTATCCACTTCCCTCCGTCTTCGAGGTCCTCTATAACCACACTTCCCGCTCCAATAGTGCACCATTTCCCTACTTTCACATTTGGTAATATGACAGACCCAGCACCTACCAGGGTACCTTCACCTATTTGAACATTCCCACATAAAGTACAACCTGGACCAATATGGACAAAATCACCAATATAGCAATCATGGTCTATGGTAGAAGCTGTATTTAGGATGACATGATCACCTACACAACTATCCACTTTGAGCACTACCCTTTCCATCACCACACTACCTGAGCCGATTTGCGCAGAAGTTGAGATAATAGCAGAGTCGTGAATTATAGTCACAAACTGATGATTTTCATGCATTTGCCTAGCAAAGTCACATCTTACACGATTGTCCCCAATGGCAATAACCAAAGGGCTTTTATTTGGGAAGATAGGAGGAATGGGTGTTGTAACGCTCAAGCCCATCAAGGTGGTCAATTCTAGATTGTCATCATAAACTCCAACTATAGCATTCTTATCAGGGATCAAATCTATAATTGACTTAGCATGCCCAGAAGCTCCGATTATGTTAATTAATTGCATACTATTCAGTTAAAGGCTGATTTCCTTTGAATTTACCTACCGTCACATGCCCTTGTTGCGTCACTCCTTTTCCTTGTAATACATTAAAAAATGTAATCAAAAGGATTTTAACATCTAGTAAGAAGCTCACGTGATGAACATACCACACATCAAACTCAAATTTACTACACCAATCTATGGCGTTGCGACCATTTATCTGAGCCCACCCTGTGATTCCTGGCTTCACGAGATGCCTTTGTTTTTGATTCATGTCATATAATGTCAGGTATTCTACGAGTAAGGGGCGTGGACCTACCACACTCATATCTCCTACCAAAACATTGAAAAGTTGTGGCAACTCATCTAAAGACGTTCTTCTTACGATTCTACCAAATTTGGTAATTCTTTGACTATCTGGCAGTGGATTACCTAAACTATCATAAGCGTCCCTCATTGTCTTAAATTTAATTATTTGGAAAATCTGTCCATTCAAACCTGGTCTTTCTTGATAAAAAAAGGCAGATTGTCCATGATTATTGATTGAAGTCAATATCCATATAAGCAGAAAAAATGGGAAAAAAACTAAGGCAAGAAATCCTGCTAATAGGAGATCAAATATTCTTTTACCTATTCGACTATACATGGCTTTTCGATTTATCTACTAGATTCCTGATCACTGACACTACCCTTTCAATCTCTTCATCTTGAAGTTGGGGACTACTAGGTAGGCATAGGCTTTGGTCAAAGATATTTGCAGCTATTTCCCCTCCGAAATACTTGAACCCTTGGAATGACTTCTGCAAATGAAGTGGCTTCCACACAAACCTGCTCTCAATATGATTCTCCTGAAGACTTAATCTTAGCCTATCTTTATCAAAACCTGCTAAAGATGGATTTATACGTATTGTAGTGAGCCATCTATTAGAAAATGCACCTTCGGGTTCATCTAAAAATGAAATCCCACTCAGTCCTCCCAAAGCTTTTTGATATCTCAAAAACACATGCCTTCTACCAGCTATTTTTTCTTTGATGCCTTCGATTTGTGCCTTACCTATAGCTGCTTGTATATTGCCGAGTCTATAATTGTAACCTATTTCAGTATGCTCGAAATAGTGCACTTCTTCCCTTGCTTGAGAAGCTAATTTTCTAGATCGGTTCAAAAGCTCCATATCATTTGAAATCAATGCTCCACCTCCACCAGTTGTAATGATTTTATTTCCATTGAAAGAAAACACACCCAAATCTCCAAAGGAACCACAAGGTTGGTTTTTGTAGGATGACCCCATAGACTCGGCAGCATCTTCTAGCACAGGTATACCATAGTTTCTAGCGATATCTAAAATTTCATCGTATTTGGCAGGCATTCCAAACAAGTCCACTACAATGATAGCCTTCGGAAGCTCTCCCTTTTTATCAAGTTGAATCAATGCAGATTGTAAGGCATCAGGACACATGTTCCATGTCTGTGGTTCACTATCGATGAATATTGGATTGGCTCCTAAATAAACTATTGGATTAGCAGATGCGCAAAAAGTGAAGGATTGACAAATAACATGATCACCCGGCTGTACTCCTAGGAGCTTTAGGCCTAGATGAATAGCAGAGGTACCAGAGTTTAGTCCAACTACCTTTTTGGGATGTACATGATTTGCGAGAGCAAGCTCAAATTCATTTAGAAAATCACCACCAGCTGCAATGTATGGAGTTGCAAGTACTTTTGAAATATATAATTCTTCATTACCTTCAAAAGAAGGCGCAGAAAGCAGAATGGGGTTAAGCATTAATTGAGTAATTAAGCTTCTAAAGTAATTAATCGATGCTGCAAATCAAGGTGATTGAGGAAAAAAATACACCATTCATCAATTTTGATTCATCTCAATTTTTTTTATGATTTTTGGGGCGATTTCAGGAGCGCCTTTTGAAGATCTTTTTGATTTCTTTAAAGATAAAATTGGGGGAGTCTTGCTTTGAATTTCCTTAACCCTCCTCAGGGTAATTACATCTAACCTCAAACCCAAAACTACAGCTGTCAAAATCACAAGAGGTAGCATGATATAATCACTGAAAGTAGTACCTAAAAACATAACAGCTATAAAAAATAGCATAATCCCCGACATAGATAAAGCAACTTGATCGTGCCTTAAGCCCATTCTCATCATAAAATGATGAATGTGGCTTTTATCTGCTGAAAACGGAGACTTTCCTCTCCTGATTCTCTTGGTAAAAATCCTACAGGTATCGTAAACAGGCACTATCAATAAAGCAAATCCAGAAGCAATAGGTGCATTGAACTTCCACCCTTCGAAAACTGCCATTGTACCATTCCTATCTACAAATATCACTGCCATCACTGAAAGGGCAAACCCTAAACTCAGCGACCCAGTATCTCCCATAAATATCTTGGCTGGGTGCCAATTATAGATCAAAAATGACAGAATACCTCCTACCAAAACAAAAGCAAATAAACTGTATGCATTCATATTTGCTTGTAGAAACCACCAACCCAAAAAAGTAAACGCAACCAATGATAGAGAACCTGCCAAACCATCTAGCCCATCAATCAAATTGAATGAATTTGTCAGAGCTACTATCGTAAAAATCGAAATCGCATAGCTTATAATCAGTGGTATTTCATAAATCCCCATGAATCCATATAATCCTGAAATTCTAATGTCTCCAAAGACGACTACCATGTAAGAAGCGACAAGCTGACCTAGAAGCTTTTGCCATGGTTTCAAATCGACCATATCATCTCTCAGGCCCAACAAAAAAGTGAGACCAAATGCAGTGAGAAAAAACCTAATTTCTACTAATTCTTGAAAGCTTGCCCATGTGATTGTCGCTACAAAAGTACCAATCACAAACCCAACCCCCCCCATAGAAGGAATGAATCCAGTGTGAATTTTCCTCCCCCCTGGAGCATCTATCATTTTCATTTTTTTCAGTATCAGAATAAGTATCGGCGTCAAAAGAAACCCGACAATAAAGGCTGTACTGAGTGCTAGAAAAGTTGCCATAAAAAGACCATTTTTCCAAATGTAGCTATGTTTGTTCTTATTTTCAACTCATTCTCGAAAAAAGGATAATCCAAAAAATCACACTAAATCAAAATAAGTCACTTCATTATACTTTAAATACGTTTTAAATACTAAATAAAACATTTCCACCTATTAATTAATGTTAATTTAATATTGAAATTATACAAAAATAACATCAGAAAAAATTTAACAATTTGACTAAAAAATTGATCGATTAAGGCCTCGACGTACCATATCAATCAAAATAACTCTCAATCTTAATTTGATCAAATTAAAAAACAAGTAGTTATTTCCTACATCACATTTGTTTTTGGAGAAAATCAATGAATTCTTGTGTATCAAAATTACTCATGCCTTCTTGGTAAAAAGATATTTTACCTTTGGAATTCACAACCAAAGTTGTAGGTATAGATTGGGAATGCAAGGAAGAGTTTAAGCCATGAGAAGCATGATAAATAGGAAACCTCCACCCTTTATCTTTTACTAAGGATTTGCTTTTTTCAAAATTTTGATCTGTCGCTATCAATAAAAAAACTATATCCTGACTGTCCTCAAACTTCTCATACAAAGATGCAATGTGGGGCATTTCAGCCCTACAAGGAGGACACCATGTTGCCCATATATTTATGAAAAGAACCTTTCCTTCCAATTGATCTAAACTCATGATATTACCTGAAGAGTCTGTCAACAGTCCTTCATAGTTGAAATCTTGATAAGTCCTATCTTCAAGTGTTATCTTGGGTTTGATCAAACCAGTAGAAAGCAAAACTGATTGGATTCCACCCATAATTGGTGTGATCAATCCTGTAAAGTATAAAAATGCAAAAATAGAGAGTATAAGCCCCCAGCTTTTAAATTCTTTTTTCCAATTCATAATCGCTAATTTACTTTTAAAATTTGATTTAAAATTACTCACACATTTTCAGTGATTTAGTGACATTGATTACAATTACAATGTATAACTTTTTCTAAGCATTGCGATAAACTCTAAATTGCGGGTCTTAATTTTAGTAAATCTTATGAATATAGACCATTATTTAAAAATAGCCGAAGAGCTGAACATCAAACTAAAGCAGGTGACTGACACAGTGGGGCTATTGGATGAAGGAGCAACGGTGCCCTTTATCTCTCGCTATAGAAAAGAAGTGACTGGCAGTCTAGATGAAGTTCAAGTAGCTGCCATCAGAGATAGATCCCTTCAACTTCGTGAACTTGACAAAAGAAGAGAGGCTATCTTAAAATCCATAAAGGATCAAGGCAAGCTCGATAAGTCACTTGAAGAGAAGATCATTGCTGCTGAAACTATGTCTGTATTGGAAGATTTATACCTTCCTTATAAGCCAAAAAGAAGAACTAAAGCCACTATTGCAAAAGAAAAAGGTCTAGAACCTTTGGCCTCTCTCCTATTTGAGCAAAAATCCATCGATCTGGATTCAGAAGCTGCAAAGTATATCTCTAATGAAAAAGAAGTAGCTAACGTAGAAGAAGCACTACAAGGAGCTCGAGATATTATTGCAGAATGGATAAATGAAAATGTTGAGCTTCGAAAAAAGATGAGAGACCTCTTTGTAGAAGAAGGAGTATTTGTTTCAAAAGTTATTCCTGGCAAGGAAGAAGAAGCAATCAAATACAAGGATTATTTTGATTGGACAGAGCCCATCAAATCAGCACCTTCACATCGTGTACTTGCCATGAGAAGGGGTGAAAAAGAGTTGTTTTTGATGCTTGATTCCTGCCCTGAGGAGCTTGTTGCTGTTTCCTTGATAGATAATGTCATTCTCGAGAAAGAATCTAATAGTGCAGTAGACCAAGTCAAATTAGCCATAAGAGATTGTTACAAGAGACTATTGAAACCTTCTATGGAAACAGAGGTCAGACTTCTGACCAAGAGAAAAGCTGATGAAGATGCCATTAAAGTGTTTGCCGAAAATCTTCGCCAACTCCTTCTAGCTGCACCTTTAGGCGAAAAATCTGTATTGGCAATAGATCCAGGTTTTCGAACAGGTTGCAAGACCGTTTGCTTGGGACAGCAGGGTCAGCTATTGAGTTATGAAGCCATCTATCCTAATGAACCTCAAAAAAGAATTCATGAAGCAGGTAATACTATCAAAAATATGGTAGAAAAATTCAAGGTAGAAGCTATTGCTATAGGAAATGGAACGGCAAGTAGAGAGACCGAATCATTCATAAAAAGCCTTGGTCTACCTAAGCATGTAATCATCACCATGGTCAATGAAAGTGGTGCATCTATATATTCTGCTTCAGATGTAGCACGAGAAGAATTTCCTGACTTAGACTTAACGATAAGAGGAGCAGTATCCATAGGCAGGAGACTGATGGATCCTTTGGCTGAGTTGGTAAAAATAGATGCCAAATCCATAGGTGTAGGTCAATATCAACATGATGTGGATCAATCAGCCTTAAAAAACTCACTAGATGACACCGTAATGAGTTGTGTAAATGGCGTAGGTGTGGAAATCAACACAGCATCGAAACAGCTTCTCACTTATGTATCTGGATTGGGGCCTGTTTTGGCGCAAAACATCGTGAGCTATAGAACAGAGAATGGCCCGTTCAAGACAAGAGCAGAAATCAAAAAAGTCCCAAGATTGGGTGATAAGGCATACGAGCAAGCAGCTGGATTTTTGAGAATAAGAAACGCTAAACATCCTTTGGACAGCTCCGCAGTACATCCTGAAAGATACGACCTTGTAGAAAAAATGGCCAAGGATCTCGGAGCCAAAGTGGTAGATCTTATGAGCTCTGAAGAACTGCGATCAAAGATTATTTTAAAAAATTATGTATCTGAAACTGTAGGACTTCCTACGCTTCATGATATCATGGAGGAACTTTCAAAACCGGGAAGAGACCCAAGAGAAACTTTCGAAGTTTTTAGTTTCCAAGATGGAGTAAATGAAATGTCCGACTTGAAGATCGGAATGAAACTCCCTGGCATAGTAACAAACATCACAAAATTCGGAGCCTTTGTAGATATTGGCGTGCATCAGGATGGTTTGGTTCATTTAAGTCACATGGCTGACAAATTTATAAATGACCCAAATGAAGTCGTTGCTGTAAATCAAAAAGTAGAGGTCACTGTGATGGAAGTAGACATCCCTAGAAAACGAATTGGACTTAGTATGAAGTCTGACCCTTTTGCTGAAAGAGGAAAAATAAAGCAAAAGGACAGAAAAGAGGAGACTAAAGTTGCAGAAGGAGATTTAGCGGCCAAATTGGCCATGCTTAAAGGAAAATTTAGATAATTAATATTTCAATAGCACAATTTAATTAAGCGGGTTGCTATATTAAAGTATATAGGAGTATAAGCTCTAGGAAGTAATTGCATAAAAAAACCACCTTGACGGGTGGTTTTTTTATGCAGTTTATTAGAATACATTTGAAATCATCTTGGAAGATCATTGCCTATAAAACTGTTAGGATTTACTTTGGGTAAATTTGATCCCCACTTTGTATTTATTGCATCGATAAAATGATTTGCCACAAAAGCATGCGCTCTGGCATTTGGGTGAACACCATCTAGAGAAAACCCACCATTAGGAGGGATTATAGAAGCGGTCAAAGAAACACCACCAGAATTGACCTGTCCCTGAAGAACTCTATTCAGAAGCTGATTTATATCGACTAATACTAACCTTTCGCTATTTGCTTGAACGGCCGCATTTATAAAACCATTAAACGACTGTATTTTATCACTTATTTGCGTTTGTTCTTGAGGCGTTAAGACAAATTGATCCTCTACTGGAAAACTGATCCCCCTCAACAAAGCAGGATTCCCTCCCACAGGCTGACCCAATGCAGAAGATAGCGGTAAGGTAGCTCTATCTGTGGATTTGCTCTGTCTGATGGATGGTAATCCTAAACCTGCTAAATTGGTCAAAAACTCATCCTCCATCACAAAGCCATTTTGTCCCGCTTGGAACTGAACTCTTCGTCTTTCTTCTTCCTCAGCAGTAATAAGCCCCGCAGCTCTTGCTTGTCCCAGACCTGCATTATACGCCGCATATCCTTGATTGGCTTGATCTGCTTGAGCCTGAGACATCGGTAGCGCATTCCATGGCACCAAGGTAAAATATGGCAGTACAGATAGACCCGGGATATTAGCAACAGCGCCTTTCGCTTCGGTGTTAGCTTGGAGCATAGTTCCTAATGCTAAACCTAACCTTTCTTGAAAATCAGCATCAGAAGTCAAAATAGCTGGATTTGAAGCTCCTCCTGTAGCATAACCTAACACATCGTTACTTCCTAGCCAAAATGTAAAGAAAGTACCACCATTTGCAAGAGCAGTAGCAGCATCACCTATCACTGTAGAAGTTCCCGGATTAGAAGCGAATCTCTCGTACATTCTATTGAACGCTGGGTTCTGTGGTACATTAGGCCCACCTGTCTGGGGTATAATAGCTGTCAACAAAGTAATACCTGGAACTCCAAAGTTATTTAAATTCGTCTTGTTTCCAGTGAAATTAGCAGGGACGTCACCTGCTCCTATTGGAGCTGGACCTGTGGCTCCAGTCGTCGGATTTATGGTAAGGACAAGCCTACCTAAGGGTCCCTGAGGTCCCATTTGAAAGAATCCATTGGCAGAATTGATATCTGGGACATTGAAGTCTCCTCCTCCTACAGCTTTCGCTTGTTCGGCAAGCATCACCGCAAAAGAATTCTGTTGGCCTCTGTTGTAAAGTGCACCATCCATAAACCCTGCCGTCAAAGAATTTCCCACAGCTACTATTTTTGTAAAGTCGGCATTTCCAGAGGTGGGAGCTTCAATCTGTTGTTCTGGAAACTCATAGGTACATGAAGCCAAGACTCCAAGTACCAATACATATATAAACTTATTGATATATTTCATTTTGGTCGATTTTAATTAGTTCAACAACTCGTCAAATGTAATAGACACGTAATAAATCGCTCCAATAGTTGGACCTCCAAAATTCTGGAAATACCTATTGTTAAAGATATTGGATCCACCAAGCTTTATGATAGATTTCAGATCCTTCAATCTGTAACTTACCTGTGCATCGAAAGTATGAATTTCTGGTACATCTCCTTGCGCAAATGTCGACTCCCATCTAAAGGCTGTCTGATACCTGTAAGTAAGCCCAAAGCCAATTTTATCCGTCACCTTTCTATTTCCAAATGTGATATTGGTCTTATGCTCAGGAGTGTTGAAATCATTTAAGAAATCGTCCCCAATGGTCGATATCAACCTGTTGAAATTGTAATTTCCACCAAGTGTATAATTCTTAGGAAAGTTATACGTCAAACCTATAGCAGCACCATGAGCTCTTACTTCTTGGTCTACGATGTTTGTATATGTTTGGAATGTATTTTCTTGACCTGGAGTAGTGATCGGCGTGAGCAAAGTGGGTGCATTGATAGCATTGATGGCTCCTTGATCTGTGTTAGGCAAAGCACCTGGGAATACTGGTCCTGGGGCTCTTCGAACAGAAGTTTGGGTAATGAAATCATTGTAGATGTTGTAGTAATATGCAAAATCTACCATAAGTCGATTGCTTGCTAATAGACTTTTGTACCCTACTTCTATCGATTGAACACGCTCTGGCCTAAGCTCTGGAATCAAGTCTGGCGTAGCTCTTTCCAAAAGACCAGTAGCTCGTGGATCTACTGGTGACAAGCCCGATCCTACCGCTGCGATATATTCATTTACTGATCTTTGGGTAAATGAATTTTCATAAATGTTATATTTCTCTCTATAAAATGGTAGACCACCAATCAACCTTGCAGATACTACGTTCAAATCTATATGTTGTCCCTGAGTAGTGGGATTTCTGAATCCTGTTTGATAAGATAATCTAAAGTTATTGTTACCTTCTGTGAATACGCCAGAAATTCTTGGATTAAACTGCCCTTGAAAATTTTCATTTTTATCATACCTCAACGATCCAGTAAGCTTCAACTTATCTTGGATGAATCTTTTGGAAGCTTGAGCATAGGCACCTACTTCTTGAATTGTAATGTCATTGCCCTCTACATCTGCGAAGATGGTACCATTGGATCTCAAATCATAGACTCTGTATGATCCTCCAACTTGTAAATCCATAAAGTCAATTTCATTTTTGAAATCATACTGCCCTTCTAGCATGTTCATCCTCGACTGGTCATTGAACAGTGAACCAAAAGGTATCACATCACCTCGAACACCAGCTTTTGCAGCTTCAAACTCAGGAGTGCCAGGCATCAATCTTCCTTGATCAGCTGCACCTCTTGCAAACTGATGTGCAGCAGCCTGCTGTGCAGGTGTACCTAGTGCACCAGGAGTCACACCTTGACCAAACAAATTTTGTAAATAAGCACCAGCATATTGACCAAACCAGTCATTATTTGATTTCCATCTGTCGTTGATGGCTACACCTGTCAAATCAGCAATATAAGAATCCCCAGAATTTTCGATTGTGGTATAAGCTCTCAAAAAATAATTGGCTCCTTTCAGCTCCAACTTATGCTGAATAATGGAAAAAGCCGCCAAAGAATATCTCTGTGCACCTGTATACACTGAGGTTCCCGCACCATAATTCATGGTATAAGAAAGTTCGGAACGGTCATTAACTCTATAGTGCAACGCTCCATTCAACTTCAAGTTCCTTGCATTATAATCAACCAAATATCTTTCATCATACCCTGTTCTGGATACAATCTGATCTGGTAGAGAGTTTGCACCAGCACCAAAGGCATTTTGGATGGCTGCTTGATTCCTTAATAGTCCAATGTTGTTTGCCACTTCATCCCCAAAGACATGTACCCTATTGGCTCCAGGATTGAAGTTTAACTCCCCTTGATTTAGTCTTGCAAGGTCTGTCTGATCTGTTCCATGCCAATCCATAGCTTGCATATAGGATGCATTGATTTTGAATGCAAACTTATTGTTGAATGCTTTTGCATACCTTATAGATCCCTCATACATAGGCTGTGGACTAGTAGGCTCTCCTGGTTGACCATTGATATGGTTTACACCTTGTTTGTAAAAAGCACTTAAGCCTTGGTATTCGAATGGACTTTTACTGTTAACTAACAAGATCCCATTGAAAGCATTTGGTCCATATAGCGCCGAAGCAGCTCCAGGAATAAACTCTACAGACTCTACATCCAATTCCGATGGTCCATTCAAATTACCAATAGGGAAATTCAATGCAGGTGCTTGAGTATCCATACCGTCTGTAAGCTGAACAAATCTCGTATTCCCTGTAGAATTAAAACCTCTAGCATTGATGATTTGAAAATTGATTGAAGAAGAAGTAACATCTACTCCTTTGAGGTTTGCTATTCCTTTGTAATAATTATCAGCAGGTGTATCTCTGATGGACAAAATATCCATTTTTTCGATAGATACCGGAGATTGTAATATGCTTTCTTCTACACGAGAGGCAGATACTACCACTTCTTGCCCTAGCATAAATTGTTCCTCGAGTGCCACCTGAAGATTCGAAACATTATCCTGAGTAATTTCAACCTCTTGAGAAGTGAATCCAACCATCGAAAAAACTAATGTCAATGGAGGTGCTTGGTTCACTTTCAGGTTAAAATTCCCTCGTAAATCGGTCACTGTACCGATTACTTTCCCCTTTACCACAATATTTACCCCTATGAGGGTTTCTTTGGTACCTGCCTCTGTCACCGTACCACTGATGGTGGTAGTCTGTGCATACACCGAACTTGTGCTAAAGGAAACTATAACAAGTAGACACAATACTACTTGCCAAATTCTTCTAGTAAAATTTTGCATAAGTTAATCTTGGGTTTTGTTAAAACTTATTCATTTTGAATCGAATGACGTATATCATTGGGAAAAATAGATGTTTTTCCCAACATTCCATTTAATTATTGTCTAAAAATTAAAAATAAAATTCAGCATCTCCTAACATTTTAAAGAAACGCTTTGATAATCAATAAAAACCAACAAAACCAATTAAAGAAAAATACTACCGCTCAATGCAGCTTTGATAAATCTTACAAGTCAGCTTCCAAATCTATTTCTTATCCCACTTGCTCAATAAAAAAGTCGATGACTCAAATTGAACCATCGACTTACGTAAATTATCCATTTCCAAATACTCAAAATGGATTTATGAGGAAATAGTATGTATCAATATTTATTGTGAATTCCTTTTATTTTCTTCGTTGACATGCTTCACTAACCTATCACACAAATCCTTCATCTCTTCTGACATGTATTCATCACCTGTTGCGTTCAAGATTGTTTGCGCCATACCACCAAGCGCATCTATGTAAAAACGTTTCATTTCTACTACAGACATATCTTCTGTCCATAAATCGATCCTCAATGTAGAGTGATTGAGGTTGTCCCACACATTCAAGCTGATACTTTTTGTAGATTCTGCCCCCTCACCCTCTTTGTCAGAAGCATCCCATTTGATTGATTTAGGGAGATTTTTATCATCAAGATTGACTATGAATTTTATCTCTGAACTTTTCATTTATTCGTGTTTAATTTGACGATACAAAACTACAAAAGATGCCCCAGAGTTCCTTCAAGTTTTGATTGATTTGATTTAGAAGCCTAAGACAGGTATTTCAATTAGCAAAATTCATCTCTGGTATCTCACCTTCGATAATCAATTTCCCTTCTGTTTTCGATTTTATCTCTTCTACCGAAATACCTGGAGCTCTTTCCAGCAGCTTAAAACCTCCCTCAGGCAAAACTTCAAGTACTGCCATATCTGATACTATCATGTCCACACATCGTATGCCCGTAATAGGAAGTGTACAAGATTTCAAAAGTTTTGACTGACCATTTTTACTACAATGCTGCATAGCTACTATAATTCGCTCCGCAGAAGCCACCAAATCCATAGCACCTCCCATTCCTTTGACCATTTTACCAGGAATTTTCCAATTTGCAATATCTCCATTCTCTGACACCTCCATGGCTCCCAATATGGTCAATTGGACATGCCCTCCTCTTATCATAGCAAAAGACTCAGCTGAACTAAATAGCGCTGATCCTTTGGTCATTGTAATTGTCTGCTTCCCTGCATTGATCAAATCTGGATCAACTTGATCCTCGGTTGGAAATGGCCCGATACCTAATAACCCATTTTCAGATTGTAAAATCACATCCAAATCATCTGGTATATAATTAGCCACCAAGGTAGGAATTCCTATCCCAAGATTGATGTACTGGCCATCTTTTACCTCTTTGGCAATTCTTTGTGCAATTTGATCTTTAGTAAGCATGGCAAAATGTTTTATTTGGGTTTAAATATTGATTTATAGTTGTGGAAGTGTTTTTGAAATATGGTGGAAAATATATGCTTTGAATTGGGTTAAAATTGGATAGATCTGTAGTTGAAACTCGATTGGGAAATTGAATTTTATTTATAATCTCCGTAGAGAAATCTTAATCTAAGAAGCTCCTTGCCATGAAAGTATCCATCCTCATTTTTGAAAACGTTTCCTTCCTTTATACTTCAACATGATCAAAAGCACTCTCCTGCCCTTTGTTCACTATAATCCCTCAAAGGACCTTATCACTTCCTTACAGTCCTTTGTTCAATTCTTTTTTCGTAATTTTTCCCTTGAAATATTCTTTGAACATATATACCTGGTGTATGTATCTGATTGGGATCAAGCTCTCCTGCTGGAACAAGCTCCTCCACCTCTGCGATGGTTATCTTGCCAGCCGCTGCCATCATGGGGTTAAAATTACGTGCAGTACCTTTATATATGAGATTTCCCGCAGTATCCCCCTTCCAAGCTTTGACGAAAGCAAAGTCTGCCTTCAACCACCTCTCCAACAAGTACAATTTATCATCAAATTCACGAAGTTCTTTTCCCTCTGCTACTTCTGTCCCAACTCCTGCAGGTGTAAAAAAAGCTGGTATCCCAGCGCCACCAGCCCTGACCCTTTCTGCTAATGTTCCTTGAGGAATGAGTTCTACCTCCAATTCCCCACTCAACAACTGCCTTTCAAATTCTGCATTTTCTCCAACATAGCTAGAGATCATTTTCTTGACCATTCGCTTTTGCAACATCAAACCTATACCGAAATCATCCACGCCTGCATTGTTTGAAATACATGTCAGACCGTTGATATTCATCGCTAAAAGGGCTTGGATGCTATTCTCAGGTATTCCTGACAATCCAAAACCTCCAAACATCAAGACAGCATTTGAGAAAACATCTTGAACTGCTTCTTGGGCATTTTTGACTGTTTTATTAATCATAATGTATTGGTTATATATGGGTAAGTATTTCCATTGCTTGCGATTTGTCTCTATTGAGCTGGGATTTGAGTGCCTGAAGACTTTCGAATTTGACCTCAGCTCTCAGATACGACATCAATTTTACACACACTCGCTTATCATAAAGATTCCCATCAAAGTTGAAAAGGTTTACTTCTATGGATCTGCTACTACCGTTTACGGTGGGTCTATGACCAATGTTGAGCATTCCATCAAAAGTATTGCCTTCGACAATGACTCTCACGGCATAAGCACCGTCACATGGTATGAGTTTATAATCATTGGGAACATGTACATTCGCTGTAGGAAAACCTATGGATCTTCCCAATTGTTGGCCTTTGATAATTATTCCATTGAGCTCGTAGGGTCTTCCAAGATACTCATTGGCCACTTGCACTTTTCCCTCCCATAGTGCGGCTCTAATTTTGGTACTAGAAACTCCTACATCATCAACATCTTGGCGCGAGATTTCTTCCAATTCAAATGGATATTGAGCAATATTAGATTTCAGAAATTCAAAACTTCCCTCTCTATTTTTGCCAAATCTATGATCGTATCCTATGACCAATTTACGAGTTTGAATTGTATCAATGATGATTTTTTGAATAAATTCATCTGAACTCAATTGTGAAAATTCTTTGGTAAATGGAATGGTCAACAAGTGATCCACCCCTGCTTCTTGGAGAAATTTGGCTTTTTCTTCGAAGGTAGAGAGTAGCAACAAATTGTGTTCTTTGGGGTAAAGCACCAATCGTGGATGAGGCCAAAAAGTAATCAAAACAGTCTCCCCTCCTATATCATCTGCAATATTCCTGATTCTTTTTAAAATTTTTTGGTGACCCAAATGTACACCATCAAAAGTCCCACTCGTGACTACGGGATTGTTTACGCTCACAAAATTGTTTATTCCTTCAAATATCCTCATCGAGGCGTGCTTTAATTTTGGTAATCAAATCGGGGAGTTCTAATGCATCATTCAACAAAAATTCACCAATTCTTGTTCTGCACAAAGCTGACATATATGCACCAACCTCAAGTGCTTCTCCCAGATCTCTAGCTATACTTCTGATGTATGTTCCTTTAGAACAAACGATTCTAAAATCAATTTCTGGAAGCTCAAAACGAGTAATCTCAAAGGCTGATACGGTAACTGGTCTAGCTTCTATTTTAACATCAATTCCCTTCCTGGCGGATTCGTAGACACGCTTTCCATCGATTTTGATAGCGGAGTGCATAGGTGGTACTTGCATGATCTCCCCAGTAAGCTTTGCGGCAGATTTCTTTACATCTTCTAGGGTAAGGTGATATGGATCTGCCACCTCTACGATTTCTTTTTCTCCGTCAAAACTCTCAGTAGTTTTACCCAAAACAAAAGTTCCAGTATACTCCTTTTCTTGGCCCATATACTGCTCTATACTTTTGGTTTGTTTTCCTGCACATACTATCAAAAGACCAGTAGCTAAGGGATCCAATGTTCCAGCATGTCCTACCTTCTTTATTTTCAATGCATTTCTTACTTTCTTGACCACATCAAATGATGTCCACTCTAGGGGCTTGTTGATCAAAAAAACTTCTCCATATGGTTCTTTTTCTTGCATCTTATCTCATCATTCCGGCTCCGATGGCAATCAGGCCTACGATCAAACAATAAATAGAGAAGTAAGTAAGCTTGCTTCTTCTTACCAAAGCGATCATCCAAGTACAAGCAAAATAACCTGCTACAAAAGCTGCAATAAAACCAGCTGATAAATATCCAAAACTATCCGAATTGTAAGCCAATCCACCATCTAGAAGATCCTTTGCAATCTTCCCTAAAATCAAGGGAACTACCATCAAAAATGAAAATCTAGCTGCTTTTGCTTTGTCAATACCCAGTAATACTGATGTTGAGATGGTCGCACCTGATCTAGATATCCCAGGTAAAATCGCAATAGCTTGGGCAATACCAACGATGATTGCTTCTATAAATCCCACTGGCTTGTCTGTATTTTTGGCTTTGTCTGCCAAGAATAGCAATAAGGCAGTCAATAACAACATGCATCCCACAAATACAATTTTCCCTCCAAAGAACTGCTCCAACTGATCATTGAAAAACACACCAACAATCGCAGCTGGTATCATCGACAACACAATCTTCAAGGAAAATCTAGTTTCTTCATTCCATTGAAACTGAAATAATCCTCTAAGGATCTCTGCTATATCTTTTCTAAAAACCACTATCGTAGCCAATGCTGTAGCAAAATGAAGAATCACTGAGAACATCATACTCTCTTCGGGTAACTTGGAGTCTCCCAATATCGCAGCTCCCAATTCCAAATGCCCACTTGAGCTTACAGGCAAAAATTCTGTCAAACCTTGAATAATCCCAAGGATTATCGCATCTATAATGTCCATGTATCTTCTATTCTGCTTTGTGGAAAATAGCGTAAAACTCAAAAATAAAACCCGCTAAAACAACGATTGGTCCTAAGGTCAAGCCCATAAAACCAAAACCGTGTTGTACTGGATCCAATCCAATAATAGTAAATCCTGCTACTATTATCGCGATCCCTATAAGCATGAGGATGTAATTTTTCCGTTTGAATGGAAAAGGATGGTGATTGTTCATATTTTTAATATAATTCGTCTAAAGACATGTTCAAATATTTATTAACTGCTCTCAAGGTACTGAACAGTGAAAGTAATGCACCAGCCAAAACCAGCCCCGCGAAAAGAATGTATAGCAACTCATAATTCTGAAGCATGGCTAATCCATCAATATTCGCTTTGGTGTATTCCAAAATCCCATAAAGTACTGCTGACGCCAATAAACCAGACAAAGCTCCAAAGAAAAATGCTCTAGTGAGAAATGGCCTTCTGATGAATCCTCGCGTAGCACCGACCAACTGCATACTTCTGATCAAAAAGCGTTGTGAAAATAAGGCTAATCGAATGGTATTATTGATCAACATGACTACGGTGATGATAAGTATGACTATAAACCCTCCCATGATCAAGCTGACCTTCAGCAGGTTTTCATTGATAGACTCCACCAAATCAGACATATAAGTCACCTCAAACACACCATCCATATCCTGTATAGCAGTCACAATCTCTTCTATTTCCTCGGGAGTTTGAAATTCCTCTGCTATGGCAAGGGTATAGCTATCTCTCAGTGGGTTGTCATTTAGGAACTTTGTAAAATCCTCTCCCGTATCTTCCAAAAAACTCTCCGCAGCAGCCTCTTGTGAAATATAAGTAAGCGAACTTCCAGTCTCCTTCTTTAGTACATACGGTTTGGCTTCTAATTGCTTGCCAATCTCCGCTTTTCTCGCATCTGTTATGTTTTTATTCAAAAAAACTTGCACCTCAATATTTTCTCTTATCATTTTAGTCAATGACTTCGCTTGGATAAAAATCACTCCAAACAAGCCTACTATAAAAAGAGACAAAGTAGTGCTAAATAGAACTGAAATAAATTTAAACTTTCCGACTTTTGTCTTTTTCCTTGATCTGCCTTTCATATAGCTTTTAAAGCTTAAATATTTTTTTGCTCATCATGCTGCCTTATTTTGCCATGAGATTTGGCCAAAATTAATCAGCTTATGGTAGATAACCAATCTTATTCTATTTTAAACCCAAAATACATTCACAAATGTATCAGGTTAGCTGCTAAACTGGAGAAAATTCTACAATCTTATCATTTGCTATAACGAAAAATTGATCCTCTGAAGTGCCTTGCATTCCAACAAGTCCTGTAAATCTTCCGTAAGCGGGCAATACCAACCTCTGATTGTTATAGTAAAAGCATGGCAAAGTCATTTTTTGCTTTCCTTTTCCTCGCAATGTCAGACCAGGATGAATATGACCACATACGTTGATAAAACCGTCAGGCACATTTTCTAAAGGTTCATGAGTCAAAATAAAATTTTCCTTGATCAGTCCCTCATCGTATACCTTCCATTGCTGATGCTGATAGCAAGATGCTGGCAAAATATCATGATTTCCCATTATCAAATGAAACGTTACTCTTTCATGCTGTTGTGTGAATTCCATCAAAGTCCACCAGGAATCATTGAGTTCAGAATGAAATAAATCACCCAAAAAATAAATATCACTAATCCCAAACTCCCTTATAAGGGTAGACAACTTTGCCAAATCCTCTTCATGGAGAGCTTCTGGAATGGGAATTCCTGCTTTTCTAAAATGTCCCGCCTTTCCAAAATGAGTATCCGCAATCAATAAAGCACCCCAGCTTGGGATGTAAATCACTCGCTCTGGCAGAAGAATCAATTCCAAATTTTGCTTGCCTAACCTTATCCTAAAATCTCTCACTTCAAGTATTTTGATTGGCGAATATCCGATTTTTTTAAAAATTAATAAAACTAATTTGTCTCAATCCGTATTGTATGAAGTATAACTAAAACTAACATCATGAAAAATTTAATCTTCCCGTCATTTTTAATTCTTTTTAGCCTGTTTATGACTTCATTATCTTTTGCGCAAAACGCAGATGATATCTTAGGCGAATGGTATACTACAGAAAAAGATGCGAAAATCAAGATTTTCAAATCAGGTAATAAATATAGCGGCAAAATTGTATGGCTTAAAGAACCCAATGAGAATGGAAAACCAAAGGTAGATGAAAACAATTCTGATAAATCGAAGAGAGGTCAACCTATCCAAGGTCTTGAGCTACTAAGCGATTTTGAATGGAATGGTAAGGTATGGGAAAATGGGACTATTTATGACCCTTCCAGTGGAAAAACCTACTCTTGTACGATCAAGAAAAAAGACGATAAAACGATAGATGTAAGAGGATATATTGGCATCTCCTTAGCTGGCAAATCAGTGGAATGGACCAAAGTAAAATAGCCTCTACTAGATAAGTTATCTTCGAAGACTAGATGCTCAATCTTTATAATTCCCTTAGTGCCTTTGTGATATATTAGAAAGCTCCAATATCACAAAGGCACAAAAGAGTCTTATTTAAAAGTTTAATTTTGTAAACAAAATCAAACGACTTCTCCAGCATTTTGAATGGTCTTCAATCCAGCCTCAATGCTTTCAACAGCATAATTATCAGGCAAAGCCAAAATAGACACTTCACCTGACTCATTGAGTTTATTGAAGTTTTTTGGCTTGATTTTACCCACAGCGAAGATCACACCATCGATCTGATGAGTGAGCTCTGGTGAGAAAAGTACTGAATCAATCAATGCTGCAGCTTTACTTTTAATCAAAACTCTTACACCCAAATTGAGTAATTTCTCATCTAGTGGTTTATCAAAATTCACTTTGGAGTAGCTGTACCCAAATCCATTTTTTGCTTTGATCAAATCTCCATACACAGCAGCTCCTGTAGGAAGACTCCCAGCACCTTTACCTTGATAGAATTGCTCTTGTAAGTGTTCTGAGACAATTTTTACTGCATTATATTCGTTTTCTACACCGTAAAAAGGATTATGCTCTTCTACCAAAGTAGGTAAGATATGAGCAGCTATGCCTCTATAATCCCTTTCAGCTTTGGCTATTAGCTTTATCTTCAATCCAAGCCTTTTGGCCAGTGCAATTTCTTCTTCTCCCAAATGCTGAATACCAAAAGTAGGAATCTGCTCTTCACCTATGAACTTTCCAAATGCATGGAGTCCAAGGATATTCAATTTACTGGCTACATCACTTCCATTGATATCAAACTTTGGATCTGATTCAGCAAAGCCCTTTTGCTGTGCAAGTCTTAGTGCTTCGGAGAAATTGAGACCATTATTGAAAATTCTAGATAGTATGTAGTTCGATGAACCATTCAAAATCCCTTCCAAGGAAATGATCTCATCTTCTTCAAAATGTGTCTCTAAAGTAGTAATCACAGGAATGCCCGCGGCGGCGGCAGCTTCATACAGTAGCTTTCCTCCAAATACTCGCTGCAACTGAATCAATTCAGGCAAGTGGGCCGAAAGCAGCTTCTTATTTGCTGAAATTACCGTGATGCCTCTTTTGAGTGCTTCGGTAACATACTCATAGGCCTCATTTGTATCTGAAATCAATTCCAATATATAATCAGGATTCTTATCAAATACTTCTTGGGGATTGTATGAAAACTTAAGATCAAAAGCCCTTCTTTTGAATTTGTTTTTCACTACGATGGTATCAGGGGTCCACTGTTCTTTGTGTTTTTTGGCGATTTGGTAATAGCCCTGTCCTACTACTCCAAATCCAAACAAACCAATTCTTTTATTCATTGTTTTCAAGGTAAAATGAGGTAAGGATATAATTCAACTGTCCATATTCTATCAAAAATGCATCATGACCATACGTAGACTGAATCTCTCGGTAAGTTCCACGACTGACCTTATTGGCTACATACTGGGACTCTTCCTTGAGAAAGAGTAAATCTTTGTCCACTCCTATTGCCAAAACCTTGGAAGGAATCCTTGCCAAAGCATGGGCTACATTTTCTCGACCTCTGCCCAAATCATGGCTATCCATGGCTTTGGTGAGTACCCAGTAAGAGTAGGCATTGAATCGATCTGCAAGCTTTTTCCCTTGATAATTCAAGTAAGTACTTGCTCTGAAATGATCTAAAGTCCCTTCACTATCTGATTGCCTTTCTGCAAAATTTTCTGGGTGTCTATAAGTCAACATAGCTATGGCCCTTGCGGCTTCGAGTCCTTTTTTACCTGCATCCTTCTCCCTTCTTCCCCAAGTCTGATCGGCAGAAATGGCCATTCTTTGAGATTCATTAAAGCCTATTATCCAAGGTGAAGCCTTGGCATTAGACGCTAATATGATGGTGTATTTGACTTTCTCTTGAAGTAAATAAGCCCATTCAAGCCCCACTTGTCCACCAAGTGATCCACCAATCAAGGTATTGATCTGGTTGATTCCCAAATGTGCTCGGAGAAGGTCCAAAGCATTGGCCATATCCCTCGTGGTCAAGCTAGGAAAGTCATAATAATATGCTTTTCCAGTCTTAGGATTTGTGCTGAGCGGACTGGTAGATCCATAGCATGACCCAAGCAAGTTTGCGCAGATAATATAGTGACGGGTGGGATCAAAAAACTGATCCTCTCCTATCAATCCCGGCCACCATTGATTCACATTGGCATCTCCAGTCAAGGCATGTATTACCCATATCACATTATCTTTTGATGAAGTAAGGTGACCTTGTGCCGTGTAAGTTAACTGGAAACCTGATAGAGTCTCTCCAGATTCCAGCTGAAATTCACCTTCGTAAGTAAAGGTTTCCTGCGCCATATCTACTATTAAATGAGGGCTTGCTAGATTCATTGATGATTTTTGATGAACAGATTCTGGTAGCTGTTCTTATCCGTTGATTTTAGAAAATGCTTGCTGAAGATCTTCTTTGATATCTTCAATATGTTCTATACCGAGAGAAATCCTCAACAAAGTGGGAGTCACTCCTGCCGCAAGCTGCTCCTCATCACTAAGCTGCTGATGAGTAGTGGCTGATGGCTGTATGATGAGCGTTTTTGCATCTCCCACATTTGCCAGGTGGGATATCAAATTCAATTCATTGATGAATTTGGAGGCATTCTCTTTATCACCCTTCAGCTCGAAACTAAGCACTCCGCCAAATCCTCTTGTCAAATACTTCTTAGCCAAATCATGGTAAGGTGATGATTTCAAGCCTGGATAATTCACTTTTTGTACTTGCGGATGGGATTCTAACCACTCCGCAAGTGCTAGTGCATTGTCCACCGTACGTTGCACACGAAGTGAAAGTGTCTCCAAGCCCTGAAGGAGGAGAAATGAATTGAATGGGCTAAGTGCAGGCCCAAAATCCCTTAAACCTTCTACTCGTGCACGGATCGCAAAAGCAACATTTGGCAGCCCGAGAGGGTTATTTTCTCCAAAAACTTCCCAAAATTTTAATCCATGATAACCCTCTGATGGCTCTGAAAACTGAGGGAACTTACCATTTCCCCAATTGAAATTACCTCCATCCACAATTACTCCACCTATAGAAGTCCCATGACCACCTATCCATTTGGTAGCTGAGGCAGTCACCACATTGGCTCCATGCTTGATTGGATTGAACAAATAGCCCCCTGCACCAAATGTATTGTCTACTACGAGAGGTATGTCGTGCTTTTTGGCCAATGCAGCAATGGCCTCAAAATCAGGAATATTAAATTCAGGATTTCCGATTGTTTCAAGGTAAATGGCTTTGGTTTTTTCATCGATTAACTTCTCAAAGTCCTCTACCGAATCCCCCGAAGCAAATCTTGCTTCGATGCCGATTCTCTTAAAAGCTACCTTGAATTGATTGTATGAGCCTCCATAAAGAAATGATGTAGAGACAAAGTTCTCACCTGCCTGAAGAATATTGTTCAATGCCAAAAATTGAGCTGCCTGTCCAGAGGCTGTAGCCACCGCAGATACTCCGCCTTCCAAAGCCGCTATACGCTGCTCGAAGACATCTGTGGTAGGATTCATGATCCTGGTGTAGATATTTCCAAACTCTTTTAGTGCAAATAGATTAGCACCATGTTCGGCAGAATTGAACACATATGAAGTGGTTTGATAAATTGGGACAGCCCTAGAATTAGTTGCGGTATCTGGGCTCTGACCTGCATGTAATTGTAGGGTTTCAAATCTGAAATTAGTGGACATAATTGATAGGTTTTATAGGTTTGATATAATTGTCATATGGGAAAACTCCTATTTCGTAATTTCTGCTACTTAGGAGCAACAAGGAGGTGTGTCAAAAATCACCTACACATCAAACAGACCAGCATATAGACTAGAGGTCTACTTGCATGAGCAGCATTGTTTGAAGGATTGTGCGTAAATTGTAAACGTGGAATATAAATCATCTTGTTAAGAATTTATATTTCCGAGAGAGGATATTCTCTTTCGGCAGGAATTGGCACCTTGGATTTTCCAGGTTGCCAGAGGGTCATAAAGCCTGTCTTTCGCCTCTTCTGTATAAATCCTAACACTCAAAAAGTGAAAGGATGTCACAAAGTAAATTCAGGAAACATTATAATGCAAGTATTCATCAAAAAAAGTTAGAAAATTCTGTATTTACCTAATTTTTCAAGGAATTTCCTGTTCAAAAATGAATCCTAAGGATAAATTAGCACAAAAAAGTCTCTTGATCAAATCTTTTACGATCAATCAAGAGACTTCTCTTAAAAACCTGAGATTAGTTTTATTCAGAACTTAAATACTTGTAAACCATGCCGGCTAGCACTGCACCAACTATAGGAATCAAGATAAATAGCCAAAGTTGAGCCAATGCCCAGTCGCCTACAAAAAGTGCTTGACTGATACTTCTGGCAGGATTCACTGAGGTATTGGTCACAGGAATACTGATCAAATGGATCAATGTCAATCCCAAACCTATCGCAAGACCTGCAAATCCAGCGGGAGCTTTGCTATCTGTGGCTCCTAAAATGATAATCAAAAACATGAAGGTCATGACAAGCTCGGTAACTATAGCTGCTGTCATGCTGTAGCCCCCTGGTGAGTGTTCTCCATATCCATTAGCAGCAAACCCACCAATCTCACTTCCATTTCCTGTGACTATGACATACAGCACACCTGCCGCTGCCACCGCTCCCAAAACTTGAAAAACAAGATAAGGTAAAATGTCCTTCGCTTCAATCCTGCCTCCTGCCCATAGGCCAATCGTAACAGCCGGATTGAGATGAGCACCTGAAATGTGGCCCAGAGCATATGCTATGGTCAATACTGTCAAACCAAAGGCTAATGAAACCCCTACTAGACCTATCCCAACTTCTGGGAAACCCGCAGCCAAAACTGCACTACCACAACCTCCAAGTACCAACCAAAAAGTACCGAAGAATTCAGCTAAATTTTTTTTCATTTTAATAAAGTTAGATTTTCCTACTCTTATGGCTTTTCGGAAACGCCCCGTTTTTTTTGTGGTCTCTGGACTCCAACTAAGAGTCTAATGCACCAAGCAAAATCGAAAAATCACTTCACCCTTCATTCCATATCGATTACCTTCAAGAATTAAGAAATCTCTTATTCGGTAGCTATGAAAAATGAATGCTGATAGTATTCATCATGCAGTTCGATGCATCAGAAAATTTGAATAATAATCCCCGAAAACTTTTACGGAAACCCCCTAAAACCATAAACTGAAAGAATGCACTACTTGACAGTAGCACATGATACAAAATCACTTTCAACAATTAATAAATCCCTATCTGTAACATTAAAAAACCAAAGCATAACACCTGCTTCTTCTCTGAGATGCCTTATCAAATGAAATGCCTAAAATCTTTAAGCTGACACACAAAATCAGAAAAGTCTTTCTATCATTAACTAAATGAGCAGCTTCTACTCTATAAAAACTAAACCCGAATCAAAATAACTAGATCTCTAAAGTAACCAATTGAAGTTGAAAAACAAATTAAACGTTATCCTTATGGATACGTTGGTATAATTGATCTTAAGAAAATGATTCATGAAAAAACAATTATTGTTAATAGCCTTATCGTTTTTAAGCATTAGTTTATATGGGCAAGACTTTATTTGGGGGATGCAATATAAACATGGAATCGCTACAGGTGACTTTGCTGCGGCTGCTGGAAGATTGCAAACTCCAGAATTTGCCATATATACAAACTATCAGATACCCAATCAACCTGTAGAAATAGGTATCAGCGTGGGTTATGGAATCAATGGAACAGCATTAGAAAAGCGAAATGACCTCTATGTAGGATTCAATGATGAGTTGAGACTCCGAAGAAACAATAATTTACTAAGTTTAGCAGGGGTATTTCGGTTTTTCCCAGAAGTATATGGTAGCATTTTCCCTTTTCTAGAAGCTCAAGTAGGTGGCATTCATGCTTATACCAGGTATAAGATTCGAGAAAATGCTACCGCAGAACCTATAGAGAATGAAAAAGACCTAGGTTCTTGGGCTAGAATGAGTCAAATCGGTGGGGGGGTATTTATTCCTCTTGGCGAAAAAATTAAAGGAAATCTTGAGCTAAGGTTAATGTATCAGCATACTAGCCCTCTTGATTATCTTACAAAAAACGACGTACGCTATGAGCCTGATCCTAATGGAGTTGAAAATGGTCAGTTCATTTATAATGTAAGAAGATCTCCTTTAAACATGATCCAACCTTCTATAGGTATCAATTTCTACATAGATTGATCAATTTTTGGCACAATATTTGAAAAAAGTATAACAAAATACTAAACCAACTATCACTACAACCACAAATGCCGGGCTTCACTCACCCGGCATTTTTTTTATTATTTACCTGAAATCTGCAAGAGAATGTCGTATTCAATTGATTTATAGTAGCAATAAACCTTCCAGGTTTCACTCGATTATTTCTAACAACTCATCGTCAGTCGATATAAACCTGAAAGGTCAGCAGATTTTAGTGATCTATTTTCACTTTGTAAAAGACATTGTAGTCACGCTCCACTTTAGGACTGATGTTATCATTGATGTATATATACCCATCGCTGTCCAAGCTTTCGATGGTACCATCCACAGGTAATTCATTGATCACTCCTATTTGAATATTATTCTTAAAAACAATATAATATGGCCTAATATATTGTTTGCTTGCTTCTTTGTATTCTGGAGTAGCTAAATACTGTTCTGATATCGCACGGAGCTCTTCCATTTTACTTTTGGGAATTGTGGAAAAAAACTGGACAAGTCCATAATCTCCAGCGAAAAGCACATTATTGATAGCAGGATAATCATTGTAATCTTGCGGAGAACTCTCCAAAGAAATGGTTGGTGGAAAATCTGGTCTTTCAGGGTGATTTAATTTCACTTCATGCTTGAGTTCGATTTCATCTCCTAAATCATAAATGTAAAGCTGAGAGCCTTGGATGGGCATCAAAGCAAATGATTTCTTGGTACTATTAAGACTGATCATCGATAGCTTGCTTCCAACAAATCGCTCACTGACTCTAGGCTCCCAAGTTTCAGGAAACGCATCCAAAATCTCCAACTTTTCGGACTCTAAGTCATATTGATAGATATTGCTGATCTTTTTATAAAAATCTAGGCCAACTTTACTTGGATTCATTTCATCATCTGTGAAGAAATTATGATCCTCTCCCAAAATCTTCATCTTTCCATTGTGCATGAAAGGATGAAAGATCGTTCTATTCCTGTAAATCACAAGCCTATGAACATCCATGGTATGATAAGGGCTCTTGAAAATTTGATTCCCTTCAAAATCATAAACAAAATAGTGATTGATAAACCCTTGGGCTACAAAGCGATTGTCATCTAAGAACTTGTAGCCAAAAGCACCATTGGCTCCTACCCCATCTGGGCCATCATGTGCCAATTTAAATTCCTTAATAATCTCCCCCTTCAAATCAGTCAAATACACTGACTTGTTGCGACCGACCATTAGGGCCCTATCGGCAGTAAGGTTCAAATCAAAAAGATTGAGTGGGGATAACGCTTCAACGACAATAGAGTCAACCAATGTAAGACTCAATTCTTCGATGGGATTTACTAGCTTAGTTTCTTCTCCACAGCTATTCAAAAGCACCGTAAAAATGACAAGCTTGATGAAAATTGTATGTTTTTGGTTCATAAGTGAATAAGTTTATATCACTTAGTGAAAAATTTGGTGCTTTATATGACATGTTTTATGAATCCTCGATTTTCCATTGCTAGATTGTAGATGGTGTTCAATCAAGAATATAGAGAAGAAATAAGAGGAAAGAAACACGAGTGTATTGCCAAAGCGAAATAAAGTTGAAATATGCCTCTACCTATGGGTAAACAGGTGCGGCCAAATAAGACGCTATTGTAAGACTTTTGCATCATACTTTTAGTAAAAAAGAAATAGCGTAAAATAATACCTGCCATCAAGGAGTCCTAAAAGGACGCCCGATATCATCGTCTTGGATTTTATTCTTGGGAAGGAAGAGATAACATTAAAAATAAAGACAACATTGTCAAATAATTTAAAGATGCGACACGATCTCTAAAAAAAAACTGGATGGTAGACCATGTTACCATCCAGCTTTGGTTAAAACTTATATCCAATATGTAGGGATTACATTTGATGTACTATAAATGCAAAACTTACATTGACCCTGTCTGTAAGCTTTTGCTCCTCTGGACTAAATGTAGGCTCTACGCGGTCAGCTGAGGCTGTTTTTAGCATAGCGGACTCCATTCTATACTCCATAGGTTGAAAAGTATAACCTGTGCTATAATTTACTTTGTAGACCATGATTTTTTCAATTCCCATGGTTTTGGCAATGATGTCTGCTTTTGCCTTTGCATCCTTCAGAGCAAGCTCTAGCAATTGCTCTTGGTAAGTTTTTCTCTTTGCTTCAGAAATCCCAAAAGACAAGTTATAAGTCAATTCATCAGCGGCTGTATTGATTGCCTCTACGATTTTGACCAAGTCTTTATCTGTTTGTTTTACTACAATTTTTACATTTTGACTGGCTACATATCCGCTGTCTTTGTAAGCGTTGCGTTGATATACTCGGTTGATATTGACATAATAGTTGTCTACCACAAATTCATAGTCTTTGACACCTGTCTTTTTCAAGGCATCTTCAATAGCTTTGGTTTTTTTGTTCAATGCATTAGTTGCATCACTTACTTTCATTCTCAACTCTCTCAGATTAAGTTGTATTGTAGCTTGATCTGGCATGGCTTTGATCTCACTTACGCCATCTACATCTATCGACGGAACATTTTGCTGCTGCGCCATTGTAAAAAGTGGCAACATCAGTACAGGTAATAAAAAGAGTAACTTTTTCATAGTGTTTTAAATTTTACATTTGCTCTTCAATGAGATCTGGGTAACAAGTTGTATGTTATTTGCTCTCTTAGGTATTAATCTTCAAATCCCAAGCCACAATTACTTAAAATATGTTAATTAGTCTCTCATTGAAATTAATTTGTGTCTTTAAAGTTTCAAGGTCTACATTCTAAATCAATGCAAACTCATGACGATAAGATAAAGCACAATGTCTCAAAAGCTACCACCATGGGAATTAAGTGAATGGTTTTCACCTTCCTAAATCCAAAATATCACCTATTTTATTAATTTTTTTCATTTCACCCTTCAGCCCATCGTAGTCATCAGCGATGATTTTATCCCTGAATTTTGATAGATTGGCTATGTATAAGCTCAATGCCTCCAATACATTACTTTTATTTTCTTCCAAAATAGGTGCCCACATTTCTGCTGAGGATTTTGCCAACCTGACCGTGGAAGCAAAACCAGATCCAGCCATGTCAAAGATGTTCTTTTCGTCTTCCATCTTGTCCAAAACTGTCTTACCAAGCATAAAAGAAGATACATGGGAAAGGTGTGAAACAAATGCCAAATGTCTATCATGCTCCTCAGGATCCATAAATCTCAACTTCATATTCAAAGACTCTAGCACCTCATATGCGATGGCTTTCAAATGAACGTCTGTAAGCTCCATTTCGCAGATAATAAATACCTTTTTGTCCAATAAATCCGCCAATGCAGCTTTTGGTCCAGAGTACTCAGTACCAGCTATGGGGTGACCCGCAAGGTATTGCGCTCTTTTGGGGTGTTGTGATACAGCTTTGCATAGGTTTTCTTTTGTAGAGCCAAAATCCATCACTAGCGTACTTGGTCCTACTTGATCTAGTGTTTCAAGGAGTATCTCTTCTAACGTGTTGGCCGGTGTCGCCAGTACGATCAGATCCGTATCATCGTGAGGTTGCTCTGCTGATTCTTCAATGATCCCCAATGCCAAAGCATCCTCCACATTTTTAGGATTGCTGTCATATCCTGTAAAAATATATTCTGGCTTTACTTTCTTCAAGGCTAAGGCAAATGAACCTCCTAAAAGTCCTAGCCCGATAATGTGTATTTTTTTCATTCTAAAATAATTTTACTTTATCCTATTGATAGCTTCCTGTATCAAATCTTCTGATACACAAAGTGAAAATCTAATATATCCACTTCCATTACTTCCAAATATACTCCCCGGCGTCACAAATAAATAATGACTCTTCAGCAGGCTATCTACCAGAGCATAATCATCACTTCCATCCATCATCTTTGCCCACACAAACATGCCTACAGCATGTTTATCTACTTCCAAATGAAGTTTTTCTGCCAAATGCCAAATCAATCTTCGTCTGCTGAGATAAATTTGATTCAAGTCCTTATACCATGTATCGCTTAGCTCAAGTGCTGCAATAGCTCCATGCTGAACACCCAAAAACATCCCTGAATCCATATTACTTTTGACCTTCAATACCGCACCGATATAATCTGCCTTGCCCACCAGTACACCTATCCTCCATCCTGCCATATTGGAAGTCTTACTCAGGGAGTTGAGCTCCATAGCCACTTCAAATGCTCCATCCAGGGACATGATACTTTTGGGATCATCCTCTAGAATAAAACTGTAAGGGTTGTCATGGACAATCAAAATCTCATGCCTTCTTCCAAAATCCAGCAACTTTGCGAAAACATGAACATCAGCCCGAGCGCCAGTGGGCATATGCGGATAATTTACCCACATCAGTTTCACTTTGCTAAGATCCATCTTTTCCAATGCTTCGAAATCAGGCATCCAATTATTTGAAGCTCTCAAATCATAAGGTACTGCTTTTGCGCCGACAAGCTGACATGCTGAAGCATATGTGGGATATCCTGGATTTGGAATAAGTACTTCATCACCAGCATCTAAAAAAGCTAATGAGACATGAACAATTCCTTCTTTGGAACCCAACAGGGGCAATATTTCCCTATCTGGGTCAAGTTCGACTTGATAATGCTTCTGGTAAAATCTTGCAAAACCTGTTCTTAATGCTGGAATACCTTGATAACCCTGATAGCCATGAGCATTGGGCTCTACTGCAACCTCAGTCAAAGCCGCTATCACATTCGGGTGAGGTGGTAAGTCTGGACTACCTATACCCATATTGATTACCTCATGACCAGCCTGGATAAGCTCCCTCACTTCTTTGAGTTTTTGAGAAAAATAGTACTCCTGGATATGTGCTAACCTGGTTGAGAACCCTTTCATTACTTTCTGTTTGTATATTCACCAAATACCTTAACCTGACCATAGTTATCCCTGATGGCTCTCATTGCAGCTTGGTATCGGTCATACTCTTCAAATTGCAAATCAACAAAAAAAGCATATTCCCAAGGCTTGTCAATCACTGGTATGGATTGAATCTTGCTCAAGTCAAGATCAAACTCGCTAATTTTAGAAAGTAGCTTTGCGAGTATACCCTTTTCATTTTTTACAGTCACTTTTATAGAGGCTTTGTTAGGTTTGAGAAAACCCAATTCGAGCAATGGTTTTTGCAAGATGATAAATCTCGTAAAATTATCTTTTACGGTCTGAATATCACTAGCCAAAATATCGAGAGCATAAATCCTAGCCGCTGTAGTACTGGCTATTGCTGCCACTCTTTTTAGCTTTTCATCCCTGATGCGTTTGGCGACCGAGGCCGTATCTATATCATCTACAAGTTTGATATGAGGATGGGACTCAAAGAATTTTTTACACTGGAGCAATGCCATAGGATGGGAACGCACTTCCTCTATCTGATCTATACTTTGACCTTTGAGACACATTAGATTATGTGAGATTGGCAGGTAATATTCATCTTTGATCGTCAACTCATGCCTATCTATCAGTTCATAATTGGGAAGAATGGCTCCTGCGATAGAGTTTTCAATAGCAAGCACACCAAAGTCACAAGCATTACTGCTTACGCATCTGGCTACTTCTTCAAAGGTCCTGAATCCCAAAATCTCTGTACCTTCCCCAAAGCAATTCAAAGCTACTTGGTGATGAAAAGATCCTGGAATTCCTTGAATGGCTACTTTCATTTATTTAAATTTTTTCAAAAATCGAATCATCTCTAGTTTGCTTTCAAGACTATTCGAAGAGAATTTGATTACGTCGCTAAATGTGAGTTTTTTTTAATCAATATCAAGGAATCCACTTGACATCTTTGAAATTAGGTTTACGCTTTTCTAAAAACGCATTTCTTCCTTCCTTGGCTTCATCTGTCATATACGCTAATCTAGTAGCCTCTCCTGCAAAAACTTGCTGACCTACCATGCCATCATCTGTCAAATTGAATGCGAATTTGAGCATTTTGATAGAAGTAGGTGATTTGGCCAAAATCTCTTGAGCCCATTCGTAAGCCGTATCCTCCAGCTCAGCATGTGGCACTACAGCATTGACCATTCCCATCTCATAGGCTTCTTGAGCGGAATAATTTCTCCCCAAGAAAAAAATCTCTCTAGCCCGCTTCTGACCGACCATCTTGGCAAGATAAGCCGAGCCATATCCTCCATCAAAGCTGGTCACATCTGCGTCAGTTTGTTTGAATATAGCATGTTCCTTACTCGCCAGGGTCATATCACATACTACATGCAAAGAATGTCCTCCTCCTACTGCCCATCCAGGCACTACTGCTATCACTACTTTTGGCATGAACCTGATCAAGCGCTGTACTTCTAGGATATTCAATCGGTGGTAGCCATCTTCACCTACATATCCCTGATGCCCTCTGGCCCGCTGATCTCCACCAGAGCAAAATGCATATACTCCATCCTTGGGTGATGGCCCTTCTGCAGATAATAACACGACGCCTATTTCGGTGTCTTCCATGGCATCATAGAAAGCATCATACAATTCACTGGTTGTTTTTGGCCTGAATGCATTTCTTACTTCCGGCCTGTTGAAAGCTATCCTAGCTACACCGTCACATTTTTTGTAAGTGATATCCTCGTATTCTTTCGCTGTTTTCCAGTTTATAGTCATTGGGTATAGATTTTAAATTAATTTCTTGCAAGATAATAGGCTTAGGGGAATTTTGTTGAATTTTGATAAAGGCATTACCTTGCAACTATATAAAAATCTATGGGACGCATCATTCTACCACATCGGTCGTACAGTTTTGAACAAGTGAAAGCAAAAGCCTGGCAGGAGATCGACCCTTATTATACCTCTTGCTTGACATTCTGTGAGGCTTGGCTCTCTGGTGAAGACACCTTTTTCCAGCAAACATCAGGATCAACTGGATCACCAAAAACTATAGAAATCAAAAGGTCACAAATGATCGCTTCTGCACTAGCGACTTACGAGTTTTTCAAAATAAAAAAATCACCTAAAATCCTTGTATGTATCCATACTGGAATGATAGGTGGCAAAATGATGCTTGTAAGGGGTATGTTATGGGATGCAGACATCTACATTACGCCGCCTAGCTCGAGGCCTTTCGAATCTGAATGGCTTCAATCTCCCTTTGACTTTGTAGCTATGGTACCCTTCCAAGTGGCTTCTGGAATAGAGTGGGATACGGATTTGAAATGGCTTCGCCAAATCGATACCTTGATCATAGGAGGCGCAGCAAGTTCTCCAGAACTTATCTCTAAAATCAAAAATCAAAATATCAAAGCCTATCAAACTTATGGCATGACTGAGACGGTCTCTCACGTCGCTGTGGCAAACCTCCAGCAAGATAGTCAGGTCTATCACACCTTACCATCTGTAAAAATCGGGATCAATGGGGCGCAGTGCTTATGGATAGAAGCACCTATGGCTTTGGCGCATAGGCTTCAGACACATGATGTAGTCGAATTGCTAAATGGAGATAGTTTTCGCTGGCTAGGGAGAGCTGATTTTGTAATCAATTCTGGAGGTATCAAAATCCATCCCGAATTATTAGAGCAAAAAATTGACGAGCCAATAAAAAAAACATACGGAAATATCCTCTACTTTTTGGCTGGTATAAGGGATGAAAAACTTGGTCAAAAGCTTGTCTTATGCCTTGAAACCTCAGAAGACAAAAAAAAGGAATACATTTTGCGTAAAGAGCTGGAGGCAATGTTAGAAAAATATCTTGTACCTAGAGAGATTTACACTACAAAGACATTTGCCTTGACCGATTCTGGAAAAATAAACAGACAACAAACCCTTGACCTATGTGGCCTCAGTTAATTCTTATTCTATTTTTCTCATTGATCGAAGCAAAACCGATGAATACTTTGACGCTCTCTGTTCAGCAAATTAAAAATGACAAGGGGGTCATTCGTGTATTGCTTTTCGATCAGGCAAGCGGCTGGCCAGATGATTATACCAAAGCAAAGCATCAAGCTACACTCAAAATCGCCCAAGGTCAAGCTACACATACCTTTGACAACCTGCCTTCAGGCTCATATGCCATTGCGGTGATACATGACAGTAAAAATATTGGCAAGCTACGTACCAATATGCTGGGTATACCACTAGATGGTTATGGATTTTCAAATAATGTCATGGGTAAATTTTCCCCTCCCTCATTCGAAAAAGCCTGCATCAAAATCCAACAAGGCTCCAACCAGCATACGATTATTTTGAGATAGAAGCGAGAGCTTAGATAGAAGCAAGAGGCAAGAAACAAGAGGCAAGAGATTTGCGAGAAGCGAGAGGTTAGAGGCGAGAGGTTAGAAGCGAGAGGTTAGAGAGAAGCAAGAGGCAAGAAACAAGAGGCAAGAGATTTGCGAGAAGCGAGAGATTAGAGGCGAGAGGTTAGAGGCGGGAAGAAGAGAGGCGAGAAGCGAGAAGCGTGAGGTTAGAGGCGGGAGGTTAGAGGCGAGAGGTTAGAGAGAAGCAAGAGGCAAGAAACAAGAGGCAAGAGCAGCGAGAAGCGTGAGGTTAGAAGCGAGAGATTAGAGGCGGGAGGCGAGATGCGAGAAGCGAGAGGCGGGAAGAAGAGAGGTTAGAGAGAAGCAAGAGGCAAGAAACAAGAGGCAAGAGATTAGTGAGAAGCGAGAGGTTAGAGGCGAGAGGCACGAGATTAGAGGCGGGAAGAAGAGAGGTTAGTACAATGTACTTGGTACTTGGTACATGATACTTAGTACATAATACTTGGTACATGGTACATAATATTCGGTACTTTAAACAACTAAAGCCGGGCATCGGAGAACTCTTTTGGCAAAATTGATTTTACATCAAAGATAACTTGGTGTTCAGATGTTTTTAAATCCCAATTTTTAAACTCCCTATGTCCAACGGCCAAGATAATGGCAGAGTATGACTGAAGATTGTTTTTTATTTCTCCATTGACTATTTCTATACCGTATTCTTGATTTACTTCGCTTGGATCTGCCCATGGATCATATATTTCCACATCCATATCAAATGATTGCAATTCGTTGTAAATATCGATAACCCTAGAGTTTCTAACATCAGGACAATCTTCTTTGAACGTAAAACCAAGTATCAGTACTTTTGAATCTATAACTTTCAAATCTTTCCGCATCATGTGCTTGATGGTCTCTGTAGCTACATGCTTGCCCATAGAATCATTCAATCTTCTTCCCGCTAAAATAATCTCAGGATGATAACCTACTTCTTGCGCCTTTTGTGCTAGGTAAAAAGGATCTACTCCTATGCAATGCCCACCTACCAATCCTGGCCTGAAGGGAAGAAAATTCCACTTGGTACCAGCAGCTTCCAACACTTCTTGTGTATCGATCCCTAGTAAATTGAAAATTTTCGACAGTTCATTTACAAAAGCAATATTGATATCCCTTTGAGAGTTTTCTATTACTTTGGCTGCCTCTGCCACTTTTATCGATGAAGCTTTGTAGGTGCCAGCTGAGATCACTGATTTGTATAGCTGGTCAACATATTCTGCTACTTCTTCTGTAGATCCAGATGTGACTTTCAGTATTCTTGTGACGGTATGCTCTTTATCTCCTGGATTGATCCTCTCTGGGGAGTAGCCTGCAAAAAAATCTTCATTGTACCTCAATCCTGACCCAAATTCCAAGACTGGAACGCATTCCTCCTCTGTAACTCCCGGATAGACTGTTGACTCATAAATGACTACATCTCCTCTTTTCAAAACTTTGGCAATGGCTTCGGAAGCTTTCAGCATGGGAGAGAGAACGGGCTTGTTATGCTTATCTGTAGGCGTAGGCACGGTAACAATATAAATATTGCATGCTTCAATGTCTGTCAATTCAGCTGTGATGAGCAATCCTTGTGACTTTTGTCCTGAGTTTTTGCTATCATGAACCAATACACGCTGTAATTCCTCATCGGTGACTTCCATGGTTTTATCATGTCCATCTTGTAAACTTCTGACTCTTTTAGAATCTATATCATATCCTATTGTCCGATATTTTTCCGCAAAAGCAACTGCCAAAGGAAGACCAACATACCCTAAACCGATAATGGCAATAGTGGATTCTGAAAGTGATTTTAACATCTAGTTGTCCGAAATAGTATGATGAAGCCTATGAAGTGAGCCTACAAAGTACGGTATTTAGATACGGAACTTTATCAATAAGCATCGAAAATTTTGACTTTACTTAGCTTTGATTTTGGTCGATAATTGGTATTCAATGTATGTCCGCAAAGATACATGTGACCAAGTCACATTTTGGGATTATAAAGATCCAGTTATTAATTGATATTGGATACTTATGGATATTGACCATTGACAACCTGTTGAGCCAATGAATTGAAGTTGCTGGCAAAAAAGCGTATAATCAGAAAATAATTATAGGCAATGGGAAAAAGTAAACATGATACCCAACAAATTAAAAAAAGTGGCAAATGGATATTTGATCAAAAAGTACAAAGTAGATGGAAATAAGCTAATTTGGAAGGGATAAGAATCAGGGCTTTCTTTGAGTTTAACCTCAAAAGTTACATTCAAATTCGCAGAGATCACCAAGGATAATTTCAGATGATCCTAATCTCCCCCATCTCTTAGTACTTATTACATTGTAAATAGTACTTAACACTTAGTACATTGTACTTAATACTTGGTACTTTGTACTTAATACTTGGTACTTAATACTTAATACATCCCCATACACTACGGCTGTTTTCCTAATAGGTAGATCAAACTGACTTGGGAGTGAATGGAGAAAAGGTTTTCTCCTCTGGGAAACTCTGGTGTGGATTCGGGAGCGAGCTGCCATTGGTAGTTTATCCCGTTGATCAGTTGGAGTTTGGAGCTTAGGAGGAGATTGTTCCATCGCTTGTCATACAACAGGCCTATGCTCAGATCTACCCAAGGCTGATGCTCCTTTTGCTGACCAAAGGCACGATAATAGAAATCTTGGTGATTTTCAAGTCGCTCAAAGAGTAAGCCCATTTTGTTGAATTTCTCTACAAGTGAGAACTCTAAGGTTTGAATATTAGATCCAGTTCCTATTCCTACTCCTAGAGCTTGCCCATAATTAGTAAAGCCCCTAGCCTGATGGTGCATATGCCAAGTTGTTCCCCCTAACAAACCATACCTAATATACCTGTTTACAGATGCTTGCTGATGGGTCATTTCACCTCTGACCTGAAGCATTTTATCTGAATTTGCTAAATCAAAGAGTTTTCCAAATCCCAAGATATAGGCTCGGGTATGTTCTGGATTTAGAATTAGCTCCCTCCAATTGAAGGCATGGTCTCTCCTACCATATTCAAAATATATTTCAGCTTTGGCTTCTTTGTTAAAATATCGGGTAAAAATTGTCAGCTGTTGGTCATATCCATCTCTATCATAATCTACCGTATTTCCATTATCGAAAAAATTGACTTTTTGTAAACCTTCGAATACAGGTAGGTAGTCCCTTAAGGAATTGAAAGGATTCTCACTGTAGCGTTGGAAGGTTCTGGTCAGACCTATGGTAAATCCTGGAACCCACTTTGGCGCATAGGAGAACATCACTGCATTCAAGTATTTCCAATCTCCGCTGAAGTTTTGGAAATATCGGCCGTTCAGTTCATCAAATTGGGAGGGTGCTATACCAGAATCCTCCAGTCTACCTACCAAAAGTTGGAATTCAAAGTTTCCTAAAAAAGTTTGAATTGGCTTGTAAGTGTTGAAAGTCAAGTGAGGAAATCCAGGGGCGCTATTTGAGAAAGTAAGCGCATTCCATTGTCCAGGTCCCCACCAAATGTTTTTGGTAGAAGCCCCTAGCTCGAGGGATTTGAACTTGAGTGAGATGCTGGACTGACCCCAATAAAACCTGGAATAAGCTTCAGTACCGAATCTTTCTGGACCATCTCCGAAGTTCCAAAAAAAGAATCTAGCTTGATTTACAGAATTGGAAAAATCAGATGAAAATCCATCAAATGCAGCGTTTTGAGCATAGATCAGCTCAGGTTGAAACTGTAGGTGAAGTACAGAGAACTTGGCAAAAAAACCGGCAGAAACATACTGCTGCAAGCCATTGCTGGGGATCATCCCATAATCTCCATGGCCATAGGGTCTATTGGTATTGTACCTGGATATGGAGGTGATAGGCATCAATCCAAAATCCATGATTTTTTTCAGAGAATCCTGTTCTTCTTGAAACAAATTCCTGTAGTCATTGATAACAGGACGCAACGAAAATGAGCCAGCTACAGCTGACTCATTAGCTATTTGATTCCGACGTAGATATTCTTCTAAAATGGGTTGGCCAGAAGATAGAGATTGTGCAAAGGTATTAGACAATAGTCCTAATAAACCTAAAAACAACCCAAAAAACCTTATAACTATATTCATTAATTTAAATTTTACCTTTAAACTTACGATTCAAATTAATAAGAGAAAATATAGAGCTTAACAACTTAAATCACAAAGCTACATTTTATTTTTCTCTTTTAGTGAAATTTGGCTAACCTACTGGAATGAGATATGTTTGAATGAATTTAAATACCTTCTCTTTTTGGAAGATCTCTATAAAGAGATTCATATAATTTAGAGGAAGGAAAAAAAATAACCCAAATCGTTAAGAAAATCAGCTGAATATCTAAAAAGAAACTCTGATGTTCTTTGTACCATACTTCCAAAGCACCCTTGTAAGGGGCTATATCCTCTTCATAACATTGCAAGTGAGGCTTCGGAGAGTTAGCTAAAATACTTTCTTCATCCCTAAAAACAATTGAACCTATGCCTGTAAGTCCTGGCTTTAAATGCTTAATTTGATCCTGAATATGCACAGGATAAAACCCAAATGTTTTCGGTGTTAAAGGGCGAGGACCAACTACACTAATATCACCTTTGAAGATATTTAATAGCTGAGGGAGCTCATTTATTTTGGTTTTCCTTAACACCTTCCCTACAGGTAACACTCTTGGGTCATTCCCCATAGTTACATCGCCACCTGGCAAATTTTGACTATTCTCTAGCATCGTTGCAAACTTCAATAAACCAAATGGTTTACCTCCTTTTCCAATTCTCTGCTGAACGTAAAACACCTTACCTTCCCCGGTTAACCTCAACAAGATCATTAATGGAATCAATAAAGGAGAAATTATTATAATGAAAATGCCTGAGGAAATTACATCAAATATTCTTTTCATAACCTTTACATTTTTTTATCTAAACCTAAACCTGTTTCAATATGCTCAAATTCTGGAATATATTTATTTAGCCAGCTAACTATCTCAGCTTTTTCCAGGTTTGGTCTAGCCAGAAGCTCATATAATTCCTCAAAAATTTCATTAAAAACCTCTGATTTATATATAGGAGATTTTGATATAACACCAAGAGCTTTATACTTATCTAAATTGAAATCTTCATCCTCCGTATAAAATTCCTCATAAAGCTTTTCACCAGAAGTATCTGTTTTGAAAACATAAACTGGATATTTACCCTCTTTGATCAGGTGTATATTTTTTCTGGCTTCATTATCTGACTGAAAGATTACTGCTTCATAACCTAATTTTTTTAAAAGCACTGGGAAAATATCTGCAAACTTGATTAAATCCTTCTCCATATCGAGTTTTGGAAAGAATATCTCTCTATTTTCACCCAAGACACAAGCCATTAAACATATTTCTCCAGATTCTTGTGGAGAAACAAAAAATCTCTTGACATCACTTGGGCAAGACAATGGCTGTTCCTTCTCTATTCTCTTAAGAAAACCTTCTAACAAAGACCCATTCGAAAAAGCTACATTGGCAAATCGAGCTGTTGAAACTTTCAATTTGTCACCATAAGACAAGATCAATTCCTCCATCATTTTCTTACTCGCTCCCATAATATTCACAGGGTTTGCTGCTTTATCTGTGGACACACAGAAAAAGTGTTTGGGTGGATACTCTACCAAAAGGTCCAGAAGGCCTTTGGCTTTCACCAAATTATTTTCAATCAAAGCTTCTATAGAATAGATATCTTTTTCACTTCTCACATGCTTGTGCGCAGCAAAATTTGCTACAATATCAAATGGACCATGAGCAATAAACAACTTTCTAAACGCAGGACTATCGAATGAAAGAGGATAAGTAACAAAATCATCTGGGACAAATTGACCCTCTACGCTTCTCAGATCACGGACTAGTTCAGTGAGTCCATTTTCATTGATATCAACCACTACAAGTTTCGCCGGTTTAAATTTCAACGCAGCCTTGATAAATGAAGAACCGATTGTCCCTGCCCCACCAATTACCATTAAGTTTTTACCCAATATATCTTGAGAAAGCTGGCTATGATTATTCTTCAAGTCTTCCGAAAAAAGACTTTCATTTCTTTCTAAATAATCTAAAATAAATTGATTTGTATTCATAATTTCTTATTTCACTTGAATTTTTATATTTCCGATAAATCCTTTCACTATTTAAAAACTTTTTAAGGTTTTCACTAAACCTTCCATTGCAGAATTTGGCAATTTTTCGATATTCAATGCAGCTTTTAGTTTACTGTTACTAACCTCATAATTTTCCGTTAATTTTTTTAGTCGTTCAGTATTCAATGGAAGTCCTAGCTTATCACCAATTTTTGCTAATCCATTAATAAAAAAAGGCGGGATTTTCCAAAGCCTAGCTTTATTTCCGCTAACAATTGAAATTAATTTTATCAATTCATTTGTAGAAACCGCTTCATCATCGGAAAGATTGTAAACACCACTTTGTATATAAGGATCCCTAAGGATTGAAGCTATAATATAATTGAAGTTGTCAACATTCAAGAAAGATCGTTTATTTTCAAAAGAAGCCAATGGCCAAGGAATTCCTTTTTTAACAACATTAAAAAGTAAATTTAGATTACCCTTATCACCTGGACCATGTACCATTGGAGGACGAAGTAATATCATTTTTTTTCCTTCTGGCAATACTTGAGAAAGTAAAAATTCTTCCGCTTTCCGCTTCGATTTTCCATAATTTGAAACAGGATTACAACTATTCTTTTCATTCAGCGGGGAATTTGATTTATATTCCTCAACAGCAGCCATTGAACTAATATGAATAAATAAATTTGCATTTGATTTGATGAAAGAATTAAAAAAATCCTTAGTTAATTCAAAGTTCACATAAAAATAGTCACTTTCTAGTGCTTCTTTTTTGTGATCATGTGCTTTACCTGCTAAATGAATATAACAACTCGCATCAATTTTAATTTGATTAGGCCATTCTTGATTACGCAAAGATACTGGTAAGACTTCATAATTTAAATTTTGAATATAAGGAATAAGATTAGATCCGATAAAACCCGTTGCTCCTGAAACTACAATAGTCATGAATATGATTGTTAAAATTTTCTATATGATAAAATAGATTCCCAAATTGTTTTATAAACAATTTCTCGATCAAATTTTTCTAAAAAAAGTTTGAGACTATTTTCTTTAAAACTATTCAACTTCACATCACTTAATTCTTCAATCTTTAAAAATGTATTTTTTAAATCTTCAATTGATTTTGGCCTAACTAAAAATCCATTAAGATTGTCTATACAGGTTTCTTTACAACCTTTATGGTCTGTCGTAATTATTGCTTTTGATAAAGATAAGGCTTCAATCAAACTTCGTGGTACACCTTCAGGATAATAACTAGGTAAAACTATAAATTCAGTTACCTCTAAAAACTCAGAAACATTTTCTTGGTAACCTAAATAATGGATTTTGGGATTACCCTTTATTAAATTTAAAACAGCTACTTCTATTTTAGTTTCATCAAACCAACCTGCAATTAATAAATCGTAACTTGAGTCTACAGAATTGAAAGCTTTTACCAATTCAATAATTCCTTTCTCCTTTACTATACGGCTGCAAAATCCAATATACTTTTTCTCTTTTGATAAATTGTTTTTCATCAAAAAATCATCTAAAAAATCATTTTTATTTACAAAATTTACAGCATTAACACCGCTTCCATGAGTCATTATAACCTTTGCTTTCTGAAGGTTTTTTTTAAGCAAATTCAAATCTTCCTTGTTTTGAGCAATAACAATATTGGCCTTATCCAAAACAATCATATATAATTTAAATACAAACCAAATAAAAGGATTTTTTCTATAATTTTCGAGAAATCCAATACCAGCAATAGTGGCAATAATATTTGGAACTTGTGCACTTTTAGCTGCTAATATTCCAACCAAATTTGGGAAGAATTTATAGGTAAAAACAATTTCTGGTTGTTCCTCTTTAAATTTTCTCGTAAACAACTTAAAAACTGAAATAAGAGAAAAGACAAATTTCCAATTACGTGAATATTTATAATAAAATACATCACTAGTCAACTTGTCAATTTTTACTTTGTAATCATCTTCTGGAACAAAAGCAAAACATTTATTACCTTTTTCTTCTAAGTATGATACGAAATCATGTCTTGATTTGTAATAATCTTCTCCATAGTGGGCAATTAAACCAATTTTCATAATATAATTTAATAATATATATATTATTTACTATAAACAATTTAAATAATCTAGTTAATTGTTTTTCAAACAAATAAAGTTTCGATTAATATATCGAAAATATTAACAATTCGACTGTTTTATGGTAATTTACGCTATCTATAATATAGGAAATATCGATTATGCTGAATATTTAATCAAATATTCTTCAATCTATTCACCACTTTCTCAAAGAATTCAATCTTTTTCTTATCTAAAATATCTTTAGAATATTCCTTAGATCTCTCAAAGTTAAAACTTGACATTGAAACTCTTAATTCTTTATTTGACAAAACTCTTATCAAATCCTGAAAAAGCTTTTCGTAGTTTCCAGGTTTATGTAGAAATTCTGAATTAATTAATTCTGGTATCCCAGCAACATTAGATGCCAATACAGGACAGCCAACACTCATAGCTTCAATAACTGATCTTGGTAAACCTTCTTGCTTTGAAGGATGAATGTAAAGATCTAAATCCTTCAAAAATTCAAATATTTCAGAACCGGACTGAAGTCTTCCGACTATGATGCAATCATTTTCTAAACCTTTAAGGGTTATTAATCTTTTAATGTAACGTTGATCTCCTCCCCCAACAAGATAAAAATGAAATTTAAGGCATTTATTGATATTTTTAAGTTTTCTTAGAGATTCTAAAGCAACATCAAACCCTTTAGATTTAACAGCCAAATTTCCAATCATTCCTATCTTAAAAACATTTTCTAAACTTTTAATTCTCGAATAATTTAATCTATCCTTTAACAAATTACTGTCAGGAATTGGAATCTGAACGTTAGATGCACTTTCTACAATTTTTGCATTAGTTGGATATCTTTTTTGGAGGAAACACTTAGTTACATAAATTGTTGCAAAACTATTTCTTACTATCTGTTTCATTTGAAAATAACGCAAAGGAGCCTGCAGCCTAACACTCAGTTTACCATAGTTCCAAGTACTGTCCCAAGCACAAGCCACAACTTCTGTGACAAATGGCTTATTCAATTCTTTGCAAATTTTATATGCGTAAAACCCAATAATAGATGGAACTCTGATTATAACAAAGTCAACTTCGTAAATATGAGAGCGCAATTTATCTTTTATTTCATTATGAAATTTATAATAATCTAGACCGCCTTTTACTTGATATAATAGATCAAATTTTACATTATTATAAGATGACTTAACTAAACCATCTACTACTTCATTTCTCTTACTACCACGGGAAACAACAAATAGCAGATCAACATTTTCCATATACCTTTCCCATGCATGGGAAGGCAAACCACCTGAACTATAATATTCATTATTGACATTGAAAAAATTATGGTCATGTACAAATAATGCCTTCATATTATTTTTTTTATTAATTTGGCTGGGACTCCTCCAACTAATGAACCTTTCTCAACTTTCTTATTTACAACTGCTCCTGCAGCTATGATAGACCTGCTTTCTATAATAACGCCATCTAAAATCCTAACTCCACAGCCGACCCAAACATCATCTTCAATTATAATCCCAATTTTAGTAAGTGGATTATATTTAATTGGCGTAGAAAAATCTTCCCAAGTATGATTTGCTGCAACAAGGGATGTAGAATGAGCTATAGAAACATCATTTCCTATTAAGATATTGGCATCACAATCGATCATACAATTTTCGTGAATACTTACATTAGAACCACAAGAAAAATTATTCCAATGTTTTATTATTGTATTGGATCCAATAGATACATTTTTTCCAACATTTTTTGCTTTAGCTTTTAAAATCAGATAACGCACTAGCTTACCAAATAAGCCGTTAAAATTTAAGAATAGTAACCAAATAAAACTTAAAAACCATTTTGGTAGAAATTTAAAAATCTTAACTAAAATATTTAAGAAAAATTCCCAACGATTAAATAAAGATCTTCCAGTTTTCAAATTTTTATAAATTTATTTCTTTTTAAAATCAAATTTTAAGTATTGATTATTACTAACAACTTATTTTGTAATACATTTTATTTAAAAGTAATTACTTAAATTAAGTTTCATAAAAACCTACTTATAGTAATAATTAAATTAATCCAAAATTACTCGATTTCAAAATTTCCTTTTATGATTGAGTTTTTTACATTACCTATATGGATTGATTTAGAATTCTTGTTATTGGTGTTGAAAAGTTTGTTACTAAATATATTTAAGTTTTTATAAGGTCCATTTCCACGAGTTGGAAAAAACACAGAAATATTTTTCGAATATATTACATTATTTAAAACGTCAATATTTTCAAAACTTTTCCCATTCATAGTAAACACTACACCATAATTAACATTATGAATTTCATTACCACTAATTATTACGTCATTACAAATGTGATCTAAAACTATTCCACCTCCATATGGTTTACCATTTCTATAAGAGCTATCTTGAAATGCAGTAGAAATAAAATTATTTTCTATCTTTAAACCACTAACTGCCAAGCCAGAAATTGCCGCAGAATATGCATATTTAGAAATGTTTGAAATAGGATTACTTAAATTTTCAATACAATTACCTTCAACTAAATTATTTTTTGAAAAATATCTTGCCCCTGTCCATCCTTGTACAATGATTGCAGAATATCGGGCATTAGGATCATTTTTATAAACCTCAGGAAGGCCTGCGTTATTTACAGTATTATCTTTTATTATATTATAACTAGCTCCTTTATCAATATCAATATTATTTACAGCATTACCTGAGACTAGATTGTTATATATTAAATTTTCAATAGTTCCACCTCCAGCTAATTCTATTGTATTCCAACTAAATTCACCAATAAAAACACAATTTGAAATAATATTACTTTGCGTTTTGTTGACAAATTCGCTTAAGTCTCTTTTTTTACTCCAATTTGTAAGTAACCTTACTCCAAACCTTGTTTTAGAATCTAAATTTAAAAAATTACAGTTATCAATTAATATATTCATCGAAGCTCCAATTTCAGATCTAAAAAGTGATGGAACTGAATTAGAATCTTCGGCATAGTCCTGAGAAACAATTAAAACATATGGTGAGTTCGGTATTTGATTAGAATTATTTGCTTGAATTCCACCATTTTTAAAGGTTACATTTTGTATAGTAATTAGCTTAGAACCTAAAATAAATATACCACAATAAACCCTCTCTTTACCTGTCCTTTGCTCACCTTTGAAGTCAAAGGTTAAATTTGAAATCTTAATATTTTCAACATTTATAATATTAAAAACTGGACTATCATCCTCATTAAAACTAGTCCAATTTAAACTAGGGACAAGCACACTTCCATTTCCATCAAACTCCACATTATCTTTAAATGTTAATGGTTCAGTTAATTCAAAAACACCAGATTCATTTAATTTTATATATACTCCTCTATTAGAAGACGCTTTATCTATAGCTTGCTGAATTCTTTTTGAATCAATTTTTAAATTTGCTCCACTCTTTGACTTAGTTGAAATTAAAATAGTGTCAACAGGTGTTTCATCCGCAAAAACTTCAAGACTTAATCCAACTAGAATCAGGACTGAGGTGAATAAAAACTGAATAAATTTATATTTTTTAAACATTTTATTTATGTTTTTATTCCTTTTTTAACTATTGTATTTTTGAAATAAATAATTAAAAATATTACAAACAATGGCATAAATGCGGCCAATTGTGTAAACTGAAAAAACACAACTACAACAATTGATAAGATTTTAAGAAAAAGGTTTTTGGATCCATCCCCTACTTTACAAATCCAAATTAAAAAAAATGGAGCTAGAAATATTCCAATAAATCCAAAATTCGAAATCATCTCCTCTAAAATAGAGGTTGTAAAAGACCAACCTATAGGCTCAGGTGGGAAATTTAGTACAGAGGAAACATAATAAACAGCATAAGGATAAGGTTTTTCAGGCCAAATTGAACGTGGAACAAAAAACAACAAATCAAATAGAAAAGATTGACCTCTATATTGCAAAATCTTACCCCCTTCAACAAACTCTTTATATAAAGTATATTTTACTGTATGATCTCTACCAATATTCAGTCTTAATGCACCATATAGGCTTCGAGAGTAATTTGAATTAGATGCAAAATCTTTACCATAAGCAAAAACAATTGAAGTTAACACAATTAAACCACTAAAAACATATCTTAAAATTTTCTTAGGCCTAATTTTTCCAACTAAAACACCAGCAGTTAAGAGCATAAAGAAATATTTAAAGAAAATGCCTCTCTTACCGTCAACCCAAAAAGCCAAGAATAACAGAAATAAATACAAAACCAATTTAAAAACTATAGAGGTATCATTTTTATTAGCTATGAAATATATTAAAAAAGCACCTGAAACAACACTTAATAATGCAAATCTAAAAACCAATGCATGAGACTCCTTGAATTCTTCACTCCTAAATTTTAAAACTGCCTGATAATTCAAATAGTTTTCAGGATTATTAGCTATGAAAACCATTATTATTGGCGTTAACATCATAATCCAGAGTAGGTATCTATATTTATAAAGCGTATGATAAATTAAATTAAAATTTAAAATATTATAATTGTCTTCTGTTTTTATAATATACCTATAAAATATAATGCAGACATATGATAAATATAAATTATAGTAAACTGCTGCATTTTCACTATCAAGTGCTAAAGAAAAACCTTTATACCCCGAGAAATCAGCAGGTCCAAAAGAGAAATCTAAAATGACAGGAAGTCCATAGAAAAAAAACAAAGCTGCAACAGCTGGGTATGAAACACTAAAAAAACCTTGAACAAATTTCTTATATGTAGCGAATAAAAGCTTTGCAAAAATTAAAAGTAGTAATATTGATGAAATTAAGCTTAACATATACTTTATTTAATTGGATTTTACCTTGCAATCAAAAGCCTAGTTCTATTTCTAAAAATGGTTAATAAATAATTCCCAATCTTTTTTTCGATTAAAACATATGTTAAGTAAGAAAAAATTAAAGTCAAGGAAATAAATAATATAAAACCAATTACAAGATTAGAAGTTGACAATTGCCAATAATTTTTATTAAAAGAAAAAATTAGTATTCTTAAAAACATCATATGATTCAAATATACAGAATAAGAAATTAGACCTAGAAAATAAACAGGTTTACTTGAAAATAAACGAGATAAGGGGTTGTTATTAGTAACTGCTAAAATAAGTCCACCAAACAAAAAGCAAAGAATTATATCTGTTTTACTGAAACTATAAAAGAACACTATTAAAATAAATATTATTATCCATTTTTTTCCTAAAATAACTACAAAACGAGGATAATCTTTATAAATTTTAAATATAGCTAATCCAATACAATAACTTCCTAAACAACGTAAAAAAGCACCAGTGCCATTTGACATTCTTAAATCTAAAATCCAATATTCAACATCATCATATAATCTTTCTGTGTTTAAAACTGGTGCCAAAATGAAAATTAATAAAGCAATTAACAAAAAATAAAAAAAAGGTTTGTTTCTAAATAGGGCTGTAACTAAAACAAACGGGAATAAGAGATACGCAAACCACTCTGTACATAATGACCAAAAGACATTGTTCAAGGTAAATTCTCTAGGAAACCATACTTCAAGAAAAAATAAATTAATGAAAAAAGAATCTATGTCATTAAAATGATTTTTACTAAATAAGATAAAATATATAATAACACTAAAAAAATAAAGGGGATAAATTCTATTGAACCTTCTCACCATAAAATCCCAATATATGTTTTTGTCTAATAATTTTATCTTTTGATCATATGAAAGCGCAAGTACAAAACCACTTAAAATAAAAAATAATTCAACCATTAAATATCCATTATCTGCAAAGTTTAATAAATAGTAATTTATGATTTTATTATCAGATGAAATAAGAAAATCTAAAACATATTTCGAATTAAAATGATGAATTGCAACTATTATTGCTGCTAAACCTCGAATTCCAGTTAACGATTTAATTTCACTCATATTACTTTGATCGTTCTTCTAATACAGTATTAAATAAATTAATTAGATTTTCAACCATATTATTAATTGAAAACTCTTTGGAATACAAAAAGGCACTATTTAAATGTTCATTATTTTTTCCAATCATCAATAGCTTGTTCAATTTATTTGTTGCTTCATCGATATCATTTGGATCAAAGAAATAAGGATAATAACCTTCATAGACTGCCTCATAATGAGGTTTGATATTAGAAGCACAAATTGGCAACTTAAAATATTGAGCCTCTATAAGAACATTTCCAAATCCTTCATAAAGAGACGGGAAGAAAAACACATCAGAAACTTCTAAAAAAGGAACTAAATTAGTTTCCATTCCAACAAAAAAGACATTTTTATCTAGTTTTAGAGAAGCAACTTTTTGTTTAATTACACTTAATAGGCTTCCTTCGCCTAATAAAATCAATTTATAATTATTTATTTTTGGATCAAGATTGTTGAAAACATCAATTAAAAAAGAATGATTTTTTTGCTCTTTAAAACTACCTATATGAACTAATGTTTTGCTAGAATCTGCTATAAAAGAAAGAAGATCTGATTTTTTCTGAGGTTCAAGCTCGTTTAAAACCTTAAACTTATTAAAATCAACACCATTATATATTAATTCGTATTTACCTTTGCCTAAATTTACCTCGACTTCATCTATAAAGTATTCTAAATTAGTTTTTGAATGACCAATAATTTTACTGGCAAATCTTTTTGTTAAAGTTTTATGAAAAAGCAAGTAAATTTTTCTTAACTCTCCCAAAAAAAACTTTCCTTCCCACGAGTTTCTAAACATTGCTTTTTCATTATGAATAGAAACTAAAAAAGGAATTTTCAATTTATAACAAAGCCAAGCAAAAACCCCAGAAGTATGACCAAATCTACTATGTACTATATCAAATGAATTTTCCTCTAACAACTTTTTTAAGAATAACGCATCAAAAAAAGGTCTTTTATTATTTCCAAAATCAATTAGTATTGCACCAGATTTCCTAAACTCATCATCTAAAGCACCACCCAAACTACACAAAATGTGAATTTCTATTCCATTCTTTGTCAAAAGTGGTAAGCACGAGAGTAAAGTTTTTTCAATCCCGCCCATTTCAAGCTTACTAATAATAGTTAATACTTTCAATTTTCTCAAGTTTTAAATATACGATTAATGAAGACAATATAGGTAGAATAATAAATCACAAAACTGACTGCTTCTGCTAAAATTACAATTATAGCAATATCTCTTAAAGTATCAACTGAAAAAAATCTGAATAACACTAAAAGAACAGTAAAAGATATAATAGAAATAGGAAATCGTACCCATTGCTTTCTCATAGCGGTAATTGCTGAAGTAATAAATACATAACTAAAAGTAATAGTAGTACCTATCAAAATTAAAACTAAAACATCATTATATATAGCGTATTCTTTGGTATAAATCATCACCAACAATCTTTCTCCTCCTAAATAAATAATACCTGTTAACGTGAATCCTATTAAAAATCCAACTCCAACCATTTTCAAAACTAATATGTTAAATGATTTTTTGTTTTTATTGAAAACAAATTCAGATAACTTAGGCATTGAGGCATGTGCTACAGAGGAAATAAATTGTCCCCCTAAAGATTTAAAATATAATAGACTACCAAAAATCCCTAACATTTCAACTCCAAAAAGACTTTCTACTTTCAAACGAGGATAGTTTAAATAATATTTATCTACTAAAATTGAAAAAAACATTGGAATACATAATGTTAAAAGTAAACCTAAATTCCTTTTATTTGGAACAGAAAATCTAAACTCATTTAATTTTGCAAATCCTCTTTTTACAACCTGTCTTCTTTCATAAAGAAAATATAAAATAAACCAAGAAACAAGATATGCTAAAAGTGAATAAATTAAATCTCTAAATATAAATGAAACTAGACCTACACTGAAAACAGCTAATATGCCTCTTACTGCTCTTGAATAAGCAACGTAATCTAAGTGATGTTTTTTTTGGTATACTCCATAAATTAAATCCAATTGAGATTCAAAAACTTTAATTAATGAAACAATTAGAATTACTACTAGATACTCGGGTTTTAGAAAAAATGCAGCTAATGTCAAACCTATCAAACCTAAAATATTTGAAATAGTCCGAAAACCAAAATAATCATTAAGTGCTAATTCATTTTTTTGATCTGTTATATAGAAATTTCTCAACTGCATATCTAATGCTAACATAACAGGAGAAGTAAAGGCTCCAGCAAAAATAAACATACCTACATCTTCTATCGAATATAATTTTATAAAAATCAACAGAATAATGTATTGACTCGCTGCATAGAATAAGTTTCCTATAACTGAAAAGCCAAAATTTTTTCTTAAAGATAATGCCAAGGTAAAACGTTATATAAATCTTAAGGAATTTGAATAAAATATTTTAAAAATGCTAAATAGCATGAAAAATCGGGATTAAATCCCGATTCCATAATGTACAAAACCTAATTCAGAAAGGTATTTTTTATCGTAGATATTTCTTCCATCAAACACTACCTTTTCATTCAACAACTTGCCTAAAGCATCCCAAGAAGGAATTCTAAATTCAGACCATTCGGTCACCAACAATAAAGCATCTGCATCTACGCAGGCATCGTAAGCATCTTTGGCATAAGTGATCTTATCGCCTATATAAATATGCTGCGCTTCCTCCATTGCAATAGGATCATAACCCTTTACCTTGGCACCCGCTGCAATCAGTTCATCAATGATCACAATGGCAGGAGCCTCACGCATATCATCTGTGTTAGGCTTGAAGCTTAGTCCCCAAATAGCAAAAGTCTTCCCTGTCAAATCTTCTCCAAAATGCTGCTTGATCTTATGAACCAATACATATTTCTGAGCATCGTTTACATCTTCTACAGACTGCAATACCTTAAGTTCATAGCCATACTGCTTACCCGTTTTGATAATGGCTTTGACATCTTTAGGGAAGCAAGAACCCCCATAGCCTACACCAGGGTATATAAACTTGGTACCAATCCTAGGATCAGAACCGATTCCTTTACGTACCATATTGGCATTGGCCCCTACCAATTCACAAAGGTTGGCGATATCATTCATAAAAGAGATCTTCGTGGCCAACATGGCATTGGCTGCATACTTGGTCATCTCAGCAGATGGGATATCCATAAAAATGATGCGGTCACCATTGAGCTGGAAAGGCTTATATAATCGCTTCATGATCTTCTCTGCACGCTCATCATCCACCCCAATCACAATGCGATCAGGCTTCATAAAATCTTCTACTGCTGCACCCTCCTTCAAAAACTCAGGATTAGAAGCTACAGCAAAAGGCAGCTCTGATCCTCTTTTAGAAAGTGCAGCTTGAATGGCTCCACGAACCTTCTCCCCTGTAGTCACCGGTACGGTACTTTTGGTAGCCACCACAATATAGTCCGACATCTTGGTGCCAATTTCATCTGCCACTGCCAGTACATATTTCAAATCCGCAGAGCCATCTTCTCCTGGAGGGGTGCCTACTGCAATAAAAGCCACTTCGGAGCCTTGAATAGCCTCGCCTAGGTCAGTGGTAAACTGTAACCTCCCAGAAGCATAATTCCTTTTAACTACTTCCTCCAAACCAGGTTCATAAATAGGCATAATGCCATTTTTCAAGCCTTCAATCTTTTTTTGATCTACATCAACACATACTACATTGATGCCAACTTCTGCAAAACATGCACCTGATACAAGGCCTACATAGCCTGTCCCTACTACAGTGATTTTCATATTTTTTATATTTGATTAGTGATTAAATTAAGGTTTGGGTAATAATTCCCCTAAACTGATATTAAAATACGTTATTGATTTGCGAGCACTAAGCTTTTCCAAACAATCTCTTATACCAAGGCTTAGCTTTCTCATTGTCATGATAGCCATAGTTTGATCCATAGCCATAACCATAACCATACCTATAGCCGTAACCATAGCCTGACTTGACTCCCACATCATTGAGTATGGCATAGATGCTCTTTACCCCATTCTTTTCTACCAAGCTGTTGAGCACTTGAATATTTTGCTTTTCTGAATAATCTTGTCTAAATACATAGAAAGAAATATCGGCAAAATCGAAAAGATTTTTGGTTTCTGAAACCAGTCCTACTGGAGGACAGTCCATCAAAACAATATCATATTCTGCTTTGATTTCTTTCATCACCTCTGTAAACTTTTCCCGCTCTAGCAATTCGGCAGGATTGGGTGGAATAGGTCCTGAGAGAATAATGTCCAAATTATCATAGCCAGAATGCTTGATGGCTTCTTTCCAGTGCATATTGGAACTCAGGATACTGCTCATCCCTATGTCATTGCTCATTCCAAAATCCTGTGCAATCCTAGGCTTTCTTAAGTCCAATCCCAGAATTATCACCTTTTTACCAACAAGTGAAAAAGCTGCTGCCAAGTTGATGGCAGAAAAGGTCTTTCCTTCTCCTGATATGGTAGAGGTCATCAATATGGTCAGCCGTTCCTTTCCTCCACTCAAGTAAGTAATATCTGAACGAATGGCTCTAAAGGATTCTGTAAGTGTAGATCTCGGATTGGTTAATACAGGTAGTGCATCATCTCCAGTATGGTGCCCTATAAACCCTATCAATGGTACAGGAATCTTACCCTCTAAATCCAAAGGAGTTTCTATTTTTGTATTGAAATAGTCAATTAGACTAAACAATATCGCTGGAATCAATAACCCAATCAAAAACCCTACAAGTAATATTATTAACTTTCTTGGAGCTACAGGATTTTGATCTGCTCTTGCTTGATCTAAAATATTATTTTTTGGCATATTAGATGCCTTAGCAATCTCAGACTCTGCTCTCTTTTGAAGCAAATACACATAAATGTTTTCATTGATGGTAAATTGTCTTTCCAGTCCCATCAACTTCCTTTCAGTAGCTGGTAAGCTATTGATATTGGCTTCTATTTTCCTGATTTGGTCTTGCTTTTCCTTGACCATGCTTCGAGCATTCGCCAGAGCAGAAGTTACATTCTCTTGCAATTGTAATTTGGTACTGGCCAATTTTGAATTCACTTCCCTTACTATGGGCGTTTGCTCGGTATAATTGGCAGAAAGACTTGTTTTTTGAGCTTGTAATTCTCCCAAGTTCATCACCAAGGCATTGAGCAAGGGGTCTGTCACACCTATAATCGAAGGTGCCACCAGTGCTTCCAATTGATTTTGCCTCAGGTAGGTTTGTAAACTCTCGTAATAGCGTAAAGTGATTTCCGCTTCTGCTTTTTGTTTTTCTAACTCTTGCAGCCTGTTGAAAATCACCGTACCTTCTTCGCTCAAATTGAAGATCCTGTTTTCTGCCCGGTAATTCTCTAACCTGCCTTCAAAAAAACTTAATGAATCCGTAATTCCAGTCAGCTGTTGATCAATAAATTTGACCGTATTTTCTGCCACACGGTTCTTCTCTTTAAGCTCTCGATTCAAGTATGCCTGTAAAAGACTATTCAAATAATCCTGTCCCATTTTTCTAACAGGAGTATTCATACTCAGGTTGATGATGGAACTCATCTTATTCCCTACGGATACATTCAAATCAGCGATAAATTTCAAAGCCAAAGAATGGGTATCTTTTATAGCAAAGGAATATTTTTCATCTTTTTCAAGATAGATGTTTTTCAATCTAAACCGATAATTATCACTTTCAATCCACTGATCAAACTCAAACTCTTGGCTAAAACTAAGCCCATCTTCCAGACTCAGTTTGTACATTGGATCATGAGGCATAAATAAGGCAGGTGCATCATTATCAATAGATAACACAAACTTGTTTCCACCTAAACCTCTTACCTCAAAATTTCCTGAAACTACCTGGGCATGATTCCAATCCACTTCTACGATAAATGGCAGATTGGCATAAAGTTGCTTGGATTTCAAAAATCCCTCTTCATGGTAAAAAACATCCAAACCTAATGACTTAATAGTTTCCACCGCCAAAGCATAGGATTTCAATATACCGATCTCATTTTCTACATTAGACTTCGAACCTAGTAAGCCAGAAGATTCAAACAAATCCAAACCCAAGCCAGGCTTATCATCTGCCACAATCACAGAAGCAGATACTTGATAAATTGGTGTAGCAATTCTTGTATAAGTGTATGCTAAAGCTAAGCACAGAAATATAGAAGCAACAAACCAAGGCCATTGGTATAAGAACCTAAAGAGTATTGCTCTTAAGTCAATTTCGTCTTCTCCTGTTTGTTGTTTGTTGATATCTTGGTTATTCATAAAAATCGATTATCGGGTAATGGTATTTATAATTAGGGCCACAGCTGTAATAGAAGAGATGACCAGGGCAAGGGATTGCGAAGCATTTTCTCCTGCACCTATTTCCCTGATTTTGCGTGGCTCAGCGTAGATCTGATCATTGGGTTGGATAAAGTAAAAGGGAGATTGGATCAAATGCCTGTCATTAAGATTGATCCTATGCAATTTGGACCCTTCAGGATACTGTCTGATCAAAAGAATCTCATCCCGCTTGGCTACAATATTCAAGTCACCTGAATGTGCAATGGCTTCAAATATGGTCATCCTGTCTTGGAGTACCACATACTTACCCGGTCTCCTGAATTCACCAAGTGTAGAAAACCTTACTCCACCTAATTTGACTTTGACAAATAAATCAGAATTTTCTCTTAGATAAGTGCTTTTTACTTTTTGCTCTATCAATGCCCTCACCTCTTCAATGGTCAAATCTTTGGCCTTGATCTCCCCGATCACGGGCAATTTGATCATTCCGTTTCTGTCAATGGTATAGCCATTCATGTAATAGATATCCCCTCCTGAATTGGCAATTTGACCAACCATGGCTTGATTTCCACTCATTTGTTGCTTGGCATTGAACCCAGATTCCAAAAAATCACTGGCTGTTTGGATATTCACATCGATGATATCGTTGTACTGAAGACGGTACTCTGGTATTTCATAGTAGATCATCTCTCCTTCTGCTATGGGTGTCTCTCCCTCCAAGTTCTGCAGATAAATCACCTTTTTATTGGGTACGCAGGATATTCCTACTAGCAACAAGATCAAATAAAGCCACAAGGTCTTGCCTACCTTCATCAAACAATTTTTAAAATTCATTTGGTTTTTTATTGGTTATAACTAATAAATAGAACAATGTTTTATAATAGGTTATTAAAAAGAGTTCGAAATGTATGAATTTTAATATTATTTATAAAATTTCTCAAGTTTCTAAAACAAGATACTGCTTCCGAACAGACTTTATAAAACTTATCCCTAACCATAAAAGAGTATATCTTTAGAAAAGATATGCATTTTATGTTGATAAAAATGTATTTTAAATTTATTTATTATCTTTGTAATTACTTTAAATATAAGCCTAAAATTCCTAAGCCCAAAAACCTATTGTTTAAGCTTTTTCAAAAGTTGAAATTAAGGATACTGATTATACGCTTTTTTGCCAGCAACTTCAATTTATTGGCTCAACAGGTTGTTAATGTTCAATATCCATAAGTATCCAATATCAATTTATATCGGAAGTTAGATAAATCAGATTTTTGTAATGTTATTGGCAAAGTTCCGTATATCCATATTAAGAATTATTTGCCTTATCAAAAGTGTCGCCAAGTCGATTTTTAGACAGGTTTTTAAGATATTTTACCTGTAGATACTTACAGCTTCGCCCTGTCAGTCCCATCATGAACTTAGCTAATTGAGGTAATAAAAATGACCAAACTAAACCAAATTGCTTGGATCAGTCTTTAGATTTATATATCAACATGGCCTCAGGATCAGATATTTGATCTTGAATTGTAAACACCACATCTTTTTTAATGACTTCTCTGAGCTTTTCGGATATCACACTGAGGTAACGCTCATTGAGTTTCTCCCCTGTCACTTGCACATCAATCTTCCCAGAATCCACCCCTCTTGCATAATCCCCCACTAAGGCCACTTCATGTACCTCCCCCATTCTTTCCAATACAGTAGACACAAGCTTGTCTATACCCAGATACTTTCTTATCAGGTCTTGAATATTGGAGAAGAAGGGATGATTGGTATTGGCTTGGTAATCTATCTTATTTTTGTCAGCGACTTTGAGTAGATAGCCAGCCTCCGAGAGGTTATTCAATTCTTTGCGAATTGCGTTTGTAGATTCGCCAAATTCATCAGCCAAGCCCCTCAGGTGTCCCTGATTTTTGGGGTTACTAAAAAACTTAATTAAAAGCTTCAACCGTGTCTTGGAAGTGATTAAAGAATCTAACATTAAACCGCTTGATTAACGAGTAACAAAAGTACTCGCTAGAAAGTGAAATGCAAACATTTTTTTAAAAAGTTTGAATAAAACGAGAAAACATTTCCATCCCTCCAAGTCAAATTTCCTCCACCCAAAATAACCTGAAATTAGCCCTTAAAACCTCTCTCCAAGCCAATCAAAAAACAACAAAACCTATTGATAAACAATCATTTAAATCATATGCTAACCCAGATACATGGAACATGGAACAATTTACTTTATACAAAGTATATTGTATTTTACACAAACTAAAACGCACCAAGAAATAAGCCTAAGCTTTACCTCCTACTTAGTACCATCCCTCCCCTTTTGGTTTGCGAAGAATATTTCGGAGAAGTGCACCCGAGAGTGCCGGAAAGCTTCCAATGACAAATCCTAAACCCCCTGTGACAACAAAGATCAAAAAACTATTATTTAATCCCATCAAGATGGACATTTTTGCAGGAAGCTCTGATTGGGTATTCGCTGAGATCATCATGGCTTTGACAAACCATACCAGAGCCAATGCTGATCCCCCAGCAAAAAAAGAACTTATCCCAGAACTGCCCACAACATAGGCCAAGAGGAATATGGCTATCATGATAAATGGGAACGTCAACCATGCGCTTAGCATGACGACAAGCAGAAGTGACAAAACAAAGAGGATGATGAATTTCATGATTTGATCAGGTTTCTTTTAAAGGTAGCACTATCAGTTATTTGGAGAGAGCTTTTATTGTCTTGATTTTAAGCTTTAGAAATAATGAGAAATTAGGGCTTGAAGCGAGTTGTAAATAATGGATTTCGGAAAATGTCCGGTTGGTTTAATCCAAAATCTACATATGCTCCATTTGCCCAGGTATTTAAGAAAGTATCATAGAATTTGCTACCTGGATTTCCTGACTGACCTCCTGGATATATGCCATGTGCAATGGGTTGATCTGCCATCTCTACTACCATTCTCCAGCTGGCTCCATGTCGCTCAGAAGTAGCATTGAGAATGCCTGCACCACCCCCTGTTTGAATGTTGTGATAAGAAAAAGCTTCAAAATTAGGCACTAAGTGTTTTACTGAGGTGTTTTTAAAAGTACCCCAAGAATAATCTCCTTTGGTCTTGATTAATTTTTCTACCTGAACTACCATAGAGTCATAACTTACCTTGAGGTGATCGTTCACCGACTCTCTTTTGGCTGTGCCTCTGATATCAAAAATGGTATCATTGGCATCTTGTGTGATCAGGGCTACCGTTTGGTAATAATTAGGATATACAATTGGAACTCCACTTTCATCTAAGTTTTTCCAAATACTTTTGTAAAGGTACCTCCACCACAAATGGAAGATGGTAGGGGCCGATTGGCTAGGATTGGTGTAAAAATCCCATTGAGCAAGTTGATCCCAATATTTATCCTCATTTTTTCTTTGGAAAGATTCATCAGCAGAAAGCAACTTCATCATGACAGGAGCTGCCTCAGCAGCTAGCAAATGATAATTATCAAACTGTAATCTCATCATGTCTTGAATGGTAATTTGCTCCATTTCTTCTAATCTTTGATTGAGTCTTCGATTTCGGTAATGTTCAAAACTGTGATCAAAGACAAAATAAGGATAAGCATCCGTCACGGGGTGTTGGTTTGCCGATGAGACAAAGCCTCGTTGTGGATTGAGTGAGGAGGCATTGTGTTCGTTTGGAACATATCCTAACCACTCCATCTGAGGATCATTACCATCCATAAAAAACATTCCTTGGCCATGCCACTTCAAAGGAAATCTTCCTTGTACCTTCATGGCTATATCACCTTCTCTTGAGGCAAAAACAAAATTCTGGGCTGGAGAAGTGTAATGATCCAATGCTTGGAGATAATCAGCATGATTCTTACCCTTATTGAGCATCAAAAAGGTCCTTTGTTCAATTGAAGGCAAATGAGCAGTCCACTTGAGGGCATAGTTTGTATCTTTTCTTTCTGCCCCAAAGGACCTGTCATAAACTACAGGGCCATGGTGCGTGTAAATCACTGTATCTAGCAAGCTTGCTTGACCTTTGATCTTTATTTCTTCTATGCGGATGTTGGAATTTACCCATTGATCATTATAGAGATATTCTGATCTATCTGGGTTTTTAAAAGTAATGGCATACCAATCTCTTGTATCTCGGGTAGCATTGGTCACACCCCAAGCTATATTTTCATTGAATCCAGAGATTACTCCTAAAGCTCCTGGCAGGGTTGCGCCCTTTACACTGAAATCAGGTGTGCTCAGCTGCATGGCATACCAGAGAGATGGCAAATTCATACTCAAATGTGGGTCATTGGCTAAGATAGGATTACCAGATGCTGTTTTCTTCCCCGACACTGCCCAATTGTTCGAACCAGTGCCTGGAGTAGGTTGTGGCAAAGCTTTGAGTAGAATAGAATCACTCGGATAATGCAATTCCTCTGGCTCATCAATAGGTAAAGGCTCAAAATCCCAAACACGGTCTGACTCGATCACAGGGTCATTTTCTTCGGGGAAAAGTGGATAAAGTCTTTCAAACAAATCCTTCCCCAACATTGCCCTTAAATTGGTATATTCCAAATCTCTATCACCCACAAGCATGTCTGCCATGTATTTCAAGAGCAATAAGGATTTGTAAGGTGACCAAGGCTCTGGTTTGTAGTTGAGTATTTTATATTCCAAAGGCAGTGATGCCTCTGTCAGTTGACTGATGTAAGCATTGACCCCTTCGGCATATGCCTCAAGAAAGAGATAAATCTCAGGATCCTCTTTTTGAAGGTAGCTTATCCCCTGCTCTGCGGCAAAGGGCAATCCTTTTCTTCGTGTAGTTCTGTCTAAATCTATGGCCACTGGCCCTACAATCTCTGCGATTCTTCCCGCTGCGGCGAGGGTTTGAAAATCCATTTGCCATAATCGATGTTGGGCAGTCACATAACCTTGAACGCGGTACAGGTCTTCTTCATTGGCTGCGTATATGTGAGGGATCAAAAATTCATCATAGATTACTTCTACCTCATTTTTGAGGCCTGAAATGACGAGATCCTCTGGGGCATTTTGATCTTCGGAATAAGCATTTTGCCAAAATCCATGATGCGGATCAAGCAATTTTCCGAGAGGAGGAATACTATCTATCTGCATAGACAAAACCAACCCAATGATGATCGTAAGCACAAAAAAGAATGCAAAACTTATGTATTTCATAGAGACCCTTTTAGAAACGTTAATATAAATAAAAAAAAAGAAAAAGAAGATAGAGATGGTAAGGATGAAGGGCTGGGGTGATAGATGCCTATGGCGATATAAAGTTGATATTTGCCTATGGCGATATAAAGTTGATATTTGCCTTCGGCGATATAAGGTTGATATATGCCTGTGGCGATATAAGGTTGATATTTGCCTATGGCGATATAAGGTTGATATTTGCCTTCGGCGATATAAGGTTGATAAATGCCTTCGGCGAAATAAGGTTGATATATGCCTTCGGCGATATAAAGTTGATATATGCCTATGGCGATATAAGGTTGATATTTGCCTTCGGCGATATAAAGTTGATATTTGCCTATGGCGATATAAAGTTGATATATGCCTTCGGCGATATAAGGTGGGATATGCCTCTACCTATGATTATACGCTTTTTTGCCAGTAACTTCAATTCATTGGCTCAACAGGTTGTTAATGGTCAATATCCATAAGTATCCAATATCAATTTATATCGGAAGTAAGATAAATCGGGA
>NZ_JAKZGR010000069.1 GCF_022549675.1 Belliella kenyensis | reverse complement strand
GCAGGTGATCTATTGATCGCAAGTGTGGAGGCTGAGCCTTTTACCTTCAACTGGGACAATGCACCTCTGGGCAATCATTACATCACTGCTATTGCCACAGACAATGAAGGGGCTGCGACGGTTTCTAATTCTATTTACATAACAGTCGAGGAAACTCCTGCTGTGAATGTTTCTCCAACAATCAGCATCATCACCCCAGCAGATCAGCAGGTATTCGAGCAAGGGCAAGTAATCGAGATCACTACCCTAAGTGCAGATGAAGATGGTGAAGTCGTGAAGGTAGATTTCTATGCAGGTGATCTTTTGATCGCAAGTGTGGAGGCTGAGCCTTTTACCTTCAACTGGGACAATGCTCCTCTGGGCAATCATTACATCACTGCTATTGCCACAGACAATGAAGGGGCTGAGACGGTTTCTAATTCTGTCTACATAACAGTTGAGGAAGCTCCTGCTGTGAATGTTTCTCCAACAATCAGCATCATCACCCCTGAAGATCAACAAGTATTCGAGCAAGGGCAGGTTATCGAAATCACTACCCTAGTTGCAGATGAAG
>NZ_JAKZGR010000068.1 GCF_022549675.1 Belliella kenyensis | reverse complement strand
CCTGCTGGGGTATTTGCTGCAATGGTTATTGTACCATTTGCGTTCAACGTCAATGGAGATGATGGGTCAGGATCCACCTGAGTCAAAGTAACATCGGTTGGATTCACTGGAGTACCATTCAAGGTATCGTTGATCAAGACACTTGCTGTGGTGCCTCCTGTTCTGCCATTGATGGAATCAAAGTCATCTGGATTCGCAACTATTGGTGCTGCTTCCACAGTAACTGTTGCAATGGCTGTTGAACAATTACCCGGATTAAGATTTTCGCAGATGCTGTATTCTAACTCATAAGTGCCTGCTGGGGTGTTTACTGCAATGGATATTGTTCCATTTGCATTGAGTGTCAATTCAGAATCTCCATCTACCAAGCTCAAAGTAATATCTGCTGGATTCACTGGAGTACCATTCAAGGTATCGTTGATCAAGACACTTGCTGTAGTGCCTCCTATTCTGCCATTGATGGAATCAAAGTCATCTGGATTCGCAACTATCGGTGCTGCTTCCACAGTAACTGTTGCAATAGCCGTTGAACAGTTGCTTGGGTTAAGATTCTCACAAATCCTGTATTCTAACTC
>NZ_JAKZGR010000067.1 GCF_022549675.1 Belliella kenyensis | reverse complement strand
GCAGGTGATCTATTGATCGCAAGTGTGGAGGCTGAGCCTTTTACCTTCAACTGGGACAATGCACCTCTGGGCAATCATTACATCACTGCTATTGCCACAGACAATGAAGGGGCTGCGACGGTTTCTACTCCTGTTTACACAACAATCGAGGAAGCTCCTGAAATGCCTGAAACTCCTGAAGCTCCAGCAGCCAATGTTTCTCCAACAATCAGCATCATCACCCCAGAAGATCAGCAGGTATTCGAGCAAGGGCAAGTAATCGAGATCACTACCTTAAGTGCAGATGAAGATGGTGAAGTGGTGAAGGTAGATTTCTATGCAGATGATCTATTGATCGCAAGTGTGGAGGCTGAGCCTTTTACCTTCAACTGGGACAATGCACCTCTGGGCAATCATTACATCACTGCTATTGCCACAGACAATGAAGGGGCTGGGACGGTTTCTACTCCTATATACATAACAATCGAGGAAGCTCCAGCAGCCAATGTTTCTCCAACAATCAGCATCATCACACCAGAAGATCAACAAGTATTCGAGCAAGGGCAGGTTATCGAAATCACTACCCTAAGTGCAGATGAAG
>NZ_JAKZGR010000066.1 GCF_022549675.1 Belliella kenyensis | reverse complement strand
AACCTTGTGATCTAGCCATCCCGATAACCATCGGGATAATCCCCCATTTTATTCACTATTTGAGAAGCTAGAAACCTTGTGATCTAGCCATCCCGATAACCATCGGGATAATCCCCCATTTTATTCACTATTTGAGAAGCTAGAAACCTTGTGATCTAGCCATCCCGATAACCATCGGGATAATCCCCCATTTTATTCATTATTTGAGAAGCTAGAAACCTTGTGATCTAGCCATCCAGACATTCCTTCAAAATATCTAAATAGTCTATTTTTGATATTACTGAAATCTTGTTCTAATTAACTTCAGTAAATTTAGACCATCTATCTTCATAGAAGCGTATATTTGGTGGGCCTGCGTGGACTCGAACCACGGACCTCTACATTATCAGTGTAGCGCTCTAACCACCTGAGCTACAGGCCCTAGAAATAAAGAAGAAAGTAAGACGATCGTTTCAGATTTTAAAATCCAAAGCATTCCAGAAAGGAGGTGTTCCAGCCGCACCTTCCGGTACGGCTACCTTGTTACGACTTAGCCCCAGTTACCGGTTCTACCCTAAACAGCTCCTTGCGGTTACTGTCTTCAGGTCTACCCGACTTCCAT
>NZ_JAKZGR010000065.1 GCF_022549675.1 Belliella kenyensis | reverse complement strand
CTTCATCTGCACTTAGGGTAGTGATTTCGATAACCTGCCCTTGCTCGAATACTTGTTGATCTTCTGGTGTGATGATGCTGATTGTTGGAGAAACATTGGCTGCTGGAGCTTCCTCGATTGTTATGTAAACAGGAGTAGAAACCGTCCCAGCCCCTTCATTGTCTGTGGCAATAGCTGTGATGTAATGATTGCCTAGAGGTGCATTGTCCCAGTTGAAGGTAAAAGGCTCAGCCTCCACATTTGCGATCAATAGATCATCTGCATAGAAATCTACCTTCACGACTTCACCATCTTCATCCGCACTTAAGGTAGTGATCTCGATTACTTGCCCTTGCTCGAATACCTGCTGATCTGTTGGGGTGATGATGCTGATTGTTGGGGAAACATTCACAGCAGGAGCTTCAGGAGTAGCAGGAGAAGCAGGAGTTTCAGGGATTTCAGGAGCTTCCTCGACTGTTATGAAAATAGGAGTAGAAACTGTCGCAGCCCCTTCATTGTCTGTGGCAATAGCTGTGATGTAATGATTGCCCAGAGGTGCATTGTCCCAGTTGAAGGTAAATGGCTCAGCCTCCACACTTGCGATTAAAAGGTCATCTGCATAGAAAT
>NZ_JAKZGR010000064.1 GCF_022549675.1 Belliella kenyensis | reverse complement strand
ATCCCGAACAGAGAAGTTAAGCCCTGCCGCGCCGATGGTACTGGGGTTACACCCGGGAGAGTAGGTCGCCGCCACATTATTAAGAAGCCTTTCAGGAAACTGAGAGGCTTTTGGCGTTTATGGGGAAGAAACAAGAGATAAGAGACAAGAGACAAGATAAAAGAAATAAGAATCAATTGTATTAAGTACAAAGTACCAAGTATGTATAATCTACGATCTCTCGTAGAGACAAGAAACAAGAGACAAAAGACAAGAGACAAGAAACAAGAAACAAGAAACAAAGAGACATGATAGGGGGTAGTGTTTTGGGAGGGTTATTTTAATTGTATAGGGCTCAGAAAGGTATTTTCAAAGGATTAATTTTAGTGTTAAGCATGGGATTTAGAAGTATGGGTGAAGTTAGGGTGAGTAATGAAGTTACTGCGATAAACTAGCTACTTCACATGAAAGAACCTCCTTGCAGCTCTGCGTGCTAAATTTTAACTAGGAAGGGCTCAGAGTGGTATTTGCAAAGGATGAAATTTAGTGTTAAGGATGGAATTAAGAAGTATGCATGAAGTTAGGGTGAGTAATGAAGTTACTGCGATAAACTAGCTACTTCACATGAAAGAACCTCCTTGCGGCTCTG
>NZ_JAKZGR010000063.1 GCF_022549675.1 Belliella kenyensis | reverse complement strand
TGGAAACTCAAAACTCTCGACAGCGTTGAGAGATAATAATCAGGACTTGATAAACACATTTAAGGATAGTTATGTTTTTGAGTTTTTAAATCTACCTGAGCGCCACAGTGAAATGGATTTACAGCGTGGTCTTATTAAACAAATGAAAAATTTCATTCTTGAGCTTGGCAAAGACTTTTTGTTTATTGGCGAAGAATATAAATTACAAGTAGGGAATAGTGACTTTTTTATTGATTTGCTATTTTATCATCGTGGACTTCAATGTTTAGTGGCTTTTGAGCTTAAAACGGACAAATTTAAACCTGACCATTTAGGGCAATTGAATTTTTATTTGGAAGCTTTAGATAGAGACATAAAAAAGCCAAATGAAAATCCGAGTATTGGAATTTTATTATGTAAAGATAAAGATAGTGAAGTTGTTGAATACTCATTAAGCCGAAGTCTATCGCCAACAATGATTTCTGATTATAAAACACAACTTCCCGACAAAAAAATATTACAAAAGAAGTTACACGAATTATTTGATAGTGAATCAGATGCTGAATAGAATCACTACTGCCAACATTTAGCCCACTAGCCAAAAACCCTTGGAAAAAATCCCTGATTGATGCATTCATCTATCAGGGTCGCCGATAGGGATCGGGAGGTTAGTGGCTGCCGTGTGCGCCTATGG
>NZ_JAKZGR010000062.1 GCF_022549675.1 Belliella kenyensis | reverse complement strand
CTCTGGCTGGTAAACCTGTATCAACTCCATTAATCTCCCAGTTTCCTTCTGCATTAATTACAGGAGTGAAACCATCTTCGCCTCTCTCGCCTCTCTCGCCTCTGGCTGGTAAACCTGTATCAACTCCGTTAATCTCCCAGTTTCCTTCCGCATTAATTACAGGTGTAGCTCCATCTTCGCCATCTTCGCCTCTTTCACCTCTGGCTGGTAAACCTGTATCAACTCCATTAATCTCCCAGTTTCCTTCTGCATTAATTACAGGAGTGAAACCATCTTCGCCTCTCTCGCCTCTCTCGCCTCTGGCTGGTAAACCTGTATCAACTCCATTAATCTCCCAATTTCCTTCCGCATTAATTACAGGTGTAGCTCCATCTTCGCCATCTTCGCCTCTTTCACCTCTAGCTGGTAAACCTGTATCAACTCCATTAATCTCCCAGTTTCCTTCTGCATTGATTACAGGAGTGAAACCATCTTCGCCATCTTCGCCTCTCTCGCCTCTGGCTGGTAAACCTGTATCAACTCCATTAATCTCCCAGTTTCCTTCCGCATTGATTACTGGGGTGAAACCATCTTCACCTTTTTCACCATCTTCGCCTCTCTCTCCTCTGGCTGGTAAACCTGTATCAACTCCGTTAATCTCCCAGTTTCCTTCTAAATTGATCACTGGGGTGAAACCATCTT
>NZ_JAKZGR010000061.1 GCF_022549675.1 Belliella kenyensis | reverse complement strand
ATAAATATGCTTCAAAAGACAAAAATAGTGATACAGGTATACTGATAGGAGTTCTTCCAGAGAGAGTCATAGACAAAGGAATACCAGGCGCAGGTCTGTTGGCAAGTATTCTTACGGACAAATATGAAGACCATTTACCATTATACAGGCAATTGCAGCGGTTTAAACGAGAAAATGTAAAAATAGCCCCCTCGACCATTGATGGCTGGGTCAAACAATCACTTGAGCGGCTAGAACCCCTGTATGACTGCCTGCTTGACGACACCAAAGCGATGGGCTACCTTCAAGCAGATGAAACAACCATCAAAGTAATGGATAGTGCCAAAAAAGGCGCTTGCCACTTAGGCTACTATTGGGTCTATCATAACCCCTTGGAGAAAACCGTCTTGTTTGATTATCAGCCAACCCGTACAATAAAGGCTGCAGAGAATCTATTGAAAGGCTTTAAGGGATACCTTCAGACAGATGGGTATGTCGGCTACAAAAAACTAGGCAAACAAGATGGAGTAACTCACTTAGCTTGTTGGGCACATGCCCGAAGAGAGTTTTATGATGCCCAATCTAATAATGAAAAAATAGCTAAAGAAGCACTAACCTTCATCCAGAAACTGTATGAAGTAGAGCGAGAGGCTAGAGAAAGTAACTTAGATCCAGAAGAGAGAAAAAACCTAAGGCTTGACAAATCACTTCCT
>NZ_JAKZGR010000060.1 GCF_022549675.1 Belliella kenyensis | reverse complement strand
CCTAAAATCCATCAACCAGCCTACTATTCCACCTAGAAAGCCCTTCACCTTGCGGATGTCAGTCAATACGCCATAAGCGTACACGGCAGCCACTATTCCGATAGCTGAACTATGATAGATGAATGCATCAATCAGGGCTTACCGATAGTAATCGGCATGAGGGCTTTTGGCTATTGGGCTAAATGTTGTAGGAAGTTTTTTATTCAAAAATATGCCCGTACAATTCTGCAATCATAAAACCATCTTTCAATTGTATTTTTTCGCCACTTTGATTTGAATTTTCTAATTCTAAATTGTCAATTTTAATCCAAACTAACATATGTTTTTTGTTTTCATAATTCAGAAACTCTTCTGTTTTTAATATTTCTAATTTCTGATTAGTGTTTGGATTATTAATGTAAAAATTATTGTTTTTTAGAATTCTAAATTGAAATTTATTATGAATATCTCCAAAATGCTTTTCTCCAACACCTAAAACGCTTTTAACTTCATTTTGGTTTGAAGTATCCATTTTTGGTGTAATAAATGTAAATTGGGTTGATGCATCGTCCGTAGATAGTCCAAACATTAAAACTCTAACAGGATCAGTTATAGAACAAACTTCGTTTCCATTGTCATAACCTGTTGACATTTGATATTCGTTTCTACCAAATTTCCAACTAATGGATTGTGAATTAAGCTTACCTGTTAAACTTGGTGT
>NZ_JAKZGR010000005.1 GCF_022549675.1 Belliella kenyensis | reverse complement strand
AAACTCCAGGCAAAGCTATGAACGACCGCTCCATACAGCATGCTATCCGCATGGCCATGAATCAGGCGGGCTTTGAACAGTATGGTTTTTCTGCACATTCTATCAGGCATTCCTTTGCTACACACCTCTTGGATGCTGGTACGGATATCCATACCATCAAGCAGCTTCTAGGACATTCCAAGATAGAGACTACCATGATCTATCTCCACCTGACCAAACAGCGAAGGGATAAACTCGTCTCTCCTCTTGACCTGCTCGGTCATGGAAACTAATGTTTCTTTCCAGTCCTTGTTCAGGCATCAATCCATCTCCAACTTCAATCCTTACAGCAGAACGGTTTTCGCCGATCTTGCTGCCTGTCATACGGCTGCAAAAGGGTATCACCTCAGCAGGTGCAATGATCAGCAATGTGGAAACATCGCCCATAGATACCATTCCTGCGGTAACAGGCACTGCCCCAACTGTGGAAGCATGAAAAGGGATGCCTGGATTGAGAGTAGAATGAACGAACTCCTACCTACCGCCTATTACCATATCGTCTTTACCCTGCCACATGAACTCAATCCAGTATTCATGGGTAACAGAGCTAAGCTATTCGACCTTTTGTTTCTGGCAGCTTCCCAAACCCTGCTCAAGCATGCCAGGATGCCCGAATACCTAGGTGCTGAACCAGGGATCACAATGGTACTGCACACATGGGGACAGGATTTAAGTTTTCATCCTCACGTCCACTGCATCGTCAGTGCTGGAGGATATGACGGGAAGCGGTGGATTGAAGCCAAACGTAAAAACAACAGGTTTCTTTTTCCTCAGAAAAGTATGGCTGGCATGTTCAAAGCTATTTTCATGGAGGGGTTGGAAAAAGACAGCTCAATTGGCTGGATTGGAAATAAAAACAGCTTACTGAAAGCCATCAGGTTCAAAAAATGGAACGTCTATGCCAAAGCTCCTTTCGGTTCACCCGATAGAGTCGTCCAGTACCTTGGACGCTATACGCACAAGATTGCTATCACCAGACACCGAATCCTTGAGGTCAACGCAACACATATCAAGTTCAGGTATAAAGACTACGCCGACGGTTCCAAAACCAAACAGATGTGGCTTACACATCAGGAATTCCTTCGACGGTTTGAGCAGCATATATTGCCAAAAAGGTTTGTCAAGATCCGCCACTTCGGATACCTGAGACTACAAGGAAAAACTGAACGGTTGACCTTGATACGGTCGTCACTCAATATGCAACTGGCCAAACCCAAAGTCATCATCCCATTCCAGATCAGAATGTTTGAAAAATACGGCAGGGATATCCACCAATGCCCTTGCTGCGAACACGGAAGAATGGAAACTATCTTTGATACTAGGGACAAATCAGGTAGAAAGCGAAAACCTTTCAAACCAAATCCCGGACCTTCTTGATCAACTTACAGGATCTAAGAAATCAGAGTTGGGTCCAAGACATGCCGAAAATTCAAATCCCCAGATGTTGGGTAGGGGAAGTCATGCCCAAAGCAAAGCAAAAACTCCTAAATACAACCAAAAACTAAAATAACCGATTCCAAAAACCCTCAAATCAGCTTACTATTCCACCTAGCAAGCCCTTCACCCTACGGATGTCAGTCAACAGCCACTAGCAAAAAGCCCTGATAGATTTTTTCTCCTATCAGGGCTTTTTTTCGAGGGCTTTTCTCTAGTGGGCTAAATGTTATAGCCAGTTTTTCTATTTTCAGTCTCCATAAGTTCTATACCAGTTTTCTTTAATTTTCCAGTTGTTCTCTGGTCGTTTTGCAATTTTTTCATCTAATCTTTTTATCTCTTCTGGGTCGTCCGTGTAAACAAAATGTGTTGAAGGCGAGTCAAAAAAATTACGAAAAACCCAAAATGTCACTGTCGTTCCATTATTTTCTTCATTTCTTGATATACCAATGTCGTTTCCGCCATTTGATACTACGGGAAATTTAAAAGGTAATTCACAAACCCATCCATTCCAGCTTACATTTGGATTTAGTTCTTTGTCCTTTACTTGTTCTACAATTTCATTTCTTTTGTTTTCAAGAATGAACCAGTCTACTTTTTCTATTACAAGATTGGTTTTATGTCGGTAAAGTGTCAATAAAAAGAGTAGTGAAAATGTCACAAGTTTAGCAATGCGAAGCTTAGTTAATGTTTTCCTTTCTTTAAATGTCTTTACTAATTGAATTATTGTCAGAATTAATAATGTCAAAGTCAGTCCTAACCATATAAATGCTAAAAAGAAAAAATTCATATAATAATAGTTTATCAGGGTCAAAATAACCCAAACTACTATTGTCCATATAAGTCCTTTTTTTGTCACTGTGTCGGTTTCTCTAAAATTGGCTATAACGTGTCGCAGCTACACGCAGGCAGGGATTTTTACAACTGAACTTCCTGCGAAGAGCTGAACTTCAAATTTAGCATTTTCCTGTCCTACGAAGCACGAAACCCCTGCTTGTGTGTAGGTGCTGTTATGCGGTCGGCTTTCTTTCAGGATATTTGTTAAGTTCATCTTTTAGTCCTTTTTTAATTGTGATTAATTCGTCTCTATCAGCCGAAATGTCTACAAAATATTCTTTATCATCTGTCGCAGATTTTGGTCTGCATTCTAAATCAAATTTTATTCTAATTAATTTGTTCTTGTCTGTCGGCTCGTTTAAAAGTTCAAAAGATAGATTTGGTTCTGTAAATGTCATTAATCTATATTCTGGTTCTTTGTCTGTTGAAAGTTGGTCAAACCAATCTATGATTTCTTGAACTTCCCAAGTAGTCAAAGAAGGGTCTATTGTTTGCCATTTACCAACCTTACTGTCAACTTTCAAATATATGTTCAGCCAATTACCGTCCCAATCACCTTCTTGGTTGTCGGGAAATTGGTAGTTGGTTATTTTTAATTCAACTGTTTGACTGTCAACCCCTGAAAAAATCATTTTCTTGCTTGATTTTTATAGCGTTCTACAAACTCTTTGGCATCTCGAATATTGTCAGGATAAGGAACCAAATTTTCATATTTAGTAAATCCGTTTATTGTCTTGGTAACGGTTTCATAAATGTGTTGATAATAAAAGCCATTGTCTATTAAAAACTTAACAGTCTCCCATTTTTTCTCTTCCGACTTTTTTGGCGGTCTGAACCTATGAGGTAAAAGAGTCATTTGTTTTCCACAATCAGGACAATTAGCTTCCTTTCTGTCATTAAAGTCAGTTCCTTGGCTAAATGATTTTTTACAGTCTAAACAAACTACTTTATGTCCCATTTTCTGTGTTATTGTGTTTTCTAAGCTGCCGCATAACGTTTTGGCGCTTGGCGCAGTGGCGGATTTCGGAGCACAAAACTGTCAATACACCACAAAAGTTGATGCGAGGTAGAATGTTCAATTAACCACTTCACCCGCCATTGAGCCAAACGCCTGTTAGGTGCTGCCTTTCCTGTATTTGTCAGTTTGTTTTCTGTTGTCATTTCTTTTTTTGTTTGTTCTTTTCGGTAAGCAGGGTTAAAGTGTCAAGTCTGCTATTCGTGCTTTCTAATTGTTTTGAAAGTCTCTCAATGTTACTCTTCAAATCGTCAATTTCTTTTGATTGTAACCCGTCTTTTAATTGGAGTTCGATAATCGTTTTTTCTTGATTTTTTAGTGTTTGTTCAGTTGCATTTTCTTTGTCGTTTCCTAAAAAAATACTTGTGCAAAATAGCACTATTCCTAACAAAGCAGTTCTTGTCTGATAGTTGAAATATTTATTATACTGACTTTCGGCATTTTCGCTACTTAGTCCGATACCACCACATATAATGCTTAGAACAAAAGAAAAGAATGAAAAGCCTGTAATAATGTAATATAGAATACCGACTTCTCTTTTGTCAATGATAAATACAGCAAAAACTGAAACAACTGTTATCATTGTCAGTGATGCAGTAATTAATTGTGTGCTTATTAGCGAGTTGTTTTTTCCGTTCATTATCCCCAAGTTTTTTGTCCGGTTGTTCTAAGTTTTGACCATAATGTATCAATAGATTTCATTATTTGGTGACCACTTATTTCTTCAAATTCGTTATTGTCTTTTACTTCATTTATAATCATTTCGATGTCGGACTTTATATTTTCTTCAAGTTCAAAAACAAATTTTTCGTTTTGAAGATTCTTTAATTCGTTTCTTTCAATTAAAGGTCTTACAATTAGTTGGTGAAAGTTTACAATCAAAAAATATTTTGCATCTGGTCGCAATATATTGTCAACGTCTTTTTTGTCTATGGATTTTCTAATACTCCGAATAAAATAATATTCATTGTATGGAAAAGGTCTTCTTCTTTTGTATTCTATTTCATAGACATACTCTGCATAAAGCAGTTCAAAAATTCTGTTGTATTCGCTGTCCATTTGTTTATTTTTTGAGTGTTATTTTTTTTTGAGTGTCTGTCCTTTAAGGTTGCACCTAACGTTTTGCTTTCCTTTATAGAGGAAAGCATTCTTATTTAGGACGCTTTCCTCAATATAGTGGAAATAACCTTTTAAATATATTCAAAAATTAAATATCTAGGTTATCTAGAGGACTGATTATTTGCTCAAACCCCTTAGTTGTCACATGAGTGTAAATTTGTGTGGTTTTTGGACTTTCATGACCCAATAAACTTTGAATATATCTCAAATCTGTCCCCCGCTCCAACAAATGTGTTGCAAACGAATGACGCAAAGTATGAACAGTGGCTTTTTTAGAAATTTTTGAATTCTTTAAAGCAGTTTTGAGTATGGCAGAAATACTTGTTGAAGAATATTTAACTGGCTGATCCTCTGAGCTTCCCTGCCCTTCAAATAAATAGAAATGTGGTCTCTCTTTCTTTATGTAAACACGCAAAATTTCAAGCGTTTTTTTTGATAATAGTGTATATCTATCCTTTTTACCCTTTGCTTGTTCTACCCTTATTTGCATCCGTTGAGAATCTATATCATTTATCTTTAAATTTATCAATTCACTAATTCGCAAACCTGCAGAATAAATTGTTATTAAAATTGCCTTATGCTTGATGTTTTTGATTGACTTCATGATGGCTGAAATTTCTTCTTCACTTAATACCACCGGTAATATTTTTTCTCTAATCGGTCTATCAACATGGTAATATTTTCTTTCCCCTCCTCTAACTTTTTCAAAGTAAAATTTTATAGCATTGATGGCTTGGTTTTGGTACGAACTTGAGACTTTTCTCTCATTGACCAAATACCTCGAGAAATCCATTACTTCCTTTTCACCTAATTCTTCCAAAGGGATTTGAACAAAATAGTTCAAAAACTCTTCAAATAATGGAACGTATGCTTTGATAGTACCTTCACTATACCTCCGCTCCTCCAACTTATGAATATATTCCTCTGGACACTTACGGTAATTAGGTATCTCAGCACTTGACTTGCGCTGAACCTTGTCTGGTGCTGCTTCTTCTCTGAAAATCAAGAAAAAACCCAACTCTACTATTTTCTTTTTCAATTCCTCCAAAAACTGTTCTGAATAAGGAATACTCCAAAACTTGTGCTTGCTATCCCATTGATAGTACGGAAAGCTCTTAACTACTTTCATCAGCTCAGCATGAAATCCAAAATATAAGCGGAGCTGCGCCTTCGCTGTCTTGATTATCAATACTTGATTTTTATCCAATAAGACTGTCTCGTCTTTCTGCGGAACTTCTATTACCGGACGCTCTGAAATACTTGTCAACCGCTCTCCAAAATATCCCTTAATCTTTTCCAAATTCCCTGGATAATGGGGAATTTCCCAAAAAAAACCTTCCTTATTCCATCTCGAATATTGAATACCACGGATAAATTTGATGTCATCATCATTCTTGGGAATCTTTAGAATTAGCTTCTTCCCAATGATTTCTAAAGAAATGGGTCTTTGTTCCATATCAGTATACTTAAACTAAAAAAAAATCATTCTTAAAATTACCTAAAATAAAAACCCTGGTAAAGAGACTTATACAAATTAAACGTTTAAATCTGGAAAACTCCTTCTCAAAATAAAATACCTCAGGTTGACCCGAGGCTTTTCATCTTATATAAATAATCGATTGTCCAATGGGTAGAGACCTTCGGGGTTTTTGGAAACCCCAAAGGTCTTGTGTAGCTGGTGCCATTACGAAAAAATAGCCTCTAATCTCTCAGAGGCTATTTTAGTCTACAATCTTTGTGTCTTCGTGTCTTTGTGGCAAATTCACCTACCTATGAAAAAGGATACTTACCTTTCTCAATCATGTAATCTGCTATTTGCCTTCTCAAGGTTTTGGTATCTACCAAATCCATCTTGGTAAAGCGCTTCAAGCCCATCAGCATCACTTTCTGCTCATCTCCTTTGGTAAATGAGCCTATAGCTTCTTTGGCTGCGGCATTGATCTTATCTACGGCACCTGCTAGATAGACTTGTGCCATAGCAATCTGATGCTTGGCAGCTTCTTCTCCTTTGCTTTTGGCAAGCTTTTCTGCTCTGAGGATGGCAGACTCTACGGCGTAGATCTCTATCATCACATCCGCCAGATTCATCATGATCTCTTGCTCGGATTCTATTTTGTCTTGCAGGGCCATAGCCGCTTTGCCACCGACCATCAAGAAGACTTTCTTAAGCCTCTTCAGTACATCTTTCTCCGCGGCAAAAAGCTCCGAAGTATCAATGGTCTCAAAACTCGGCACTGAGGTCAATTCTTGTGATACAGCCATGGCTGGTTCGAAAAGGTTGATGTCGCCTTTCATGGCTCGCTTCAAGACCATTCCCACCATCAGCATGCGGTTGATCTCATTGGTACCCTCATAGATCCTCACAATCCTAGCATCTCTATAAGCTCGCTCCATCGGTGCATCTGCTGAGTAACCCATGCCTCCATATACTTGTACTCCTTGATCTGCAGCATAATCTAGCACTTCTGATCCATGCACCTTGGATATGGCACATTCTATCGCAAATTCCTCCACACCTTTGAGTTTTGCTTCGTTTTCGTCCATTCCAGCTGCTACCAGTGCATTGATCTTATCCTCAATGTCCTGACCCACGCGATAGGTCAGAGATTCTGATACAAATGTACGGATAGCCATCTCTGCAAGCTTGGACTTGATCGCTCCAAAGGTATTGATGCTGACACCAAACTGCTTTCTCTCTGTGGAATACTTGATACAATTGCTGATGATATACCTGCCACCATTGAGGATACCGGATCCAAGCTTTACCCTGCCTACATTGAGGATGTTTACGGCGATTTTGAATCCATTACCTCTTGAAGAGAGCATGTTTTCTACAGGTACTTTACAGTCATTGAAGAACACCTGTCTGGTAGAGGATCCTTTGATACCCATCTTTTTCTCCTCCTCATTCATCGTGATCCCTCCGAAGGATTTCTCTACAATAAATGCCGTGAGGTTCTTGTCATCTTCGATCTTGGCAAAGACAATGAAAACATCTGCAAATCCTGCATTGGAAATCCACATCTTCTGTCCATTGATCAAGTAGTGCTTCCCATCAGCTGTAAGTGTGGCCTTGGTCTTGCCACTGTTGGCATCCGAGCCGGCGTCTGGTTCGGTAAGGCAATAGCATGCCGCCCATTCTCCTGTAGCTAGCTTTGGAAGGTACTTGGATTTCTGTGCATCATCACCGTAGAAAAGGATAGGCAATGTACCAATTCCTGTGTGAGCACCATAAGTGGTTGAGAATGATCCCGCCGAACCAATGATATCCGCTATCAGCAATGAGGTATTGAAACTCATACCCATGCCACCATAATTTTCAGGAACAGAAATACCAAGTAGTCCAAGCTCTCCTGCCTTCTTGAAAATAGAAGGTACCAGGTCTGGATTCTTCATGCTGTCGATCTCTTCGATATTCGGAGTGATCTCCGTATCGATAAAATCCTGGCAAGCCTGTGCCATCATTCGCTGTTCTTCACTAAACTCTTCAAAGATGAAGATATCGTCGGCCTCAGTTTCCTTTATCAGAAACTCGCCGCCATTGATTGATTTTTTGGTTATTGTTGACATAATTAGAGACTTTAGACTCAAGACGTAAGACAAGCAATAGCCCTACAGATAAGTCATTATTTTTTTTAGATGTGAGATATGAGATGTGAGATATGAGATGTGAGCTAGTTTGAAATTTTATTTATAAGAGAATAGGTCATTTTTTGTATTTCATTAATTTCTACATTGAATTTTTCAAAATCACTTAGACTCAAAAACTCTAATTCCATTGAGATAATTAATTGAGTTTCTAATTCACATAAAGATCCGTATGCAATTCCAAGAAATTGAAGAAACTCCTTATTTCCTCTCCTTCCTGCTCCCTCAGCAATATTTGAAGGTACTGAAACCGAACATCTTCTAATTTGAGAAGTCAAACCAAACTTTTCCTCTGAAGGAAAAAGTTTGGTTGCTTTATATACACTTATAGCTAGTTTGATGGATCTCTTCCAGATTTCCAATTCTTTATGATTATTCATAATTCTATAGGTTAAAGTTTGAAAATTAATTATCCCTAATCCATAATTGAACATTATTATTAAATCTTATAAAGACCAAAACGGCGTCACTTCTCATATCTCCAATCTCATATCTCATTTCAGCAATTCAAACACTCCCGCTACTCCTTGGCCACCACCGACACAGGCTGTGACCATGCCGTACTTTTTGTTTTGACGTCTTAGCTCGTTGAAGAGGGTAACCGAAAGCTTGGCTCCAGTACAGCCTAGTGGGTGACCGAGGGCAATGGCTCCCCCATTCACATTAACGATGTCAGGATTCATATCCAAGGACTTCATCACTGCGAGGCCTTGAGCTGCAAATGCCTCATTGAGCTCTATCAAGTCGATCTTGTCCAAAGTCAAGCCAGCCTGTTTAAGTGCCTTAGGCACGGCTTCTTTTGGTCCGATGCCCATGATACGAGGCTCTACGCCTGCTACAGCATAGGACATCATCCTAGCTATTGGCTCTAAGTTGAGCTCCTTGACCATTCGCTCGGACATCACTACTACGAATGCTGCTCCATCAGATGTCTGTGAGGAGTTACCAGCTGTCACAATCCCACCTTGCTTGAAAGCTGGTCTCAAATTGGACAAAGCTTCCATCGAGGTTCCCTTACGTGGGCCTTCGTCTGTATCTACTGTGTATTTTCTTGTTTTTCTTTTGCCATTGTCCAAATACGTCTCTTCCACTTCCACGGGCACAATTTCATCTTTGAACCTGCCTTCTGCGATAGCGGCAAGTGCCCTATCGTGTGACCTTACTGAGAACTCATCTGACTGCTCTCTGGTGATATCATAGTCTTTGGCAAGCTCCTCTGCGGTCAAACCCATACTGAGATAATAATCTGGAGTCTGTGAGGCAATTTTCCAGTTCAAGGCAGTCTTGTATCCCATCATTGGTAGAAGTGACATGGATTCAGTACCCCCAGCAATGATACAGTCAGCCATACCAGCTTTAATTTTCCCCACAGCCAAAGCAATAGCTTCCAGTCCTGATCCACAGTATCTATTGATGATAAATCCAGGGTTCTCTACACCCAATGCCAAAAGGGAGATCATTCTTCCCATTTGCATGCCTTGCTCCCCTTCGGGAATGGCGTTACCGACGATCAGGTCATCGACCATCTTGGACTCTAGTCCAGGAGTATTGGCTACCAATTGTTTGATCACATCTGCTGCCAAATCATCCGGGCGATAAAATCTAAAACCACCCTTTTTGGCCTTTCCTACAGCCGATCTATATCCATTTATGATGTATGCTTCCATTTTATAGGTATTTTTTTGAATGTTATTGTTTAATTAGAATCAAGAAATAAGATTCAAGAATCAAGATAAGGTTGCGACAGGTTACTAGTAAGGATTAGAGTCTATCGTTTGTATAAAACCGTTGATCATTCTTTGGACTTCAGATATTTCGTTTTCAAGCAATTGAAAAGCTGAATCGTTCATGATACCAACTCGACGAGCTATTATTGCTTGTGTTTCTAGCTCAAAGCTTTCTCCAAGACTTATATCTAATGAATTTAAAAAGGATTTTGAAGAATTTTTAGCGCTACCTTCTGCTATGTTGGATGGAATTGAAACACTTGATCTTCTCATCTGAGAAGTAATTCCATATTTCTCTTCTGATGGAAATTCTGCTGTCAATTCATATACTTTAACTGCTAAATCAACAGATTTCTCCCATACTTTAAGATTTTTAAAATTATGCTTCTTTCTCATCTCTTTTTTCAGTTTATTTAAACACTTTAGTTAATTTTTCAACCTTGTTTCTTGTTTCTTGTTTCTTGTTTCTTGTTTCTTGTTTCTTGTTTCTTGTTTCTTGTTTCTTGTTTCTAATCTCTCGTCTCTAACTAACCTCTCGATTCTCGATTCTAACCTCTCGATTCTCGTCTCTCAACTCTAAATTCTCGCATCTCGTCTCTCGCTTCTCCCCCTAATTCCTCAACGGCTTGCCTTTGAACAGGATACTGTGGATTCTTTCTAGGGTTTTTTTCTCACCGGTGAGACTTAGGAATGCTTCGCGCTCTAGGTCGAGAAGATATTGTTCACTGACTAGGGTCGGTGAGGAAAGGTCTCCTCCAGACATTACCCAGGCAAGCTTTCTAGCAATCTTGGCATCATGATCTGAGATATAGCTTCCATACTGCATGCCTGTGATACCAGCTTCGAAGAGTGCGAGTGATGTTTTTCCTAGTACTTTGATATCTGTGCGCTGAGCTGCTTGAGAGTATCCAGCTTCTGCCAGTAGAAGCACCTTTGCTTTGGCTTCAGCGAGTTGGCGCTTTCTATTCAGTGTGATGCCATCCTTAGCCTGTAAGTAACCCAGTCCTCTCGCTTCTTCTGCTGAGGTAGAGACTTTGGCAGTGGCTATATTCATGAAGTATTCTTGTAGCCTATTCAACTCCACATCTCCATCTTTGATATCATTCGAGAACCTTAAGGTCATCTCCTTAGTACCCCCACCTGCTGGAATCAATCCCACGCCAAATTCTACCAGTCCCATGTACAATTCTGCGTGCGCCTGAACCACATCTGCATGAAGAGAGAGCTCACATCCACCTCCCAAAGCCATGTTGTGTGGAGCTACTACTACTGGTACAGAGGAATAGCGTGCCCTCATCATGGTGTTTTGGAAACCTGCTATCATCAAATTGATCTCATCATATTCCTGATCTCCAGCATACATGAATAGCATGGCAAGATTTGCTCCTGCGGAGAAATTGGGACCTTCATTGCCTATTACCAGACCTTTGTAAGATTTCTCTGCCATAGAAATTGCGGTATTGATGCCTTCTATTACTTCTTGGCCGAGGGAATTCATTTTGGTGTGGAATTCTAATCCGATGACATCATCACCCAAGTCATAAATTGAAGAACCTGCATTGCCCCAGATTTTCTTATCTGCTGACTTGAGGGTATCAAGGATGATGAAATCCTCAATTCCTGGTATGGCTTTGTAGGATTTGGTACTGATATCATAGTATTTTTTCTGACCTCCTTCTACCTTATAGAAAGTACTGTGACCAGCTTCTAGCATTTCATGTACCCATGGAGCTGCTTTTTCACCAGCTGCTTCCATTTTCTCTACTGTATCTTTTACACCGAGGACATCCCAAGTCTCAAATGGCCCAAGCTCCCAACCAAATCCTGCACATACAGCTTGGTCTATGCGATAAGTCTCATCAGAAATCTCTGGAATTCTGTGTGAACAGTATTTGAATAAATCATAGAATGAAGCCCTGTAGAATTCACCTGCTTTATCATCAAAGTTGACGAGAAATTTGATTCTCTTCTTGAGGTCTTCTATTTCCTTTGAGGCTTCAAGTGCCTTGAACTTGGGTTTTTCGGCATCCTTGTACTCAAAGGTTTTTAGATCTAGTTCCTTGAGCTCTTTGCTTCCGTCTTTGTGACGAATCATTTTAAAGTAACCTTGACCTGTTTTGTCACCCCACCATTTGTTTTCATAGAGAACTTTGACAATGTTGGGAAGTTGGAATTTATCCTTTGATTCATCATGATCTAAAGCTTTGTAGAGATTATTGGCCACATTCACTGTGGTATCGAGCCCCACTACATCCATGGTACGAAAAGTTGCAGACTTGGCTCTACCTATCACTGTCCCGGTCAATTTATCTACTTCAGATACACCTAAGCCCATTTTCTCTATCGTGTGCATCCCTGATATGATAGCATATACACCGATTCTGTTGGCTATGAATGCTGGAGTATCTTTACACAATACAGTCTCTTTGCCTAAGAATCTATCTCCATAATCCATCAAAAAGTCGATCAATGCAGGATCAGTCTTCGGTCCAGGGATAATTTCAAGAAGTCTAAGGTATCTTGGTGGGTTAAAAAAGTGTGTCCCTGCGAAATGCTTCTGAAAATCCTCAGATCTGCCTTCACACATCATTTGCATGGGGATACCTGAAGTATTTGAAGTGATGAGCGTACCAGGCTTGCGGTGTTTCTCTACCTTTTCGAAAAGAGACTGCTTGATATCAAGTCGCTCTACGACTACTTCCATGATCCAATCGTAATCTTTGATCTTGGCAAGATCATCATCAAAATTTCCCGTAGTGATCAAATCCACATTTTTGGAATCATACAATGATGCTGGCTTCGTTTTTAGCGTTTGCTGCAGTGCATTGTTTACAATTCTATTTCTTACTTCCTTACTTTCGATGGAAAGTCCTTTTTTGGCTTCCTCTTCTGAGAGTTCTTTGGGGACGATGTCTAGGAGAAGGACTTTCACGCCAATATTTGCAAAATGGCATGCTATCCTAGATCCCATCACACCTGAACCCAAAATCGCTACTTTCTGAATGCTTCTTTTCATCATTTTATGTTTGATTATTTTAATGGTTTTATATTTCCACAAATCAATAGAATACTAACTTAAGCATGAGAATAATTGTTGATTCACCGATATTGGTAATTCATTAGCTTTGTTTTCAATTATTTTGATGATTATAGTTCGTAAATATTTTCTTGTTGTGGTTTGGGGTTGATTGACTCAGATTGATTATACTCTATTATTAGATTTAACTTTTCAAAGACTTTAAAAAATGTCTGCAATTCTTCATCGCTGACTTGCTCTCTTACTTGCTGGTTGAATGCTTTTATAGTGCCAACGGAAATTTCCTTTTTACGTTTACCTTCTTCGGTCAAATATATTCTGACAGACCTTTTGTCCACAGCATCTGGCTTCCTGTAGATGAGATTTTTTTCTTCCATGGTCTTGAGCATGCGGGTGAGGCTTCGAGCTTCTAAGCCCATCATTGGTGCTATCTTCGTTGCTGGTGTGCCTTCTTTGGAGTTGATATTGATCAATACATAGCCAATAGCAGCTGTAAAATCTTCCTGAGCTGCTTTTTGGTTGTACATTCTAGATATGGCATGCCAAGAACTTTTGATATGAAAATCTACCGTTTCTTCACGTTTCATAGGCAATCACTTTATTTTTCATGCCTAATTTACAAAAATTTGTTATGCATACATACTATTTTTGAAAAAAGTTATGCATGCAGCGTAAAAGGATGAAGGATGAAGGTATGAAGGATGAAGGATGAAGGTTGAAGGGATGAAGGATGAAGGATGAAGGATGAAGAATGAAGGTATGAAGGATGAAGGGATGAAAGGATGAAGGGTGTGGTGAAATAAGGTTGAAATTTGCGTGCTGGGAAACATGCTTTCTTGCTTGCTAATGCTGAACATGTAAGGCCTAAGTTATTTGAAACAATTCGATCTTTCATTCCCATGAAAGCTATTAAGATAACGACGGAATTATTTCTTAATGGATAGATGGATCATCAGACCCATCCTTTCATATTTTCTCAATGCATTATATATATAACCTTTCAATTTCTTTGGCAAATTTGCTGTGGATGACTTTTCGTTTTAGCTTCATGGTGGGTGTAAGTTCGCCAGATTCAACCCCCCAAGGTGTGTCTAGTAATTCAAATCGCTTGATCTGTTCCCATTTTCCAAAATACTTGTTCAAAGTTTCAATTTCCCTTTGAAATTTTTCAATTATCTCTGTTTTAGCTACCATTTCATGATCCGAAGTGTATGGTATGTCTTTGTGCTTACAGTATTCCCGTAATCCATCAAAACTTGGTACTATCAAAGCTGCTGGATAGTTTTTTCCTTCACCTACTATGATGAGTTGCTCGATAAGTGTAGATTCTTTGAACTTGTTTTCCATAGGTTGAGGAGCTATGTATTTGCCTCCAGAAGTTTTGAACATCTCCTTTTTCCTATCGGTGATCTTCAGGTAATTCCCTTCACTTAATTCGCCAATATCTCCTGTATGAAACCAGCCATCTATGATCACTTCCTGTGTCAGTTCCGGCTGCATATAGTAACCTAGCATGACATTTGGTCCTTTTACTAGGATTTCTCCATCTTCAGCGATCTTCACTTGTACTTCCTTGACAAGCTTACCTACATATCCAATTTTGATTTCATTCAAGGTACAAATAGAAGTAGCTACCACTGGAGAAGTTTCTGTCAAGCCATATCCTTCACAGACGGGAATTCTTGCACTCCAAAATACCCTGGCTAGTCTTGGCTGAAGTGCTGATGCTCCTGAATTGATTTGCAAGACATTTCCTCCTAAAGCATCCCTCCATTTGCTAAAAATCAACTTATTGGCTATGCTTAGCTGTAGATCATACCAGAAACCTTGTGATTTACTAGGTTCAAATTTTAATCCTAGGTTCAAAGCCCAAAAGAACAACGATTTTTTTAAACCTTGGAGCTCATAGCCTTTGGCTACAATCTTATCATATACTTTTTCCAATAATCTAGGTACCGTATTGAAAACTTGCGGCTGAATTTCTTTTAAGTTGTCTCCAAGCTTCTCCATACTTTCTGCATAGTAGATAGATACGCCCATGTACATAAAGCAAAAAGAACCTGTACGCTCATAAATATGGCAAAGAGGTAAGAAACTCAATGCCTTAGAAGTTCCTCTTGGTACCATCATTCTATCTTCCACTGCGAGAAGGTTGTGAATCACATTACGATGAGTAAGCATGACTCCTTTTGGCCTTCCTGTGGTTCCAGAGGTATAGATAATGGTGAACATATCATCGATTTTCACATTATCTTTTAAGATTTCCAGATCTGCTAGATTTCCAGATATTCCTTGTTTCGATATTTCTTCCCAATATCTACATCCTTCAAGTAGGTCAAAAGAAAGAAGTTCTATGGAAGTTCCTACAGCTGCTTCTTTAGCTTTTTCAAAAATCTCTTCACTTCCTACAAATGCCATTTTCACAGAAGCGTGATCAAAAATATAGCGATAATCTTCCGAAGATATTGTAGGATACATAGGTACTGATATGGCTCCAATCTGTTGCAATGCAAGATCAACAAAATTCCACTGTGGTCTATTCTCAGATATAATAGCAACTTTATCGCCAGGTAAAATCCCTTCTGCTATCAATCCCAAACTCAAATTATCAACAATTTCTTTGAAATTTTTTGATGAATAGGTTTTCCATTTTTCATTGACTTTTTCTGCTAAAGCAACTTCGCTATCATAAGTAGCTATCTGAAAAGGAATGATATCAAAGAGTCTGTTGATTTGCATGATTATTTTGGTTTTTGATCTAGGATATCAAATTATCAAAAATGTATGAGTAATCCAATTAAAGATTTTGAACTCAATAGAATGCTTTTGAAAAATAGAGGACAAAAGAAAAGGAAGTGAAGAGTTATCCACTTCCTATTTTAATTAACAGGTTAATTTTTTAAAAGATCAAGTTAAGGTTATTATAGTGTGGATTTGTGGACAAATAGATCGAGATATTTTACGCACAGTGCTATTTGATAATATTAACTGTTTATCCACTTTTTATGCACAGTTGATTTGATCTTAAGTTACTGATTATGTATCTATTTGTTTTTACTTTTCAATTTGTTGTGTATAAACTTCTATGAGATAATTGTCTGTAACTTTCTGTGCTTAGAATTGTGGATTACTGTTTATGATTGATGACTTATCCTCATATTTGCTTCAAAACAGGATAGCAGTTTTTAAATTGTTGGATAAGTGTATAGATATGCTCAAGTTATCTACACCTATCCACATGTATTTGGTTACTTATCTACATACTTGATTCCTCTTCTTCTACGGATATTTCTGACTCTATTTGTTCATCTGTTTTTATGTCTATTTCTGTAGGAGTCGGTTCAGCAATGATTGGAAGTATAGATCTAGGTACTACCGTGATTTCATTTGTCCATCCTGCTTTCAAAGGTATATCATAAGATTTTGGGTCTTCTGGGTTGGTATAGTACCATACTTTCTCAGCTTGCCTATTTACTTTCATGTTTGAAGGATCCCATCTTTTATTGTTGTTCTGATCTACTATTATCCTGAGTTGATAAGTAGCAGGTTCTAAATCCCTGAATGAATGTATGTTTGTGTCTGTCAGGTAGGCTGTTTTGTATATTTTACCTGATTTATCTAATAATTCTACTATTAGTGGTTTTATATCCGTATCTATTGTTACCAATAGCTCAGTTACCAGTGTTTCAGGGTTTAATTTCTTATAGTTTGCCTCTATTTTTTTTTCGTTGAACTTATCTTCTATATCGAAGAAAGTGGAGTCAGATGCATAGATTTGGAAAGTGCTATTACTGATGGTATCTGGAATAGGAATATCAATTTTGATTTTAGTGAATAAGCTACTATCTGGGAGATAAACCCATTTTGGATCTATGGGTATTATGGATGCTGAGTCAAATTTTACGAATAGAGAATCATATTTTATTTCTTTGATTGGTTTGTTAAAGTTAAATTCAGCTTGGATCTGTTTTAAAAAATTTGTGCCGGTATTTGTAGTGGTTTCTAAAGCTTCTTTTCTTCTATCGCTCTCTTCAAAAGTGAGATATATGAGTGTATCTACTTCAAATCCTACAGAATCTCTTAGATTTAGAGCTATTTGAATGCTGTCATTTCTCAGTGATGTATGATAGAATCTAAGGGTTTTTTCATTTTTTCTGTAAAATAGTTCATTTCCAAAATCCTTGTGATCTACTTGTATGGATACGGGATTTTTACTCAATACAACATCATAATTCTCGCCTGTTGTTGAGGCTCTATTTATTTTTAAGTCACTAAGGTCTGCTTTTGATAATAAAAACTGAACATTGTTTATATCATCGCTTATGTTTAGTGTATCTCCTAAAAACGCATAAGCTTCTGATTTATCTTCTGCTTTCAATGTATTATTTGAGTCATGCCAAGCATAAGCTCTGTATTGCCCAGCCTTGATATTGGTAATCTCAAATCGTCCTGCTGTATCTGCTGCTGCTATATAGTAAGGTGGTGCGGTGAGTACATCAGTGGTATCATTTTTTTCATAGAGACCTATCAATACATCTTTTATAAATTTATCTTTTTGAGGAAATATGTAGGATACTCTCCCACTGAATTTGAGACTATCTATTTCATTTCCAGTTGAAAATACCAACTTCAAGTTCTCTGCTGGATTTCCTTCTGTAATGTCTTGTATGGATTTTTGAAAATTGAATACGTATGTTGTACTATCCTCTAGTTCTTGGTTTAGTTTGATGATTACTTTATTTTTTATGGCCGTTGCTACCATCTCATCTTTATTGATTCTAGGCGTCACGATGATTTGCTTATTGGCATTATCAAGTTTTATGTATTCATTGAACTCAAGCTCTATAGTTGAAGGCTTAATATTGATAGACTCATTGGAAGGTTTCATGTTAGTAAGCAATGGAGGATCTTCATCCTTTTCACCTCCCATAGGTGTACTTACTTTTGCACATGATTTTATGCTTATTATTATGATTATTGCTATTATATATTTTATGAGTTTCATTTTTTCTTCAAAATAAACAAAATGCTTGAGTTATTATTATTGCTTTTGGCTTTTGCATTAGATTTCCAGCCATTTAATAATGCATTTATTGGAGCTAGTAGTTTATGTTTTGCTTTGTATGATGAGGACAATAGTGATACATAATAGCTGTCAAATAGCATTGGCTTGTGTCCAATAATTTCTAATTGATGTAAGGAAGCGAAGTGTTGCATGCTTTCCTGATCAAAGTGATACAAATGCCTAGGAACATCCCATGCGGCCCAATCGTCTTGATATATTTTTGCATCATATGATTGATGGTTTGGAACTGCTATGAAAATTACTCCATTCTGTTTTAATTTTTTGCAAATATTTTCAATTGTAGCATTAAGATCGTGAATATGTTCTAAGACATGAAAAAGTGTGATGACATCGAAATTTTGATTGTCCGCTAAATTTTCAAGTGATTCATATACATTAATATCAAATTTTTGAGCAATAGTCCGTGCATCTTGATTGGGTTCTATGCCTGTTACGTGCCAAGTATTTTCTTTTGCTTCTCTTAAGAAGTAACCTGTTCCGCAACCATAGTCTAATAGAGTTCCTTTGGTTGAGGCATACTCCTTGATCCATGCTATCTTAGTCTTAAGTGTAATTTTTCTAACTTGTTTGTATAAAAGATTTATCAGATTATTGCCCTTGTCTTGATGTGAAACGTAATTATCAAATTGATAGTACTTTCCTATATCATTTTGCGTAGGTCTCGGATTGGTAAAAATAAGCTTACAATTATTGCATCTGCATAAAGTGAAATTTTCCTTAGATACAGCGTGATCTTTGATAGATTTAAAAGCATGAAAATGCCCACTCAAGCAAAGTGGGCATTTGGTTAATTCCTGATACATTTTATCTTCCTAAATAAACTGTCAATATGGATAGATCAGCTGGAGAAACACCAGAAATCCTTGATGCTTGACCGAGTGTTTCTGGTCTTATTTTATGGAGTTTTTGTCTTCCTTCTGCGGATAGTGCTGACACATTCAAATAATCAAAACTTATTGGAATTTTATAGTTTTCCATATTATTCAATTTTTCGACCATTTGTTGTTCTTTGTCGATATAGCTTTCATACTTGATTTGTATCTCAGCTTGGTCTATCACGTCTTCCTCATATTTGGCTATATATGATTGTAACTCTTGGTCTAGTGGTGCAATATCTCTGATACCGAGTTGTGGTCTTTTGATTAGTTTATCTACAGTCACTTTTTCTTTAATCGTGGCAGTATCTAGATTTTCCAAACCATTATTGATCAAATCTGGAGTTAATCTTTTTTGTTTGAGATCATTGATGAGTTTTGCTGTGTTTTGCTTTTTTGCAAGGACTTTTTCGAGTCTGATATCATCTGCAAGTCCTATATCATGTCCGATTTGAGTCAATCTCAGGTCTGCGTTATCTTGTCTTAGTAGAAGTCTAAATTCTGCTCTAGAGGTAAACATTCTGTAAGGTTCTTCAGTCCCTTTGTTGATCAGATCATCTATAAGTACCCCAATGTAGGCATCTGATCTTTTAAGAAGAAATGGATCTTTTTCTTGAACTTTCAGTGATGCGTTGATACCAGCTACTAAGCCTTGTGACGCAGCTTCTTCATATCCTGTGGTACCGTTGATTTGACCGGCAAAGTATAAGTTTTCTATCAATTGAGTTTCTAAGGTTAGTTTCAATTGTGTAGGTGGAAAGAAATCATACTCTATGGCATAACCTGGCCTGAACATTCTTGCATTTTCAAATCCGGGTATTTTCCTCATGGCTTTGTATTGCACATCCTCAGGAAGTGAAGTCGAAAATCCATTGATATACATTTCGACGGTATTCCAGCCCTCTGGTTCTACAAAGATTTGATGTCTTTCTCTTTCAGCAAATCTGTTGATTTTATCTTCAATGGAAGGGCAATATCTAGGCCCCAAACCTTGTATTCTTCCGTTGAACATTGGAGACCTATCGAATCCGGTTTCTAGTGTTTGATGTACATCTTTGTTGGTATAGGTTATCCAGCAAGTATGTTGATTTTTCAATGGTTGTGTTTCATCAGAGTATGAAAATTTTTCTGGTTTTTCATCACCATATTGAATCTCCATTTTTGAATAATCCAGTGATCTACCATCCACTCTTGGAGGTGTACCAGTCTTCATTCTTCCCGCTTCGAAGCCTATTTGTACGAGCTGTTCGGTTATGCCCTTTGCTGCTCCTTCTCCAGTTCTTCCTCCTCCAAATTGCTTTTCTCCTATATGTATCAGTCCGTTCAAAAATGTACCATTTGTAAGTACTACGGATTTACCAGAGATTTCAAGACCTATACTTGTCCTTACTCCTACTACTCTTTTGTCTTTGACGATTAATCCGGTGATCATTTCTTGCCAAAAATCGACGTTCGGAGTTTGCTCCAGTGCTAGTCTCCATTCTTCTGCAAATCTCATCCTGTCATTTTGTGTTCTAGGCGACCACATTGCAGGTCCTTTTGATCTATTTAGCATCCTAAATTGTATCATAGATTTATCAGATATTATACCTGACATACCACCTAGTGCATCAATTTCCCTTACAATTTGTCCTTTAGCAACTCCTCCCATTGCAGGATTACATGACATTTGTGCTATGGTATTCATGTTCATAGTACACAGTAATACCCTTGAACCCATCTTTGCAGCGGCATGTGCAGCTTCGCAGCCTGCATGTCCTGCTCCTACTACTATGACATCGTATTCTGGAAACATATTATATTTATTGAGGTGTTCCACGTGGAACACTGTATTTTGTTTTAATTTATTTTTAATGTTCCACGTGGAACACCTTACATAACTTGATAACTAGATATTGATTGATCTTCTTTCAATCTCATTTCTCTCGCTTCATTCTCTGTTTTGTCTTTGTATCCCATCAGGTGTAATAGTCCATGGCTTATGACTCTGAGTAATTCTGCATCGAAGGGATTTTTCTCCTCTTTTGCATTTTCCCGAACTCTTTCTAAACTGATAAAGATATCTCCTTCGATCATATCCTCTTCTTCTGAATTGTCAAATGTTATGATATCAGTGAATGTATCATGATCAAGGTACTCCACATTGATTTTGTGTAAATATTCATCTGAACAAAAGATATAATTCAAATCTATGATTTTGAATCCTTCGGATTCTGCTATTCCTTTTAGCCAGTTTTTATGCTTGAGCTTTTGGGGTAGGTTGAATTTTATATCTTCATTAAAAAAGGAAATAGCCATAGTTACATGTAGAATGTTAAAATGGTTTTTCTTCCTTCATCTTCAAAGGTAACATCATCACTCAAATGCTTCATGATGAAAATGCCTCTTCCCCCTGCTTTTTCCAGATTTTCTGGCTCAGTAGGATCTTGTAATTCGCTGTAATCAAATCCTTTACCTTCATCTGTGATAATGAATTTGATCTGATCATCTTCAAAATGAAGTTCTAAATCTACGGTTTTGCTCGAATTACTTTCATTGCCATGTAGTATAGCATTGCTGACACATTCTGTGACTGAAATCATAATATTTCCATAGATATCATCATCGATATGAAACCTATCGCGAGCGTTATCGATGAAGCTTTCTATAATTTTTATGTTCTCAATCAGAGATGGGATTGAAATTTTAATAGATTTCATTAAGCTTTTGTTGATGAATGAATATTTTTATTAATTATTTCATTGTTCTAATGCTATCATTATCGGACAATGATCCGAGTGCATTGCTTCTGGTAATATTAATGCATTTTTTACTTTTTCTCTCATGGGATCTGTAATCATGTGATAATCGATTCTCCATCCAAGATTTTTGGCTCTAGCTCCTGCACGATAGCTCCACCAGGTATATTGATGTGCTGATTCATTGTGTAGACGGAAGCTGTCATGGAATCCATTTTCTGTAAATTTATCCATCCAAGCCCTTTCTTCTGGTAAGAAACCAGATGAATTTTTGTTAGATACCGGATTATGGATATCGATGGGCTTGTGGCAGATATTATAATCCCCACTTATGATCAAGTTTGGATATTTGCTTTTTAGATCTTGAGTATATCCATAAATATCATCTAGGAATTTGTATTTGAAATCTTGTCTGATGTCTCCAGTGGTTCCTGATGGAAAATATGCACTTATGAAAGAGAAATTCTCATAATCAGCTCTGATTATTCTTCCTTCATCATCATAAGTCGGTATGGATATGCCATGCTCTACATGTATTGGTTTTATTTTACTTAATATGGCTGTACCGCTATATCCTTTCTTTATAGCAGGATTCCAATAAATATGATAACCCATGTCTTCGAAAATGCTTCTATCGATTTGATTTTCCAAAGCTTTTACTTCTTGTAAGCCAATGATGTCTGGATCAGTGGCTTTTAGCCATTCAGCAAATCCCTTATTCAGAGCCGCTCGGATACCATTCACATTATAGGATACGATTTTCATAGGTTTAAGATGTTTATTTTTATGCTAATAAAGAAGCATATTAGTTAATTTCGATTTCAAATTCTTGTTCGAAGTACTCTATAACTTGGATTTTTAGGAATTTCTCTTGGTCTATGGCATTTAGATGGGGTAACTTTTTGAGTAATTTCCAATGTGGCCAACCTTCTTGATCAATATAATCTAATTCATAAAAACCCGCAAGACTTAATACCTTACATATAGCTATATGCATGAGGTCTTGTTTTTGTTCTTTGGTAAAGGTTTTATTTCCCTGACCTAATTCTTGGACACCAATCAAGAAAAGTACTCCATTAAGATCTGCTGGTTTTTTACCTATCAGTTCGTGTATACCTTGGAGCAGCTTGTTCCATCTTTTTTCCAAATCCAGTTCTTTTTTAAACATTCTCGTTTTGGTTCTCTAATTCTTCCCAATATTCTACAGCTCTTCTCAAATGGGGAATCACAATAGATCCTCCAATGAGCGTGGCGATGGAAAACACTTCAAAAACCTGTTCTTTTTTCAATCCAGCTTCGAAGGATTTGCCTAAATGATATTTGATGCAATCATCACATCTCAAAACCATAGAGCATGCTAAGCCTATCATTTCTTTGGTTTTGACATCAATGGCACCTTCAGCGTAGGCATTGGTATCTAGGTTGAAAAAGCGTTTGATTACTTTATTATCCGCAGACATGATTTTTTCGTTCATGCGGCTTCTGTAATCATTGAATTCTTCTATTAAATTCATTATATTCCGTTGGGTTATATTTAACTAGCAAATATAGCAGGTATTTTGCTGTCATGATGTTCTAACAAGCCTTTTTGGATATGCGTTTCACATTTTGGGAAGATTTTTTAGCATTGGTTTTTCCAAAAACCTGTGCAGGATGCAATCAGAGTCTATTTGATTTTGAATATATGCTTTGTAAAGCTTGTATTGCGTCCTTACCAATGACAAATTATCATCTTCAACCTCAAAATAACGATTTGGTTGTCAAAGTGATGGGCCTGACTAAACCAAACCTGGTGATGTCTTTCCTTCGATTTACCAAAGGTGGAATGAGTCAAAGACTTTTGCATCAACTCAAGTACAAGAATAAACCTGAAATAGGTATCGAGCTTGGTCAACTATATGGCTATTTGCTAAAGGATGTGGGGCTTGATAAAAATTGGGACATGATTACAGCTGTACCTCTCCACCGAAATAAATTTAGAAGAAGGGGTTACAATCAGAGTGAGCAGTTTGGCTTGGGTATATCCAAATCACTTGGAATTCCCTATGTACCCTTGATTGTGAGGCATATTTATACAGAGACTCAAACTAGTAAATCCAGAATAGAAAGACTAGATAATGTAGCATCTGTTTTTGGAATAGATGGATCATTTGAAGTGCAAGGCCAAAGGATACTCCTGGTAGATGATGTGATGACCACAGGGGCCACTTTGACGTCTTGTGCCAATGTCTTGCTAAATGCCAATGCTAAGGTCGTAGATATGGCGGTAATAGCTGCGGGTAAGTTCTAGTTGAGAAATGCTTGGATTTATAACTCACATTTACCAACTTCCCCCAGCTCCACCACCACCAAAACTTCCACCGCCAAATCCACCAAATCCGCCGCCACCTCCGAATCCGCCACCACCACCGAATCCTCCTCTTCCAGAAGAGAAATCGCCAAATTTTCCTCTACTTCCTCCTTTGAGCATATTGGCCAATAATATTGTGGTGAAAAGATCAACGCCTCCACCTTTACCTCCCATGTGATTGTCATTATCTTTTCTGTTTCGGATCAATGGAAGGATCACAAATAGAAAGATAAAAAACAGAAACATGATCAATGCACCTCCAGAATTACCTGATGAAGCTACTTTATCAGCTTCATATTCTCCTGAAGCCAGTTTGAATATCATATCTGTAGCTTTATCTAAGCCAGTATAATATTCTTCCATTCTGAAATTGGGAATTATCAGCTGCTCTACAATTCGCTTGGCTAATGCATCAGGTATCGCTCCTTCCATTCCATAACCTGTAGCTATAAAAACTTTTCTATCTTTCATGGCAGCTAAGATCAGCACGCCATTGTCCTTATCTTTTCTACCTATTCCCCATTGATCTCCTAGTTGAAATGCATAATCACTAATATCATAAGGACCCACTGAATTGATCAATACGATACTGACTTGAGACGAGGTACTGTCATTGTAAGCCACTAGTTTATTTTCAAGTCGCTGTACCTCAGCATTGCTCAAAGTATTTGAAAAATCATTAACTAGTCTAGGAGGGTTGGGTATTTTAGGAAAATCATCCTGAGCGTAACTGTTGAAAGTTAAGCTAAATAGGGTTAATATGATTAAAATAAGGTTTTTATTCATGTTTTTATCCGAAGGATATTTCATCAGGGAGTTCATTGATGTCTCCCTTTTGTTCAAAAGGAAAATGTTTTTGTAGCTGTTTTCCAGCCATCTCTATTCCCATACAAAGGCCATCTGTATATCTAGATGCTTTGAAATGCAGGGTCATGTTCTCTTTGATGTTTTCCCAGAAATCATCAGGTACGACACTGTTGATACCAGCATCTCCAAGGATGGCAAATTTGTGATCTGCTACAGCGAGATAGAAAAGCACCGCATTGCGGTGCTCTGTCTGATGCATCTTTAGCGTTTCAAAAACTTCTGCTGCACGATCAAGGACATCTTTACAATGATTTTCTATGTGTACTTGAATTTCACCAGAAGTTTTTTGTTCTGCTTCTTTGATGGCTTCGATGATTTTGGATCGGTCTGCTTGACTGAATAGTTTTTCGGCCATGTCTGTATTTTCTTATTTAGAACTGTACCGTAGGTGCATTTTCTGCACCCGCAGAAGCTTCGAAATAACCTTTTCTCTCAAAACCATACCATCCAGCAAAGAGGTTGTTTGGAAATTGTCTCAGGTTCGAGTTGTAGCTCTGCACTGATTGGTTGAAGTTTCTTCTTGCTACTGCAATTCTATTCTCTGTCCCTTCCAATTGGGCTTGAAGTTCTAGGAAGTTTTGATTGGCTTTGAGTTCAGGGTATCGTTCTACTGCTACAAGTAGTCTGCTCAAAGAGCCACTTAATTGATCTTGTGCTTGTTGAAACTTGGCAATGTTTTCTGGTGTCAAGTCATCAGCTTGCAAATTGATGGAGGTAGCTTTGGCCCTTGCTTCTATGACCCCAGTAAGGGTCTGCTGTTCGAAATCCGCATAACCTTTTACCGTATTTACAAGATTAGGAATCAGATCAGCTCTTCTTTGATACTGAGTTTCTACTTCCGCCCATTGTCCATTGATGGTTTCTTCAGTTTGCACAAAAGTATTGTACACTCCTACGGATTTGGTGTACACAAATAGCCCAATTAGGGCAATGATAATAATAGGAATTAGTGCTTTTTTCATAGTTGTTTATATCAAACATTGGAGGATATTGACGTAAATTTAGCAAGGATGTTGCTTTTATTCTGCAAAATTGTCAATAAATAATACCTTCCTGATTGATAATGAGGTTTTTCAAGTAAATGTAGAAAGTGGTTCCTTTACCTACTTCGCTTTCTACGAAAAGATTACCGTCATGTGCTCTTATTTGTTCTCGAATCAAATATAGTCCAAGCCCTTTGCCTTCTACATGAGAATGAAATCTTTGGTATAATCCAAAAAGTCTGTCTCCATATCTTTTTAAATCAATGCCAATACCGTTGTCTTTGAATTCTATGACTGTGAACTCTTTGCTTTCGTAAGTTTTTATTTGAATATGAAGCGGTCTTTTTGGATCTCTATATTTGATGGCATTAGTGGTAAGGTTCGTCAGAAAGTTTTCCAAATGTGAGTAGATGTAGTTGATACTATTTACCCCAGAAAAGTCTTTGCTAATATTAGCACCTGATTCTTCGATTTGTTTACTTAGGCTTGTCTCGATATTATTGGTGAGAAGTTTGAAATCGATTCTATCAATCTTAGGGAGTTTATTTTTTTTGATCGCAACTACATCAATCAAATCTTGGAGTGTATTGTTGAGGATGTTGGTTGCCACTTTGAGGTTATCAATGATTTCTTTGTTCTCTGGATCTTCTGGTTTTTTGCCATTATATAAGTCCAGGAGAGCGGTAATATTTACAATTGGAGCTCGAAGATTGTGAGAGATGATGTATGCAAACCTTTGAAGTTCTTCATTTTGTGATTTGAGATCTTTGATGAGTTGACTGCGTTCCTCTTCAGATTTTTTGGTTTCTGTTATGTTTTGTGTCACAAGTAAAATTCTTTCTATTTCCCTTAGTTCGTTTCTTAATGGTACTGCATTTTTTAGGTAATGTTGATTTTCTATACTTATCTCAAATGTCACCGATGACCCTTGTAGTGTTGGTGATAATTGATCTTCTATTTTTTTTGCTATTTCTGTAGAATATCTGTCAAGAATAGATTTTCCCAACAATTCTGCTGGATCTATGCCTTGTTGCATATATTCTTTTCCATCTGTGTATACACATACAAAATTACAATCCAAAACTTCTATTGTACCATTTGGAAAATTTATGGCGATACTTCGGTACAATAGTTCTGAAGCGATTAGCTTTTTTTCATAACTCAATCTTCCCAACTCTGCCCCAATCCTATCTGCTAAAATTTTAAGTACTGATTCATAGACAGGACTATAATGCATAGGCTTAGTGTCCATTAGTACAAGCATACCTAGATTTTTGCCATTTATGTCTGAAATGGTAACACCCATATAGGTATTTATACCAAATTTTCTTAACTCCACATCATTGGGAAATTTTCCTGTCGCATTGTTAAGAATGATGAGTGGTTCTGAGGAATTGATACAAATTTCACAAGGACTATGTGTCAACTGATACGTAAAATTCTCTTGCTTGACTCCATCAGAATGAAAAGAAATAACGTTTGCTTGATCATTATTATTATCGATTTCTGCAATGAAGCAATGCTCAGCTCCTAGTTTTTGAGATAGAAAATTGGTCAGGATATCAAAGAAATCTTGCCCGCTGTATTTGGATGTTTTCTCAGTGAGCTCTGCTAAGATATTGTGTACATATTCCTGATCGGGTATATTTTCTACAATTGCTTGAAAACTATTGGAATCTAATGACTTGGCACTAAATCGAATTTGAAACACTTTCTGATTGTAATAACTAAAATAAATGCCTTCAAAATTCCCGTATCCTTTTGTAAAGCTATCTTCTAATGCTTTCTTTATTTTTTGCGGACCTACTAAGTCAAAGATATTTTTACCTATAAGTTTAGAATCATCCGTAAGACCTAAGCTAGATAAGAATGCCTTGTTGGCAGAAAGGATATCTCCTTGTTTATCATAGTGAAAGATAGATACAGGGTTTTCGTTGAAAAGAAGCTTATATTTAGCTTGCTGTTGAAAGGCTTCTTCCTCATTTAGTTTGCTTTGGGTGATATCAATGAATAGTCCAGCCCAGATCGACTCATTATGATATTTTTCTAATTTATTGGAAGCTCCATGTATCCATTTGATATCACCTTTTTTGGTTTTGATTCTAAATTGTGATTCAAATTTATGATTGTTGTGATAAGCTGTTCTGTCTGCTTGAATGACTTTGTTTAAGTCTTCTTTGATGATCAAATCTTCAAAGGCTTTTTCGTCCATAAGTATTTCGTGAGGCTCTATGCCTGCCAGATCCCTGCTTCCCTCGCTTACAAAAATATACTTGTGCTTTCCGTCTGGATAAGCCTTGAGTAAGTATACTATGCCTGGTACCACGGAAGTGAGCTCATCCAAAACTGTTTTATGATCCAACAGGTTTTTTTCTATTTCTTTGAGTTCAGAAATATCACCTAATACTCCAATGATAAATTCATCAGATGATTCTTGCTTCTGTATTTTTTCGATTTCATCCTGCAAAAAGATATAATGTCCGTCTGCATGTAAAAATTTGTAAACAATAAGGTTAGAATGTTCAAAGCTATGTTTGTAGGCTTTTCTATCGTCTGGATGAATGAGATTTTTCCAATCAGTTTGTTTGAATTTTTCGAATTTGGAAGTTTTGTATCCTAATATTTTTTCGATTGCCCCACTCATCCGCATTTCGCCAGTTGAAGTGTCCAATTCATAATAAATGAGATTATTTTCTTGGGGTTTTGGTAGCCGAGCTTGTCGAGCCGAGCTTGTATCATGATATTCTAATTGAAAAAGAGATACTTTCGGGGCAAGAGTTTCTTTGGTAAGGTACAGCCGGTCAGGAAAGATACAGATGCTATTGGATGTTTTATCATCTGAAATCAATTCTTGGAGGGAAACTTCATTGAAAAATGGGAATCTGTTGAGAATGAATTTTTTCCAGTCAGAATCTAAATTTTTATTCTTTGATAAGTGAAAAGCATTTTTATCCGTAATCAGCCAAGCATATGGAACATGATTTGGACTGGTCTGAGGAGAAATCAATGCAGTGATCAAGTATGATCCATCCTCTTGATTGATGATGTATCCTTCGATTTGTACAAATTGGAATTTGGTTTCTTTTATGATGATAGGACAGTAAATTTTTTCCCCTGTTCCCAAAGCTTCAAATAGAAATTCAAAAACTGTAAAAGGTAAGGTAGGGAATAAACTCCTGAAAAAGCTTTCATGATAAAATTTTGTGTCGCCGTTGATCAATTCCCTAACTTCCGAAGAAATATAAAGGAGTTCGTAGTCTCCTTCTTTATACCTTTTCAATGTAAAGAGTATATTGTCAAAGCTATTTTTAGTTGAGTTATTTTTCATTGCTACAACATAAAATAGGATAAATATGGATCAGATTAGGGTGAATGTAAAAATAAAGAAACTAATCTACAATATTTATTTTTTTGATCAATAATGAACAAGAGATTTAAATCATTCTTTTCAGTTTGAATGTGAAGTTTAGTTCTTTAGGAATATCACTTTCATGCGCATCAAATCTCAGGATCGTCAATTTGACTTCTTTACCTACTTCTGATTTAAGGTATTTTGTGATATCTGGTAATTTCCAAAATTCAATAGGTATGTTATTTATTTTAATGATTTCGTCCATTTCTTGTAATCCTGCTTGACTTGCTGGTGAGGCTTCCTTGAGTTTGGCTATGTAGATTCTCCCACTTTCATAGGAATATTGCTTTGGGGTGATCCCACTCATGTCAAACTCAAATGGATTGGAAAAGGAACTAGATTTCCTGTACAAAATACGTTCCCTTTGATAATCGAAGATGATCTCTAATCTGCTTAGAATTTCAGATCCTAGACTTCCTTGTCTTCCAGATTCTTTGATGACATAGCTAAAATCATTTTCCTCAGGAAATGAGGTGATCAAATTCGAAAATTTTAAACCATTGATATCGAGCTCTTTTGACCTCCCTACCAATCCATACAAATCGCCACCTAATGAACGACCTAATTCTGATTCTAATGTGATAGGAGGAAACTTTATGGCATTTGTAGTTTCTGGATTGAGAAGAAGACCATGATTTGCTCCTGTGTCTATAAGTAGCTTTGCATTTAATTTTCCTCCAAGAATCTGAGTTATATCTGCATGTATGTAGGGTTTACTATTTTCTAATTTTAAAGCGGTTTTTCTAAATCCAAATGGTCTCCATTTTAACCTATCTGATTTATAAAATGTAATTTGTCCTACATCGTAGTTTACTTTGATCGGATTATTCTTAAAGAATTCATAGCCGATTACTCCGTATATTGGAATACCTGTCAGCTTTTCTAACTCAAAAAAGTCCTCTTCTAAAACCAATAAAGTCTGATATTCTCCCATTATCTTTTCCATATCCAAGCGATTGCTTAAAGATACTGAGGCAGTGAGGACGGTTTTTCCATCAGCTCCTACTAGGTTTAATTTTCGACTGTATTGTAGATCAAGTTCGTCACCTAGACTTTTGCTAAACAAAATATTGCTTTTGATTCCAGTGTCAAAGATAAAGTTCAATGGCTCACTACCATTGATTGAAATAGGTATGATGATTAGGTTGTTGTTATTGAAAAATTTGATGTTGACTTTCTTTTTATCCTCTTTCATAAAAAAACCTGGCAATTGAGCATAAGCCGGAATACTTATCATAAAGTAGCATAATGTTACTATACGTCTTAAGTAATGGGTCATGGGTTTATGTATGGTTGAGTAAATCACTTTTAAGTTAAGAATAAAAATCTGACTAAATTGTTTACAACGTACAATTGATGATGTAATTAAAATTTTGCTCAATACAACTCGGCAAGATTATATTTCAGTTTAACTGCCTTCAGCGCAGAAAGTGATTTTATGAAATATGATTGACTGCTTATTTACTATCTATATTTTATCAAGGGTGTTTTTTGAAAATTCATTGAAGAATTGGTATGTATAAAATTGAAATCAATCTAAATTGTAATAGATAGAATCTATAAAGTTGAAAAAATCTAAAAAATCATGCATCTTAGTTTTCTAGATGGAAAATATGTATGGCTGAAAAGACGGTAGTAGAAAAAGCAAAGAAGATTTTTGAAAATTTCCTATTGAGACAAGGAAGTAGAAAGACTCCAGAAAGATATTCTGTGATGGATGAATTGTACGCTTTGCCTCAAGATGAACATATTGATGTAGAGGGACTTTTTCTATTGATGAGAAACAAAGGATACACCATCAGTCGAGCGACGATTTACAATACTTTAGATTTGCTAGTAGAATGTGGGCTTGCGGTAAAGCATCAATTCAAAGATAAGGTTGCTTTGTATGAACAAGCTCTTACCTACAAGCACCATGATCATCATGTATGCAATCAGTGCAGAAAGATCAGAGAGTTTTCGGATGAAAGATTGAACTTAATAAAAGAAGCAATGGGAAGGGAGTTTGAATCTGCTATTTCAAGCCATTCTTTGGTATTGTATGGGGATTGTCAGATTCAAGACTGCGATAATTTACAATTTTGATTTATCCTTGAAGATTTTCTTGTATATAGGTTTTCTATATATAAACTGTAAGTATAGAGCAGGATATAGCAGTAGTGTCATCCATGAAAATGGTGCTTGGTAGGCTATTTCATCTATTATAATGCTACTTTTGCCGTCATTGATTACCCTGTGCTTATGTTGCCATTTTTTTAAGAAAAAGGGTAGTTTTATTCCTTTATCTATAAAGTAAAACTCATTTGCATCTGTATGATCCTTTGTGATTATGGAAGTCCATGTTTGCTTGAAAAAAATAAAATTCAACTCCAAAGAGACCAAGTCACCTTCATTGGATCCATCGAATCTTAGGAGCTTGACAGGTGGAAATGGAGGACTTAATTTTTTAAAAAGATTTTGGTTGAACCCCTCTTTTACTTCTAAATATGATTGTTCTACTTTTGTGGAAATAGTGATATGCTTCATACTTAAGTAAATTTATTTTCAACTGAAATGTTTGAATTTTCCTAAGTTTTGCATTTTTCCCTAGTAGAGGGACATCTAGCCAAGTGGAATACTATCCCATCACGATCTTCAAAGAGATGTAGGATCTATTCAAAATAAGTGTTATTAAAATTGAGGAAGTAAAGTTTGAAAAAGCCTCAAAAGAAAATTGAAATGCCCCCAAAAAGTATGATGCTTATCGGGGGCATATTTATGCTATCAAATTATTTTTTATTTTTTACATATTTTTCCAACCATTGATGTTGCTCCCATAAGGTGTGGAGAATGGATTCTTCAGCAGCATAGCCATGGGATTCGTGTGGAAGAAATACCAACCTGGTAGTTGCACCATGTCCTTTGAGGGCATTGTAATATCTCTCTGACTGAATGGGGAAAGTCCCTGCATTGTTGTCAGCTTCACCATGAATCAGAAGTATAGGTGTTTTTACTTTATTGGCATGCATAAAAGGAGCCATGTTGAAATATACTTCAGGAGCTTCCCAGAATGTTCTTTGCTCATATTGAAAGCCAAAAGGCGTGAGTGTCCTATTATAAGCACCTGATCTCGCAATACCAGCGGCAAAAAGATTGCTATGAGATAGTAAGTTAGCAGTCATAAAGGCACCATAAGAATGACCACCTACACCAATCCTATTTCTATCTCCAATGCCAGATTCTGCAATAAAGTCTATAGCTGCTTCTGCATTTGCTACAAGCTGTTCCAAAAAGAAGTCATTAGGCTCGAGATCTCCTTCACCTACAATCGGCATTTCTGTCTGATCCATGATTGCATATCCTTGTGTCACCCAATAGATAGGCGATCCCCAACTTAATCTGGTGAATGCATATTGAGAGCCTCTTACCTGCGATGCTACTTCGGCAGATTTGTATTCCCTTGGATATGCCCACATCAGTACTGGAAGAGGACCATCAGTATCAGGATTGTATCCTTCAGGTGTGTAGACGATAGCAGATAAGTCTAGTCCATCATTCCTTTTGTATTTCACCAATTGTTTTTTGATTCCCTTGATGGATTCATAGGGGTGCTCGAAGTTTGTGATTTGAATAGGAGCTATTCTCTTTTTGGTGTTGACTAGCCAGTAGTTAGGCTGTATATCAGTGCTTTCTTTCAGGGTGATAAATTCGGAAGCATCTGCATTCAAGACTTTTGCTACTCTTTCATAATAAGGGGCTTGGGATCTCCAGAGAATCTTTTCTGTTTTGGTTTTTGCATTGAAAGTAGATAAATAAGGCATGCTTCCTTCTGGAGAACCACCCTCACTAGTCATGAAGATATCATCACCTTTTCTCATGATTACTGATCTACCAAAATCGTTGGTTATGAAAATTGGACTTCCGGGATCATTATAGATATCGTCAGATGATCTTTCGATGATTGTACGCTTTTCACCAGGCTTGGATGGATTGATTACATTGACGATTTGCTTTCTAGTAGCTGACCATCTTTCATTGAAAAGGGCAAAGTTGTCATCTGACCAGTATATACCTCCATATCTGTATGGTGTACTGATCAATTTGGTTTTAGAGCCATTGAATGGTGCATTGAGTGTGTATACGATATCACGCTCTTCCATAGCAATCCTACCATCTCCACCATCTTGTGTTTCTACCCAATAGAGAGTAGAAGGCTTGTCAGCTCTCCAGTTGATAGACCTAGGTCCAGTCACTGTAGCATCAAACCCCGTTGGTCGAACTTCATCTAAGGGCAACTCAGCTAAAGTTTTTACATTGTTTCCTGACATATCCCAAATCTCCACATTGTAAGGGAATCTGGAGGCTGGTACTAAGTATGAGAAAGGTTTTTTGATAATATCCACCATTACATATTTTCCATCAGGTGATATACTGACGGATTTGAAAAGGCCAGGCTGACCATAAGGTGTGGCTTGACCGTTGAGGTCAATAAGCATGAGCTGTGAATCAGCAAAGTATTCGAACAATCGCTCATCGTGAGCATTTGTGAGCAAATCTTGGTAAGTTCTAGAAGGTGCTGCATTTCCCGAAGTTTCTTGAACTGTCGGACCTACTGGTGCTAGTGGTGCTTTTGGCATCTCACCTCGCTTAGGGTTTACAGCTTTAAGGAGTATTTTATTGTCTGGAGTCCAGCTGAGGGTCCCTCCCATGATATCATTGACAATTTCATCAGTCAATTTTTTTGCTTCATAACTTGTTAGATCTATCAACCACAAGCTGATTCCTGTGTTTGTAGTGTTGGTTACGGCTGCAAATTTTTCATCCTTGCTAATCGCAAACCCACCAAGTCGAGCGTTTTTAGGAAGACCTTTGATAGCATGCTCTTCCCCAGACTTGGTGATTTTGACTTTCACATTCTCAATAGCTCCAGATCTACTGGGTCCATTTGTGGCTGGGTTGATTCTCATGCCTGCAATCCGAAGTTCAGGCTGCGCTAGGTCTTCTATGGATGGATTACCGGATCTTTCTAGCAAAAGCATAAAGTCACCTGTACGGCTGAAACTCAAAGAGGGAGTAGATGGAGCTTTTACCAGTGCTGCGATCTCCTCAGGAGGTGTTTGGTATGTTTGGGCATTTTGAGCCAATGATTGTGGAATATTGATCCAGAGACCAATACATACAATCAGAGATGTACAAATTGTTTTTCGTAATAAATAGAGCATATCATAGATTCTTTTATCCGAGAAAATTACCAAATAATAGACAGTTTTTCTATATTTTTTGATTTTCAGATCATAGTCCGCTATAGGCGGTCGTATGAATGGCTAAGAATAAAAAAAGGGGTTCAGAAATGAACCCCTTAGCAATTAATTTTGGATTTAAATTACTTTCCAGTAGCACCTACTGATATCATAGCGCATCTGAATCCGATATGATTTGTTGCAGAATCTTGATGCATGAATCTTCTTGTTCCTGGTGATAGCCAATAAGCCACATCTCTCCATGAGCCTCCTTTGTATACCCTATAGTTATCATCTATTAGAGTAGTTCCATAATCTTTAGCTTCATCATAGATTCCATCTTTTCTCAAAGGGTTGAGGTCATCAAAGTCAGTGAATGATAAAGGCCTGTAGACATCTTGTACCCACTCATTCATGTTACCTGCCATGTTGTATAGACCAAAATCATTTGGTGGATAATCATAAACATTGGCAGGGATAATATCTCCATCGTTGGACACTCCACCTGCTATACCAGCATAGTCACCTCGTCCTCTCTTGAAGTTTGCAAGCATTTCACCTTGTTTTCCTCTTCTTTTGATATTATAGGGATTTCTTACACCCCTGCCATCCCAAGGATAGATTCTTCCATACTCTTGGTTTTCATCCATGTATTGAGTTCCTATCATTGCTTTGGCTGCATATTCCCATTCTGCTTCATTTGGAAGCCTATATTCTGGCATTGCTACACCTCTTTCGATGAGTTGATTCTTATTCAGGGTACTATCGATACCTTGCTTTTGTCTCATCAATTCGTTGACATATTCAGTCCTCCATTTGGTATAAGCATTGGCTTGACTCCAAGTGACACCTGCTACAGGATAGAAATTGAACCCTGGAAACCTGTAATAATATGTATCATAAACATCATTGTAAGACATGGCACCTTCCCATACCCTATCAGAAGGCTCGAGCTTACTCACTGAGTCAGCACTTACTTTTTTTCTGATGTTGAAGATGAATTCTTTGTAATCATTGTTGGTGATCTCTGTTTCATCCATGTAAAAAGAAGCAATAGTGACCGTGCGCTCCACATTGTCTCTAAATGCCATAATATCTTGTTCTTGAGATCCGATTACTGCCCTACCACCTTGTATGTACTTCAAGTTTGGACCTACCACTTGCTTTGACATCCTAGTCACCACAAAATTTGTACTGTCATTGGCATCGAAGCTAAACTGTGCACCTGTTGTTGCACTAGTTTTACCAGGCTTGGCGGCAGTACGTCTACCATATCCAGGTGTTTTATTGCAAGAAGACAGGATGCATACTGCTACAAAAAGCAGAGAAGTAGCAATTAACCCGTATTTATTTTTTCCAAAAACCATATACTTGACTGTGTTTTTTGTGCACAAATAGAACGCTAATATATAATGTATAATATCTTAACACAATATTATTTTTTTTTCAAACGATTAAAATAGACCAAACAACCCCTATTTTGACCATATGATGCAAAAATTCATTTCAAAATAACAAAATTAGTTCTGTAAGAATGTTGTTATTTTTTTCCGACTTTCATTTCGCTGAGCCATTGTTTAGCTTTTTTGATGGTGGTGACACCACTGATACTGAGAATCAATCGGTTTTTGTGTTCTTTCATTTTGCAATACTTGGGTTGTGAGCTTACGTATCTTAACACATTGCCAAACACTTCCGATTTGAAATATTTTTCTTTGTGAGACGGTAAGAAGTAACATTTCATAACTCCATTTTTGAGGGTAAGCTTTTCAAAACCTAGCTCTTCTGCAAGCCAACGTAATCTGACAGTCTCAAATAGGTCATTGACCACCTCAGGGATAGGACCAAATCTGTCTTGAATGGACTGAATATGCTTCTCAAGCTCTGTCTCTTTTTTGATGTTGTCAAGTTTGGAGTATAAGCTTAGCCTTTCAGAAATATTGCTAACATATTCTTCTGGGATCAATATCTCCATATCAGTCTCTATCACGCAGTCTTGCACTAGGATTTCCACTTTTTCAGCTAAATCTACCTCAAAGAGAGCAGCAAATTCATTTTCTTTGAGCTCTTGAACTGCTTCATCGAGGATCTTGTGATACATATCAAATCCCAGATCTGTGATAAATCCACTTTGCTCGGCACCAAGTAAATTTCCCGCCCCACGAATGTCCAAATCTCTCATGGCCACCTTGAATCCATCGCCAAGGTCAGAGAATTCCTCTAATGTTTGAAGTCTTTTTCTCGCTTCGGAGGTAAGTCCTGAAGTAGCAGTGGTAAGTAGGTAGCAGAATGCCTTTTTATTGCTTCTTCCTACCCTACCTCGCATTTGATGAAGGTCACTCAGTCCGAACATGTGTGCGCGATTGATGATGATAGTGTTGGCATTGGGAATATCAAGACCTGATTCGATGATGTTGGTAGATACCAATACATCGTATTCTCCTTCGATGAATTTGACCATGATTTTCTCCAAAGCTTTGCCGTCCATTTGTCCATGGGCACCAGCTACTCTGGCATCTGGAACGAGCCTCAGGATCATATTAGCAATGGTATCTATCTCACCTACTCTGTTGTGTACAAAGAATACCTGGCCACCTCTTCTCAACTCAAAAGCTACAGCATCTCTGATCACTTCCTCTTCAAAGCTGTGGATCTCTGTGGTCACAGGTTGCCTGTTTGGTGGAGGAGTAGCGATCACGGAAAGGTCTCTGGCACCCATGAGTGAGAAGTGTAAGGTTCTTGGAATTGGTGTCGCTGTAAGTGTAAGCACATCTACATTAAGCTTCATTTCTTTGAGTTGATCCTTGACTTTTACGCCAAACTTCTGCTCTTCATCTATGATGAGTAGCCCGAGATTTTTGAATTTAATGTCCTTGTTCACAATTCTGTGCGTACCGACTAGGATATCAATTTCTCCAGAAGTGACTTGCTTGGTTATCTCCTTGATTTCTTTAGTAGTCCTGAATCGATTGATGTAATCGACTTTTACTGGAAATGCAGCCAATCTTTCCATAAATGTCTGATAATGTTGCATGGCTAAGATGGTCGTAGGTACCAATACTGCCACTTGCTTTCTATCATTCACTGCTTTGAATGCTGCTCGTATGGCAACTTCAGTCTTACCGAAGCCCACATCTCCACAGACTAACCGATCCATCGGGTAAGGTTTCTCCATATCCACTTTTACATCTGCTGTAGCTGATGCTTGGTCAGGAGTGTCTTCGAAGACAAAAGAACTTTCCAATTCTACTTGCAAGACAGAGTCAGGAGAAAACTGGAAACCGGGTGCATTTCTTCGCTTGGCATATAACGCTATAAGGTCTTTGGCGATGTCCTTGACCTTGCTTTTTACCTTTTTCTTCTTATTATCCCACTCTGGAGAACCTAGCTTTGACATGGATGGAGCAGTGCCTTCTTGTCCAGAGTATTTGGAAATCTTGTGTAGTGAGTGGATGTTCACATAAAGCAAATCATCATCTCGAAAGACCAGCCTCACGGCTTCTTGAGATTTGCCATTTACATTTACTTTTTCCAGTCCTGCAAATCTTCCCACGCCATAATCTATGTGTACGATGTAGTCACCGGGATGTAGGGTTTTGATTTCCTTTAAGGTCAGCGCTTTGGATTTGCTAGACCTAGGTTTGGTTTTGTACCTGTGAAATCGCTCAAAAAGCTGATGATCCGTGTAGCAAGCGAGTTGAAGCGACTTATCCACAAAGCCTTCTCGCAGACCGATCATCAGAGATTGGGTCTGTAATGTGGGGTCAAGTTCTTGAAAAATATTATTCAGCCTGTTGATCTGCTTTTCATTTTCAGAACAAATGATGTTGATCCAGCCTATTTTTTCATTTTCTACTAGGTTTTGGACCAGTAGGTCGAAGTTCTTGTTGAATGAAGGCTGTGGCTGTGCCTCAAAGGTGAATACTTCAGCGTCTTTATTGTAAAATTTATGTCCAAACTCTACTTGAACAAAGGACTGGCATACCTTCTCAAAGATGTCGGCGTGATCAAACAAATCATCAGGCTTGGGAAGAAGTCTGTCAGATTTTGCAGTTTCTTGTTCATACAGCCTGGTGGCTTTTTCAAAGTTTTCATTGATCAAGTCAAGTGTAAGCTGGGTATCTTTGAACCATACCGTGGTGTCATTTGGCAGAAATTCCAAAAAAGATTGCCTTACTTCTTGGAGAAGTCTAGTTTGTACATTTGGAATGATGCTGATAGCATCTATTGGGTCTATGGAAAGCTGTGATTCTGGATCAAAGGTCCTGATGCTCTCTATTTCTCTACCAAATAGTTCGATTCTATAGGGTAAGTCATTTGCATAGGAATAGACATCAAGAATACCTCCTCTGATTGAGAATTGCCCAGGTTCATAGACAAAATCAGTCTTTTCGAAATCATAAGTGGTCAAAAGCTCAGAGATAAATTCCATATCTACATTCTCACCTACGCTTGCAGTGAATGTATGCTCTTTGAGTGAGCGCTTGTTGATTACCTTTTCATACAATGCTTCCGCATAAGTGATTACTACCTCATCCTTTGTCTGTTTTTCAGAGATTTTATTTAGAATCTCTGCTCTCATGAGGATATTGGCATTTTCTACTTCTTCAAAATGATAAGGCCGCTTATAACTAGAAGGAAAAAGTAAGGTATTGTTTCTCCCAAGCAATTCTTGAAGGTCTGAATTTAGATAGGCCGCTTCTTCCTTGTCGTGTGCGATGATCAAATGAAATCCACCCAGTTGTTTGAATATAGTGGTAAACAAGATCATATCTAAGCTTCCTGCCAGCCCTTTGACTTGGAATCTTCGATTTCTTCGGTATTTTAATTTCTCAGAAAAGTGCTTTACAAAAGGATCATTGTTGTAAAGCGAAAGGAAAGCAGTTTTATCCAAAACGATTGGGGATTGTGATGTTCGATTCTTTGGCAAGTTAGGAAATTGAATTGTTTCTTGCCACAGGATATTTTTTTGATTTGATCAATTCATTATTAACTTTTAAAATACCTTCATAGATCTATCCTTCAAATGCGAGCAATTCTGCTCTCTCCCAATACTTGTCTCTGAGGTACTTGAAGAGTGTCCTGTATTTTTTTCGATTCGCATTGATCTTAGATTTCAAATATCTTGAACCTAAGTGGAATTAAAATGTTTAGAGAATAAGATCAATTTTGTCATGAAAGAAAATCAACAAACCTGGTTTCAGAAACTCGAAAATCTTCATCCTTATCAGACAATGGTGTATTTGGGAATGATAGGAAGTGGTTTGATTTTCTTATTTCTTACAGTAGCATTTCTAGCATCTGGATATGGGGGTTTTCCTTCCATGGGTATCAAATTACCAAAATCTTTTGTGATCAGTACTTTTGTAATCATGCTTTCAGGATATACAGTATCCAATGTTTCTTTGCATTTTAGAGAGGAGCGTTTGAGAAAATTGAAAAACAATCTGTTTACTACCTTTTTGCTGGGAGTGATATTCACTGTATTGCAGTTTTTGGGTTGGTTAGAGCTAAAGCAAATGGGAGTAGATTTCAAGGGACTTCCAAGTGGTAGTTTTTTGTATGTATTGAGTGGTATTCATGTTTTTCACTTGGTAGGAGCGATGATTTTTGGGCTGATTATGGTGCTACAGTATGGTCGGAGAGAAAAGGACCAAGTGGGACAATTAATCATGCTTACCAATCCTTTCGAAAAAATGCGCATTTCACTGTTTGCGACCTATTGGCATTTTATGGACCTGATTTGGTTGATGTTATTCTTGGTTTTTGTATTGTCATTTTGATCTTTTCAGTTTCTTTTTAGGTAATTTAGCCTTATTCTTAAGAAAATAAACCGATTTCTATCCGATAACGTACAGTTTCGATAGTAAAACACCGTGGAGTAAAAATTATGGAAAACAAAAATTATGAAATCAACATCAACCCAGACTGGATCAGAAAGTATCTCAAGAAGATCATTCTAGGTATCGCTTTGCTGGTGCTATTTGCCACAAGCCTTCGCACTGTAGGGCCAGAAGAGGAAGGAGTGGTGATACAGCTTGGAGAGTACAATAGGACAGTGCAGCCAGGGCTAAATTTTATCATACCTTTTGGCATAGAGCGAATGTACAAGATCCCTGTGCAGCGACAGCTTAAGCAAGAATTTGGATTTAGGACGACCAATTCGAGTCAGCGCTCTGACTATGCCAAATCTGCCTATGGGGATGAAAGCATGATGCTCACAGGAGATCTTAATCTGACGGATGTGGAATGGGTAGTGCAGTATAGGATCACAGATTCTTATAAGTTCTTGTTCAGGGTAAGAAATGCAGAAAAGACACTTAGAGATATGTCCGAATCTGCCATGAGAAAGATCGTAGGGGATAGAACGGTCAATGAAGTCTTGACAGTGGGAAGGCAAGAAGTAGCTTCCAGTGTAGAGGTATTGCTACAGCAGATGTGTGATGAGTATGAAAATGGCATACGCATAGACCAAGTGGTGCTACAAGATGTAAATCCACCAGAGCCTGTAAAGCCATCTTTCAACGCTGTCAATCAAGCCCAACAAGAAAGAGAGACACTAATCAACCAAGCAGAGGCAGAATACAATCGTGTAATCCCACGTGCCCGTGGTGAAGCAGAGGAGACAATACAACTGGCGGAAGCATTTGCCCTGAATCGGGTCAACCGAGCTATTGGTGAAGCAGAGAGGTTCAATGCACTATACGATGCATATGTCAAAGCGCCAGAAGTGACCAAGCAAAGAATCTACCTAGAAACCATGGAGCGTGTGCTTCCAAAGATTGGAAACAAGATCATCGTAGACGAAAAAGGTAATAATGTATTGCCACTATTGAACATTGACAAAGTAAAAGCCCCAACTAAATGAGAAAGAATAGAATTGGATATATAGTACTAGGAGCTATTGTGGCTTTGCTGCTTTTCAATAGCTATTTTATCCTTGATGAGACACAGCAGGCTATCGTGACACAATTTGGTAAGCCTGTGGGTGAACCAAGAACTAGCCCCGGAATCAACCTGAAGACACCGTTCCTTCACAAAGTACAATACTTCGACAAACGCTATCTTGAATGGGATGGAGACAAGAATCAGGTTCCAACCAAGGATAAAAAGTTCATCTTTGTTGATACTTATGCCAGATGGGAAATCACCAATCCACTTCAGTTTTTTATCAGGCTGAGAGACGAGAGGTCTGCCCAATCAAGACTAGATGATATCTTGGATGGTGAGACTAGGAATGCTATCGCTAGCCACGATCTTCTTGACATCGTACGTTCTTCGAATAGAGACCCGGAGATCACAGAGGATTTTATGGAGGAGATAGAAGTGCTAGAAGATATCTCTGTGGGAAGAGATAAGATTGAAAAGATCATCCTAGAAAAAGCCAACCAACGAACCACTGACCTAGGCGTGAGGATACTGGATTTCAGGTTCAAAAGAATGAACTATGTGGATGAAGTAAGAGATAGGGTTTATGATCGAATGATTTCAGAGAGAAATAGAATCGCAGATCAGTTCAAATCAGAAGGTCAAGGCCGTGCAAGAGTCATAGAAGGGAATAAGGAGAGAGATTTGGCACAAATACAATCAGAAGCATTCAAAGAGGCAGAAGAGATCAAGGGTCGCGCAGATGCAGAAGCTACCGAGATCTATGCTAGGGCTTATAACAAAAACAGACAATCAGTGGAGCTATATAAATTTGTCCGCTCGATGGAAAGTTTCGAAAAATCTATGGACGAAAACACCAGCTTAGTGCTTTCCACAGACTCTGAGTTCTTCAGGTATTTGAGGAGGTTAAATTAAGCGCGTGATAAATAAATGATTATCTGCAATTATGCTTCGGGCTGTCATAGCTTGAAGTACATTGCGGATAATCTTTATTTGATTCTTTTTTGTGGTTTTTTTGAAAATTATTCAAGATGCTACCTTCTTCTCTAAAACGGCTCGAATATGCGTAGTGCAGGATTTCTAAGCTCCAAACTATCAAATTGCACTGCCATTTATTAATTGTTATATCGCACACTTTTAGCACTTTAACCACATCACGTGTATTTATTGTTGTGGGTAGTAGTTCTTATATATTTCAAATAATCTTTTTTTAGCATCAAGTGCAAATCCATTCTTTGGTTCTACAGAAAGCCAAAAATTAACTTTACCAATAAGTGATTCAAGATAATTGGATTTCCTTATTTTTTTCTTTTTTATGTGAGACTCAAAGCTATATTTAAAAATAAAGTGAAGTTCTTGTCTCAAATTCCGTTTATATTCTCTAGGGATTTTTATTTCCTTTTCAAGTACTGAAATCCCTGTAACTATCCTTTTTCTGTTACTTTTATACAAACGGGTCTTGGCTTCATTTAAATCGAATCCTTCTTCCTCGATTATCACTTTAATGTACTCAATAAACTTGGCAGGAATATTTTTCCCAGAAAAGGTTAAATCGTCAGCGTACCTTGTAAACTTTAGATTATACTTTTTAGCTAAGTTTATCAACCTCTTATCCAATTGTTTTGCAATAATATTACTTAAAACTGGACTTGTTGGAGCTCCTTGTGGTAAGCTCTCCTCATAAGAACATATTGACGCTAAATAAAAAGCTATCTCATTCGGATACCCCAAAGATTTAAAGACATAAATAATTCTATTAATGTTTATTGATGGGAAAAAATCTTTTAAGTCAAGTTTTAACAGTTCATTTTGCCCTGCGTGTAATGTTGCATTAGTAATAATTGACTTTTTATGAGCGAAGCCGTGTGCACATGGATTAATCGAAACATTTTTTAAGATATTATTAAAAATCCAATATTGCATTTCTAACAATGCAGGAAATGGTGTTGTAATTTCACGAAAACCGCCACTACGCTTTTTTAATTTAAAGCTCCGGTAATGATTATTTGGTGCATTTACAACTGATGCAAGATAAAAAGGTTGTCTCCCTAATAATAATGCTAAATGATTAAATTCAAAAATAATAGGCGTTCTGTTTTCCAGAAGTTTAGTAATGTAGTTAATGTACTTATCAGAAATTTCTTCTGATAAACCTCTGTTTTTAAAAAACGTTTTCCACTTATTTATCTCTTTTTGTTTTGACATATTAGTTAATAAAAAAAGAAGGTGGTCAAACAACTTTCTATTCGCAGCTCTCACAATAAACAAAGTTTTATTGGAGTTCGCTCCAATAAAACTTTGTTTATTGTGAGCGAAACTAGGCTTTGCCTAGTGAGCTGTCAAAAATCGCGATTTTTGACCGAGGTTAAATATAGCCTTACCTCTCGGAAGCGACACCGCTTCCTTAATGCTTGTTTCTATTCCACCTTCTTTATTTTTAATATTTCAGCCGAAACATTAATGATGTTCGGCAAATATGGGGAATTAATTTCAATTTTCTCTTGAATAAACTCAGGAGGTATATTTGAAAATTTCCCTTTGTTTTCATTTTTATGGAAGAGTTGTTTCAGAATAATACTCCGTCCCTCTTCGGTTAAACTAAGTTTGTCATTTTCATACTTTAAGATTCCTTTGCTCTCATATTTCTCAATGAATAAGAACATATCTTCAGGCTCAATTGAATATCTAGAATAAAAAGTAAAAGCAAATAAACCCTTTATACTTTCATACAAATCTTTAAGCATTTTATTTTCAAATGTCTTCATTTAAAAGCCTATTTCAAATCTTGTTAAAACAGTTTTTCTTTCTTTTTCTTCTTTATCTTTCAACCACCAAAATATAGGGAACACAGAGTTTGGTGTATTCCCATTACAGCCTTCCATAGTATACAAGGCTTCTGCTCCTCCATACCCAAAAGAATAATCGTATAATTCTTTTTCATTAATAAATTGAGCCAATTTAAGTTCTAAATCAAGCATTAAATCTTCTACTTTACTTAATTCATTTCCTTTGTAATATTCAGATATTCCTCGTTCAAGTTGCAAAGGGCAAAATATATCAATTCCATCATTAATTAACTCATCAATAGATTCTTTTATTCCAGCAATAAAACAACATTTTAGCTTAAATGTCCCTTTTATATTTTTATTTAAATAGTGAACCCTATTTCTTAATGTTTTACCACTACCAATAAATTCATCAATAATTACAATTTCTGTTTTACCGCTATTATAGTTCTTAATACTCTTTCCAAATGTATTTACGGTTTTAATTGACCTCCAACCTTTTTTAAATATCGGATGCTTAATATTGTCAAGAATTTTCTGCCCGCTATCTGCTTCATCATCGTATGTCAAAGAAAGTAACTGAGTTGTATTCTCAGTAAAACCAGTATCATTAATTATGTAATCTGATAAATCATTTAATAGAAGATTAAGAGTCTCATTATCTAAATAGCTAAACCGCTCTAAAAGAGAAAAAATCAAATCTTTTGACTCTACATCATCACAAAAATCAATCAACTCCTTGAGTTCATCCTTTTTGGTAATTAACCATTTCTGTTTGATATATAAGTTAGTTAATTTATGATATTCGTCTTTCTTCTTTCGCATTCTCTAATATAGAATAATTTTTCGGTTTGGCACTTCGCCCATTACCCACAACTTTAGATATGAATCCCTTAAGCTTTCTGAAAACCATTTATCAATCACTTAAAATAACAAAAAAAACCTTAGACATTCTATAAACATCTAAGGCTTTATCAAGAAGAACTCACTTCTTTTTAAGTCAACAATCTTCAATAATCATTACACTACTATTCCATTCAAATTACCGCCTACCATATTCAGCCTTTGCTTCATCAAGGAAGTTGACGAAGTTTTGGATGTTGGTATCGTATGCTTTTGGTCTTACTAGAAGCTCCTCATTATGATCCAGGATCACATAGTATGGCTGGGCGTTGTTGTTGAAGCGGGTGATTTGGAAATCAGCATTTTGTTTGCCGATGGTCTTTTTTTCCTTACCGTCATATTCAGAAGTGTACCATTCAGACTCAGGTAGCTCAAAACGTTCGTCTATATATAGCGCTACCACTACGAAATCTTCATTTAATCTTTTCAAAACCTGTGGGTCAGACCATACACGGGCTTCCATTTCTCTACAGTTCACACAGCCGTGACCAGTAAAATCTATAAAAAGCGGCTTATCCGCTCGTCTTGCAGCTGCTAAGGCTTGCTCATAGTCAAAGTAACCTTGTATTCCATGAGGAAGGTGCAGAAGTTCTGCATATTTAGGTACCTCGTCCAAGGTGCCAGCTTCAGATACCGTTAGTCCTTTGGTCTCAGTGATGTTGAAGTCGTGAGTTGCCATAGGTGGAAGGTATCCGCTCAGTCCTTTCAGCGGAGCACCCCATAATCCTGGGATAAGGTACACCACAAATACAAATGTACTTATGGCGAGCATCAGCCTAGGTACACCGATGTGATCCATAGGTGAGTCATGTGGTAGTCTAATTTTTCCTAAAAGATAGAATCCAAGAAGTGCAAATATCACGATCCAGATGGCTAGGTAGATGTCTCTGTCCAAAAGTCCCCAATGATATACTTGATCTGCGACCGAAAGGAACTTGAAAGCAAGTGCTAGCTCTAAGAATCCCAATACCACTTTGACAGAATTCAACCAGCCCCCTGATTTTGGTAGGGAGTTCAGCCATTCTGGGAAGATGGCAAATAGCGTAAATGGAATGGCAAATGCCAAAGAAAATGCAAACATCCCCAAAATAGGCTTGAGCAAAGCTCCTCCAGCAGAGCTTATCAAAATCGAACCAACGATAGGCCCCGTACAGGAAAACGAAACAAGCACAAGTGTAAATGCCATAAAAAAGATACCCGAAAGTCCCCCTTTGTCTGCTTTGGCGTCTACTTTATTGACCAAGCTACTTGGTAGTGTAAGCTCGAACATCCCCAAGAATGCGAAGGCAAAGAAGATGAATACTAAAAAAAAGAAAATATTCGGCACCCAGTGTGTCGAAAGCCAATTGGCAAACTCAGGTCCTTGTATCGCTGCTACTGCAGTCCCAGCAATGGTATAAATCGCAATGATAGATAGTCCATACAAAAAGGCGTTTTTGATTCCTGCAGCTCTTGATTTAGATCTTCCTGTAAAGAAAGTCACTGTCATGGGGATCATTGGAAATACACAAGGTGTCAGTAATGCCGCTAGACCAGCAAGAAACGCCAAAATCATAAAGCCAATCAAACTTTCTTGGTCTTCATCGGCTGCTAGGTCTATAAAGCTTCTTTCCTCAACTTTATCTTCCTTCACTTCATTGCCAGCTGTGGAGGTGGTGTCTACGTGATTCTCATCTTCAGAAGTAAGGCTATCGGAAACAATCGAAACAGCTTCCTCTGATTCAGAATTAGAAGCGATTGAGCTAGCAGTAGCTTTGGAGCGTATGGTGAAATCTTCATCAAAAGGTACACACTGACCTGTGACATCTGTACACATCTGATAGCTAAGAGCTCCAATTATTATGATTTCTTCGCCTGTGATTTTGATGATTTGTTCGAAAGCACCATTGACTTCAAAGTAGGTGACATCACCTTCCCAGATTTCATCATACTTTTTCTTAGGATTGATTGCTTTGAGTTTATTGACCAAAGTAAAGCCCTTTGACTTTTTCTCATCGATCTCTAGCTCGGTGAGCATAGGACCCAAATCAGGATCAAAATCATTGGAATAAATGTACCAATCTCTTGGAATCTGGGCTTTGAATACGATTTTTACTTCATCTCCTACTTTGAGTTCTTTTTCATTCAACTGTATCGACCAGCTAGGTGGAGATACCATTTGCGCAAAAGATAAAGTGCTTAATATCAGAAGAAATGATAAGATCAGAGATGATTTAAAGCTTTTTGACATGATTGTAGATGAAATGCTAAACTGATTCTAAAAATAAGAAAATTGATAAGAAAGTTCAGTGTTTAATGATATAGGCGGTAAAATTCAAAAAACCCTCCATGATTTTCAAATTGTAGCATGGAGGATTTTGAGGTTTATTTATTTACTTGCTTCTTCTTTGAAATATTTGAAAAACAAAGCGATGGTTTCTATTCCCATGTAATAGTTTTTTACACCATAATGCTCGTTTGGTGAATGCAGTGCATCAGTATCCAGTCCAAACCCAAGAAGAATTGGGTCTAGCCCAAGTTCTTTTTGGAACAGTGAACAGATAGGTATGGATCCACCTTCTCTTGTGGGTATGGCTTTTTTACCAAATGCCTCTTTAATGGCCAAATCAGCTGCCCTGTATCCAGGGGTCTCCGTAGATACTACGGCAGCTTGGCCGCCGTGATGAGGAGTTACTTTTACTTTGACTGAAGCTGGTGCTATGGCTTTGAAATGTTCTTCAAATAGTCTCGAGATTTCTTTATGATCTTGATTAGGGACAAGTCTCATGGAGATTTTTGCATAGGCTTTGGAAGGAAGTACTGTTTTGGCACCTTCTCCAGTGTATCCGCCCCAGATACCATTGACATCGAGTGTAGGTCTGATACCTACCCTTTCGATAGTAGAATATCCCGCTTCACCATGCACATCATTGATATCTAGTTCTTTTTTGTAAGCTTCTAGGTCAAATGGGGCGTCATTTAGTGCTTTTCTGTAATCATCAGCGTAGGTCTCTACTTTATCATAGAAACCCGGGATGGTGATATGATTGTTTTCATCTTGTAGAGAAGCGATCATTTTGCACAAGATATTGATCGGATTAGCTACTGCTCCGCCGTATGTGCCAGAGTGGAGGTCCCTATTTGGGCCTGTGACTTCCACTTGCATATAAGCCAACCCTCTTAGACCTACGGTTACAGAAGGATTTTCCAAAGAAATCATGTGGGTGTCTGACACCAATACTACATCTGCTTTGAGTTTTTCTTTATTTTCTTTGACAAAAATATCCAAATGCTCAGAGCCTACCTCTTCTTCACCTTCTATCATAAACTTGATGTTGCAAGGAAGCTCATCATTTGACATCATGGCTTCGAATGCTTTCACGTGCATGTAGAATTGTCCTTTGTCGTCGGCAGATCCTCTGGCAAAAATAGCTCCTTCAGGATGTCTCTCAGTTTTTTTGATCACTGGCTCGAAAGGAGGAGAATCCCATAGCTCATAGGGATCAGCTGGCTGTACATCGTAGTGACCATAGACCAAGACAGTAGGTAGCTCGGGATTGATTATTTTTTCTCCATATACGATGGGATAACCTGCTGTTTGGCAAAGCTCCACATTGTCTGCACCAGCTTTTTCCAAACTAGATCTCACAAACTCCGCCGCTGCAAAGACATCGTCTTTGAACTTGGGATCTGCACTTACAGAAGGTATTTTCAATAAGTCTATGAGTTCATTTAAAAACTTCTCTTGATTGTCTTGGATGTACTTTTTTACTGACATACTTGGGTTTGTTTTAGTTTATTTCAAAATATCCTAAGACATATGGTCTCAAGATATTTGGTGTCAAAAAACATAAATCTCTTCATGGATCTATGATTCAATGATTGACTAATTGACCTCAAAATTACGTGATATATCAGGATTTGCCTATTTTAGTCAAAACTTTTATCATGAAAGCGATCATTTGTCAAGCCCATGGATTACCGAATACCCTAATCTATGATGATATTCCAGAACCTCAGATAGATGCTCACGAAGTATTGATACGTGTGGAGGCATGTGCTGTGAACTATCCAGATATCTTGATGATTCAAGACAAGTATCAAGTCAAGCCAGATTTGCCATTTTCTCCAGGTGGAGAAGTTTGCGGGATTGTGGAAAAGGTGGGTTCAGAAGTTACTCATCTTTACGTAGGACAACATGTATTGGCGCTGTGTGGATGGGGAGGATTTGCAGAAAAAGTGAAGGTAACTGCCGAAAGGGTTTTCGAAGTACCACAAGAGATCGATGCTGTGTCAGCAGCAGCTTCTTTGTACACTTTTGCTACAGCATATCATGCGTTGAAAGATAGAGCAATGTTAAAAAGTGGTGAGACAATGCTGGTTATGGGTGCTTCGGGTGGTGTTGGATTGGCGGCAGTGGTATTGGGCAAGTTGATGGGGGCGCATGTGATGGCAGCAGGGAGCTCTCTGGAAAAACTCGAAATATGCAAAACCTATGGTGCTGAGGTATTGATGGATTACAACAAGGATGATTTCAAAGAAAGGATAAAAGAAGCAACGAATGGAAAAGGTGTGGATGTGGTATTGGACGTGGTGGGAGGAAAATATGCTGACCCAGCCATGAGGGGAATGGCATGGAAGGGTCGGTATCTTATTGCAGGATTTACCTCTGGAGAGATTCCAAAAATTCCCTTCAACTTACCATTGCTCAAAGGCTGTGCAGTTCTTGGGGTGTTTTGGGGTAGGTTCTCCAAGGAAGAACCTGAAGCTCATCGACAAAATATCAAAGCCCTCACCAAGTTACTAGTAGAAGGTAAAATAAAACATCATGTCTTCAAAACCTATAAGCTAAACGAAGCTTCTAAAGCCTTGCAAGACATGATGGATAGAAAGATAATAGGAAAGGCAGTAGTTACAATTTCTTGAAGTTAGACTCAATAGAATATAACTGTTTTGTTTCCAAAAGCTAAAACCTTGTGTTCTAGGTGATACTTAATGGCTTTGGAAAGTACAACTTTTTCGATGTCTTGACCCATTTGGACCAAGTCCGAAATGGTGTTGTGGTGACGAACTCTAGCCACGTCCTGCTCGATGATAGGACCAGCATCCAACTCTTCAGTGACATAATGCGCTGTAGCACCGATGATTTTTACACCCCTAGCATAGGCCGCATGGTAAGGCTTAGCGCCTACAAATGCTGGCAAAAAGGAGTGGTGAATGTTGATAATTTTGTTTGGATAGGCTTTTATGAAGTCTTCGCTCAGGATTTGCATGTATCTGGCCAAGACCACAAAGTCTACCTCATGCCTTTTCAGGAGTTGTAATTGTTTTTCTTCAACATCCTTTTTGTTTGACTTATCCACAGGTAAGTGTACAAAAGGAATGTCAAAAGCTTGTACAATAGCCTGAAGATCATTGTGATTTGAGATTACCAAAGGAATCTCCACATCAAACTGTCCTGCATGGTACCTGCTTAGAATATCAAAGAGACAATGGGAAAGCTTGGAAACAAAGAGTGCCATTTTGGGTTTTCTGTCATTGAAGTAGAGCTGAAAGTCCATAGCAAATTTTGTGGCTATTTCTTTTTCAAAAGTATCGTAGATTAGTTCTTTTTTCAAAGCAAAAGTATCTAGCTCCCAAGATGCACGCATGAAAAACATGCCGAGCTCTTGGTCTACATGTTGATCTATTTCTAAGATGTTTCCTTTGTTTGCAAATAGAAATTCAGATACTGCTGCTACGATACCTTTCTGGTCGGAGCATTGAATGATTAGCGTGGCGCGATTCATAATAGATAGGTTTGGAACTCGAAAAGTAATGCAAAATAACATAAATCCCGAAAATGGGATTGAAATTTCTGAGCTAAACTGATTTTACAAAATATTAGATGGTACTTAAAGAGGTGTTTTGAATGTGATAAGCTGTCCATTGAAAACAAATGATTTGACAGTCGTTTCAATGGTCAGCCACAAACTATTTTTCAATAATTAAAGCAAGATGATCAATAGGATCAAAATCACAATCAAAGCTCCTGTGGAGATGTAGAGACCATTACCTCTGTTTTGAGCTTCTTTTTTCAATTCTCTCAATTCTGATCGTACTTCTTTTCTTTCTTCTTTAGTCAACCCTGTAAAATCCATTGCTTTAATTTCATTTACCCTAGATTCGATCTCCTCTAATCTGATTTTGTCTTCAGCGGATATTTCTTCTGTTTTGAGGGCAGATTTTTCTTTGGCTAAAGAGACGCTGGTGTTCAAACCCAAGAAAAGTAGCGTCACGAATGCAATTTTTAGTATTCTGTTCATATGTAAATAATTTGTTTTAAAGTTTATATAAAATAGCCATGCATATACGCTAAGCAAGTACAGAGGGAAATGACATGGCTATTTTATAAATACAAAATTTAGACTATCATTTCAAACTTCCAATCATATCTTCAGGTTTTACCCATTCGTCAAACTGCTCGTTGGTCAAGAGTCCAAGTGCGATGGCAGCTTCTCTCAAGCTAGTTCCTTCTTTATGGGCTTTTTTAGCGATAGCTGCGGCGTTTTCATAGCCAATGTGTGGGTTCAGAGCCGTTACGAGCATCAATGAGTTCTCTAAGTGTTGCTTGATAAAAGGAGTGTTTGGCTCGATTCCTACTGCACAGTTGTCATTGAATGATATGGCGGCATCTCCAATAAGTCTAGCAGACTGTAGGAAATTAGCAATCATCATTGGCTTGAATACATTGAGTTCAAAATGCCCATTGGATCCACCGACAGAGATAGCGACATCATTGCCCATTACTTGGGCGGCTACCATGGTCATGGCTTCCACTTGAGTTGGGTTTACTTTCCCAGGCATGATAGATGATCCAGGCTCATTCTCAGGTATTAGGATTTCGCCTATTCCAGATCTTGGACCAGAGGAAAGCATTCTGATATCATTGGCGATTTTCATGAGACTTACTGCGATTTGCTTCAATGCACCATGAGCTTCTACGATTGCATCATGAGCTGCTAGTGCTTCAAACTTGTTTGGAGCAGTGACAAGCGGTTGACCAGAGAATTCGGCTATTTTTTTGGCTACCAGCTCTGCATATCCCTTGGGAGTATTGAGTCCGGTACCTACTGCGGTACCTCCGAGAGCAAGCTCAGATAAGTGTGGTAGGGTATTTTTCAATGCTCTCAAGCCATGGTTTAGCTGTGCTACATATCCAGAGAACTCCTGACCAAGTGTAAGTGGAGTGGCATCCATGAAGTGTGTTCTACCGATTTTGACTACATTCATGAATTCTTCCGATTTGGCTTGCAAGGTATCTCTTAGCTTTTCGATACCTGGAATAGTGGTCTCTACGACCATCTTATAGCCTGCGATATGCATGGCTGTAGGAAAAGTATCATTTGATGATTGAGACTTGTTCACATCATCATTGGGATGGATTTTTTTCTTTTCGTCTTCTAGTGAGCCTCCCAAAAGCACATGAGCCCTGTAAGCGATCACTTCATTGGAATTCATGTTGGACTGAGTACCAGAGCCTGTTTGCCAAATTACCAATGGGAACTGATCATCCAGTTTTCCCTCTAAGATTTCATCACATACCTTGGCGATGATTTCGGCTTTGTCCTGAGCCAATACACCAAGTTCAGCATTGGTAAGAGCTGCTGATTTTTTCAATATGGCAAAAGCACGAATGATTTCGATCGGCATACGGTTTCGCTCACCTCCGATTTTGAAATTATTGATAGATCTCTGTGTTTGTGCTCCCCAGTACTTGTCAGCAGGGACCTCTACAGCACCCATGGTGTCTTTTTCTATCCTGATACTCATGATATTTATAAAGTTTTTAGTTTGTTTTCAATTATTCTGGTTCAACAATAGACGGTACATTAAAAGTTCTATGCTTTCTGTCTTGATCAGTAGATCCTTTAGTCCTTTCTCTTCAAGGGATGTGGAAAACATGGAGTTGCTAAATTACTATCTCGTTGGGATAATCCATAGCGTTTGTTTGGATTTCCTCAAGAGATAAGTTTAAATGATATCTATACTTTCCTATTGCAGCTACCCAGAAGAGAGAAGTTCTAGGCAAGTGCGCTTCCCTACCTATTCAAAAACTTTTAAAAGTGCTATTTGTTCCATACTATTGAATACTCTTGATTAACGCCCTCAGGCACTATAAAACTATAGCTGCTTTTGAAATTAGGGTCACATGGAAGAAGATTCCGTGTAAAAAACTTTTTCCAAGATTTTTTTGCCAACTAGATTCCCTTGTTTTTGCCCTTCTACTATGCCATCCATATAGTGAATTCCACCATAAAACCTTGAAATAGCAGCTTCTTCGGCCGCTTGAGTAAAGGAACTGAAGCTCCTAGCTGGAAGTCCATATTTCATTTCCACGGTATCTGTAAAGGCAAAACCATCTCCAAAATAGTTTGTCAGGATAACAGCAGAGGCGGTAGAAGCTACAGAGTGCCCACTGAGATACTCAGGAAAAGGAGGGGTCTGTAGCAATGGAACATATTTTGGATCAATGTGTTTACGGATGGCTGTCTCAGGCCTTATTCTATTGCTTCTGTATTTTTCATCCCAGCAGGCCATAAATGCATCTTGTAGCGTCATTGCTAAGATGGTGTTGATTTCCATCACTTTAGTGAACTCTAATTCGGCATCTTTGCAGGCAATATTGGCAATTCCCATCCAATGGGCTCCAGGTGAGATTTTTTTTAAACCTATCATCAGGTGCCCTCTATCTTCCAAAGCAAAGGGATTACAGTCCCAAAATGATGCGATTATCTTTTTTTCTTCTGTAAGATCCTGAGAGTAGACTTCTTCTGCCAACTTGAAGAATTCAGAATCTCTTTGATCTGAAAATGCAATAGGGGGTGTTGGGGCGAATTGGCTTGCTGAATCTAGAAAGAATGGTCGAATAGTGTGAAAATAGGGTTCTACGGGAGGGAAATATCCTGGAGGTGTTGGGTACCAGCTTCCCTCTGTTTTTATAGGGCTATAGCGTGGTAGGTTGCTGGTTTGGTTATATTTATCAGAAAGTGCAAATGTCAAAATCTCTTTGCTAATCGATATGGCATAATTTTCCGAATCAAGGATTGTCTGTGGAGAAAAGCCCAAATCGATGTGTTTGGCTTTGAAATTTTCTATATGTTCTGCATGTTGGAATCCAGATGGTTGAATAGAAGATGCAGTATGCAGCATTGCCAAAACAGCACTTATCTGTGGATGAATATGGGGATAGTTGGTGTTTTCCACAGATATTACAGGGTAATCATTGATTTTGGATAGAAGAATATTTGTAGTAGAATCATTCAATGCCACCAATCCAGAAAGACTGATATAGGCAAAAAACCTCGCCGCCAATGGAGGGTTGGTGACATCATGTACCATGACTTCAGTTACTTGGCCTATGACCTGAGAGATTTCATAAGGAGAAATACTTACGGGCTCATTAGAAGAAGATTGGCAAGATAACTGGGCAAGCAGTATCAATACTGCGAGGTAAATGTTGAATGCTGTTTTTAGTAATTTATAAAGCATACTTCGTTTTGGTTATTTCTGGTCCTTTTGATAGTAGCTCGTAGCTTCAAATATTTTTTTGTTGAGATCATTAATGTCTTGGCAGGCCAATTCCAACTTCTATTCTTTTGCATCCCAACTTTGGAAATCTATGACTCAATCTTTAAATTCATAGTGGACAATTCCTCTTCCAATTATATTGAACAAGAATGTATTTTCATTCTTTTTGACGATATTTCTCGTATCTCCTATCAATTGTAGCCCTGATATGTTTTGGGGAATGTATTTCAAATCCCCATTTTGATCTATTTGAAACAATAACCCATGATTAGCATCTATTTTTCCGATTCTCAATCTACCAGTTTCTGTATTTCCAGCCATCAATAGATATTTTATTCCAGTATCAGGGTTTTGAAAATGATGAATAGCATGCACTGGTGCAAACTGAGCCTCTATTGGGATTTCTTGAGGTCTAAATTTGCCATCAGTGCCCAATTTGAACACAGCAGTTTTTAGGTAATTTGCAATCAGATGCCCAGCTCCTTTCATTTCTTCTGCATCAAATATATCTTCAATCTTGGCAGAGGAAAAACTTTCATAACTGGGGAATTTAGCTCTTTTGTTCGTAAACTGTTCCAATAATTCATCTCTTGTCAAGAAGGGGTATGATTCTCCCTGTATATAAAATGTAAGTATGGGATCGACTGATCCATTTTGGTCAAAATCTTTGTAAAATAGCTCAACTGGCTCACTTGGGTTAGCTTTTACTTGACTGTTTGACCCATAATTTCCCACGATAATCTCTTGGTTTCCATTTTCATCTATATCCTGAATGGTCAATGTGTTCCACCAACCTTTATACTCTTGGTCAAAGTAGTCTTCTGTAGCAAATACAAGTTTGTTTCCTTTGTTCAAAAACACAGTGATAGGCATCCATTCTCCCACCAGCACCAAATCCTCTTTACCATCTCCATCCAAGTCTGTCCAAGCAGCATCTGTTACCAAGCCGATTTGCTTAAGTGCTGCATTGTATTGCTCAGTCTGATCTTGGAAATTTCCACTACCATCATTAATCAGGATATAGCTCCTGGGTAATTCAGGGTATTTTCCTGGGATGACCCGACCACCGACAAACAAATCGGGATGACCGTCACCATTGATATCAGAAACCCTAACGCAACTTGTGCTAGTCAGCATTTCTGGTAGGTGAGTTGGAGATGGTGATAGATGGCCGAGTCCATCATTGAGGTAAAGCATGTCTTGAAGATCGGGATCTTCTGGGGAAAAATTCCCGTAGCCGCCTCGTGCAACATACATATCCAGGTGTCCATTGCCATTGGCATCGAAAAACAATACATCAGTATCCTCAGCGTTTTTTTGCTGATCAAATATGTCTGTTTGAGGATGTAGCGTGTATCCTCCTGATTTTTTTTGTAGATATATCTTGGCGGAATATCCAGCCAATCCACCAATAAACACATCATCAAGCCCGTCACCATTGATATCAGCCATTCCCATGGCAGTTTTTGATGCTGAGAGTGGATTGACTAGCAATGCCTGTCTCTTAAAATCATTGGACACCCTTACTTGTTGGTTAGGGAATGGTGAATTGATCAAGTTGAAGAGTTTTTTGGGGTTGTTTTTTTTCGATAAAGTAGGCTTTTTATCTTCTTTTTCGTAGATGGTCAGCTTTTGGTTAGAATCTATAGCCTTTAGTGTTTGGGCATTGCCATTGAGCCACTCGATGACCAATGAATCTACTTTTTCTGAATCTCCAAGTCCAAAGTGAATGACAGGAGATACACTTGATTGGTAACCTCTGGTAGGCATCTGTTCGATGACCTGAAATTTACCGTCATGATAGACACTCACCTTGGAGCCTAGTCCAAACCTGTTTTTGCCTTCACCCTCTAAAACAACTTTTAAGTATCTGTTATCTGGGTGAATCTCGGATGTATTTTTGAATATCGAGGCTGGAAGATTGACATTATTGACTATGAGTTCAAGATCTCCATCATTGTCTAAATCAGCATAAGCAGCCCCATTGCTATTAGAGACATGATTTATCCCCCAATTTTTGGTTGTATTTTCGAAAGATATCCCAGATTGGTTTTTGAAAATATAATTGACAATATCAGAGGCAGGGATTTTATTGACGAGCTCCAATACATTTTGCCTTTTGAGGTTTCCCTCATGTGTTTGTACATAATCCCCCATGTATTTGAGGAAATCTAAATTTGTATAGTCCTTCAAATATCCATTGGTGATGAAGAGGTCTTTCCAACCATCGTTATCAAAATCGGCAAACAATGCCGCCCAGCTCCAATCCGTATTGGATATACCTGCTAGCTGTCCAATTTCACTGAAGTACCCATTTCCGTGGTTGAGATGCAGCATGTTTCTCATGTATTGGTGGTGAAAACCAGCACCGACCATGAAGTCAAATTTTTCATAATTATCAGGAGCCATCAGGAGTTTTTGCCTTTTATTACCTTCCGGAAGCATATCTATGGTAAAAATGTCCACAAGCCCATCATTATTGATATCTACCAATTCATTTCCCATAGAAAACTGACTGATGTGTCCCAAAGATTCCTTGATCATGTCTTTGAAAGTTCCATCTCGATTATTAATGTATAAGTAGTCAGGTGCCATGTAATCATTGCTGACATATATATCAGGCCATCCGTCTCCATTGAGGTCCGCAATACCTACTCCTAAACCATAGGAAAGTGCAGAGTTTTGGATTCCTGCTTTTTGGGTAACTTCTTTAAATTTCCCATTATCATTTCTGAACAATTGAGAACCTGCCGGATCTTGATGTTTTAATAATTCCGCTGTACTCGCTTCATCCAGGACGGGTAGTGATTTGGGATTGTGGTTTAATAAAAACATGTCCAAATCTCCATCTTTATCATAATCGAAAAACACAGCCTGAGTGGAATAAGAGTCAATGGCCAAACCATAATTTTCCGCTTCGTCTTTGAATATTGGAATGCCTGAATCATTTAATCCCTGATGGATAAACAGTTGGTTTTTTCTTTTTTCTGCTGCGACACTACCAGAGTAGCATACATAAATATCCAAAAGTCCGTCTCCATTGATGTCGACCATAGTGACTCCCGTGGTCCAAGGGCCTGGCCTGCCCGCTACCCCTGAGGATGTAGTAATGTCTTCAAACTTAAGTTTTCCTTTGTTGAGGTAAAGCCTGTTGGGAACCATATTTCCTGTGAAATATATATCATCGAGACCGTCGCCGTTGAGATCTCCTACAGCTACACCACCACCATTGTAAAAATATTCGTACATCAGTACGTTTGTATTCAGCCCTTCGGTCAGTTCATTGTTGAAATCTATGCCCGTGTACTCAGTACTTAGCAATTCAAACAAAGGTTGTGCAGGATCATCGGAATTATTGTTTTCAGCAGTGTCAATAGATTCAGAACATGCGTTTAATAAAAGCAAAGCACAGATTTGTAAAATAAAAGGGTGGAATTTTGGCATAAGGCAATTTATCAAAACATCACAAATAAAAAAGCAACTTAACCAAAAAACCTATGTTTCTTGTTTAAGTTGCTTACTTGAGGGTTAATAGGTTATTAGTATCCTGGATTTTGAATCAATTCTGAATTTCTGTTCATTTCATCAAAATGTATAGGCATCCAGTACATTTTGTCCAGCCATAATCTATTTTCTTTGCCAGGATCAATATCAAACACCTGATAATTATAGTCATAGATTTCTGGGTCGTACCTGTATAGCGTATTGGATTGGCCTGGCTTTAGCGTTCCACGGATTTGTATTCCATTGGCTTGACGTCCCAAAGTCTGTGGAGCAATCATCCATCTTCTGGTATCGTAATATCGTTGCTCTTCAAAGGCGAGCTCCACTCGTCTTTCATTGATGTATTTCTCTCTCAGTTCTTGTCCAGAAGCAGTAGTAGCAGGCATACCTGCCCTAAACCTGATCTTGTTCAACCATGCTCTTGCTTCATCCTCTTGACCAAGTTCAATACATGCTTCGATATAATTCATGACGACTTCCGTTACCCGAATCGCCGGCCAGGGGATTTCTTGCCAGGTATTTTGATCAACATGTGCAGGGTCTGGTTCTATGAATTTTCTGACATAATAGCCAGTATAACTTCCGTTCCAATCTTCTATAGGGCTACTTCTGGTATCTAGACCCCAGTGGGTAACTTTGGCACCTGAAGCGTTGGTCACTTCATAGCTACCAGTCTGGATTTGCCCGAGGGGATCTCGGGACTGATTGGCAGGTGATCTTGGCTTCCACTGTGCACCATCATAGAGGAATGTGGCATAGAACCTTGGGTCTCTGTTGTCATATGGAGCACTGGCATGTTCAGGATTGCTCCAATCGAAATCACTGCCATCCATCATTTCATAATCATCGATCATCAATTGTACTGGCGTATTACCAGCCCAGTTGTTGTAGCCATTTGGGCCATTGAAAAGACCTTGTCTTCCTCCCCACTCTGGTTTGGAGTTGAGATAATACCTGCCAAAGATCATTTCATTTTCTCCACCATTTCTTGATAAGGAGTTGTTGTTGTATACAGTAGCGGCTTGTTCTGCGCTGAGAGGGGTGGTCAATTGTAGCTGGTTTCCTGGCATAAGATCCATGGCTGCTTTTGCTGCGTCCTTTGCACGTTGCCATCTTTCTATTCTATTTCCACTAATGTAGCCTAATAATTCTTTGTTGGAGTAACTGGAAATAATAGGGGAATTGGCAGATGCGGTAGGGATGTCGTGGAGGTCACTTGCTGCATATAGCAAGACTCTTGCTTTGAGTGCCAGGGCGGCGACTCTGTTTGCTCTTCCCCTTATCAGGTTATGTCCATCAAGGAGTTGAGCAGCTTTATCAAGATCTGCAATGATGAAATTGACGCATTCTTCGAAAGTATTTCTAGGAATCTCATAAGTTTCTTCACCTAGCTTATAAGTTCTGTCGGCAATGGGAAATGCAGCATAATTTCTCAGCAATTGATGAGAGAAATATGCTCGCATAAATGTTGCCTCACCCAACAGCCGGTCTACAATACCTCCAGTATTTTCAAATTGCGGATCAGATAATTTTTCGATGGCAATATTGGTGGAGCGCAGTCTTGCGTACATGTTTGACCATGCTCTAGAGTCATCGATCCATCCGGGGTTTTCGGGATTGGATCGGGCTTCTGTCACCACAGTGATACCTCTTCCAGGATGGGTAAATATGGCTTCATCAGTCAAGGACGCAAGAGCTTGTTCATTGAATCCACCCCAAACTAATCCACCATAAATATCCGTCACAAAAGCTTCTGCCAAACCGGCATCGCTCCAAACTGCAGATTCTGCTACTTCCCCAAGAGGAGAGGTGTCAAGAAAATCATCATTACAGCTTACCAACCATCCTGTTAGTAAGAAAGTGAGTAGGTATATTCTATTATATTTTTTCATGTGTTTATATTTTGTTATTTAATGGTCACATGGAATCTTCGTATAGGTATAATCATCTCCCTATGTGACGCTCTAATCATAAACGTCTGCTTCAGACATGCCTACTTGTATCAGACAAGCTCGATTTCATAACAAAGCTCAAATTTTAGAATGTGACTGAAAACCCACCATTGATGACTCTAGCTTGTGGATAATATTGTCCTGTGGAATTATTAGATTCAGGATCAAATACCTTCAGCTTGTCCCATGTTATCAGATTGAGTCCATTTAAGTAAAACCGGAGGTTGTTTACTCCTATCTTTGAACCAAGCTGTATAGGTAGTGTATAGCCAATCTCAAGGTTTTTCAGTCTGATGTAGTCAGTTTCTCTATACCAATAGGTATTGTTGTTATCCCCATCAGAATAATATTGGTCTCCTCGATTGGCTATTCTTGGGTGTACGCTGCTTGGATTTTCTACAGTCCATCTGTTTTCATAGAAATCCAAAAGGTAGTTTCCGATATTACCAGATTCTCCAGCACTCACAAGGGTGATCGCACCAGTGGCACCTTGGAAAAGTACAGATAAATCAAAATTCTTGTAACTTCCATTGAGTATCATACCTCCTTGGAATCTTGGGATGTCATTTTTGTCTAACCTTATCCTGTCCAAAGGTGAAATGATACCATCTCCATTTACATCTTTGAACTTCATGTCTCCTGGGCGTAGTTCATTGGTAATTGCAGAATAGTCTAGTGTATTGCGTGCAATATCTTCCTGATCTCTGAATACACCATCATAAATATATATAGGCCCTGGCGCATTCATAGGCCTACCAGTACTTCTCTGCCATTCTTCAGCTCCTGGAGGTTCGTCCCAGAATAGGATTTTGTTTTTGGCATATCCGCCATTGACACTTATACTGTACTTCAATTCTCCCCTAGAACCACGATACCCTAAGTTGATATCAAAGCCCTTGTTTTCGATTTCGCCGATGTTTTCTGCTGGTAACAATGAGGACAGTCCTGTGCTTTGTGGAATCGATGCGTTTCTTCTCCATAGGATGTTTGTTCTTTTGTTATAAAATACATCAAATTCGAAGAATATACGACCTTGTAGCAATTGACCTTCAATACCAATATTGCTGTTGTTGGCTACTTCCCAGGTAATCATATTGTTAGGTACTCTGGTTTCAAACAAGGTTTTTGTTTCTTGACCTTCCAAAATATGACTTCTGAATCCGTAAGTAGATAAGAATTGATATTCTTGAAGTGAATTTTCATAATAAATCTGGTCATTTCCCATTTGACCCCAAGAACCTCGAATTTTGAAAAAGTCAAATGCTGGTAGTGAATTTTTCCAAAAGCTTTCTTCAGAGACAACCCAGCCTGCCATAACACCTGGAAAAAAGCCGTACCTTGTGGCTCTAGGGAAAATGTATGAAGCATCATACCTCCAAAGGAACTCCATTAGATACTTTTCCTTAAAGTTGTAAGCTACCCTACCGAAGTAGTTCAGCCTAGCGCGTTCGAATGCTCCCCCTCCGTTGTCTTTTTCTTCATCACCTCCTGCAAACATCTGATCTATAGCTGTAGAAATAAAGAATCTTCTATATGCAAAGAAATCGTCTGCATTCACGGTTTCTTTATTGGTACCTGCTAAAGTTTGGAATCCGTGGTCACCAAATTGCTTCTCGTAAGTGAATACACCCCCTAGCAAGATGTTCAATTGGTTGTAGTTGGATTGTCTCAATCTTGGTTCTGCAGGACCTCTTTCTGTAGGAACGAGTATAGGTGTAGTACCATCAGCTTCGAAGCCACTACCTCTTTGGTACAGAATCCAAGGAGTTTCCCACCTTTTGTTAAACTGACTCAGGTTATCCACCGCAGCAGTACCTGTGAATTTCAGTCCTTCTACACCAGGTATTTTTATATTTAATGCCCCATTTGTTTGGAAATAGTCTCTTATTTCTCGGTCATAGCCAGTAGCATTGGTAGTGATTACTACTGGGTTTTCTCCATTCTCTATATCAGGACCAGGTCTTCCATCAGGCCAAAAAGCTGGTTCATTGGGCTTGCCGCGCATCTGCATTCGGAAAATTGCCGATGCAGGTCTTGTAGGGAAGAATCTTTGTTCTCTTCTTCCCATTACACCTATTTGCATGTCGATGTGGTCGTTGATCTTTGCATCAAGGTTGAGGCGCATATCGTACTGCTTGTATCCAGTTGCTGAGTTTTTATAATATGCATCTTGATTTTGATAACCAATGGAAGCCATATAATTGATGTTCTCACTGCCACCGTTTAGCTGGACATTGTGTCTGGATTGTGGTGACCAGGTCTTCAGGGTGGCGGCATACCAATCTGTATCTGGATAGTTCCATGGATCAGTGCCTGCTCTATGCAAAGCCAATGCTTCTGGACTGAATGGAGCATTTCTGATCTGTCCATTAGGTCTGGTATAGGTGCCAGAAGTCGCAAATCCTGTAGTAGCAGCCTGCCACTCAGAAACAGGCAGTTCGTAAACACTCAAGTCATTGAGCATTTGTCCATATTGGGCAGCGTTGGCAAGTCTAGGAACGACGGTAGGTTGAGCAAAACCTTGGTTGAATTGGTAAGAAAGTTCAGGCTTTCCACTTTTTCCCCTTTTGGTAGTGACTAAGATTACCCCATTGGCAGCCCTTGCCCCATAGATGGCAGCAGAAGCATCTTTCAGTACAGAGATAGATTCTATATCATTGGGATTCAGTCTTTCTATACCTCCAGCCCTTGCAGGAATCCCATCTATGACTATCAATGCATCGTTGTTACCTAGGGTATTTGAACCTCTGATCCTGATTCCAGAGCCATCATAGCCAGGCTCTCCACTCCTATTGACTGCCACTACACCAGACATTCGTCCAGCGATAGAGTTTGTCAGGTTCAAAGCTGGTGATTTGACTAGCTCAGAGCCTTTGACAGTGGCGACCGATCCCGTGATGGTTTCTTTCTTTTGTTCGCCATATCCTACAACTATGATCTCGCTTAGGGATTGAAAATCAGTAGCCAAAGTAATGTTCAAGGTTGACTGTCCTGCTAATTGCACCCTTTGTGAAATAAATCCAATAAAAGAAAAAACAAGGACACCATTTTCTGGTGCTTCTATAGTAAACTTTCCATCAATGTCTGTCACAGTACCCAATGTACTTCCTTCTAGTAGGATAGTCACTCCTGGTAAAGGATCTCCCAAATCATCCACAACGACACCTGATACAGTCACATCAGCCTGTTGCATGATGGTGACGAGATCGTTTTTTGACTTTTTGGTGGTGGGTTTGACATGTATGTTATTGTTTACCTGAACAAAGCTCAGCTCTGTTTGTCGGGTCAAATTTTCCAGTACCTCATATACTGTTTTATCGTATTCGGCAATGGTTAACTTTTGGTTTTGAGAAAGGAGGTTATCTTCGAAAGTAAACCTGAATTCTGTCTGGTCTTCTATTACCTTGAACACCTTTTTGATTGGTTGATCTTTAAGGTTAAGAGACACTCTCACTTCATCAATGGTTTTTCTCTGTGCATTGCTAGTATTAGCGAGTAACACTGAACACATGAACAGTTGTATCAAAAAACCATACAACATCCTTTTTGACAGCATAATAAGTTGTCTAAGTATATTTTTTTTCATAAAATTGACTGGTTTAAGTGTTGAAATCTTGAACTATTGCCTCTTAGATGTAAGTAAAGTGTAGAAGAGGCAAATCAGAAGGCAGCATGTAGTTCCCCCCAGAACTTATCCTGCCTTCATTTTTTATGAGGAATTTTCTGCGATACTTTTCATAGTCTAGTAGGTTGAAATGGTTATGGTTTTATTGTTGATTTTATAGTTGAAACCAGAGGTAAGCTTGATCCCTTCCAAAACATTTTCAAGGGTCTCATTTTCATAGGCACCAGTGTAAGTCCAGCCAGGTTTGATTTTTCCTTTTAGTTTGACTTCTACACCGTACCATTTTTCGATCTTCATCTTCACCTCTTCAAAAGTGTTTCGATTGAATATCAGATGCTTGTCTTTCCAGCCTATGATTTCCAAAGGGTCAAATTCTGTTTTGTAAAATCCGCCATCTGCTTTCATGACGAGCATTTCCTTGGGATCCAATAAAACTTGATTTCCCAGCTCATCATTAATTCTTACTTTCCCTGAAACCAATGCCACTGATACATCGCCTGTATAGCTTTGGTTGACATTGAAACTGGTACCCAATACATGGATGATTTTGTTGTCAGTTTTTACAATAAATGGTCGTCCATCTTTTTTGACCTCAAAAAATGCCTCTCCTGTTAGGGTGACGTTCCTAGAGGAATCTGAAAATTCACGAGGATATTTGATTTCGCTCCCAGCATTTAAGTAGATTACGGTTCCTTCTGAGAGGGTAATCATTGATTTTTTTCCAAAAGGATTCTTTTTGGTGGTATAGGATATTTCGCTAGTGAGGGCTGGTTCTTCGGTAGATTTAGAAATCACACTGTAACCCAACCAACAGATGAGCCCAATGAAAATGGAAGCTGCTATTTTTCTCATCGAAAAAAAAATGTACCAGCTGGAAGAGCTTTTCTTTTGCAAGCGATCTGTTTCTGAATGATCATGTTTGATGATATTCTCAAAGGTATCGATGTAAGTTTTATCGCTTAATTCAAGATTTTTCTTATACCGAATAGCCTTGATGATAGCGGCAGCGCTTTGGACTGTTTTCCTCTTTTCAGGATGCTCAGAAAGCCATTTTTCCCAAAAATGCTTATTGTCATCATCTGGGCTTACTACCCATTGTATGAAGAATTCGTCACTTAGGAAGTGCTGTATTTTATATTCGTTGTATTTCATTTTCTTATGGATTGAGCCAATAATTACTTGTGACTCCCAAACATTTTGGTTTCAATTATTGATTTGATGCTATCCAATGCCCTATAGATCAACTTGCGAGCTGATTTTACTTCACTGAACTCGAGCACTTCTGCTATTTCTTTGTAAGACATTCCTTCTTTATAGAGTAATAGAATTGCTTGTCTCTGCCTGGTCGTCAGTTTGTTCAAAGCATCTTCTATGAGTAGGGTTTTTTCAGTCTCTATTTCCAGCTGGATTAGTTTTGTCTCATGGGATAATTCAATCTGAAATGAATCTTCAAAAGAATCTATATTCTTAGATTCATTAGATTTGATTTTGTTGAGCTTTCTGATGATTTCTCTCTGGAGAGACTTAAAGAGGTAGGCTTTGATGCTGTGAACTTCTTTCAATTCTCCCCTTTTTCTTCTCAGGTAGATAAAAATATTCTGAATGCAGTCTTGAACTACCCCAATATCATTGGTAATCTGAATTCCAAACTCAAACATAGCTGTGGCATGGAAGCGGTAGATGTAATTAAATGCTTTTTCATCACCTCTATTAAAAGCTGCCCAAATCTCTATGTCAGGTTTTTTTTCATATTGCTTCACAGCTTCAGCGTGCTCAATCAATATGACTGTCTGATTATTTTGGTTTTTAGTGCTGTTGGTCATTTTGGGTTGGTATTTCTTAGAATACTTAATATTAAGAGGAGGTAAATTGTCAAAATGACCCCATAATATTTCAAAAAAAATCCTTGAAAAAATTTTTTCTATATAAAATCAAAAGATTTTGCAAATACTTCTTCTTTTTCCGTGTCAGAAATTAAGAGGGCGTCACTTTTATCATCAAGTTTCCCAAACAAGTTACCGTCTTTTGTCCAAATAGGACTTTTGCCAAGACTTAAAAAAAATCAAAAAATCCCACGCAGTTCCGCATCAGAGCAGGCACTGCAATTTTTTTGCTATTAAAGGATTATGTATATCCGGAACTTTGCCAGTAACATTGAGAAAATCCGATTTACCTAAATACCGATATTAATTGATATTTGATATTTGTGGATATTCACCATTAGCCACCGAATGTGTCAATAAATTGATTTACTGGCAAAGAAGCGTACAATCATATAAAGGATAATGCATCAATGCTTTTTCAATGCTTTTCGCTGAATTTGCTGCACTTGCCAAATAAACATTTGCACCAAGGTTGAATGCGTATTATGAATAACCGCCCTGTAAATTTTCGAAGCAAATCGCCAGTGCAATTTTCATATTATCTGCTTTGATTACCATTTGACCAAGCCCATTTTCAAAAAATGTGACTTTGTCAACATGAAGTTGTTGTATTGAGTAGGGTTTTCTTTGCTTATTTGGCTCAAAGCTTAACAGCAATGCAGGAAATTTCTACTTGTACATCCTTAGGTAATCTGCTGACTTCTACAGTCTCTCTTGCAGGAGGGTTAGATTTGAAATATTGACCATAAGCCTCATTGATGGTCGAAAACTGTCCCATATCTTTGATAAAAATAGTGCATTTCACAACGTCGGCGAATCCAAACCCTGCTTTTCTAAGCACTGCCTCGAGATTTTTCATCACGGCGTGAGTTTCTTCGGTGATGTTTTCGTTGATCAGCTCACCAGTATCAGCATCAAGAGCGATCTGACCAGATACATATAATGTATTGCCCGCTTTGACCGCTTGGCTATATGGGCCAATAGGAGCTGGAGCTTCTTGAGAATAGATGATTTCTTTTTCCATTTGGATACAGTTTATATTTTCAAAGATAGTGCGGATTTCTGCATGTGTGCAAATTTCAATAGGTTTCTGACGATTTCATGGCTTTTCATAATGAATGCTACCATTCTAAGTTAAATCCAAAAATCCGCAAGAGAATGTTATCCATGCTTTTTACTTAGGGATTTGAAAACTTGTAGGTATTGGTCTGTGACATGATCCCAGTTGTACTTTTGTGTGAGGCCTGCGCGAGCGGTATCTCGCAGTGCTTGCATGGTGTCTGGTTCGGATTCAGCCGTGTGGATAAGTGTCTTGACCGCTTCGGGGTTTTTCTCAAAATACTTCCCATGTTTTCCATTCTGAAGCATTTCTTGATTGAAGGCAGTATTCAGTGCCAAGATCGCACATCCATATCCAAGCGCCTTGAGCATGGCTGGGTTGGTGCCTCCGTATTCGTGACCATGTAGGTACGCATAGCAATTGTGATATAGAGCTTTAAGTTCTTCTGGATCTGTGACATAGCCAGTGAAAAGTAACCTATCGTCTTTGATAGATTTCAAGTTATCCACATAGCTGTCTTTGAAAGGAACGTCTCCTACGATCACAAGCTTACGCTTGGAATTTGACTTGACAAATCCCTGGATGATGATATCGGCATTGTTGTCTGGTACTAGCCTTCCGACGATGAGGAAGTAGCTTTCTTTTTCCAAGTTCCATTTTGAGATTTTGGAAGCATCGGCACTTAGTGATGGGTTGGCACCATAGGCGATCACTTGAGAATCGACATGGAATAGTTCCCGATAGATTCTTTGCATCTCGTCGGAGTCATTGATCACTTGGTCGTAGAATTTAGTTGCCATTTTGGATGCCCACAGAAAATATTTTGCTCCTAATCCTTTCCATTTGGGTCTCAACCATTCTAGCCCGTCTACATTGATGGCTGTAGGCTTTCTGAATATCCTAGAGATAATGCCAAAAGGGCCATTTCCAGAGTTGACCACAAAAATGACATCTACATCAGTAAAGCAAGCATGTACCATAGAGACAAAAGAGTGAGTAAGCTGCGTAAGGCTCTTTTTTTCAATGGCTGGTGTATATACGAGCTTGATTCCATTGACATAGGCAGGCTTATCCTTGAAAAGTGCTCTATGACAATAAACGGTCACTTCTACTCCACGTTTTTGTAATCTTTCACCAAGCTCCTTCACCATGGTGTCATAGCCACCATATACATAAGGATAGCCTTTGGCGCCTAAGATGGCGACTTTGAGGTTTGGCGTATGAGATTTTTCTTTCATGGATCAATATTGGTGACTTTTATCTTGTTGATTTTATTTTCGATATCAATGTTTACAGACTTTCAGGATAGCCTTGGCAAAGTTATCCACATATGCATCCTCCGAAAACATTGATTTTTGCCTTATTTGCCCTTTTAATCCCATTTGTCGAATGAGTTTTGGGTTTTGGACGATGGGAAGTATTCTTTGTGCAGCGATGACTGCATTGTCATATGGAATGAATACTCCAGTATCTCCTTCTACTACCATCTCTCTAGCCCCACCGATATCGGTAGCGATGACAGGCTTAGCGGCAGCCATTGCTTCTAGCACAGTAGTTGGTAATGGATCTGGAAGAATGGAAGGTAAAATGAATATATCTAGTGTATTCAATATTTCGGGAATATCTGATCTATAACCGAGATAAGAAATCTTTTCTTCAATTCCTGACCTAGCGATCTTTCTCAAGAGGTTATCCACAAAATGCTCAGTACCGGGATAGGCATCACCCACGATGATAAAATGCAAGTTGTTTTCTGATTTTGAAAGTTGCACTGCAATGTCAATGAAATAGTGCTGACCTTTCCAATGATTAACTCTAGCTATCATCCCAATTAGAATTTTACCTTCACTTTCCTTAGGGAGCTCTTGATTGATTTTTGAAGTAATTTGATGGTACGGTTGATGGGGTATACCGTTGTACAGTAATTTGATTTTTGAAGGATGAATGTTTTCTACCCAGCTATCTGTTACGGCTTGGGATACTGCAAGGACTAAGTCTGCATGTTTGTTGATAACTCTACCTAAGAAGCGCCTCAACCATGATGGGGATTCTATGATTTCATGTAGGTGGGTGACATGCGGTAGATTGTGTTTTTTGGCTATCCAGCCTCCTACAAGTACTGCCGATGTATTTGAGTATACGATATCTATTTTCCTTGATTCGATGAGTTTGCCAAGAAAAGAGTGAGCGTCGAAGAGTGTACTTGCTCTGTTGATAAGTCCAGAAATATTGAAGTATTTTCTTCTGAGGATTCCTAGTTTCTGAATATGGACATGTACTCCTTCTTTTTCGATTTCGGTAATCAATGGTCCATCTTCTGATAATACTACATCGATCTCAAAACCGTATTTCTTCAAAGCTTGAATGGAAATCAGGAAAATCTTACTTGCTCCATAAAGATCCGAAGAACTATGGAGCATCAGTATTCTTTTATGTGGATAACTTTTCAAGACCATTTTTATTTATCTCTCCTAAACATGAAAAAGCTACCAATAAACCCTCCATGATCTGTTGGAACTTCTATTATTTCATTACTGTATTTGGAGAATAGCTGGTGGAGGGAGCTTTTATGATATAAGTTCATTTGCATCACAGGTTCGCTATTGAACCTTCTATGCTTCAGCGAAGAGTAAAGAAAATTGTATAGTGATACTTTAGTCCTTAGAAAGAAATTGAGATAAGTATGTAAGGGTAACTTATGTCCATGTGTGATTTGAATATGAGCGATACCACCTATTTTGACTTTTTGAATCAGTTCATCTATGATTAACAGTCCCCTTTTTTTTTCAATGTGCTGAAGGACAATGTATGAGTTTACCAGATCAAAAGTGGGAAGTTCGGGAAGTTTTATGCCGTCATAGACGATGAATTCAAGATTTTTGCAATCAAGCGCATAGGCATGTTCTTTGGCTTTGGCAATGATGTCTGAGGATATGTCAATTCCAACTACTGGCTGTTCTGTCTGTCTAGCAAAAGGTATAGCAAGTCTACCTACCCCACAACCAAAATCCAAAATTGAAGCACTAGAAATCTGAAAAGAAAAATTTTCTTCGATCCTCTTTGATGTCTCCTGAACATATTCCTCTCCTGTTTGAAAAAACTCTCTGATACTTTCTCCAGTAAGGTTTTCTGTTTTGTATTTAGGGTCTGAAAGTACCCCATAGTAGGGATCATCTTTTCCGAATGTTTTCCAATTGCTTAAAGAATCATGCATAGTCTTTTCTTGATTTGATAATTTTTGCAGGATTTCCACCTACTATGCTATAAGCTGGTACATCTTTGGTCACAATGGAACCAGCGGCTACAATAGAGCCTTTGCCGATCGTGACTCCAGCCAATATTACACTATTTGCGGCGATCCAGCAATCATCTTCTATTTTTACAAATGATCTAGTGACTCCTTGATCTATCATTGGCTTATCCACATCATTGAAATTGTGGTTTTCAGCATATATACTTACCCTAGGTGACATCATCACATTGTCACCTATTTCTATATAACCTGAGCACCCGATATAGCTGTATGGTCCGATGCTACTGTTGTTTCCCACCTTTAGTCCGACACCTGCTTCCCCACCGTAAAGGTTTGTAGGTCTTATGATTGCGTAGCTACCGACGGTGACCTTATCTCCAAAAATCAAGCCCTTTTCTGCGAGTCCATTGATCTCGCAATGATCTTGTGCGATGAAGTTTTTGCCTACTTGAATGTACTTTGCTTGTCTTATCGTAACTCCTTTTCCGATCAGAAACAATCCTTTGGTACTTTTAAATCTCCAACGATACCACAATCCTCTGATCATGTTTCCTAACATGCGTGTCATTACACCCATTGTGGATAAACTATCCCAATCTGGACCAAATCGATCACTGAAATCTACGCCAGTAATTTTAGAAATACTCGTCCCAAGAAAATTACTCATTTAGAATAGCTTTGAAAGTTTGTTCCAAAGATATAAAAAACTTCTCCGTTGTGAATTTCTTTAGTCGGTTTATCCCTTTTTCTTTCATTTCATTTCTCAAAGATTCATTTTCAAGAATCAAGCTCATTTTTGCTCGAAGTTCTTCAGCTGAATTTTCACCTAATACGATGGCCGCATCTCCCGCAACCTCTTTGAGAGCACCCTGGTTGGAGATGATAACAGGTAAGCCATATGAAAATGCCTCTAAAATGGGTAATCCAAATCCTTCATTGGACGATGGAAAAACATAAGCTGTAGCATTTTGAAATAGTTCCTTTAGCTTACTGGATGAAACGTAGCCAGGGAAAACTATGCTATTTTCTAGTTTTTTCTTTTCTACTAAAGACACAAGGTCATCATAATCATCTAAGTCTACCCTTGGTCCTCGTTGACCTACAAGGTAGAGCTTGATATCTCCATAGTCAGGAATGTGGATAAGTTGAGAAAATGCTTCTATTAGGAGTTTAAGGTTTTTTCTTTTTTCCATTACACCCACATGGAGAAAATATCGATTTGGAGCTATAATGGCTGAATTTTTTGAGTTATCCACATTGTTTGTAAGACCTGATGAAGGATATACCACATCGACTTGCAAGTGCTCGAATTGGGGTAAGCTTTTAATTTTCTGCTTAGAGAAATCAGTAATCGTAATGATAGAGGCATTATTCTTTAGACCTTTTTCAAGGAAGAAGGTGTAGTATCGGAGCCAGTGACGCTGATAATGTTCAGGATTGTCCCAAAAGAAGGTATCGTGCAAAACGGAAACTTTCCTCCCCCTACTCCAAGATGGGCTTAAGATATCAGGGCTAAATACAAGGTCAGCCCTGTACCAATATGATAAAATGGGTAATGTGACCTGCTTTCTCACAAAGTATAGGAGCTGAAAAAGGAGGTTTTTCCACTTTGGAGTTTTTCCTTTGAAAAAATTCGAATCACTTACTTTATTGAAATCAGGACTTATGATGTAAGTGAGATCAGTATCTTTTCTTGAAGAAACTTCCTCACAGACGGATTGGATGTAGGTTTTGATCCCAGTCTGTGCTACATACAGGTAGTAAACATCTATCAAAATTCTTTTTTTATGCTTCATGATGCGGCGTTCTTGGGTAATTGTTCATCGCATATCCCACCATCCACCAAGAAGTCCAACTGACGTATAAGTAGAGTTCAGCATTAGCAGTAAATAAAGGCAAAATCAATGCACATTTGGCGGCGGCTCCAGTGAAAGCAATCCTAGAGGTCATTAGGTTTTCATTGGTCTTAAAAACTTTCACACTATGTACAATAGAGTATCCTAGCAGTAAAATGTAAATTACCATCCCTAACCAACCCAATTGCACTCCATAAATCAGGAACTGATTTTCTCCTCCTATCTTCAATTCGTCTACTACACTACCAACGCTACCACTCATAGCAAGTCCTACACCTAGAGGCTGTGCAATCATTCCATCCAAAGCAATAGCCCATTCTACCAAGTGCCCCACACTGGAAAGATTTTGGAAAGTAAGTGTGTCTATTACAAAATAATAAAAGTCTTCTGATGCAAAGAAAATCACAAAGACTACGAATGATAAAACCAAAGAAACCCCCACCATTATCAATGTATAAAGTCTAAAAGTGATTGCAACAAAAAATAACATTACAAAGAATGCGGCAAAAGATGCTCTAGAAGATGCTAGAATCAAACTGATAAAAGCAAAAGCCATGATTAATAAGTAAAAGTTTGCTTTATCCCTTTTGCTGGTCAAAAAGAAAATCAATCCAGCAGCAAATCCCATTAAAACCGAACTAGAAAGTTCAAGTGGATCAGAATAAATGGATGCAAACCTTTTTGTAATTGCCTGGGTCTCAAAAGTCCAAGATAATCCAAAGTTTCCCGTGGGCTCAACATCATTTAATGCCCAGTTGAATGCGGCATAGCCTGTTTTGCTTTGTAAATGAGTATCAAAAAGTAATTCCAGCATATTCACTCCAAAGCCTATGATTACCACAGCAAACATGATTTTGAAAATCAGTCCTGCTTCTAAATCATCGAATTTCGTATTGCGCCCAATAAAGTAGATTATTGCGGGAACTATCATACCCTTGAAATAAAAAATCTTAGCAACAAATGTAGCTTCTCCAATCGGTGCGATAAGGAAAAATGTAGCCATACCAATAAATGCAAGGAACAGTTTATCTACAGCAGTCAACCTTAATGGATATTCCAATAGGTTTTTTTGAAATAGGATGAAGAAAAAAAATGAGAAAATAACCACAAGATCTTTGAGGAATTGAAATATCTTAACTATTACTGCTGAATCAGTAACAGCATAAGTTACACTCAAGAAAACAGTATATACAGGGAAATAAACCAATAAAAAATAGATCAAATACTCCCATTTTCCTTTGAAAACCATATTTTTCACTGTCCAACTCAAAGTCAGAGTGAAAAAAATAGCTAGAAAGATGAAAATCACAAAATGCATTCTGAGAAAAGGCTTTTACATTTGAATTCGAAATATACCTGAATTTGACCAATTGACTATAAATATGCCTTGATATCTGGAACCTTATTGCTATTGGGATTATGGCATATTCCATCGCATAATCCATGAAATGCCGCACGCAGTTTTTTGAATCTAAATCTGATTAAAAAGTAACTTAGATATGACGTTATTTTTAAGATTTGAAATAGCCAAGCACTTACATAGATAAACTGTTTTGGATGTGACTTAAGCAATAACAATTGGTTTCGTATATTCAGATAGTGATTGATTGGACTTAAATAACCTTCGCTTTGTTTTTTCTTTGACTTGGTAGATCCGCTAACTTCATGATAGAGGGTAGACGATGGAATGATGTAGAGTTTAGCGCCATTTTCCCTTATCCTTAAAGACCAATCAACATCTTCAAAATAGGCGAAATAAGTAGCATTTAAAGAGCCGATTTCATCGATTAGTTTTCTGCGAACCATAAAGGAACATCCAGTAATCCATTCTGTTTCATATGCTCTTTCATAAGATATGGCATGAGTTATACTTTCTACCTTTCCTTTGAACCTGTGGATAACTCCACCTGCGTGCCATATTTTGGATGAGTCTTCTTTTTCGAAAATCAGTGGTTGAACTGCCCCTGCCTCTTGGTGTTGATCTAGATAATTGACCAATGGTTCTAAAAATGAAGAATCAAAATAAGTATCATTATTCAATAGTAAAACGTAATCATAAGGTTCTTGCTTCGCCATTTCAATACCTACATTGTTTCCACCAGTAAAACCAAGGTTGGTGTGGTTTTGATGAAATGTGACTTCTGGAAATTCTATTCGTAGCTTTTGACCACTTCCGTCCGTTGAGCCATTGTCGACTAGGAAAATTTTGAAATTGGGATAGGATAAAGTTTTGAGTTGATTAAGACAACTTTTCGAAAAATCATAGGTATTCCAATTGACAATAATAATGGCGACAGAAGAATAAGCCATGTGCAGAGTGAGTAGCGATTTAGTTGAAAATTTTTCCTTACAAAAGTAAAAAAAATGATGATAAATCTTACTATGTTTATTCAGATGACAATATAATTGGAGAATTTAGGTTTTGTTTTTTTTTGGCATTTTTATAGAATGTATAAGTGGCTACACATTTGCTTAGTTAATTCAAGTCAAAGAACTACACTCTTTTTTCTAATGATTTATCTACATCGATTTAGCGTTGAATCTATCGCCAGGAAATTCAAGAATTAATGCAAGCATGTTTTTTCAAATAGTTAATATTAATTTTGGGATTATAAATTTCTTTTCTATGACATAATGTGGAGGGGGTATTAGAGGGTTTATACATAAATCTTGTCTACATTTGACTTAAATTTTAGATAAAAACAATAGAATATGAATTTTGCTATCGCAGGAGCGGGTTTTTCAGGAGCAGTTTTGGCTAGGGAGTTGGCAATGCATGGGCATCATGTTACTGTGTTTGAAAGCAGGAATCATCTGGGAGGTAATTGCTATACGGAAAGAGATGCAAAAACAGGAGTTATGGTACATAGATATGGTCCACATATTTTTCATACTGACCATGAGAAAGTTTGGGAGTACGTAAATCGTTTTGCTGAATTTGTGCCTTATATCAATAGGGTAAAAGCTACCTACAAACAGAATGTATATTCCTTGCCTATAAATTTGCATACAATCAATCAATTTTTTGGTAAAGCTTATGGTCCTAAGGAAGCAAAAAGATATATTCAAGGACTGGCTGACCAAAAGATTAAAATTCCTCAATCGTTTGAAGAACAGGCATTGAAGTTTGTAGGAAAAGAGCTATATGAGGCTTTTCTAAAAGGATACACAGAGAAGCAATGGGGGTTGAATCCTAAATCTTTACCTGCAAGTATTTTGAAACGTTTGCCACTAAGGTTCGATTATAACGATAACTACTTCAACCACAAATATCAAGGAATACCGAGGGAAGGATATACTCCAATTTTTGAGAAACTGCTTGACCATCAATTGATAGAAGTTATTCTCAACACAGCATTTGACCAAGAAGTGCACACAGATTATGATCATGTTTTTTACACTGGTCCAATTGATGCATGGTTCGGCTTTGCTTATGGAAGATTGGGCTACAGGACATTGGAGTTCAAAAGTGAAATTCACGATGGGGATTTTCAAGGCTGTGCTGTGATGAATTATAGTGACTCTGATGTTCCTTTTACAAGAATATCAGAGCACAAGTATTTCGCTCCATGGGAATCTCATGAAAAAACAATAATATTCAAAGAGTACAGTAAGTCATGTGAACCAGGTGATATTCCATATTATCCTATTAGGTTATTGGATGAAAAGAAAATGCTTAATCAATATTTGATTTTGGCAAAAAATCAAGTGGGAGTAAGTTTTTTGGGTAGATTGGGGACTTACAGGTACTTAGACATGGATGTCACGGTCAAGGAAGCTCTTGAAGCCAGTGAATTGATATTAGCTTGTATTCAGACTGAAAGGCAAATTCCTTCATTCTTTATTGATCCGGCATGAGGATAAGAAGGTATTTAAAGCATGAGGACCACAGGAGGTTGTTGACAAATATTTTCTCGCTAGGGACAATACAAATTGTCAATTATGTATTGCCACTATTGACTGTGCCGTATTTGGTTAGAATTCTTGAGCCTGATTATTTTGGTTTGCTGGCATTTGCTACTGCGACGATTACTTATTTTGCCTTGATCACCGACTATGGATTCAATCTTTCTGCAACAAGGCAGGTTTCCATTCATAGGGATGATTTTGATAAAGTCAATGAGATATTCAGTGCCACCATGATTATCAAATTTTTTCTAATGTTTTTTAGCTTTTTGATATTGTGTATTTTGGTTTTTTTTATCGATAAGTTCAAAAATCATTGGGACCTTTATATGATTACATTCGGAATGGTAGTTGGTCAGTTTTTGTTTCCAATATGGCTTTTTCAAGGTAAGGAAAAGATGAAATATATTACCTTTATCAATGTGAGTACAAAAGTCCTATTTACTTTAAGTATTTTTGCTTTGGTCAAGGAGCAAGATGATTATCTATTGGTGCAGGGACTAACCTCAGCAGGCTTTATCATTTCAGGAATTTTTTCTATGATATTAGTTAAGCTTAAATTCAGAGTTTTCTTTTATCTTCCCTCTTGGGATATCTTGAAGAAGCACTTCAAGGATGGTTGGTATATATTTACATCCACACTTGCCATCAGTTTATTTACGACTTCTACCACATTTATTCTTGGTTTGTTTACTAACAATACTCTTGTAGGTTACTATGCAGCGGCCGAAAAAATCGTACAAGCTGTGAAAGGGCTCAATGGACCAGTATCACAATCCATATATCCATTGATTAGCAAAAAGATTCATACGAATTTGCGCACAGGAGTGTCTTTTATCTACAAAATTGGTAAAGTCATTGTTATGTTTTCATTTTTGATTTCTATGATTTTATTCATTTTTGCTGAACCCATAAGCGACCTATTATTAGGAGATCAATACAAACCTTCTATAGTATTATTAAGAATCATGTCCTTTCTTCCGTTAATTATATCCATAAGTAATCTGTGCGCAGTTCAGGGATTATATAATATGGGGAAAGCAGATTTGGTCAGTAAGTATTTGAGTTTGATTGGTATTGCTCATGTATTATTAATCTGTCTACTTATTCCTTTTTTTGGAATTATTGGAGCCGCTATAGGTGTTGTGATTACAGAGATATTGGGTACTATTTTTTCAATTTATTATTTCAAAAGAGAACTAAGGTCTACAATTGGCAATGGTTGATCAAAAAGTCTATTATCTTCGAGCTTCAAAAAGGACTTGACCCAAATATGAATCAATCGAAAGTGGCTGCTGTAGTAGTTACCTACAATAGAAAAGATCAACTTCTGACGAGCTTGGATGCATTGCTTGCACAAGAAAGAACCTTAGACGCTATCATACTTGTAGATAATTGTTCTAAGGATGGCACTCGTGAAATGCTTCAAGATATGGGAATTATTGATGAAACAATATCACTAGAGAGCAAAGAAAAGGTAGTTTCGCAGAAACAGGTAATGGCAAAGAAACCCTCAAAGGATGTAATTGCTGTTACTTTTATTGGCTTATCCGTTAATTCTGGAGGAGCAGGAGGGTTCTATGAAGGGGTAAAATTTGGTTATGAAGCAGGGTTTGATTGGCTTTGGCTAATGGATGATGACGGAAGTGCTGATCCTAGAGCACTGGGACAGCTTTTACGCTATACTTCCAAAGCGAATTTTTTAAATTCTTTGGTTCTTGATATAAAGGATCCAAGCAAATTGAGCTTTGAGCTGAATTATCCTGATGGCCATGGTGTATTTAGTAATAAAAAGGAAGTTATAGACAATTCAGTAGATGGGATTATTCTCGGGCAAGCTAATCCTTTCAATGGCACCTTGGTTTCCAAAATTCTGATTGAGCAAATTGGTTATCCAAAGAAGGAAATGTTTATCTGGGGCGATGAAGTAGATTATCAATATCGAGCTGCAAAATCGGGCTTAGGAATAGCCACAGTTGTTTCAGCCATACATTATCATCCCAAAGCAGCCACGAAGATTTTGAATTTACCTTTTAGAGGCCTCTTTATAGCATGGTCCGGTATTCCGATCAAAGATTATTGTAATGTCAGAAACACAGCCTACATTCATAAGAAGCATTTTCCAAAATCCGTTTTGACAACTTTTATGAAGTATCTCATTTATTTTGTTCCGAGGTTGGATTTCTCTTCCTTGAAGCTTTGCTATCAAGCTACTATGGATGGATTAAACGAGCGCTGGGGTAGAGAAAAGAATTATATGAAGTAAATATTCTGGATCAGCATATTGTGTCTAGGTTGTGTTATAGACATTAGAAGGTAGATTTATTAGCTCTTATTTTTTAGATTTCTTTGAGATATTTTCTGTTCAGTTCTTTGATGTATAAAGCAAGAAAGCATAGAACAATTGCTATAAGTCCTCCAAATACTAAACCTTTGAGTAGCTTAATTTCATACCGATCAAGTGGGTATCTAGGTCCGTCGATTATCTGAATGAGGGGAGATGTGTTTCTTTGATTAACTTTAGCTATCTCGAGATTTTTGACAATTTCAGAATAGATTGCGGTGGTAGCTTGTACATCCACTTGTTTTTTTCTTATCCCCACATTTCCCGCTTGAAGTAAAGGGTTGGGATTTGGTGTCATATCACTTAGGCTGGCAAAATCTTCTAAACTTCTATCAAGAATCCTACGAACGGAATCAGCTTGTGACTGTAGGATATTTAAGTTTTCCGAAGTTTTTTTTGTTTTGGTCTCCAAGTAAAAATTGTTCACATTTTCTACCAATTTTTCATTGAAGACTTTAGCAAAGGCTTCATCTTTCGAAGTGATATCCACTTTGATAATGGTGAGTTTTCTATCAGGTTTTGCTACAGAGAGGTGCTTTTCTTTAATGGTTTTAGCTATTTCTTTCATAACAGAATCTTGAGTCACAGTGAAATCACTTCTTTCTATTCCAAAATTCATGTTTTTAAGATCCACCTTATTCTTCCATTTTTCATCTAGTTTATTGAATTGGATATACCTATCGATAAGTAGGACCTCATTATCAAATGGACTTAAAAGTGTTTTGTCAAGCATATTGTTTGACTTATAAAGCTCCATGATATTATCTCCTTGAAAGAGACCACTTGAACCTCCTAGGCTGCTGAGGTTCATTCCGACTAGTGATGCCAAGCCAGACACCTGCCCAAGTCCACTTCCATCAGATTCTTCTAGTACAAAAATGGTTTCAGCAGCATAAACTGGTTTTTTCAAAATTGAATATGTAGCCCCCAAAGCCATTCCTATGATTGCTGAAATCAATATGTAAATCCACATGCTTTGGAAATAATTGATCCATGCTTTGGTTCTAAGTACTATTTCTTTCAAAGTAATTTTATCGTCCAAAATATGCTTTTCCGACATTTTGCTTAATTGTTTATTTGCGTGACGATCAATACCAAAGTTGCCAATCCTGTAGTCAATCCTACTATTTCTCCTGGTCTCATGGGCATTCTTGGGCCTTTTGTAGGAACGAATATTTCTGCGCCAGGCTCTATACGAGGATAAGCCCTGATTCCTAAGAAGCTTTTGGTTCGTGCTACTTCACCGTTTGCATATACTACATAGGTACGCTTCCTGTTTGCTCTATTGTCAAATCCACCTGCTCTGTTTATGTAATACTTCAATCCACCTAAATTGTCATATCGTACTGTAGTAGGATAGACCACATCTCCTCTCATTCTCACTGTCTGAAGTTGTCTTGGGATAGAAATGATATCTCCTTCTTCTAAGATCAAATCGAATTCCGATCCTGGATTATTGAGTATTTTTTCCAGATCTATTGCGACTGCTTCCATTTCCTTGATTTTGATAGGGGAAATATCTGCCTTTGACTCCACGATTCCTGAGATTGTTTCTTTTTTCACCTCGGATGCTGCGGTGCTTTCTCCTGCACTCTTCGCCACCTCATCTTTATTTCCGAGCGATTTGAAAAGTCGCTCTAGCAGCATCTCTTGTGCTTCAGTATGGTTGGGGTCGTATTGCAGTTTTTCTTGCAGATCAATCAAATTTTTCTGTCTTCTCAGTTGCTCCGATTCGGTATTGTAGTACTCCGTTCTTCGGATCAAAGTAGCGCCTTTTGCATAGGCAAATGCTGTCAATCCTCCAGCCCTTTTGATGACATCGGACACCCTTTCTTTGGCTGATTGTACTGCAAATGCTCCAGGTGAATTCACTTGGCCTTCTATAAATACCATTTTTTCTAGAGTAAAATTTGGCTTTCTTCTGATGATCACATTATCAAATGGCTCTAGAATTTCTGTAGATCCATTTTGACTGAAATCAATTTCTACACTTACAGGAACAAGGACAGAAAATGTTCCTGCTTCTGGTTCACTGATTCTTCTGGATATTTCAATGTCTTTTGTATTTGCAGCCTCCCGAAGTCCCCCTGCCATTATGATCAAATCCTCTACGGTCATTTGCTTGGAAAAAGGGTATGTGCCTGGCTTGCTCACTTCACCTGTGATTTGCACATAGACTTCTTCCTTAAGGTCATAGATACTGGATATTCTGATCACATCTTCTCTTTGGAGTGGAATATCTGGTGATGATCCTTCTAATATTTCACGAAGGTTTACAGAAATCACCTCTGTGGATAAGTCGGCACTTGTCCTTAGGATGCTAGCTCTTTCCAGATAAGCTTCACCTCTTACACCATCTGCATTTTCAATCAGCTTTTTTAAAGTCAAACCATCTGTCAAAGCATAATTTCCCTCTCTAAATACAGCCCCTTTGATTTGTACACGATTACTGTATCTATTCAGAACTTTTCCTACTTTATACACATCTCCGCCCTTTACCGTAAAGATTGAAAACTGATCTTTGAAAATATCTGATACTGCTCTTTCTTTTCCACTTACTCTTGTTACATTGATTCGGTCTTGAAATGCCTCATCTGTAAACCCTCCTGCATATTTCAATAGTTGTCCAAAACTTTCACCATTTTTCACTTCATAAATCTTTGGTCTTTTGACCTCACCTTCTACAGTCACTCTACCTTCAAATGGTTCTACCAAAATCACATCTTGATCTTGTAGTTGTTGATTGAGATTGGCATTTCCATTGATCAGAAAATCATATATATCGATAGTTTGCACAAGCTTTCCATTCCTGATCAATTTGATATTCCGCATGGTTCCATTTTCACTTGGACCACCGGCTGCATATAGTGCATTAAAAACGGAGCTGAATGCGCTCAATGTAAATGTACCTGGAAGTCTCAACTCTCCAACAAGGTTTATTTTGATCGTTCTTACATTACCCAAAGTGACTTGAATAAATGTGTTTGGGTTGGAGCCACTTAGACCTTGATAGTACCTAGAAAGCCTACTCTTCAGGATTCCTGTAGCTTCTTCTATAGACTTACCAGAAAGGGAAATTGGCCCTACATTGTCTATGATTGCGAAACCATCGGGATTGATAGTTGCTTCGTAGTATTTTTCTGATTGGCCATATATATCCACGTAAATCATGTCTCCAGCCCCAAGGATATAGGTCTTTGGTGTTGCAAGGTTTAGATTCGGTTCGAAAGTCAATCGCCTGTTTTTGTTGTAGAATAGATCTGCACCAAAGATCTGAGATGGTTCAGACTTTAGTGTAGGGTCTTGCTGAAATTTAAAAATTCCTTGCGTGATTTCGTTGAGGTCACCTTGTTTTCGGGGTTCTCTTTTTGAAGCACTGGATGAGCTTGACCTACCAGAAGAACCATTTAGGTTCAATTTTTCTATCCGCTCTTGCAGTTTTTCTGCTTGAGGCGCAGACAAGCCACGTAATCGCGCCATTTGGATTAATTCATCTTCAGTGAGGCCGGCTTCATTAGCTCGATTGAGTAGTTCCCTGATCTGTTCGTCCGAAAGTTCATCTACATTGATACTAGATATATCAGCCATGGATTGTGAAAGGGACTGAAATGGTACCGCTAAAACTAGGGCTATTAATAAAACCAATGTTACGGAGACTTTTCTATAAACTGCGTGTAAAGGAAAATGCATATCGAAAATTGTGATTGTCAGATCATTAGATTTCCTCGAAAAGATGTCTATCATCTAATTTGAAAGAAATTTGACGTCTTTCGGCATTAAATTTTGGAAAACTTGCGTAAAGATAACTATTCCATATTGTAAAGAAATAGCTAATTCCTTAAATAGGACTAATTTTGATCAAGTTGTACAGTTTTTGCAGATTTCAATTTCTTTTCTATCTCGAAGAAGGGAAGTTCTAAAATCAATGTATTTAGTGTTTTGCCAGATATCTTCCAATCGTTGATAGGTAAGCTGCCCCATGACATGTTCACCATCTTTATCAAAGCAGCACGGTACTACCCTTCCATCCCAAGTGATTACTGACCCTTGCCACATTCTCCAGCATTTATTTTCTATTTCTTTTTTGAGTTCCCATTTGCCATTTTTACCAAGAATATACCTTGAGTATTTTATGTTTTTTGGAATCAATTCTGATCCATTTTCAAAATCATAGATTTGGGCAGTTTTCAATTGAAGTTCATCTACTTTCATCATTTTTGCCCAATCTTTCAAGCCATCAAGTTGATGTTCGTTTTTGCCTGTTACCAAAAACTGTAAAATGATCCTGGGGTAAAGCGATTTTCTCTCAGCTCTTTTGTGGATAAGTAGGCTAAGGCCTGCTTGGACTTTGGATAGCTTTCCGCCGATACGGTACTCTTGATAGACTTCTTGGCTGATTCCATCCATGGACACTATCAGTTGCTTGAGTCCAGAATTCAAAGTTTTTTCCACATTTTCTTCTGTAAGGTAGTGGGCGTTGGTAGAAGTAGCAGTAAACACTTTCTTTTGGCTTGCATAGCTCACAAAATCCAAAAATTTTGGGTGGAGGTAGGGTTCTCCTTGGAAGTAGAGGTGCAAATAGGTTAGATATTGGCCGTTATCGTCGATGATTTTTTTGAAAAGGTCTTCTTGGATCATTCCTGTGGGTCTGGAGAAGCTTCTCAATCCACTAGGGCATTCAGGACATCGGAGATTACAGCTGGTGGTGGGTTCTATCGAGAGGGTAGTTGGTCGTCCCCAAAGCACTGGTTTTTTGATCCATCGGCTGTAACGATAAGAAGCGATCAAAAGGGAATAATTCGAAATTTTTCTCCAGCTGAGTAGTTTCCAATAGCTATATGCAGTGATCAGTTTATTCACAAATAGACAATTCTCCAGGTATTAGTCGGCAAGGTACTAAATTGTTTTTTTTTAAAACTTTTTATAAATTGAGACATTTATTAGTTAATCTACGTATAGACTTTATAACCAATAACTATAAAAACATGAAAAAGATTTTTACAATTATTATTCTTGGAGCAATTCTAGGCTTTTCTGCATGTTCTGAGGACGAAACACCTGATCAACAGATAATTGGAACTTGGGAGTTGACTGAAACCATTGGTTCATGGCCAGTGGATATTCCTGAAGGTGAAGCCGATTACTTTGTTTCTTATCAATTCCGACAAGATGGTACATTTCAAAAGACACAAGACATCAACGGGACGGAAAGTAGTGCAAGCGGAACTTATACGATTGATTCCACTCAGGATGAGATTTTTGCCTTATTAACATTCTCAAGTCCAAGTGAGATAATTCAAAGCTGTAATTCTAATGCTACGACAGAATCGGTGACAATAGTATCAAATAATAGGCTTGAAGTAGATACAAGCCCTTGTGATGGTCCTAAAAATATTTTTGCCAAAAGGTAAATTAAAATGCCAAAATTATAAATGTTTTGTGGGGATACAGAACAAGATGTTAATATGCAATATTTTAAAAAAACCAAAAAGAGCGAAGGTGTCTTATCCTTCGCTTTTTTTCGTTCAAAATATTTTCAATCAATACTATGCTTTCACTTGTTTTTGCTCTCCAGCCAGCTCTATCAGGAAGCTGTCGATTGTGCCGCGCTTCACGTGCGGCATGACCACTATTTTGTACCATTCTGGTTCAAATTCGTAGGTATTGGCCACCAAATAGTATTTTTCTGCGAGCTCATTTGACATGTGTTTTGCTTTGATAGCGATGATATTGTTGTAGGGATTTCTGAAATATTCCACACCCATTTTTTCTAGTTTCTTACAAATCCGCTCAGTTTTGTCACAGAGGGTTTCCATTTTGTACTTCCACCCTTCAGAGCCATGGATCTTTAAGATCATCCACATGGATATAGCATTGGCACCAGATCTACTTCCACTGATGGTGAAATCTTTTCCTGGGATATACTGTGCTTCGTCAGTTTTGACATATTCAATGAATCCTTTTCTTATCAAAAATAGACCAGTACCATACGGAGTTTGGAGCATCTTGTGACCATCAGCTGTGATCGAGTTCATGTAGGGATTTTGGAATGTATATCGACTAGTGGGATTGGTAAATGGATATATAAACCCTCCATAAGCAGCATCTACATGAATCTTGAAGTCCACGTTTTGGTCAGTGAAATAATCCCCCAATAGATCAATATCATCTACTGAGCCAAACATCGTCGTGGATAGGTTGGCAATCACTATGAAATATTTGATTCCCTCTTCCCTAGCGGCTTTGATTTTTTCATTCAAAGAAGACTTAAGTATCTGCCTTGTTTCGGGATCAACTTGGAGGATGATATTTTGCAAGTTGAGGATGTTTGCTCCCTTGGGCATGGAGTAGTGTGAATCTTCAGAATAGACCAAGCCAATCTCTCCCAGTCTAGCTCCTTTTTCTTTCAAGAAGTAATTTCTATAAATCCACATGGCTTGAATATTGGCTTCTGTTCCTCCAGTAGCCACATAGCCATCTTGAGCATCTTGCTCTCCATGAAATATCTCTTCTGCCACCAATTTGATCAAGTCTCTTTCGATTTTCTGTGTTCCTTCAAACACTTCAAGGACTGATTTTTCACTTAATGTGTGTACGCCAATGTGGTTGGGATTGCGCACCATGGCAGACATATAAGGTGCGTCTTGGAGGAATGGAGCATCAGGATAGAACTCTGTCGTGTCAAGGTATGTTCCTGGGATTCCGAGAATCGGCCTTTCTCCTCTATAGTCTAGATTTTCGCCTAAAGCTTTGAATACGGTATTTTTGATCTCTTCATGAGATAGTTTTTTCCAATACATAGGGTGATTTGGTTTAAAATGGATAGTAGGTAAGCCTTGATTGATCCTGTGAAGGATTTTCACTTTGAATTAGACTTTGTCAAATGGGTATTTGACTAAGAAACAAACCAAGGCTTATAGCTTACTATAGAAGTTATGATAGGGGGAATTGTTCAGTCTACAGAACTTAATTCCATATCTTCCAAGCAGCCTCTGCTTGGAGGTGTAGCATTTCTAGTCCATTTTTTACTACGGCGCCTCTAGCTTCAAGAGACCTCATGAGAAAAGTTTTTTCTGGATTATATACCAAGTCGTAAACTTTATGCTCCCCAGTGATCAACTCCACATTGATGTCAGCCATGGCTTCCGTATTGGGATATGTACCAAGGGGTGTTGTGTTGATGATGAGGTGATGCGTGCTCAAAATGCTTTGGTCTTGATAAAGATCCTCATAAGTAATCCAATCCCCTAGATTGCTCTGGTTTCTAGAAACCATAAGATAGGGAATCTGGAGATCTTTGAGTGCTTGGATTACAGCCTTGGAAGCACCGCCTGTTCCAAGCACAAGAGCTTTTGGTCTTAACCCACCGAGCCAGATGTCTAAAGAATCTTTGAATCCAATATAATCCGTATTGTATCCTGTTAGTTTTCCTTGATTTATTTTGATACAATTGACTGCACCAATTTGTTCACAAGCAGGGTCTAAAGCATCCAAAAAAGTGATTACTTTTTCCTTGTAGGGAATGGTGACGCTTAGTCCTTCCAAGGAAGGGTTTTGAGAGAGAATTTGTGGAAATAGATCTATGTTGTCAATTTCATACAAATCAAATTGACAATCAGCCAGTCCTTCTTTTTCAAATTTTTCTGTGAAATATTTCTTTGAAAAAGAATGAGTCAGCGGGAATCCTATTAGTCCAAATTTTCTCATGATTTTTTGATATAATTTGCAATCCGTTCTATACTTAGTACCAGAAGTATACCAAAAGCAAATGCTAGTATCGCTTGCAAAAATAAGGAATCTTGTCCAGTTTGAGCAAGATAATCTTGTGGAAGTATATTTTGGGTAATGAGTGGCTTCTGTACTCCTGAGGAAGATATTCTGTAGCTAAGGACGATTTTCCAAGGCCATAGTTTATTGATAGACCCTAGCATAAATCCGGATAAGACGGCTATCGTCATTGCATGATACCTCTTAAGAAGCCATGAAATGAGCCTACTAAAGGCTAATAATCCTGTAATACAACCAGCAGCAAACACCAAGATTATAGAAATATTTCGTTCTGATACAGCAGAAAGAATTCTTTCATATTGCCCCAGCATAAGTAGGAGAAAGCTTCCTGATACTCCCGGCAATATCATGGCACATATGGCAATGGCTCCTGCCAGAAAAGTGAACCAAATTCCCTCAGGAGAATTGACTGCGGGCATGTTTGTGAAAAAATATGCAGCGACTATTCCGATGAGTAAGGCAATGACTACTGCAATTGACCATTTCTTGATGTCTCTTAAGATGATGATAGCCGATATGATGATAAGCCCACAGAAAAAAGACCACACAGGTATAGGGTATTCGTCTATCAAAAAGGTGATGATCTTGGATAAAGCGAATATGCTGGTAAGAATACCCATCAATAGGGACAACAGAAATCCTCCATTGACATGCTTCCAAAGCTGCTTAAAATCAAGCTTTGCCAAAAGTGACAAGGCTGCCTTGTCGAATGATTTTATACTATCAAGAAGCTCTTCATATATGCCTGTGATGAGGGCTATGGAGCCGCCAGATACACCTGGGACGATGTCTGCTGCTCCCATGGCCATACCTTTGAGGTAGGTAAGGAGATAATCTTTGAATCTAATCATGTGGGGAAAACGAAATGGACTGCCAGAATACATGCTAGCAGTCCAGAATATTTAAATTTTGATTTCACCGATAAAGTGATCGAAAGTGTCTCCTCTGAGTCCAAGTCTGATAGTTTCCAATGGGATGAGTTCGGCTGGAGCTATATTTCCTAGATTGACATTGGCGCCAAGAAGCTTGACAAACCAAACCTGCTGTTCTTTTTGTGGTGCCTCCCAAAGTATTCTCTCTTCTGGGATTTTGGTAAGAATCTCTTCGACAAGGCCTTGACGTACTTCTCCAGAGTCTCTGAACAATCCCACTGTACCACCTTCTCGAGCTTCTCCGATTACTTTCCAAGAACCTGCTTGCAGTTCTTTTTCCATCTGCTCTATCCATTTGTAAGGAGGGATGATTTTGGCAGCGTCTTTGGATCCTACTTCTGAGAGTACAGTTACGTCTTTGGCAAGGGTTTCGATGAATTCACACTTTTTATCGTGATTCATACTGATCGAACCATCCGATACTTCAGCAAATCTTAGATCATACTTTTCTAAGACTTTTCTATAATCATCAAACTGATTTCTGACCACAAATGCTTCAAAAAGGGTACCTCCTAAGTAAACTGGTACTCCTGCATCATGATACAGGCTGATTTTTTCTGCTAGATTTTTGGTAAGGTACGATGTGGCCCATCCTAGCTTTACGATATCTACAAAATCTGAATTATTATCTAAAAAATTTTCAACTTCTCTGATGCTTAGGCCTTTGTCCATGACCATGGTGAATCCCGATGTACGAGGTTTCTCTGTTCGTACCGGGATGTTATTTAAAACATAATTCATTTGCCGGGTTTTTATTACTGGTAAATAGTTGGTAATAAAGAAAAGCCCTATCAGCTTTCCTTAAATTGAGAGATAATCTTTGAGATTGCCTTTTGGTGCTTTACCTCTGGCATCAACTCATACAGTAAGATATGTTTATCAAAGTCCAAAGTTAATGCATTTTCTAAATATGTAAAGGCTTCTTTATATTTCCCTGATTTGATAAGAAAAACTACAAGTCGGTAATACAGCTCTGCATTTTCTGGCTCTTCTTCTATGCCTTCTTTGAGCACATCTTCTGCTTCTTCAAACCTATTTTGCTCAAAATAGATGATAGACAGGTTTATATAGGTGTCTGTGATACCAGATTCTAAATTGATTGCTTCCTCATACGCTTCGGAACTAGCTAGGAGATTGCCTAAATGGTATTCAGCATCTGCTAGTCCTACCCAATAGTTAGGGTTAGATTTGACCAGATTGATTGCTTTTTTGAAGTAATGAACAGCCTCAAAGTATTTTTCTTTTTTCAGCATGCACATTCCAAGCCCAAACCACGCATCTTCATACTCTGGATCTAGCTTTGCTGATTTTTTGAAATACTTAAAAGCCTGATCTATTTGCTCTAACTTTTCATAAGCTGCTCCTAGATAGCAACAATTTTCAGCATTGGCTCCCTCACTACTTATTGTATTCTGATAAGCTTCCAGTGCCAGCTCATACTGTTCTGTGTTCATGTAGGCATTGCCGAGATTGAAATAAGCAGAGGCAAAGCTATCATCTATAATGAGTGCATAGTCGTATGCTTTGATTGCTTCTTCATATTTACTAAGCCGATTGTAGACTACCCCGAGATTGTACCAAGCACCAGCAGAATATGGATCTCTATCGATGAATTCTTGATAAAACTCGAGTATTTCGTTGAATGAACCTTCCTCTTCGGTAAGCATGGCCAATTGAAAAAGGGCGTCTTCATGCGTAATCCGATTCTTGACACATTCTTTGAAATAATACATGGCATTTTCTCGGTCATCCAAAGAACGATAGAATGTGCCTAAACAGTAATATACTTCTGCTTTATCTTCTGCTAGGGGCAGGAAGTTTTCTAAAATCACAATTGCTTCCTTGGCATTTCCCGTGAGCATCATGGCATTTGTCAATGCCATAATCACGTCTTCATTGTTTGGAGATAGATTGTTCAAGTTCTCAAGCATGTCCAAACCTTCTTCTACTTCCGCACCCAGGATCATACACTGTGCTTTGAGAAGCTTTAGCTCTAAACTAAACGGAAAGTTTTCCAAAGCATAGTCTGTTGCCTTATATGCTTTTTCCAGCTTATTGTTTTCAAAATAATAGTGGATTATATCCTCCAACTCTTCTTCATCAAAGAATAGGTTGAGGTTTTCTTTCAGGGAGTTTTCAAATCGTTTTACTAGCTCTTTGCTTTTTTTCCAATCGTTTTCAAAATCTCCTGTCATTTGCTTCAGTTTTTAATCAATGTATAATATACCAAAAATATAAATCTTTACTCCTTTGGACTTTGATTTTTTTCTTACTTATTCCAAGAATTAAGTCTTATTGCTTGGAATCAATGATGATTTTTGGGTCTAAATTATAATTGTGCGGTGATAATTTCTATTTACGATCTTCAGTACCTTAAGTTCTTTTCTTGACTTATGCATGTGCATGCAAAAACTGTATCAATTCTTGCCTGTGGCCCATATGATAGTGTCTTCTAATTTGTGAAAAGTGATCGGGATTTCACTCAATAATTTGTCATTGATGTGATTTACTTTTCTTTGGGCTAGTGTGGCAGTTTGTGCATTCAAAGGTGAATTGTGCCAGCCTAATGCTTTCATTAATCTTGTGAAAAACAATAAAAACTTTAGACTAGTTTTGTTCACAACTTTATAAGGTGCTCTTTTCCCTGTTGCCAAAGCGATTTTTTCAAAAAACTCCTTGTAGGGAATGCTTTCAGCGTTGATGATGTAGTTTTCCCCCCATTTGTTTGTCAGATAGAGTCTGTAAATAGCCTCAGAAAGATCTCGGACATCTACGTAGTTGATGGTGCCTTCTGGATAGTATTTATTTTCTTGTATCACATACTGATAGACCTGTGTGCTGCTACGCTTGTCAGCGATTTTGCCAAGAACCAAAGATGGGTACATGACCATGACGTCTAGACCTTCTTGAGCTGCTCTCCACACTTCTAGATCTGCTTGGTATTTAGAAATGGCGTAAGGTGTATTGAGAGGAGATTCTATCCATTTATGCTTTTCATCTATAGAAACTACCTCAGGAGACCTGCCCAAAGCAGCCACAGAACTGATATGTATTAGTTTTTTTATTCCTTTATCAAGCATGGCATTGACCAAGTTGGTCGTCCCTTCTACATTAGTTTTTACAAGCAAATCAGCATCTCGGCTATCGTATGAAACAAGTGCGGCAGCATGAATGACCATATCAATACCTTCCAAAGCTTCTTCCAAAGCTTGATAATCTCTAATATCTGCATCTATCCACTTGATGGGATATTTTTCTAAGGAAGAGATATTGCTCTCAGGTCTTTTAATGGCAGTCAGCTTTCCATCGTTGATGAATTTTTCGATCAAATACCTTCCTACCAAGCCCGTCGCACCTGTGATCAAGATATTCATAAGCTGGTATTCAATAAGTCCAAAGTTTGAATTTTTTGGTAGTATTTGCTAGAAGATAGTGTTTCAAGCATGTCAAGGTATCTCATGTTGTGGCAGTCTGTTCCTAGAAGTTTGATTCTACCTTCATCAACGAGTTTTTCAGCAAAATGCTTCACTTCTTTTGAATAAAATCCAGTGAGTGAAAGTAGATTCAGCTGAAAATAAATGCCTCTGTCTATCAATTCACCTTGCAGGCTACGGTCCGATAGGAGGTATTGATACCTTTCAGGATGAGCAAGAATAGGTTGATACCCTTTCATTTCCAGTTCAAACAAGGTGTCTATAAGAAGTGCAGGTTTATTGATAAAACCAGTTTCTACAAGAATCAAGTTGTCTTTTATAGTAAGAAGTTCAGCATCATGCTTTACATTTTCATAAAAAATCTCATCTATGTAATATTCAGCCGCCGCAAATATTTCTATATCAATTCCTTCATTTTGCAGGGCTATTTTTACTTTGGTGAGACCATCTTGAATGATTTTTGGATCATTTTTGTAAAATTCATACATGATGTGAGGTGTAGTGATGATTTTTTTCAATCCAAACCCATGTAATCTTTTGATCAAAGCTACACTCTGTTCCATGTTCTTAGCTCCATCGTCTATGCCTGGAATAAGGTGAGAGTGCATGTCTGCCTGAAGCCATGACAAATCAAGTTTGGGTTGATGCTTTGACTTGCTTTTGAACCCAATAAAATTTAAAATACCCATTACAAACCTCCTATTCTCTTATCGAACTCATCAAAAGTTGGCCATAATTCATCCTTTTCAGAAATGATAGGCTTATCAATTTTCCAATCTAACAACAATTGAGGATCTGACCAAATGATACCACCTTCACTTTCTTTGTGATAGTATGCTGAGCATTTATAAGAAAAAATTGCATCCTCCAATACAGAAAACCCATGAGCAAATCCTTCGGGAATATAAAACATATTGTGAAGCTTGCTGTCTAAAAGTACAGCATAGCTTTTTCCATAGGTTTCTGAGTTTTTTCTCAAATCTACTGCTACATCTAATACCTTGCCTTGTATTACTCGCACGAGTTTTGCTTGAGCATGAGTACCTGCTTGATAATGTAGTCCTCTGACAGTTCCTTTTTTGGAAAATGATTGGTTTTCTTGCACCCAGATCTTATTTACACCTGCTGCTGCCAATTTATCCATTCTGAACGATTCAAAAAAATATCCTCGACTATCTTCAAATACAGCAGGGCTTAATTCTAACAAACCATTAATCGGAGTTTCAGTAATTTTCATATAATAACAATATAAAACATTTAATTGAGTCAAAATATGGTATTGTAACCATATCAATTGGAATAAGATTCAAATATAACAGGATTTTGAACGAGGATAATAACTTTGCAATAGTTTCCGAAATGGAACTAAAATTCGACTCAATTCATTCTATAACTCACGCGAATCAGTAAAAAATCTTTATGAGCAAATATTCAAGAAAACTTCAAAAATTACACGATACAGCGCCCAAACAAGACACAGCCGTATTGGTAGCACTGATTCGTCAGGGTCAGTCAGACCATCAAGTAGCTGAATATTTAGATGAATTGGCATTCTTGACAGAAACCATGGGAGCCAAGACTGTGTACAAATTCACCCAAAGGTTGGAAAAGCCGGATGTCAGGACATTTGTGGGGTCGGGTAAATTGGAAGAGATCCAAGCATATATAGAGCACTTTGAAGTCGATATGGTGATCTTTGATGATGATCTTTCACCTTCCCAAATGCGAAATTTGGAGAATGAACTAAAAGTAAAAGTGTATGATCGTTCTTTGCTAATTTTGGATATTTTCTTGCAAAGGGCACAGACAGCCCAAGCAAAGACCCAAGTAGAATTGGCAAGGTTTCAATACTTGCTACCACGCTTGACTAGGATGTGGACACACTTAGAAAGACAGCGAGGTGGTACGACCACTAGAGGTGGATCAGGTGAAAAAGAAATCGAGACCGATAAGAGGGATATTCGCAATAGAATTTCTCTTCTCAAAGAGAAGTTGAGAGAAATAGAAAAGCAGGGAATCACCCAGAGAAAGAGTAGGAAAGGAATCGTCAGGGTTTCCTTGGTAGGTTACACCAATGTTGGTAAAAGTACATTGATGAACTTGATCACCAAGACAGACATTTTGGCTGAAAACAAGTTGTTTGCCACGGTGGATTCTACAGTGCGGAAGGTGGTATTGGAAAATGTGCCTTTTCTTCTATCCGATACTGTTGGTTTTATCAGAAAGTTGCCAACTCATTTGATCGAATCTTTCAAATCTACCCTTGATGAGATTAGAGAGGCGGATTTATTGATCCACGTAGTAGACATAAGTCATCCTGGTTTTGAAGATCATATAGCTGTGGTCAATCAGACATTGAATGAGATCGGTGTCAATAATAAGCCAACTCTGTTGGTTTTCAACAAGATAGATCTTGTAGATCAAATGCCTACAGAGGAGGAACAAATGCAAATGTCAGCAATTGAGCTTGAAGAACGCAATTTCTTAGATTTTGAAAAATTAGCAGAGGCATACAAAAAGAAGACAGGAATCACTCCTGTATTTATGGCAGCAGAAATGGGAACCCATGTAGAAGAGTTCAGAGAAGCACTCACAGGAGAGGTGAGAAAGGAACATAAAAAAATGTATCCACATTATCTTGAAGATGAAACAATTGATTTTTCAGATTTAGAAGAGGAGGGTTAACCTCCTTTTTTTTGTGCCAATGTTCTGAGCGTTAATATTGTATTTCAGACTTTTTAGAAATATGAGTTTTGTAAATATTCCAATCTCTAGATCTTTTTGCCAATTAAAATTGGTTTTACGTACATCATTTCAAAATAATATATGGTATTCTGGCCTTTGTTGTCCATTGTTATCTTTTCATTTTCATTTTTTTAAAATCTCTACTCAAAACATAGCTTGAATTAACAAAATGATAGGAAATGTCGTCATAAAATAAATTATCTGTAAAAATTAATCATTTTTTTTACAGAAATTTTAATAAAAGGAATGTTTTATTACCTTTGAAACATCAAGCAAGCACAAAAGGTGTAAAAACTTGAAAAAAATACATATTGTAGGATGATGAAATTGGCAAACATGCCCTCCTGTCTCGGGGGTGGGGAGTCCAGGATAAAGCAAATATCGAGCTCGTGTTTTTGCCCAACTGCCCTTTGGAGGTTCGAATCCTTCTCCTACAGCCAAGATATCTGACAGCAGGTCAGGATCAAATTGAAAAACTTATACTGTAGGATGATGAAATTGGCATCCCGATAGCTATCGGGACCGTCTCGGGAGTAGAAAATCCAGCAAAAGGGGAAATAACTAGTTCGTGTTTTTGCCCAACTGCCCTTTGGAGATTCGAATCCTTCTCCTACAGCCACGATATCTGACATCAGGTCAGGATCAAATTGAAAAACTTATACTGTAGGATGATGAAATTGGCAGACATGCCCTCCTGTCTCGGGGGTGGAGAAACCAGCATAAAGCAAACATCGAGCTCGTGTTTAGCCTAACTGCTCCGTGGAGGTTCGAATCCTTCTCCTACAGCTGGTTATTTTGGGTTTATTGTTAATTGACTAAAGCTGTGAGACTTTGTTTTACGGCTTTTTTATTTTTATATCATTTCGATTTACAGACCTCAAGCAAGTTTCATGTAAGATATTGAAAAATAAATACTGGGTGTGACTTTACCATTATGATTATAGGATCACATGAGGGTTTTGGAGAAGTCCAATTTCAATTAAGCATAAAATTTTATCAATAAAGTATTAATTCTTGATGATCTACCCAGCTCCCTGAATCACTTTGTGCCGTAATCTAATTGTTTAAGATTTCTCATTTGTATCAAAATCCAAGCTTGTCTGCCGTATATGTAAGCTGTAGGTTTTGCAGGAGACCATCTTCGTGGATTTGGTAAGGTAGCGGCAATGAGCGCAGCTTCTTGACGAGAAAGTTGAGCAGCGGATTTTTTAAAATAATGCTGTGCGGCTGCTTCTACTCCATAGATACCTTCTCCCATTTCTATCACATTGAGATAGACTTCCATGATTCTTTCTTTTCCCCAGATGAACTCAATCAAAACAGTGAAATATGCTTCAAGTCCTTTCCTGATCAGATTTCTACCTGGCCAAAGAAATACATTCTTTGATGTCTGCTGGGAAATAGTACTTGCACCTTTTATTCTCTTTCCTTTTTTATTGTTTTCCCAAGCCTTTTTCATAGCCTCTGTGTCAAACCCACGATGATCCATGAATTTTTGATCTTCTGCTGCATACACAGCTTGTGGCATATGTCTTGAAATACTGGACATGGAAACCCAATCCTTGTATAGCCTTACATCTTTATCTTTATCGACCGCTTGCTCTCCTACTCGGATCAGCATCAATGGTGTCACTGGTACTGGAACAAATTTATATATCACAGTAAGCCCAATGGTAATGATAAAAAACCACATAAAGCACTTTGCAATAAATCGAATGATGCGCTTGAAGATTTTCATAGTACTAGATAAAAGCAGTCGCTTGTATAAAATTATAATAAAATATGGAGTTTTCTTGATGCTTCAAGTTTTCCATTTCCTCACTGATCGCAGAGACCATATCTGATGAAATCAATCCTTCCTCTAGAAGAGCCGGTGCTCCACTTTTCATCAATGAGGTCCAATAATCGAGTACAGCTGCACGGACTTCTGGTGTACGGCTATCCAAATGAAATCCACCAAACCTTAAGGCTATATCTTTGTAACCTGCTATTTCCAAAAGGTGACCTAACTTAGCTCCGACATCTGGGTCACCTCCAATGCTTCTTTGATAGTTATTGTAGATCTCCCAATACTCCATCACCTTTGCTGCATGAGGATAGGTATAAAATGAGGCATTGAATACCTCCGTGATTACGATCTTTGCCCCTTCATGTAGATATGGCTTCATGCTTTGAAGTACTTTCTCGGGCTCAGATATATGCTCCAATACCCAGCAAATAAATGCAGCATCATAATGATCGTCTAGTTGAAGCTGTTTGGCATCTTGCTGAATAAATTGAACTTTGTCAACATCATACCCTAGAGACTTCATGTTTTGCTGTGCTTTAGCTATCTGCTTTGGCTCATACTCAACTCCTGTGATTTGCAAATGAGGAAATCTATTCAGTAAAATCTCCGTCTGAGCACCAACGCCACTTCCAATTTCCAGGAGTTTTTGATTATTCGAAAAATCTATGAAATCATAGATTGGTTTTTCGATCACTTTGGCTTGATATCGAAGGCGTTCTTGCTCATCGTCTTGATATCCATGTATGTATTTGGGAGTAGTACTATTGCTCATATTGTTTTCGGTTGGTGAGTCTGTACATTCGTAATAATAGCGCTATTGGTTATGAGTCTCAAAAACTTAATAATTGAGATACCTTTCTAAAGTTTTTACACATATATACAACATTTTTTTTAAGCCTTGTACAAGTTTTAATGAAAGAAGCTTTATTCAAATCCATTTTGGGGGAAATTTTGTACCTTTAGACCTTTTAAAACATAGCAGCATGAGTTTAGTAAAAATCGGGAGCTTCGAAGCATTTGAAAAGTTTATTGGCCAAGACTTAGGCACTTCAGGATATCACCAAATCACACAAGAGCAGATCAACCAATTTGCGACGGCTACATTAGATCATCAGTGGATCCACACAAATCCTGAAAAAGCCAAAGCCGAAGGTGCATTTGGAGATACCATAGCCCATGGTTACCTGACTTTGTCTCTAGTACCATATCTTTGGGGCCAGATCGTTGAAGTTCATAACCTAAAGATGATGATCAATTATGGTATCGAAAGCCTAAGGTTTGCGCAGCCTGTATTGGTGAACAATGAAGTAAGACTCAATGCCAACCTCAAGTCAGTAGTAAACTTAAGAGGAACAGTAAAGGCTGAGGTTAATGTAAAGCTTGAAATCAAAGGTCAAAAGAAGCCAGCATTTTCTGGTGTTTTAGTTTTCCTATATCACTTTCATTGATGCTTGAGAGCCATTTCTGCCATGATTTTGGCAGAAAGTAAGCAAAGTGGTATGCCGCCTCCAGGATGTACACTTCCACCACAGAAATATAAGTTTTTGATGCTTGAAGAAAAGTTAGCGTGCCTGAGAAATGCCGCATACTTGTTATTGGAGCTGTTTCCATATAATGAACCCTGAGCTGAAGATGTCTTGAGTTCGATTGATCTTGGATCTAGCACTTCTTCAACTTCTATCAGTGATTCGATATCTGTGTTCAGTATACGATTTACTTTATGGATGATATTTTGCCTAGCTTCTTGGATCAAATTGTCCCAGTTTTGTCCTTGATTGTTGGGTACATTGATCATGGTGAACCAATTCATCCCTCCTTCAGGTGCATCATCCGGCTTGTGAACTGAGGTGATGTTGATATATATCGTAGGATCTTTGTAAATAGTTTTTTGGTGGAAAATATGCTCAAACTCCTTCTGATAAGCATCACTGAATAGGATATTGTGAAGCTCTAATTCAGGAAAATGCTTCTTTATTCCCCAATAGAAAATCAAAGCAGAGCTCGATTTGGGTTGATTGAGTAATTTAGTAGGTTGGTATTGATTTTTAAGTATTGTTTTGTAAGCATTCACCATGTCCATATTGTTGATGATAGTATCTGCTCGGTGTTCCATTTTGTCTATGGCGATACCATAGGCTCTTTTATCTTTTACCAGTATTTCAGTGACTTTTTGTCCGAAGTGATATTTTACCCCTAAATCCTTTGATAACTTATACAGACTTAGAGTGATATCATGCATTCCTTTTTCTGGGAAAAAAGCTCCGATATTAAATTCCAAATGAGGAATGATGTTCAATGTGGCGGGTGTCTGATAAGGATTGGAACCATTGTAGGTTGCGTAGCGATTGAATAGCTGTATGGTTTTATCTTTTTCAAATAGTTTTTCATTTGCTGCATTCATGGTATCAAAAATCCCTAGCTTGCCCATTTTGAGATAGCTTCTAAGCGCATGAGGATTCATCCAGGTGTTCCACTTGTGAAGTGATCTATGCATAAAAAGTGGTGACAGGTGCTCATAGATGTAGGCTGCACTTTGCAATGCTTTTCGAATATTGACGACTGGCTCACCAATTTTGGTATTCATTTCTTCAGCAAACTTTTCAATGTCTCCAAAAGCTCTAACTCGTTGACCATTTTCCCAAAAGTACTGACATGTAATGTCTAACTTCTTAAATTTGAAATGATCATTAACATCTTGGCCTGCAAGGGTGAAAAGTTCTTCAACTTGTTCAGGTAAAGTAAATAGGGAAGGGCCAGCATCAAATCGATACCTTCCAAGCGTGATCTCTGAAAGCTTGCCTCCTGGATAGGTATTTGCCTCAAACACTTCCACCTCACACCCAGCTATAGCCATCCTGATAGATGCAGCTATCCCTGCTATTCCAGAACCTATTATGATTACTTTTTTTTTCATTCGCTTGTATAACTATTCAAAATCCATATAGTTTTTTTACCTAAAAAACTTCAAGATATTACTTCAAGAAATTCATTTACTAAGTCAGGGTTATCCATTTGAAAACTCAAAGGATTTTAGATTTTGGAAAGCAGGATGATTGATGCTTGTGAGGAAAGCCCCACTCGATCCTTTTGCAATCAGGCTACGATCAAAATGCCCTTACTTTCACATTCATTTCGCCAGTAGATCTCAAATATATCCTGATATCCTCTTCGGTGCAGTATATTCCTTCCACATCTAGCTGAGGATTGATGAGGGAAAAGTCAGCAAATTCAGTTCGCAGCTGACCTTGTAGTCTTAGTTCTCGCCGAGCTTCATTGAGGTATTCACCTATTGGATAGTTTGCCTTTTTTTTGATTTGATTAAGTACTTGAGCTTGTTTCATCCAAGTAGCACTTCTGGCGAGGATGTTTTTAGTCTGAATGTCAAACTCAATTTCATCAAATCGAATAGCCTCTGTTCCAATATCGAATGTAGGTTTGCCTACGAGGTACATTTCCCCTTTGATCTCTTTGCGGTTTCTTCGAATTGCTTTGAAGTCCATATGAAGCAAAATTCTGTCTCCGTAGCTTTGAGAAGAGATATTCGATACTTCGAGTAACGTATTTTTATCAGTTCTGAATCTTTGCCCTTCAAAATTTTCTATCAAATACTGATCAAGATCCCCATAGCTAATGGCTAGGGGGATCATGATATCTATTTTGTTTTCTTTACTTTCATTTGGCAGAAGGTTAGGAAGAGGTTTTTTGGTAAGCAATGGCTTAGTTCCTACTTGCGAGAACACTTCTCCCTCTATACCCAGGTATAGCTTTAGCTTTTGATCTGATGTGATTTCTTCAGTGACTTTTAGCTTCGAAGGTTGTGAATAGATATAGGCTGTGACACCATCCTGCTGTAGTTCTATGGGATTTGAAAAGGAGTCCCAAGCTTCTGAGGCTAATGATTTGAAATCAAACCTGCCAAATTTGTTCAAGTCCAATTGGTTGTCAAGCATTTTTTGCAAATGCTTTCTGATTATGGGATCAAGGTCTATTTCAAATCCTAGTAGGTTGTACTTCATGGATCTCCCATATCCCTCAATATTGATGTTTTGTAATGAAAAATCCCAATCAGATCCAATTTTGGGTACAAAACTAATTTCTGGAATTAGGTTTTCATTGAAAGGAATGGCTGTGTTTAAATTTTGACCAAAGATTCGCTTTTCAAACTTTAAATTGCCAGCCATATTCATAGGTAGCGCCAATGACACCTTGTTTGAACCTTTGGATTGAAGTTTAGCTATACCAGTTTTGTTTACATCGATATCTGCCATGAATCCTCCACCTAAATCTAGTCCTCTGTCTGCAAAAAGTGAAGCCTGAAGTGCATCGTTTATCGATCTTTCAATTTGTGAGAGTGGTATTTCTATTGGGATATTGATCTCAGAAGTTGCTTTGGGTAAAATCACCGGCTCACCTACATATTTTGGCTTGCTTGGATTGATACTTTTACATCCCGAAAAAACAAATAGTATAACTATGACTCTGAGCGTATTTTTCATAAATAAGGACTTGATTTCTAGCATGTGTATTTTGAATTCAAACATACAAAGGAACTATTTTAACGAAGAATTCCTTGGATTTGATGTAGCAAATAGCATTCTAAACTGTTAATAAAACTTATGAACTGGAAAGTATTAAACAACCCCGCACAAATTGAGGAGATTATTTCTTTAAGTGAAACTACTCCAGTGATGATTTTTAAGCATTCGACCAGATGCTCTATCAGTAGTATGGCTTTGGATAGATTCAAGAGAAACTGGAAAGAGGAAGATACCAATAAACTGACCCCATATTATTTAGATTTGATTGCTTATCGAGATATTTCTAATTCGGTCGCATCGAAGTTTGCTGTTGATCATGAAAGTCCACAAGTGATCTTGATAAAGGATGGTAAAGCATTTTTTGATCAAAGTCATATGGGTATTAGCTATGCGGAGGTGATGCGTCAAGTTTGAGTCTATTACATTGATTTTTCCTATTTAGAACAAATTATCAGCAGCATTTAATCTGGAATTAATACAGCTTCAATTCCATGGATCAACCCATTGGTAGTCAGTATATTAGTGTAGCTAGAAGAGAAAGCTACATCATTGATGCGCTGAGAAGTCAGACTGATTGTCAGTGTTTGCCCAGGGATCAAAGTCGGTAGGGAAACATCTTCTCTAAAATCTTGGCTAAAATTACGGCTGGGAACTAAGTGATATTGAAGTAAAGAAAGTAGGTCTTCTGAGGAGATCTGTCTAATACCTGACACCTCTAGTTCATCAAAATAGGCTTCAAATGCTTCGTCACTAGGAGCGAATAGTGTCAAATTCTCTTCAAATCCACGACTGAGTAAGTTAGACAATCCTGCAATTTCTATAGCCTCCAACAAGATACTATAAGACACTGAACTGTTTTGATTGTCTAAGGTCAGTTTTTCTAGCATGTTTGCTGTAGGTGGAGTGATAATGTAATCAATGGTGTGCACGATGCCATTGTCAGCCCTTTGATTTGAGCCAATTACCCTAACAGTGCCATTTATCCAAATGGCTCCATTTGGAGCGATACTGGTGTAGATGGGCTTTTCATTCAGATTGATAATTTCTCCTGATTCAATTGTATTGGATGGAATGATGCCATCTATGATGTGATTATCAATAAAAATCTCTAACTCCTCAGAATCTAGGAATTCTTCTAAGTCAATTTCCATATCATTGAGGTAGCGCGTAAAGGCGGTGTTGTTTGGAATGAAAACAGTAAATGGACCATTAAGCTGGAGTCTTTCCCTCAGTTCTGCAGCTTCCACGACTGATAAAAATATGGAAAAATTATTCCTTTCGGCTACGTCTATTATATTGTTGGAAGGAGGTAATAGGGATTTGCTAATTCCGTGAATTACACCATTTCGAGCTTCTATATCCCTTCGGGTTACAGGTATAGAGTCATTGATCACTAGGTCTTTGTCTATTTTTCGGATAATAATCGGAGCATCTTCTAAGAAAGTTTGGAGTTCTCCATCATTCACTATGGTGCTTAAGTTTCTACCTGGACTGATATGATAGGATAACAGTGCAAAAAGGTTTTCAAGTGGTATAGCTTCTAAGCTACCATACCCCAACGATCTCAATGAAGTGGCAAATGCATCATCATCAGGTGCAAAAATAGTGTATGGACCTAGTTCTGTTAAGTCTTCTCTTAGCCCCACCCTGTCTATAGCCCGAACAAAAGTCGTATATCCTTCTCGCTCAAGGGTTTCAACGATAAAGAGTTCTTCCTGAGGTGGGAGATCATAGATATTGCATGAGGGGAATATTCCCACAAGAGAGATTATAAAAAGGATAGATAAAATTGCATTTTTATTCATATATCAAAATAGTATAGTTTGGAGCAGAATTTCTACTTATACTTTGGGTGAAACAAGTTTATACATAATTCAGTGTCAATTTGATTATAAAGGATGTTTTCAATTGATCTTACTTTTTTCAAACTCCAAAGTATTGATCAAATGCATCATATCTATTTTGATATGCTCGATCACAGGTGCCAGGGAATCATTCTTCATGGCAGTATCAAAATAGAGTGCTCCCCGCAGGAAGTGACTGGTAGAATCAGTAACAAAAAACTGAAACTGGGTAGGTACTTCACCAGATAACTCTGCAACGACTCCTGTATAGCCTTTAGGAGTAATCAGGACAGACTCTTCGATCCCATAGGCTTTAACCTGGTGCTTAGCAGTCAAGTTGATCGCATCACTTAGCACAAGCTTGACATCACCACCCTGCCTGCCGAGAGGAAGATAAGTCAAATGAACTTTGGCACCCATATCTTTATAGTTAAGGTTGATCCAATCATCCTTTTGGAGATTGAAGGAATCTTTTTCGACTAAGGCTGCTTGTGGTTTTTCAAATTTGTAAGGAAAACCTTCTTTTAATTTTTCAAAACTATGTTCAGGTAGATCTATTCTATTATATCCCATTGGTCGAGGTAAGTGATCACTTCCGCAACTGGAGAAAAACAAAAGAACCAAAACACTATTTAATAGCTTGCTTGACATGATTCAAAGTTATCAAAATGCTTTGAAATGAATGCCAATAAGACGAACTTTAAAAAAAACTACAAAGTATAGAAGCAATGAAAAAATTGAATGGTTTAAAAAATGTCAGCATGTTAATCTTGCTTATGTTGGTATTTCATACCACTTCCCATGCACAAACAACCATGGAAGAGTTTATGATGAAATGGGAAAACGGCAAAAAATTGACTCTAGCAGTAGTAGAAACTATGCCAGACGATCTGCAAAACTACAAACCGCATGAGACAGCCATGAGTTTCAGCGAGCAAGTGACCCACTTAAGTTCAGCAATTGTTGGAATCAGTGGTGGCTTTTTGATGGGCGAAGAATCGGGAATTGATCTTGAGAAAATTCCTTCTACAAAAGCTGAGCTAAAAGCCCATGTAGAAGCATGCTATGATTATGGCAAGGCAACATTTTCAAAACTGACAGAAGCCCAATTGGCCGAAAAAATTGATATTTTCGGAAATAACGCAAGCAGAAGACAGGTATTGGGACTAATAGATGATCACTGCACGCATCACAGAGGAGCAGCGATTTCCTACATCAGAGCCAATGGCATTGAGCCTCCAAGATTCACCGCATTCTAATAAAAAAGCCGGGATGAACCCGGCTTTTGAACTCCAAGGTCTATGTCCCCACAGACCAAGGTGATGAAATATCCATTTCAATATCTAATATCTATGAATATCCGGATGAAGTGAGAAAATCAAGGTAGTATATTTGAAGGCAAAATTGCGGATACTTATAATAAATATTTACCCCTTTACCCATTCCACTTTATCTTCAATAGGCTTTCTGCGACCTTCTGGCCAGCGGTCAGTAGCAGGTTTTGCTACGTAGAAGAATCCCATCAACATATCCTCCTCTCCCAAGCCAAACCATTCCTTGGCTTCTGGCCAAAATGTAGGCCCACCAGTTCCCCAATATGCTGCAAGCCCATGAGCAGAGGCAGTAAGGTACATATTCTGCACAGCCATAGAAACCGCCGCTATTTCCTCCATCACAGGAAGGTTTGCCCGCAGGTCACGCTTCATTTTGATCGCAATGACATGTGAGGCTTTCAAAGGATTTTCCTTGAATTTTTGAAAAGTAGCTTCGATGAAATTACCATTTTTGGTAGCTCTTTCTTTGTAAAGATTTGCCTGAAAATCTGCAAACTTCACCAATCCATCACCAGAAAAAACTGTAAAACTCCAAGGCTCTGTCAATTTATGTGTTGGTGCCCAATTGGCATTTTCGAGCATTTCTTCAATGATGGCATCGTCGACTGGATCATTTTCTTTGAATTGTGCCACAAACATGGACCTGCGTCCACGGATAATTTTATTTACTTCTTCGATGTTGAAATCTGGTTTTTGCATATACTGGATTTTATACTTTTTCTATCTTACACTTAATGCTTGTTGCGCAAAATTGGTTTCCTTTTTTATTAAAATTTCCCTTGATATGTTTTAGGTTTTATTCACATTAAAACCTATACCCAACTTTTACTCCACCATAATAATTTCTTCCTGGTGCAGGCTGATAGTATCTATTGGCAAAAGCATTGAGGTCATTGCCAAGACTATAGGATTCATCCAATAAGTTATCCACACCCACATAAGCTTCCAAATCCCAGCTACTAGCTACACTTTGTCTCCAACCAAGTCTGCTCCCCACCAAGTTATAAGCATCTTGAAAGACGGTATTGGCATCATTGAGAGGTAGGTTATCCACATATTGGTGTGTGAAATTCAAGTATATACCTAACTTACTTCGAATGTCTACTTGATTGACCAAGGTGTGAGGTGATACACCTGTAAGCTGATTTCCGGAAAAATCATTTCCTCCACTAACAAAATCAGCAAATTCAAAATACTGACCTGTATAAGCATGGCTAATTTTCAACTCCTGTATTATACTTTGCTGATTTCGCCATGGTGCATAATCTATTTGCGCTTCAATCCCTCGCTGATTGGTGTTACCTGCATTGCGGAAAAGCACCACACCTTGGTCATTGGTAAATGTAGTGATCGTCTCATCTAGCTTGAAGTAAAATCCAACCAAATCAATATTGAAAATCCCATGGCTAATCCTATAGCCTAGCTCATAGTTGACTCCTCTCTCCGCCTCAAGTGCCAAATTGATACTCCCTTCATTGGTCCTGACTTCATCTATACTGGGTGGAGAAAAGCCAGAGCTTATGCTACCATGTATTCCAGATGCATCGTTGATTCTATAAGCCAAAGCTATCCTTGGAATGACAATCGGGTCAAATCTCCTGCTGTTGTCAGCAGGGTCTAAGGTACTAGCGTCGATTGTTCTGTTGATATCATACTTAGAAAAGTTCTGACTTGCAGCAAGTGTCAACAAAAGATTACTAGTCAATTCCAATTCAAGTTGTTGGAACAAAAAGGCTTGCGTTGTAACCAAGTCATCACTAAACCTAACCGTATCTGCTTGGCCGTTTCTATTGCCAAAGTTTTGAGCCAGGGTCTTACCGTATTGATATTCTCCACCAGCAATGATCCTGATTGGTACATTTCCTATCTGGTCATTTCGTGTAAACTTTGTCCTACCACCATAGCTAAATGCCGTTTCAGATTTGTAATCTAATATAAATGGGTTTTCAAATGCTGTAGTGCTAACAAAAACCGATGTATGGTTATCCACATGATCTGTGAGTTGGTATTTGTGAGAGAGTAGACCATAAAGGGATTTTTGTGAAATAGAGCTATTTTGATCTACTGAGCCAGGTCTTGCTTGTCTGGGGTTATCTTCCAACTGAGCAGTAGTCAGCGCTCCGGGTATTTCGTAAAACAAATCTGAATATAAAATCTGTGTGGATAACTCTTGCTTTTCAGAAGGCTTCATATGTGCTGCAAGCTGAAAAACCTTGCGATCCACGGCACTATGATCTCTGTACCCATCTGACTTTTGATGCACGTAGGATGCGCTAATACCACCATCTCCAATCTTCTGCTCTATACCGAACCTATACCGAAGCAAGCCAAAATCCCCTACATTCAGCTCTGTGGATAAGTTATTATTGCTGATTTCTGTACGGCTTTCTAAATTAATCACTCCACCATTACCTGCGCCAAAAATACTTCCAGCAGGTCCTTTGATGATCTCAGTATTTTGAATATTACTCAAGTCCAGCAAGTTCAAAGGGGTAGTACCATCAGGCGAAGTAAATGGTACCCCATTCCAATATACTTTGACATTTCTCACTCCAAATGGAGACCTAAGAGAACTGCCGCGAATAGATATTCTATAACTTGCTGGAGCTCGCTCTTCTACCCTGACACCTGCTTTGGTGTTGAAGGCATTGACAATGGAAGTTTCGTTGAATCTATATAATTCATTTTCCTTTACTCTACTAATCGCTCCAGCCTGAAGCATTAAAGGACGCTCTGTATCATAAGCCGATACAGTGACTGTGGATAAGTCGCTAACTTCAGGGATTAAGCGAACCACTTCAATATCGCTACCTGTTAACTCTTTCGTTAATGATTGATAGGAAATATGTGAAAAAGTAAATTTATTAGATTTTGACAAATTCAATTGTGCAAAACCATCTTGATCTGTTATAGCATTCCTATTTATACTTCCAGAAACTACCACTCCCGGAATTGCCTCTCCGGATCTCATATCAATAACTTTAACATTTGTTTGCGCATAGGCAGTTAGTAAGCAAAGTGTCAGAAGTGTGGTGAAGTATAGCTTGCGCATGGATGAAGGGAGTATAAGGTGAAGTGATCAAAAACTAGTATTATCAGTTAATAAAACAGATTAGTCAGTAAAAGTTCTAAAAATGTTAAATTTAAGCTGAATATTACAAAACTCAACGACCCATGTATAATATGATCAATGCTAAGAAATTACCTCTTTTCCTTTTCTTACTTTCGTGGGCATGCAAAGACCCTTCAGCACCAAGTCCAGTTTACCCAATCCCCACAGAGAGACAGTTGATTTGGCATAAATTGGAATACTATGGGTTCATCCATTTCAATATCAATACATTCACAGATATGGAATGGGGTAAGGGAGATGAAAATCCTGCCATATTTGATCCATCCGCATTGGATACCCGACAATGGGCAAAAGTCGCTAAAGAAGCTGGAATGAAAGGACTTATCATCACAGCTAAGCACCATGACGGATTCTGCCTTTGGCCCTCAAAATACACAGAACATAGTGTGAAAAACTCTCCTTGGAAGGATGGAAACGGAGACCTTATCAAGGAATTGGCAGAATCTTGCAAAGCGGAAGGCATTGGTCTAGGAATATACTACTCCCCATGGGATAGAAATCATGCTGACTATGGTGATGAAGCATATATTGACTATATGAAAAATCAGCTCACAGAGCTATTGAGTAATTATGGTGAGTTATTCGAAATATGGTTTGATGGCGCAAATGGTGGTACAGGATACTATGGAGGTGCAAATGAAGAAAGGAAGGTAGACAAAAGAGGGTATTATCCATGGGAAAGTATCTATGAGCTAGTAAGGAAACTACAGCCCAATGCAGTGATCTTTGGCGATGCGGGTCCGGATGTCAGGTGGGTGGGAAATGAAGAAGGACATGCATACCCTAGCACTTGGTCGAACCTCATGCGTGACTCTGTCTATGCTGGCATGCCTGAATACTCAGAAAAATATGCAAGAGGGCAGGAAAATGGTAGTCACTGGGTACCTGCTGAAGCTGATGTATCCATCAGGCCTGGTTGGTACTACCATGCTTATGAAGACCACAAGGTAAAATCTCTTTCCCATCTATTGGACATCTACTACAAGAGTATAGGACAAAATAGTGCACTATTGATCAATTTTCCAGTAGATAGGAGAGGACTGATACATGAAAGTGATGTGGATCAAATCATGAAGTTATCCACAAAAATTAAGGAAGACTTTGAAATCGACTTGATAAAAAATGCCAAACTGGTTGCGAGCAATGAGCGCGGAAAAGGTTATGAGGCAGACAAAGTTCTTGACAATGAATGGGAAACCTATTGGGCAACGGAAGATGGAGTGGTAAATAGTAGCATAGAAATAACTTATCCACAAAAAATCCGCTTCAATAGATTCCTGATTCAAGAATTCATTGCATTAGGACAACGTGTCAAAAGCTTCAGCCTGGAAATCCAAACAGATGAAGGTTGGCAAGAAATCCATCAAGGTACCACTATCGGGGCAAAAAGCATTCTAAGACTAGATGACCATTATACTGACAAAATCAGGCTGAGCATATTAGACGCAAAAGCTTCTCCAGCCATATCCAAGGTTGGTGTATTCGATGCACCAAAACTATTGGTTCAGCCAGTTATCCACAGGGATAAAGAAGGGAAGGTACGTATGGAAATTCCGGAATCTGGTGTGGACATCTATTACACCCTCGACGGTACTATTCCCAGCAAATCAAATGGAGAGCAATATACCGCCCCATTCATCCTGAAAAACGCAGGCAAAATCACAGCCATTTCAATCGACCAAAATAGTGACAACTCCAGCGAAACCCTTACCCAGAATTTTGATATTGCAAAATCGAATTGGAGGGTCATTCATGACGATCCAAACTCAATAAACATTATAGATGATGATCCTAACACCAATTGGACTAATCCAAAAAATGAAGTTAGCATAGACCTGGGAGAACTTATCCACATCACTGGTTTTGATTATTTACCTCCTCAGGGACGTTATTTTGGTGGATTGATATTCAAGTATAAGTTTAGCGGAAGCTTAGATGGAAAAAATTGGCATGATTTGGCAATTGGTGAATTTTCAAATATCCACAATAACCCCATCAGGCAGGAAGTTCGATTTGAGAAGGCCCAATCCCGGTTGATTAAATTGACAAGCTTGGAGACATGGGACGGAACTGCTACACAGTATGCAGAAATCGGAGTGCTTACTCAAGAATAGGGGGTGTGGCGAAATTATTGCACCTGAACAGTCTTTGTATAAACTTCATATTTGTTATTATAAAAAACCCACGACTCAATGGTAAGGCTAGCGGGTTCATCTAGCATGGGAACATTGGTCTTTCCTCTACCTCTATGCATGGGTACTTTTGGGTTCAAAAACTGTGGCTTATATAGATTGACTTCATGAGATTCGAATCTTTCAGGGGTAACACTATCATGAGGGTTTCTAGATACTTTGACATCTTTTAGGAAATACTCATGTTTAGCTTTATTATTTTTCAAAGCAAAATCATTTTGTTTGGTTAGAAATACCAACATACCATTCCCTACTAGTTCACCTAAATTCGTATTATCTATAGTATTCCTATCATAAAATACATCTATGCGATCAATTTGAGATAGTTCTAAACGCAATAATTCCTCTAAACTAGCTGCCTTATAATAATCTATCAGAATTATAGGTTTTCTATTGAAGTTCACCCTATCATCTGTGATATCCACAATTCTAAGCTCTTTCACCTTTTCTTTTCGATTTTTTCGAAACCTTGTTTGGACTACGATGTTTTTAAGAAACGATTCCACGTCTTCAAATGGGACATATTCATCGATAACATAAGATATATCAGGAATAAAAGGGGAACCTAAACTGGAGACTTTCTCTGCCTGTAAGAAATGTTGGTGATATATCTTTCTATTGATTTCCCACTCCAAGAATTCATCAGAAATTTCAATGTCTATTTTATCATTTTTAAAATTTCCAGGGAATGTTTCTTTTGCTGTAACATCCCATGGTCTATAAACCAGCATGGGTACATACTCAGGTTCTAAATCAGTTTTTTTATTATTTATCGCAGTGGCTAGACTAGTTGATTTTGAACCTGAATTTACTCTACGCCAATTTGGATCATTAATTACTTCTAATAATTTTTTTACTCGTTCAGGTTCAGAAGGTTTTATCCAAATTGATGCATTCTCGGATTGATGATCAAAACCTTGTAAATTGATTTGAAATGATCTACCTGTTTTCACAGCAAGTGGTGAATTTATATTTCCCCCACCGACATTGAATTGATTATGTTCATATTCCCAAACTAGCGTTCCTTGTGAGTCGAGTACGCTAATTTGAAATTTATCATATTTTTGATATAGTTCTTTATCTAAACTTACTTTTGCCAGTTTTTTAAAGTCAAACTGTTCTATCAAGTCCACATTGGTGTGGGTTAAAACTTTAAAATCTTGACCTTCATTATCATCTATTTCTAAAATAAAATCTGATGGATTCCACCAAAATTTGCTTGGATCAAGTTTAAAAGTTTCATTTTGAAAAATCACTTGAAGAGGTTTGTCAAAAGCTACAGTAGAATAATAGTCCCTTGACCCTTTGACATCTTCTAAAATTTCTAGGGAGTTTCCGTCTTGGTCTAGAATTTCGATATTCTCAGAGGATGGAGAAGTATGGAAAATGGAAAGCTTACCAGACCTAAAGGGAGGAGCCTGATAAAAAAAAGATGCTTTAAAAGCACTCGATTCTATTGTTGGGTTTTTCACCAAAAAATGCTTTTTCCCTATTGGGTAGTCTTGAAAATTAGACATCCATTTGGAATATACGACCATCGTATAGAGCCCTTCGATAGCATTATCTGGTAAGATGATATCTCCGTAGGCTATTTTATCTGAATCTAACAGTATCTTTTCTTTGTAAATATTATTATTTTCAGAATCGTAGATTTCAATATAAGCCAACTTACTGTGGAGGTAGCTTTCATGGTTTCGAATCAATTTAATTACAAACCACAACCTATCTCCAGCAAGAAGTAGGTCTTGATTAGTTGTAATGACAAAATTTTCCAGATTTTCTTTAAATATGGTTTCCTGCTGGCGAGCAAGAGATCTATTGAAAATCAAAAGAAAGAGAATTATGAAAAGGTATTTATAGTAATTCATCATCGAAAGGGTGTTGGAGGAACTGTGGTGGCATCTCTATAAAATTCAGTACATGTACCTCCTACAAGAGGTGGTGTGTCAAGTTTATGTTCAAGATCTAAAGACGCTGCCCTTATTTCACTTCTTGAAATTAACTTTTCAAAATTTGATTCTTGAAACACAAAGAAATTACCAAGAACTATCGTGTTTCTCGAATTTGTTTGGGTCCTGATGTTCCCTTTTATCCTAAATGGCGCTGTGTCAAAGATACTTCCTGTATTTTTTTGCTGTTCATCAATTTTCATTAGATACCGGAGGTTGTTATCGGATATTGTCCGTACAGATGTTTCTACAGCAAATCTCCCAAGTGAAGATAGTGGTATTGATCCTATTGAATGTTGATAGGACTTGTTCTGAAATACTTCATTGCTAAGTAAATTCATCCTATTAAATATATTTGGCACTCGTGTGTAGCATGTACAGGCACAATTGTCATTTTCAGAAAAAGTGAAGTCCTCCGATATACCACTTGTCATGAACATATAGCCGAAATCACCAATACCGGGATCTGTAAAATTGGCAAATATATTTACAAAAGTGCGAGTCTGAGTGATATTGACCCCTGTAGACATGATGACCTCCAACCTTTCGAAAGCTGTTTCTGAGATTGAATCCAACACTACTGTTGGTGGCATAACTTCGAAATCACTAGAAAACGATTCTCCATTTGTCAGCTGAAAAACTAACTGATAAGACATGCCAGGAACAGGATCAATATAGTTCTGAGGAACAAAATCAATAGAATTCGGGATTGGAACAAAATTCATTCTTTGCCCATTTAAATCCTGAATATATAGAGATGTGACATTAGCTTGCCTGTATCCTGGGTTTAGAACGCCTGACTGATACATTTCAGAATAGTACAATCGGATTCTAGTATTTTCTGGTAAATTTCCATACCAACCATCTACCACTAGCTGTGAACTAAATTCAGAGATAGGGATAACAACTTCGTCTATACAAGAATTCACGAAAATACTTGCAAACAACAGGGCGAAGATTAAGACTACTTTTCTCATCTAAATGTAAAGTTATAAGTGATAGAAGGGATTATAGTTCCTATAACAGCAAGTCGATATGATCTTGGGACTGAGCCAGCCATATCTGGTTGGAAAAACCAAGAAAACGGATTTCTTCTCGCATATACATTATAAAATGCAATGGTGATATTACTTTTGTAGTGACTTTCTCTCTTTTGGTTTCCATCAAATGTCACTCCAAGATCTAATCGATGGTAGTCAGGTATCCTAGCTTGATTCCTTTCTTGGTAGTCAACCACAATACTTCCGTCAATATTGTAAATACTACTTGGAAGGGTGATAGGCCTGCCAGTCCGATAGTTGAATGTTGCTGAAAATGATACCCTCCTTAGCGGCTTGTAATTCAATAGTACATTCAGATCATGTGGCTGATCCCAATTTGCTGGAAAATAATTACCTTGATTAACGACCTCTTCTTCAAACTCACTTTCTATGATTCTCATCGTTCTACTAAATGCGTAAGAAACCCACCCGTTTAGTTTACCGGATTTTTTCTTAACTAAAAGCTCACCACCATAGGCATGACCTCTTCCCATTACTAAAGATGTCTCTAAGGCTGGATTCAGTATAAGTTGAGCTCCGTCCCTGTATTCAAGTAAGCTCTGAAAATCTTTATAATACACTTCAAATGATGTTTCTATTCTATCATGATCAAAATTCCTATATGCCCCTAAGGCATATTGCCAACTTTCCTGTGGCTTGACATAATTGTCAGATAGTTTCCATAAATCAACAGGTGCTGATGCAAAATTATTTGAAAGTAAATGCAAGTATTGAATACTTCTATTAATTGATGCTTTCAAGGACCCGTTTTCCCCGACATTGTACCGAAGTGCTACTCGTGGTTCCCACCCACTGTACCGTTGATAAACTTCTCCTTTTCGATAACTAATCGTGTCTTGAATTCTTTCAATTTCTCTAGCAGCCCCTTCTTCATATTTATAAACATCTCTTTGGCCCAATGCAAAAAATCCAGAATACCTTAGACCAAGTTGTGCTTCAAGTTCATTATTAATTTTTATAGGATATTGTGCGAATATGCCACTTTCAATAGCTCTTTCCGATTGTATACTCCGAGGAATCACTAGAGAATTTTGAGAAATTGGGTTCAACTCCCCCATGCCCATAAGGTATTGATTGACTTGATATCCAAATTCAAATCCTTCAAATTTTTCTCCAAACCATTCGAAATCGTGATGAAGTCCTAAGTATTGAATATCTGATAACAATTCAAAATCTAAAGGTGGAATTTCGCCCAAAACTGAATATTTATATCCCGAATAGCCCAAAGTCAAATCTGAGGCTAGGTTTTCGCCCCATATTGAATTCCACTTTAAACTTGCCAAGTCAGACTGCCATGTATATGCTGTATCACTGCCAAACCTAAAATAATCTTGACTTTTATAAAGGCTCAATGACAATCCATTTTTATCATTTAATTGATGATCTATTCTAAAATTAACATCATAAAAGTAGGTACTACTTACCTTTAATTGAGCATTGGGAATTCTATGCATGATCCAATCAGGATATGCGTATCTTCCAGTAGTCATGATTTGCGTATTTTTTGAAATTGGTCCATTTATACCTAATCTACTTGATAGTAGACCGATACCTCCTTCGCCTACCCATTTTTTGGGATTTCCTGATTTTGTCTTAACATCAAGTACTGAACTCAATCTTCCACCATATTTCGCAGGAATGTCGCCTTTAAATAGATCAGCTTCCTTAATAGCATCTTGATTGAATATAGAAAAAAAGCCAAACATGTGAGATGGATTGAATACTGGTACTCCGTCCATTAAAATTAGATTTTGATCAACCCCTCCTCCTCTGACATTAAACCCAGAAGCTCCTTCTCCTACTGTTGTAACCCCTGGGAGCATCAGCATTCCTTTCATCACGTCTACTTCACCTAGCAATGGAGGAAGTAACTTAAGCTCTTCTATAGACACTCTATTCAACCCCATAGAAGTACTTTTTACATTGTAATCTATTGCTCTATCGGTGACTGTGACCATCTCCAACTCACTCGTAGATTCAAACAATGTAACATCAAGTTTTAAGTCTTGATATACCCGTATGATTTTTCGATCAGTCTCTTTTCCCAAGGAACTGAAATAAGCAATATATGTTCCTTCTGGTAGTGTTGCTGAAAACTCACCTTTTTCGTCTGCCTGTTCGCCTAATTCTAGTTCTGGAATGGTTATCAAGGCGCCTGGTAGTAAAGTTTTCGACTCATTATCTCGAATTATACCAGTCACTTTATGTGCTTGGCCACTTTTTGACTTTGTACCGTTGGTTCTTCGTTTCTGATAATCTTCTCTTAATCTTTTTGGATAAATCACAGCATATTTATTACCAATGATAAAGTAAGAGAATTGGGTATTAGCTATTATTTTATCTAAAATATCATCACTATTATCTGAATAGGAAATCTTATTCAATCCGCTTAGATCGTTCGTATGAAACAAAACTCTTATTCCCGTTTTGCTTTCATACCGATAAACCAAATCTTTAAAAAATTCCACTTGCGATTGCTCATTCTGTGCAAATGCAAATCCATTAATCACTATTAAAAATAGAATGGTAAGTATTTTCTTCATTGGGCTTTCTCTCGAGCGGTTTTTTTACTAGACGTTATAACCTTGGAATTTAAAAAATAAAAGAGGTAAATGGACTAAGTTTAATTTAATCGGCTTTATTAAATGAAGAAAGGGGTCTAAAACCCCTTTCTTCATTTAATAATTTTTATAATTATTTTCTATTCGCTCTTTTCATAGGATTGTCTCCTGATGATGCCCCTCTTGCACCTGAAGTGCTCTTGAATAGCTCAAATCTGTTAGGAGTGAAAGTTCTCGGCCAATAATTATTTGTCTCATCAATATCTGCCGTTTCACGATATGGATCTAGCACTATACTTTTGACTTCTTTTTTCTTTGCAAACACCTTGCTAACCTCTTTCTCATTCAGACGCCAAATTTCCGCTGGAATACGCTCTACCTCCGTACTTCCATCTGTGTAATTAAATTGAATGATCAAAGGCATGACAAGGCCTCCTTCGTTTCTGAACTTCATTTCATAAAAATTCAAACCACTATTCAGCAATTCTCTTTCCTTGGAATTGAGTTTATCCATGAATTCTTTATAAGCTTTCTCATCTTCAGGGGTGACAGAAAATGGATTATAACTATTATAGAAATCTCTTGTGGTTGGATCACTTTCGACAACTGTCTGCGGTATATCCTTGGCGTTGAAAGTTTTTGATATGTAAGTCTCTTCCACTTCAAAATCTCTCTTTGCAGCAGCTTTTTTCTCGGCAGGGGTTCTGTTGTCTAGCTTGTACCAATTGACATGATCTATAGCAATGTCTACTGGATCAGTTCCAAAGAACCAACCTCTCCAAAACCAATCTAAATCCACTCCAGAAGCATCTTCCATAGTTCTGAAAAAATCCTCTGGCGTAGGATGTTTGAACATCCATCGCTGTGAATATTCTTTGAAAGCAAAATCAAAGAGCTCTCGTCCCATGATAGTCTCTCTCAAAATGTTTAATGCAGTTGCTGGTTTTGCATAAGCATTCGGTCCAAATTGGATGATGTTCTCTGAGTTTGTCATGATAGGCTCTAGAAGACTAGGATCGCTAGCCATGTATGGTGCAATCTTGTGAGCTGGCCCTCTTCTAGATGGATATCCTCTATCCCACTCTTGTTCTGCCATGAACTGCATGAAGGTATTCAATCCCTCGTCCATCCATGACCATTGTCTCTCGTCAGAATTGACGATCATTGGGAAGAAGTTATGACCTACTTCATGTATAATCACTGAAATCATTCCATATTTCACAGCATCTGTATATGTACCATCACTGTCAGGCCTACCATAATTGAAGCAGATCATCGGATACTCCATACCATTGCTTGCCTCCACCGAAATCGCAACTGGATAGGGATAATCAAATGTTTTTTCGGAATAAGACTTGACGGTGTGGGCTACTACCCGAGTTGAATATTGCTCCCAAAGTGGGTTGCCTTCTTTCCCGTAGTAGGACATTGCCATGACGTCTTTGCCACCTTGTTTCACGGCCATGGCATCCCAGATGAATTTTCTGGAAGAAGTCCATGCAAAATCACGAACGTTTTCTGCATGGAATATCCACGTTTTCTTTTCTTTTGACTTGCCTTTTTCTAGACGCTCAGCTTCAGCTTGAGTTCTGATCACCACTGGTTTATCATAGGAGGTTTTTGCCTGATTCCATCTTTGAAGCTCAGTGGAGGAAAGCACCTCTTCTGGGTTCTGTAGTACTCCAGTAGAGCCTACCATGTGATCAGCAGGGACAGTGATTTTGACTTTATAATCTCCAAAGGTCAAAGCAAATTCTCCCCGACCTACAAACTCCTTGTTCTGCCATCCTTCAAAGTCAGAATAAACAGCCATTCGCGGAAACCACTCTGCTAAGGTATATAGGTAGTTGCCGTCTTTTTCAAAAAACTCATACCCCGGACGTCCACCTATAAAGCTCATCCTATCGTGAATGTTGAAATTCCAAGCTACAGTGAATTCAAAAGTCTCTCCAGATTTCAAAGGCTGAGGAAGGTCTACTCTCATCATGGTATTGTTGATGGTAATATGAAGATCATCCCCATCCATTGTTTTGACGTGATTGATCTTATATCCAAGGTCTTCATCATGCCATAAAATGTTTTCCAGCTGTCTTAGGTTCATCCTTGGACTTATGCTACTTTCAGCCATTTTGGGAGTTCTTGAGTCAGCCGCTCGTTCATTTTGATCTAGCTGTATCCATAGATACTTCAGTTGATCTGGAGAATTGTTATAATATGTTACTTTTTGCCAACCTTTTATGGATTGTTTTTCATCATCTAATTCTACTTCGATTTCGTGATCAGCTTTTTGCTGCCAATACATGTGACCAGGAGCTCCTGATGCTGTTCTATAGACATTAGGAGAACGAAGCATAGGGCCAAGTTGCTCAAACCGCTCGGCATGATTTCTTTGTGCTGACACGCTCCAAATACATACAAAACTCAAGCATAGTAAAATTATGTTTTTCATAAATCTAAATTTTGAATAAGCTGTAGACCAAATTTTCATTTTATGATTACAACTTCTTGTAAATTACAATATTTCTGCTGTTTTGGAAATGGTTTTTTTTCAAAACAGTTCCAAAATTCTTTCAATGGATTCTTGATTGTATAAGAAAGTATTCTTTCACATTTTACCAAAACTTCGTGTCGATCATCATCATTATAGACATACCGAGCACTATGGCAGAAGTAACCAAGGTCCACTCTTTTCTATTGACACCCAAAAGGCCTACTATCAAAGAGGAAGAAATTAAGAAAATCGCAACAATCAACAACTGACCTACTTCTAATCCAATATTGAATGCCAAAAGAGGCTGAAAAATGGAAGCTTCTCTACCTAGTAATGACCGCAGGTAGTTTGAAAAGCCAAGTCCGTGAATCAACCCAAAGAAAATTGCAAAGATATAGTTCAATTGAATACCTTTGCTGGAACTTGGCTTTGGCTTAATGATATTTGCTAATGCTGTGATAGCTATGGTCACTGGGATCAGGAACTCTATCCAATTAGCATTAACTCTCAAGATATTCAATGTGGCCATGGCAAGTGTAATCGAGTGACCTATGGTAAATGCTGTAATTAAGATGATGATCTTTTTCCAATCCCTTGCTAAATAAATTGCACACAAAGCAATCACAAATAGGATGTGGTCAAAACCGTTGATATCAAGAATATGCTTATACCCTAACTCAAAATAAAGTCTAAATTGACCCATATTTGACTAATTAAATTTAAATAAATTTATAATACATTTTTCGGAGCGTAATTATAATGCATAATTTGCACAAAAAGTAGAAAACTACCTTACAAATGGTTTACAATTACATTTTGATAATATGGTTAGGATGGAAGGCAGTGTTTCATCCATTTTATATCAGCCTAACTGATATCCGCTTCAATGAAGAGGAACTAAGCTTAGAGATAGCACAAAAAATTTTTTGGGATGACTTGGAAATTAGCCTATCAAAAACATTTGATAGCAAGGTAGATTTTATCAAGCCTGAAAGCCCAGAAAGGTTAGAAAATATGGTGAAAAAATATCTTCTCACCCACAATCAAATAATTGTAAATGGAAAAGAGCTTAAATTAAGCTATCTAGGCTATGAAATAGAAGAAGATGCTGCCTGGTTTTACCTTGAAGCGAGAGTGCAAGAAAGACCTAAATCAGTAAAAATCAAAAACACTTTATTGATTAAGGAGTTTCAGGAGCAACAAAACCTTGTGAATTTCTACTTAAGCAAAAGGCCTAAAAGTATAATTTTACACAAAGAAAAAACGAATGGCAATTTTCAATTTTAAGGTTTTGCCATTTTTGCTATCAGATTATGTCTGTGCAATCTCCTGACAATATTACGCATCAAGTGATTGTGGATCACATCATAACCACTCAGTGAGGAGCCATTCACTCTAAAATTGCCCATCCAAACAACCTCTAGGGTATCTTTGTCTAGCAAAAAGCAATTGAAACTAGCGTTATCAGATACCCTTGTATTTCCATTGACAATCCTTACATTCTGCCAATAATTTCTTTGGTCTACTACTAATATACCTTTGGAATCATCATTTTCTAACTTTTCCATGTATTCTTCAAAACTTACATCCGCTTGCACTTCAAAATAATCTTCCATAAACCGTAATGGAGTTGGTTGAAAATTCCTTGACATGCTTCTCTGGTATTGTTCTCGTATTTTTGTGCTAGCTAGCTTATTGAAGTTTGGTTTGATTGAATTATTATAAAAATCTTCAGATAATGAAGTGAAGTCAATACCACCACTGGATGTGACTACCACAAGCGATGTGAAGAATCTAGGCTCTTCGATAACTTTGTTTTCGGAGACTCTTACAGTGGCACAGGATGAAGCTAAAAGGATTGTTATGGCTAAGTAATAAATTTTCTTGATCATAAATTTGTATACTGGAATTTTGCTCTCAAGGTTACAATATTGCATGTTTAACTTACAAAAAGGAATTAATCAATAGAAATAATTTTTTTGGATCAAAGAAAATTTAAAAGTCTATAAAAAAATTATAAAAAAATTATAAAAAAATTATAAAAAATTATAAAAAAATAATTTAAAATCTAAAAAATGTACTTTTATTCAATTTGATAAAGATTCATAATTGATATTAAAAAAACCTGTCTAGCTAGGCTAGACAGGTTTATAATCTTTATCACATACCCATTTTATTGATAACCTGGATTTTGAGGTAAAGGGGCAGTATTGTTAGTCAAAATTTCTTCCAAAGGAATAGGCCAAATAAACAAATGACTTGCATATGGTAGCTCATAATCTGTCGGAATAGCTATGTCTGTGGTGTAGAAATTGATACTTGTAATAGATCTAGAGGTTGCCTTTAATGGAACTCCAGGTATAATTCCTGCACCTGCTAATCTATGAATATTAGGGAATCTTCTTCCTTCTGCAAGGAATTCAATTCTAGTTTCATTTATAATTGCAGTCAATAAGTCATTAGGAGTTGCAAAATCAGCTAGTGTAAAAGCAGGTACTGTAGCTGGCAATGCCCTATTTCTTACAGAGTTTAATAAGCTTAGAGCTGCTGCAAGATCAGGTGTAGCTTTTCTTACGTTAGCCTCAGCAGCTGAAAGTACTACTTCTGAAAACCTTATGATTATACTAGGATCTGAGAAATTGATGTTGTCAGTATACTTATAAGTATACAAGCCAAGTGGGCCCTGAGAAACTAAACCATCAGATGCACCAGCAATAGACCTTCTGCTGTCTTGTGGATGCCAGAAACTAGATCTCCAAATTAATGGACTGATTTTAACAAGTCCTCTTGCTCCGTTTTCTGGATTTCCATACATATTTGGAAGTGCTCCATTTACACCTGCATTTGATAATGCAGAATTCTCAAATGAGAAAATGTTATCTGAGCTATTACCATCTCTGAATGGAGTGATTGGATTAGCTGTTACAGCGTGTGCAGTGCGTATTTTATTATATTCTGTTAATACGCCATCAAAGTCTTCCATATGAAGTTTTACACGTGCTTTGAGTGCGATAGCTGCAGATTTTCTTGCTCTGTAAGCATTTCCTGCTTCTGGAAGTAATTGTTCAGCAAGGTTTAAGTCTGCCAACAACTGATCGTACACTGACTGAACTGTTCCTCTACCTACTTGTTCCCCTGGTTCAACTTTAGATACATCATTTATTGCAAATGTTCTGTATGGTATACCCATTGCTGAAGGATCATCAGAATAAGGTCTCGCAAAATATACTACCAATTCATGATGTGCCAAAGCTCTTAAAAACAAGGCTTCACCCATATATCGATCTCTCAAAGCTTGTGTTAATATACCATTTTGCAAAGCTGGATCAAGGTTTTCGATGAGGATATTTGCTCTGTTAATCATTCTGTAGAGTGAAATCCACTGCCCATTATTATTGGCTGTGTTTGGATTATACTGATGTGTATAAGTTATCTCATAGAATAGCTGATCGTTATACATATCTTCTCCCCTCATATCCCCCTGTTGTGTAGAAGCTGCACCGAAAGGATACCCTCTTTGAACAGATCCTAAATAAAAACCCCTCTGAGCTGCTTCGTAAACACCCAATACAGCGGCATTAATTCTACTGGCATCTGCAAAGGCTTCATTGTCTGGGATGATTGTAGCTGGCTGTAAATCTGACACCTCGCAAGAAGTGGCTCCGAATAAAGCTATTGCTGCTACGGCCGACTTTATTTTTATTGAAATATTTTTTCTCATTTTCTTAACTAATTAAGTTATTCAAATTAAAATCCTACATTTAGACCTACTGACCAAGTTCTAATAATAGGCGCTACATTCTGATCTATACCAAAGGATAATTGATTAGAAGAGCTATTAGACTCTGGGTCTAAGCCAGTATAGCTTGTGAAAATCAATGGATTTTGAACCTGAGCAAAGAATCTAGCTGTTCTGATGTTGCCATTGAATGTGTTTTCAAGGAAAGTTCTTGGAACTTTATATCCAATAACAATATTTTGGATTCTTACAAAATCTCCACGCTCTACAAATCTAGAATTGGCTGCTGATGTCTGCCAAGTATTTGAGTCACGACCTGAGTATAGCCTAGGTACTTCAGTAACTTGACCACTTTCAGTCCATCTTTCTAAGATTTCTCTTCCGTTGTTAGAGAATCCAAGCCCCAAAAGTCCCCTTCTTGTTTCATTCATAATATAATTTCCGCCTGAGTATCTGATGAAGATTTCAGCATCCCAGTTACCATATGTAAAGTTGTTAGACCATCCACCTTGATACTTAGGAAGTGTGTTACCAAGAAATGCTTGAGTAGGAGGAGTTCCTGCTTGAGATACATCTGATGGATTTTCTGGATCATATAATCTCCAGCTACTTGCGCCTTGAAGTTGTACAATATTATCTCCACTGAAGTACATTGCATTACCATTTGCAGGGTTAACTCCAGCCCATGTGAAACCATACAGTTGACCTATTGGGCCACCTTCTACAGTCCTGTTCCATGTTCCAGTTAATGGGCTAACCAAGTTTGTTACTTCATTTTTTACATAAGTAAAGTTGAAATCAGTATTCCAAACAAAATCACCTTTCTGGATCACATTGGTCATCAATCTTAATTCCACACCTTGGTTAAACATCACACCGACGTTTTGACTTATAGTGTTGCCTGGTACTCCAAGAGAAGGAGCAGTTGGAGCATCTAACACCATTCCATCTATATTGTTGTAGAAATAGTCAGCAGAAATAGTTACATTACCTATAGTCATATCTAGACCTAAGTTAGTCTTCTTAGAAGTCTCCCATTGTAATGCCATGTTTGCTACGTTGGAGTAGCCTATACCCGCTCCTGCTGCTGCCAATACTGGACCAAATCCCCCTGCATATGGGAATGAGCCACCAGGCAATCCTATATTACCAACCTCTGCATAAGATGCTCTTAGTTTTAGATCAGAAATGATGCTGCTATTGAAGAATTCTTCATCTGAAACTCTCCACCCAATAGATCCACCTGGGAATGAACCCCATCTATTCTCTGGAGATAATTGAGAGATTCCATCGTTTCTTACTGTAAAGGAAAGTAAATACTTACCCTTGTAGTTATAATTAATTCTTCCAAAATAAGAATCAAATCCTTGTTCTGAAAATCCACCACTAGAGAACTGATTGTTGTATGAACCAGTGATCAAGTTGTTGAATCGGAAAAACTCATCAGAGAAGTCTGTACCAGATGCTGTAAAGTTGTAGAAGTTAGTATATTGATATTCTACACCAGCAGTGATGTTGATATTATGATCATCACCAATTACAGTTTGGTAGTTTAAAGTATTTTGCCAGTTCCATCTGAAAACTGGGTTATACCTCATTGTTACTGAGCCATTGGCACTTCTACCGTCTCCATGTCTAGGATCCAGCGAAGTGAAATCATCTGACATGGTCAAATCGACACCTATTTGAGTTCTTGCAGTAAGTCCTTGAACAATATCAAGCTCAGCATATGCATTACCTAATATTCTGTGATTTCTATTTCTGTATACATTCTTATCCAAAACGTAAGCAATGTTTGGGATATTATTGTCTGGACCTGCTAGGTTTGCTCCAAATCCAGTTGTCGCTCCATTTGCAGTGATATTGTATCCTCCAAATGCTGTGTTTTCTGGGTCAAAGATTGGTACGTTTGGCAGGGCTCTAGTAGCATTATAAATTGCACCAGAAAGCGAACTACCACCATTGTTTAGACCAACGATTTCAGTGTAAGTATAGGATAAGCTCTTACCCAATCTTAAGCTTTTTGAAATAGCATGGTCTAAGTTTGACCTAAAAGCATATCTTTTCAAGTCATTACTTTTGATTGCAGACTCTTGTTCTGTAAAACCTGCTGAAAAGAAATACTTAGTATTATCAGAACCACCTGCCACAGATAGGTTGTGCTGGTGTGTCACCCCTCTTCTCAATACAGCATCTTGCCAATCCGTATTTACTCCAGGGTTTGCAAGTAATGATTGGTTTAAGTTAGCTCTTTTTTCATTTGCAATCTCAACAAACTCGTCACCAGTCAACAAGTCAAATCTATTGACTGGCTCATTGAAACCTGTAGAGGCGGCATAGTTTACCTGTGCTTTACCTGAGCGTCCTCTTTTAGTTGTAATCAAAATTACACCATTTGCAGCTCTTGATCCATAGATTGCGGATGCAGAACCATCTTTCAATACTTCGAATGATTCTATATCAGCTGGATTGATATTGGAGAGTGGGTTAGCAGAAACTGAGCTTGATCTATCAGAATCTACTACTGGAACTCCATCAATTACAATTAGAGGGCTTGCTGATCCAGATATAGAGTTCACTCCTCTAATTCTGATAATTGGTCTTGCTCCAATGATACCTGAAGGTACTGTGACCTGTACACCAGGAGCTCTACCTGCCAATTGTGTATCAAAAGAAGGGGCAACCAAATTTTCTATCGCATCATTTTTTATTGATGTTACAGATCCAGTTACATCTCTTCTTTCCTGTGTACCGTATCCAACTACGACAACCTCACTTAGGGTTTTTACATCTGGTTCGATGACTACATCTATTCGAGAATTGTTTCCGATAGCCATCTCTTTAGTCATGAAACCCACAAAGCTAAACACTAACGTATTTGCTCCTTCAGGTACAGAGATCGAATAGCTACCATCAATATCTGAAATAGCGCCGACTGTCGTGCCTTTTACACGAACATTCACTCCTGGTATTCCATCAGGATCTTCTGCTGATGATACCTTTCCAGTTACAGTTCGACTTTGAGCTGACACGGAGAGTACTGTCAAAACAGCCAAACATAAGCTGAGTAAAACTTTTTTCATAAAGTAATTTTTTAGGTTTTTTAACATATTACCATCACAATATTGTATTATTTTTTTAATAAAATCAAGCAAAAATTAGTGAGTACTATACCTAAAGAAATAATAATATGCATTCAATTTAACGCATAGCAAAATTTTATTTTTTTTTTTAAAAAATAATATATTTCTAATTAATAAATTTTGGAATTACGTTTTATAAAATTAAAGTATCTTGACTTTTTAAGTTCTCAAAAAAAGACCAACTATTTTCAATTTTTTTTAAAAGTACTATTTTCCCGGTCTGATTTTGTTGACAAAAGGTTAACTTACAAACATAATTCCAATATTCTTCAAAAGCTCTTGTTTTCAAATCTTTGAATGCGATAGTCATATGAGGATGGTAATTTGAATCGCTTAGTTCTTTTACTAGTTTCAATTCTTGTTTGCAATGTTGAACAAGTCGGGACTGTAATTGCACCAATTCTTCACTTCTGGATACTTTGATAAATATTACTCTTTTACCAAATTTACCAAAACCATCTAAGTCTAAAGTAAAGTCATTTTCGTGGCTCAGAAATTTTTGAAGATTTTGAATTAGTAAATGCTCTTTTGCTTCATTCCAACTAAAAGGCATTTTGAGGGTAATGTGAGGTGGAGATTTCAGCGCATACTTCAAGCCGAAATTATCTTTCAAGGAATTTTTTATAGAATCTACCTTTGCTATGACCTCTGATGAAGGAATCCATGCAATAAAATATTTACCAATAATTTTAGCCATTTGACACAAATATATTGGAAAAGGGAGTGATAAAGGCGAAATTGGTAAAATAATCTAAGTGAAAGATCCACTTGTAAATATTTGCAAAAACTTTAGAAGACACTTATAATGACAAAATTTCAGAAAGTATTGGTTGGGCTGGATTTGTCCGATATGGATTTGATCCTTCTCCAAAAGATTTCAGCTCTCACAAATGCACTCGGTATCGAGAAAATTTATTTTGTACATGTGTCAAAGGATTTGTCTATTCCTGAATCCATAAAGAAAAGCTATCCTGATTTGTTAGCGCCAGTAGATGAAAGTATCAAGGCTGATATCGAATCTACTATTTCAAAATCCAAGCTAGATGGTGCGATTGAGTATGAAGTTTTGGTGATTGAAGGAAGCCCATTTGAAAGCTTTCTTAGGCAAGCGAAAATTAAAGATGTTGATCTGATTGTCATGGGGAGAAAGGATGAATTGCCTGGTAGTGGATCATTGGCCAAAAATATGGCTCAAAAGGCTCCATGCTCAGTTCTTTTTATCACAGAAGCGGGTGATCAACCAGCTTTGGAAAGGATTTTGGTTCCTATGGACTTCTCCTCACATTCTGTACTTTGTATAAAACTTGCAGAAAGATTTAATGAAGAAGTAGGTTCTGAAATCATAGGCGTACATCTATTTGAGATTCCGATAGGATATTATAAAACTGGCAAAAGCCATTCAGAATTTGCTGAAATCTTATCTTCCAATGTTCAGAAAGATTTTGAAACCTTTATTCGAAAACATGATATGAAATCCTTTGTATGTGATGCTATAGTCAAAGATAATGGCAATGATGGGAAGCATATTTTGAAAATAGCGAAGGAAAAAAATGCAAGCTTGATTCTATTAGGAAGCAGGGGAAGAACCAATTCAGCAGCTATACTCTTAGGCAGTACTGCTGAAAAACTGGTACAAGTCAATAATGAAATTCCAATGCTTATATTCAAGAAAAAAGGCGAGACGATGAGTTTCTTGGCAGCACTTTCAGAAATCTAATTTCTATCCAATTAAAAAACACCTTGTGGGAGTTTTTGAAATCTCCTACAAGGTGTTTCAATTATAACAATAACTTTTTCCAGGTGAGGAAAACAATTTTTGGAATGTGAAATATACTAATAAGCGTTTTCTCTATTGAATGCTAACTCCCCAATGGTTCTAAAGCAAATACTTAAATCCATCCAGATAGACCAGTTTTGAATATAAAAAGAATCTAGCCTTACTCTTGATCTGATTTGTCTTAGGTTCTCAATCTCTCCCCTATAGCCTCTTACTTGAGCTAAACCTGTAATACCTGGCTTTATCTTGTGTCTTGAATTATACTTTTCCACTTGAAGCTGAAAGTTACGATTCATCGGAATAGTGTGAGGTCTAGGACCTACTATAGACATATCTCCAAATAGGACATTCAAGAATTGAGGCATTTCATCCAAAGATGTCTTTCTCAAAAATGCTCCAATTTTTGTTACCCTAGGGTCATTTTTGGTAGCTTGCTTGGTATCTGCGTAGTCATTGGGTGTCATAGATCGAAATTTCAAACAACGAAAAACCTCATTGTTTACCCCATTTCTATCTTGTATGAAGAAGACGGGACCCTTCGATTCCATTTTGATAAGAATACCTACCAATGGTATCATCCAACTTAAGATAAAAACTGTCACGAATAGGGAGAATACAATGTCAAATGATCTTTTCAAAACCCGGTTCAACAAGCCGTCAAGGGGAATTTCGTTGACATTGATAACAAAAAACTCACCATACTTCGAAAATGATAAATTCTTCTCTAATTGTAGATTGCCATGTGGAATCACTTTCACTTTCAAGTAACGCTCATCGGCATAATTCATCACTTGTTTCATGACATGCGCATCCAAGCCTTCACTCAAATAAATAAGATCTAAATCAAGATTATCTATTTCTTCGAAAAATTTTGACACTTGACCTCTTGAATTGATTTGGTCTGTATCATCATTGTCATAAAAACCCAAGAAATTAATACCAAAATCTCTCCTCTGATTGAATACCCTCGCAAGTTTTGAACTGGAACGAGTCCTTCCTAGGATTACAGCATTTCTATAATTTTTTCCTAATGCTCTATAATGCTTGAGTGACAAGTGAACTCCAACCCTATAAACACTCAGAAATATAACCAAAGTAATGGCTACTCCTGCAAGGAAAAACACACCAAGCGGATGTTCTTGGCTTGGAATCCAAAATATGGACATCAAACCAACTAACCATACCAATGATTCTGGGATTTGTTTTAAGGTGTATCCAATCTCTGATGTTCTGCTGATTTTGTAATCCTTTCGACCTACTGAGATTACCATCCAGAAAAACACAAAGTAGCCATAAAGCTTTGCTGTAACTTCTGGATAACCTATAAAATACCGAAATAAGCTAATGACGAGAGTGAGCCCTATCAGCAATACAAATAAGTCACCAACAACGAAAAGCCATGGAAAATATTTGTGAAAACGTCTTTTCATAAAAATCGATTAATCAACCGTGATATTTACGTAAATTCAAGGTAGATAAGTTTTAAAACTTTTGATATTCTGTAAATTCTTCAATCAAATAAATTAATTGTGTGTAAAATTATAAAAAGATTTACAAAGCAAACGTAATTTACCAACAATTAATTTTAAATTAAAGTATAATTTTAGTTGCATATTCAGCATCTTATGATCCATAAAAAAATTAAACATTTACTAGACTCTTCAGACAATCCACAATCTATCGGAAGTATGTTCAGAAGTAGGCGATTTTTTGTATTTGAAAAACTCATTGAACAAAATTTCAATAGAGGATCATGTATAAAAATTCTAGACGTAGGAGGTGAGGAGCATTTTTGGAAAGACAAGGCTTTTCTCGATAAATTCCAAGTAGAGATTACCTTATTGAACTTGGAGGCAAAGGATGTTGATCATCCTAATCTGAAGGCTATTAAAGGAAATGCAACTGATTTATCTGAATTTGAAACGGATACATTTGACCTTGTTTTTTCTAATTCAGTAATTGAACATTTGTACACTTTTGAAAACCAAAGGAAAATGGCTAATGAATGTATGAGAGTAGGTAAAAAATTTTTCATCCAAACCCCTAACAAATATTTTCCTATTGAAGCACATTACGCTTTGCCTTTTGGACAGTTTTTACCCAGAAGACTTATGTTCTTTCTACTAACTAAAACAAAGATTAGTAGAATGCATCGATGGGACCAAGGTTTTGCAAAGCAATATTTGGAAGAAATTCGCTTATTATCTTTGGCAGACTATAAGTCTCTTTTTCCAAATGCAACAATCTATAAGGAGAAGTTTTTGGGGTTGTCTAAATCATTTGTCGCACATAACTTATAATAAATCGATTTAAACTTTTATTGTTTCTCACTCAACTCATAGATATAATAGCACTGATAGTCTTTTTCATATTCATGAAGATCTCCTTGGTCGCCATATTGTAAGTAGCGATTGTTTCCCACGTTGATCAATAGACTTCCTGGATTATCCCAGAGTATGGGTTTCCCTACCCTTTTGCCATCTTTGATATAGTAATAATACCTTTTCCTTGATTCCTCTTCAATTTGTCTCAAGGATTCATCCTCACCCTCGTATTTTAAATTTGGATTGATACCTGTTCTATATGCCACCAATAATTCATCCCCTTGTCCTACTATCCCGTCAAACATTCCCCCCATCTTGAAATTCTCTCCTCTGTGTTCTCGAACTGTCGCGTAAGAAGCATCACTCATAGGTATATCAATCATTTTATCACTTCCGATTCTTTCCATGAATATTTTGTTGACAGTTTTGAAGTCTTCCTTGGGGTCTATTTGATATAAAATAGAATCACCGAAGGCGATCATGGATATGTAACTAGACTGAGGATCTGAAAAATATACAGGCTTATCCATAAAAGGGAAAAATCTACCTGATCTGAACATACTACTTTCGTCAAAGGTGCCTCCTTTCGAAATATTTCCAGACTGAATGTCCATCAGATGGACAAGATTTAAGGTGTCATAGTAATCTTCGGGATATGGCTGTAGGTAGCCATCATTTATATTGACGAGGGCTTTTATAGTTCCGTCTGAAGATTGAAAAGTGCTTAGGTTATCTCTATTGTAATGAACCAACCTGAACCTGACACCCTGCTGAAAGGGATACTTTCTCAATTGCTTCAGATTGAGATCATATACATAGGAGTGCCCCTCACTTACCATGAGGATTTCATCTCCTACAAATCCCCCACGAATCAATACCAAACCAAATGCATCTGGGCCTTCAGAGAGCTCATTTTCAGCTAAAATTTTTCCTTCTTTGTCCAATATATAATAATGTCCTTCCATGCTCGGAAATTTCACTGCAAGGTATATTTCTTTACCTGGATGATAATCTACAATTTTGACAGGATCTAGGATATCGATAACGAGTGAGTCGACTTTTACAAATAAAAACTCCTTGTTTATATCGGAATTTTCATGCTTTGGATTGCAGGATAACCAGACGGACAACAAAAGAACTAAGTATATATAATTTCTCATAAGGATAAAGTTTCCCACAATATAAAATGTCTTTTAGTTGAAAGAAAATTTAAATTAAAAAAAATTGAAATCATTCAATGAAAAAGAATTTAAATACAAAAGGCTGGGAGCTTGGAGAGAAAATTCGGATTTTAGCATGTAGAACTTAAAAATCAATAAAATGAGACATTTTCTTACCGCTTTATTAGTTATGATTTTGACTGCACATATTGCAATTGCTCAAAGTCAACCAGTCCTAAACCTTGAACTTGCAAACAAAATCGCAGATGCTGCTCAGGAAAAAGCGACTTCAGAGAACTGGAATGTGGTCATTACTATTTTGGATCAAGGAGGCAATCTTATTTTACTTAAGAAAATGGATGGTACTCAAATCGGTAGTATTGAAGTGGCACAACTCAAAGCCAAAACTGCTTTTGAGTTCAAAAGACCAACAAAAGTCTTTGAAGACATGATAAAGGGTGGTGCTGTACATTTGAACACAATGCCTATCACAGCTGTAGAGGGAGGTCTGCCAATATTCAAAGATGAGCATATCATTGGTGCTATCGGAATATCAGGGGTAACTTCTGTACAAGATGGTATTATAGCTGAGGCTGCCTTGAAAGCAGTGAGTTTGAATTAAATATTAACCCGATGAAGTCAACTTGTTAATGATTTCTTCTCGTCAAATACAACTCAATAATCTTATTGACGATTCTCTTTGCAGCATTACCATCCCAAAGAGGAATGCCTTGATAAGATTTCCACTCCCCTTTCATCAATTTCTGTAAATATGGTCTTAGGTTATCTGGATTGGTCCCTACAAGCTCATTAGTGCCCAGAGTGATTGTTTCGGGTCTTTCGGTATTGTCCCTTAAAGTCATGCAAGGGACATTCATTACAGAGGCTTCTTCAGTGATACCTCCAGAATCTGTAATGACAGCAAAGGCATTTTCCACCAAATAATTGAATTCCAAATAGCCCAAAGGATCGACCAGATATAAGCTTGGGTAAGAAATCCCCGTTTCTTTCATACTGGAAGAAGTCCTAGGATGAACAGGGAATATTACCGGCAGCCCCTCAGTTCCATTGATGATTGCCTCAATCATTGCTTTCAATTTCTCTTGCTGATCTACATTCGCCGGCCTGTGCATAGTCAAGACAAAATATTTGCCTTTTTCTAACCTTTCAAATACCTCTCCAGATGGCTTGGTAAATCTAGGCCTATGTGTGATCAATGTATCAATCATGGTATTACCCACAAAGTGAATTCTTTCCTCAGAAACACCATAAGAAGATAAATTGTCACTGGCCAACTTGGACGTGGTAAAAAAATGATCTGTAATACTATCTGTCACGATACGATTGATCTCTTCAGGCATAGTCATGTCACCAGATCTAATGCCTCCCTCCACATGGGCTACATCAATAAGCAGCTTTTTGGCAGTGATTGTACAAGCCAAAGTAGAAGTCACATCACCCACTACGATTACCAGATCGGGTCTATGCGCAAGCAATTCTTTTTCAAATGCAAGCATCACAGCAGCTGTCTGTTCGGCTTGCGATCCTCCACCTGCACCTAGATTTATATCTGGAGAAGGAATATGGAGTTGTTCAAAAAAGTCACCGGACATTTTTTGATCATAATGCTGACCAGTATGTACTAAGCGATAGCTTAAGTTCGGATATGAATCCTTGCACGCCAAAAGTTGATGAATTATAGGAGCTATTTTCATAAAATTAGGTCTCGCTCCAGCTACCAAAGTGATTAAAGCCATATTTGATAATTATTTGATATGTATGTCCGTTTTTATACAAGAAGAAGTATTCCATTCAAATAATAGATTACTTCGGGATTAGTATCCACTAGTAACTTGTCCACCTAGGCGGATCCAGTATCAATCAATATCTGGATCTTGAAAGCCCAAATATGACTTGAATACTGGTTTCTTTGCGGAAATACATATTTTTTGAAAAGCTAAATTAGACATTATTTTATGCTGAGCCAATGTAAAATCGATTCATAACTCCAAAACAATAAGACATTTTGTGGTTTTATTTCGTTTATTTGTGTGTTGAAGAGAATAATATAGATATAGGCTAGCTTAAACCTGTTTAGATTGATGCGTCAAATTTTAAAAAAAATTTCTTTTTATCTACTCTGCTTTTTTCTCATAAGTACGATAAGCTCATGTGAAGATAGGTTGAGAAGTGAGCTCATGGTATATTCCAATAATTTTGGGCAGCTTGATTTGACGAACTTTGACAATTCTAGGCTTTTTATTTTTCAAAATGATACCATTATGGGCGCTTACCACAATGAGGAAGTCTGGGTCAAAATACCTGATCTACCACCTCATAATGCTGTGAAAGTGACCATAGAGGTATTAGCTCATGATTCTTGGGATGGAAATGTGGACGATGGAGTATCTGGGCCAGATTTTTGGTATTATAAATTAGATGATCAAGAAGTATATAGAACAACTTTTTCTAATACAGTCTGTGAATCGACCTACTGTTTGAGACAATCATATCCGGACCAATTCTTCAAGCAAAATTTCCCAAAGCAAGGAGCAGTTCAGACTAACTTGCCTGGATTATGTCTTCTCGCTAATCAGCCTAATGGTACTACAAGATATGCTATAACGAAGATTTATCCTCACAGTCAGCGTGAACTGAAGATCACCATGGGTGATGAATTGATGCAAACCAACGCACCCGTTCCACAATGTGACGAAAGTTGGTCTATTGCAAAAATTGAAGTTAGTGTGCTTGATATAAGATAACTCAAATGTCATTATGAAGAATATATTATCTATCAAAGTTTTCCTAATACTGCTTCTTTTTGCATTTGAAAACACTGCCCAAACCTTACCTTTCAATACGCTGGGATTAGAAGACTACTTGAGAAGAAAACAGCTTCTTGGTGAAATTGATAGTCATAGCTCGTTTAGTATCAGACCTCTTTATCCAGCCCAAGCTTTTGATACTTACACTGGATTAGACCTCGATGGTGATCTTCAAGATTTCGATACATCTTTGCTCAATTCGAAATTTGGAAAAAATAATAAAGGTACTTTATTGATGATGCCTTTTACCATGCTCAATCAGTACAATTCTGATTTGACTTTTGGAATTAATAATGGTGCAATGATTCCAAACAATGGATTGCAGACCCTAATGAGTGCAGGTGCGTTTATTAAATATGGGATTTTTAGCTTACAGATCCAACCTGAGGTTGTTATAGCCCAGAATAATGACTTTATAGGGTTTCCTATTGAGCATCAGTCTACTATTTTATATTATTATGAATACCTCAATAGGATTGATATGCCCGAAAGGTTTGGTACTGGAAGTTACTTCAGGCTACTACCTGGTCAATCAAGTATAAGAGTAAATCCTGGAGATTATTCATTTGGGATTTCTACAGAAAATATCTGGTGGGGCCCAGGAAGGAGATCATCCTTGCTGATGAGCAACAATGCCCCTGGATTCTTACATTTTACAGCAAATACAAGAAAACCTATTGATACTAAAGTTGGGTTCTTTGAAGGTCAGATTATTGCTGGTCATTTGAATAGTACGAATTACGAGCTACCTCATCAAGATTATGTTTTTCAGAATAACAATGTCTTTATTCCCAAAAGAGAAAATGGAGATAGGTATTTGTCTGGGTTGATTTTGACCTATCAGCCAGTATGGATTCCAGGATTATCTCTCGGCTATGCCTCTACCAGCCACATGTATAGGGAAGACATGGATGAATTCAAGGATTATCTTCCTGTATTCAATGGAGAAAAGCGAATGAGCAGTATCGAGAATCCGAAAAGAGATCAAAGACAGCAGTTTAGTTCTGGATTTTTCCGTTGGATGAGTCCCAGAGGCCATTTCGAATTTTATGGAGAGTATGGTACCAATGGAAATTCAAGGAGATTGAATGAATTCATAGTCACACCCGAAAGAAATAGAGCCTTTACATTAGGGTTCAGTAATCTTTTTAGTTTGAAAAATCAGGATCAATACATTCAGCTGAGTGCTGAAATGACCCAATCGGGCCAGGCTATAAGGGAAAGTATCCAAAATATGGATACCTGGTATATCCATGATCATGTGAGACATGGCTACACGCACCAAGGTCAAGTTCTTGGGATGGGTTATGGCCCAGCAGCCAATGTAAATTGGTTGGAAGTAGCATGGGTGAAAAGATATAATCGCGTCGGGTTTCAATTTGAAAGAATTGTATATAACAATGATTTCTACTACTTTAGAATGGAGGGTTCCCAAGATTGGAGAAATAAATACATGGATCTAGTCCCAGGCTTATTTACAGATTTGAAAGTGAAAAATTTACTACTTTCGGGAAGCATTCAATACATCAACACATTTAATTATAAGTGGTATTTGGAAAATGATCCAAATTTTTATTTTGTACCAGGAGATGACAGAAAGAATATCATGGCAAAGATTGGAGTTTCCTATATCCTCAAATAACTCAGAGTACCTCATTGAGTCCAAAATAAAAAGCGCGCTGATCCCCATAGGCAATATCTATTCTTAGATTGAGCCCTTCAGGACTGAGTTTATACCTTATTCCAAGGCCTGCTCCATATTTCATTCTTTTCCACTCAAGATGATTTATTTGTTCAGCCACTTGGCCAGCACTTCCGAACACGACCAGTCCTAGATTGCGGTGTACTGGAAGTCTATATTCTGCTTGCTGGACGACTGCATGCCTATCTCTATATCTGCCTTCAAAATATCCCCTCATTAAGTCACTTCCACCTATCAAGGAAACATGCTGGAAGGGTGGATTTCCTGAAGTAAAACTCCAAAAGCTTTGTACTACCAAAACATGTCTCTCGTAAATTTTTACATACTTTCTAAGATCAAGGATGTATTGATCAAAGGTGAAATTGCTTCCGAGTGCTCTCTGAAAGCTCATCCATGAAAGCCTATTATACCATCCACGTGTAGGTTGAAATATATTATTTCTTGTATCGTGATTCATCACAAAACCAAGACCTGAAATTCTTTGTCCGTTGGATCCGGCTATTTGGCCAGTGGCTAATTTCCCAGCTGGCTGAACATCGTATATATCATCCACTCTGAATTCATATTTCGGCCCAAAGTAAAGACCAGAGAGAAGTTGGCGCTCATAATTCAAATGAACATATGCATATTTTGTGGAATAGGACTCTGCTTCATCTAGATTCAAATCATTTCCTAAACCGTAAAATTTAAATGGATAATCAGCAAGCATAATTCTTGCGTGAATGAAATCCCTATTTTCATTTTTCCAAAGTTCAAGCTCCGTCGTAAATATGACTTGTTTGTTCAAAGTATACAAAAATGTAATGGGCAAGGAAGAAGGTCTTAATTTTCCCAATGGATCTTCATGAGTTTTGAAAATACGAATAGCTCTAGCGCCTAGGCCTAGGCTAGTTTCAGGAGAATATACTACTGCGGGGATAAATGACCATTTTTCACCAGAAATAAGATTTACTATTCCATCAGCAATATCAAAAAGTGGATCGACTATAGATCGAGGCTGGGCTGTAGAATCTTGTTCTGAAAACTCTTGAGCTTGAGTCGACAAGCTCAAAAAAATAAAAATTGCTACCAATATGTACTTCATCGGCAACAAAGGTAATGGATCAGAACTTCCTTTCAATAATAATTCTCAAAGATCATCCTGTCAGACTACTTGTTGAATGATAAATTCTGACAGGATTCCACTTATGAAAGATCACATTGGGTTAGCATCAAAATTCAATAATCAAACCTACTGTAGGAAGAATGGTTCCTGCATTGTTAGCCACTGATCTGATCAAATATCGGCTTGGATCATTTGGATCTATCCTAATGGTTCCATCTTCAAGTCGGCTTGGAATCAAATCATCAGGTTGTTGTGCTTTGAAATTGTAGGCGTTTTGTACATCAAAGTACCAATTGAGATTCCATTTATCAAAAAAGTATTTTTTATCTACTCTCAAATCAAGCTGATGAAAAGACTGGAGACGAAGTCCATTGATATTGTTGAAATCCAATATACCTCCACCACGTAGATCCCAATTGCTTCTTAAGGTAGAAGCATTCAAGTCGAAAGGGGTAAAGGGTGCACCTCCTAAGTATCTCCACCTTCCTCCTATTTCCCAATTTTTATCAAAACGTCTGCCAGCTGTCATGGTCACGATGAACCTATTGTCCCAAGAGGAAGGAACAAAACCCACTGTATTGGGATTGGTAAATTCGCTTCTAACTAAGGTCACTGCGGCAATGCCATAGAAATTATTGAACAAGCGCTGCTGTGCCAAGAATTCAATTCCATATGCTCTCCCTTCGGCATTTGAGTCGACTGGCTCGTTACCGATGACTCCGAAGTCAGCTCCCAAATTAGCCAAAGCAATGCCATTTCTTATAGAGGATGGGTAGTTATCATAGTGTTTATAAAATGCCTCTATTGTAAATCTTCTGTTCTTATCGGGAACGACACGTTCCATTCCCATAATCAATTGGCTAGATTTTATAAATTTTACATCATTTTCCTGATTGACTAGCACTCCAGCATTATCTCTAAATCCAAGCACTGTGTAGGGTGGTTTTTGATAATATATTCCAGCATTTGCGGTCCAAAACAAATTTGGTCTTAGCTGATAGGATACGGATAGTCTTGGGCTGATTTGATTCAGAGGGTTTTGTGCTGATTTTCCAAAATCACTTCCATCCATTCTTATCCCTCCTGACAGCAGAAGCCTCTCATCTTTGGACGTCTTTGTACCTGAGATGAAAGCTCCATAGCTATTGAAAAAGGCGGTATTGTTAATATTGATCTCTTGACCAGATTGTGACAAAGTACCTCTATCAAAATTATTGATGAAATACCTGGCGTACTCATAGTTTACACCATATTTTAGACTATATCTCTTTCCAAAGATGCTATTTTCAGCCCTAAATTTATTTTCACTTTCTTGTGATGTATAATCAAAAATCAAATTTTGGGGGGAACTTTCATCGTTGTTCACATATTTGTAGGCGCTGTTATTGAGCATATTCCTGCTCAAAATGAAAGTCCAAAACCCATTGTCTCGGAATCGCTTAAGCTTAGCTCCAGTTGCATAATTCCATTGTGAAGAGATAGGGAGATTATCTAATCGGAACAACCTTTCCTCTCTTTCCTCTTCCGTTTCATTATTAGGGACATCAAAGTTCAAAGCAAACTGGTCTATCGCACCCACTCCTATCAAAGTAAGCTCTGTCTTATCGTTGAATTTTGTAGTAGTTTTGAATTGAAAATCATTGAAAGTTGGCAGGAATGGGAGTCCTATCAATCTGAAAAGACCTTGCAAATATGATCTTCTAGCAGATATCAAGTAGGTAGTTTTTTCTCCAAGTGGCCCTTCGTTGGAAAGGGTCAATTCACTGGCTCCGACGGTCAGTTGTGTAAACATTTTGTCACGCCTTCCTTCCTTGAGTTCAAATTCAAAAAACGAACTGAGGGCATTCATTCTATTGGCAGGAAATCCACCAGTGACTACTTCTACGTTTTTTATCAAATTCACATTCAAGATACCAACAGGTCCCCCAGAAGATCCTTGCGTAGCGAAATGATTGATTACTGGCACTTCTATTTCATCAATGAAAAACTTATTCTCATTAGGAGCACCACCTCTGATAATGATGTCATTTCTAAAGCTCGCTGTACTGGCTACACCAGGAAGGGACTGTATTACCCTACTGATGTCTCTATTGCCTCCTGGATATCTTTCTATTTCATTGGCATTGAGTCGTCTTACAGAAAGGGGGGTCTCGTCTGATCTGGAAAATTCCGCACTGATCACGACTTCATTAAGGTCTGCGGCATCTTCTTCTAGCCTAAAATCCAATTGTACTGGACGTGCTTTTGTAACTTGAATTTCAAAACTTGTTTTTGATTTGAACCCGACAAAACTTGCTCTGACATTATAAAGCCCAGGTTCAAGATTTTCAATTCTGTAGGTGCCATCTTCGTTGGAAACTGTACCTATGTCTTTTCCTGTAATTACCACATTGGCAAATGGAATAGGATCATTGTTTACCGAATTGGTAACCTTACCCTGGATCACTCCTCCTTGAGCATAAAGTAGTGAATTGAAGACAAAAATTGAAAACAAAGTAAATATATACTTCATATGTTCTTGGATATAGCTACGAATTAAAGAAAGGATTGAAAACTTATTTGTGAAACATGATTAATTTTGAATGCTTTGACGTTCCTTGATCCTCCAAAGCCTCCACCATGGAGTCCCCGGTGAATCATGATGCTCAAAGTGATACCCAAAGAAATAGCAAGACAAAAATGCCCAGACGTGATTCTTTCTTTGGGATGAAGAATAGTGAATGTTGTTTGGCTTACCCATGTGAGGAATATATGTGCCAAAGTAGAACAATTGGAATGTGGCAAGTACAGCTGGCAACATCCAGAATAGAACCAAATTAGATACTGGAATCCAGATTTTCAAAATATTAAAAGTAATCGCCATCAATAGAATCTGCCAAATGCTTACGTATTGCTTGATAAAGCTGTAGTACCAGGGGAAAAATCTTCCAGATTCATGATAATCAGGGTCTTTTTCAGTAGCCACATGCTTATGGTGTTCGTGATGTTTTGGGAATAATTTCCAATAGAAATTATAGGAAAAAAGCATAGCGGAAAGCCATCCTATGGCATGGTTGGTATTCTTGTTTTTTGATATCAGACCATGCATGGCATCGTGGGCTGTGATAAAGAGTCCTGTATATAGGTGCATTTGTATCAATATGCCTAGATAGATTAGTGGATTGGCCCAATGGATATCTATCGAAAGCAGGAAAAATAAAGAAATACTCCAAAGCAAGATTATCAAAATTGCGATAATACTGCCCTTTGGATCAATCTCTTTTGAAAATACTTTTGGAATAGACACGGTCTTGAGTTAAAATGGAATTAAAATTGATCCAATTTTGCTTTAACTTGTTCCATAAGCCACATAGGTGTGGAAGTTGCTCCACAGATTCCTACTGTATCATTTGGAGAAAACCATGAGGCATTCACTTGTTCAGCATTGGAAACAAAATAGGTGTAGGGATTTTTCTCTTTACACACATTGTATAGAACCTTTCCATTAGACGACTTGGTTCCACTCACAAATACAATTTTGTCAAATTTTTCTGCAAAAGCCCTAAGTTCCTTATCTCTATTAGAGACTTGTCTACAAATGGTGTCATTTGTATTTACAGTAATTCCGTTGTCTTTCAATATTTCATTGATTTCGTAGAATTTATCTGTGCTTTTGGTCGTTTGACTGTATAAGGTGAGATTTTTGGGAAGCGTATTGATATCCAGCTCATTGATATCTTGGAACACCACGGCTTTGTTATTAGTCTGACCTAATAGCCCAACTACTTCTGCGTGGCCGTGTTTTCCATAAATAAATATAGACTCATTTTTGTCAAATGAATTTTTGATTCGATTTTGCAATTTCAAGACTACTGGACAGCTTGCATCTATCAAGGTAAGGTTATTCTTGATGGCCAGCTCATAGGTAGAAGGTGGTTCTCCATGAGCACGGATCAAAATTTTTTCATTGTTCAAGCTTTTTAGCTCATCGTGATTGATGATTTTGAGCCCTTTGTTTGATAGTCGGTTTACCTCTTCGTCATTGTGTACAATATCACCCAAGCAATACAGGTAGCCTTGCTCTTCGAGGATTTCTTCTGCCATTTCGATGGCATATACTACCCCGAAACAAAAGCCAGAGTGCTGGTCTATATGTACTTGAAGGTTCATCATGGGATTATAACTTTACAATGACAAGTTTGTTTTACTTAGCGGTAATAGGGGCTTAAAAAAACAGTGTTTTTACGCCCAACCCAGTTTGATTCCACAATATGTGCTCAAAAGAAGGGAGATTTTTCTGGTATTTGGTATTCTGATTCGAGTGCTTGTTATCGTCTCTGGTGGTAATGATTTTATTTTTTCAAAAAGTTTGAGGTAATATAAATAGGCTACTTTTACACCTGTTTTTGCACCAGTTGGTAGCTGATTTATCCCAATAAGAGCATCATCAAAGTCTCTTTGAATATCTTCTTCTATCATTTGCTTGGCTGATTTGTCAAACCCTAAAAAGTTGACTCCTGGAAAGTAAACCCTTCCTCTCTCCTCGTAATCACTTTTGATATCTCTAAGAAAGTTCACTTTTTGGAATGCTGACCCAAGTTTGCATGCAGGGTCTTCTAGCATCTGGTATTGCTCATCATCTCCTTCACAAAATACCCTAAGACACATCAGACCTACGACTTCAGCTGATCCGTAGATATACTCATGATACTTAGAATCATTGTAAGTTTTGAAGTCTAGATCCATCTCCATGCTTCTAAGGAATGCCTCTATTAGTTCCAGCTCTATTTGGTATTGGTTTACTATTATTTGAAAAGCATGTAAGACTGGATTGAGGCTGATTTTTTCTTTTATAGCTTTATAAGTGTCTTTTTTAAATTCTTCTAAAAGTGCTTTTTTATCATGATCATGAAAAGTATCTACGATCTCATCGGCGTATCTGACAAATCCATAAATGGCATATATAGGCAGGTGATATTTACTGTCTAGGGTTTTGATCCCTAGGGTAAAACTAGTACTGTACCTCTGGGTTATCAACCTGCTGCATTCCAATGTAGTCAAGTCAAAAAGATCTTTTGCGTTCATCATAGGTAATATACCACTTTATTTACAAATTGTTTTCTTTTATCACCTCTTTTGCTACTACTCGACCTGAGATGAGTGAAGGAGGCACTCCCGGACCTGGTACTGTCAGCTGTCCAGTATAGTAGAGGTTGTCAATTTTCTTGCTTTTCAATGACGGCTTCAAGATGGCTGTTTGATAAAGTGTGTTTGCTAAGCCATATGCATTACCCTTGAATGCATGATAATCTTGCTTGAAGTCCCTGTGAGCGTAGGAGCGCTTATATACCACATGACTTCTTATCTCTTCACCTGTAAGGCGTTCTAGCCTATCCATGATCATATGGTAGTACTTTTCTCTCATCTCTTCCGAATCATCCAAATCTGGAGCTAATGGAATGAGTAAAAACAAGTTTTCTTTTCCTTCTGGTGCCACGCTAGCATCAGTTTTTGATGGTACAGAAGCATAAAAGAGTGGCTTTTCTGGCCATCTTGGATTGGTATAGATTGCATCAGCATGAGGACCTAGTGGCTCATCGAAAAACAGGTTGTGGTGGTTCAAGTTGGGTAGCTTTTTATTTACTCCCAAATAGAAAAGTAAACTTCCTGGAGCCATCACCCTTGTGTTCCAGTACTCTGGATTATAAGACCTATACTTTGGTTCTATGATATGTTGGTCTACATGGTGGTAATCGGCACCGGCTATGACGATATCTGAGTTGAAATTTCTACCATCTTTGGTATTCACAGCTACTACATGTCCGTCCTCCATTTTCATACTGATCACTTCTGCGCCAAAGTGGAACTTGACACCTTTTTCTTCAGCCAAGCTCACCATGCCTTCAATGATTTTGTGCATACCTCCATCTGGATACCATGTTCCTAAAGCTATATCCGCATAATTCATCAATGAATATAATGCTGGGATGTTTTCAGCAGTTTCACCTAAAAATAGAACAGGGAATTCCATCAGCCTAATGATCTTGTCTTCCGTGAAATATTTCCTGACATGCTTTGACATAGATTGGAATACATCCATTTTCATGATGTCTTTCAACAAACTTAAGCTTGCAAATTCCAGCAATGATCTACTTGGTCTGTTTACGAGGTCTTTGATTCCTACTTCGTATTTGTATGCAGACTGCTTGAGAAATTCATCAAATTTTGGACCTACCCCTGGCTCAATTGTCTCTAAGAGTGCCCTAAATTCTCCTAAATCTGCCGGTATATCTATGAAGTCATTTTCACCATAGATTACGGTATATGATGGGTCTAATCTGATCAAATTGTAGTAATCGGAGGGCTTTTTGCCAAAATGAGCGAAGTAATCTTCAAATACATCTGGCATCCAATACCATGAAGGCCCCATATCAAAAACAAAACCCTCGGCTTCAAACTTTCTAGCTCTTCCGCCGGGGGTATTATTTTTCTCTAATAAATTCACATCATAACCTTGATCTGCAAGGTGTGTAGCCGCAGAGAGTCCTGCAAATCCAGACCCAATCACTACCACTTTCTTTTTTGACATCTTGTTTAGTTTTTGTGTCTATAGATGTGAAGATCGTCTTTTAATAGTTTCCTTGCAATATGAATTCGATTTTTTACTGTTCCAATTGGAATTTCAAGCTTATCTGCAATTTCATGATATTTGAATCCTCTAAAATGCATCATGAATGGCACTTTATAGACGTCCTCAAGCTTTGTAATAGCGAATTGGATATCGTCCATGGTAAAGTCTCCATAAGCTCCGTTTTCAACCAATACATCTCCAGAATTCAAGTAGTGAAGGTTATCCGTAGTATCCACAAAAGTTCCTCGTCTTACCATTCTTTGGTAGTTGGTAATAAAAGTGTTTTTCATAATCGTATACAACCAAGCTTTCAAATTGGTACCTTCTGCAAACTTGTCTTTGTTGGTAAAAGCCTTTACCATCGTGTCTTGCATCAAATCATTAGCATCATCCATATCTCTTGTTAATTTCAAAGCAAATGGCTTCAATGAGCTGGAGAGCTTGTTAAGCGAGTAACTGAATTCTAGAGTTGTCATGGGTGTTATTTTTTTGTTGAATCAAATATATGAATGATTAAACAAAACACAAAACACTTTGTGTAATTTTTTAAAAAAAATATTAAACAAAAACAAAGATAGAATTTTAACAACCTCAAAAAATTAATAAAAAGGCTATTTTAATTGTCTATACATACATTTTTTAATAAAAGTAAGAAGACAATCTGTTTAATTTTTTTTACAAAAAACTTTAAATTAATTGTTGGAATGTACTGGGCTTTCTATTTCTTCAATGTAAGCTTTGATGTCTCTGATATAATTCAGAACTCGAACATTGTCGGGGAAGCTAAAATCATGCCCAATTACTTGCATGCCAGATATTATAATCTGAGCATCTGAAAATTTATTGGATACATCATTGATGTAGTCTACAACTAGGTCAGAACTAGGAGCGGTAGTAATTACAGTTACCAAAAAATCTGGTCGATGTAAATCATATACTATTTGTAAATCTGATCTTGGAGTACTTTGGCCTAGGTAAAACACCCTGTGCCCTTTCAGCTTTATGATATATGCCGCAAAAAGTAGTGAAATCTCATGCAACTCTCCTTCTGGAAGGTATAGTAGGAATTTTTTTCCGCCACTTTTAGCTACCTGACCATCTATAGCCACAATGAGCTTTTGTCTAACCAAATTGCTGATAAAGTGCTCTTGTGCAGGATTGATTGATCCTGTCTGCCAAAGCACGCCTATCTTAGACATAAACGGGTATATGATATTGAGCATAGTCTGCTCAAAACCAATTTTCAAAATATTTGTAGATACTACTTTGTCAAATCTTGCTTCATCAAGTTCAATCATTGATATGGTCAAAGCATGTATCTGATCATCATGAGTGAGTGTTCTCTCGGTAAGTTTCACTACCTCCTCTCTAATTTCTTCATGACTCATGCTAGCAATCTTACTGATTTTGTAGCCATTGTCGTTCAGTAAAGCCACGTTTAAGATGAGCTTCAAGTCATTGTCATCATAATATCTAATATTCGTATCAGTGCGCTTGGGAGAAAGTAGACTGTAGCGCTGCTCCCAAATCCTAAGCGTGTGTGCCTTGATACCAGAAAGTTGTTCAAGGTCTTTGATAGAGTAGGTACTTAAAGTCATTTACTTAAAATATTTCTTGGGTACTATAAATAATCCAAAGGATACAGCATCCTTCTTTTTATTGGTGGCATGATGTGCTTGATGTGCCTTGAAAATACCTTTCAAAAAAGTATTCCCAGGTCTATCAAACCATTTGAGCCTTCTATGAATCAATACATCATGTAATATGAAATAGCTCATACCGTAGATGCTGATCCCGATACCTAGCCAAAACCTGTAATCAAGTGCCTGAAGGCCTAAGATTATCAAAATAATCGCTATACTTCCGAAAAGCAAAGAAAACAGATCATTCAACTCAAAAAATGACTTTGATGGTTGATGATGTGTTTTGTGAATACTCCATAATGGACCATGCATGATGTATTTGTGAATAAACCATCCGGAAAATTCCATCAATCCAAATCCTAATATGGTAAATAGAATAGCATTCATCATATCAATAACTTTTTTAATCAATATTTGTTTATCGATCCTATTTTTAAAGCAAAATATTTAGCAAAATAAAAAAAATAGCCAAATTGATCAATAAATACAGCGATAGGGGGTTTGATTTTGTAAACGGAAGCTTTCTGTAAATCAAATGAATAATAAATCCGACCCCAAACCATCCCAAATAGTTTCTTAGAGGAATTATTCCATCTTGCCAAGTCCAAAAATCCAATTTGATGGCCACTGGCTCTATCAAAAAGTCCAGAATTACCAACAGTATAGCCCCTACGATGGATGCTACAAAATCATTTTTGATCAAACTATAAATCACTCCTCCAGATAGATATACTAACAAAAGCCAATTTACGCCAATCATCAATGGGGTATCGAATAATTTTAAACCAAGCACATTGCTGTAGGCATAATTTCCAAATGGAAATCCAGTATGTACTCCCATCACTTCTGATCCGAATCCCAAGCCGTAAGCCAAAATTACAAACCAAAGAAAGTTGCTGTTCCAACTTGTATGAAAAACAAAGAGAAGTCCAGTACAGAGCAACAAATGAAATGGCGTCAATAATTGAAAATATGGTCTCAATGCCAAGGAATTCATACCAACTACACCCACGAGATGAAAAATCGTAATTACTAACTTAAATAAAAATATACGGTCCTTTTTTAATCTGAACCAAATTGAAGTTGATTGATTTGTATTCATGTATGTAAGATTCAAACAAGATCTTTGTCTTGTTTATCGCCAGATTAACTAGCCGAACCAATTATTGTTGATAAATTTGTGCAAATTTAAAATTAAAACCGGATGATACTATATAATATTACTGTCAATGTAGAAAGAGATGTAGAAGATGAATGGCTTCAATGGATGAAATCCACTCATATTCCTGAAGTTCTTTCAACAGGCATGTTCCACGAAAACAAATTTTTTAAAATAATGCATGACTCTGAGGATACGGGATCAAATTATTCAGTACAATATTTTGCCAAAGATATGCATCAGGTCATGAGTTATCAGCATGAATATTTTGACAAGCACAATGCGATAGTTCAACAGAAATTTCCGAAAAAGCTTGCTATATTTATTACATTGCTAGAAGAGGTCTAATATGAAAAAATGGCAAATTTTTATCATTTCATTGTCAATTCCCCTTCTGGCGGGATTTGTTGGATCACTGTCTACAGCGTCTTCTGTAAATAGCTGGTATGCCACCTTGGAGAAGCCCTCATTCAATCCTCCATCATGGCTTTTTGCTCCAGTTTGGACAGTATTGTACCTGATGATTGGGGTCGTTTTGTATATTCTCTGGACTAGCGATCACCCATCAAAGCGCTTAGCTATAAAGGCCTTCGCTATTCAGATGATCCTAAACTTCTTTTGGTCTCCAGCTTTCTTTGGTCTGGAGTCTCCACTGTTAGGCTTGTTAGTTATCTTACCATTATGGGTTTTCATATTGATTTGTATAAGACTATTCAAGCCTATCTCTGCTACGGCTTCTTACATGATGGTCCCCTATTTTCTTTGGGTCACTTTTGCTTCGCTTCTTAATATATCCATCTGGTACCTCAATTAAGTAATTATGGAAAATGGAGTAGATAAAATGAGATGCCCTTGGTGCATGGGCTTTCAACAATACATTGATTACCATGATGAAGAATGGGGTGTGCCTGTCTATGAAGATAATATTCATTTTGAGTTTCTTGTCCTGGAAAGTGCTCAAGCAGGATTGAGCTGGGCTACGATTTTGAAGAAGCGAGAAGGATATCGAAAAGCTTTTGCTGATTTTGATTACAAAATTGTTGCTGATTTTCCTGAATCTTACCTGACAGAGTTACTTTCCAATCCAGACATTATCAGAAACAAATTGAAAATCAATGCTGCTGTCAATAACGCCAAAAGGTTCATGGAAGTACAATCTCAGTTTGGGAGTTTTACGGATTATATTTGGGATTTTGTAGATGGAAAAGTTATCGATAATGCTCTTCCCAATATGAAAAATGCCCCCGCCACAAGTCAGGAATCGGACAAATTGGCCAAGGATATGAAAAAAAGAGGCTTCAAGTTTTTAGGAAGTACCACTCTCTATGCACATATGCAAGCTACTGGTTTGGTCAATGACCACCTCACGAGTTGCTTTAGGTATGAAGAAGTAAAACTTCTTGCTAAGTAAAGACAAAGCCTGCTTAATTCGCAGGCTTTTTGTATCCATCACTATACTTAGTCCAGATCTCGTAGATAGGATTACCAGCTGAGCTCATGCCACTGTGATGCCACTCCCCATCTATTACTTCGAAATCGAAAGATAAGCTGGTGCCAACTCTGCTGTCATCTCTGGAGAAAAATTCAATTTTTTCTACATATTTACCGTTCTCTGCTGAATAAGTACCGCCTCCTGTTCCAGAAAATTGCTTTGTTTCGGAATTGAATGCTACCCATTGAAATCGGCCTCCGCTCAGAATTTTTATGGTTCTTCTAGCCCCTGGAGTAGATCTACTTATATTTTCATCCGTCTTTCTACCCGTTATCACCCAGTTTCTAGTGAGATCGTCTTTTGAGTCGCTGATTTTCTCCCATATTTCTACATGTGCGGATCCACCTTTTTCTGTAGAAATCACCAATTTACTATCTACTATATCGAGTGAAAATTCAACCTTTGATCCAATAACCTCTTCATTTTCAGTATAGAAGTCGTAGGTTTCTGTGTAGTAATTATCTCTCAATGAATATTCTCCTCCACCAGCTCCCAAGAACTTGTTTGAATCAGAATCTTTAGACCCAAATGAAAAATAGCCATCCTGGTATATTTTCACTACCTCTTTGTTATCTATTTTTTTTCCGTTTTGATGCGTCATTCGCCATGATCCTTCTATTTGCTGTGCAAATAGGAAGTTGGATAGCAAAAGTAATGGTAGTACAAATATTTTTTTCATGGTATAAGTATGGTTAGTTTTATGTTTCTAATTTATCAATAAAATCAATCAAAATGAAAACTTTCACGCTAGGGAATTCTGATCAACAAGTACTAGAGCTTATTCCTGATAAACGTATCAAGCTTGTAAGTGTTGGGTCTAACCAAGTCTGCGTTAGCAGAATCGGTAAGAAGTTTTATGCTTTTCAGAAGCTTTGCCCTCATCGAATGGCATCTCTGAATGAAGGTTTTGTAACTAATTTTGAAGAGGTCGTTTGCCCGCTCCATCAATATAGGTTTGACCTCAATACAGGAGAAGTCAGGGCAGGAAGTTGTGAATCATTGCTGGTCTATAAAGCAGAATTGACTTCTAGCGGATTGCTGATACAGCTTCCTCAGTGAAGTCTCGTGCCATTTGGCACAGGTAAGTCTACTGTGGCTAAAGCTACTTTTCCTTTTTCTTGATCAAAACCCGTCACCAATACCTCTGACATAAAATCTGCAATTTGTCGGGGTCTGAAGTTACAGACACAAATCACTTGCTTGCCGATCAATTCTTCGGGCAAATAAAGTGATGTAATCTGCGCAGATGATTTTTTGATTCCAAGGCTTCCTAGGTCTATCCATAGTTTGTATGAAGGATTTTTGGCTTTATCAAATTCTTTGACTTCGATGATAGTTCCAATTCTTATATCAACTTTTTGAAAATCAATAATCTCAATCGTTTGCATAACATTTTTAATTTTTCTATTTTTACTGACCTTAGTGTCTAATTGACAGTTATTTAAATCCATTGAAGAATTAACTACAATGTCAGCTCAGAATTATATTTCCTCAGCACAAGTTAAAGGCATATTGTTCGTAATTTTATTTTGTTCTTTTGGTGCAAACGATTTATTTGCCCAAAATGATAAAGAGAGAACAATGCAAGATTTTCCTAAGAATTCCGACGTGGTTTATTCATATGAAAATCCCGAGTACAATAATTCTGAGACAAGAAATGAATTAAACAGTAAGCAAAATAATCAAATTTTGCTTAAGGATGGTAGACATTCTGGAACAAACGTGGTCAAAAAGGATAATCCCATATACAAACAAGGAAGTGATAAGGAGTTGAAAAAGGAAGGAATGTCGACTTTGTCATTCAATCTTTTTCTCTACATTGTGGATCGCTTCAAGGAAGATAATTAAGCAAATACCAATAAACCTAAAACAAATATGGCTAGCTCATCAGGGCTAGCCTTTATTTTTTTATAGTGAAGATAATCCAGTCTTAACTATGCCTGCGTATTTGCTTTCATCTAAAATAAAAATTCAAACCATTATGAAAACTATCAAATCACTTTCTCTAGCCTTGTTCGCTATTTTGGCGATGTTCACTTCTGAATCTTTTGCTCAAAAAGAAAAAACAGTAACTGTGGGAGGAGCTCCAATGTATCCGTCCAAAAACATTGTCGAAAATGCAGTAAACTCAAAAGATCACACGACCCTAGTAGCTGCTGTAAAAGCTGCTGGCCTAGTGGAAACTCTCCAAACTCCTGGTCCTTTTACTGTTTTTGCGCCGGACAATGCAGCATTTGAAAAATTACCCTCTGGCACTGTTGAAACGCTAGTTCAACCTGAAAATAAAGCAACATTAACCTCTATATTGACTTATCATGTGGTAGCTGGTAAAATGGGCTCTAAAGAAATCGCAGAGGCAATCAAAAAAGGCAATGGAAAAGCTACGCTTACTACAGTTCAGGGCGGTAAATTGACCGCTTGGATGCAAGGTAAGGATCTTTATATCTCAGATGAAAATGGAAACAAGTCTAAGGTTACGATCGCAGATGTATATCAGTCCAATGGAGTGATTCACTCTATCGATACTGTGGTAATGCCTAGATCAGAGTAATCTATAAGTTTGATTGATAATCATGCAGAAAAAAAGCTGTGGATAACTAAATCCACAGCTTTTTTATTAATGTATATCCGCAAAGATACTAGTAACCAAGTCATTATAGGGCTTTTCAATATTCAGATTTTAACTGATACTAATCCTGAAGTAATCAATTATTTGAATGAATTACTTCTTCTTGAATAAAAATGGATAATCAAATTTTTAATGATCCACTATTATGTTTGGAGTAGTGAGTCAAAGAAATAAGAAACTTTTTTAGGTTCTATAGCCACAAATAACTTACCCTTCAGCTCAGATTCAGTATTCATTTGTGACTAAATCTTCCAGTCTCTTTGATTGAATGAGTTTCTTGAACCTTCGCGAGAATGTATTTTATCTTTTTTTGATTACCAACTTCGACCACCTTGCATCATTCTCATGCCTGGTCCACCTTGCTGAGATTGATTTCGCTCGGGCTGCTTGAAGCTACCAATATGATAAGTAAATGTTAATAAGGCATATCTAGTAAGTACTCTAGTAAAGGTATCTGTGATAGACACATCATTGATCGTTCTAGCAATAGCATTGTTTTGTCCCAGCAAATCAAAGACAGTTATCTTAACCTCACCTTTATTGTCTTTCAAGAATCTATAACCACTCTCGATGTTCCATAGCCAAACCGATTGATCTAGTCCTGCTGAAAGCCCTCTGTACAAAGCATTGTTCACGACATTGGAAACAAAAAGCTTACCATTATTTGGTGAATAATAAAGCCTAATATTTGAGTTTTGGACGTAATAGTTATTGTTCAAGCTAGTCTGTAGTGAAGAGTTGACAATAGTATACGTCCCTGTGGAAGATAATGTGAAATCAAAATCCTTACTGATATTAGAGGTCAACGTAAGGCCTTGGCTTAGATCGATGTTATCATTTAGGTTTTTTTGGCCATTGATAATTCCTGGAGTCCTGTTGAAAGATATGGAAGAGTTAGAATTAAACTGAGATTTGATTGCTTTTATTGGGGCACCGTATGTTGCAAAGATTCTTCCATTAAATCTTCCCTTAAGGTTTTCTGGTCTACTCAATTGTCCTCCTGGTCTTAGCAGAACTTCATCATTGATAAGGGTATCTACTTGAGTGACAAAGGTTGAATTTCCAATGAAATTCTCTGTCAATGAAGCGAAAGCAAACACGAAGAGAGTTCTAGATTTTTCCAAGTTTAATTTTCCAACATTTACAAAAAGGTTGTGATTGAAAGACTGACCTAAATTGGGGTTACCTACGCTTAGATTTAACGGGTTAGAATTATTGATGACATTTTGCAACTGATTGACTGAGGGCTCTTGTGTGGAGGTTCTATACCTCATTCTGAATGTGGTTCCTTTTTCTGAGTTTCGATAGTTCAAATTGATACCTGGTAAGAAATTGCTAAAGGTCCTATTGAACACTCTTTCTTGAGGAAATAGTGCCTCATTGTCCTGCTGAGCATATTGATAATCTAAGTTTGCATTCAAGTTCCAGTTTTTATAATTGTACCTATATCCTATACTAGGGCTCTGAACCAAGAATCTATTATCAAAGACGTTGCTCAATGAAGTATCTAATGCCACTAGATTTAATTCTGGAATAATGTTAAAAGTCTGCTGATCAGCTGAGGATTTGTTGTTGGCTACTTGATAGGAGAATGTTAGTAGACTATTGGATTTCAATGGCTCTGTCCACTGCACATTTGCTCTATAATTGAAGCCCTCTGTTAGCCCAAAGGTCTCCTGATTGATCGTATCGCCTATATTTCTAATGAAGTCCCTGTTTTCTGCAAGCAAAGTGGAGTAAGAATCTCTATTGTTGATTGCTGTAAATAATGTCGTCGATAGGGTTCTTCCTTGCTTTTCGAATTTATATCTATATACTAGATTGTTTGAAAAGTTGTAGCTTGACGACTCTGAGTCTGAGATTGATCTGGTGCTACTCAAAGGGGCAAGAAGGTTGTTCACTGTAAGTGCATCTCTATCAGAGAAAGTATTGTTTGTGGTATAATTCAAGCTTGGCGAAATGATTATTGCATTTTTCGGATTGATATCATATTCAATTCTCGCATTGGCTCGATGATTCCCTGATTCGACTGTGTTGATCAAATCTTCGGAATAAAACTGACTATTTGATTCAGTTAGAAGAATTTCTCTATTAGTGAAACTGCTTAGGTTGTTTCTAGATCTGCTATAGAAGTAGCTTCCAGTCACATTTGTTTTTGATCCCCACTTATCTGAATAATTTACCCCCATACTATTGGTAGTGATGATTCCATTGTCTTGACCACCACCGAAGTTGGGAGCACCTCCTCTTCCACCACCGGGCCTTCCACCACCTCCGCCTGAGCTACCAAGATCTTCTTGAGAAAAATTCTGCTGATTGATATTATTAAAAAGTCCAACCAAAGAGATTCTTCGATCTCCTTTGAAAAGATTAATACTTCCTCCAGCCGAATATCTATCATCAGTACCATAGCCAGCATATACCCTTCCAAATACTCCTTGTCTTCGGTCACTTCTGGTCACGATATTGATCGTTCTTGAATAGTTTCCATCATCAAAACCCGTGAGTCTTGATTGATCAGATCTTTGGTCAAGGATTTCTACTCGATCTATCACGTCTGCTGGTAGATTTCTCATGGCTAGGAATGGGTCATTTCCAAAAAACTCTCTCCCATCTACCAATACCTTTTGCACTTGCTCTCCTCTTGCTTGTACTTGTCCATTTTGAATAGTCACTCCGGGAAGCTTTCTGATGAGGTCTTCTGCATCAGCATTTTCTCTAGTTTTGAATGCATTGGCATTGAATGACGTCGTGTCGCCTTTTTGTTCTCCTACAATGATCTGTCCCTCTATCACTACTTCTCCAAGAAGCTTGCTATCTTCACGGAGTGCTATTATCCCAAGGTCTAATCCATCTCTTATTCCAAGTTCCTTGCTGAATTTTTCAAAACCCAAAAATGAAACCTCTACAATAACTGTAGGTATCCAAGGTCTACTCAATTCAAAATTCCCGTCTATATCAGTGACTGTAGAAACCAAGATGGAATCAGCCACGGTTTTAATCATTACATTTGCTCCAATCATAGGAAGTTTACTGGGGCCTTCTACAACTTTTCCCTTCACCTTCAAATCAGGTCTCTGACCCTGTTGACCCTGTCCACGTTGTGCACTCACCTGTAGAGATAAGGCTGTCATTATCAATAAGAAAATAATCGTACTGTAAATAATTTTCATTCGTTTTGGCTTTAAATCGACACTTAGACTTATCGAGATGCCAAAAAGTTTAAAGCCTAAGCGCGAATAATTTTGAATGGAAAAATTACAGTTTGAAAGGCAAAAAAATAGGCTGAATTTACGCTATAATTTTAACTCGCTAAAAGGTCGTTGATGACCACAGAAGCACAACTGCATCCAAATGCTGCCGGCAAAAATGACATTGTTCCATAAGCGGATTTCTTAAAGTTTGTGCCATCGGTCATCATTAGGCTATCCTTATTATACAACTCCGTAGAGAATACGGCTTTGAACCCAGTCGAAATACCTTTGTTTTTGATTCTCTTTCGGACATGCTTCGCCAATTTGCAATTGTAAGTTTCGGATATGTCTGCAATCCTGATCTGAGTAGGATCTACCTTACCACCAGCACCCATTGAGCTTACCAATGGAAACCCTCTCAAAATGGCACTTTCAATTAAATGTAACTTGGGAGAAAAGCTATCTATACAATCGACCACATAGTCAAACTCATTCTCCTGTAGTAGCCTGAACATAGCACCGGGTTTCAGAAACTGCTTGATCACATGGATCTTCAATTGAGGATTGATCGCTAGAAGGCGTTCTTCCATCCATTCTGCCTTGGATTGCCCTACGTTTTTTTGAGTAGCTGGAAGCTGCCTGTTACAATTGCTTACATCTACAGAATCTCCATCTATGATAGTCAGTTCTCCGATACCACTTCTACAAATAAACTCAGCAGCAAAAGACCCAACTCCACCCAAGCCTACGACTAGTACATGCTTCTTAGCTAGTTTTTCTAACCCTTCTCTGCCTACTATCAGTTCTGTACGAGAAAGCCAAGCCAAATTATCCATCTATTTTATTCTTTGATATCCTATTCCAATTGTTAATAACCTGATCTGCTAAAACTACTTCAGGAAGCTGCAAAATTAATGAAGCTCTCTCAAAAACTTCATCTATTTTTAATCCATCATTATCTGTCTCAAAAAACACCCGATCTAATGTCATCATTTTCAGGCTCTTGAGTGCTGATGATTTTTCTCTAAAGATGGCTGAACCAAAAGAAAAATACATTGGAAAGTCATGAAAAAGCTCCAAAAATTCTGGTTTCGAATTGTAACCATGCCAAATGATGGTTGGGGTATGGTTCAATTCCTTAAGCACACGCTGTAGCAAATGCAAGCCTTTTACTTGATGCATAATCACTGGTAAATCCAAAGAATGAGCCAGCTCTAGCTGTGCTTTGAAAGCTTGATACTGAATCTCATAATTTCCAAATCCCCTGATCAAATCGAAACCACACTCTCCGATAGCTACTAGGTTACTATCTGAAGACAATGTGGAAATTTTATGGAATATTTCTTTCCAATTTTCATTTACATGCCATGGATGTATTCCTACAGAGTACCATCCACTATTTTTCTGACTAATATTTTCACATTGATATATAGATAAGTTGTGTCTCCTGTGGTGTGTATGGATGTCTAAATATTTCATCAGATTTGTGGCAAATATTGTTATTTACTTTCAAAGGATAGTAAGTCTTGGATAATTTTGAATATTTATCCTACATCTAGCGATAATCATGCAATTCGAGACCCAAACAATTTTTTATATTTCTATAAATCAATTGATTGTCAAAAAAATGACGGTTTTTTGAGACATTCTAAGCAAAATATTCGTCCAGATTGCAATGTAATTTACAAACAGATTATGAATATTAACAAGGGAATATTTTTGCTTTGTACCATGGCTTTCATGGTTTCTTGTAATCAACTGGATAATCTAGTTGTAGAAAATTTAAATGGAAAGTTTGAGGGTACTTTTGAACGTGTAGAAAGTGGTACTAGTTTAGGATTGTCAGAAGTTAGTCTTGAATTTGAAGGAAATACTTATTCTGGCTCACACAAGGAGCCAAGATATCCAGTGATTTGCAATGGATCCTATAATATAGAAAACTCAAAGATTACATTTTCTAATAATTGCTTTTTTACAGCTGACTTTGATTGGTCCTTAATTCTCAATGGAGAATTTGATGCGGTGCTTTCTGGTCAGAAACTGATTCTTACAAGAAGTAGTGGGAATTTCGTAGATACCTATAAGCTGATTAGGGTCGAGTAGTGACTTTATGTATGCTCAATGCCAAGGCTTATCTATCAAGCCTCGGATGAGCGTGTCGAAGTAACCCCCATTTCCCGGGCCAAACCAATTCATATCTCGTACCTCATGATAGTTTCTATCATAGTATCGATCAGGAGTGATATATCCTATGTAGGACCCATTGAAAGCTGTAATGATCAGATTTAAGCCCTTTTCTCGAGCATATCTCTCCCAATCAGACATGAAAACTCCCGAGATTTCACCGCTACTACTTATAAGCAGCGTATTCCCGATCAAAAATACATCAAAATGGGGTTCAACTTCTCCAAATACCAATTTGAACAAATATGGATTTAGTCTCACGTTGTCGTCTAATCTATATTGTGCATCTCTCAATGATATTTTTAGCTTATTAAATCCAAGTTTTTTAGATCTTATGGGTTGTGATATTTTGATATTACTTTGAATTTGTTGGAAAATATTATTTGCATAAGTCTTGGTATGTTCGGGTGTATTTCCCTGATGGACGGGTGCATGACTGCCTACAGTGCCAGCAGCATACAATGCAAAATCATAATTTTCTGATTCAAAATCATCCATCAAGTAATGAGGGTAGTCTCCAGAGAGTCCCATGAATTTCCTATCCAAGGTAGTGGCATGAGCTGAATAGGTAAAGAATATAGCCCGAAGACCATCTATTCGTTCAAAAACCAATTGTCTTACAAAAGGATCTACAGGGTCGTCTTCGACAAAACGATTGGTAACTAGTCCGCTAGTTTCGGAAACTTGATAACTGATAGTAGCTTTATCTTGATTTGCTAGAGCTGACTTGATGCTCAGGATTGATTGATTCTTCAAAAAATCAACTATATTTTGATCAAAACCTCCAAATGCAAATTCCCCCATCAAGCCAGGAATATATCCCCCAATTCCACTATGAGTATGTGTAGCTGTAAAATATATGTGCTTTACGGGAAGCTTTTCCTCTTCTATAGCATCTTGAATCAATTTAGAAAGAAATGGATGAATAATCATCAGCTCATAATTAAGTATGGCTACATTGCTCTCACCATTTCCTATCACTAATGCTCTTATATAGCTACTATCTTGAACAAACTCGTATTGACCACGAGGCTTGTATCCGACCAGCGAAGCCCCATCATTTGGTGTAGCATTTACCTTGGACCATCCTACTAGCCAAGCCTCACCTTCATCTATCGAAGGACTAAGATCAGCAAGACGTCCTAATGTATCTCTATAGAAATCATTTGCTTGGATAGCGCTCCTATCTACTCCGCTTGTTACCAGCACGCCTATCAAAAGCAAGATGAAAACGCCGATAAAAAATCCAGAAAATGATTTATAGATGAGATTCATCTTTCAACAACTCTAATCTATTCATAATAAAATGTGCCATGTGCGCCATTAATAGTTACTTTTTTTCCTTTGTGAGGAAGTACTCTACCAATGATCTGTGCATCTACACCATAGCTTCTGGAGATGTCTATCACTTCTTGGGCATATTTTTCATCCAAATACACTTCCATTCTGTGTCCCATGTTGAAAACTTTATACATCTCTTGCCAATCTGTTCTACTTTCTTCTTGGATGATTTTGAACAGTGGAGGGGTCTCGAACAAGTTATCCTTGATGACATGCACATCATCCACAAAGTGAAGCACTTTCGTCTGCGCACCGCCACTGCAATGTACTATTCCATTGATCTGCTTTCTCAAATTCTTCAACACTTCCACCATGATAGGAGCATATGTCCGCGTAGGAGATAATACCAACTTACCCATATCGACTGAGGTCTCAGGAGCAGCATCGGTTAGGTTATATTTTCCAGAATAAACCAATTCGTCTGGCACAGATGGATCAAAGCTTTCGGGAAACTTTGTCTTCAATACTTTGGCAAATACATCATGCCTAGCAGAAGTGAGTCCATTACTGCCCATTCCACCATTGTATTCGTGCTCATACTTTGCTTGGCCATATGAAGAAAGTCCCACTATGACATCTCCACCCCTGATTTGGTCATTAGATATTACCTCGTCTCTTCTCATCCTACAGGTCACAGTACTATCCACTATAATGGTCCTCACCAGATCCCCTACATCAGCTGTTTCTCCACCTGTCAATACTACATTGACTCCATTGTCTCTCAGCATCTGAAGGACCTCTTCTGTTCCGTTGATGATGGCAGAGATCACTTCTCCTGGGACTAAGTGCTTGTTTCTCCCAATAGTGGAAGAGACCAATATATTGTTTACAGCACCTACGCAAAGTAGATCATCGGTATTCATGATTATAGCATCTTGAGCTATGCCCTTCCATACGCTAAGATCCCCAGTTTCTTTCCAATACATGTACGCTAGGGAAGACTTAGTGCCAGCACCATCGGCATGCATGATATTACAATAATCAGGATCGTTACCTAAAGTATCTTCTACAATCTTACAAAATGCCTTTGGAAATAGCCCTTTATCTAGCTTAGAAATAGCCTGGTGTACATCTTCTTTGGAAGCTGATACACCTCGCTGCATATACCTTTCGTTCATGGGGTACTGATGTTGGTTTTTATGGAAGACAAAGGTAAGGATATTATGTGTATTGGGTCAAAATTTTGTTCCAATTCATCCTAATTCCATAAATATGTCAAAATCAAATCCCTCTTTAAGAGTTTTCTCTTTGTAGTTTCGTCTTGATCATGTCTCATTGCTTTGACTTCTCCTTTTATGATCTAGCTCAATACTCTTCAAAACTCGACACTTGACATTGATAGCATTTCTTACATGAATTTGGTCAATGAACGATTGCTTGTAAGATAAAAGCTAATGCCTTTACCTAGACTATAGGTATGAGTAGATGTATATAAAATACACAAGGCATTTTAGGTTTAAATTAGAATTGCACTAATTTTACTTCATGATATTTGACATTAACTTTGAAGCTCTTGAACAAGAGCTCACCGCTGCCAAAAGAAAAGCCGTTACACTTTCGATTCTAAGACTTTTTTTATTTTTCTTTATCCTTGCAATATTGGTCGTCGGCCTTAGTGAGTGGAAGCTACTATTGATAAGTGTTCCGTTTTTGGTTTCTATTTTTGTATACCTTATCATTCAGTTCAACTTTCAAAAGGACAAAGAAGCTTTTATCAAGCAATTGATTCAGATCGAAAAAGATCATAACCTTAGAAATAGAAGGGAATTGAGCGCCTTTGACTCTGGTGAAAATTTTCAAGAAAAAAACCATGCATTTGCAAGTGATCTAGACTTATTTGGTCAGCATTCATTGTATCAGCTCATGAATCATACAGTAAATGAAAGTGGAAAAATGACCTTGGCGAGGTGGTTGAAGGGTTCGTTTGACACCAGTTTAGCTATGAATAGAAGAAGAGCTATTCAGGAATTGTCGCAAAGAGCCATTTTTTTAAAGTCTTTTGAAGGAATTGGGAAGGCATTTGTAGGCAAAGAAAAATCAAAACGTGTATTTTATGACTGGCTAAAAAAGTCACAGTCCTTAGTGAGATGGATAAGTGTCCCAATGGTCTTAGGACCTGTAGGAGGTGTGATGATTTTGGCTGGCACCTTATTTTTTGGATTGCCATATGGTTGGATTGGGATTTGGATTTTATGGGGAATGATCTTTCTAAGCTTCGTTTTCAAATCACTGATGGAAGCCGCATCAGTGCTACCCAATCAAGGGGATATTAAAACTTATCGGATTTGGTCAGAACTATTAGGAAAAGAAAAGTTTGAGTCAGATTACTTACAAGCTCTTCATGCACCTTTCCATAGAAAGGAAAATTCTGCACGTGAGGTATTTGATGCTTTGGAGCAAATGACATTTCTAATCCAAAACAGAGGTAATTTGGTGTATGTGATTCTGAATTTACTGTTTTGGACGGACTTGTATTTGTATTGGAAACTATTGACTTGGAAAAGTAAACACGCCATGCTCCTTGCTCAATGGGAACATGAGTTTGATGAATGGCAGGCAATTACTTCCTTGGCAGCTTTCGAACAGGAAGAAAATCAGTCTTGCGAAGTAAATTGGGGTAAGGAAAGGTCTATTCATGTAAGAAATATAAAACATCCACTTTTACCTAAAGAAAAGGCCATAGGAAATGATTTTACCATAGATGAAAATACCAAGACTATCCTGCTGACTGGAGCAAACATGTCAGGGAAAACCACATTTATGAGAACCTTGGGGATAAACATGATCTTAGCCAATTTGGGACTGACTCCTTTTGCAGATCATTTCGAAATGGGACCCTTCCAATTGTTTACTAGCATGAGAAATAGTGACAATCTTGGGGAGAGTGTGAGTTCATTTTATGCCGAACTTGCTAGGATAAAGCGGGTGTTGGAAGTGGCGGATAGTGGTCAAAATGTATTTTTTTTACTAGATGAAATTTTAAAAGGTACAAATACAGAGGATAGAATCAAAGGGTCAGAAGCGCTCATTCGACAATTGGCTAGTACAAATAGTAAAGGGATCATTTCCACTCATGACGTGGAGCTTAGCACTTTAGAAAGTTCACTTAACTATCTAAAAAACAAAAGCTTCCACTCCGAGATCAGTGACAATGAGATATTCTTTGATTACAAGATCAAGAATGGACCGTGTCTGAGTTTCAATGCACATAAATTGATGGAATTAATGGGTATACGATTTCAGTAATTAGAAATGTTGGCATAGTAGTTGTTTAATACCATATAAATCAATTATTTACTTAAACCAACTAGCTATGAATTCTTTATTGTATTTAGTCGCCCTTATTTTGATAATAGGATGGGTCCTAGGTTTCTTTATTTACAGTGTAGGTGGATTGATCCACATCTTGTTAGTTTTAGCTGTAATCTCGATACTGCTTAGACTTATTGGAGGTCGCTCTGTATAGATAGCGACAAGAATCACCCTTAATATCACAAAGCTCCTAAATGGGGCTTTTTTTTATATTCATACCATGACTTATCATTTTTCCTTATTTTTGCATCAAATAATAACAAGGTGCAGGAAAATTATCAAAAAAAGACTTTAGGAATACTTGGTGGTGGCCAGCTTGGAAGGATGGTTATACAATCCGCTATCAATTACAACATAGACATTCATATCCTAGACCCAGATCCAAATGCACCATGCAAATCAATAGCTCACGATTTTCAGCAAGGATCGTTGACCGACTTTGATACGGTGTATGCATTTGGGAAATCGTGTGACATCATTACCATAGAGATAGAAAATGTAAATACAGAAGCTCTTCAGCAATTGGCAAATGAAGGAAAGGAAGTGTTTCCTCAGCCTCATTTGATCAAATTAATTCAAGATAAAAGGCAGCAAAAGCAATTTTATAAGGATAATAATATACCTACAGCTGATTTTGTTTTGACTGATGACAGAGATGCAGTGATACAGCATGCAGAGTTTCTACCAGCTGTGAACAAGTTGGGCAAGGATGGCTATGACGGTAGGGGTGTTCAAGTGTTAAGATCACAAGCAGATTTGGAAAAGGCATTTGACGCTCCAGGATTGCTTGAGAAGCTAATCGATTTTGACAAAGAGCTCGCAGTCATAGTAGCAAGAAACAAGAGAGGAGAGTTGATTGCTTATCCAGCAGTAGAATGTGCTTTTCACCCCACGGCGAATCTGGTCGAGTTTTTATTTGCGCCAGCATCTGTCAATGAAAAAATTGAGCAAAAGGCGAAAGAGATTGCTATACAAGTGATCGAATCGCTTGATTTGATAGGGATATTGGCTGTGGAACTTTTTGTAACGAAATCTGGGGAAATACTTGTAAATGAGATTGCTCCAAGGCCTCACAACTCAGGGCATCATACCATAGAGGCAAATTTCACTTCCCAGTTCGAACAGCACCTGCGTGCTGTTATGAATATGCCACTAGGCAATACAGAACTAAGGACTCCAGCGGCGATGGTGAATCTACTAGGAGAAGAGGGTCATAGTGGTGAAGCGCTGGTGGAGGGACTGGATCAAGCCTTGTCGGAACGTGGCGTGTATGTACATTTGTATGGAAAAAAAATCACCAAGCCATTCAGGAAAATGGGTCATGCTACGGTTCTGGATGAAAATGTAGATATGCTTAAAGAGCGAGCGATGAGAATAAAAGAAATTATTAAAATTAAGACAGAATCATGAGTAAGCAAGTAGGTATAATCATGGGAAGTAAATCAGACCTTCCTATCATGTCAGAAGCAGCCAAAGCACTAGAAGAGCTGGGTGTGAGTTATGAATTGACAGTGGTATCAGCTCATCGTACTCCCCATAGGATGATAGAATATGCTGAGACTGCACGTCAAAGGGGCATCAAAGTGATCATAGCAGGAGCTGGCGGTGCTGCGCATCTTCCTGGAATGGTTGCGTCTCTTACCTCGCTTCCAGTGATAGGAGTGCCGATTTTGTCTTCTAATTCTATAGATGGATGGGATAGTATTCTTTCGATTTTGCAAATGCCCGGTGGTATACCTGTGGCTACAGTTGCGCTCAATGGTGCAAAAAATGCTGGCATCTTGGCAGCTTCTATCATAGGGACTTTTGATCCAAAAGTTGCAGAACAACTCGATAATTATAAGAAAGACCTCAAACAAAAAGTGGAAGATAGTGCCAGGGATATTGAGCTCAAAGGCTGGAAAGAGGGACTCGATGATTAAGTTATGGATTTGAACAAAATCATAAAATTCAAAATTGGAAAAGAAAATTGGGAAATGCCTCTGGGAGTATTATTGCTTCTAGGTGGCATTACCTTAATCATGATCTTGGGAGGACTTTATGTAGGTTTTAAATTTGGAGAGCAAATGCAGCCTTAATCTATAAATAGTCCCCAACCGTCATCACTTTTTTCAGCTTGGTCAAAGTTTTTTATCCACTCTTTGAATAATTCCCTAAACTCGTCGATAGCATCGCGAAGCAACTGAAGGTGATCTTCAGCATGAGTTCCTTCCATGGCCAGTTGATACGACATGCTGTACAAGCTTTTGGCATGTACTTTCATAATCACCGCATTTTCCATTTTGATGATGAAATCATCCACAGGATGAGCGCCAGCAAATTTCGAAGATAGTAGCATAGCCGACTCTAACATCAAAGTGCCATAAAGTTCTTTTCTTGCCTCATCCAATGATCCAACGATTGCTTTGGTCAAGCGAAAAATTTCTATAGATTTTAGTTTTAAGGGGTGATTTTGAGTTTCATCTTTTTTTCTTCTAAAATCATCCATGTCATCTTCATCAAAATCATCATTGTCAAAATTGTCCCACATATGGTTATAGTTTAATTATTAAAAAGAGCTGTTTCATTGTCAAATACCGGAACTGGGGATGAAAGCACCATGAATCGGTCAAATACGTTTTTTATAAATGGATTTTTTGTGAAGCATTTATTATTGATTTGACCAGCTCTCTGGTAATCATTTAAGGATATTTCCAATGAAACAGCAGGAAAAGCTTTTTTAATTAGAAAGGAAGAACATCTCCCTCATCGCTAGAAAATGAAGTCACATCAGGCATGGCTGATGCATTTGCTGTAGCTTGAGGAGATGCTGAAGCTGGGGTACTAGCTCCTTGCTTATCTACTTTCCATGCCTTCACATCAGTATACCACCTTCCATTATATTCTCTACTTTCGATTTCTATGCCTACATTCACATCCTCTCCCTGTTGTAAATTGAATTGATCAATTTTATCTCCCCAGACGGTCAGAGCTACTTTTTTTGGATAGTTTCCACCCGTTTCTAAGATATAATCTTTCTTTCTCCATGTTCCATTTCGGCCATTTCCGCTTTGTTCAGGTAAAATCTGAACAATTTTTCCATTAATTTCCATATAGCTATTGATTTGATTTCTTCTGAAAAACGAAGGTAATAAAATCAACTTACAATCACCATTATTCAATACCTGCACTAAAATTTCTTGGATTGATTTTTGTTAAGAAAATTCCAATTAAATTTTTCAATCAAAGAATGTCTAAAATGTATTATTCCAAATAAAATTTCACTTAAAAAAGGTAAACATGCAAATATCTAAAGTAACATTGGGTTTTACCAAGATGAAAATCAATAAAAAAACTTATTAACTATTGCAAGATAGTTTTCGATTGAATACATTTGACAAGGTACATCAGTTTGTTTCAACATAAATATATACTATGGCATAAACCTCTACGTTAACATTAAGTCAAATCAGTATGAGTAAAAGGAATGGTCCTAAGGACAGCGAGCTGATCTCCCAATACCGTGGAGGTAGTGAAGTTGCGTTTGAAATGTTGGTAGAAAGATATCAATCTAGGGTATTTACCACCATTTATCTGATAGTCAAAGATCGTGGCGTAGCAGAGGATTTACTGCAAGATGTATTCGTAAAGGTAGTTCAGACTTTGAGCTCAGACAGGTACAGCGAGGAGGGGAAATTTCAGCCTTGGTTAATGAGGATTGCTCATAATTTGGCCATAGATCACTTTAGAAAAGCAAAGAGATACCCTACGATCATCATGGAAGATGGTGAGAATGTTTTCAATACACTTCAGTTTGCGGATGTAAATATTGAAGACCAGAAAATCAAAGAAGATACACTGGAAATGGTAAGAAAACTTATCGATGAGCTTCCAGAAAGCCAAAAACAGGTTCTTATAATGAGACATTACATGGATTTGAGTTTTCAAGAGATCGCTGAGCAAACAGGCGTAAGTATCAATACGGCCTTGGGTAGAATGAGATATGCTCTGATCAATATGAGGAAAAAATTGAAACAACTAAATGTAGCCTATGATAAAACAATTTACCCCAAATGACTTGGTAAGATATATCTACCAAGAAATGAATGAGGGTGAGCGCGAGCTTCTAATGCAGGCCTTGCATGAAGATGAGTCTTTGATGCAAGAATATGTGGAAATGCTGAGCACAATTGAGAAGTTAGACCAAATCGCACTCCAACCTTCAGAAAAAGTAGTCAAAGCTATTTTTAAAATGGCGAAATCTACCGGACTGCAAAAAGTCTGAAAATTGAAAAGTATTAGGGTGGGCTCGGAAGTTTCCGAGCCTTTTTTTTTTCATTATTTCAATTTTGTGAATGGATAAAATCCGCAGCTTGCTTGATCATCTCTACATAGATGGGATAGCTAAATCCATGCTGAGCTCCTTGGACATACCTATTGGACATGGGTATGTTATTGTCTTTTAGCGTCTTTTCAAGAAGTTGACTTTGCTGAATCGGCACCACATTATCGGCAGTTCCGTGAAAAAATACCGTTGGAACACTCGAATTATTAATATGCTTCACTGGACTTGAATCTATATAACGTTGTGCTTGACTGGAAGGTCCTCCTCCATGTAAAGCCTCTATTAGCATGGTGGTAATGAAGTTGAATCCATGGAATGTATTGAAATCAGTGGGAGGAAAAAATGCTACCACAGCTTTGACTGACTTGTCAGGATTATTTTTGTACGCATGAAGTAAAGCTAAATGACCTCCTGCACTCGCTCCTGCTATAACAATCTCGGATGAAACTCCCCACTTTGAGGCATGAGCTTTGATGTACTCAATAGCATCCATTACATCCTCTTCTTGATTTGGAAATCGATTACTTCCAGTAGTGATGTTGAATAACCTGTAATTTAAAGACACAAATGCATAGCCTTCAAAGGCATTTTCGAATCTTTCTTTGAAAGCAGAGAATTCAGACTTATCTCCATCCGTCCATGCTCCACCATGTATCCATACAAGTATTTTAGTTTCCTTGCTAGACCTATTAGCAGGAAGGTACACGTCCATAGCTTGGCGAGGATGATTGCCATAGGGCTCATCCACCAGCTCCATGGATACTGATGTATCCAAAGGTGGATCCAAGTCTTCTACTTCACTGCAACCAGACAAAAAGAGCCAAATGATTGAAAATATGATGAAGCTAGCATTGAAATTTTTCATGTTTTATGATTAATTTACTTTCAAACTCAAGCTATTCATAGGGTTTTGAAGTAACTTTTTAGAGTTTGATTGGGTGAGGTACTTGTTATATATTGGGTATATTCTGAATTTGTAATTTTCAAGCTAACCTTGACGTTATACTTCCTAAAGGCGTAAGTGAAAGCTAAAATTATTCCAACTTTCAGATAATTGTCACCTAAGTGTTGCCAAATTATAAAAAAAATCCAATTTTTTGAATTTTTATTTTTCGTTATTGAAATTTTATCGAAGATGTTATCATTCAATTTTTAATGATTATCCTATTTTATCATTCGCTTCTTTATAAGTGCTTTAAATTCAATGGTTAGGTCGTCTGCTACACGCCAATATCAATGAGTAACTTGGTCCTGGCGAATCCAACATGTTTTTATCGGGCAAGTATAGATCAATATCATAGCTAAGTCAGAACGATAATTACTAAGCCAATGGTAAAGCTCCCTAAATAATTAATCCCTTATTGTTTTTTAAAGGATGATTCACACAAATTGAGAATTACTTCTGAATCATCGTTTAAATATTAAAAAACTCAGTTTTGACATTTCCCTCATGTCTTTGAGGAGAGTCATGAATTGATACTTGGGTATTTACCCCAATGAGGATACAAAGACTATTGATGATTTGATTAAATTTGCTGGGCATTACCTAATTTTCCAATCGTAAAAGTTTCAGGCATGTTAAAGAAAGAAAGATACAAAGCATTTATAGACCATTTTGAATTCAACATGCCTGTAGCAGAGACAGAACTGGAATATGAAAATCCGTTTCAATTACTTGTAGCTGTAGTTTTGAGTGCTCAGTGCACAGATAAGAGAGTAAATATCGTCACAAAAACATTGTTTGAACATTTTCCTAGTCCTGAGCATTTGGCTTCATCTCATTTTGAAGAGCTCTTTCCCTATATCAAAAGCATCTCTTACCCAAATAATAAGACCAAACACCTTTTGGGTTTAGGTAAAATGTTGGTTGAAGACTTTGGAAGTGAGGTACCATCTACTGTGGAGGAATTGATCAAATTACCAGGAGTAGGTCGCAAAACAGCCAATGTGATCACCTCTGTCGTGTGGAATCAGCCCAATATGGCTGTGGATACTCATGTATTTAGAGTTTCAAAACGTCTTGGCTTAGTGCCACAAAATGCGAAAACTCCACTTGAAGTAGAGAAACAATTGGTGAAAAATATCCCAGAAAGGTTCATTCACAAAGCCCATCATTGGCTTATTTTACATGGTAGGTACATATGTCTTGCTAGAAAACCAAAGTGTGAATCTTGTGATATCACTCATTTTTGTAGATACTTTGAAAAAGCAAATGCTGTGAAGGCAATCTCCAAAGGAGAGAAAATATGATTTGCGCATGTGTGGTATTTCCTTGCTGATAAACAATTCTTCAGAAGCTCGATCATCGATAGAAAGCATGATGAATGCCAATCAACACAGAGGGCCTGATGCTTCGGGTCTGGATCGTGTTACTGATGGGATATGGCTGGCAGTCAATCGACTAAAAATTCTAGATCTTTCTTCCTCCTCTAATCAGCCGCTTTGGAATGAAGACAAAAGCTGCGTCTTAGCTTGGAATGGGGCAATCTACAATTACAAAGAGCTCCGTGCAGAACTGAATAGACATAAATCTACAGTGGAAATAGACTCTGATTCAGCTGTGCTCCTTGCTTGGATGTCAACGTATGGCAAGAATGGTATTCAAGATCTTAAGGGAATGTTTGCCATTACTTTTATAGATCTTCAAAAGCAAAAAATCATCGTAACCCGTGATATTTCTGGTGAAAAGCCTCTATATTATGCCAATCAAGGCCATGAATGGATCTTTAGCTCAGAAGCTCGTGCGGTAAATATTGCTTATAATCAGACTTCTAGCATAAATACATCACAGTTTTCCAATTACTTTTATCACAGACACAGTGAACCTGACGAGAGCTTCTTTCAAGGGGTCAAACAATTGGTTGCAGGTCAGGTGATTACACTTGATCTAGAAGGGAATTTGATAGAATCATCCTATTTCTCAAAAAATATCGCCAGTCCAAAGCCTTTCTCACAAGCTGAATTTGAGTTGACCCTAAAAAAATCAGTGCATCAAAATTTTCAAAGTGATAGACCTGTAGGAATACTATTGAGTGGAGGTGCTGATAGTGCATTACTACACAAGTTGTATTTAGAGGAATTTCAAGAACCAGTCCATACCTTCACCGCAGTGTTTGATAGCAAGTATCAGCGCAAATACAATGACTCTAAATTTGCCAAGAGACTTGTGTCAAATGATCCTCAGCTACACCATGAAGTATATGTAGATCAGAAAGTCATCATGAATACGTGGAATGAATACATTGCTAGTTTAGATCAGCCAATAGGAGATAGTGCGAGTATACTTACTTGGTTAATTGCCAAAGAAGCTAAAAAGCATGTCAGTGTATTGATTTCGGGAGCTGGAGCTGATGAAGTGCTTGGTGGATATCAGCGACACGCTGCATTGCTCAATTATTTGAAATATAAGAAGCTCTTGATTTTCTTTCTTCCCCTTTTGAAAAGACTTCCTTTGTCTAGTAATATTTCAAAGTTTGTAAATGGCATTCATCCAGATCCAAGAATTTCTTTCATGAATTTTGCGGCTTTGTCAAATTTACCAAAAAGCAATGTCACCCAAGCTCAAAGATGGTATCCTGACACGGGCAATTTCTACAAGGATGCGCTTGCTTTTGACCGAAATTATTATCTAACCAATGACGTGCTCAAAGTACATGACAATGCCTGTATGGCTCATGGGGTAGAAGGGAGGTCTCCCTATTTGTACAAGGATTTGGTAAATTGGATCACTCAACTTTCTGAAGGAGAGCTAATTCCTATCACAGGAAAGAAACCTATCAAATCAGCTTTAAAAAGTAAAGGCTTGAAAATGATTGCTCAAAGAAAGAAATTTGGTTTTGGACTTCCTCTTCAAGAATGGATCGGCGAAGATGATGCATTCAGAATTTGGATCTATGACGAAGTCAAAATGATGGCAGATAGATGGGGAAGCTACTTTCCTGAAGAAATGTATCAATTATGTACTCAACCAGAGCAGGTGGAGGGACGCCAATTTTTATTGGTTTGGAATATGTTTATCTTGGCATCTTGGCTCAAAATAAAATCTTGAAACATGAAAGTCATTTACATCCATCAATATTTTTGTACCCCTGAAGATGGAGGCGCCATAAGGTCATATTACTTAGCCAAAGGTATGGTCAACGCTGGAGTAGAAGTAGAAATGATCACAGCTCACAATAAGAAATTTTATGACTTGAAGATCATAGAAGGTATCCGAGTCCATTATCTCCCAGTAGCTTACCGACAGGAGTGGGGATTCAGTATGAGAGTGATTGCTTTCTTGAAATTTGCTATTCATGCAATGCGTTTAGTTAAAAAATTGCCTCGTCCAGATTATTTGTATATCACTTCAACTCCTTTGACTACTGGAATGATAGGTTTATGGGCAAAGCGAAAGTTTGCATTACCATTTATTTTCGAAGTGAGGGATCTTTGGCCTGATGCGCCAGTAGAAGTAGGTGCCATTCGAAATCCTTTGCTAAAGTCATTTCTTTACAGACTCGAAAAACGAATCTATCAGCACGCACTAAAATGTGTTGCCTTGTCTCCTGGTATTGCCAATAATATGAGGAAAAAGACTGATACACCCATTACCATTATTCCTAATATAGCGGACACGGAGTACTTTTATCCAAATCAAAAATCACAAATACAATTAGATAAATATGGATTGAGCGATCAATTTACTATTATTTATTCAGGTGCAGTAGGCGATGTCAATGCAGTACACGAATTTTTGGAATTGGCTAGACATGCCGAGTCAAAGAATAAACCCTTTCAGTTTGTGATCTTGGGAAAGGGGAGCAAGCTAGAAGCAATGAAGTCTTTAGCTTCAAAACTTTCCCTCAGTAATTTGAAGTTTTTTGCTTTCGGTAGTAAAGAAAAGGTTCGAGAACTCCTTGATATCTCAGACATGGCATTCATTTCTTTTGAGCACCTTCCAGTATTGAAAACCAATTCCCCCAATAAGTTTTTTGATGCTATCGCTGCTGGAAAAGCAATACTCATCAACCATAAAGGCTGGATTTATGAGTTGTGCAAAGAAAATAAAATTGGACTTCTATATAGAAACAAGAGTCCTGAAAATACACTATCGGAAATCGAGAGACTCATACAAACTGAGGAAATTAAGATCTATCAAAAAAATGCCAGATCACTGGCTGTGAAATACTTCGACAAAGAGATCGCTATTCAAAAGCTTCTCCATTTGATTGATCCTAAAAGATTTCCCATGGACACTAGCGACGCGGCTTGTATCCAGATTGCCTGAAAATCCTATCAGCATTACTTTCTTTCATGAGTTCTTCTAGACTCATGGAATTATTGAATCTAAAGTCATCGACAATATTCCACCCCAACCACCTTCCTACACGACCTGGTGCATCTGGGCTTATTTCATCTGTAGCAGGAGACTCCCCTGTATACTTCCTTATTACAAATGGATTATTGGAATACAAAAGGTCATTTTCGATAAAGTGAGTCCAAATGAATTCCTCATTGGCATAACAAGCTTCAATTTCTTCAGTAGAATAGCCTATTATATATTCATCTGAGGTACATGGCATCATTGATTTGACAAAATGATAGGCTTTGCCATAAAATATCATATCTGCAATAAGTGTATTTTGCGATAGATCTACGGCATTATACCTGCTCGATATTGCGGTCACAATCATGGGGACTATATATTTACTTTCATATCTATCTGCCATATATTGAGGCAAATCAGGTGGCTGAAATTTGTGTGTTTTGGGCAAAAAATAATCTAATCCTATCACTATCATATCTTCAGAGATAAATAAATCAATATTGAACCCAGTGAGAAAAGTATAAACTTTTGGAATTTTGAAATCGGGATAATAGTGTTTTATGTGTGCAAATGCTTGCCTCAAATCTTTTTCCAGAGTAGCTACACTTTGAAATTCATTTTTTACCTCAGCATATAATTCTTGCATCAATGAATCTTGATTTGTCAACCATAAGTCTTCAGCCAAAGCTTCTTTGGACTCAAAGTCATCCAGCTGGAGAAATTTCTCAGCAAATACAGGATACTCTTCTAGCAAGTAGTTCATGTCAGAAACATCAGAAGATTCATAGAAGACTTTTTCAAGCCTTTGAATATGTATCTCTTCCACTGCATTCAAAATAGAATCATCGATTTGACACGATTCATCTTTTGATTTGCAAGCTCCAAAGATGCTGAGTAAAAGAAAAATGTATGAGGTTTTTTTTAAGCAAATGCTCATTGGATTCATAAATTTAATATTCAAAGCTAAGGTAAAGCTCGGAAAATGCCAGTTCATTTTTTAACAATAGTGATTGGTTTGACAGAACATTTAGATCAGTTACAAGGAATTTTCAAATCATAAACATAATAATTTCAATAAAAATTGTACATTTTGTAGCAGTAAAAAAAGGGTATTTGTGTTTATACAATTATTTTTAACCACATTATAAAGCCATTCATTTATTTATATTGACCCTACATGTACAATTATTCAATTAATATTTCATTACAAGTAACATAATGTAAAATCACAAGGTTTGAAACTGTGAACTTTTAATACACTAAACCAACAATTAATATGAAAAAGTACATGAAAACAAATTTAGGGTTTAAAGCTTCTGCATTAGCATTAGCATTCGGTTTTGGTCTTGCTTCTTGTAGCGATGATGATGACATGCCACCAGTAGTGGAACCAGAGCAGAATATCGTGGAAGTTGCTTCTAGCAATGCTCAGTTCTCCACTTTAGTTACTGCTGTAGATCAAGCAGGATTGGTAGGTACATTGTCAGGAGAAGGTCCATTCACAGTATTTGCTCCAAACAATGATGCTTTTACAGCCTTCTTGAGTGCCAATGGTATGTCTGCTGAGGAATTACTAAGCAGCCCAGAACTTGGAACTATTTTAACTTATCACGTAGTAAGTGGGTCAGTGATGGCTTCTGATGTAACGCCAGGGAGTGTGTCGACAGTCGCTGAGCTACCATTTTTCGTAAGTGAGGACGTTGATGGAGCTTTCTGGATCAACGGTAGTGCAAAAATCACAGCAACTGATATTGCTGCTTCAAACGGTGTGATTCATCAATTAGACAATGTGATCACTCCTCCAACCCAAAGCATCGCTGAAATAGCTGTGTCCATGACAGAAGCTGATACTCCGGAATTTACCCATCTTGTAGCTGCTTTGGTAAGGGCTAACCTAGTGGAAGCTGTAAGTGGTGACTTTGATGATAACTTGACAGTATTTGCACCAACCGACGCTGCTTTTGAAGCTTTATTCGATGCTTTAGGCGTAAATGGTGTTGATGAAATTGATGTAGCTTTATTAACTGACGTGTTATTGTATCACGTTGTTGATGCAAGAGCATTCTCACAAGATTTAAGACAAGATGCTACTTTACCTACTCTTTTGACAGGTGAAGAACTTACAGTGGATTTAGCTAATTTACAGATTAATAATGCTGGTTTAGTGCCTAGTTTATTAAATGTGCATGCAACTAATGGTGTGATTCATGTCATTGATGCTGTATTGCTTCCACCGATGGAAGATTAATATTCTCTAAGTTTTTAGATACCAAAAAGAGACTATCATTTGATAGTCTTTTTTTGTATCCAAATTTTTACATTATCTCATACCTTTCCAGCTTTTGATTATAATACCACCACCTGCGAGTGCGATGATTGAGGCAACAGAAGCTGGCAATGCCTCTCCATATAGCCATAGACCTACAGCGAAAAGTACCGCATAAACCATGATAGAGCCTACTACCATCAAGCCGATTTCCCTCGGTAATCTCCCTTGCTCTTCTTTTTCATGTGGATATCTTTTCAAGACAGATTTCCAACCTATAGATGCTGGTTTGATTTTTCGATAAAAGTTTAATAATACCTCATCATCTTCTGGCTTGGTAATGAATGTCACCAATATCCATCCAAAGGATGTGATACCTACGCCGTAAAGAATTTTAAGATACTCCTGACCTTCTGCTATGTGGATAAGTCCAAGTTCTGGATTTATTTTTTCAAAAAATAATGCTACGAAGAAAGATATGATCATCCCTGCAATTTCCGTATAGGCATTTATTCTCCACCAAAACCATCTTAGAATAAAGATAGCTCCAGTACCTGCTCCGATTTGAAGTAAGATGTTAAAAGCTTCTAAGGCATTGGTGAGTGCCAAAGCTAGAAAAGCTGCCATTACCATCAGCAAGACTGTGGATAACCTTCCTACCATCACCAGCTCCTTTTCAGATGCATCAGGTTTTATGAATCTTTGATAGAAATCATTGACAACATAAGAAGATCCCCAGTTCAAGTGTGTGGATAAGGTTGACATTACAGCTGCAATCAAAGATGCCAAAACTATGCCTATAAGTCCGCTTGGCAAATAGGTAAGCATCGCAGAATAGGCCAAATCATGTCCCAGTTTGTCTTCAGGGATATGTGGAAAAGCTGCTTGAATATCACTTACCTGAGGGAATATGACCAATGATGCCAAAGCAATAATGATCCATGGCCATGGTCTCATTCCGTAATGAGCGATGTTGAAGAATAAAGTTGCTCCAATGGCATTTTTTTCATCCTTAGCAGAGAGCATTCTCTGAGCTATATATCCACCTCCTCCAGGCTCTGCACCTGGGTACCATGTAGCCCACCACTGTATGGCTAGTGGCATGAGCAAAAGTGGAACGTATAAATTCGCATCTTCAAAGCTCGGGAAAAAGTCAAGTTTATCTGCCACATTTGGATGGGCAAGTAGATTGTCTAATGATCCAATTTCTGGAAGCCCTAATACATAAATAGCAGCCCAAACAGCACCAATCATTGCAATGAAAAACTGGAAAAAATCTGTTAATAGAACACCTTTTAATCCGCCAAGAGAACTATATACTACAGTGACGAAAGCAACGATAATTAGGGTTTCGTATGGGCCTAGACCTAACATGATCCCACTTATTTTGATGGCTGCAAGTGCTACTGTAGCCATGATGATCACATTGAAGAACACACCTAGGTACAATGCACGAAAGGCTCTAAGAAATGCTGCCGGCCTACCTCCATAGCGAATTTCATAAAATTCTAGATCTGTGGTGGCTTCAGATCTCCTCCATAGTTTTGCATATACAAACACTGTCAACATTCCTGTAAGTAAAAATGCCCACCAGGCCCAGTTTCCTGAAACTCCGTTTTTTCTCACGATGTCAGTGACTAGATTGGGTGTATCTGCCGAAAATGTAGTAGCAACCATCGAAACCCCCAATAGCCACCAAGGCATATTCCTTCCAGATAAAAAGAAGGCCTTAGAAGAGGTTCCTGCTTTGCGGGCAGTCATTAAGCCAATTATGAGTGATATCACAAAAAAGGCAGCAATTATTGCCCAATCAAAGTAAGAAATGTTCATAGTTATTTAATTTGGGGCTAAACTAGCCCCTTTTTCAATAAAAGCAAAAGAGAAATATATATGTTCGGTATATTATCCTGTAATTCTCCTACTTTTAAGCTTTGAAAGTTAATTTATGGAAAAACTGCCTTATTTTCATCAACTCAATCAATGTTATTGGATCGACTTTTCTGTGTACAGCATAGAGAGGTTTGGAGAGGGGCATATTCACCAGACTTGGTTAGCAAAGTCAGATTCTGATGCTTGGATTATACAGCACTTCAACAAATGTGTATTTCAAGACCCATGTAAAATAGCTCAAAATCATCAATTGCTAATAAATCTACTTGAATTCGATAAATTGAATTTTCAATTACCTCTTCCCATTCCGGACTTGGAAGGAAATACTTTATGTCTTATTAATGGAGAGTATTTTAGAGTTTTACCTTTTGTGACAGGGGAATGTTTTCAGGCTATCAATGATTCTTCCCATGGACTTTTAGCTGCTCGTGCATTTGCTTCTTTGATCGATGTGGCGAGTGGCTTAGATGTTACTTTGTTTCAAGAAGTAATTCCAGGTTTTCATGATCTGACACTTAGATATAGGCAATTTGAAGATGCAGTTGCAAGTACAAAAATTGAGATTGAAGGAGATTTGTGCAAGTTGATCAGATTTTACCAAAGTAAATTTGAATTGGTGACTGAATATCAGCGTTGGATAAAGGTCTTGCCTAAAAGGATTACTCACAATGATACCAAGATTAATAACCTTATTTTCCATACTGATCTTTCAAATATTGCTGCAATCATTGATTTGGACACCATGATGCCTGGATATGTGTTCAATGACTTTGGAGACCTTGTAAGGACTGTCACTTGTACGCTAGATGAAAATTCTACAGCTTTTGAGCAAATCAGTGTCGATGTGGATAACTATAAAGCAGTCTATGAAGGGTTCTTAGCTGGGGGCAGTTTTATGACGGAAGCGGAACGTACTTCATTGCATTTCGGTGGTGAGATGATGACTTATATCATGGGACTTAGGTTCTTGACAGACCACCTTAACGGCAACGTCTATTATCACACCCGCTATGAAAAGCAAAACTTCGATCGTGCGACAAATCAAATGCATCTCTTGATAGCTTTGATCAATTGTGGATTTAGAAAGGACAATTTATCTATCAAATAGTGGAGGTCTTTTCTTTTGCCAATCTGTATTTTCTTGATAAACTCGACCTAGCATGATAAGCTTTTCTTCATCAAATAGATTTGCAAGGAAAGTAATGGAAGTAGGGCTTCCATTTTCTAGAAAGCCGCTTGGAAGACAAAGTGCAGGATGTCCAGTAAGATTGGTAATTTGCAACTGATTTCCCCCGAATGATGGTGTGATGATGACATCATACGACTTGAAAAGTTCATGAATTTCTTCTATCAGGATGCTGCGAAACCTATTCGCTTGTATGTATTCAACTGCTGGAATGAACCTTGCTGATCTAAATATATTAGGCCAGGCATTTCGTCCCTGAGCTACTAGAAGGTCATCCAAGCCGGATCTGGTGAGTTCATCAAAAGCAGCAGCTCCTTCTGCATATAAAGTTATCAACATACTGCTGACATCCACAGATGTCTTCAAATCAAGAGGATGAAGCTGCAGCCCTAGGTTTCTAAGGTCTTCTAGTACCTGCCTATCCATTTTGCTAGCTGCTCGATCACCCTCAAAGAATTTTTCAAAATAACCTATTTTCAAATCTTTTACTGACTTATCCACATTGTAATTGAAGGCTGCTGGGATGGTAGATTTATCCCTTTTATCCACACCATTGATGGCATGCAAGATGATCCCGTTATCCAAGGCGGATCGTGATATGGGGCCGATTTTGTCCATACTCCAGCTCAGCGCCATTGCTCCATGCTTGCTTACCCTACCATAAGTCGGTCTCAATCCAGTCACACCATTTCTCGTGGAAGGAGAGACTATGCTGCCCAGTGTTTCTGTGCCTATTGCAAAGGGCACCAATGCTGCACTTACACCCGAAGCTGATCCAGCAGAAGACCCACTTGCTCCTTGGCTTAAGTTCCAAGGATTTTTGGTGACTCCACCATACCACACATCTCCCATAGCCAACGCTCCCAAAGTAAATTTGACGAGTAAGACTCCTCCTGCTTCCTTAAGTTTATCCACAATTGCTGCTGTCTCATCTATCTCTTGGTCTTTGAAAGGCATGGCTCCCCAAGTGGTTTTGGTCTGTTTTACAGCAAAAAGATCCTTGATACCATAGGGGATACCATGTAGGGGACCTCTATATTGACCCGCATCTAATTCAGCATCCATGGCTTTTGCCTGTTCCATCGCTTCGTTTTCTAACAATGAAATCACTGCCTGAAGGGTGTCTCCAAATGTTTTTATCCGATCGATATAGATTTGTGTTAGCCTTTGAGAACTGATTTTTCTTGCTTTGATCAATGTGGATAACTCACCCACACTCAAAAATGCGATATCATGCTCAAGTTCTGGCAAAATAACTTGGCCTGGTAATCCCCAAGAAGGTGTCACTTGGTTTTGATCGGGAAAGAAGCCTTGTGGTAGGGGGTTAAATGTTAAAGCGGGAGCAACAGCATTATTTATCTGTTGTTTGCGCATTGCCTCATAACTTGACTGATAGTTTTGGAGATTTTGAACCATGCTATCACGTTCTGCTGGAGTGAAAGCAATACCTAAAATGGATTCAGCAGCTTGAATTGCTGAGGGACTGATTCCTCCAGAATGCTTCCCTATCATGAAGCCCAATAGTAAGAGTGTGGGGAATAGGAGAATAATTCTCCATTTACGCTTAATTGTAAAATCCTTCATGTAGTTTTGTATTGGTTGAAAACCTCTATTGCTGAGCATTTGTTATGTTGCTTTGAAAATAATCATTTTAAAGAATGGAAAAAAATACAATTACACCAAGTTTTCCTATGCCCATGCGAGGGCTATTGTTATTGACAGGAATGTACACCTTTGCATGGTCTGCATTCTTTCGGTATTTCGGAGATGATCTGTTGAAGTGGTTAGCTATGGGTTCATTAAGTGCTACTGATCTATCAGCACAATGGTTAGGAAGTTTTGGGATGTTGATTGGTTTTTTTGTGTTTTTGAGTGCTTTTTACCCTATTTCGTGGAACTACCTGATCATAGCTGGTATCTTTGGGAAACTTACACTTGCAATTTGGTTTATATTGATGTTTGTTCCTGATTTGGGCTGGAATAAGCGTACAATTTTTCATGTGTCATTCACAGAATTGCTTTGGCTCATTCCTTTGATTACAATTTATTTGCGTACAATTAAAGTAAAGGATTATCTCAAGACATTGCCTGAATAAATTGAAATCTAAATCGATCAAATGAAAGCTTTTCAATTTCTCTTCTTTTGCACTTTGCTACTGGCATTTGCCTGTAATAAGACCACTCAAGTAGAGCATGAGGACACAGTTGTCAGTAATATATTCTTTGAAAGTAAAGAAGGAATAAGGTACGGAGAGCCGTACCTAAGTAAGTCTTCCAAAGGTGAGATTTACATTTCGTGGATAGCCCAAGAGCCTGGAATCAATAGTTTGTTTTATTCAAAATTCGAAAAGGGTAAATGGACTTCACCAAGACGTATAGCATCTGGAAAAGATTGGTTTGTAAATTGGGCAGATTATCCTCAATTGGCAGTTTTTGGAGATGGGACACTGATGGCAGTTTTCTTGGAAAAAAGTAGTCCTGGTACTTTCTCATATGATATTAAAGTTACGATATCAAAAAATGGAGAGTTGTGGACAGAGCCATTTACATTGCATGATGATGAGACTCTGAGTGAGCATGGCTTTGTTTCTTTGCTGCCGTGGGGTGAAAACATGTTTGTAAGTTGGTTAGATGGCAGGCATACTTCAAGTATTGCTTCTGAAGGTCATCATGACCATGACCATGCAGGAGCTATGACGCTGCGAGCAGCTGTCCTTGACCCTGATGGGGCCAAGCTGGTAGAATGGGAACTAGATGATAAGGTTTGTGATTGTTGCCAAACTACTTCCACACTTGGAGAAAATGGGCCTATAGTTTTTTATAGAAATCGCTCTGATGAAGAAATCAGGGATGTATATTTTACGGCTTACTCAGGTATTGAATGGTCTGAGCCTATGCCAGTATATCAAGATAATTGGAGGATCAGTGGCTGTCCAGTCAATGGTCCTCAATCAACGAGTAATGGAACTGAAGTCGCTGTAACTTGGTACACTGCTGCAAAAGATTCTCCAAATGTGAAAACAGCATTTTTTAATAGTGAATCGAAAACTTTTGAAGAGCCTATCAAAATTGATCTTGGAAATACGATAGGTAGAGTGGCATCTGTGATGATAGATCAAAAAGTGACATTGGTTAGTTGGATGGAAAAGGGGACAATATACCTTCGGGCGGTTCGTAAAGATGGTCAGAAGTCCAAACCTATTCTAGTTGGCGAAGCATCTGAATTGAGATCTAGCGGTTTTCCCCAATTGATTTTCGATGAGAACTATGCTATACTGGCATGGACTGTGGATAATCAAGGGTTGAGTCAAATCAAGACTGTAAAGATACCTTTGGACTCATTTATCTTCTAGCTTTTGTATCTATACGAAGTGCATCATAAATTTCCTTTTCGCCATATTCTCTTACTTCACCTACAGCAAAACCAGCTATAGTAAGCTTCTCCATCGAGTAGCGTACCAGTCTTAATGTGGGGTGACCTATAGCCGCTGTCATTTTTCTCACCTGTCTATTTTTCCCTTCGATCAAGGATAGTTCTATCCAGGCATCTGCTACGTTTTTTCTGTACCGGATAGGTGGGTCTCTTTCTGGAAGTTGTGGTTCCGTTTCCAAAAGTTTGGCAGAAGCAGGCTTGGTATGGTACATTCTCCCATCTACATTGATGTCAACACCGTTTTCTAGTTGCACAAATGCCGAAGCATCAGGTACTCTTTCTACCTGTGCCAGGTAAGTACGTTTGTGAGCAAACCTAGGATTAAGCAGTCGGTGATTCAGAAATTTATCATTGGTGATCACAAGGAGTCCTTCACTATCCTTATCCAATCTCCCCACCGGATATACATCCGTTGGGAAATCACTCAGCGCTTTTAGTGTATTGGCTTCACCACTGAATTGACTTAGGATACCATAGGGTTTGTAAATGATGAAATATCTGGGCTGGGACATGATGAATGAATAATGGAGCTATACACTAGGGTAGAATATTTACCTATAAAATCTTGCTTTGGCTAAATCATTGAAGATTGAGAAGCTAATATAAAATAGCTTTCAACTTCACTTTTTTCACAAGTTTGTTTTGATAGGCTACACCATCATGAGGTACAGGATTTGCATAAGCTTCGTCGGCATCTGATACCTCTATGATGCTGAAAGATTTTTGTTTGGAGTCTGCAAACTTAGCGATTCTATTTTCTGCATGTTTCATGGCAGCCTGAAATAGCTTATCAGCGATTTCGCTCCGTTTTTCTTCCTCAATGTATGAGCCCATGGTGTTGACATAACCAGGTAGCTTGTGCTTGGTCAAAACTTTCACCACCTCATCAAGTTCAGCTTTTTGTTGAAGAATAAGCATGTAGCTGATGCTGTGAGTGAACCCCTTGGAAGAAACTCCATCACCATCTTGATATAAGTTTTCATACAGAAGCTTTGGTTTGAATTTAGACAACTCTCCATTAGCAACCAATGCTTGCATTTCTACTTTCTGCTTGTCTATGCCATTAAAACTTACATTGATGGCATATGGTAATTCTGGAAGCTCAAGCTCTGCGAAACCAGTCATTTCTATAGTTTCCGATACTTTGGTGGATGGGTTGCAAGATGTATTTAAGGCTAAGCCAATCACCACTAGGCTAAATAATGTCAAAAAGGAAATTTTCATAATGTTAGGGTTCCAAAATAGGTGTTTAGAAATAATACATAAATATAGTTCATTATAGACTGACAATCCAATACCAAATCCCGATACTTAAAAAAGATAAAGGAATGCCAACTCCTACGAGCAAAGAGGCTAGTTTGGGTTTCAGGTCATGAGAAATGGCTATAATAGACCCTGTGATCATGGGAGCCATGGCTGTTTCGATGACCGATACTTCAAAGATGAGTCCATCTGCTTTCAGGATAATACCATATAAGATGTATATCACCATAGGTGCCAATACAAGCTTAAAACCAAGTCCAAGCCATAGATAAGTTGACTTTAGAGCTTGAAAATTAACTTTCAGCTGAAGCCCGACTGCAATGAGTGCTACTGGTGTCAGGGTTTGCCCAATCATTTCAAAAGCAAAATCAAGTTGAGCGGGAAGATGTAAACTCAACAAATTCATCATAATCGCTAAAACGAAACTGATGAAAGGTGGGAAGGTCAATATTTGCTTACTGACGTCTCTCTTTCGCTTTTTCTCCTTGGAATAGATAGACGCCACAATGATGGCTATAGAGCTCACGATAATAAATGAGCCAGCTTGATCAATGATCAACGCAGTCTTGAGAGCTTCTTCACCATAAAGTGCATTGACGATAGGAAATCCTACAAAAGAGGTATTGGCAAGACCTGCTGTGATGATAAGACAGCCTGTCAAGCTTCGATCCCACAGGTACACCTTTCCTAAAGTACCAAATAGTGACCACGAAAGCCCAAATGAAATCCAAGCGGTGGATATTGGCATCAGTAAAGTACTGTCGATCACGGTATCAGGAATGAACCTAAATGAAAGCGTAGGGAGGACAATATAAATGAGATAGTTGTTCAGGTACTTTGCTGAAGAGGATGGAAGCATTTTTAGGCTTTGGAGCAAGACTCCAATTGCAAGAAAAATGATGATCAGGAAAAGGTTACCCATAGTGTAGCAAAGTTAACACAATCATAATTTTGTATTTGGGCGTGAATTGATTTTATCTGCTTTTTTTGTAAAAGTTAAATGTGAATAAAATGAATAGACTGATACCCATTGAGATAGAAGGTGAAAAACTGGTTCAATTATCACAGCTCACTATCGATCAAGCAAATGATTTGAGAAGCTGGCTTCCTTCAAACAGTTTGAAAAAGGTGAATTTGCACGGTGTAGACCTACAAGACTGTATAGATTTTGAAACTTATGATTATTGGTTCAAAAGCAATCATGTACTTAGCAAGTCTTATCAGACCATTTTGGATTTTTAAATCATCCCAAAGGTTTTTCTTTTTTCTAGGAAGTAATTTTCCAAATCTCGATAGAGTTGGCTTTCTGCAAGAGGGATTCCTGACAAGGTTAGTTGAATATTTCCTTGGGCCGTCTTTGGATCTACGTCCATCGTTTCTATTAAAAATATTAATTCTTGTAGACTGAGTTCATGAGGTGATTTTTCGGGATTTAGAGTGATATCATTGCCATAAAAATCCACCGCCTCAAAATAGTAAAGCCCGTCCAAAGCATTGGCATAAATGCTGATCTCTTCACCCCATTGACTTTCTGGATAGCTGAGCTTACAGATCAGTGTATTTGGTCCTGTCCCATTAAAATAGCTAGCTGGTTTGAAATCGAAATTGATCATGCTGTGAAATTAGGCAATAGATTCTATGTTCATAACAGTTTCAATTAGATTTTTTACGATCTACATCAGTTTGTTGGATTTTAGGAAGTGGTTGTTTTAGTTTTTGCTTGGATTTAGAAGGTTTTGCTTTGCCTTGGGCAAGACTTCCCTTATCCAAGATCTGTGGATTTTGATATAAAGAGGGGATAAGTCAAGAGAATAAAAATAGCATCCCGAGCTGGGATAGTCTGATTCATGAGGATTTAGGCCTCGAAATTACCTCTATTTAAACTGGCTTCCTATTTTATCTAAAGCCCTATCAAAATTTGCGGTATTACCAATTTTTGGTAAATTTGAGGAAAAGCTTCCAAATAATGAAAAATACATCAATATCTCTAGGAAATTATTTCGACCAATTTGTCCAAGCACAAGTTTCCGCTGGACGCTATAAAAATGTTAGCGAAGTAATCCGTGCTGGGCTTCGCCTTTTGGAAAACGAAGAAAATAAAGTTATAGCCCTTAGAAGTGCAATTCAAGAAGGAATAGATAGCGGAATTGCCCACGATTTTGATCCAGAGAAACACCTTCAAGAATTAAAAGCTAATCGTAAAAAGAATGGCTAAATATGAATTGACTAATAAAGCTGTCGAAGATTTAAAGCGGATTTGGGAATACACGATTGATAATTGGTCTGAAGAACAGGCTGATAAATATTATAATTTACTGATGGATAGTTTCCAAAACATTGCGAATAATCCCGAATTAGGAAAAAACTATGACGGAATAACAAATGACCTTTTTGGACTAAAAATGAGCAGGCATATTGTTTTTTATCGTAAACGAATTAACCAGCCAATTGAAATCACGAGAATTTTACACGAACGAATGGACTTGAAAAACAGACTTAGTGAATAAAAGCTGGTCACTTTCATAATCCTAGTTAGTTGTATAAAGAAATATCAAATGAAGCAGGAATCTTAGATGCTGATAAAAGAAGTCTTAAAGCCACAACTTAAAGTAAAGAATCCAATCATTATGTTGATGGAAATGAAATAAACCTACCACTCAGCCCTCTAAAATTACCCCAAAAGTAATGTTTTAGCAGTTTTTTGAAGAATCTTTCCTAAGTTTGCAACATTACAGCAAATCTTCAGTATAGAAGAATTGATAATTTCGTGAACCAATTTAGAAAAATACTGCCCTTATTCAGCCATTTCTGTATGGCGCTTTTGCTAAGTGTATTAGCAAACGGGATATTCTTTTTTCACGCTCACGAATTAGAGAATGGGCGGATCATCACGCATGCTCACCCTCTTTTGACTGAGGAGCAACAAGAGCTGCCTGATCATGGTCACACTGAAGAGGAATTGATTTTTTTGGACCTGATAGCTCATGCTGATTATTTAATATTTGATTTAAATTACGAGTTACCACTTATTTCCATCGAAATCGCTACTCAAGACGCATTCCTTTCTGCAGGAGTGGCTGATTTTGAGTTTCATTTTGGCTTCGACCACAGAGGTCCACCTATCGCTTGATTTTTCTGAATTACATTTTAGCTTCACCAGCTTCTTGGTAGAAGCAGTTCTACCTTATTTTCTATTTCTAAAAAATCATACAACGTTTCATGCGACTGATATTACTCGTTGCTGCATGTCTCCTATCTTGGACTTCATGGGCATCTCAAAATATGGCTATTGACGGCAAAGTCATAGACAAAAACACCAAGCAACCTATTCCTGGAGTATCTGTTTACATCCCTGAACTTAGCAAAGGGGTAGTGACTGATATTGACGGATCATTTTCATTGAGTACGATTCCCGATCGGACTTTTACAGTTCAGTTTTCTTTTGTGGGCTATGGCACCAAAACTCAAATGCTAAGGCCTTCTGATAGAAGTAACTTGGTCATAGAACTCGAAGAGGCTGTTTCAAATATCGATGAAGTAGTGGTGTCGGGTGCATATATCATGAGCAAAGAAAGCTCACCGATAGCGATCGAAAAGGTAAGCAGAGATGCTATCCTTAAGATGCCTGCACCAAGCTTGATGACTACACTGACCCGTACTCCTGGTGTCAGTGAAATCTCCCTTGGTCCAGGTATTTCCAAACCAGTAATCAGAGGACTTTCATTTAGCAGGGTACTTTCTGTATACCAAGGCGGAAGGTTCGAAAATCAGCAGTGGGGTGCTGATCATGGATTGGGTCTTTCAGAGACTGGAATCAGCAATATCGAATTGATCAAAGGGCCTGCATCTATCATTTATGGATCAGGAGCCATGGCTGGTGTGGTGAACTTGATAGAAGAGGCAGATGCACTTGCTGGCAATGTCGAAGGAGATGTGAACCTGAGGGGTTATAGCAATTCATTGGGCTATAGAACAGAGGCAGGTGTAAAAGGTGCTAGTGAAAATGGTTTTGTATGGTCCATGAGAGCGGCAACAGAGTCTCATGCTGACTACCTCGACGGAGATGGCACGACCATAGGCAATACCAGATTCAATACCCAAAATATAAAAACAGGAATAGGTCTCAAGAAAAATTGGGGAGATACAAGACTGAGATATACCTATCTCAAGCAACGCTTAGGAATCGTGGATGAAGATGATCTAGATGGACTGGCCACAACTCGCAATGATCGTGCGATGCAATTGCCTTTTCAAGATGTGACGGATCATTTCCTAAACTCAGAAACGAATGTCTTTGTCGGTGAGGATAGGCTGAAAGCAACATTTGGGCTTCATATGAACAACAGAAAAGAAATCGAAGATGATATGGATGATATAGATCTTGGCCTTCGCCAGACCAATTTCATGTACGATATCAAGTATTTCAAAGAACTGACAGAAGGGCTTGAAGCAATTGTGGGTGTTCAGGGATTTTATTTACAAAACAAAAACATGGTCGAAGCAGAGGAAATTCTAATCCCTGATGCGACCAAGGATGATAGGTCTGTATACTTACTATTGAATTACAACAAAGACAAATGGGTGGCTCAAGGTGGTGTGCGATATGATTATAGAAAAGTAGTCGCTGATGCAAGTGCTCCAAATCTTATTGATTATGGTTTTATCCTTCCTGGAGATCCAGCAGACCGAAGACTTGAGCGGGTTTTTGATGGTGTGACGGCAAGTGCTGGGACTACTTTTAGACCGTCTGACCAGTGGAGGTTTAGGTTGAATGTAGCCCAAGGTTTTAGATCTCCTGATCTAGGTGAGCTATTCTCCAATGGACCACACCCAGGTACCAATAGGTTTGAAAGAGGCAATGCAGACTTTGTGAGAGAGCAAAATATTCAAACGGACTTTGGTATTCGGTATAGCCAGAAGGATTTCTCGATCTCTGGTGAAGTATTTTACAATCACATCGACAATTATATCTTCTTCTCGCCTACAGCTGAGATGATGGGTGATTTGACTGTGTGGGAGTTTGAGCAAGCAGATGCAAGGTTATACGGTGGTGAGGTAGAGCTGGATATTCATCCAAGGTCAGCAAGGTGGATTTCTGGATCTACTTCTTACAGCATGGTGATTGGTCAGCGAAGATCTGATATGAGTTACTTGCCTTATATTCCGGCATTCAGATGGAATCATTCTTTGGATTTTAAGTTGAAGGATATGGGAGCATTGCATAATCCTTATATCAGTTTGACGGGTGCTTTGGTGTTTGATCAAAATAGAGAAGCTCCCTTGGAGGACGCCACACCAGGGTATTATTTGCTTGGCTTGAATGTAGGTAGCCAAGTGTTGATAGCAGGTAAGCCTATGGATGTTTATATCAGTGGGACCAATTTATTGAACAGAACATATCTTGATCACATGTCACTTTTCAGACCATTCGGTGTCAATCAAATGGGAAGAAATGTAGCTTTGAATGTTAGGATTCCTTTTTGAGAAGCAAAACGTTAGATAATAAATTTAAGACCTTTGAGTGCGCCAGCGCATACCCGAAGGTCTTTGTATAACAGGAATTGATTTCAGAAAAAGGTAGCTCTTACTAATGAAAACCTTCGAGGTCCAAAAAAGACCTCAAAGGTTAATGTGCACAGTGACCTTTGGGGTTTCCAAAACCCCGAAGGTCTTTCTGTTTTTGGATTTATTGCCAAAATCTCAACATTGAATTCTGAAAGTTTGACTTTCGCTTTTTATGGTTAGTATATCTTTGGTATTACCTGATCTTGATCCTCACAAAACCCATTTCATCTTCCATATTTTCAAATATCCATAGCATACCATCTTTTGCGAAATGTTTGACTGGCACTTTTTTGTAATTTTCTAAAAGTGTTTCTGAAAGTACCTTAAACTCCTTGTCAAGTAGCATCAGGTGAACTTCTGTGTCTGAATGAATGAATTTGCCGTCTTCTTCTTTGTGCTTTAAGAAATGAGCAAACCTGTAATAAAACTCATTTTCATCATCCCAAACTGGTGCACTGAAATTGATATCTTGTCCCAAGCCTCGATTATGTTTTTGGAACTCTTCCATGCTTTCTACCATTTGAGGTATCTTTACCGTTTTCTTAGCTGGAAGTGCTATAGGTTGGGCAGGATAGTGAATAAAGTCTTCGGTGGCAAAATCAAAAGTATAAATATCGGATCCAACTTTGCTAGAAATGATGAGCATTTCCTCTGATCTGCTGAGATCAATAAAGTCGGCGCGCATGCTTAGAGGTTTACCACCTTCAGAATATACCAACTTGAACGAGGACATATAGTCTAATGCTGGAATTGGGAAGTTTTTAAATTCCTTTGTTTGCACATCAATACTTCCCAAAAGTGTTAATTGATCATTCCAGCTAATCAAGATTGTGAATAGTTGATTTTCGTCTTTTGGATTTACCACCAAGGTTTTCTCTACATATCCTTCGAAGTCTTGATCTCCATTAAGCTCTGACATGCGAAAATCATATTTGCTAATCAGCTTGCTGGACAAGTCGAATATGCCCTTGCTTGTATAACTTCCTAAAAAGAACTTTTCATCTGGAAGCACTTGGAACTGCATGGCAAACCTCCCTACTCCATTAGGACCTTCTTCATCATACTGAACTCTTTGAACAAATTCCAACTCGTCCAAATCGACTATTTCTAACTGAAGGGTCATTGGATTGAGGTAGTATAATAGAGTTTTGTCAGCTGATAAGTCTGAAACCATCAAGTCTCCTGCTAAGGAAAGAATTTCGCCTTTAGAGTCTACCATCACCGTATCCATACTGATCTCTATCTGTGAATAGTCTTTGGTACTTTCTTTTTGGCCACATGAGTAAAGTAAAATGATGCTGAGGAATAAGAGTGAGTTTTTCATATATAAGAATTTAGTTGTAAGATAATAACTAAAACTTTTATAATGAAATAAGATTATAGTTTTTGTGTTCTATGAAAAAATGTACACCTCCCTTACGATGAAACAGCTATTGTCCCAAAATCCTATAAAGTTCTAAATTCATGTAATAGTGAGCACCACTTATTTCTCTTCGTTCTACGATACCAATTTCTGACAAGATGTTGAGGTATTGACGTGCGGTATTTTCAGCATATATTTTCTTGTCTGTAAGGTGCTTCACCTTAGTGTAAGGTTGGGTGAAAATAGCCTCTACCAGCAACTCTGGCCTGCTGATGGATGTTTCCTTTTCGACTATTTCTAGAATACTATCTTTAGCAGCAAGGATATCATTGATCTTCAAATAAGTGTCTGTAGAGGTGACTTCCACTGCTTTCAGCATGAATAGTAACCAATCTTTCCAAGCTCCTCGCTGGGTCACACCTGCCAAAAATGCATAATAATCTTCTTTTCTATCAAGTATGAACTTACTCAAAAATAATATAGGTAGATCCAAGAGTCCTTTCTGTGTCAGGAAGTGGATGTTGAATAGCCTTCCCGTTCGACCATTTCCATCTCTAAAGGGATGTATTGCTTCAAATTGAAAATGGCCCATAGCCATTTTCAAAATTGGATCAATTTTATGGGTATGTTCATCATTCATAAAAGCTACAAGATTTTTCATTTTGGCTTCTATTATTCCTTCTCCTCTAGGAGGAGTATATACAGCTTTTCCTGCATTTGGCCCAGACCCACCTTGACGAATATAGGTTTGGGCAAATGGTTTTCTTATGCCATCACCCATCCCTGTAATAGTTTGATAAACCAATTCAAAATATGGAATATCAAACTCTTGGTGGACTTGGAGGTATTGGTGACCCTGCCATAAAGATTCCCGATAATGGAGTATTTGCTTGGTTGGCCCTTGCTTGATGCTTTCATCGCTGAAGGCCTTATATAGCTCGTCATCTGTAGTGAAAATATTTTCAATCTCAGAAGAAGCTTTCGCTTCCTGTAAACTGATAGAGTTAATTAGCATGCCCTGATTAGGTATAGCTGCACTTCGTCCCTGCAACCTAGCAATAGCAGCCTTCGCTTCTCCCAACTGCTCAAAAATATCCAAATCTCTATAATATTGCTCTTCAATGGGAAGCTCAGGAAGGTTGTTCCAAGGTCTTGTTCTATCTGGGTTAATCAAGTAAGCCATTATCTTACCTTAAATTTTGTTTATTTTAATGTTTGTACACAAATTTGACATTAAATTTCATTATAAACAACTCTTCCTACATTAAAAAATTTAAATTTTAATGTAGGTTATGAAACAAACCTCAAATTTAAGGTCACTTTATAGAGCTGACATTAAAAATCTGAAATTTTAATGTGTAAGTCTGATATTTCAATCAATTTTTATCCTTACAAAACCCATTTCATCATCTAAGTTTTCAAATACCCAAACAGCTCCATTTTTTACAAAATAGGATTCAGGTGTTTTGTTAGAAGTGGGAAGAGGGATTTCAGATACAAGCTTGACATTATCAGAAAGTTGTGAAGTTTCATTCGAAGGTTTGCTACAGGAGAGTAGGAGAATTTTTGCTAAAAGGAGAATAAAATAGGTTTGACTTTTGGAAATGCGGTCTGTATGCTGGCTCATAATGGATCTAGATATTGGAGAATTGAATTTACCAATTCAATTTTATTAAAACTAAATCTTATTATACGCTTTTTTGCCAGCAACTTCAATTCATTGGCTCATCAGGTTGTTAATGGTCAATATCCATAAGTATCCAATATCAATTTATATCGGAAGTTAGATAAATCGGAATTTTGTAATGTTATTGGCAAAGTTCCGTATATCCATAAAACTAAATTTATTTTTAACACTAGATTTAGCTAAGATCATTGACTAGCAAATATCTTTTTCAATTCAGTATCTATTAATTTCGACTAATATCCACTGGTATCAAAATTTTCAACAACTGTAAAAAGTTTCTCTGATCATTCATGTGGTGAATCACCTCCATAGCTCACATAAGTCTAACATTGAATTGGATTATCCATTGTTTAAAACTAATTTTGGGCAACCTATTAAAAATCATATCCATGAAAAGAGATCAGGCAATCTTTGACCTAATTGCAAAAGAAGAAAACCGTCAGAAGACAGGTATTGAATTGATCGCATCTGAAAATTTTACCAGTAAGCAGGTAATGGAAGCGGCAGGAAGTGTGTTGACCAACAAGTATGCAGAAGGCTTACCAAACAAGCGCTACTATGGTGGATGCGAAATAGTTGATCAAATCGAGCAATTGGCTATAGATAGGGCCAAGGAACTTTTCGGTGCTGGTTGGGCCAATGTTCAGCCACATTCTGGAGCTCAAGCTAATGCTGCTGTATTTTTGGCAGTTTTGAATGCAGGTGATAGTATATTAGGTTTTGACTTGGCACATGGTGGACACTTGACCCATGGCTCTCCAGTGAATTTTTCTGGTAAACTTTATAAGCCTCATTTCTATGGTGTGGAAGAAGAGACTGGACTGATCGATTACGATAAAGTAGAAGCTACTGCCCTAGAGGTAAAGCCTAAGCTATTGATCTGTGGAGCTTCCGCTTACAGCAGAGATTGGGATTATGAGAGATTGAGGGACATAGCTGATCAAGTGGGAGCGATCCTATTGGCAGATATTTCTCACCCATCTGGATTGATAGCAAGAGGATTGCTCAATGATCCATTGGAATATTGTCACATTGTGACCACTACTACGCACAAGACATTGAGAGGACCTAGAGGTGGGTTGATCTTGATGAGAGAAGATTTTGATAATCCATTCGGCTTGAAGACACCTAAGGGAGAATTGAGAAAAATGTCTTCCTTGCTTGATTCAGGGGTATTTCCAGGTACTCAAGGAGGGCCATTGGAGCATATCATCGCAGCCAAAGCTGTGGCTTTCGAAGAAGCTCTCTCTGATGAATACATGGATTATGTAGTGCAAGTGAAGAAGAATGCTGCTGTGATGGCGGAGGAGTTTGTGAAGTTGGGTTATAAAATCATCTCTGGAGGTACGGATAATCACTTGATGCTTATAGATTTGAACAACAAGGATATCACAGGAAAAATCGCAGAAGAGACACTTGGGAAAGTAGATATCACGATCAATAAAAATATGGTTCCATTTGATAAGCGTTCGCCGTTTGTCACCTCAGGGATGAGAGTAGGTACTGCTGCTGTCACTACTCGAGGATTGAAGGAACAAGACATGGTTCGCATCGTTGCTTTGATAGACAAAGCATTGAGCAGCCATGAGAACGAATCAGAACTAGCTAGTCTCAAGTCGGAAGTAAATGACTGGATGGTGCAGTTCCCATTATACTAATTTTCAGCAAATCACGTGGCATTAGATCAATATAGAGACGAAGAAGAGGAAGAAGAAGGCATGTCCTTTTTGGATCATTTGGAGCAATTGCGCTGGCATTTGCTCCGATCCGTTGCAGCAGTTTTGATATTTACTATCACAGCTTTTCTTGCAAAAAGTATCGTTTTTGGCAAAGTGATCCTAGGACCTTCGAAGATTTCATTCGTTACATACAGATTGCTCTGCAAAGTATCTGAGTACTTGAATATCCCTGCCTTGTGTATAGATACTTTGCCTTTTACCATCCAAAGTCGTCAGATGACGGGACAGTTTTCTATGCACATTACCTCTAGTCTTGTAGTAGGTTTGGTAGTAGCATTCCCGTATTTGTTTTGGGAAATTTGGAGGTTTATCAGCCCAGGACTCTACAGCAAAGAAAGACAAGCTGCTCGAGGAGCGGTGTTTTTTGTTAGTTTATTGTTCTTTATGGGTGCAGCATTTGGATACTTTATCCTAGCACCTCTCTCGATCAATTTCTTAGCAAACTACCAGCTAGACCCAACTATTCTCAATGAGTTTGACATCACATCATATGTCACCACTGTGGTGATGTTGGTACTGGCATCTGCATTGATGTTCCAGCTGCCTGTTGTGATCTATTTCTTATCCATGTCTGGCTTGGTATCTGCTGCGATGCTGAAGTCATACAGAAGACACTCGATCGTGGTGATCTTGGTCGTTTCGGCGATCATTACACCTCCTGATGTCATCAGTCAGATCATCATAGCCATGCCTATCATGGTGCTATATGAGACAGGTATAATGATAGCCAAGAGACTCGAAAGAAAACGTGCCATTGAAGCTGATAATGAGCAATAAGATTTATGGATAAGTGTAATCAAGCACAGACCTCATTGATATTTGATACTTTAGTATTACCCATCGATTTAAAGTAAGCGTGTAGAAACACAAAAAAAATAATAAAGCATGTCAAAGAAAATAGCCATTGGAGGAGACCATGCAGGTTTCGCTTACAAGCAAGACTTGATTGTCAAGTTAAAAGAGCAAGGTTACGAGGTCAAAGATTTTGGCCCGTATTCAGATGCATCTGCCGATTATCCGGATTTCGTGCATCCATTAGCCGAAGCTATAGAAAAAGGAGAGTTCGAAAGCGGAATCTTGATCTGTGGAAGTGGAAATGGTGTAGCTATCACAGCCAACAAACACCAAGGTATCAGGGCTGCATTGTGTTGGAATGAGGATTTGGCAGCACTTTCGAGACAGCATAATGATGCAAATGTACTTGCTATTCCTGCCCGATTTATTTCATTTGATCTCGCAGTGAGTATGTCAGAGATTTTCCTCAATACGGCATTTGAAGGTGGAAGGCATGCTACCAGAGTGAACAAGATTGCTTGTTCTTAACAGTTATTTATTAATATAGTAATGTGATTTTCCGCAATTCCGTATAATTACTTTACCGATAACTGATTATACGCTTTTTTGCCAGCAACTTCAATTCAATGCTCAATCGGTTCTTAATGGTCAATATCCATAAGTGTCCAATATCAATTTATATCGGAAGTTAGATAAATCGTAATTTTGTAATGTTATTGGCAAAGTTCCGTATATCCATATACCGATATCTTTATAAGTATTGATATTTTGTATTTAGACGCTGAGCTTTTATTTATAAGGCTCAGCGTTTTTTTATGAAACTTGATTTATTAAATTTTGACACCTAATAATCAGAGTGTTAAATTGCTTTTCTGCTTTATTTTTTTTAAATTTTAATGATTTTTAAGTTGGATCTTTTCACCAAGTAATCATAAAAATGGATACCAAAGAAGCTGCGATCTTTGTGCAAACTTGGCTTAGCACCAAAGGCCTTTATACAAGTACCATAGATGGTATTCCAGGCCCTCTTACTTATAGAGCCATTGATGAATCAGGTGTGATTCCCCAAGAGTGGTCTAATAGAAGAAAACTGGTGGGTATGCTCCAATACATTACCATGCAATACGGTCAGAATCCAGGTCCAATTGATGGCTATTTTGGTCCTAATACACTTCATGCATTTGAAAACGCAAAATATGTGATAGACCAAGGAAATACTCCACCAGTATGGAGACCAGAAGAGTTGGCTCAGCGAAGAAGCCCATGGCCTAAGCAGTATACACCTGAATTTGATCAGTTCTATGGGAAGAAAGGTTCTAGCCTAGTTTATGCACATAGTCCTTATGAATTGAAAATTGCATGGAATACCAGTCAAAAAGTGAGTAGATTCATGTGCCATGAAAAGGTGAAAGATAGTATCGAAAAGGTTTTGAGAGCAGTTTTGAATCATTATGGCCCTAGCCGTTTGAAAGAGCTCCGTTTAGATTATTTCGGAGGCTGCTATAACGATAGGAGTATCCGAGGTGGCACCTTGCCAAGTATGCATAGCTGGGGCATAGCTATTGATTTTGATCCTTCCAATAACCAACTCAATTGGGGTCGAGATAGAGCAACATTTGCTAGAACTGAATATCATGCTTGGTGGGAGATTTGGGAATCGGAGGGATGGGTCAGCTTAGGAAGGCTTAGGAATTTTGATTGGATGCATGTTCAAGCTGCAAGTCTATAGCATTTTTAGGGTTTTACAATTTTGCTTACACCTTTTTAAACAGTTTGGGAAAAGGTTTATACTTCAATTTTTTCTTACCTTTAATTTATGAATCCAGCAAAAATTCTAGTAATCGAAGATGATGAGAGGCTAGCTTCATTGCTCCAAAGAGGGTTGAAAGAGGCAGGAATGGATGTTTTGATTGCATATGATGGGGCCTACGGGATCAAGCTTTTTGAAAGTACATTACCTCACCTGGTTATTACGGACTTGATTCTTCCAAAAGTTAACGGTCTTGAAGTTTCGAAACTCCTAAGAGCAAATTATCCACAAGTTCCAATTATCATGCTTACAGCACTAGGTACCACAGATGATAAGGTGGAAGGGTTTGACGCCGGAGCTGACGATTACATGGTCAAGCCTTTCGATTTGAGGGAATTGCTTGCCAGAGTAAAGACCTTACTGAAAAGGACTCGGGGTCTATCATCCCCATTTGATAACAATCAGCTTGCCTATGCTGATCTTAGTATAGATCTTCAGTTGAAACAGGTGACTAGGAGTGGTCAAAATATAGACTTGACGCCTAAGGAGTTTAGGTTGCTTACTTATTTCCTACAAAATCCCGAAAGAGTACTTTCAAGGGAAGAAATCGCCAGAGAAGTCTGGGAAGTGAATTTTGATACAGGGACAAATTTTGTCGATGTTTATATCAATTATATAAGAAAAAAAGTTGACAGGCCTTTCAGTGTCAAGCTTATTCATACCCGTCCTGGCATGGGCTTTATTTTGCAGAAAATATGAATATCCAGCAGCGCATCACCATATTGTTTACAGCGGTCAGTGCTGGGATTTTGGCGATTTTTATGGGGATTGTTTACTTTTCAGCATCCCAGAATAGAGCCAGTGAGTTTTACAATATTTTGCAAAAAGAGGCCATTACCAAGGTCAACTTACTGACAGAAACTCAGCTGAATGCAGAGACTTTGCAAACGATTTACCGCAATAATCGAGAGATTCTGTATGAAGTGGAAGCAGCCATTTACAATGCAGATTTAGAATTGATCTATCATGATGCCGTGGATATAGATTTTGTGAAGGAGACTCCAGATATGCTTGCTGAGATTCAAGGGTCTCAATACATTCAGTTTTTTCAGGAGGATTGGCAAGTCATAGGCATGGTATACAGAAGCTCGGGTCAAGATTATATCATCACTGCGGCAGCTTATGACGAATATGGATACAACAAGCTGTACAATCTCAGGTCGACAATGCTTGTCACGTATTTTCTTGCCTTGCTGCTGATTTTTCTGACTGGAAAATATTTCTCTAAAAATGCTCTGCTTCCATTAGCAAAAATGGCCATGGATGCCAAAAGTATTTCTGCTAATAATCTTGACCTAAGGCTTAAAGAAGGGGATGATGAAATTGGAAAACTAGCCAGGACATTTAACGCCATGCTGGAGAGGCTTGAGAAGTCCTTTGAATCCCAAAAGCAGTTTGTTTCCTATCTGGCACATGAATTTAGGACTCCATTGTCTATTTTAATTGGTGAGATTGAGCTTAGTCTTTCGAAAGAAAGAGATACGGACATGTATAGAGAGACGCTCTCCACCATTCTCAAAGATGCGAAAAAAATGGCTCAACTTTCTGAAAGCTTTCTGGATCTTGCCAAAGCAAGTTATGATAAAACTCAAGTTAAGTTTCAACAGATCAGGGTAGATGAATGCCTTATAGATGCTAGTCATAAGCTTCAGCTAGCTCACGCAGACTACAAGGTAGAGCTTTTGATACCCGAAGATCTTGAAGAAGAGAATATCACACTTTTGGGCAATGAATACCTTTTGACTACTGCTTTCAAAAACTTACTGGAAAATGGTTGTAAATATTCTTTAGACCGGACTTGTAGGGTAAATATAACTTTTGAAGAGGGAAAGCTCCTGATTACTTTCTCAGATCATGGATTAGGAATAGATGCAGAAGAAATTAGGCATATTTTTAAGCCTTTTTTTAGAGGGAAAAACAAATCTCAAGCTGAAGGGTCGGGGATAGGTTTATACTTAGTAGAAAAGATCATATCCCTTCACGAAGGCAAAGTAAAAGTAACATCAAAAATTGGTGAAGGCACCTCCTTTACCGTAGCCTTCTAATAGAATTCTAATTTTTTTCTAATGGGTTCTTAAGGGCTGCTAGGCATTAAGAGCCTTACTTTTGTGCTGTTAAATAAATCAGCTATGGAAAACGTTCCCCCGCTAAGCGCAAAACAACTTTAAATTTTTGACTTGCCTCTTGGCTTGTCAAGACATATAAGGCATAGAAAGGAGGTCAAGATGACATTATTAGAATTTGGATTAAGATTAGGGCTAGCATTTTCTTTAGGTGCAGCTATAGGTATAGAAAGACAGTACAGGCAAAAAAGTGCTGGTCTTAGAACCAATACTTTGGTAGCAATGGGAGCTGCGGCATTTATCCTCCTATCTGTATCACTAACAGGAGATAGTGGAGATCCTTCAAGGGTTGCAGGTCAGATTGTGACTGGCATTGGATTTTTGGGAGCTGGTGTGATCATGAAAGATGGATTCAATGTGCAGGGATTGAATACAGCAGCTACAATATGGTGTTCTGCGGCGGTAGGTTCCTTATCAGGTGTAGGCTTATACCCAGAGGCAGTGATTACAGCGGGAGCTGTGATGTTGGCTCATCTTGGTCTTAGACCTATTGGCAGAAGAGTTAGTGCGATTCCAGAATTACCTAGTGACGTTAATTCAGGTACATTTTTTTACAGTTTTCAAATCAAGTGTTTGGAGAAAGTAGAAAACCACCTGAGAGTTATGATGCTAGAGATCATCAAGTCTAGTGGAAACCTGAGATTACAATCTTTAAAGAGTTTTGATAATGGTGATCCGTCTCAGGCTTATGTGGAAGCCAAGATTGTCTCGTTTGGAAACAATGATGTAATCATGGAGACTCTAGCAGGCAAGCTGCTATTAGAATATGGTGTCATGGAAGTCACCTGGGAAATAGAAGGGCAACAAAATGATCGATGAGATGAGAGATTATCAAAAAGAAAACTGGATAGTTCTAGCTGAAAAGCAGAAAATTAGGCAGCTTTTACCAGCCTTGCAGAGAATGCCATCAGTAGATATAGCGGAAGCACTTGAGCAGCTTGAAGAATCTACTATTCTTGATGCTTTTGATCATTTCGATTCAGAGGCACAAGCCAAGATATTTGGTCATTTTGAAATTGCAAGGCAGCTTAATTTCTTTCAGCATATTAGTAAGAAGAGGTTTGCTCCCATATTTGAAAACATGGCGTCAGATGACCGATGTGATCTTTTCCAGCACATGAGTCAGGACGAACAGGCAGCCATCCTTCCGTATTTGAGCAAAGAGGCTCGGGAAGATGTAGTTCGCTTAAGTTCCTATCCTCCTGAAACAGCAGGAGGCATAATGAGTACCGATTTCGCCACAATAATGGCATCAATGTCTGTCGAATCGGCTATAGCCAAGGTCAGGAGAGATTCTCCTTCCAAAAAAATGATCTATTACATCTATGTGGTGGACAACAGGATGAAAATGGTAGGCTTTGTTTCATTAAAAGACCTGATTATGGCTTCTCCCAATCAATTGATCAGCAACATTCTTCATGAGCAGTTTATTTCTACTAATGTGGATGAGGACCGGGAAATTGTGGCCAAAAAAATTGAGGACTATGACCTTTTGGCCATTCCAGTATTAAACAGTGCCAGGCAATTGGTAGGAATAGTCACCCAAGATGATGCCATAGAAGTCATCAGAGCCGAGCATACCGAGGACATGGAAAAATTCATGGGGATTATGACAGAAAGCGCTGAACACGATTACATGCAACAGAGCAGTATGGATCATTTCCGAAAAAGAGTGGTGTGGATTGTTTCTCTGGCAGCAATAGGTATCATCTCTGGCATGATCATTCATAAGTTTGAATCCACCCTAGAAGCACTCATTATTCTGGCCCTCTACATGCCTATGGTAGCAGATACAGGGGGGAATTCAGGTTCTCAGGCAGCTACTGTTATCGTAAGGGCATTGGCATTAGGTCAAATTAGCCCCAGGCAATGGTTCAACATCATATTTAAGGAGTTCAAGATTTCTAGTATGCTAGCAGTTTGTCTGGGTGTTTTGGCCTTTTTAAAAGTACTTTTCTTGAGCTGGGAAACTAGTATTCCCGCTGAATATACCTTGGTGCAATTAGCAGTTGTCATCAGCACAGCGCTCTCATTACAAGTGATCACAGCTACCTGTATCGGAGCTGGATTGCCCTTATTGGTCAAGAGATTTGGAGGTGACCCTGCGGTGGCAGCTTCCCCAGCGATTACCACAGTGGTGGATATTACCGGCTTATTGATATACTTTACTGTAACCGTCACACTTTTGGGATTATAAAAAAATAAAAAACCAATCTATTTAATCATGAAAAAGTTATTATTACTACTACTCTTTGTGGGAATGCACCAAATCATTGCTGCACAAGAAGCAACTTTGGGTATCAGAGACCAAAATGCACATAAAAATGTGGATAGGTTGTCTATTTTGGACACGATCAGTTTGCCCTTTGACCTTTCGGACGAGAAAAAGCTGTCTACAGAAGACATTCTTAACAAGAAAGAGGGGTTCTTTGCTACAGGTCTGCCTAGATTCGAGTTTGATCCGATCCGTGGGTTTGGTATTGGAGGGAATTTGTTTTTGTTCCAAAACAAGACCAAAGAAGATCCATTTTTCTATTATACACCTTATAGGTATAGTATCAATACGGAGTTTTTTATCTTCGAAAATGGGCGTGTGAGAGCGGCTGTGAACCTTGATGTACCTTACATTTTCAATTCGAAGTGGAGATTTCGAGCTGATGCGGTCGTATGGGAAGATCCACATGCCCAATATTGGGGTATTGGTAGACAATCTCTGGATAGATTGAGTTTTCAAGACAAGTCTTCTGGAGTTACTGGAGGGGTAAGGCAATTTAATCGAGTAAGCGAATATGAGGAGAATCTCAAGTTGGCTGTTCCAGGCAACGGAGGTAGATTGCAGACAGACACACATTACAATCAGTTTTTGCAAAGAGAGTTGCTATTTAATGCCTTGGGAGAGAGAGTAGAAATGGGCGGAAAGCTTAGATTGATGTTTGGTTATGAGGCTTTATTTACGGCATTTGAAGATTATACTGGAAGAATAGCCGAGGAAGCTTTTCTCGTGGACGGCACAGCTGTGGTAGCGGAGCAAAGACAGACCCTTGTAAATAGGCAAATTAATGATGGTACTTGGGAAAGGTTCAACTTGTCGGGTTTTTCTGATCACTACAAATTCACTTCTATGCTTGCTGCTGCATTGATCTATGATACCAGAGATTTGGAACCAGATCCTTCCAAAGGTGTTTTCTTACAATATTCTCATGAATATTCAGCCCCTTGGTTGGGATCGGACTTCAATTTCAACAAATTCATGGTTCAAGGTCAATTGATCCACACATTTCATCGTTGGAAAAATAACAGAAACCGGTTGACCTTTGCTGGTTTAGCAGCATTTGGTCACATCTTTGGGCCCAATATCAACTTTATCGAAATGTGGGACCTCTCTTCACAGGCTGAAGCAGGAGGTATCCTGGTGCTGGGTGGTGGTCGTTCACTTAGAGGTTATAGAGAGGCTCGTTTTCTCGCACCTACAGTAGGTTTGGTGAATTTAGAAATGAGAGCTCGTTTATATGACTTCAATGCTTTCAATCAACATTTTGCATTAGGAGTTACCCCTTTTTATGATTTTGGTACCGTATGGGAAGGGCTCAGTGATGTGCAGCTGAATAATTTCCGCGGTGCTCCGGGAATTGGTGGTAGGATCGCTTGGAATCAATCGACCGTACTTAGATTGGATTATGCTCAAAGTAGAGAGGGTGGACAGTTCTTTTTTGGCTTTGGTCATATTTTCTAAAATATACTAAATACTTCTTTGAAACTTATTCCAAAAACAGCTACTTTGTTGGATATGAAAAAATCACAACAATTTAGCTGTTCTTACTTTTTAAACTATTATGGAATGCTATTCTTTGTGGTATTGGTCCTTGGTACATCGTGTGCCAGCAAGAAAATCATTGATTCTCCTACATCTTTTCAAGGAGAGTGTCTGCAAGGACTTTCATTTGAGGAAAGTAGAGACGAGTTTGAGATTGAAGAGCTAAAGGTAGAAAAACCATGGATGGACGGGCTGGATGATAAATCTATAGACATGGCTATAGCACTCAACTTGGTTGATGAGCTGGAGTCATACCTGAATGGGGAGCTAAGCGATACCAAAAGGCTAGAATTGAAAATGAAAATTATCACTAGGGTCATGAGAATGGATCTAGAGATCAATGCTTTGATGTCTGCCATAGATTGTGAAGAGGAAAAGGCTGAGCAGCTAGCTACTTTTTTGGATAGAAGTTTAAGGAAAAGAGAAAGAAATCTGACAGTAGCTGCAATTGTAATAGGAGCGACTGTGGGTGTCAGTCAGGGTGTCTCTGTAGCAGCCAATGATGAAGTTGGAGATTGGTTGGATTACTTTGGAATTGCAGGTGGTCTTGCAGAGGTGATTTTGGGTGTATCGATTCTTAGGATGGATAAAAAGGTCAGCATTGATCATCCCAAAAATGTTCTCAGAGATGTATATGAGGGAGATAGTAGACCTTCCTATTTCCCTCCTTCAGTTTGGTATTATTTCAATAGTGAGAGAAACAATGAAGAAAATGTTTCTCTCAAAAACCAGCTGATCAAAAGATGGGAGGCCTATAATTTGAATTATTCTGGGATGTCTGTGATGCTAGATGATGGAGGTGAGTATGCTTCCGATTTATTAAAAATCAGATCAGAGATGCTTGACCAAGTTGAGTCCCAAATAGCCTTGATCAACAAAGACCTCTTATACTTTCTCAACAAAATTGAGTCTCTTTAGTCTGCATCTTTGATCACGATTACTTCTCTTGTATCCACATCGTAGATGGCACCCACAAGAATGAGTTTCTCATCATTTATCAGTTTCTCGACCATTGGTATTTTGTTTTTTATCTCATGAATTCCGTGTAAGACATTTGCTTCGATAGCTTTTTGGTAAAAATCAGGATCAGACCTTAGTAGTACTTTCTCTTCCTCTTCTTGATTTATAAAATCGATAATTTTTAAAATAAATTCTGAATATTGTACCTCGTGATTATGATCGTGTTCAACAAATGCTCCAATAGCACCACATTTCGTGTGACCTAAGATGACAACCAATGAAACACCCAAATGCTCAATACTATAAGCAATACTGCCAAGTTCATTGTCACTTACTATATTTCCAGCATTTCGAATCACAAACAAGTCTCCCAAGCCTTGGTCAAAAATGAGTTCTGGTGACACTCTAGAATCAGAGCAACTTACAATCGCTATAGCAGGATGTTGACTTATTGCCAGATTTTTGAGTCTCTCTTGGCCTTGGTCAGGATGTATAGGATGATCAGATGCAAATCTCTTATTACCATTCAAGAGTGTTTCTAAAAGGTGGTCAGTTGGAATATTTTCCAGATGTTGATCTTCAGAGCTTCTCTTGCATGATATAGATAACAATGCAAGTGCAGCTACAATCATTATAATTTGACGCATTTTTACTAAATAGTTTATTTTTTGAATGCCAAAAATCTCAAAATATTACCACTCACTTGGTGAACATTGTCACTTAAGCATGCAATTCAAAAAGGATACGCATTTATAGGTTAAGTTATCTAATAAAAAGGCTATCTCAAACTCAAATTGAGATAGCCTTTTTTAAGTGAAAATTTTAGGTTTTGATTTTTTATTTCGTCTGAAAACCTACTCTTAAGATATTTGATGTATTGCTGGGAGCATCTATGGTTTTCAAAGTATTCAAGTTACTCAAACTCTTGATGTCTATTTTCTTTTTGTCTGGTGATAATACATAAAGGAAGTTCTCAGAAGCTGTCAAAATAGGGCTATCTTCATTCATCAGTCTGTAATGGTCCCATTCATTGGCTGTTTTTGCTGTTGGGTTGACAGAAGCTTCGGCAGATGCGATTGATTTAGAAGCTACTTCATTTCTGTTGGCAGTATCAAATACTTTGACCGTGTTGTCATTCAGTTGGACAATAAGGTAGCCACCATCTGCACTTAGGAAGTAAGTTTTGATGGTGTTAGAAAGAAGTACAGGCGTAATGGCATCCATGGCAGGGTTGATCTCAAAGATTCCCTGTTGGCGGGCATAGCCATAGAAAGTATTGATGTTGTCATTGGCTTTGATGGTACCCATCCAGTTTCCAGAGGTAGCATTAAGTGGACTCGGATTTGGGATCAATTTGATTTGGTTATTGTCTGATGCTACGATCACTCCCTCTGCTGCACCGAATATAGCGTACTTTCCATTGGAAGCATCTCCATGGATTCCTGTTACCGTGACGGCTTCATTTTGATAGATCACTTGGCCAGTATTGTCTATCAATTTTACGCGCTGAGGAAGAGATCCTGATGCATTTTCATCTTTGAAAGTTACCGCAAACTTGTTGCCTGTAAGCCATGTAGCGGCACCATGATGCACACCATTTCCAATGTTTGAAATTATTGTAGGGCTGAAGCTTGGTGTCTCTAATGTGCTTTCTCTTGCCCAAGTGACACTTCCATCCCCATCATTGAATATGATGATCTGTCCATTGGTGGTAGAGAAATGTGTGGGTAGTGGAGCATTCGCTGTGGCAGTGATCCACTTTGGAGTATATTCATGACCGTGGTCATTGTGGTTCTCTATTCCAGTATCAAAAAACCTTACTTTTCCATCTACTCTCTCAATGGATACTATATACCTTCCAGAAGATGAAAGGTAATTTGCGCCGTCTGCATGAAAAGGAGAAAGATCAGGCTGAGTGTTGTTATTATTGGTGGGATTGAGAAGACCTATTTTTGCCTCTTCATTCCAATGGGCAAGTCGAATCCACTCACTTTCCGTCTCTTCAAAGTTTGGCTCATCTATCACAGGCTCTTCATTTTCTTTACAGCCTATCAATGCTGAAAACAATAGTGCACTCGCAAATGCATAATACTTTTTCATAGTTTTTTTCTTACAAAGGTATAGTGGTAGTTTCTTTAATGCAACAAAGTTGCAAAAAATGTCCAAGAATTTATATCACTATTTTATTAATTCACTCTTGGACATTACATTAGAATTTTGCTATATTGAAATCTTAAATTTGTTTAAAATATGAGAAAAGCCATTTTTAAAGTGCTGATGCTGTTTGTAAGCATGAGTGCTTTAGCACAATCAAAAGTAGCAATACCACTAAATGAGCATTTTTATCCTTTGGGTCAAGGAGCTGGTCAGCATGTGTATAATATGGAGGAATCTATAGCTTCTGATAGTAAGAAGACTTATAAGATTTATTCTCTAGAGGGTGTATTGGTCAAAGAGAGTAGATCAAGTTTTCTTAAGATAGATGGAGAGTCTGTCAGTTATGAAGAAGAAAAGTTATATGATTCAAGTGGTATGCTTGATTTTACTCGTCTAGAAATAAAAGGAATTAAAACCAATCAGGTAAAAATATTAGTAGACAATGAAATAGTCTCAGAGATAAAATGTGAAGGGGATTGTTCTGGTTACGTGATTTTACCAGATGGTGAAAAGTTACTTATTGATAGAGATATCTTCAAACCAAGTTTTACTGACCAGAATGTTTTTGATCTTTGGTTGAGGGAAGTATTGACTTATCCTCTCATTGCCCGGAGAAAAGGTGCTCAGGGAGATGTATGGGTTGGCGCAGAGATAGATGAGTCTGGGCAATTGGTACAATACAAAATAATGAACAATTTGAGCGTAGATAAATCTCTAATAGATGAAGTAAATAGGGTTTTGAGAAAGTATAAAGGGGGATTTATACCAGCCAAAAATTTAAAAGGTGAAACTATTCAAGCTTGGATGTATTTTCCGGTTAAGTTTAGGCTAGGGTGATAGCGCATTTTTTGGCATTTGGTTTCCAAAGTTTTGATTACTCAGTGAACCTTTGATAAAAAAATAGGACACATTTCTGGATTAAATTTTTTGATAGTGGGGTATTAATCTTGATAATATATCGTAATATTGCAATGTAATTAAATATATCAAAAATGGGTGTCACCAGAACTGACTTATTCACAGAAAAACAGAATGAATTGGCAAAAATTGCCAAAGTATTTGCACATCCTGCGCGAATAGCGATCCTTGAATATTTGATCCAATCAGACACATGTATCAATGGGGATTTGGTTCAAGAATTAGGGCTTGCACAAGCCACGATTTCTCAACATCTCAGAGAGCTTAAAGAAACGGGACTCATTAAAGGAAGTATTGAGGGGGTTTCTGTATGTTATTGCATTGATCCTATCAGATGGACAGAAGTGCAGCATCTATTCCAGGAGCTGTTTGGTGGATTTCCGAAAATCTCGGGTTGCTGCTGAATAGATGTGAGATACTAGACATGAGACGTTTGTCAAGAGTCAAGTGTCTAGAAACAAGAAACAAGAAACTAGAAACAAGAAACTAGAAACAAGAAACAAGAAACAAGAAACAAGAAACTAGAAACAAGAAACAAGAAGCAAGAGGGATATAAGCCAAAGCGAAATAAAGTTGGAATATGCCTCTACCTATGGTTAGAAAGGTGCAGCGAAATAAGAGAATATATGAATCAATCCTTGATCTTTTAGTAAAAAAACAGGCTATAAACCATCCCTGTCAACAATAAGTCCTGTAAGGACGACCGACATCTTAGCCCTGGGTTTTAACCCGGGGAGATTAGAAACAAGAAACAAGAAGCAAGAGGGAATATAAGCCAAAGCGAAATAAAGTTGGAATATGCCTCTACCTATGGGTACAAAGGTGCGGCGAAATAAGAGAATATATGCATCAATCTTTGATCTTTTAGTAAAAAAAATAAGCTATAAACCATCCTTGTCAACAATAAGTCCTGTAAGGACGACCGACATCTTAGCCCTGGGTTTTAACCCGGGGAGATTAGAAACAAGAAACAAGAAACAAGAAACAAGAGCGAGAGACAGAGAGCGAGAGCCAAAGATCAATGTCGCGATTTCAAGTATCCCATTAATGAGATTTATCAAGTTCAATTAAAAAATATTGTGAGCAAAGACAGAGCTTTAAATTAAAAAGTCTCATGTCTTGCGTCTCATATCTAAAATCTAATAAAAATGAAAACTTCAGAATTTACCCAAATCCTACGAGAAAATACTGAAAAGGCACTTTTCTTCGAATATCAAACTGGTCAATATGTGAGAACGGATTACCATATCACCGAGATCAAGAATGTAAATTATGATACAGTAGACTGCGGTGGAATCCGTAACCAATGGTCAGAAGTGCATATCCAGCTATGGGAAAATGAAATCCCTGAACCAGATCATGCGGTAGATAGTAACAAGGCATTGAAAATCTTCGAGGTAGTCAACAAAGTAAGAGAAACCTATCCAAATACTGAGATCAAATTTGAGTATGGTAACTCCCTTTTCCCGACTGCTGTACTTCCTATCCACAATATCAAGGACACTGGCAATGCATTGATCGTACAACTTACACCTGACCAAACTACCTGCAAAGCCAAAGACAGAGCTTCTACACCAGAAGAAAAAGCTGCTGCCTGCTGTGGCCCAGTTTCTGAAAAAACAAAAGTCAAAGTTTCCCTAGCTTCCCTTCAGGCAGCCAATAGCTGCGAGCCTGGCTCAGGATGCTGTTAATTCATTGTACGAAGTACAAAGTACCATGTACCAAGTAAGGTGCAGTCTTGGTACTTCGTACTTGGTACTTGGTACAATATACTATGAACCTATACCCACCCCTCCACGCCCACATCGAGCAAGCACTGGCGCTGCCGATTAGTGAAGAACGCCAAGCCGTGCTTCAAGTCCTGATTGATTACATTCAGAAGAAAATTGATCAAGATCAAGTGATCAACTTGAATTTTATCTGCACACACAACTCCCGCAGAAGCCAATTTTCCCAAATCTGGGGAAAAGTTGCTGCCGAATACTACGGCATTGATGTCAACTCCTTCTCTGGCGGCGTAGAAGTGACAGCTTTCAACGAAAGAGCCGTGGCTTCAATCAAAAGATTTGGTTTCAAAGTAAGTAAAGATGGCGAATCTAATCCCAAGTACTTTGTTTTCTATTCAGACGATGCGCATCCTATAGTCACTTTCAGCAAAATGTATGATGATGCCGCCAATGCTCCTTCAGCTTTTGCTGCGATCATGACCTGCTCCCATGCAGATGAAAACTGCCCATTTATCCCAGGTGCAGAGGCTAGGATCCCGGTAAGATATGAAGACCCAAAAGCCTTCGATGATACAGATCAGGAGGCTATTAAGTATGATGAAAGATCACTTCAGATAGGTTCGGAGATGTTATTTGTGTTTTCTAAAATTGTAAAAGTTACAAATTGATATTAATTGATATTGGATATTTTTAGATATTGATCAATTACAATCACCAGAGAAGATAAGCTATATTATCCGCAAAGGTCTGAAAAATAATATCTAAAAATATCGCATAGCTAATATCCATCAAATATCAAATCTTACAATTTCACCCTATTTCAATTAGATAAAAAATGCCTGAAACCAAAAAAATAGCCTTTTTTGAAAAGTATTTGACCCTCTGGGTCGCCTTGTGTATAGGTGTAGGAATTCTGATCGGTCATTTAGCGGGAGAGGATATCACCTTTTTGTCGGATATGGAGGTCTATAATGTCAATATTCCTATAGCAATATTGATCTGGCTGATGATTTATCCGATGATGTTGCAGATTGATTTTGGAAGTATCAAAGGAGTGGGAAAAGCTCCAAAAGGATTGATTTTGACTTTGGTGATCAATTGGCTGATCAAACCGTTTACCATGGCATTCTTTGCATGGATATTCTTTGACAAGTTGTATGCTGCCTACATTGAGCCTGAGCTTGCTGAGGAATATATTGCAGGTGCGATACTTCTAGGTGTTGCACCCTGTACCGCCATGGTTTTTGTGTGGTCTTATTTGACAGATGGAGACCCCAATTATACCTTGGTACAGGTTTCTGTAAACGACTTGATCATTTTGGTGGCATTTGTACCTTTGGTAGGATTGCTGTTGGGGATTACGGATATCACGATTCCCTATGGAACTTTGGTAGCATCCGTGTTGATTTTTGTGGTAGTGCCTTTGATTGCGGGAGTTATTACAAACAAGATCATGATCAGTCGAAAAGGCGAGACATGGTTCAAAAATGAGTTTCTACCAAAGTTCAAACCAGTCAGCATCTTCGCCTTATTGCTTACTTTGGTGCTATTATTCGCCTTCCAAGGACCAAATATCCTGAACAACCCATTGATTATTGTCTTGATTGCGATTCCACTGATCATTCAGACCTATTTTATATTCTTCATTGCCTGGTTTGGTGGTCGCAAACTCAAGCTTCCGCACGCCATCTGTTCTCCGGCTGCGATGATTGGCGCAAGCAATTTCTTTGAATTGGCAGTAGCCGTGGCGATAGCTTTATTCGGATTGCAAAGCCCTGCTGCATTGGTGACTGTGGTAGGTGTATTGGTGGAGGTGCCGATTATGCTCAGCTTGGTGGCTTTGGCGAATAGGTGGAAGTATTAGGGATTTGAAGCTTATCAGTTTAAGAGGTATATACTTTACCTTTCGGAGGTCAAAATCTTGAAATAAGATGGAAATGTACTTTGTGAAATAGAATTGAAATATACTTCGTAAAATACAATTGAAATATGATTTAGGTGAGATGTGTTGAAATAGATATATGGATATACGGAACTCTGCCAATATCATTACAAAATTCCGATTTATCTAACTTCCGATATAAATTGATATTGGATACTTATGGATATTGACCATTAACAACCTGTTGAGCCAATGAATTGAAGTTACTGGCAAAAAAGCGTATAATCAGAAATAGATATTGGTGGATACTTGATCAGCAATACCTCTATCAAATTTTCACCTCGTATCTACCAGATTTCCATAATACAACGATTTTAAAAGCTAGATATATCGAAAAAGATTAATATTTGGAACTTAAGTAAAACTTGATACACCATATGAATATGCACAGCCATCATTTCAAAAATCCATTTTGATCTAGCTTAGAAACTAGCTCTTTGACGACTTGTTGATAGATTTTTGGAACTTCTTGCATTTCATTTGCCTCTGCTTCGAAATCTCCAACCCACGAATATTTATAGTTTAATTTGTCTATTAAAAAAATTTGGTAAGCTGTATATGACTTTGAACTTCTTGTTTCCATTGACACTTGATCTTTTCTTAAGTTGCCTTTGTCATGAATCAAGAGTATACCATCAAATTTTATATGCTCAATGGTAGCCATAAAATCAGCATAATCTACAGTGCTTTTACCTGTAAAAACTTGATCTGCACTGTATATTTTTTTGTCTTTTAAATGCTTTCTAAGATAGTAAGAGAAAGTTTCTCTTTTACTTTCTTGCTCACTTCCATTGAAAGATGATTTCAAGATTTGATTAAAGCTTTCTTCATTCCACTCTTCAAAATTGCCATCTTCATTACTATACAGAAAAAGGAATGAATCAAAGCTCTTTATTTGGTCTGTTAACCTACTTCGACTAAGGTTGACATTGACACAGGAGGATATTGCCAATAATATAAAGTAGAATAGTATTATTTTCTTCATGATGCAGAATGAATTTCAAAGTGATTAAAACCAAGTCTAAAGTAGTAGGTAGAGCTTGTTATTCCAAAGAAAATTTATTGACATACCAATATTATTACCAATTGCTAAAAATGAATTACATCTTCAATCGGCTGTTTAATAATACTAAATAGAAACCATGCCCAAAATTGGTTATCTAGCTTTTTGAATGTGCTTTGCATTGAGTAGAATACTAATGTAGATGTAAGGTTAAGCTGGAGTTATTTTGAAATTCTGATTTTATATTACTCTATTGGTGCTGAAAATCAGTTTTTTAAAATGTTTTGTAGTTAAATATTTGTTTAGAGGAATTAGATTTCATAAATTAACTAATATTTACGGCCTTAAATTTTTGATTATGAAAAAGTTAAAATATTTATGTGTACTAATGATTGCTTTTTTTATAATGTCAAAAAGTTATTGCCAAATAGAAAAAGATAAATCAGAAAAAAATCTTGTTGACGTACCTGATTGGTTCTCTGAAAGGGGAAAGGAAAAGATTCGTAAAATTGAAGCTATGGATACTTTAGGTTATCATGAATTTATCCAGCTTTCGGTTTCTTATGCTGAAATAGGGGCAAATTCAGCGAAAGTCGGAGCTATGATAGATTCTGCATTGAGACTAAATAAAGTTGAGTCCAGTAAAACTTTTAATTTTATTATCGAAAAACAGAAAAACTGGAGACTTTCCCAGAAATACAGCGAAATAGTAAAAGAAAAACTTCGAAGATATGATTTTGAAAATTTTTAGATTTTGGTTGAGAACAGTATTAGGTCTTATCTAAAATAAAACTTTTCCATAGTTCAGAACTTTGGAAAAGTTAAATCTCCTAATTGAACACGCCTAAAATTCCGATCGTAATCTAAAAATTAGGCGTAATTTTTAGATTATAATCGAAATATTCAGCCTAAAATTTCGATTAAACCATTTACTTTTCTAAATTTATATCACAATTTTGGAGTATATGGTTAATAGAGTTCTCTTAAATAAAATCTTACAGAATTGCTTCAAAGGGAAAGTTATTTTACTCCTTGGTGCTCGACAAGTTGGCAAAACTACCCTGTTGGAAGAATTGCTGAAAGAGATAAACCAACCTTCAGTATGGCTCAATGCTGATGAAGCAGATATTCTAGAGGCTTTTACAGAGGCGAAGACAAGTACACAGCTGATTCAATTAATCGGCTCAAACAACAAGTTGGTCATAATCGATGAGGCTCAGCAAATTCCAGATATTGGTAAAAAGCTGAAATTGATTTACGATAGCAAAGCTGAAATTCAAATAATAGCTACAGGTTCTTCTGCATTTGATCTCCAAAATAATACCGCAGAACCTCTTACAGGAAGAAAAAAAACATTCCACCTTTTCCCTTTAAGCTATCAAGAATTGGCTGATTCCACTTCTCGATTGGAAGCAAAAAGACTTCTGGATACAAGGTTGATATATGGCTCTTATCCAGATGTAGTCAATAATCCCGGTAGAGAGAAAGAGATATTGATAGAAATAGCTCAAAGCTATCTCTACAAAGACATTTTACAAATAGATAATATTCGTAAGCCAAGCCATATTGATAAACTTCTAAAAGCTTTAGCGTTTCAAATTGGCAGTGAGGTCAGCTATCATGAGCTTGCTCAGACAGTTGGCAATATTGATACTGCTACCGTAGAAAAGTATCTTGATCTATTGGAAAAAGCATATGTGATTTTCAAACTTCCTGCTTTCAGTAGAAATCTTCGAAACGAAATCAAGAAGGGTAAGAAATACTATTTTTATGATAATGGTATCAGAAATGTTTTGATCAATAACTTTTCTATTCCTGAAATGCGCATGGATAAGGGTGCCCTTTGGGAAAACTTTCTTGTTTCTGAAAGAATGAAATCTAACCATTATAACAACAGGTTTGTCAATACCTATTTTTGGAGAACTCATGATAAAGCGGAAATAGATTACATCGAAGAGGAAGGTGGTATTCTTGATGCCTTTGAGTTCAAATGGAAAGACCAAAAGGTAAGATTCCCAGCATCTTTTCTTCAAGCCTATCCTGAGCACCGTACTTCATTGATCAACAGAAGCAATTTTGAAGAATTTCTGTTTTGAAAGTAACTTTTCCAAAGTTCTAAACTTTGGAAAAGTTAAATCTCTTAATTGAACACGCCTAATTTTTCGAACGTAATCGAAAAATTAGGCGTAATTTTTAGATTATAATCGAAATATTTGGCCTATTTGAACTACATCAGCCTCAGCTTAACCCCTCCATTGATCACAAAGCCATCCAATGGCGCATAGATTTCTCTGAAACCCGGATTATCTATACTGCCTGTGAAAATGGTATCAAATCGGGTTTGACGGGCATCTAGGAAATTTTCGAAATTAATAAATACCGAAAATTTCTCCCAAATCTTCTCCGCCATAAAGCCCATGATCCAGTAGGACTGACCGACAGACCCATCGCTGAGTTGCTGCTCACTGAAATAATAGGACTCCCAGCCGATTTTCCACTTATCATGCACTTCATAGAATAGCACGGAATTGATCCTGTGTCTTGGTGTGAGCGGGTTGTCTCTCATGATGCCATTGGTATTGATGCGGGCATGGGTATAGGTGTAGCCCATAAACCATTTGAAATCACCATACTCCCACTTCACATTGGTCTCCGTCCCTTTGGTGTCACTGTATCCGTCTATGTTTACAAATCGGAAAGCTGTCCCTCCAGTGGATTCCAAGAATAAGGGATTGTTCAAATAAGTGTAGAAAAACAAATGGTTGACACTGAAAAACAGTTGGTCATTGAACAATGAAGTCTTGTAATTCAAATCCCAATTCAGTCCATAGCTTTTCTCCAAAGTATTGAAATCAGTATCGATTGGCTGGATATTCTGATACTGCAACCTTTCGCTCTCTTCAGTGAAAATCGTCGGTGCCTTGTAGCCCAATCCTCCACCAAACCTAGAACTGAAATTCACATTTGCTTTGTACATCAAAGCCAGTCTTGGCAAAAATGCCCAGCCATAGTCCAGAACATGATCAGCCCTCAACCCAGATTCTAGTACCCACTTTTCACTCAAATTGGTGTTGTTCTGCGCAAAAGCCCCAAAAGTATTCAAGCTATAGTCTCTCACTGGAAAACTGCTTGTTTGTTCTTCTTTGAAAGCTTCAGTCCATACATTTCCTCCCAAAACCCATTCCGTATTCTTTTTATCTAGCTGATAGTTTACTTCTGTAAAGGTGGATTGCTGCACGGCATTGAAATCATAGCCTGGTGTTGCGAGCCTTCTGTCAAAATAATTGTAGCTATTTTTCACTTGTAGCTTTCTATTTTCATCTAGCTTGTGATTGAGTACAAATTGGCTACTGATTCGTTCACTTTGATTGCTTTCGAAAAAAGCCTGTAAATTGTCTCTATTTCCTCTCAAGTAGCTCATGTTGCCACCGACCCTATCTTCTATGCTTGCATTGAGTCCAAGCTCTATATCAGTTTTGGAAGAAGGATATAGAAATAATTTTGGGTTGAAGGTAAATCTGTCAAACTTTGGAATGGCACTTAGTCCTATCCCAGCTGGATCAAATGGTGCATTGGTATTGTATGCAGCAAAGAGGGTAGTCCCAACTTTGTCGTTTCGCTTTCCATAGAACCCTGATGCGTCAAAACCTCTAGCATTGGTTCCATTGAGTACGAAGCTTAGCTCTCCTGACTCAGTAGGCCTTTTTGAGATCAAATTCACCAATCCTGCTATCGCACCTCCACCATAGAGAGTAGAGGCTGATCCTTTGATCAATTCCACTTGCTGCAAGTCCAAAGGTGGGATTTGTAAAAGACCCAGTCCACTTGCCGCTCCGGAATAAAGTGGGAATCCATCCTTTAAGATTTGGGTATATCGACCATCCAATCCTTGGATTCTGATACCAGCATTGGCTGAAGTAGGTGAAGTCACCTGCACTTGAATCCCCGTACTTTCACTCAAGAGGACTCTGATGTCACCAGGTTTCATGTTTACTTTTTCATCCAACTCTTCTCCAGCAACAAGCTCAATCCTTGTAGGTATATCTGCTATGGTTCGTGAGCTTCTGGTGGAGGACACAGTGACAGACTCTAGCTCGCCATGCTCCTCGTGGAGAAGTACCTCCAGCGGTATTGCTGAGGCATCTTCGGGCCAATTTATGGAGATTTGTTTTCGCTCATAACCTACCAGTTGGAACCTTAGCGTAATCTTTCCTACTGGTGGGTTTGAAAAAGTAATCAGTCCATTTTCATCAGAAACTGATCCTTGTTTATTTTCTTGTATCAGCATAGAAACTCCAAATAGCGGAGTGCCTTCGTGTTCATCTTTGACAAGCACTTGAAGATCTTGTGCATGCATATAAGTGTTCATGCTTAGCCAAATTAGGCCAAGTGATAATATTTTTTTCATTTAAGAAAATGGTAAATTGAATAAAAACTAAATTTTGATAGCCCCAGAATAGATCAATTGACCTTAATCAATACAGGAGACTAAAATATTCCTTTTGGGAAAAGAAAAATTAGGCAAGCTTGGGAGGCTGCCAGATTTGTATAATGGATGAAAGGTAGCTTGGTTCTATCAATATAGAACTAGATTTATGAGCAATGATAAATACCGCAGGTTCAAATTGCCATGTCATTTCAAAGACAAACAGAGAGCATACTTTGCAAACAGAAAAAGGTGGGCAACATTGATTCTCCGCATGATCAGATTCATGCTGCTCTGTATGTTCTGGACCATGGTCGCATTCATGCTCCGTATGAATAGAACCAGTTATCTGAACAAACAGGTAAAAAATCAATATGTATGAAATGTATTTGTACACATTCGAAAAATAGCAAAAAAAATTGAAGCTAGATTGCCAGCTTCAATTTTTTTAATGGATCAAAATCAATATTTTATTGAATAGCCTCTGCTGAACTTACCCATCTTCTTTGCTCAATATCATAAGATACTTTTTGATCAGGGAATTCAATGTATTCTTCTTTTCCAGAGTTTTGAGGATAGTAAGGGCTCAGGTCCTCGCCTTTTACCATCAAGTCAAAAAGCATCATGCCTTTTTCAAGCATTTCATCTTCTTCAAATTTCCAAGTTCTAAAGACTTCTTCATAAAACTCAATTTCCCCATTTGAATTTCTGATCATTTTGACACCTATGGCTACCTTTTTGACTTTAAGAGAAGGGGCAATTCTACTTGCCATAAAATACTCAAAGTCACTTCCTTTGTGGTAGGCTTCCACGGTATAGTCAAGGGCTAGCTTTGAATAGTATTCATCAAACTGCCTTTCAAACTTGTTTTCATGGGTTCCTTTTTTAGGTAAATGTCCCATGTACCTGATTACTGATAGCATGATCTGGTGTTGCTCTTTCTCACCAAGCTGCTTATCAGCATTGTATTTTCCTTGTGTATTACATGATGTCAACAAGCATAAGGTCATCATCAAAACATACAGTTGAATCTTCATATTTCCTTGCATTTTATGAAAAAGACTTGCCTCTTGCACGAGACAAAAGACAAGTCTAAGGTTCAATTGGTTGTTAGATTATTTTTTGTATACGACATTCAATGGAGCAAATTCTGCCCAACCGTCTGTCCAGTCAGTTGATCCGAATGCACCGATGTATGGTACATTCTTATCAAAGTATGAGGATCTACCTTCTTCACTGAATTTCGCATCATCAAAGCTAGCACCAGCTGCAAGTGTTCCATTAGCTAGCAGAGTGAAGTTTGGATTGCTTGGATATGAGCTGATTGTGTGTCTAGCAAAGAAGTTTTCTGGTCTTAAGCCATATCCTCTGTAGAAGTCTTCCCAAGGACCATCAGCCGCAGGTAGTCCTACAGTAGTGTTTCTTGCTTCCCAAATTGTCTGAACATCAGCTACATTAGCTCCACCACCAGCAGCGTAGTTAGCATTTGGATTGATGATGATATTGTTTGCCAATACACCTCTACCAGCTTGGTATTGTTCAGTTACTGATTGCGTGTTGAATCTTACACCAGTAGGGAAACCAGTGAATACAGAGTTGAAAATAGAAACTGCAGTTCTTCTTCTCAAGTCGATTGCGTGGTAGTTGTTTCCAGAGATAGATCTTCCAACTCTGTCTCTAGGACCATATACAGTTACGTTTGAGAAAGTACCAGTAGTATAAGGCTGCACGTCGTTGTCATTAGGACCATTGTCACACTCAAAAGCATTTGATTGAGATTGGTCAGCATAGAAAGGATTTCTTACTACCAAAGCCCACTGAACGTTTCCTGAATATCCATAATCTACGTCCAAGTCATCATCCCAAGTAGAATGAGAGATAAAATATCTACCATCCACGTTTCCACCGAACCATTCGAATCCATCATCACCACCGAATGATACCATCAAATGCTCCATAAAAGTACCTTTACCTACACCAGCCATGGTGATTGAGTTTGTTTCATTGTTTGGTGTCAATTCGATACCAGCGTACTCTACCCTGATGTATTCATACTCACCTGAGCTATCGCTGTCATTGTCACCACCGAAAATAAGCACTGGATCAATACCTTCTACTGCAGGATCTACTTGGTTGGTTCTAGCTCTACCAGCGATTACCAAGCCACCCCAGTCAGAGCGATCTCTTTCACCTTCTTCTTGTGCAGAAGTCATGATGATAGGATTCTCTTTTGTACCTCTAGCAATTATTTTCCCACCTCTATCTACGATAAGGGTTCCTTTTGATCTTTTTTCACCGAAGATTACTGTACCTGGCTCGATAGTAAGCACTTGTCCATCTCTTACAAAAACTTGTCCTTGAAGCAAGTATTGCTTGTCAGCTGTCAAAGTCTGAGTAGAAAGGTTTCCAGACAATGATACTAAGTCATCATCTCCTCCTGGAGTTACTACTGGTTCTGTGTCATCAGAACATGCAAATGAGAATGCCATCAATGCTGCGATTACAGCGAATTTTAGGTTCTTTTTCATTGTAAGTGTTAAATTAGATAAAGATTAGTTTTTTATTTGATTCTGTAAGTAAGTGATCCGCTGAATAGAGTCCCTCTTCTCCATAGGTACATTGGGTCATCTATGGATGTGTCAATTTTTCTATCAAAATTTGAATCTTGATAGAACCTATACTGGAAGTTTAACAAGTCCTGAACACCAAACTTGAAAGTGGTTCTGTCTCTAAAAGTCTTTGAGATTGTTAAGTCAATGGTGTGTCTTGGCAACTCATAGATTTCTGGGTTATTGGCATTCCCCGCTACGAATATTCTTGGGCCTGTCACATTGTAGGCAACACTTGCTTGAAAGTCTGACACATCATTGATGTAATACATGGCAGCATTGACCATATAAGGAGACTGACCTTGAAGCGCTCTTCTGCTGTCCTGAAAGGACACATTACTTCCTAGGAAGACTTCAGACCAGATCAATGAGGCATTTACATTGAAGGATAAGTCTTTGATAAATGGCGTGGAAGTGACTGTAGATAGAGCTTTTCTAGCTTCTATTTCCAGACCATATACTGTAGCATCTACTGCATTTGCATAAGTGAATTGTAATTGCTCGGTAACGTTTTGCTGTACTGTTTCTATAGGGTTATCGAAAAACTTGTAGAAAGCACCTATACTGAAAGTCTCACCTTCATTTGGGTAGAATTCATACCTTAAGTCCACATTGTCCACCCTTGCCATTTGAAGGTTTGGGTTTCCAAAGAAGCCTGCCAAGTATTCAAAGCTGTAGTATAAAAATGGTGCAAATTCTCTGAATTCAGGTCTATTGAGTGTTTTTCCATAACCTGCTCTGATTAGAGATTTTTTATTGAAATTGTAATCAATGTTCAATGAAGGAAGTAATGCTAGTTCTGTATTATTTACTCCTACAGGACCAAGATCGTTTTGAGAATCTAATTGCTGAATGCTGTATTCTGTTCTTAGTCCACCTGAGAAGTTAAATTCTCTTACAGGATATACTCCACCAATATATCCCGCAGATATAAATGTAGAAGCATCGTAATTATCTGTACGTCTAGTACCCTCTTGGATCAACCAGCCGTCACCATTTCTGTAGTTTTCTGGAGCAAATGCTTGGTCAATTGGTAAACGGATCAAGTCTTCTTTGATCAATGGATCGTGAAATCCTGGGTAGTATGTTGTAATGTATCGGGCATCGAAGTTTCTAGCTTTATAATCAACTAAGTAACCAGCTCTCAATATCCTAGGTCTATCTTTTTCTGCACCTTGGAACTTCCTTTCATAATTCAATCCCTGACTAATTCCGAAATCTTTAAGATAGCCATAATACCTACCTAAGTCTTGTGGACTTGATGCTGGTGGGTCAATGATCACAAATTGACCCTCAGATCCTTCTTGACTAAAGTACGACCTCAATCTTCTAAAGTCCGGCTCCTCGTGGTACATGTAGTTTCCGCCAAGTACCCAGTTTAGCTTTGATTTTTCTTGATTGAAAAGGTGCGTACCTTCTATTTGTCCTGTGTAGATCAGTTTTGATTCATACCTGAATGCATAGTCTCTCGCTCCATCTGTTCTTTGAACAAAATCCCTTCCTTCTCTCAATACAGTTTCATTCAAGCCAGTCTGATTGAAAAGGTTTCTGAATTCAATTTTATTATCTAGGTTTAACCTCAACATCCAGTTGGACATTAAGCCAACTTCATTGGTTTTGGTGAAGAAATCATCGAAATATTCATCACGCTTTACTGTAAGCTGACCTGGCACTGGGAAGAAGTACCTGTTTCTTTCAGCTTGAAAGTATTGAAAGGATTGTCCATAGCTTAGGCTTGTTACCGTGGATAGCCTTTTTCCACCAAGCACTCTCCAATTTTTTCCAAATCCAAATCCAAAACTAAAATCAGGAAGTGCTGTGCTAGTCTCTACTCCATAATTATTGTCAAGCATTTGACCAGCCTCTGCTCTTAGCGGAGAGGCTCCACTAGCATTGAGTAATTGATCTGTAGTAGGAAAATTAGCAGGAAGATCTCTTGAAGTATCAAAACCCAACCAGTCAGTTCTTGAGCCTCTGGTTTGCTTATAGTCCTTCAAAGTGGTGTTTTGCCTATATCCAGCACCCATCCCAAAAGTAATAAACTCTTCATCTGGGGTGTTTTTAGTAAATACTTTCACCATACCCCCAGCAAAATCTCCTGGTACTTCAGGTGAAGGCGACTTATAGATAAGCATTCTGTCCAAGCTTTCACTTGGAATAAGATCAAAGGAGAAAGTTCTTTTGTCTATCTGTGTACTTGGTGCCAAAGCATTATTGATCATCACGACATTATACCTGTCATCGATACCACGTACTCTTACAAATTTATTATCTACAATACTGACACCTGCTACTCTTTTCATAACCTGTGCAGCATTGCCGTCTTGTGAAAGTCGAATTTGATCAGATGATATACCGCTTACTACTTGTAAGGACTTGCGTATTTCAGAGACTACAGCGACACTGGATCCTGTTTCTCTAGTTGCTACTACGACCACTTCTCCCAGATCACCGAAATCCTCTTCTAGACTTACGTCAAAGACTGTGGCTTTTTCACTTATAACTTGCACATCTTCAAACCTCAGTGTCTTGTATGATATAAAAGAGACTATTAAGGTGTATGTGCCAGGCTCGACTCTCGGAAGCTCAAAATCCCCATCAAGGCCTGTAGCTACACCGATACTTGTATTTTCTATTCGAACGTTGGCTCCGATGATGGTCTCGCCTGTAGATGAATCTTTTACCACACCTCTTATACTTCCTGATTGAGCTACAGCAAACCCAATTGAAAGCATTGTGATAATAATTGAGAGTAATTGTTTTTTCATATATAATGACACTTGTAAACGAACGCTACAAAGGTCACTACACAATATGAATTGATTGGGTACAAAAAATTATCAATACATTAATTAGTAGGTATCAAAAACAAATCCGCCATCACAATTTTTTCATATTGCAATGGCGGATTTTATGCGATTTTTTAAAGAAATCGTTAATTCAGTGAATTTCGATTATTTGAATGTTACGCTTTTGTTAATAGGTATTTTGTCCAATATGATTCGGATCAAATCCCTCGTATTGATGTTGTCAGCTTCTGCTTCATAATTCAAGATAATTCGGTGGTTCAATACATCCTCGGCGATCTCCTTAATGTCTTCTGGAAGTACATAGTCTCTTCCGTCCATGAATGCAACAGCTCGAGCGGCTAAGTTTAAGTTGATACTTGCTCTTGGAGATACGCCAAACTGTATGTATTTGGCTTCTTCTTTTAGTCCATACTGTGCTGGAAATCTCGTGGCAAACACCAATTCAATGATATAATTTTCCAATGGCTCGGCTATCTTCACTTCATTGATCTTTGCTCTAATCGCAAAAATGTCCTCTTTGGATAGTATCGCCATGACTTCCGAGGCAAAAGCCATGTTGGCCATTCGTCTCATTACCTCGAGTTCATCACTTTTGGAAGGATAGTCTATGTGAACTTTCATCATAAACCTATCCACTTGGGCCTCAGGTAGGGGGTAAGTACCCTCTTGATCTACAGGGTTCTGTGTTGCCAAAACCAAAAATGGTCTGTCTAGCTGATAAGTAGTCTCGCCAATAGTAACCTGCTTTTCCTGCATCGCCTCCAATAGTGCCGATTGTACTTTCGCAGGAGACCTGTTGACCTCATCGGCAAGGATGATGTTTGAGAATATTGGGCCTTTTTTTACTTCAAAGTTTGCCTCTTGCTGATTGTATATCATGGTACCTACCAGGTCAGATGGCAATAGATCTGGCGTAAACTGAATACGCTTGAAGTCCAAATGCAACACTTTGGCCAAGGTGTTTACAGTTAATGTCTTTGCCAAACCTGGCACACCCTCTAATAATATGTGCCCATTGGTAAATAAGCCGATCAAAAGCCGGTTGACCATTCTATCTTGACCAACTACTATTTTCTTTACTTCATCTATGACCTGCTTGATTTTTTCCTGATGCATGGAATTTTTAATTTTAATTTTTTCTTTACTCAATAAGCAACGTTGCCTACATATATATCTTGCAAAGATTGTGAAGTTTTTACCTAAATCATATAAGATTGCAAGAACCTAATGGCTAAAATAGAACAAATTCACCTTTCTACAAAAATGTAAATCATTTCGCAGATTTTGCTCAATGATGCAAGACTGATATCCTTTGCTTTTTTTGAGGTCAATCTGTTGATATTCTACAGCTTACTGATCCCATGTAATTACGCATTTCAGTTTGTGAATCTGTAATCATGCTTCTCTTTGCTTTTCAAAATCAAAATTATTCAGTATTTTTCGAACTGGTTTGAATTTCAATACACCCTAAATTCCGAAGTTTTCTCTCTTCGCATTGACCCACAGCTATGAAAGTTTCAGCAGAGCAACCATTTGAGATCATCTACTCGCTGTTCAGCCACGAGTATTTAGGATTGCTATTTGAATCCTTTGTGATTCAACTGGATGCAAAAGGAAGATTATCCCTAGCCCATCAAAACATCTCTTCAGTGAATGCCAAAGAATTTGCCGCTGGACTGGATGAGACTGACTATCAGCTTATCAAAATGATGGATGAGATGCAGCAAGATGCTGTTACCAAAAAGCTGAATACCAAGAAGCTAAAAGCAAAAGAATACCTTCGCAAAATATATGATCCAAAAACTGGAAATAAGGCAGCTCAAGAAATGCTTGAACTTAAGCTGGAAGGCTTGAGAGCAAAGATTTTGGATAAACTTAAAGGTAAGCGACTCTTTGAAATGGCTAATGATGGCAATCCAATCTGGAAGGAAATCTGTATCATGCCTGAACCTGCCACTGTACTTTTTCACTTTAGAAGAAATGAAGACAATACGCACTACTTTCCTACAATCAAATATCGTGGTGAAAAACTCGATTGGCAATATAAAAATGCCTACCTCATTTGCAATGAACCGGCATGGCTTGTCGCAGATGGAGCGTTGTACCATTTTGCCAAGGGAATAGATGGGAAGAAATTGAATCCATTCTTGAACAAAAGATTCATCGTCATCCCTAGGAAAGTGGAGCAGCAATATTATGAGAAATTTGTTACCCAACTAGTGGCTTCCTTTGATGTATATGCCAAAGGCTTTGAAATCAAAGTGGAAAGAAATCAACCAGAAGCTGTGCTCAACCTAAGCGATCTTCCAGGTTCTCCTAAGGTCGACTTGTTTGGCAATAGTCAAGCAGAATCTGAAGAAGATAAAATAGTCTTTGACCTTAAATTCCAATATGGAGAATATGCATTCCGAGCTGAAGACGGTGCAAAGACAAATGTCAAACTAGAGCAGCATGGAGATGAATATACTTTTTATAAAGTGATTCGTGATGGTGTGAAGGAAAAGAGCTACGGTGATTACCTCAAAAATCTGGGACTTCCAGTAAGAACTTCCAGGTTTGCCCTCGAAAAATCCAAGGCTTTTGGCTGGTTGAATACCTATAAGGATGATTTGATTGCACAAGGATTCCAAATACGGCAGGCTACAGATGCTAAGGGCAAAAAGTACTTCTTCGGTCATGCCAGAATTTCTGTGGATGTCAAGGAAAACATAGATTGGTTCGATGTCAATGCTGTCATTGAATTTGGCCCTTATAAGATTCCTTTTGCCAAAATCAGAAAGTTACTTCTTCAAGGTAAAACAGAATTTGAGCTGCCAAACAAAGAAATTGCGGTGATTCCAGATTCTTGGTTTGTGAATTATACGGAGATTTTTGCCTTTTTGGAAGATGATCCTACACTGGATTCTGGAGCCTTGAAGCTCAAAAAGCATCACATCGCGTTGGCTCAGGAGCTACAATCCAACAATTTGGTACAACTCACTTTGAGTAGAAAGCTTGAAAAACTTCGAGATTTCTCACAAATCGAAGATTATGAGTTGCCAGAGGCTTTCCAAGGTACGCTTAGACCATACCAAAAGGCTGGATACAACTGGCTGAGATTTCTCAATGAGTATCAGTTTGGAGGTTGCCTAGCTGACGATATGGGTTTGGGAAAGACGGTGCAGACACTGGCACTATTGGCTTACCAAAAGGAAGTGAACCCTGGTGCTACGTCTCTTTTGATCATGCCTACTTCACTGATTTACAATTGGGAGTTGGAAGCCAAAAAGTTTACACCGAGCCTGAAAGTCTTGGTCTATACAGGTTCACAACGTGTCAAAGACCACACCAGGTTTGCTGATTATGATTTGATCTTGACTTCTTATGGTATCACAAGGTTGGACATGGAAGTATTCAAATCATTCTATTTCAACTATGTAATCTTGGACGAGTCACAAGCGATCAAAAATCCAAGCAGCATCATCGCAAAGTCAGTTGCAGAGCTCAATTGTAGGTTCAAGTTGATCTTGACAGGTACACCTGTAGAGAATGGCACGATGGATCTTTGGTCTCAGATGAATTTCATCAATACAGGCTTGCTGGGGAATCAGAGCATGTTCAAGAAGCAGTTTTTGCTTCCTATCGAAAAGAAAAATGATGTAGATAAGGCAGTGAAGTTACATGCTATGATCAAGCCTTTCATTCTGAGAAGACTCAAAACCCAAGTGGCTACGGACTTGCCTGAGAAGGTGATTCATGTCAAGTATTCGTCTATGACTTCTGAGCAAGAGAAGGCATATGAAGAAATCAAAAGCTACTATAGAGAAAAGATCGTTAACGAACTTACAGCGCCTGGTGCGAAAAACCAGCAGTTCACTTTGCTTAGGGGTCTTACCCAGCTAAGACAAGTTGCCAACCACCCTAAGTTAATTGATAAAGCTTACACAGGTGACTCAGGCAAGCTGGAAGATGTGATCCATATGCTTCGAGAAACAGCAAGTGAAGGGCACAAAGTGCTTGTATTCAGTCAATTTGTGAGACATTTGGGCATTGTGAAGGAGTTTTTAGATGAAGAAAAAATCCCGTATGCTTACCTTGATGGAACTACGAAGGACAGACAAGCGCAAGTCAAGTCCTTTCAGGAAAATGAGGATGTGAAAATCTTCCTAATCTCCCTGAAGGCTGGTGGAGTCGGACTTAATTTGACCAAAGCTGAGTATGTGTTCTTACTAGACCCATGGTGGAACCCAGCCGTGGAGGCTCAAGCCATCGATAGGGCTCACAGGATCGGCCAGGAAAATAAGGTGATCATATACAAGTTTATCACCAGAAATTCTGTTGAAGAAAAAATCATGGCACTGCAAGAGCGGAAGAAGGCTTTGGCTGGCGAGTTGATCAGTACAGAAGAGAGCTTTATGAAAAGCCTAAGTCAAAATGATATAGAGGCGCTCCTGAATTAATATTTTGAAGGAGCTTGCTCAAGTATACCGAAATTTGAATTTGCTTTCCATAGACGTAGTCTGTGGTTCACTTGCTGGCATGTATCTGTTTGCTCATCTATTGCGTACTCCCTTGAGCAAAGAAGTGTATCTGCTTTTGGCTTTGGTAGTGTGGCTGATTTACACCTTGGATCACCTATTAGATGCTAGGTATGCAAATAATATTCCCAGTACAGCGCGACACGCCTTTCACTTGAAATATTCCAAGGTCTTATGGGGGATGGTGTTTTTGGTATCATCAGTTGTCTTGAGTCTTTTGATCCTTTGCGATGGGCTTCAGGTCTTGATTCTACCTGGGATTTTGGCCGGTATAGTTATCGCTCTACCCCTGCTTATCTCACAGTTTTGGCTCAAAAAATTAAGTTTTCTTAAAGAATTGATCATTGCGATAGGATATGTCGTGGGGATTAGTCAAGCACCCATCATCATGCATAATGGACTCATCCCACAAGAGACCTACTATATAGCAGGCCTATATACCCTTGTAGCATATGTCAATCTGCTTATGCTTTCCTTTGCAGATAAGGAGACTGACAAAAATGATGGCTTTGAAGCAATCACAACATGGTTGAATGCAGCAAATTTGAAAGCACTGATCAACGGTATTTTTCTGATTACTTGCTTATTAGCTTTGGTTTTGTTTGTTTTTCTGAGGTCGTATTTCCATATTTATACCAGTCTGTTGCTTTTGATTTTCATGATTCATTTACGTCTTTTTTATTCGAAAAATAGATCAATCTATCAGAAAAGATTGCTGACAGAAGCATCATTTGTATTGCCTGCTTTGCTGGTATTTTTTTAGACCACAGAGACAATAATCAACTTCCGCAGCCAACACAATCGAAGTGACTGTCCATTGGTTTTACGCCTTTGAGTTGCATCTCAAGATTGTGTATCTGATCTCTTGTGTCCATATCTTGAAACATATCCCCAGTCAAACTTGCTTTCAGTTCTTCAATTTTTTGTTCTAAACTTGTTTGTTGTTCTGTAGTCATCATTTATAGGTTTAGTAGCTAAAACATCATCTAATATAAAAAGTTCTCTATAATTTGTAGCTCATTGATGGTCAGAAAAATAATTTTTTTTGTTTAAAATTATTGTTCAGATACATAGCTCTGCATAATTTTTGCCTACTTTAAAAGAAATCTTCGTTTTTTAACTCATTAATTAACTGTATAAAGGCATGGATGCAAAAAAGCTCAAGCAAATCAAGGAACTCAGGCACATTTTACACCAGCACCCCGAAGTTTCTGGTCAAGAAAAAGAAACAGCCCAACGAATCGCTGATTTTTTCAAATCGCTAAATCCTTCTCAAACGATAAAGAATATTGGTGGCCATGGAATTGCTTTTGTTTTTGAAGGCAAAGAAGAAGGACCCACTAGCCTTTTTCGCAGTGAGCTTGACGCCTTGCCTATTCATGAACATAGCAAAATCAAATATAAATCCGTGCATCATGGCATCGCTCACCTATGTGGGCATGATGGACATATGGCAATTCTAGCTGGACTTGGCCTTTCTCTAAGCCATGAACCCTTACATAAGGGGCGAGTTATTCTTCTTTTTCAACCATCCGAAGAAACTGGGGAGGGAGCTGCAAGGGTAGTGGAGGATACAAAATTCGAAAAGATCAAGCCAGACTTTGCTTTTGCATTACACAACCTGCCCGGCTATGATAAGAATCAGGTCGTAATCAAGAAGGGTTCATTCACAGCGGCATCTACAGGGATGATTATCAAGCTAAAAGGCAAAAACAGCCATGCAGCGCACCCAGAAGATGGTAATAGCCCCGCAGAGGCCATGTCCAAGATGATCGTAGCCCTTCAAAAGCTGCCAGATGCCATGAAAAAGTTCAGTTTGATCACTGTGATTCATGCAAAGCTAGGAGAAGTAGCATTTGGTACCACTCCTGGGGAAGCAGTGGTGATGGCGACACTGAGGTCTTTTGATAATGATACTCAATTGCTTTTGATCAACTATGCAGAAAAGCTTTCTCAGCAGATTGCCAAGGAATATGGCTTATCCATCACATTTGAATACACGGAAGATTTTGCTGCCACGATCAATGATCCTGATGCATGGGAGTATGCCAATCAAGCAGCAAAAGAGCTCAAGCTTAAAACAAAACATATTAGAATCCCTTTTAGATGGTCAGAAGATTTTGGAATGTTCTCATCCCATACCAAAACCCTACTTTTCGGCTTAGGATCAGGTAAATCACATCCTCAGCTTCATGAAAATGATTATGATTTCAATGATGATCTTATCCCTACTGGTGTCTCCATGTTTGAAAAAATTGTCAAACTCATCCATCAAGATTGATGCTTTCACACACCATTTTATATTTTCAATTACTAATAAAACTTCATGAATCATACTTCATATATCGAAATCAGCAAGTCAGCCTACAAAAAAAACATAGCATTCATTAAAAAGGAGACGGGAAATCAAGTCATAATCTCTGCGGTCGTCAAAGGTAATGCCTACGGACATGGGATTGAGCATATTGTGCCCATAGCAGAAGAGGCTGGAATTCGGCATTTTAGCACTTTTTCTGCTGATGAAGCATTGAGAGTATATGACAATAGAAAGCAAAAGTCTGATATCATGATCATGGGGATGCTACATGATGAAGACTTGGAAGAAATTATAAAAAAAGGGATTAGTTTTTTTGTTTTTGAATTTGAAAGGCTTGATGCGGCCATTCAAATTGCCAAAAAACTCAACGCAAAAGCTAGGATTCATGTAGAGGTAGAGACTGGGTTTCACCGTACAGGATTTGAATGGAGTGATAGAGAAAAGCTTATGTCTATTTTGAAAAAAAATGAGGGCTATATCTCAAGATGTGGTCTATGTACGCACTATGCAGGCGCCGAGAGTGTGAGCAACTACGTGAGAGTACGCACTCAGATCAAGAAGTATGATCAGTTCAAAACATGGTTTTCAGACCATGGATTGAACTTTGACAAATACCATACAGCATGTTCCGCAGCTACTTTTAGCTACCCTGAGACCATCATGGACATGGTTAGGATTGGTATAGCGTCTTATGGTTTTTGGCCTACGATGGAGACCTACATGTACAAGTTCAAGAGTCTTCCAGAAAGTGACAAAAACCCACTAAAAAGATTGATTTCGTGGAAAAGCAGCATCATGAGTTTCAAGAAAGTGAAGATGGGGGAGTTTATAGGTTACGGATCCAGCTATATGGCACCGAGAGACATGGAGATTGCTCTAATCCCTATTGGCTATTCTCATGGTTATAGTCGCGTGTTGAGTAATCAGGGGAAAGTATTGATAGATGGCAAGATGGTGTCAGTAGTGGGTACTGTGACGATGAATAGCATAGCTGTAGATGTAACTGACCTGAAAGACCTCAAAAGAGGAGATGAAGTAGTTTTGATCGGTAAGCAAAAGAAGAACGAAATCACTGTGGCCTCATTTGGTGAGTCTACTCAGCAAGTCAATTATGAGCTATTGACTCGCCTCCCACTAGACATCCCCCGCAGAATAGTCAAATAAGACTTTCCTGAGATAATTCACCCCAATGTTTTCTGATGCTTTGAGAGATTAGAAATGGGAGAGTAAAGTATAATGTACGATGTACAATGTACAATGTACGATGTACAAAGTACAAAGTACAAAGCAAGCTACCTAATTAGATTGAATCATCCCCCTTCACCCTTCACCCTTCATCCTTCACCCTTCATCCCTCATCCTTCACCCTTCACCCTTCATCCCTTATCCTTCACCCTTCATCCTTCACCCCTCATCCTTCATCCTTCATCCTTCACCCCTTCCTTCACCCCTCATCCTTCATCCTTCACCCCTCATCCTTCATCCTTCACCCCTCATCCTTCATCCTTCACCCCTCATCCTTCACCCTTCCCCCTTCAATTTTCTTATTTTCCTAAAATCCCTTTCAAATCAGCTGGCGAATAGTTCACTGACTTTAGTGTCTTGCGATCCCCTTCTCTGAATACTAGGTATAGGTCTCCCTCTTGCTCATAAAAGCAGGATACCCCTTGACTTTGGTAATGAGCCACTGTGGCTTCAGCTTCTTCTATATTTTTACATGCTTTGCTCATATTTGACCGTTGAACTTCGTCGAAGAGTTCTTTGAATTTGTCGCCTAATCCAAATTCTAAAATTGCACCTGACAGAACATATTGAATATCACAAAGTGCATCAGCTATCTCTACGATGTTCTGATCAGCTATCGCTTCTTCAAGCTCTTTGAGCTCCTCTGCGATAAGGGAAACCCTCAATTCACACCTTTTTGCCTCTGGAATTTGTGGTTCTGATAGGATTGGGTGTTTGAACGTCTGATGAAATGCTGCTACTGAAGTGAGCGACTTTGGATCTTGCATATAGTTTGATATTTTGAGATGTATTTTTGAAATAGTGAGTCTGTGCTCTACTTTGACCGACTAAGAAACAAAACTTTGATCATTTCAAAAAATTATTTTTAGAAAGGGTCTTTGACTTTATAAATGTATATCTCCGTAGATACCATCAATTAGATCCAGCAAGGAATTTTATAATCCAGATAATACTTCAATTGTATATTGGTTGATAAATTGTCCCACTCTTTTCTATATTGATCCATTAGTTCTCTTTCATTTGCTAAAAATACTTTTCCTGGTAGTATTGTCGAGAATCCACTATAATGAATGAGGATTGATCCGAGATGAAAAAAATGACTTCAGAAATACTTCCTATGATCATCTATACGGGATCGTTCATGTCAGGACCCTAACTTTCATGCAGTTCAAGAAAAAAGCCCCTCAGGCTTGAACGTGCAAGCATGAGAGGCTTTTATCTAAATCAAGAAAAGTTTACTTTCTCTATAGTTTCAAAAATCGGGATTAATTACCCTTTAGTACCACAGCAGTTTCTAGATTACTTTCGATCTTAGAGAGAATTGCCGCATTTCCATCAGCACTGTTTGGACCAATATCTATCCTTCCATCTCCATTGGCATCAACTGCCGCACTGAAATCTACCTCTGCAAATAATTTATCCATATCAAAAACCAAGATCATATCCGTATCACCATCTACTTCTACACCTACAGCATTTTCGGATCTTGCTTTGATAGCTTTTTCAGATGTGAGCCAGATGGTCGATACTTTTCCGTCGATTTCACCTGCAATCCAAAGCGAGCGATCGTACATTGGATCATTGGTGTTGCCTTCGGTTTTTCTGTGAAGCTTGAAGTTCACTTCTGTGTAATTTCCTTGAGGGCTTCTACCTGCTGCGATCACGGAGGTAGCGGCAGTACCATTGTTTACCAAAATCACATTCTTAGGTTGTGAAGCTTCCTGGTGAAATGAAGTGCTCACATTAGTCTTGAGTGCAATATTCCCGATGCTGATGCCCGCCAAGAGGTCAGCTTTTGCAGCATATTTCATTTCTATTTCTTTGGTACCCACAGCAAATTGACTTGTAGCAAAGCCATTCACTATCACACGCTGGTTTGCGTTGCTCCCATTGTTTGCACTTGAGGTAGCACTTAAGCCTACATTGCTCTGTGGTTCATTGATCTCTGTGTCTTCAGCCTCAGAGCAGGCAAATGTCAAATAGCCAATGCAAAAGATAAGGGCTAATTTCTGAAAGTGTTTGATTGATTTTCTCATTTTCGTTAAATAGTTGGTTTTTTCCACGACCTCTTTGCAAGGTACATGCCAGCTATCCGTACAAAATGTGACAAAATACAGGTTTCAACAGCATGAAAGGCATGATAAATCACCAGTCCAAGTGCTTATTTATGAAAAAAGCGCAAAGAAAGTATATTCCTTTGCGCTTAGTTTTACTTTTTGACTGGAATCAAATCAGCCCTTGTTTAGTAAGTTTATCACCGATCTTCGTGCTTGACTAGCAATCGATATTTTATTAGTCGACAAAAATATTGGCCAGATTGAACTTCCGTCTCAATATTTTCAATGTAATGATCTTGAGTCCTGATCTTATTTCAACGCATCATATCGCTCAGATACGGCATCCCAATTGATCACGTTCCACCAATTTCCGATATATCCAGCCCTATCACTGGTATACTTGAGGTAATAGGCATGCTCCCACACGTCGATACCTAGCAAAGGAACGCCTTGAAAATCCGACACATCCATGAGTGGATTATCTTGATTTGGAGTAGAGCCTACTGCCAATTTTTTATTTGAATCTACTACAAGCCATGCCCATCCAGAACCAAACCTTGTTTTTCCAGCTTCTTCAAATTTTGACTTGAACTCATCAAAGCTTCCAAAAGCATCATTGATAGCAGCTTCTAGGTCACCACTTGGCTTACCACCTCCGTCAGGTGACATCGTTTTCCAAAATAATTCATGGTTGTAATGGCCACCTCCATTGTTTCTCATTTTAGTAGAGTATTTGGAAATGTTCATCATCACTTCTTCTAGCGGAGCACTCACGTCTACACCTTCTTCAGCAGCGGCCTCGCCAAGATTTTTGGCATAAGCAGCAGCATGCTTTGTATAATGTATCTCCATGGTCATGGCATCGATATGTGGCTCAAGAGCTGCATAATCGTACGCCAAAGCTGTTTGTTCAAAACCCGTACTCAGTTTGGTTTCATTTTCCTCAGAAGATTCTCCTCCGCATGCGGTCAAGAATGCAGATCCTACCAATGATGATCCGATACCTATGGCAAGGGTAGCCCTGGTGCTTCTTGAGATAAAATACCTTCTAGATACTTTAATGTTTGATTTTTTCATTTTTTTTGGGGATTTATCCTTTAATTTTTCTCAAAATGAATACTTCTCGTTTGTAATTCTAACTGCCTAAGATAAAGATTTCAAAGCTATAATAAAACCTAAAGTCGGACAATAAGTCTGATTTTATGACAAGATGTTTATGTTTGCATTCACAATGTACAATGGTTTGGTTTTTGAATCATTTGTAAATCATAAAATAGCAAAGTAAGTAGACATGCAATTTTCCTTTTATAAATACCAAGGCACTGGAAATGATTTTATCATGATCGATGACAGAATTGAAGCATTTCCTGAAGATAACCTCTCTTTGGTTCAAATGTTATGCGATCGCAAGTTTGGCATCGGAGCTGATGGACTTATTTTGATTAGAAACAAAGATGGCTTTGATTTTGAAATGATATATTTCAATTCGGATGGGTCACAAAGTATGTGTGGAAATGGCGCAAGATGTGCTGTAGCTTTTTCAAAATTCCTCGATATCATAGATAAAGAAACCAAATTCCTTGCTATAGATGGCCCTCATACAGCCCTAGTTAATGATCACTTGGTAGAACTTGGAATGAGTGATGTGAATAGTATCTCCAATGCAGGGCAAGATTATTTTGTCAATACAGGTTCACCTCACCATGTGAGATTTGTAGATAATGTGCTGAGCTACCCAGTCGTGGAGCAAGGTGCTGCAGTGCGGTATAGTGATGATTATAAGCCTAATGGGACAAATGTAAACTTTGTAACCCCTATCAGTGATGAGGAGATTCATGTGAGGACATACGAGAGAGGGGTCGAGAACGAGACCTTATCTTGTGGCACAGGGGTCACCGCTTGTGCTTTAGTATATGGCATCAAGCACCAATTAAATGAAGTAAAAATCCTTACTCCTGGAGGGAAGTTAAAAGTACGTTTTTCTGCGACCGCAGACGGGAGCTTTCGCAATATCAAGTTGATCGGACCAGCAGAGCAGGTTTTTCATGGTGTATGGGAAAAGTAGCAGTTCACGAATTTTCAAACATGTAGACTTGTGATAATTAGACGATCTATATCATTCTAATTTCCAATTGTAATAAAAACGAAGTAATTTTAAAGCCCAATATAGAATAATACATATGTTAGATATCATAGCCAAAGGACTGGCAAAAGTTTTTGGAACAAAATCAGATAGAGATATCAAGGAATTGACACCTAAGGTCGCTTTGATCAATCAAGAATATGCAAAGTTGTCTGGATTGACAGATGATCAGCTTCGTGCAAAAACCATTGAAATCAAAGGAATCATCAACGAAGACTTGAAATCTTATGATGATAAAATCACTTCAATCAGGTCTCAAATAGAAGCATTGGCACCTGAAAAAGTGCACGAAAAAGATGCACTTTACAATGATATCGACAAGATAGAAAAAGATAGAGACGAAGCACTTGAGGTAGTCTTGGAAAAAGTAATGCCATTGGCATTTGCTGTAGTCAAAGAAACAGCCAGAAGATTCAAAGAGAATGGAAGCCTCAAAGTAAAAGCAAATGCGTACGACAAAGAGCTGTCAGCTAGAAAATCAAATGTAGAACTAGCTGGAGAAGATGCTATTTGGCACAACAAGTGGATGGCCGCTGGCAACGAAGTAGTGTGGGACATGGTCCACTATGATGTGCAGCTAATCGGTGGTATGGTGCTTCACAAAGGGAAAATCGCCGAAATGGCTACTGGTGAAGGTAAGACACTCGTGTCTACACTTCCAGCCTTCCTCAATGCCTTGGCAGGGAGAGGTGTCCATGTAGTCACTGTAAATGATTACTTGGCCAAAAGGGATTCAGAGTGGAATGCACCTCTATTTGAGTTTCATGGCTTGACAGTAGATTGTATAGATAAATATCAGCCAAACTCTCAGGGAAGACGAAAAGCCTACAAGTGTGATATCGTATATGGTACAAATAATGAGTTTGGCTTTGATTACCTCAGGGATAATATGGCGCGTGATGCCGGAGATCTTGTACAAGGAAAGCATCACTTTGCGATGATAGATGAGGTCGATTCTGTATTGATTGATGATGCAAGGACGCCTTTGATCATTTCAGGACCAGTACCTAGAGGAGATCAGCATGAATTTATGGAAATGAAGCCAAGGGTTTCCACCTTGGTGGAGGAGCAGCGTAAGTTGATTCAAAGCTACTTGACAGAAGCGAAAAAGTTGATTGCTGAGAAAAATGAAAAAGAAGGTGGCTTAGCACTTTTTAGAGCTTACAGAGGTATGCCCAAGTACAAGCCTTTGATCAAGTACCTTTCAGAACCAGGTATCAGGGTAGTCTTGCAAAAAACAGAGAATTATTATTTGCAAGACAACAAAAGGAACATGCCTGAGGCAGATGAACCACTTTTGTTTACCATAGATGAGAAGACCAATTCTGTAGAGCTCACGGATAATGGTATAGAAGTCATCACTAAGAAAAATGAGAATCCAAACTTCTTTATTCTACCAGACATCGGTGTAGAAATCGCCGAGATGGAGAAGAATCCCGATTTAGATGATACAGAGAAGTTGATCAGAAAAGAAGAAATCATCAAGGACTACGGAGTAAAAGCACAAAGAATTCACACTGTAAACCAGCTGCTGAAAGCTTACTGTATGTTCGAAAAGGATACCGAGTATATCCTCGTAGATGGTAAGGTGAAGATCGTAGATGAGCAGACAGGTCGTGTGATGGAGGGTAGAAGATATTCTGATGGACTTCACCAAGCGATCGAGGCCAAAGAAAATGTAAAAGTAGAAGACGCCACCCAAACTTATGCGACGATTACTTTGCAGAATTATTTCAGGATGTATCACAAGCTGTCGGGTATGACAGGTACTGCAGAGACCGAAGCGGGTGAGTTCTGGGAAATCTACAAATTGGACGTAGTGGTCATTCCGACCAACAAGCCAATAGTCAGAAATGACAGAGATGATAAAGTATATAAGACTGTCAGAGAGAAATTCAATGCCGTAGCTGAGGAAATTGTAGAATTGACCAATGCTGGTAGACCAGTGCTTGTGGGTACGACTTCAGTGGAAATCTCTGAGGTATTGAGTAGGATGCTTACGATCCGTAAGATCAATCATCAGGTATTGAATGCTAAGCAACATGCCAGAGAGGCTGATGTGGTGGCAGAAGCAGGTAAGCCTGGTACAGTCACTATCGCTACCAACATGGCAGGTAGAGGAACAGATATCAAGCTTACGGCTGAGTCAAGAGCAGCAGGTGGATTGGCAATCATTGGTACCGAGCGACATGAGTCAAGAAGGGTGGATCGTCAGCTAAGGGGTAGGTCTGGTCGTCAAGGAGATGTGGGCTCATCCCAGTTTTTTGTATCATTGGAAGATAGCTTGATGCGTCTGTTTGGCTCGGAGCGTATTGCTAAGCTGATGGATAGAATGGGGCTGGAAGAAGGTGAAGTGATCCAGCACTCCATGATCTCAAAATCTATCGAAAGAGCTCAACGCAAAGTCGAAGAAAACAACTTTGGAACGCGTAAGCGTCTCTTGGAGTATGATGATGTCATGAATTCCCAAAGGGAAGTAGTATATAAAAGAAGAAAAAATGCCCTAATGGGTGAAAGGCTAGAGCTCGATATCCTCAATATCATGTATGATGTGTGCTTTGATCTGGTACAGATGGCCAAAACCACCGATGATACTGAAAATGTGAGGATGAATATTTTCAGCTCTCTAGGAGTAGATCATCCTTTGTCTGCAAATGACATTCAGTCTAAAGATACTTCTGTATTGACACAGGAATTATTTGATGCAGCTTATCAAAACTATGTCTCCAAAAACAATAGGATCTTAGAAAGAGCATTGCCAATTCTAAGTGATGTCTATGCACAAAGAGGAGCCACAGTAAAGGAAATCATGGTGCCAATCACCGATTCTATCAAACAGATCGGAGTAGTTGTCAACCTAGAATCTACTGTGAACAATCAAGGAAGAGATCTAATCAGGGCCATTGAGAAAAATGTAACCTTGGCGATCATTGATCAAAACTGGAAAGAGCATCTTAGAGATATGGATGACTTGAAGCAATCTGTTCAGAATGCTGTCTATGAGCAAAAGGATCCGCTTTTAATTTATAAATTCGAAGCGTTCGAAATGTTCAAGAGGTTCGTAGGACGTCTCAATGAGGATGTAATATCTTTCTTAGCCAAGGCGGAGCTTCCAACACAAGATCCTAGCCAAGTCAAGGCCGCCCAAGCACCAAAACAAGAAGAGAAAGTACAAGCTTCAAAAGCAGAAGTAGGTAGCACGCTAAATCCAGGAGCAAACAGACAAGCCGCTGCCGCAGCGGTCAATAGATCAACGGAACAGCAGGTAGTTGCCCCTAGGAAAACTGACAAAGTATTTGGGCGTAACGATAGAGTGACTGCTCAGTATGCAGATGGTACAGTCAAGAAGGATGTGAAGTACAAAAGTGTAGAGCAGGATGTGGCTTCAGGAAAATGTGTAATCATCGAAAGTTAAATTTGAAAATCATGGTAAGAATTGTTTTTAGTAGTGTTTTATTGATCTTATTCATGGGATCTTGTAATCTTATCAAAAAGTCAAGCGGCGAAGCTAGTAAATACAGCCCTTACCATGAGGACTTATCTTCATCTAGGATTACTTTTCCTGATCTATCTGAAGCAAGCAGGAACAATGAACTTACTGGAGGCAGCTCAAAAGATATCTCTTCTATAGATTATGAACTAGATCAGGCACTGCAAAAATTTGCCAAAGACAATAAATCTGAGCAATACTATTCTGGATTTACCGTATTGGTATACAGTGGCGTCGATAGAGACCAAGCTTTCAAGACGAGGAATGATCTCTACACCAAATTCCCTGATATCAAGTCCGATATGCAATACCAGCAGCCAAGGTACTTGGTGAAAGTTGGGAAATTTATCAATAGAATAGAGGCTCAATCACATTATCACAAACTAAAAGAAGTATTCCCAATGGCTAGAATCATCCAAGATAGATTTCAAAGGGAAGGCTTTGTGAATACTGATGAAAAAATCAATAATGATCAAGGACAAAATTAAATCCCTCGCAAGTCAACATAAATCTGAATTCATTGCCAATAGAAGGCATTTGCACGCCCATCCTGAGTTATCGTTTCAAGAGCATAACACATGTGCTTTTGTACAGGAGCAACTCAAAAGTTTTGGAATCACTGATTTTGAAGTCAAAGCAAATACAGGAATTGTAGCATTGATCAAAGGCAGAAATCCTGATAAAAAAGTCATTGCACTCCGTGGAGATATGGACGCACTTCCTATCATAGAGCAAAATGAGGTTCCTTACAAATCCACAAACCCAGGTGTGATGCATGCCTGTGGGCATGATGTGCACACTGCCTCTCTCTTGGGGGCAGCTAAGATCCTTCATGAAGTAAAAGACGATTTTGAGGGTACTGTCAAACTACTTTTTCAACCAGGAGAAGAATTGATTCCTGGAGGAGCTTCCTTGATGATCAAAGATAAAGCATTGGAAAATCCTAGACCAACAGGCATCATTGGACAACATGTGATGCCACTCATTCCTGTTGGAAAAGTTGGTTTCCGCAAGGGAATGTACATGGCAAGCGCAGATGAGCTATACATTACTATTAAAGGAAAAGGGGGCCATGGAGCCATGCCAGAGACCTTGGTAGATCCCGTTTTGATAGCTTCACACATGATAGTCGCTTTACAGCAAGTAGTGAGCCGAAATGCCTCTCCAAAAATCCCTTCGGTGCTTTCATTTGGTAGAATTGAGGCCTTGGGAGCGACGAATATCATACCGAATGAAGTCAAAATTCAAGGCACTTTTCGAACGTTGGATGAAGTATGGAGAGCTAAGGCTCATCAGCATATGACCAGCATAGCCAAAGGAATCGTGGAAGGTATGGGTGGTGAAGTAGATTTTGAAATCAGAGTAGGCTATCCTTTTCTCAAAAACGCCGAAGCTCTCACTTCTAGGGCAGAAGAGGCAGCTATAGCTTATTTAGGAGAAGAGAATGTAGAGTCTCTGGATATTTGGATGGCAGCAGAAGATTTTTCATACTACACCCAAGAAATGGACGGATGCTTCTATCGCCTAGGCACTAGAAATGAAGCAAAAGGAATCACCTCTGGGGTTCACACACCTACATTTGACATTGATGAAGATGCGATGGAAATTGGCGCTGGATTGATGGCTTGGATTGCGGTGAATGAATTGGGGTATTGAAGGAAATAGGGTTGAAATATACTTCGTGAAATAAAGTTGAAATAGGTTGGAGTGAAGGATTGGGGTGTTGGATATTGGTTGATATTGGATATTGACTTTGGGATATTATTGGGTTGAAATAAGGTTGAAATATACTTTGTGAGATAGGGTGGAAATAGGTTGGGGTGGAGGATATTAGATATTGATTGATATTGGATATTTACTTCGTGATATTATTTGGTTGAAATAAGGGTGAAATATACTTTGTGAAATAGGGTGGAAATAGGTTGTGGTGAAGGATATTAGATATTGGATATTGACTTTGGGATATTATTGGATTGAAATAGGGTTGAAATATACTTTGTGAGATAGGGTGGAGATAGGTTGGGGTGGAGGATTGGGGTGTTGGATATTGGTTGATATTGGATATTGACTTTGGGATATTATTGGGTTGAAATAAGGTTGAAATATACTTTGTGAGATAGGGTGGAGATAGGTTGGGGTGAAGGATATTAGATATTGGTTGATATTGGATATTTGCTTTGGGATATTATTTGGGAATCTTGTTGGGGAAAAAATTAATATTTGAGATATATGAAAACAATTAAGCAGCTGTTGCTGGCCATTTTTATGGTTTTTTCTTTTCAGACGAGTTCGTTTGCTTGGGGGGCTATTGGACACTATGTGATCGGTAAGCTTGCAGAATGGCAAATGAATCCAGCTACTGTAGAGAAAGTAGAAAAAGTACTGCACAAGGAGTCTATCTCGGGTGTGGGGGTATGGATGGATAATATCCGCTCTGATAAGAAGTACGACTATACCTATACGTGGCATTGGGTGACGACAGTGGATGGTGAATATGATCCAGCCTTGCAAGAGGAAGCCGGTGATGCTTATGAGGCTTTTGGTAGATTAAAAGCCTCTCTCAAGAAGGGTGGACTTAGCCCAGAAGAAGAAAGGGATCAGTTGCGTATGCTAATTCACATAGTCGGTGACTTACACCAGCCTTTTCACGTCGGCAAGCCCGGAGATCGTGGAGGGAATGATGTGAAGGTTAGTTTTTTCAACAAAGAAACCAATATCCACGCGATATGGGATTCGGATCTTATAGAAGGAAAGAAAATGAGCTTTACCGAAATAGCTACAGAACTTCAGAAAAGAATAAATGCTGATTTGATTAAAAAATATACAAGCAAAGGTCCTGCGGAATGGCTCAAAGAAGCCGTGGCTATCAGACCTGCGATGTACGATATCCCAGATAATGGCAGAATCGGCTATGAATACATCTACAAGCATTACCACCATACAGAGGAAAGACTGATCGCTGCCGGAATCAGGCTGGGTCAGGTATTGGAGGAGATTTATGGGTGATACATGCTTTAGTACTTGTTGATAGAAGATCAATGAAACTAAGCATGCTATTTAATGATATTGATGAAAACGCACTTAAATCGGTGCGTTTTTTGTTTTTGAAGAAATATTGAGGGTTGAGGATAGTATTATACCTTTCCCGATTTAGTTTTTTCATTTGAGATAGCGTAATTTGCATTTTTCAAATCTAATGTAAATAGCCATTGACCAGATTCTTTGATACAAAAATTGAGTTTCTCAAAGGAGTGGGGCCACAGAAGGCTGCATTGATCAATAAGGAACTGAATATATTCACTTATGGTGAGCTATTGCAACACTATCCGTTTCGGTATGAAGATCGAACGCATTTTTTCAAAATCAAAGACTTGCATGAAGACCTAGAGCATGTCCAAATCATTGCGAAAATCCAAAGTGTCGAAACGATTGGTGATGGTCGAAGAAAACGATTAGTTGCGCATGTTTTTGATGATACAGGAGAGATGGAGCTCACTTGGTTCAAAGGCATTCAATGGGTTCAAAAAAGGCTGGTTGCAGGAGCTTTGTTTGTGTTTTTTGGGAAACCTGCCAAATATGGACGCAAATTCAGTATGGCTCACCCAGAGATGGATGTACTCACTCAGGCTCAAGAAGAGCGGAGTTCTTTCCAACCAGTATATTCTACTACAGAGAAGCTACGTGCTAAGTTTCTAGATTCCAAGGGTATCTCTCGAATCATGGAAGGCTTAGTTTCTGCAGCATTTCCTCACATCCAAGAGACGCTACCCGCACCTGTTTTACAGCGCTTCAATTTAATTCCCAAGCGTGAAGCCATGAAGCAGATTCATTTTCCTGACAATCCTGATATCCTCAATAGGGCTAGGTATAGACTGAAGTTTGAGGAGTTCTTTTTTGTCCAATTGCGGCTTCTCATGCTAAAATTGACAAGGATAGAGAAATCTAAGGGGCAAATTCTAAATCAGACCGAATTGTTGGTCAAGTTTTACAATGATTATATTCCCTTTGAGCTTACTGAAGCACAAAAGCGTGTAATAAGAGAATCATTTGCAGACATGAAGTCGGGTAAGCAGATGAACAGGCTGATTCAAGGGGATGTAGGTAGTGGCAAGACCATGGTAGCGTTTATTTGTATTTTGATTGCGATAAGTTCTGGTGCTCAATCATGCTTGATGGCTCCTACAGAAATATTAGCGAATCAGCACTATGAAGGCCTGAAAGAATATGCTGACATGATGGGTTTGAACATTGCCTTGCTTACTGGCTCTACCAAAAAGTCTGCAAGAAAGGTAATCCACGAGATGCTACGCTCGGGAGATTTGCACATCATCATTGGGACACATGCCTTGCTAGAAGATATTGTTCAGTTCAAGAATTTAGGCTTGGCCATCGTGGATGAGCAGCACAGATTTGGTGTAGCACAGCGAGCTAAATTATGGGCAAAGAATGAGCAATACTTGCCACATGTACTGGTAATGACAGCCACCCCTATCCCAAGGACTTTGGCAATGACACTTTATGGCGATTTGGATATCTCTGTTATAGACGAGCTGCCTGCGGGACGGAAGCCCATTCAGACGGTTCACCGGTATGACAAAGATAGGTTGAAGGTTTTTGGTTTTATAAGAAAGCAAATCCTAGAAGGAAGGCAGGTATATATTGTGTATCCCCTGATCCAAGAGTCAGAGACTTTAGATTTGAAAAACCTTATGGATGGCTATGAGAGTATTTGCAGGGCATTTCCTGAGTATCCGATCAGCATAGTCCATGGAGATATGAAAGCCGCAGACAAGGACTATGAAATGCAGCGCTTCGTCAAAGGCGAAACCAAAATCATGGTGGCGACCACCGTAATAGAAGTAGGCGTAAATGTCCCAAATGCGTCTGTGATGGTGATCGAGAATGCGGAGCGATTTGGACTTTCTCAGTTGCATCAGCTAAGAGGTAGGGTAGGAAGAGGTGCAGAGCAGTCTTATTGTATTTTGATGAGTAAATACGAGCTCTCCAAAGATAGTAGGGTGCGTCTAGATACCATGGTAAGGACCAACAATGGTTTTGAGATAGCAGATGTGGATTTGAAATTACGAGGACCTGGGGATTTGATGGGGACGCAGCAGAGTGGGGTTGCAGACTTGTTGATTGCAGACCTGAGTAAGGATGCCCAGATATTGACGATGGCAAGAGATGCCGCTCAAGATCTCATACAATCAGATCCTAATCTAAGTCTACCAGAAAATGAGCTTGTATTGAGACAAATCAAAGCCCATAAGCAACACGAGATGAATTGGAGTAGGATTTCATAAGGTTGGCTTACATTACTTTTTCAGTGCTTTGGTTTTTTTTATTTATAAAAAGCTTGAAGTAATGATCTGTTTTCAGAGATACAGTATGTATGATGCCCCTCCTTTATACTTCGTAATATATGGATTCTACTAAGGTTGAGTTTGAAAATCTTATGAGCGCAATAAGTGGTCTCTTGCGGTGAATAAAGCGTGTATTCATAGCGTTTCGTGCAAGGTTTTTTCTTGTCTTGACCGTGCATTAGTTCAAGCAGAAGATACTTTAAACGCTGTTCTTAATAAAGCAAATTATTGGAATTTTTTGAATACCAAATCACTCAATGAACGCCAAAAACTAATGATGAACAAACTTCTAGATGGTTTTGAAGGAAAACTTAACACCTCCAAGTGGGCCAAAATTACCAAAGTATCAGTAGACACAGCCTTGCGAGATATAATAAAAAAACCCCGTATTTCTACGAGGTTATGTACCAGGAGCGGGAATCGAATCTACCTGGCGGTAGACAGGCCCGCACGGCCGTGAAGCCACAAGATCACAATAAGCTGTACAAAAATCGTTTTCCAGATGTAGATTTGAGATATTTTTCATATTGTCTTGCTTCGATTCTAGTTTCGAATTGTTTAACATAAATCAAATCAAAAGGGGAGTATGGTTTGGTTGTTTTTTCATATCCAGAATTATGTCTATGAATTCTTTCATCAAGATCTGAAGTTAGTCCTACATAGATATATTTTCTAGTAGAACTTGATATGGCGTATACAAAAAACATAATATAATGTAATAAAAAAACCCCGTATTTCTACGAGGTTCTGTACCAGGAGCGGGAATCGAACCCGCACGGCCGTGAAGCCACAAGATTTTAAGTCTTGCGTGTCTACCAATTCCACCATCCCGGCTTCACTAAGTAAAACTTGACTTAGCTACTTGTAAACAACAAAGCCCTTGTACAAGGGCTTCTTGAGCGAGAGACGAGATTCGAACTCGCGACCCCGACCTTGGCAAGGTCGTGCTCTACCAGCTGAGCTACTCTCGCATGATGTTGTATTGACTTTGACCTGCTGTCTCCGTCTTTTGTGTGTGCAAAGGTATATCAGTTTTCTTTATTTGCAAAAGGTATAAAGAAAAAATTACACATTTTTTTTCAAAAATATGCTCTCTTATTGATTTTCAGCACATTATTTCATCCTCGTATTGAGTAAAATTTTTACCATTTCTGCTGTTGTCTTTGCATTCAGTTTTTTTAAAATGTTTTTTCTATGAGTATTTACTGTATTGATGGCAATATTGAGTTCATCAGCAATTTCTTGAGAGTTTTTACCTTCCAGTATCATGTTAGAAATCTGTCTTTCTTTTTTCGTAAGCCTAAAGTTCAATGCTCTGGGTTCATACTTGGTGGCATGTACTTTTTCTCCACTCTTAGTCGTATAGGAGTAGCTCCAGTCAAAGCTATTGATCTGGGGTGGGGTAGTAAGAAGTAAAAGAACATGAAGATCAAAAACCACATTTTTGTTTCTGTCTATGAGATAGGGTCTCACTTTGCAGGTAAACCACTTTATCTCTTTGGTGGTCTTGTGAACCCATCTTACGGTATAGGTGAACTCAAAACTATCCATCTCTTCCCTGCTTAATATTTGGAGCAGATCGAATACAATTTTTTGAAATTTGGCCAATTCTGGGACATCATCAGGGTGAAGCATCATCAAGACGGCTTCCATTCCTTTTTTCTTAAAAAAAGAGCTTGGATAACCCATGATGTCCTCCACATTATCCGTGAAAAATGCTAGACTTAAATCTCTATAATCAATACACCCAATGATGATGCCTTCCTTCATGCCGATCTGCTGACTCAGTATCTCTAAGTCTTTCAGTAACTTATCTTCATCAATGTCAGTGTCTGTGAACTCCCTTTCTTTCCACTCAATAAAAAAGTCAGAGAATTTCCCCTGGCTTCGTAGTTTGTCACGTAAAAAACTATCCATATATCTAATTTATCCAAGAAATATCTAATACAAACTAAACCTAAATTAACCGAAATACAATTAATTTTCAAGTTTTTTCTTGATTTCGTTTAGTTTGATAAGTGCCTCTACTGGAGAAATGGTGTTGATATCTATAGCGTCTAGCATTTCTTGAGCAGCTTTGAATTTTGGATCAATCTCAAATAGGCTCAGTTGATAGTTGTTTTTTGGTAATTCTTTTATCTTTTCCTTTTGTTCATGTAAAGATTTGTCTTTTTCCAAATGACTCATGATCTCTGATGCTCTGAGGACAATAGGGTTAGGCATACCTGCCATTTGGGCGACATGTATACCAAAACTATGCTCACTTCCACCTTCTTTGAGCTTTCTCATAAATATCACCTTGTTGCCAACTTCTTTGACAGACACATTGAAGTTTTTAATTTTTGGAAAATCCTCGGCTAACTGATTCAGTTCATGGTAGTGAGTTGCAAAGAGTGTTTTGGCTCTTGATTTTGGGTGATTGTGCAAAAACTCCACAATAGACCACGCTATCGAGATACCATCATAGGTGGAGGTCCCTCGTCCAATTTCATCCATCAATACCAAGCTTCGATCTGATAGGTTATTTAGGATACTGGCTGTCTCAGTCATTTCTACCATGAAGGTAGACTCTCCTTTTGAGAGGTTGTCGGAAGCTCCTACTCTTGTGAACACTTTATCGATCAGCCCTATCCTCGCATATGATGCAGGCACGAAGCTACCCATCTGTGCCATTAGCACTATTAATGCTGTTTGTCTCAAGAGAGCAGACTTACCAGCCATGTTTGGTCCTGTGATGATGATGATCTGCTGTGACTCATTGTCCAGGTAGATGTCGTTTGGCACATAAGCCTCACCTACCGGAAGTTGTTTTTCGATAACTGGATGTCTTCCATCTTTGATTTCTAGGGCATCTGTATCAGAGATTTTCGGCCTTGCATATTTATTCGTTTTCGCCACATTGGCGAATGAAAGTAAGCTATCTATAGTTGCGAGAATCCTTGCATTTTGCTGAATCTGACTCACATATTCTGATGCATCCTGTACCAATGCCAAAAAGTAGCGCTGCTCTATAGCAATCATCCTTTCCTCAGCATTTAGAATCTTTTCTTCGTATTCTTTAAGTTCTGGAGTAATGTATCGCTCGGCATTGACCAAAGTTTGCTTCCTGATCCAATCTTGAGGGACCTTGTCTTTGTGGGAATTTGTCACTTCAAGGTAGTAGCCAAAGACTTTATTGAAAGCGATTTTTAGTGAACTAATTCCTGTGCGTTGTGTCTCACGCTGCTGAAGTTGTACGAGGTAGTCTTTCCCGGTATTCGCTAATCCTCTATATTCGTCGAGTTCTGCATCTACACCATCTTTGATGATATTACCTTGATGCGTGAGCATTGGGGCATCTTCTTGAAGTTCCTTTTCTATTTTTTGGAGTAGAAATTCGCAGGAATTGATTTGATCAGCAATTTTCTTCAATGAATCATTGTCTACATTTTTCAATGAATCCTTAATCGGCAAAGTATTTTTAAGTGCTTTTTTAAGCTGATTCATTTCCCTAGGGTTGATTCTACCTACAGCTACTTTGGAGATGAGCCGCTCTAGGTCTCCTATTTGTTTCAGATGAGTCAGCAATTCTTCTGAAAGCTCATTTGCCTCAAAGAAATATTCTACAATCTTAAGCCGCTCTTCAATAGGCTCTTTTTCTTTTAGTGGGAGAACCAGCCACTTTTTCATCATTCTCGACCCCATCGGCGTTACCGTTTGGTCTAGTATGCTGATCAGCGGAATTCCACCCTCTTGCTGGGGATAGACCAGCTCTAGGTTTCTGATAGTGAACTTATCAAGCCATACATATTTTTCCTCTGCTATTCTTGAAATTTGGGAAATATGCTTGACATCTTTGTGTTCTGTCTCTTCTAGATAATAAAGAATGGCGCCAGCTGCCACTATCCCAAATTCAAGATTTTCTATCCCAAAACCTTTTAGATTTTTGGTCTGAAAATGTGAAGTAAGTTTTTCATAGGTGTAATCATACTGATACACCCAGTCTTCACAATGAAAAGTAGCAAAGTTATCTTTGAGTATTTCTGATGCTTTAGCTTTTGAAGCTTTTGAATAAATAACTTCTGATGGGCTGAAGCTTTGAAGTAGTTTTTCGATATATGCTTGTGAACCCTCTGCACACATGAATTCACCTGTGGAAAGGTCAAGGAAAGCTACCCCAGAAGTGTCTTTTCCAAAGTAAATAGAGGCGAGGTAGTTGTTTCTTCTTTTGTCAAGTACATTGTCGTTGAAAGAAAGACCAGGTGTGACAAGTTCAGTGACACCTCTTTTTACTATTCCTTTGACTTCTTTGGGATCTTCGAGCTGATCACAAATAGCCACGCGATTTCCAGCTCTTACCAGCTTGGGAAGGTAGCTGTCAAGTGAATGGTGAGGAAATCCAGCAAGTTCTATATGAGAGGCTGCACCATTGGCACGCTTGGTGAGTACAATATCCAATACCCGACTTGCAGTGACAGCATCTTCTCCAAAAGTTTCATAAAAATCACCAACTCTAAAAAGTAACAATGCTCCAGGATGCTTTGCTTTGATGGCATTGTATTGCTTCATCAATGGAGTTTCTTTTGCCTCTTTTGCCTTCGTCTTGGCCATATTCTGCCTATATTAAATCTTTGTGCTAATTTTGATCTCTTGAAAGCTTGAAATTATAACATTAAGAAAGCTAAACAAAGCCCAATGAAAAAATTAAGCATGGAAGAGCTCAACAGGCTCTCGGTAGATGAATTTAAGGAAGTCAAAAAAAGTCCCTTGGTGATTGTATTGGATAATATACGGAGCTTGAATAATGTAGGCTCTGCTTTTAGAACAGCTGATGCCTTTTTGATAGAGAAGCTTTACCTCTGTGGAATCACTGGAAGGCCACCTCATCGGGACATTGAAAAGACAGCATTGGGTGCTACTGCGTCAGTGGATTGGCAATATTTTCCTACGACAAGCGAAGCCTTGGAGGTTTTGAAATCAGAAGGTTATGAAATCTGTAGTTTTGAACAAGTGGATAAAAGCGTCAAACTCCATGAGTTTCGAGCTTTACCAAGTAAAAAATATGCCTTAGTGTTTGGGAATGAAGTGTTCGGTGTAGAAGAAGAAGTGATTGCATCCTCTGACCATATAATCGAGATACCACAACTGGGTACCAAACACTCCCTGAATGTATCTGTAACCTTGGGGATTGGAGTTTGGGATTTTATGAGCAAAATGGAACTGTTGTAGACTAAAATTTTCTCTTTGATTACAAGATGGAGAAAATTGTCTTTTTTATGTGGGAAATTATTTAGTTCATAGATTGATATTAGGTGCTTTAGTGATATATTTCACCAGTTAAATATATGCTTATGAAGTTTTCCTATTTGCTAGTTCTGTTATTGCATTTTAGTATAATCACCAATGCCCAAAATGAGTTTGACTGGGATGCTTCTCGAGCACTTAGCCTGCAAGATTTTCAATCTAAGAGATCAAGTGTCGAAGGGGATAAAGTCTTTATTCATCCGACTATTAACCTGGGCTTTGACATCAAAATGAGCAATTATGAATTCATGTTTACAAAGAATTTTAATGATAAGGTGACATGTAAATTTAATCCAAAATCCTCTATTCTAATCTCTGAAAATGAACAGCAAGCAAAGGCTTTGATTAAGTTTACGCAATACCAATTTGACTTACATGAGCTACATGCCCGAAAACTTAGAAAGCGTATGCTTGAGGGAAAGGGTGTTTTTTCAGATATTTCATTTATCCAGCCATTGTTTCAAAAAACCCAGGAAGAATTGGCAGAAGAAATTGGTGAAGTGACAGAACAGACTAATATTGGACTCAATGAGGAATTGCTGTTGTCTTATCATCTAAAAGTATTGGACGAAATCGAGACATTAAAGGATTTTTGCAAAACTTGTAAACCGCCGAAGGCTAGTAAAAAGGGTAAATAATTATGAACCCAGAACCATTTCCGATGCTAGCAGATGAAGCCTTACGTGTATTTTATAGAAGTCCCTACCCATGGAAAGCTAGTACCAATGATGGGGAGCCTGTTCGCACAGGGATGACTTTACCAATTAAATTTAAGTTAGGGAGATAAGCTATTCAAACATTTTAAATACTGAATGTTTCATCACCTTAAGTGACCATTATTACCAATGTATGTTTGCGATTACGCAACAAAGCCTCAGCTTTGTGTTAAGCCATGACACAGACATCACCCATAGCAATCAAAAACAAACTCGAATCAAAAGAGCTTTTTAAAATCTCCAGGTTTAAACCTTTGATCAAAAATTATGATTAAAAAACTCTCTAAAACTGACAATTCAAAAACTACAATAATCATCAGGCTCATGGTAGGTGCTGTGTTTCTATCAGAAGGAATTCAAAAGTTTCTTTTTCCAGCCATTAGAGGAGCAGGAAGGTTTGAAAAAATTGGCTTACCTAATCCAGAATTTTTGGGAAGCTTCGTTGGTGGATTTGAAATCGTATCTGGTATTTTGATTTTACTGGGTTTATGGACGAGATTAGCCGCTATTCCCACATTAATCATCATGATAGTAGCTGTAGCCACAACGAAGTCCGAGGTCTTGCAAAACGAAGGTTTTTGGTCGATGATGCATGGCAGTCGGACAGACTGGAGCATGTTGTTGGGAGGTATTTACCTGATTATCCGTGGGGGAGGAAAGTGGTCGATGGATAGGGTTTTAAAGGTCTAAAGAAAAACCTTCGGGGTCTGATAAAAGCCCCCAAAGGTTAAAAAAAGCAACATGGAAATACTCATCATTTCTATCACTGCATTCTTGGTAGCCATCCTGACTTTCTTTTCAGGATTTGGGTTGGGTACTATACTGACTCCAGTTTTTATGGTTTTCTTTCCAGTAGGCCTAGCTATTGCCTTGACTGGGGTGGTTCATTTTTTCAACAATATATTCAAACTAATTCTGGTAGGTAATAATGCAGAAAAAGCAGTCTTGATCCAATTTGGAATCCCTGCGGTGGTTGCGGCCTTTGTAGGTTCATGGACGCTGTTGAATATCACTGAATTGGAACCGTTATTCATTTATGAAATGTTTGACCGAACTTTTATAGTCGAGCCTGTGAAATTCGTCATCTCCATATTACTGATCATTTTTGCATTGATGGACTTGATCCCCTATTTTCAAAACCTACAATTCGGAAAAGAAAAACTCCCCATAGGTGGTGCATTGAGTGGATTTTTCGGAGGACTATCTGGAAATCAGGGTGCTCTGCGCTCTGCTTTTCTGATTAAAGCCGGTCTGTCCAAAGAAGCTTTTATCGGAACTGCTGTGGTAGTATCGACTTTCGTGGATTTTACCCGGTTGAGCGTGTATGCGACAAGATTTGTAAGCTCGGATTTAAGTGATAATCTTGCATTGGTCATTATCGCAACACTTTCTGGGATTGCAGGGGCATATTTGGGCAATAAGCTTTTGAAAAAAGTGACCCTCAAGTTTCTTCAAGTGACAGTAGCCCTCATGTTGATTTTGATCTCTGTTGCTTTGGGAGCAGGGTGGATTTAAATATAGATTTTTATAACCTTGAAGTTCCCAACACGAACTAAATTGATCTGACTCTATGATAATGACCGTCGAGAGTGTGCTTATAGCTTTCTTATTTACTACATTTTTTCGATGCTTTTTTATAAACATTTAATAAACTTATAGATATGATAGAAAAAATCTATCAATTTTAATTTGGATTTAATCTAAATAATATGACATTTGTGATGTTATTTAAAATTGATCTAAATAAATGAAAGCGAAGTTAATTATTGTACTCTTGTTTTTGGTAGCATGTTCTTCACCAAAAGAACAGCAAGCTTCCTCGGAGCTAAGGATCATCACCGCAGGTGGAACAATTTCAGAAATTGTGACAGCTTTAGGTTTTGAGGATCTGATCATTGCTACAGATATTACTTCCACTTTTCCTGCTTCATTACAAAAATTACCCTCAATAGGCTATCGAAATCAGATCAAATCAGAAGGCATCCTGTCACTGAATCCTGAAGTGATTTTGATCGAGAAGGATTATTTATTACCTGAAGTGATAGCGCAATTGCAAAGCACAGGGATCGAAGTAAGGATATTCGAGAAGCCACAGACTACTTCTGGGACGATCAGTCTTATCGCTGAGCTCGCTGATTTTCTCCAGGTAAAAGAAAAAGGTTTAGCATTGATAGATAAAGTGAAAGCGGATTTGAAAACGCTGGATGAGTACAAGTCAGAAATATTGCCAGCCGAAAGACCTAGTATGCTCTTTTTAATGGCTAGAGGTGAGGATATGGTTTTTGTTGCAGGGGAAGAGACCTTTGCCACGAACTTGATAAGTTTATCAGGATTGTCAAATCCCACATTAGGTTTCAAAGATTTCATTCCTCTGACCCCAGAGGCTTTGGTCAAGTATAATCCTGATTATGTATTGATGTTTGATTCTGGTATAGCTTCTCTAGGTGGAAAAGATGGACTTTCAAAAATCAAGGGCTTAGATCAAACCACAGCATTCCAAAAAGATCAGATATTGACTTATGATGGTCTCTTGCTTTCAGGTTTTGGCCCTAGAGTGGGTGAGGTAGCATTAGAAATCGCAAAAGAAGTATATAGCAAATGAGTGTGATTCATGCCGATATCTTTTTGACAAAAAGAAAGGTGCAACACCTTGTTTTATCTGGCTTGAGCTTGATCCTGATTGCTCTTTTCCTTTTGTCCCTATCCATTGGAGCCTTTCATATTTCCATGAGTGAAGTATTGGGGATAATAGCCGGGAAATTAGGTTTTGGTACTTATGAAGGATCAGGTGCAGCCTCTCAAGTGCTGTTAGGTATCAGGATGCCCCGAGTTCTCATGGGAATTATCATCGGAGGAGGCTTGGGTTTAGCAGGCGCAGCTTTGCAGGGACTATTTAGAAATCCTCTTGTTGAGCCGGGATTGATAGGTGTCAGCACTGGAGGAGCTTTTTTTGCAGTAGTATTTATTGTATTTGGAGCAAAAGTTTTGAGCATGACACCTTTACTTTCACTCATTGGACTTCCGCTATTTGCATTTTGTGGTGGGCTGATGGTGACTTTGATAGTATATCGTATTGCAAGCCATACAGGAAAGACTGATGTGTCAGTATTGATCCTTGCTGGAGTTGCGATCAATGCGCTTATGGGTGCTCTGATCGGTTTGGTGCTGTTTTATGCTGATGACGCAGCATTGAGGAATTTCACCTTTTGGAGTTTAGGAGATCTTGGTGGTAGTAGTTGGGTGAAATTGCTAACAGCTGCCGTTTTGATGATTCCTGCCTCTGTGATGGTGATTAGACTTTATCCGCAGCTCAATGCCATGGCTTTGGGAGAAAGAGAAGCGTTTCACATGGGTGTGAATATTCAATATGTAAAATATGTCCTATTCTTATCTGCGGCGATGATTGTCGGTACGGCAGTTTCACTTAGTGGCACGATTGGATTTGTAGGATTGGTGGTCCCTCATTTGATTCGATTGGGATTTGGTGCGGATCATCGCTTGGTACTATCAGGATCATTTTTGCTAGGAGCGATACTTTTGTCAGCTGCGGATTTGCTGGCTAGAAATATAGTCAGACCAGCAGAACTCCCTATCGGGATTATTACAGCCTTACTTGGAGCTCCATTCTTCATCTATCTTATTGTCAATCTCAAAAAAATCAAGCTCTGACATGTTGCAAGGAAGAAACATTCATTTCTGTATCAGCGAAAGACCAATCATTGGTGAGGTCAATATTGTAGTAGCTCCTGGAGAGCTGACAGCGATCATTGGACCAAACGGTGCTGGTAAGTCTACGCTATTTAAGTTATTATCTGGTGACTTGACCTGTAATCGTGGCGAAATTTCATACAACGGAAAGCATATAGCTGGTTTCAAAAGTAATCAACTGGCAAAAGTCCGTGCAGTGATGCCGCAACACAGCGAAGTGTCTTTCCCATTTTCTTCATGGGAAATCGTCGCCTTAGGAATGATCAATGATCCTGCAGCCATTTCAGATCGAGATATCCAAGCTGTAATGGAAAAACTCCAAGTATGGCACCTGAGAGCTCAAGCTTACAATATGCTATCAGGAGGAGAGAAGCAACGTGTACAGCTTGCAAGGGTACTGGTACAAGTTTGGAAGAAACAGGCCTTTCCTCGATTTATTCTACTGGATGAGCCTGTTTCCAGTATGGACGTGGCTTTACAGCACTTGGTATTAGATTTTATGAATGAGTTGAAGCAAAGAAATATAGGCATTTTGATGGTTTTGCATGACTTGAGTCTGGTAGCCAATTATGCCGATCAAGTGATCATGATGAAGCAGGGCGAGGTGATGGCCAATGGCCATGTATCCGAAGTCTTCACAAATCAAAACTTGGAAAGCCTCTATGGCTATCCAATACATGTAGAGAAACACCACCAAGGCTTAGGACTGCTAGTCCATAGTCTTCCTATTCACCATATCAATCAAAGAATCAATAAAGCACTTTAATACAATGGAAACTACACTATCAAGTCGAGAAATAGCATTGAAAGATGCGTGGGGAAAACTGAAGTCTGAGCAACCAAATCTTAGGATTCGAGATGCTGCTGTACAGCTTGCAGTATCTGAGGCTGAACTTTTGGCTACTCAAGTTGGTGAGTCTGTTACCAGATTGAAAGATGACTGGACATCACTATTGGTAGAGCTAAAGAAACTAGGCAAAGTAATGGCACTTACCAGAAATGATGGCTGTGTACTTGAGCACAAAGGAAATTTTCAAAAAATCAGCATTGAAGGTAGTCCAGCACATCAAATGGCCACCGTAATAGGTCCAATAGAACAAAGGGTATTCTTCTCTGCCTGGAAGTTTGGTTTTGCGGTCGTGAATGATACCCCTAGAGGAGTGATGCGTAGCATTCAGTTTTTTGACAAATCTGGTACAGCGATCATGAAAATTTATGTGCAGGATGATTCAAAAGTTGAAGTTTTCAATGAACTAGTTGAGGCATATAAATCAGCTGATCAGGATGCTAATTTGGAAATAGAGCAGTTCGCAAAGCCAAGCTATGCGGAAAAGATAGACTTGGAAGCATTTACTAAAGACTGGGAAGAGATGAAGGATACGCATGATTTCTTTGGAATGCTAAGAAAATACAAAGTTCACCGAATGGATGCTGTGAAGTGGATTGATGACAAGTGGGCTTATGAAGTAGACCGATTAGCAGCAAGACGAATTTTGGAAACAGCTTCATCAGCTCAATTACCAATCATGATTTTTGCTGGAAATAAGGGGAATATCCAAATTCATCAAGGAAAAGTGAGGACTATCAAGCAAATGGGGAACTGGTTGAATGTCCTAGATCCGCAATTCAACATGCATCTTGATGAAAATCAGATAGCACATGCTTTTGTGGTTCACAAAAATACCGAAGATGGTGTCGTATCTTCTCTGGAACTTTTTGATAAAGAAGGTGAAATGATTGCTCAGTTCTTTGGCCTGCGTAAGCCTGGTTTGCCCCAGCTTTCCGATTGGAAAGCCTTAATAGATAGTCTTTGATTGCATAGCAGGTAGGGAATTTAACCCTACCTGAAAAAAATTTAAACCTATGTTTAGAATTGATCTTAATAAATATTCGGTATTCCTCACTTGCATTTGTTTTTGCTTGACTTTTAGTAATGCAATGGCAGGTGTCAAAGGGCAGGTGAGAGATGAAAAAGGGCAAGCTATACCATACGCAGCCATTCAATGGGGTGATGGTAAAGGTGTATTGGCAGATGAAAATGGCCACTTCGAGCTTCCAGATCATTTGAATCAATCTAAGATTAAGGTCACCGCTATAGGTTACGAGGCTAAAGTGATCACCTTAAGCAATCATGTAGACTTGACAGTCAAACTGACACCACTGGTTCACCATCTTGATGAAGTAGTTGTGACAGGTAACATTGACCCACAGAGTGCTCGGCAATCGGTGTATCAAGTCAGAACAATCTCTAAGGAAATCATTCAAAATAGGGCGGCTAGCAATCTTCAAGAAGTGCTCAACACAGAGCTGGGGATCAGGTTCAGTCAAGACAATGCGCTCGGAAGCAGTAACCTAGAAATGCTGGGGCTTTCTGGCCAGAATGTCAAAATTCTGATAGATGGTGTACCTATGGTCGGAAGACAAGGAGTGAACAATGAGATCAATATCAATCAGATAGATATCAATCAAATCGAGCGCATAGAGATCGTAGAAGGGCCCATGTCTGTGGTTTATGGTGCAGATGCACTAGCAGGTGTAATCAATATCATCACAAAGCGTCCAGGAGATTCCAAGCTATTGCTAAACGCTCGCGTTCAAGAGGAGACTGTAGGTCAGAGCTATCAGCCACTAACCGGGAGTGGAAACCATATTCGAAGTGTACAAGGTCAATACCGAATAGACCAAAACTTCAGTGTTTCGGCAGGATGGACACAAAATGATTTTGGTGGATGGAAAGGTGATTTTGAAGGTAGACAGTACTCTTGGTTACCCAAAACCCAAAACTTAGGAATGGCTCAACTCAATTTTGGAAGTGAGGGCATAGATCTGTCTTACGGAATTGATTATTTGAATGAATCCATAAGCAGCTTTGGACCAGAAAATAGAGTTGAGACCGTGGATAGTGAGTTTGTCACAAGAAGAATCATGCACAGGTTGACCGGTAGCTATGCTTTGAATCAGAAATTAAAGGCAGCGGTTCAAGCAGGGTATACAGACTATCAAAGAAACACTATTACAACTTATACCAATGTGCGTACTGGGGAGACGGGACTTTCCAATGCTCCAGGTAGTCAAGCAGTGTTAAATTACAATGGACTCAATGTGAGGCTGACTTCAATATGGGATATGCACAAGCGCTTGGCGTGGACAGTGGGTGTAGATTTCAATCAAGAAGTAGGCTCAGGAGAGCGGATATCTTCCAATGAAGGGATTAATGATTTGGCATTTTTCATAAGTGGAGAATGGAAACCTACAGATTCTTTTAGTCTTAGGCCTGGTGTAAGAAGGACGTACAATTCCGCTTATGAGGCGCCACCACTGATACCCTCAATCAATGGTCGATGGGATTTAAGTGAGTCACTTGCTTTGAAGTTTGGGTATGCAAGAGGCTTTAGAGCTCCTTCTATTAGAGAGTTGTACTTTGATTTTTTTGATGCTAGCCATGCGATTGTTGGCAATCCTGACTTGCAAGCAGAGACATCTCATAGCTACCAAGCCTCGCTTTCATGGCTGAACAGCATGGGTAGAAATATCAAACTTGAGTCCACTATCAATTCATTCTATAATGATATCGACAATCAGATTACTTATGGTATTTCACCTGATGATCCTAGGCTGACATCTTTGTTCAACTTGGAAAATTTCCGAACTGGAGGTGCCATGTTCAGAAACAAGTTGATCCTGAATAAACATAGCATGGACTTCGGCATATCAAGGATTGGAAGGTATAATCAGATTAGTAGTGAGCATCCAGACTTAGCCTCCTTGCTTTGGACTACTGAGCTCAATGCAAACATAGGTGTTTACCTTCCCTTTGTTGATAGCCATTTGAATCTGTTCTATAAATGGACTGGTGCATTACCAGCTTTTGTAGCTGATTCCAACGCCGCTGATGGATTTCGTCCAGTCCAGTTAGATGGATTTCATTGGATGGACCTGACGATGAAAAAGACCTTGTTTGGAAACATGGACTTGACTTTTGGAGCGAGGAATCTTCTTGATGTCAGAAATGTCCAAAGTAGTCTTGGAGATGGAAGTGCACATTCGGGGGGAGCAAGTAGGCCCATAGGCTATGGCCGATCATATTTCATAGGAATTAATTACCAACTATTTAAATAAACAGTAACAATGAAAAACAATAATTACCTTAAAATCAATGTGATACTTGCGGCATTCGGGATGATGATTGCTTCATGCACAGATAATGAAAATCCGACAGTAGAGACCCCACCAGTAGAAGAGGCATACATAGAGCTCAATGGTGGAGGCACTACCTTTCCAAATATGGTATTTGTAGATCTTAGTGCAGAAGAGCAAGTTGCTGTAAGGAGAGATTCATGGGATTTTGCTTTTAGCAATGGTTCGGCATTCCAAGTATTGATCAATGGTACTACAGGTGCAATGGCTTATGAGACTGCCTACACCGTATTTTCTGAAGTAGATGAAGCTTATGTGAACAATCTTAAATCTAGCGGAAGTCTAGATCTAAGTTTCAACAATTTGAGTGGTATCCTTCGGGTCGACAATCCTTCAAATCCACTAAATAATGGATCTGTATTCGGAAACTTAGCTAATAACGAACAAGAGGCTAAGGTTTTTATCGTAAACAGAGGTGAAAGTGGAGCAGATACCAGAGAGTGGATAAAAGTGAAAATTTATGTCTCGAATAATAAATACATCATCGAATATGCTCCATCTAATTCAAATGAAGTAACCAAAGTGGAGGTCAGCAAAAATGAATCGCATAATTTCATCTATTTTTCAATTGATAATGGGATTGTGGAAGTAGAGCCGGTGAAAGAAAAGTGGGATTTTGTCTGGACTGCAGGAACATCATCTACCCCGTATGCACAGGCTACTGATGGCACACTTGCTTACTTTTTTCAAGATTTGGTTTACCATAATATATACGGAGGTGTTGGAGCCAAGGAAATGCTGGAATCTGACCTGCCTTATGAAGGTTTTGATATTCAAGACCTTCAGGGTCTAAATTTTAATGTAGATAATCGCTTAACGATTGGCTCAAACTGGAGATCTGGAGGAGGACCAACTTCCTCGCCTAGTGCAAGAGGAGACAGGTATTATATTATCAAAGATAAAGCAGGCAATCATTATAAGTTGAGATTCCTCTCCTTGACTACTGGCGGAGAGCGAGGAAGACCAAGTTTGGAATACGCTTTGATCAAGTGACATTAATGTATGGTTTATTGATTTAGAAAAGAGGAACCTTGATGGGTTCCTTTTTTCTTTTTCAAGGAATTTTTGTTTGATTCCAGAGGTTTGCCTTTGATTAGAATAAAGACTGTTTAAACTCAAAATTATTCATGAGCAGTACACAATTAGCCGGGTAGTTTAGTAATTTAGCCACATGGAGTACAACTGGAAGATAAGAGATAAAGCAGCGGAGGAAAATGTAACTTCCTTGAGTAGGGATATCAACGTGAATAATACCCTCGCCAATATGTTGGTCAACAGGGGGGTAGATACATTTCAAAAAGCGAAAGACTACTTCAGACCAGACCTAGATAAGCTACATGATCCATTCTTGATGAAGGACATGGACAAGGCAATCCGTCGACTCGAAGAGGCGATTGCTCGTGAAGAAAAAATTCTTATCTATGGAGATTATGACGTTGATGGGACTACATCTGTCGCATTGGTGTATGGATACTTGAGTCAATTTTACAAGAACTTAGAATTCTATATTCCAGATAGGTATAAAGAAGGATACGGCATCTCTGATCGAGGCGTTCGTTATGCGGCAGAGAATAATTTCAAGTTGATCATTTCTCTGGACTGTGGTATTAAGGCAATAGAAAAGGTCAGTTTGGCTAACATGCTTGGTGTAGACTTTATCATTTGTGATCACCATACTCCTGGAGATGAGTTGCCTGCAGCGGTTGCGATTTTGGATCCAAAGAGAAAGGATTGTGAATACCCATACAAGGAGCTGAGTGGATGTGGAGTTGGCTTCAAGCTGATGCAAGCATTTGCGCAGCATACAGAAAGGGATGCTACGATTGTGATGTCTTACTTGGATCTTTTGGCAATCAGTATAGCCGCAGATATAGTTCCTATCACTGGTGAAAATAGGATTTTGGCATATTACGGGATCGAAAGGCTCAATAATAACCCAAGACCAGGGATCAAAGCCTTGATATTGAAGAGCAAGATTGAGAAGGAAATTGAGATTTCAGATATAGTTTTCAAAATAGGACCTAGGATCAATGCCTCGGGGAGGCTTGAGCATGCCAAAGCATCTGTGGAGTTATTGATAGCCAAGGATTTGGATGATGCGCTTAGACAAGCGGAAGCCGTAGATACAGTGAATGCTGCTCGGAAAAATTTCGATGAGAATATCACCAAAGAAGCCTTGATGATGATCGAAGAAAAGAATGCAGTAAGAGAAATGCGCTCTACAGTTCTTTTCAAAGAGGATTGGCACAAAGGAGTGATAGGTATTGTGGCGTCTCGCTGTATTGAGAAATTCTACAGACCGACCATTATTCTTACAGAATCCAACAACAAGGCCACTGGGTCAGCGAGATCAGTGTACGATTTTGATATTTATGAAGCTATCAGTGAGTGCAGTGATTTGTTAGAGCAATTTGGGGGGCACAAGTACGCAGCGGGACTGACGATGGCGGTAGATAAGGTTGTTGCCTTTCAGGAAAAATTCGAAGCAGTGGTGAGTTCTAGAATCCAAGATGTGCATATGATGCCGGTGCTGGAGGTAGATGATGAGATTCTTTTGGATCAGATTAATTATAAGTTTTACAATATCTTAAAACAAATGGCTCCTTTTGGTCCTGGTAATCCAGAGCCGATTTTCTACGCCAATCAAGTATATGCAGAAGATGTAAGAATATTAAAGGAAAAACATCTTCGTTTTAATGTCGTTCAGGATGGACAGGTTACTCGTCCAGTTTGTATTGCTTTTGGTATGGCAGACCGTACCAAGTATGAAGATGAGATAGTTTACAAAATGCTCAAGAGAAAAATGCGTTTTGATTTGGCTTTTGAAATTCGAGAAAATACATTTAGAAACAATAGTAGCTTGCAACTTTACGTCAAAGACATCAAATTCGACTGATATGAAAGTACTCAAAGCTGACAACCTAGTCAAAATATACAAAGGTAGAAGGGTGGTCAACAACATCTCTGTGGAAGTAAAACAAGGTGAAATCGTAGGACTTTTGGGTCCAAATGGAGCTGGTAAAACGACCTCATTTTATATGATCGTGGGATTGATACAGCCAAATGAAGGGCAGATACACCTAGATGAACAAAACATCACAACACTGCCCATGTACAAGAGGGCGCAGCTTGGCATTGGCTACCTGGCACAGGAAGCAAGTGTTTTCAGAAAACTTTCAGTGGAGGAGAATATCATGGCAGTTTTGGAAATGAAAAAAATGACCAAAGCAGAAAGAAAAGATAAAGTAGAGAGTCTTTTGGAAGAATTTTCCCTGACTCATGTGCGTAAGAATCTCGGGATGGTATTGTCAGGAGGTGAGCGGAGGAGAACGGAGATTGCCAGGGCTTTGGCCGTAGACCCAAAATTTGTCCTATTGGATGAGCCATTTGCAGGGGTCGATCCCATTGCAGTAGAAGAAATTCAGACAATTGTAGCTAAGCTCAAAAACAAAAATATCGGCATCCTAATCACTGACCACAATGTGAACGAAACGCTTTCTATCACAGATAGAGCTTATTTGATGTTTGAGGGAAAATTGCTCAAAGCAGGTACAGCAGAAGATCTTGCCGCAGATGAGCAAGTAAGAAGAGTTTATTTAGGTCAACATTTTGAACTCAAACGTAAAGTCTTTAACTGATGGAAGTAGTCAATACTTTTATGACCTGGATTTTTAAAAACCGAATAGGTCAAATCAATAGTTTCATAGAAAATCCCATAGCTGTTCAAGAGGAGATACTTTTTGAATTGGTAGATGAGGCCAAAAGAACTGAGTTTGGAAAGAAGTATGGATTTTCAGATATGAAGACTTATGCTGATTTTGCCGCCAAGGTTCCGATTCATGATTATGAACAGATGAAGCCTTACATCGAAAAGACCATGAAAGGGCATCAAAATGTAATTTGGCCTACTGAAATCGAGTGGTTTTCTAAATCTTCAGGTACCACTTCTAGCAGAAGTAAATACATTCCTGTATCTCAAGAAGCCTTGGAAGAGTGCCATTTCAAAGGTGGAAAAGATATGCTTTCTATGTATGTAAACAATTACCCTGATAGCAAATTATTCTCTGGAAAAGCCCTTACAATCGGGGGAAGCTTGTCAGATAATCCACTTTCTAGCGAATCAAGCAGCAAGGTAGGCGATGTATCTGCCGTGATCACGCACAACTTACCGATTTGGGTTCAAATGGCAAGGACGCCTAGTCTGGAGACGGCACTCATGAATGAGTGGGAGGCAAAGATAGAGAGAATGGCCAGGGAGGTGATGGATGAGAATGTCACAAGTATTTCTGGAGTACCCACATGGACCATTGTATTGCTGCAGAGGATCTTAGAATTGAAAAACGCTAGGAATATTCTTGAAGTTTGGCCTAATCTCGAAGTGTTTTTTCATGGGGCTGTTGCATTCGGACCATACAGGGGCTTGTTCAAAGAACTGATTCCGTCAGAAAAGATGCGCTATATGGAGACATATAATGCCTCTGAAGGCTTTTTTGGAATTCAGGATCAAAAGGATTCTGATGAGTTACTATTGATGCTGGATTACGGGATCTTTTATGAGTTTATCCCTATGGACGATTGGGACAATGAGCATCCAAAAGTTGTCCCTTTGACTGAAGTTGAGTTGGGTAAAAATTATGCAATTCTGATCACAACCAATGCGGGACTTTGGAGATATAAGATAGGCGATACAGTCAAATTCACGAACCTTCACCCTTATAGAATCAAGATTTCAGGAAGGACAAAGCACTTTATCAATGCTTTCGGAGAAGAAGTGATCGTAGAAAATGCAGAAGCCGCCATACAGGTAGCAGCAGAAGCTACGTATGCTACGATCACCAATTTTACAGCTGCGCCAGTCTACTTCGGAGATTCCAAATCCAAGGGGGCTCATGAATGGATTATTGAATTCAAAAAGCTTCCAAATGATAGAGAAAAGTTCATCGCTTTGCTAGATGAAGAGCTTAGAAAGGTCAATTCTGATTATGATGCTAAAAGATACAAGGACTTGGCCCTTACTGCACCAAGAGTCCATGTCGTAAATGAAGGTGTTTTTGAAACATGGATGAGATCTAGAGGAAAGCTTGGTGGGCAAAACAAAGTTCCTCGGCTTTCTAATACCAGAGAGTATATCGATGAAATCCTAGAAATCATCAAGCCAGCACAAGCATCATAGGTCCCTTGGCTTCACCTTCGATGCAATGACTGCAGGTCTGTAAGAAGCAATGAAGGTAATCGAAATCACTGCTATGCTTGTCCATAAAAAGTCCGTCCAGATCATTTTCACAGGATAGCTATCTATTACCGATGAGCTGATTCCTAGTGTGACGAGACCATAGCTGTCTTGAACCCAGCACACAAAAAAACCTAAAAATAGGCCTATTGCAGCTCCCGAAAAAGCGATGATAGCCCCTTGCTTGATATATATCTGCCTGATCAGTTTCTCTGTCGCACCCATGGCAAAAAGCACAGCAGTATCTTTTTTCTTTTCTATGGCCATCATGGATAGAGAAAAGAAAATATTGAATGAAGCTACGGCTAGTATAAAGGTCAATGTTATGAAGACGAATAGCTTTTCGATCTTGATCGTGCGCAATAATCCTGCATGTTGTTCATCCGTATCTTTTACAGTGAAGTCATCTCCGAGTAGTGATTTCAATTGTTTTTTGACTGATGAAATACTAGTCCCCTTGGATACTTTGACTTCGAGAGAAGTTCTTTTATCTCCATAATTTAGGAGACTTTGTACAAAAGAAAGTGGCGCAATGATATAGTTATCATCAAATTCTTTTTCTATGCTGAAAAAAGCAGCAGGCTTGATTACTTGTCTTGCATACAACTGCCTAGGATCCAGAGTCCCAGCATTTCGTGGAGCTTTTGGGTAGAAAACCTGTAATAGCTCATAGTCATTGTCAAGGTCTATAGACAAGTAAAAACCAACACCCCTACCAATGATGGCTTTAGGCTGTTCTTCGCTGCCTAATTCCAAATTACCCCATAAATATCCTTTCTCAAACCTACCCTGATCGAGATAATTATCACTTACACCTTTGATACGAGCCAAGTGTTGGTAATCGTCGTATTTGAAGAGGGCGTTGTCCTCTATGACTTCCGTAAGGATTTCTATGCCTTTTATGGCTTTTATTTGATTCAAATAGCCTTCATCTACAGTGAATGATTTTCCTTCATTTGCCTCTATTTTGAGTTCCGCATCAAAGGATGCATACAATCCTCTCACCAATTCTTCTAATCCATTGAACACAGATAGTACAATGACCAAAGCCATTGTACCCACTGCCACTCCTATCATAGAGATTCGGGACAAGATGGTGATGAAGTTTCGCTTTTTCTTGCTGCGAAAATATCGGGATGCTATGAAGTAGGATAGATTCAAGGACTTTATCGATTAATCTTCCTCTTCTTCGTCCTCTTCTGTTGCTTCCGGAATGTCTAGCGAAGAGATTATTTTGTCCATATGCTGTGCATAGGAGGCTGATTCATCCATGAAAAATGCAAGCTCCGGAATGATTCTCACACTTTTGCCAATGCGAAGACCTAAATGCTTGCGTAATTCTTTTTTATTATCATTGATTTTTTCAAATAGCACCTCATTATTTGCCAAAAGGAAACTAAGGTTGATTTTGGCTACACTCAAATCAGGGCTCATCAAAACCCTTACTACCGTTACCATAGCATTCCCTACAAGGTGTCTAGCCTCTTTTTGGAATATTTCTCCTAGTTCTTTTTGAATCAGTTTCGAATATTTCTGTTGTCTTTTGCTTTCCATATGAATAATTGTTGGTACAAATTTAGTGATTTAAATGAGTTAGCTTTAATTTCGTGCGTTCCGATTCTCACACCTTATCAATTTATATCCTTTGTTACGTTTTTTTAAGATCAATGACCCCTTTAGATTATTAGGCATTTTGGTGCTTCTTTTGGTTTATAGTGGGATTTATTTCTTCGTTTTGGCTGCGCCAGTCACACAGCCTGAGCTGATATGGATGCTAGTGGGAGAGAGATTAGCAGATGGCTATCATATGTATACGGATGTGATTGATGACACAGGGCCTTTGTCTGTGGGTATATATTGGATGCTTCATGAAATTTTTGGGAGAAGTTTCTTAGTTTATAAGATTTTGGCTTTCTTGATTGCTATATTTCAAATAGTTTACATCAATTCGCTATTTATCAAATACAAGTCATTTGATGAGAATACTTACATTCCTGCGGCGGTGATGCTTGTATTGTTTCATCTATCTTTTGATATGCTGGTATTGTCTCCAGCATTGATGGGGGGTACCTTTTTGGTTTTGGCTCTTGGTCAGCTATTTGCCCAGACAGTCTTACAAAAGGAAGGCTCTGATTCTGTACTTTTGGCAGGTGTTTTCGGAGGAATAGCAGCATGTTTCCATTTCCCACTGGTCATATTTTTGCCCTTTATGGTAGTGTCAGGGATAGCGATCAGCGGCTTTACATTTAGACAGTTTTTGTTGTCGTTAGTTGGCTACTTTCTTCCTATTACACTTTGCGCATTGTATTATTTCTGGATAGATGCTCTTCCAGAGTTTATATTCGAGTACATCTTTGCTTCTAGAGTGGTAGATGTATATCCTCATGTCGGATTCTATAGCCTTTTAGGGATTTTTGCATTGCCGATTTTATTGGCAGTGCTTGGTTATTTTGTGGGGATATGGTTCAAAGTAATCACGGTAAATCAACAAAAGCAGAGACAGTTGATTTTTATATATGTAATTTTTGCGATTCTTTCGATTTTCATCACAAATAGAAGGACTCCTTATCAGTTTGTTATACTTATCCCAGGATTGACCTATCTTATCACTCAAATTTTTGTTTTTTTAACGCAACGTAAAGCTTTGCTAATATTTACAGTTATACTCTTCTTAGGTGTGCCCTTGTCTGGCTACTTATGGTTAGGCTTTTCTAAGATGTCAGGAGTCCTGAATCAATATGAGCTTAAGGTGGAGAAGCAGCATGCAATTTCTAAAGGTAAGCGTGTGCTTGTTCTTGGAAAAGATGTAGCATATTACTGGGAAGCCAAACTTGCCACACCTTATTTGAATTACAAATTGTCAGATAGAATTTTAAGGGATTTTGATGATTTGGCAGATATGGCAGAAGTCTATCAGCAGTTTCTTTCTGAGAGGCCAGAATTAGTCATTGATCAAGAAGGGACATTTCCTGAGCTTTTAGTGCGCATTCCTCAATTAGCTGAAATGTATCTTGCCAAAGGCAATGGTGTCTATGTCTTGAAAAAGTAATATTTTTAAATTCCTGCACTTTTATTGTTCTATTTGTAAAGACAGTCAGTGACTGTGCATTTTATACCATTTATACAGATTGATATACGTAATTTTGATTGAAATAAATGCCCTCAATTTTTTTTGCATAAATGGATCTGTGATGTCCTCCAAATTTTATTTTGAGCATGTTTTATTTTGCGCTTTAAAATCATGTTCAAAATTTAAAAAACTCATTTACAGAGTTTTATCCACAAAATCAAGATTTGACATTGTGGCATAAGTGACTGTGATATAGTTGATTATAATGTTACCACAATGTTGTGTGGATAAGTTTTTGAAAATGTGGATAAAAAAGTCTTGCATTTTCACAAGGTGGTTTGCTTTCATTTTGAGGCTGTTTGAGAATGGTTAGGAGTACTTTTATTGGTTGGTTATTTTTAGAAATTTCATGATGATCCAATTAGGATAAATAGAAAATTCTGTTTGTGTGGATTTGAGTAGGAGGAAAAAAAATACAGCTCTTTCTGGGATGCTTATCAAATTAAGGCTGTGTTTGATGTATATTAAAAAAGTACAATTAATGGTATTGTATGGGTTTGACTGGCTTAATTTCAAGGGAAAAAATGAAGCCTTAGAAAACCTTAATTTACAAGGTCCCTAAGGCTATAGTATTTTGGTTTTGTGAAATAAGTTTAGACGGCTTTGGCAGCGTCTAATTGATCTATTATATCCTCATAGTCTAGCTTGTCCCAATTTTGAGTGATAAGTGGATTCGCCATGACTTTGTCCATGATCTGCTCTTGCAGTTTGCCTTGTGCATATGCTTCAGCATAGGGCATTGTGCTGAATGTCACCATAGTGTAGAGCGGAATCCAGTCATTAGGGTACAATGCATGCAGCTTGGCCTCAATTTTTTTCCTAATTAAGAATTTTGGATCGGATACAGCATCTCTCATTTCTACAAAATTTTCCAATGCCAATTGACAGATAGCATCGGTATCAGGTTTTCTTTGTTTTTGGAATTTTGCAAAAACAAGCTCCCAAACATTGGTGCCGAGTTTGTCAATCAAGCTGTCTAATACGAAAACATCTTCGAAGCCACAGTTCATGCCTTGACCATAGAATGGAACCATTGCGTGAGAAGCATCTCCAATCAGCAACGATTTACCTTGTACCCAAGGGTAGCATTCTATGTTAATAAGTGCCGAGGTAGGATTAGCCAAAAACTCTTCGGTGAGATTTGGCATGAGTTGGTATGCATCATCAAAATAGGTCTTGAATATAGCGGCGACATCATCCTTGTCGTTGATTTTCTCAAAGCAGACTTTTGTGCCTTCGAATGGTAAGAACAAGGTGCATGTAAAAGACTTGTCTGGATTGGGTAAGGCAATGAGCATAAATTTCCCTCTTGGCCAGATATGAAGTGCGTTTGGATCTAAAGCAAATTCTCCATTGACTGTAGCAGGAATGGTTAGCTCCTTGTAGCCGTGGGTGATATATTCTTGTCTGTAATTGAATCTCACTTGCTTTTGCATTGCCATACGCAATGAGCTATAAGCACCATCAGCACCGATTATTACTTCCGAAGTTACATTTTTGATTCCGTTATTATGGAAGAAAGTCAATGTATTGCTTCTCAAGTCGACATCTTCGCATCGATGAGCAAAAGCCAAATTTACGCCAGCCTTTTCAGCTTCATCGATAAGAATTCTGTTGAATTTACCTCTAGAAATGGAGTAAATTGCTTGATTCTCTTTTCCATAGGGAATGAAAGATGTCTTCCCATGTTCATCATGTATCTTTCGTCCGTACATGGGTATGGCGAGAGGCATAATCTTCTCCTTGAGGCCGATTTTATCTAATGCTCTCCATCCCCTATCGCTCAAAGCCATGTTGATGGATCTTCCCTCTTCCTTGTATTCTTGCTGTCTATTGTCAGCTCTTTTTTCAAATATGGTAACATCCAGCCCTCTCTTTTTGAAATAGATACTCAAAAGAGAACCTATCAATCCAGCACCTAGGATGCTAATTTCATTTTTCTTCATGATGTGTAATTCAGGTATCACTTAGCTATAAGCGAATTTTTCAAGGGATAGTTTCAGAATTTCTGCAAACTTGTAGATATCCAAAAAACTGTTGTAAAATGGTGTTGGAGCAATTCTGATAACATTTGGATGCCTCCAGTCTCCTACTATGCCCTTTTGATACAGCTCATCAAATACAGCCTTACCGCCTTTATGAATCAGCAAAGATAATTGACAGCCTCTTTCTTTGGTGCTTTTTGGGGTAATTATTTCTATAATTCCCGAGTTACCAGACACTTCTTCTATCCAAAACTCCAAATATTGGGTTAAAATTTCGCTTTTTGATCTCAATCTTTCCATGCCTGCTTCTTCAAAGAGATCTAATGATGCTTGATGAGCTGCCAATGCCAGTACATTTGGATTGGCCAATTGCCAGCCGTCTGCCCCATACATGGGTTTGAAGCCTTTTTCCATTTTGAAACGTTCTTCTTCATCATGTCCCCACCAGCCTGCAAATCGTATCAAATCAGGTCTTTCAGCGTGTTTTTCATGTACAAATATCCCTGAAATATTTCCTGGTCCAGAGTTTAGATATTTGTAGCTGCACCAAGTAGCAAAATCCACTTCCCAATCATGAAGTGACAAATCAGCATTGCCGGCAGCATGAGCTAGGTCAAAACCTGCCAAAGCTCCTACTTCATGAGCAGTTTTGGTGATTGATGCCATATCGAAAAGTTGACCAGTGTAGTATTGTATTCCACTCATCATGACCAGTGCAAGATCATCACCGTGCTTTCTGATGGTATCTAATATGTCACTTGTTCTGAGCGTATGCTCCCCCTCTCTTGGTGACAGCTCGATGATCGTTTCATTAGGATCCAATCCTCGGAATTTAACTTGAGTTTCAAGCATGTACATGTCTGAAGGAAAAGCACCCGCTTCTGTGATAATTTTGTGTCTCTTATCTGTTGGCTGGTAGAAAGACACCATAAGGAAGTGAAGGTTTGAGCTTAAATTATTCATCGCTACGACTTCATGCTCTTGTGCTCCCACAATCTTTGCCAATGCTGGTTTGGACTTTTTTCGAACATGATACCATGCATCTTCGCCGTGAAAATGTCCATCTACAGCCATTTCACCCCAATTGCCCAATTCTCTTTCTATGTAACTTTGAGTACTTTTTGGCTGAAGACCCAGTGAATTGCCGCAGAAGTATGTAGCTTCTTTTCCATTTACTTTTGGAAAGATAAAGCGGTTTCTAAATGCCTTCAAAGGATCATTTTCATCCATCCTCTTTGCATATTCCAAACTATTTTCAAATCCTGTACTACCTGACTTCATGGAGATATTGAAAGTTTATTTTGAACTTAATATTGCAAACTACTTGCTACATAATAAGTTCATTTTCATCGAAATATTAATTAGTGATAAATTAGATTTGGATCATCCATTTCATCTATATGCGCCAAAGCGATATCCTTATTTAATCATCACAGTGCCGCAATTGCTGCATTTGGTGTGTTTTGGATTGGACCAGAAGCGATCCATGATAGGAGGGAGTTGATTGACGATATCTGTGATTTCGGCATATTCTTCATAGAGCTTGTGTCCACATTGTTCGCAATGCCAGATGAATCCATCTTTTTCGCCTGCTCTCCTATATCGCTCAAACACCAATCCAATTGTGTTGGCTGGTCTACGAGGACTGTGAGGGACTCTTGCAGGAAGAAGGAAAATCTCTCCTTCTTTGATGGAAACATCTACAGGCTTGTCATTTTCTATAATTTTCAAAGTGATATCACCTTCGATTTGATAAAAAAACTCCTCTCCTTCATTGTAGTGATAGTCTTTTCGAGAATTAGGACCTCCTACTACCATGACGATAAAATCATCATTTCCCTTATAAACCTGCTGGTTGCCAATAGGAGGTTTTAAAAGATGTCTATTTTCTTCAATCCATTTAGTAAAATTGATAGGTTTTGATATTGACATAGGTTTGATATTGAGGTTTTATATTATTTGAAATCAAAAGATGCCTAAAAGTATGAAAAAACTATCATTTTTAAGTTTCTTTGAATCTTCAAAGTACATGAACATATATGAAACTCCCAATCATCGATACGCATTGTGACCTACTTTCATACTTGGCTAAAGTTCCTAAAGCAAAGGCGGACAAGGTTGAAGACATAGCTTGCGCTACTCCTTTTTTGAAGGCGGGGAATGTCAAGCTTCAAGTTTTGGCTATTTTCACTGACGTAGTACCAGAAAGTATGGATTTTGCGGACAAGCAGGTGACGCAATTTGAAGGTTTGTTTCGAGATTTTTCTCAAGAGGTGACATATGCTGATAAAGCTCATTTGAATGTACTGAATGAGACGAGTAAAATAGGTTTCGTTGCTGCAATAGAAAGTGCTTCAGGCTTAGCAAATGAAACTGTTCCAATTCAAGTGGCTTTAGATAGGTTGGATCAGATTTTGACAAAGGTGGGTAGACTCGCTTACATTAGTCTCACGCATCATAAAGAAAACAGATTTGGGGGAGGTAATTATACCGAAGGTATAGGATTAAAACCAGATGGCAAAAGACTCCTAGACCATATGGCAGATAAGCAGATTGCTATTGATTTATCGCACACTTCAGATTTGCTAGCTGAAGGGATCCTCAATCACATAGATAAAAATGGACTAGAAATTCCAGTGATCGCAAGTCACTCAAACTTCAGAAGTATTTGGAATCATAAAAGGAATCTTACGGATGAGTTTGTCAAAGAAATCATTCATAGAAAAGGGATAATTGGTGTCAATTTCCTGAGGGCATTTTTGAATACAGAAGATCCTGAAGGTATCTATGAACACATACGCTATGCATTTGAGATCGGAGCAGAAGATCAAATATGTTTTGGGGCTGACTTTTTTTACACAGTCGGTTTTCCAGATTTAGGAAGATTTCCTTTCTATTTTCCAAATGTAGAAAATGCCAGTAAGTATCCCGAAATATTGGAAACGCTATCAGAAAAACTGAATCAGGATCAACTTAAGAAATTAGCTTTCAGGAATGCACAAGAATTTTTCTTGAGAACTTGGGAGTAAAAATAATTAACCCTAAAAAAAGACTAAAGGTCAACCAGTGAGCGTCAGCTTGCTTTTAGAAAAACGTTATGATGTAGTATTATTTAGTATTGTCCAAAAGCTGAAATTACAGTAACGATAACTTTTTTGCCATCAATGGAATAAACAAGACGATGTTCATGATTTATTCTTCTTGACCACAAACCAGAAAGGTTATTTCTCAATCTTTCTGGCTTTCCTGTGCCATTCTATGGATGTTCTTCTAGTTCGGCTATTAGTTTCTTAAGCTTCTTGAATAAGGACTGATTTCCTGATTTCAAAATCTTTTCAATATCCTTTATCGCTTCAGGACGGTAAACAATTATAAATTTCATACACTATCTAAAAATTTGCTTAATATTTCTTCTGGTAAAGGGGTCGACTTAACTTTTCCAGTTTCCATGTCCTTCTTTCTTCGAAGGATTTCCTTTACATTTTTTGGGTTATCAAAAAAAGGATCACCACTTGGTGAAGGGTTTTCATTTTAATGTATCAACAGTTCTAATAACTTCTTTCATCTAAATCAATGAAGGTTTTTATTCATTGAAGTTTCCAAATATTTATCTAGTAAATATATTTGAAGCATTAAAAAAAAATCACTCACCATAAATGGTGAAATTATTGCGACTTGTAAGATTGAATTTAAAAAAGTAAATACCAATTTTTATGGAATTTACTTTAAATGCAATAAGCACTATGCGAAGGTATTTAAGAACAATATTCTCATTCAGGAGATTTGCTTAACAAATAGTATAGAATTGACTAATAATACAAATTTATGTCTTCCCACCATTTTGTAAAAGAACAACAAGAGCCAGCATTATTGATTTTGAACACAATAGGCTTTGGATATGAGAGTATAGCGCCTCTTTTGGAATGGTCACCTACTGTATTGGTGGCGCAAGAGGAGGTTCATACAGTGATTTCTTGGGGGATCAAAATTGACTTGATCATAGCAGACATGGATTTCCAAAAGGAAAATTACAGCTTACTAGAGGAGCAGTATCCAGTGAAATTTTTGGGAGTCAGCGACGAGAATTTTCTTGATGAAGGATTACAATATTTGATAGCTACTAAACATGGGTCAGTCAATGTCATTGGGTTCAATCATCAGCAGGTTTTTGGTTTGGAAGCCATGCTCTCATTTCTTGATTTGGTGGTTTGGGACGCACCTATGCGCTATTTTCCTGTAAAGAATGGTGCGTTTAAAAAGTGGTTTGCGGGTGCAAGCTTGCAATTGCATGCCCCAGAAGGGACTTTTGTGGAGGTACAAGAGAACGAAGAAAACCAAATTTACGCTATTACCTACGCTACTTTTATCGAAGTGGGTGAAGGATTCGTTACTTTCAAATCTAACAAAGTATTTTGGATTGGAGATTTTGTGATGGACTATTAAGTATTTAGATATCAATAGGTTTGATTAAGTTAATGCTGCACTTACCATACGATTTTTGTCGTTTAGATCTCTCCTAAGAATCACTTCAGTATAGCCCATTTCTTCGAGGAGGTTCACCACATCTTCACCATAGGCCTCGTTGATTTCAAAATATAATTTCCCACCTTTTTTGAGACTTGATGTCGCCTTCTGGGCTATATTCCTGTAAAAGATCAATGGATCATCATCATCTACAAAAAGTGCTAGATGTGGCTCATGATTGAGTACATTTTCGTGCATGATAGATTTTTCAGAATCAAGTACATAAGGAGGATTGCTTACGATGATGTCTAAATTATTCAAATGGATTTCTTCGTTCAAAATGTCAACTTTTAGAAATTCCACGCTTGCCTCCAGTGCCTCCGCATTTCTTTTTGCTATCAATAGCGCTTCAGGACTTACATCTATTGCAAATAGTTTAGACGAGGGGATTTCTAATTTTAAACTAATGGGTATACATCCAGACCCAGTTCCAATATCTAAAATGCGAAGATTTAGTTGTTTATTTTCTTGGATAATTAAGTGAACAAGTTCTTCTGTTTCATTTCTAGGTATAAGTACATTTTCATTCACTTCAAATGACCTACCATAGAATGGTGCAATACCTAAAATGTACTGAATGGGTTTTTTCTCTAAAAGACTTTTGATGTGTGAATACAGTATATCAGGGACTTCATGGATGGTTTTATCAAGCAAGAGATCCTGTCTATTGATACCCAAAGTATCTTCTAATAGCCATAAAATCAGGCTTTCAGCTTCTTGCTTAGGGTAGATAAACTGAAGTTTTTCTGAATTGCTTTGAAAAAGTTGTTTCAGTGAAATCATTTCTCAGTAATACTTGGGTTGTTGATGAAAATGTAAAATGCAATAGTTCCGATTCCGTAACACACCACATCCCATGGATCTGCTGTGTATATATCGGATCTGCTGGGTAAAAATACTTCGAATATTAATGAAAAGTAAATCCAACCAATGATCAATTGTTTCTTTGAAAATCTGAATTTTGCTTTCAAAGGATGAATCCATCGGAAAATTTGAAGTGTAATACCAAAGATCACGGGCATAGCCAGTAAGTCATCTAGGTATGCATGGACCCAAGGTATGTATATCTCCCATGCACGTTCTATTGCTTGGTTTACCCAAAATGCAATACAACAAATAATAAACAGGGGATTTTTTAAGACTGACATTTAACCAGGAAGTGCGGCAATAACCCAAGCGAGAAAAGTAATGATAGCCATATAAACAGTATAAAAAAAGTTACCAACTTTTTTCATGCTTTTTACCAATTCACTATCAGACTCTTTGATGTAAAAGATCCACTGCTCTTCATTAGCTTTTGTATCTCTGTCTCGTATTTCTTTATATTCAAGGTCTCGCCCTCCCAGAGGTTGACCACAATGTTCACATTTATCATTGATATCTGTGGTCCATTTAGACCATTCCCCACAATGAGGGCATTTTTTTTCTCCCATGATCAAAATTAAAGCTTATTGTTGAGTTTCTACTATTACTTATCGGTGATTTTTTTTAATTTTTTTGTTTTTTACGAATAGGTTTCAATCCTTCAATAGAATAATCCTATATATAACATCTTGATATTTAGGTGACAAATGCGAAAGGCCGGAATCTATGGATAGATAAAATAAACAGGAGCAAATGACCTAGTATATAGTAAAGACTTTCCAAATTACATATCCACAAACATCAAACCATACTCCAAATTAAATATGGGATTTTTGGAATTTGACCAGATTCTTTTAAATCTTCCTATCTTTGCTAGTTGAAATAAAGCAATATGAAACTCCACACAAGTACGGTCAATGGTGTAGTCACCGCAATTGATGAAATCTTTAAAAATAACAAATACGCAGACAAAGTCATAGAGCGTACCCTGAAGTCCAATCCAAAATGGGGATCGAGAGATAGAGGTTTCATTGCTGAGTCGGTTTACGATATGGTTCGATGGTGGAAATTGATCAATGCAGTAAGCCCATCTTCAGATACATTTCATCTATTTGGTACCTATTGGCTACTCCAAGGTAAGATTCTACCAGAGTGGAGGGAGTTCAAAGGCATAAACCCAGAGGCTGTAGAGCGGAAATATAAAAAAATAACAGATAGAGCAACACTTCAATCAATTCCAGAGTGGCTTGACAAAATGGGAGAAGAATTGTTAGGGTCGAAATGGGAAGCTGAAATCTCCACATTAAACACTCAAGCAGATGTGGTCTTGAGAGTAAATACTTTGAAGATATCAAGAGAGGACTTGATGAATAGATTGTCAAAGGATGGTATAGAAACATATGCACCCAAGGGCTATAAAGACGCATTGGTATTGGGGCAGAGGCAGAATGTTTTCAAAAATCCAGCTTTCAAAGAAGGTTTGTTTGAAGTCCAAGATGCCTCGTCTCAACTTGTGGCTCAGGCTTTGGAAGTAGAGCCGGGTATGAGAGTAATAGATGCCTGTGCAGGGGCAGGAGGAAAGTCTCTTCATTTGGCTTCATTGATGGAAAACAAAGGAAGAATCATTGCCATGGACACAGAAGCTTGGAAACTACAGAACACGAAGCTGAGAGCTAGAAGGAATGGAATTAGTATCATCGAGCCAAGGGTGATCGAAGGAAACAAAACTATCAAACGACTCAAAGGTTCCGCCGATAGGTTGTTGCTTGATGTGCCATGTACTGGCTTGGGTGTACTGAGAAGAAATCCAGATACCAAATGGAAAATTACGCCTGAATCTGTTCAGAAAGTACAAGAAATCCAGCAAGAGATCATTCAGACTTATGGGACAATGCTCAAGCCTGGAGGAATTATGGTGTATGCCACTTGCAGTATTTTGCCGAGCGAAAATCAAGATCAGGTCTCAAAATTCTTGAACTCACCGAACGGAAGAGATTTTGAGCTAATGGAGGATAGTAAAGTATTGGCTCAGGAGAGTGGTTTTGATGGCTTTTATATTGCCAAACTGAAAAGGAAGGGGTAAAATTCATATAATCAAATAAAACTCATTTCAATCTATCAGATTATTTTAGATTTGTGTTTTCAAAAAATTCTTGAACCAATGCAACAAGAAAAAATAGATATTATAAAATCCCAAATAGCAAATGCTGATGCCAATAATGCAGAGCAGCTCGAAGCTTATAGGATGCAATATATTAGTAAGAAAAGCGTAGTGGGCGAGCTTTTCGCAGAGATGAGAAATGTGCCTAATGAAGAAAAAAAAGCTTATGGCCAACTGATCAATGATGTCAAAATCCTAGCAGAGGAAAAGTTTCAGCTGCTTATAGAAAAAGTCAACTCTAGCCAATCAAAATCCAAAAATCAAGATATTGACCTCACTTTGCCGCCAAGCAATATCGCTGTAGGAGGGATTCACCCGTTGACTGCTACGAGGCAGCGCATCATAGAGATATTTGAGAGAATTGGATTCAATCTATCAGATGGTCCAGAGATTGAGGATGATTGGCATAATTTTACAGCTTTGAATTTCCCAGAAAATCATCCTGCAAGAGAAATGCAAGATACCTTTTTCATAGAAAAGGGGCCAGATATTGCCTTGCGTACTCATACCTCCTCAGTACAGGTAAGGGTTATGGAAAATCAAAAGCCTCCAATCAGGACACTTTCTCCAGGAAGAGTTTATAGAAATGAAGCTATCTCTGCTAGAGCGCATTGTATATTTCATCAAGTCGAAGGACTATATATTGATGAAAATGTTGGATTCTCTGACTTGAAAAACACATTGTATCATTTTGCAAAGGAAATGTTTGGAAAGGATACTAAAGTAAGATTTAGACCTTCTTATTTTCCTTTTACAGAACCAAGTGCTGAAATAGATATTTCTTGCCAACTCTGTGGAGGGTCTGGATGCAATGTATGCAAAGGTACAGGATGGGTAGAGATAGGTGGCTCAGGGATGGTTGATCCTAATGTTTTGGAAAATAGTGGTATAGATTCAAAGAAGTATACCGGGTTTGCTTTTGGGATGGGCATAGAACGTATCGCTATGCTTAAATACCAAATCAAAGATTTGAGACTATTTACCGAAAATGATATAAGATTTCTGAAACAATTCCGGACAATGACTTAAAAAGTAGCGAAAAGGTTTATTAAAAATTAGCATATAAAGCAACATAATAGGGGCTTTATATGCCAATTTTTACTTTAAGTGATGTTTGAATTTTAAATTATAAATTCCGTATTTTTTATGATTTTTTTTGAATTTTGTATTTCACTTTATTACCATATTTGTGAAATTTGCTAGCTTGAGTATAATTGCGTATACAAATATATAACATATGGTTTACAATTAGTTTAAGTTTGTGGCTATCAAATACAAAGAATTTAAAATGACTGAATTTGTTGATTTAAATATATGCAAATCAGCAGGTATTTATGAATTTTACCTAAAGCTCAGAAATCTTCTTTAGTAGATTAAATTGAGTCAAAATTGTTTTATCAAGATAATTAAGTACAAAAATTTTAAGCTAGTTCCTGAATGTGAATAATAGCATATTTGGGCTATAAAAATTGGATCATGAAATACATTTTTAAAATTAGGTATTTAATGCTTTTGTTCGCTTTTTTTGCGATCCAGAAAGGGTATGCCCAGCAATTACCTCAGTTTAGTCAGTACATATTTAATGGTTTGCACATTAATCCAGGATATGCTGGCTACAAAGGTCAGCCATATATCCAAAGTACCTATAGGGATCAATGGGTTGGATTTCCAGGTGCTCCCAAGACATTTACACTGACGGCCGATATGAGTGCCAATGAGGAAACAATGGGTTTTGGTATATCCCTTTTAAGTGATCAGTTAGGTCCTGTTCAGACCAATGTCGGAATGCTTTCCTATGCCTATAGGATTCAAACTGGCAGAGAGAGCTTTTTAGGCCTAGGGGTTAGTGCAGGAGCAAGCGAATATGCACTTGACGGGAATATGTTAAAACCAGGAGACCCAGATGATCCTAATATACCAGAGGGTAGAGTGAATATGTTTACACCAAATATGAACGCTGGTCTTTTTTTTCATACAGAAAGATTTTACGCAGGATTTAGTACTTTCAATTTGGTAGGTAGAGGTGCTTTGAGGAGAGAAGACATTGCACTGGCTTTCCATGATTTTCATTTTTATTTGACAGCGGGATTATTAGTGCCATTGAGTAGGTCGATAGAATTCAAACCTAGTTTTTTGATTAAAGAGGTAAAAGGAGCTCCTACAAGTTACGATTTGAATGCCATGTTTTTATTTAATGAAAGAATTTGGCTTGGTGGATCTTATAGGTCAAATGTGCAAGTTGGGATGGATCATTTGCAAGATAATTTGAATCAAAGAAATGCTGTTGCTTTAATTATGGAACTTTTTGCGACTAGGAATTTGAGAATAGGTTATGCCTTTGATCACAGCATGAATGTGTTAAATTCTTATGGAAATAATTCCCACGAGATTTCAATAGGCTATTACATTCCTTCCAGAAGTGTAGTGATGCGCAACCCTAGATGGTTTTAAGCTATGAAAAATTTATACCTAAAGATTTTATTCGTTATCACTTTTTCTTTATTTTCTTTTCAAGAATTAAGAGCTCAAAATGCCATTCTGAGATATGCAGACAAGCAGTTTGAGTTGCAAAATTTCAGTCATGCTGCAAGTGAATATGAGCGTGCATTTGAAAGAAGAGAGAGATATAGTACTGCTAGAAGAATCGCTGAAAGTTATACTGAAATCAGATCTTATGATAAATCCTATGAATGGTGGAAAAAAACTATTTCATTCGATGAGTCAGATAGGGATGATTACGTACAATATATTAAGTCGGCCTTGTTATTTCAAAATGCTGATTTTAATGTAGATCAAATGCTTGAGCAAACAAGCTTTGAAAAGGCCGATTTTCCAGAGTTTGATTTTGATTTTTTAGCTAAGCTTTACAAGAAAAACCCAGGATACAGGCTAGATCCAGTTGAGGGTGTTAATAGCTCTGGATCAGATTTTGGTTCTGCCTTTGATAGTTCAGGCAATATGTATTTTGCATCCGATAGAGGAGAGGTTACTCCAAGTAAGAAAGCTGCTATTAGACCTGATTTGAATGATATTTATAGCAAGGATAAGTATGACTTTAATGACAGAGAATTCTTTAGAATCTATAGAAAGAATGATCAGGATGAAATTTCAGAAATAGATCCAGGAAGTTCTGAGGTTTTACATTTTTCAGATGTTACTTTCTTAAATGCCCAAGATTTGATTTTCTATACTGTCACAAGAAACATTAGAAAGGCGAAAGGGAATAGAAGTTTTGCTGTTGGCGCTGAGATATTTTATAGTAAAATCGATGAAGCAGGAAATCTAACTGAGCATAAAAGTTTACCATTCAATGATGCTATCAATTACAGCGTTATGCATCCTCATGTAGACGAAGAGGCAAAAAGAATTTACTTTAGCTCTGATATGCCTGGCGGTTTGGGTGGGTTTGACTTATACTATGTTGACTACAATGAAGATATGAGTTTTGGTTCTCCTGTCAATCTTGGCTCAGAAATCAATACTGCAAAAGATGAAAGTCATCCTTTTAAATCAGGTGATTTTTTCTATTTTTCTAGTAATGGTCACCCAGGCATGGGGGGATTGGACGTATTTAAGACAAGTTATAATTCTGGTAAATTTCAAGGAATTGAGAATTTGGGCCTACCTTATAATTCGAATCGTGATGATTTTGCCTTTAGCGTCTCTCCTGAGGGTAGGATATATTTAAGTAGTGATCGGGATGGAGGTCTTGGGCTGGATGATATTTATAGTTTGATTGCTCTGAACAAAAAGTTATTAGCTAAAATCATCGATTGTGATGGCGAGCTATTTACGGAAAGTTTTGAAGCAATGCTAAAAGAAAAGGATTCAAAAAATCCAATAGAAACCTCTAGAGATGATGATGGTGCTTTGACAGCTGAGCTTCCAGTGGAGCAAAGCTTTGAGTTATCAATTACAAAACCTGGATACTTCAGTATTTTTGATAATACACTGACTACAGTGGGTTTGGAAGAGGATGTTTTAGAGAGAACTTACAGGCTAGCAAAAATCCCATATCAAATGCCTGTCTATGTAGATATTGTTTATTATGATTTAGATAAATCATTCATCAGGTTAACGGAAGAACCAGTTCTGGATAAGATAGGTGAATTGATGGGTAAGTATGAATTCCTAGACTTGAAAGTTTCCTCACATACTGATTCTAGAGCAAGCTATGAATACAACGAGGCTTTGAGTCAGAGAAGAGCAGATGCAGTAAGTGAGTATTTGAAAAGATATAATGTAGGTCCAGACAGAATAAGGGCTGATTGGTTTGGTGAAGAAAAGCTTACTAATGACTGTGGCGATGGGGTGCCATGTCCGGAGTGGGAGCATCAATTGAATAGAAGGTCAGAGTTAGTCTTAGAAGCATTTCCAGATCCTACAAAACAATACGAACTTCCTAAAGAATTGCTTGACAAAGACATCTGTGATGAAATTGGCATATTTGAAGAACTTCAGAGAGAGTTGAATGCGATTCCTATAGTTTACTTTGATTTTGACAAATCATTTATAAGGCCTGTACATAGAAAAGAACTGGAGCGTACAGCAGTCATGATGAATCGTATGCCTCATCTCAATCTTGATATAGAAGGTCACACTGATCAAAGGGGTAGTGTTGATTACAACATACCTCTGAGTGAAAGAAGAGCAAAAGTGGTTATGGATTACTTGAAGAAGCGGGGGGTAGAAGCAGCAAGGATGAACTTTGTTTGGTATGGTAAGAGCAAGCCAATACATGATTGTGGAGAATGTACTGAGGCCATGCATCAAGAAAACAGAAGAACAGAGCTTAAGCTCAGGAAATAACTTAAGCTCTTGTAGCGTATTTTTTGTCACAACTTAAAGTACGCTACAAGAGTGTAAAAATTTTAGACAATTCAATTTAAGAGCATTTACCTTTGGATTTGAAATTTCATCGGAAGTAATAGCTCATCAAAATATAGTCTCCATGGTATTCTAAATTACCTTGAGAATTAAAGATCCCTAACCTGTAACTGTTAAAGGGCCACTTGTCTCAGGTGGCTTTTTTTGTTTTTATGACAGGGAAAATGCAGTTATTCGGCACCTATTATGAAGACCGCTAGAGCATTTATTTACTCTGATAGGTCTTCTCAAAATCATCCCTCAAACTAGTTCAGCTAGTATTAATTGATGACTTTCACCTACTCTAGTACCTATCAAGAATTGTGTTCCTCCATCTTTTAGTTTATATTTTTGCTTGATTTCATCAGCTGATAGGAGATAATTTCTAGAAATCACATTTACTTTTCCTTTTTCAAATTGTTTTTTCAATTCTCTCTTAGGAGAGCTGAAAGATTTCAAAACTCTAAAAATTTTGCCAGGGATAGACTCCTCTGGAAGGTGATCAGTGGTATAAAGATGGCTATTGGTATGGAGTTTTTTTAGACCATATTTTACCCCAAATGACTTGAATGCTCCTGCCTTCATGATGCTTGCCATAGGTTCTATAATGAAGGTCTCAATGCTGCTTAACTCATTTTGATACGCTTCTTCTTCTTCGAAGTTAAATTCAAATGTTTTATCACCTGCTGGATGAAGGTCAATACATGTTATTTGTCTTTGATCGATTGGAGAAGAAGACATGTTCCAAATCAGTAAAACTTCTTTTACTTCATTTCGAACGGATATTACCCAAACATGTTGAATATCTGGAAGGTCAGCTATTGCCTGTTTGATGTCAAGCATTGGTGATGTCTTGATCATCACGCTTTTAGACTTTGATTTTAACTTATGCCAATTAGATACTACATCGGGCTCGCAATCACTGAGTTTGTATAGCTTTTGGTTATACTCCCCCCTTCTAGCTGGATCTAAATAGAGTAAGTCAAATGTATCTTGGGTCTTATCTAGGTAATTTAAACTATCTCCATTTATGACGTGAAACTTATCTTTGTCTAATTGATGGAAGTTGTGAAGTGCAAGGCTGGCTAAGATTTCCTGCTTTTCACAATAAGTGGCTTTTTGAAAACTCTTGGAAAGATAGTAAGTGTCAATGCCTAGACCACCAGTCAAGTCAATCATATTATGACCATTGACCAAGGTAGATTTGAACATTGCTGTATCTTCTGAGGATGCCTGCTCCATCGAAATACTAGCTGGAAAAAGTAAGTTGGGATTGCTAATCCAAGTGGGTAATTTGTGTTTTGCTTTTTGTCTGGCTTGAATTTGTTGAACCGCAAACTTTAGATCAAAATCTGTCTTACCAGCATATTTTAAAAGTAAATGTGCAGGATCTTCATCAAGATGATCCTGCACAAAACTTGTGAATGATTCTGTATTGAATTGAGACAAATTCAAATTAAACCAAATTGTGATCTACCAAGTATTTTGCAATTTGTACGGCATTGGTTGCAGCACCCTTTCGAAGGTTATCGGCTACAATCCACATGTTTAAAGTGTTCGGTTGAGATTCATCTCTTCTCAATCTACCTACAAAAACTTCGTCTTTTTTGTGTGCTGTGAGTGGCATTGGGTAGACATTATTTGCAGGATCATCCTGGACTACTACGCCAGGAGCTGCCGCAAGCAATTCTCTAATTTCTGCTAAATCGAAATCTTTATGAAACTCTACATTGACAGACTCGGAGTGTCCGCCCATGGTAGGGATACGTACAGTCGTAGCTGTTACTTGTATACTTTGATCATTGAAAATCTTTTTGGTTTCATTGATCATTTTCATTTCTTCTTTGGTATACCCGTTGGGCTGGAATACATCGATATGTGGGAGCACATTCATGTCGATTTTGTGTGGATATACCATTTCAGCTTTTTCGCCTGCACGCTCAGCCATCATTTGGTCTACAGCAGCTTTACCTGTGCCAGTCACTGATTGGTATGTGGACACCACGATTCTCTTGATACCATACTTAGCTCTAAGTGGCTCAAGTGCCAGCACCATTTGTATCGTAGAGCAGTTCGGGTTTGCGATGATTCTATCATCTATTCTTAAATCTTTGGCATTGATTTCAGGAACTACAAGTTTTTTGGTTGGGTCCATTCTCCAAGCTGAAGAGTTATCTACGACGATCGTTCCTGCCTCAGCAAACTTTGGAGCCCATTCTTTGGATGTGTCACCACCTGCCGAAAAAATAGCGATGTCAGGCTTCTCAGAAACAGCCTGTTTGAGTCCAATCACCGTATATTCCTTACCCTTGAAAGTCATTTTCTTTCCTGCGGATCTTTCGCTCGCAACCAAGAGTAATTCATCAAATTGGAAATTGTGCTCTTCCAGCACTTCTAGGATTTCTGAGCCTACCAATCCGGTAGCTCCTACAACGGCTAGTTTCATTTTTAATATTTTAAAATTTGCTTTGTGTAATATGGCGCAAAGGTACGTCAAGATTTTTCAAAATGAAGAGTTTGCTATTGATAAATAACTATCCTTCAAATAAATGTTCCTGAATTTGGCTTTTTTGAAATAAAACTTACTTAGCCGTTTCGTTTACCGTTTATTTATTGGGATTTGATTAATTTGTTTTATGAGGTCATTCCAAGGTGTATGGAGTTTCTTTGCTTTTGCCATACTAGGTCTCAATATGATTTTGTCTAAAGAGATTTTTGCCCAAGTTCAGGATTTTGAAAGCAATTTTAGAATAGTAAATCATCCTGAAGAGTTTTTGCCTTTTTGGTCTGCAAATGATTTGAGGAGTACAGCTTCGAGAATTTTTCAGGCCAATGGCGAAGGTCGTAATGGATCTAGAGCCCTAGCAGCTCAGCCTATTGCGTCATTTGATGGGGAGATTTTTGTGAAAATAAGCCCCGAGAACTACATTGAGCCCAAAATCGCTTTTTTTGGAAAATCCAAGCAAAATGGTAGTGGTAGCAGGTTTACTACAGTCTTCGTATCTTTTAGCAGGGATGAGATTTCTTATTCTATTCCAGTCGCTGTAGGTAATGTGGAATCTTTCCCGAATTTTGACACAGATTTTAAGCTTTATGAAGTATTTGTACCAGAAGAGTTTGCTGAGGATATTAGCGTCACTGTCAAATTCGATATTAAGTATGGGGCTGGCACAGGGTCTTCAGCACGATTCTTTATGGATGATTTTGGAGTATTTGACGGCAGTGAGCAAGTTGATCCTATACAAGTTCGGCGGGCGTACTTGCTGAATCCTTTTGAGATTTTATTGCAATTTGATAGGGATGTTGCAAGTTTTGGTCAGAATCAAATTCAAGTGAACCATCCAAATTTGCAAAGTGTCAGCTTTCCAAAAAATGATATAATTATCCTTTCTTTTGAGTCATCGCTACCTGAGAAGTTATTAGAAATTCAATTTGATAGGATTTCTGATACATTTGGAAATGTGACTGAGCTTCTTTCTACTACCATTGATAATTCAACAATCCGGCTAGGAGAAATTTTGATTCTTTCGCCTAATGAATTAATGTTGAGTTTTTCCCAATTTTATGATCCAGTATCTGCAAGCATTTCTTCTCAATATCGAATCAATGGATTAACACCATCTTTTTTAGAAATCCAAGAAAATGGCTTTTCTGTAAAGTTGGGCATCTCAAATACTCTGTCATTAAATGAGCAAGTTTTGGTGACTGCGAGAGAAATCAAAAATGAGAACCTTTTGTTAGGAATGCCTGACGAACAAATGATTTTCTATATCGATGGAATACGGGAAATTTTCGCTATTGCCGAAGATAGATTGATTCTTAGCCATGAATATTCTTTGGATTTAGATTCTTTTGATCAAAAAGATTTCAGCCTTGAAGATAGTGACTTCATATTTTCGATAGAGGAATCCAATGATCAGAATTTGGTTCTTATTCCAAGCAAAGCTTTTGAAGAAAACATTAACTATGTACTGACCATTCCGCCACGAATAAATAGCCGTGGGCTTCAATATCATGGAAGCAAAAGAGACTTCGAGTGGGATGCTACTCCCCCTACCATAGATCAGATATTAGCTGTCAGCTCAAATGAAGTTTTAATTTTGTTTTCAGAACAAATTGATGCGGTATTCACATCAAATGTGAATAATTTTAGTATTGAGGGAATACAACCTATTCATATCAGAAATCAAGAAAATGGCTACTCGTTTGTATTGACATGGCCATTTGAGTTTTCAATTGGGAACAATTATAGCTTGCATGTTTTTCAGGCTGTAGATCTCGCTGGTAATTTTTCCGGTGAGTTGATAATTGATTTTGTTTTTGAAAGACCTCAAGGACTTGGGTTCAAATCCGTGGTTATCAATGAAGTAATGGCAGCTCCGAGAGCTGGTAATACACTTCCCAATGTCGAGTATGTGGAATTGTTCAATAGAAGTGAAGCTGCCATAGATCTAGGAGGGTTTCAGCTTACAAACTCTAGAAGAAGTGCTTCTATCTCCAGTGAGATTCTACTTCCAGGAGAATATATCATTCTGTGTCCTAGGACACAGGCCGCGCAATTTAGAGTGTTTGGCAAGGTTGTAGGCTTGACAAATTGGCCTACGCTAATCAATAGTGGAGATCAAATAAAACTGTGGGATACAAATGGAGTAATCATAGATAGTTTGAACTACACAACAGCAAGCTATAGAGGTAGTGCTTTTGCTTCTGGAGGGTATAGCTTAGAGATCATCAATCCTTGGATAGACTGTAATCTATCTACCAACATCTCACCTTCTACGAGTCCTTCAAGAGGTACGCCAGGAAAAGTCAATGCTGTTTTTGATGAAACGCCAGATAGGTCAAAACCAAAAATAGACAATGTCATAGTACTTGATTCAAATCGGATATTGATTTACTTTACGAAAATTATAAGTTCTGCTCTTCAAGGCATAGTGCTCGATTTAGAACCTCCACTGACCTTATTGACAATGGAAATAGCTATTGATCAGAAATCCTTGATCTTAACATTCTCCGAAAACCTTAAGGAAGGGGTTTCTTATAAGGGTAAATTGGCTGGTCTCAGAGATTGTGTAGGTAATGAACTTCACGCTGATGATCGTCAATTCCGCTTTGTGATTCCTTCAAAAGCCGAAGCTGGTGATGTTTCGATCAATGAAGTGCTTTTCAATGCAAGAACAGGTGCTCCGAAATTTGTTGAGATTTACAACAAGTCAAATAAATATATTGATCTTCAAGACTGGAAGCTCGCTAACCTGAATACAGATGGAATAATTGCAAACAGAAGAGTGGTCTCTACTCAGCACTTAATAATTCCACCTTATAGCTTTATGGTATTCACAACAGATGCAGAAAGACTATTTCAAGAATACCCGAAAGGGGATCACAAGGTCTTTGTGAATTTGAATTCTTTACCTAGCTATCCTCAATCACAAGGAAATGTAGTATGGCTTGATCCACTGGAAGATTTTCCGGAAATTTTTTCTTATTCCGAAAGGATGCATCACAGATTGCTTAGAGAACCGCGTGGTGTTTCGCTGGAGCGGCTTAGTGTGGATATGCCAATCGATCAAAGTGATAATTGGCAATCAGCCTCTGCCTCAATTGGCCATGCAAGTCCAGGTATACGTAACTCCAATACTTTTGAAAACATTCAACAATTTGGCATAGAAGTTTACCCTAAAGTCTTTGTGCCTGATGCAGTTGGAGAGCAGCCATTTACTACAATTAGCTACAAAGTAGCGTCTCCAGGTATGCTGGCCACGGTAAGAATTTTTAGCACTGCGGGGAATCTTGTTAGAGAAATTTGTCAAAATGAGATTTGGGGTATGGAAGGATTTTATACTTGGGATGGTACAGATACTTCAGGTACAAAAGTAAGACCAGGACATTATGTGATCTGGATTGAGATCTATGATCTTTCAGGAAAAGTTAATCAAACAAAAAAAACCGTGGTAGTTGGATCTAAAATCAGGTGAAAATTTTTATTCTAAATTAATTTAGCTAATTTGAAACGTATAACCGATCTAAACCTAACCCAAAATGAATCACGACATAATATCACAAACCTTAAGAACCTATTTTCTAGAAAAAGGAAAGACAATAAAGGTGATACAGAGGTACTTAAGGATTAAGTATCATTTGATGATGGATGAAAAAGTACTTCAAAAGAGAGTGGAGAATTTATCATTAAACTAAAAACCGCCGCTAAGGCGGTTTTTTATTTTTGGATTTACAAATGCTAGCTGTATTTTAGGGGCTTTTAAAACCCGAGGTGGGAAAACAAAGTATAAACCACTAACAAACTCAAATGCTATGAGCCAAGAAGAAAAGACAGCTTACTCTCCGGATGAATTGAAGGAGTTTGAAGAAATTATCCTACAAAAGCTCAGCGTGGCCAAAGAAGAGCTTAACTCTCTGAAGCAGACACTGAGCAAAAGCAATGATAGTGGTACTGATAATACAGCTTCTACTTCAAAGCTACTAGAAGATGGTGCAGATACACTAGAAAGGGAGAGTTTAAATCAATTAGCCGGAAGGCAACAGAAGTTCATTATCAATTTGGAAAATGCATTAGTCCGCATTAAAAATGGCACATATGGAGTATGTGTGGATACTGGTAAGTTGATTTCCAAAGAGAGATTGAAAGCAGTACCTCATACAATGCACTCTATAGAAGCGAAATTAGCTAAAAAGTAAAATTGGACTTTTTACACAGACATATCGAAGCACTGGTGTTTTGTGCACCGGAGCCTATATCAGCAGAGGAAATTCAAAAATGCCTCTCGGAGATGTTTGAATCTGAGGTTCCATTAGAGCATATTTTGACTGCAATTGCTGAGTTGCAGTCAAAATATACCTCTGATGATTATTCTTTCAACCTAGAACATATTGCAGGGGGATATCAATTTCTCACCAAACCTGCTTATCAAGCTAGCATAGCTATTCTGCTAAAGCAACAATCTCAAAAAAGACTTTCGACGGCGCAGTTAGAAACATTGTCTATCATAGCTTATAAACAGCCCGTGACCAAAACTGAGGTAGAGCAAATCAGAGGTGTTAGCTGTGATTATTCTATACAGAAATTGCTGGAAAAGGAACTCGTGAGCATCAAAGGTAAATCGGACAGTATTGGACGTCCATTGCTATACGGTACAAGTGATAAATTCATGGAGTACTTTGGAATAAACTCACTAAAAGACCTACCTCAGCCTAAAGATTTTTCTAGTGAAGAAAACCAAATTGGTGAAGAAAAAGAGTAGGATTATAGTAATTTGACTTCTGCATGACTTGAAATCAAAAACTTCTTGCCTGACGACACTTCCAAGCACAATACCCTAGTTCTTCGAAGTTCTAGTTTTTCAAAAACCCTTCCTCTTAATTCAAATTTATTGCCAGACTTGATTTGATTAAGGTAAAATTTATTTTTGGAAGTTGATTTTTTATCAAATTTCTTGACTTCCATCATGAGCCATAGATCAGCTGAAGAGCTCGCCTTTGGATTGATCATGTGGCGACGCAGAGGTATCAAGATTTCAGTAGGAAACACTTCATGTGTGAGCAATGGACTCATCAATTCTTGAAAACTCCTTTTCCATTCAGTACCATGAGGTTTGATGTTGAGACCATACTTGGCAAATGTCCTCAAATGAGCAACTTCGTGAATATAGGTGATGAGAAATTGATAAGGGTTTAGGTTGTAGTTGATGGTGATGGTCTGAATTTTCTGATTGCTTCGATACCTGAAATCCCCCAGTTTTGTCATTCTTTCCTTTGTGATATGAAAGCTAAAAGGAGTTTCTTTCCAGAGAGACAAACAGTAAGGAACTGCTTTTATAGGGAGGTGTTTCTCAAATGCTTGTTGAAATCTTGGATCGTGATTCATAATCCGAAATATAGTTAGGTTTTCTACATTTTACTTTTGTGGGTTCATTTTTATCAAAATCTCAAGCCTGCTTTTGATTGGTCTTATAAAAAAAGCAAATACCTTTGCCATCATTTCAAAATGAAAATATATTGGGTGGGTTTTGAGGCTGCGAGTTTTTAATATTTGCTTTCCAAATCAATTTCTTGTGAATTTCTAGACTCTTATCCAAAAAAACGTGTATGCAAAAAGTAATAAATCTTTTTGATTTTAGGGTAAAAATCAATTATAAGAACGAAATTCTAGCGGGTCTCACTGTTGCGATGACCATGATTCCAGAGAGCTTGTCGTTTGCGATACTTGCGGGTCTATCTCCGTTGACTGGTTTATATGCAGCATTTTTGATGGGCTTGGTGACAGCGATATTGGGTGGAAGGCCAGGGATGGTTTCTGGTGGAGCAGGAGCTACTGTGGTGGTTTTGATAGCTTTAGCTTCTTCTTATGGTGTAGAGTATTTATTTGCCGCAGTCGTTTTGGCAGGTATTTTACAGTTCTTAGTTGGGATATTTAAGTTTGGTAAATTTATTCGACTTATTCCTCAGCCAGTTATGTATGGTTTCCTCAATGGGCTTGCTGTCATTATATTTTTGGCTCAAATAGCACAATTCAAAGTGAAAGAAAGTGGAGTAGAGGTCTGGATGCAAGGTCCAGCACTTTATCTTATGATAGGGTTAACCTTGCTTACGATTGCGATTGTCTTTTTTATGCCTAAAATCACTAAAGCTATACCCTCTTCATTGGTTGCTATCATGGTGGTATTTGGAATTGTATACTTCTTTGACTTAGACACCAAAAAGGTAATTAATATTGCATCAGTAAGCGGTTCATTCCCTTCGTTTCACATCCCTCAAGTCCCTTTTACTTTAGAAACTTTGAAAATTGTTTTCCCTTATGCGATGGTTATGGCAGGAGTAGGGCTAATCGAAAGCCTTTTGACCTTGAATATGGTAGATGAAATCACCAACACCAAAGGGCAATCAAACCGAGAAGCCGCAGCACAAGGCATAGCTAATATCACCAATGGTTTTTTTGGTGGTATGGGTGGATGTGCCATGGTAGCACAAACACTGGTAAACATAGGTGCTGGTGCTAGGGCAAGATTATCTGCAATAATTGGAGCCTTGACTATTTTGCTTATCATCCTCGTGGGAGGACCCGTGATTGAACAAATTCCCATGGCAGCATTAGTAGGCGTGATGATGATGGTTGCTATTGGGACTTTTGAGTGGGCTAGCTTTCGAATCGTAAATAAAATGCCTAAGCACGATGTTTTTGTAGCTTTTATAGTTACTGTCATTACAATTTTGCTTCATAATTTAGCTTTGGCAGTATTAATTGGAGTGGTGATTTCAGCGTTGGTCTTTGCATGGGAAAGTGCAAAAAGAATCAGAGCTAGAAAGTATGTAGATGAGAATGGTGTCAAGCATTATGAAATATATGGCCCCTTATTCTTCGGTTCTACAACAGCATTCATGGAAAAATTTGATGTCTCCTCTGATCCCTCTGTGGTCATAATTGACTTTAAGGAAAGTAGAGTCGTAGATATGTCTGCTATAGATGCACTGAATAAAATCACTGAAAAGTATCTAAAGGAAGGGAAAAAGCTTCAAATTGTGCACTTGAGTCCAGATTGTAGGGAGCTTTTGAAAAAGGCAGAAGAGGTGATTGTCGTGAATATCATCGAGGACCCCACTTACAAAGTAATGCCAGACAGCTGAGATATCACTTTTAGTTAAAATAGAGCATTAGATTAGCATAGGTGCAAAAGGAGTTAAATAGTTTATTAAATTCATTTTTCATCTTTTAGTCTGTTTAAAGACTAAATCGTACTGATTATACGCTTTTTTGCCAGCAACTTCAATTCAATGCTCAATCGGTTCTTAATGGTCAATATCCATAAGTATCCAATATCAAATTTATATCGGAAGTTAGATAGATCGTAATTTTGTAATGTTATTGGCAAAGTTCCGTATATCCATAAAATCGTATATGAGATTGGTTCAAAGTATTTTTATTTTGCTAAACCTTAAAGTTTACAAGAGTTCATTGTGACATTTTGTCTTTATCTCAGCTAAAGATCGATTACAATATTTTCAAAATCGCATTTTTTTTACCAAATTGATTTTAAATAATCTTTTAACTTTTATCGATGAATTCAAAAATACTGATTAAGCTTTCTTTGGTATTCAATTACATGGTGTTTGCTGTATTATTGAATTCTGTGGGAGCAGTGATCCTTCAAGTTCAGAGGACATTTGATGTGAGCAAGGCAGAAGCATCCATCTTGGAAGGCTTCAAAGATCTTCCAATTGCAATTTTCTCTTTTTTGGTTGCTTCTTTTCTCCCAAAGCTAGGAATTAAGAAAGGAATGCTATTCGCTTTAGCCATCGTAGCGGCATTGTGCTGGATGATCCCTTTATTAGCGGATGATTTTTGGTACTTCAAGCTATTGTTTGCAGGAGTGGGGGTTTCATTTGCAGTGATAAAAGTATCTGTCTTTGCAACTATAGGTTTGGTGACTGACTCAACTAAGTCACATAGTAGTCTAATGAGCACTATCGAAGGGTTCTTTATGGTCGGGGTATTGTTGGGAAATGTTTTTTTTAGTTTGTTTGTGAATGATCTAGATCCTACATCCATGAACTGGTTGAATATCTACTGGTTCTTAGGAGCACTAGCAATAGCAGCAGCTATTTTACTTATCCTTGCAGAAATTGATGAGACAGCCTCCCAGAGTTTTTCGAAGAGTTCTAAGGATGATTTTCTAGAAATGCTTAAGTTGGTCATCAAACCTTTGGTGATAGTATTTGCTATTTCAGCCTTTCTGTTTGTATTGATAGAGCAGAGCTTCATGACTTGGACTCCCACATTCTATCAGGAAGTACTCAAAGTACCCGCTAGCATGGGAATACAAGCAGGTGCAGTCTTAGCAGGTGCTTTAGCTATTGGTAGATTACTGGCAGGAGTGATTCTAAAGAAGGTGCATTGGCTGACATTTACACTTTTGTGTACAGTTTTGGTAGGGGTTTGTGTATTGTTGACTTTACCACTTACTGCTAGTGAGCAAGCATTTTCTCAAAATATCACCTGGTTTGATGCTCCATTTGTAGTGTACTTATTCCCTTTGCTTGGTGTTTTTTTAGCACCCATTTACCCTACTATCAATTCTGTAGTGTTGAGCTCCTTACCCAAATATTTGCAGAGCTCCATGTCTGGACTGATTGTAGTATTTTCTGCATTAGGAGGGACTACAGGATCTATGGTAACAGGACATATTTTTGAAGCTTATGGAGGAGTGAATGCCTTTTATTTTTCATTGATTCCAATATTCGCCTTATGTTTGATATTGATATTATTGAATAGACAAGTAAAGAAACAAATGATATGAAATATTTCAGGCAGCCTGAATTTGTATATCCAGGGTTATTTGAGTTGGTTCAAGGTAGTGGCCTATACGCTGACTCTAAGACATTCGTGGACGCTATCCCCAAAAGGAATCCCGATGATATTTTGAGTGATTTTTATCGAGCGGTAAAATCAGGGAGACTGAATCTGAAGGGGTTTCTGAGTCAAAATTTCATCGTACCAGAAGAAGATGTTGAACCAGATATGTCTCATGAGGAAGGGCTAAGTCTAGAAGAAAGACTTCATCAGCGCTGGGATTTACTTACTAGAGCGCCAGATGAGGAAGTGGAAGGCTCAAGCCTCATTCCATTACCGAATCCTTACGTGGTGCCTGGAGGGAGGTTTAGAGAAGTTTACTACTGGGACAGTTATTTTACTATGCTTGGATTAAAGGAATCAGGGAGGATAGATTTGATAGAATCCATGGTTGAGAATTTTGCTTATTTGATCAGAACGCTTGGTCATATTCCAAACGGGAATAGGACTTATTTTATATCTAGGTCTCAGCCTCCATTCTTTGCCAAAATGGTCGAACTACTAGCAGAAGCCAAATCCGATGACAAAGTATATGAAAAGTATTTGACAGAGATTTGGGTAGAATACTTATTCTGGATAGAAGGGGAAGAAGAGATTCCACTTCCAGGAAAGTATTACAACAGGGTAGTAAGAATGGATGATGATACAGCACTCAATCGCTATTGGGATGATGAGAATGAGCCGCGAGCAGAGGCTTATATAGAGGATGTTGAAGTATCTGAAAAAAGCAGGAGGTATCCAGAAAAAATCTTCAGAAATATCCGAGCGGCTTGTGAGTCTGGTTGGGATTTCAGCTCAAGATGGCTTTATGAGCCTGATCAATTGAAAACAATCCAGACTATCGCATTGATACCTGTAGATTTAAATGTGCTCATTGGTGAGACAGAACGCATCATCATAGAATCTATGGAACGCATAGGCGAAGATTCGTTTGTCGTCAATAGGATGAAGAATTTCAGGAAAAATAGAATTGAAGGGATAGATCGGTATTGTTGGGATGAAGAAAGAGGGATTTTTTTAGATTACCATATCAAGTTCAAAGAAAAAAATGATAGACCAACTTTAGCCATGTTGTATCCGCTATGGGACAAAACAGCTACACAGACTCAGGGGGAAAGGGTATTGAAGTTTGTTGAGCAAAATTTTTTAAAACCAGGGGGACTAGTCACTACATTGGTGCATTCTGGTCAGCAGTGGGATGCTCCAAATGGATGGGCTCCTCTCCAGTGGATTGGGTTCGAAGCTATGATAAATTACGGAAGGTTGGACTTGGCGAAGACCTTGGCCGAGAGATGGACTAGACTGAATGAGGAAGTATTTGAGAAAACAGGAAAAATGCTTGAGAAGTACAATGTAGAAGATCTAGAAACTGAGGCTGGAGGTGGAGAATATCCTGTACAAGATGGGTTTGGATGGACTAATGGCGTATATTTGGCAATGAAAGCTTGGTTGAGAAATCAGAATAAATTGAAATAATATGAAATTCAAACTAACTACCCCCATTTTATCCTTAATCTTAAGTCTTTTTATTGCACTTCAAAGCTATGCTCAAAACGAACCTTATGGTATTTACTTAACTTGGGTAGATGATCCGACGAGCACGATGGTTGTAGATTGGCATAGTGACGATTCCAACTCGGCCTCTTTGGAGATCAGGAGAAAAGGCACTTCAAATTGGGCATCTATGGAAAGTGATGTACTTCCTTATCCCTTTTCTGATCGTCGCATACATAGGGTAAGTCTTCAAATGCTTAGGTCAGATACAGCATACGAGATAAAGTTCCCTGGGTCTAATCAGGTATATTACTTTAGAACTATGCCGGAAAATATCGATGAAAAGCCAATAAAGATTGCAATAGGTGGAGATGCTATGCACAAAAAGGAGTGGTTGGAAAAAACAAATACTGTAGTCGCCTCGTATGACCCTGACTTTATCATCATAGGAGGTGATATGGCTTATGAAAATGGTCTTGCAGAAAATATTGACAGGATTTATGATTTTTTTGATAGCTATAAGAACACTTTGGTGACTGAGGATAATAGGATCTTACCATGTTTAGTCGCTATAGGTAATCATGAAGTAGTAGGAGGTAGTATTCATAAACATGATGGATACGAACAGACGGACGAGTTTAGGAGAAATATTTCGCCATATTTCTATGCCTTGTTTCCTTTTCCTGGTCAGCCAGGTTACAATACACTGGATTTTGGTGGTTATTTGAGTTTGATTATTTTGGACACAGACCATTCTAATCCCATATTGGGAGAGCAGACATCATGGTTAGAAGAAACATTGCAATCCAAAAAAGACTTTTTGCATACCATTCCAGTTTATCATGTGCCTGCGTTTCCTTCTGTTAGAGAATTTGATGGTAAAACACAAACACTCGTGAGAGAAAATTGGATTCCTATTTTTGAAAAATTCGATGTTAGAATTGCCTTTGAAAATCATGACCATGCATATAAGAGAACATTTCCAATCAGAGATGGGAAAAAGGATCAATCGGGTATAGTCTATGTCGGAGATGGTTCTTGGGGAGTAGGACCAAGAGAGATACACGATGTGTCTACCACGTGGTATCTAAAAGAAGCTGCTTCTATAAATGCCTTTAGCTTATTAACAATTGAAGGAAAGCAATTTAGTTTGATATCCGTAGATTCTGATGGTAACATCATTGATAGCTATCCTGAAAGCCCGTTGGTAGATAAGAATAATTAATAGAACCAATTGATCCATTCGAAATTTAATTACCCAAATTGAATGCAAGTAGGAACTCAAAGAAAGATTGCTCTTATCACTGGAGCTACTTCTGGAATAGGTAGAGCAACAGCAATAGCATTGGCCAATATAGGCTATGATATCATTGCTACAGGAAGGAGATCTGAACTACTAGAATCCTTAGGTGAAGAACTTTCCCAAATCGTTAGGTTTAAGAGCCTCTGTTTTGATGTGAAAGACAAGGATGAAGTCAAAAGACAGCTTTCCTCTTTGCCAGAAGAATGGAATCAAATTGATGTATTGGTCAATAATGCTGGAAATGCCCACGGTTTAGACCCAATTCAAAATGGATCCCTGTCAGATTGGGAGGCGATGATAGATATCAACGTGAAAGGACTGCTCTACGTGTCTCATGAAGTCATTCCAAGTATGGTGGCAAGGAACAGTGGGATGATTGTAAACATAGGGTCTATCGCTGCCAAAGAAGTCTATCCAAATGGAAATGTATATTGTGGATCAAAACATGCCGTCGATGCAATCACGCAAGGAATGAGAATGGATTTGAATCAGCACGGTATCAGGGTAGTTGGTATTCATCCAGGATTAGTTGCCACAGAATTTTCCTTGGTAAGGTTCAAAGGGGATGAGCATCGTTCCAATGCAGTATATCAGGGTTATGAACCTCTTTTGGCTTCAGACATCGCTGATACAATAGCTTTTGCTGTGAGTAGACCTGAGCACGTAGTACTTGCAGACATCGTGATACTTCCTACTGCACAAGCTTCTGCTACTTTGGTCAAAAAGAACAACATATGATAGGTAAGAATTTTGTAAAACTCATCACAATTGTCTTGATCATCCATTGGGGTTGTTCAAACAAAGTTTCTAGCGAAAAGTTTGACTCTGACTCTGAGTTGGAGGATGTTGATTTTGATAGCCGTGAGGAGAACCAACCATTAGCAGAGGTCGAAGAAATCGGTGATTTGGAGCAAAGTTTGATTGAGGCTGGATTGGTGGATGTCGCTAAGGTAATTGAGGGTGTTTTTGTGGATCTAAAATATTCGACAACTGATAATTTTTTTGGAATTGATGTCTACGGTGATTTGGAAAGATGTTATTTGCAACCTGTGGTGGCAGAGATGCTTCATAAAGCACATGCACATCTACAGTCAAAATATTCAGAACTTACTTTTTTGATCTATGATGGCGTGCGTCCTCTCTCAGTTCAACAAATACTATGGGATAATTTGCAAAAGCCAGACAGCATAAAACCACTGTATGTAGCTGATCCAAAAATAGGAGGCCTTCATAATTATGCTGTTGCAGTGGACTTGACATTGGCGGACAAAAATACTGGCTTACCTTTGGATTTAGGTACTGAATATGATTACTTTGGATATCCAGCATATCCAGATCGTGAAGATCAAATGCTCCGAGAAGGCAAAATCACCAAAGATCATATAGCCAACAGAAAGATATTAAGGGAGGCAATGGCAGCAGGAGGCTTCACTGGTATTGGCTCTGAATGGTGGCACTTCAATGCTTTCTCACGCAAAGCCGCTGCTGAAAAGTTTGATTTGATCAAATAGGCTGTCTTTCGTACATCCATGATTACAGCCTTTAGTTGTCTGAGTTAAAAATATCATCCATAATCCCAAAAGAAACAGAATATAGAATCGATAGCCTGATATGAAAAATCCAAAATTCCGCTATTTCCTTTTGACCTTAATTACTTTACTACTTTTGTCAAATACCAGTTTTGGTCAGCATCAGTTCAAGGCATTGGTGTTTAGCAAAACCAAAGGTTTTCGACACCAAAGTATTCCAGATGGAGTGGTAGCTATCAAGAAGCTGGCTAGAGACAATGTTTTTGATGTATTCACTACAGAAGATGAAGATTTCATAACAGACAAAAATCTGGCTGGATTTGATGTGATTATCTTGATGAGTACTACAGGTACGATATTCAATTCAGATCAAAAAAAGAGTATTGAGAAATTTGTCCAATCAGGGAAAGGAATAGTTGGTATTCATAGTGCTACAGACACAGAGTATGAATGGGAATGGTACACCAAATTGATCGGTGCACAATTTCGCAACCACCCTCATCAGCAGACTTTGAAGCTGAATGTAGTCGATCGAAATCACCCAGCCACCTATCACCTACCAGAGAAATGGGTTTGGTCGGATGAAATCTATGCATTCAAGAATTTCAATGCAGATGTAAAAGTACTGATCACCGCAGATGAAAACACTTACAAAACAGGAAATGGAATGGGAGATTTTCACCCTATCGCTTGGATCAATGAGTATGATGGTGGCAGGATGTTTTATACTGCCCTCGGTCATACTGACTGGGCATTTCTTGATGATAATTTCATGAAGCATATACTAGGAGGTATCTGGTGGGCTGCAAAGGGATACCCTGTTGATTAAATTGATGATGTGGGGTATTTGAGTAGACACTATAAAGAAGTGAAGTCATCAGTATCAGATGGCCCCTTCTCGATGAGAGAATTACAAGATGATACTGTAAGATTCCAAATAGCAGCGGAGGTATCTTCATCGATTTGTAATAATGATAAGCTTTCATCTCTATATTTTCTTTGTGTTAAAATTTATTTTCCAATCTATTATAGTAGCAAAGAGAATTGTTTGTAACTTTGACGGGCAAATAGGGTGACCTAACCAATATTTGCTATGAATCGAAACTCCGATAAATTTCTCTTCGAAGCACTCACTTATGATGATGTGCTTCTAGTCCCAGGATATTCTGAAGTCCTGCCTCGCGACACCAACACTTCCACCCAACTTACAAAAAACATCCGACTGAACATACCTTTGGTATCAGCAGCTATGGATACTGTTACAGAAGCAGAGCTTGCAATTGCCATCGCCTTGGAGGGTGGATTGGGCTTTATTCACAAAAACATGTCCATAGATAAGCAAGCAGCCCAAGTAAGAAAAGTAAAGCGATCGCAATCAGGAATGATCCTCGATCCTATTACCCTTGATATAGAGGCAAAAGTAAGAGATGCTGAAAATATCATGAGTGAATATCATATCGGTGGCATACCTGTAGTGGATGATCAGCGCGTATTGAAGGGAATCATTACCAATAGAGATTTGAGATTTATCAAAGATCATGGTCGTGCTATCAAAGAGATCATGACCAAAGATAACTTAATCACTGCCAAGGCCGGTATTTCTTTGGAGCAAGCTGAAGAAATTCTTCAAGAGTTCAAAATAGAAAAACTTCCAATCGTGGATGATGAGTATAAGCTCACAGGGCTGATTACCTACAAAGATATCTTGAAGCGTAAAGATAAGCCAAATGCATGCAAAGACGAGTTTGGAAGGTTGAGAGTAGGTGCGGCAGTTGGAGTGACAGCAGATATCGTGGAAAGGGTAGATGCCTTGAAGCAGGCTGGAGTGGATGTGGTTTCTATAGATACTGCTCATGGACATTCCAAAGGAGTAATAGAAACTTGCGCAAAAATCAAAGAAGCATTCCCAGACTTGGAAGTCATAGTAGGGAATATAGCTACTGCTGAGGCAGCTATAGCCTTAGCTGATGCAGGTGCAGATGCGGTAAAAGTGGGCGTTGGCCCAGGAAGTATTTGTACCACGAGAGTTATTGCAGGTGTTGGAGTACCACAGCTGTCAGCTGTCTATGAATGCTCAGAAGCTCTCAAGGGTAGAAATGTCCCAGTGATTGCTGATGGAGGTATCAGGTATTCTGGTGACTTGGTAAAGGCAATAGCAGCAGGTGGCAGCTCTATCATGATCGGATCACTTCTTGCAGGTACTGAAGAGGCTCCTGGAGAAATGATCATCTATGAAGGAAGGAAATTTAAATCATACAGAGGAATGGGTTCCCTTGAAGCCATGGAGTCAGGTTCGAAAGACAGGTACTTCCAAGATGCCGAAGATAATATCAAAAAGCTAGTACCTGAAGGAATTGTAGGTAGAGTAGCTTACAAAGGATTGGTATCTGAGGTACTTTATCAATTGGTAGGTGGATTACAAGCTGGGATGGGTTACTGTGGTACCAAAACCATAGAGGATCTACAGCAAAATGGCAAATTTGTAAAAATCACTGCTGCCGGAGTGAAAGAATCTCATCCACACGATATCAGTATCACCCGAGAAGCACCAAACTATTCAGCAAAGATGTAAAATTTATTGTCTTTGGATCAATCCTAGTGATGAATTTTAGTTCTTCAAAAAAAAATATTCACGGAGTATCAGAGAAAATGAAAAACAAATCCCCTAACAATGAATTGCTAGGGGATTTGTTTTTCAAATTTCTGATTATACGCTTTTTTGCCAGCAACTTCAACCCATTGGCTCAACAAGTTGTTAATGGTCAATATCCATAAGTATCCAATATCATTTTATATCGGAAGTTAGATAGGGCTTCTTGCTTAATTATTAACTAACTGATAATCAGTAAAATAATTAACAAAAACATAACACAAAAACCCCGAATTTGGCTGTTCCCAGCTTTTTTCGGGGTTTTCTTTTTTGTATTTTAAGGTTG